>JAFTJF010000004.1 GCA_017456555.1 Clostridia bacterium
AGATTCAATGATGAAATTATATGAAGCTGGAAAAACAGCAGCAGAAGTAATTCCTGACTGGATAAAGAAAGTAAAAAATGAAAAAATAGAAATAAAATAACAAGAAAAATGCTATTCAAATATGAATAGCATTTTTTGATAGGTTACATAATTGACGGACTGGCTAGAATGTGCTATAATACTAAAGATGCGAATTTTTGAAAAATCATTCGTACATTGAAAATTTAATATGGAACTGTGTGGGATTAAGAAGCGGAGGGATGTTCATGACAGCTAAGACAATATCACCAGAAAAATTATTAAGCAAAGAGCAAAAAGATGCAATTCGTGAAGCAACGACCCGAAACGGCATAATTCAAATTTGCCAGCAAATTCCTGAAGAACAAGAGTTGAGAGAAGCGCATTGTAAGTTTTTTTGCAAATATGCTTACGAAAGCGGAGTAAATCATTTTGGTGCTTTGCCAGAAGATTACCAAGATGCAATTCTCAATAGAGTTTTAAGGAAGTACACTTTGACCGATTTATATTTCAGATACAAAGAATCTTTTTTCTTGAAGTGTATCGTAAAAATCTTTTCGAGATCCAAGTTTGACAAATGCAAATTTGTAAATGAAATGTTCATGTTTATGAGCGATGAGGGAACAGTTGCTTTGATCAAAGAAGCGGAAAAACTCACTACGGATTCAAAGGCACTTAAGAGAATGAAGAAAGTTCGAGAGAGCTATTCGATTCAAGAGCCTGTTGATGATGAATAGTTCCATATTGAAAATGGACTATTAAAATGTACTTGAGTGAAAGGCAGATACCTCTTGGTATCTGCTATTTTCTTTTTCAAGAAAAATATTTAATTGATATTTATAAATTTAATATATATGATATAATAAACGAAAATAGTATTATAGGAGAAGAGTATGGAAAATTGTGTTAGAGTTGGAATTGGAGTAATGATAAAAGACGGAAACAAGATATTATTGGGACACAGAAGTGTGAATCGAAAAGATACAGGAGGAATATTTGAGCCAGATACTTGGACATTTCCAGGAGGAAAACAAGAATTTGCAGAAACAATATTTGAAGGTGCGATAAGAGAAGTTAAAGAAGAAACGAACTTAGATATTGATGAATTGGAAGTTTTTAGTGCATCAGATGATATTCAAACTTCAAAACATTTTGTTACTATACAAGTTATTGCTAATAAACATTCAGGAGAATTAAAAGTTATGGAACCAACCAAAGAAGATGAATGGAAATGGTTTGATTTAAATAATCTGCCAAAAAATATATACTCTCCAACTAAACAATTTATAGAAAAATATAAAGAAAAATTTAATACAATATAAAATAAGGAGAATAAAAATGGTAGGAAATTATAAAGTTATAACATTATGTGGTTCAACAAGATTTGAAAAAGAATTTTTTGAGGTACAAAAAGAATTAACATTAAAAGGAAATATTGTTATATCAGTTGGATTCTTTGGTCATTCGAAAGATGCGGAAATTTGGGATAAAATGGATGAAGAAACACAAATAAAAACTAAAGAAATGCTTGATGATATTCATAAAAGAAAAATAGATATGGCAGATGAAATATTTGTAATAAATGTAGGTGGCTATATAGGAAGTAGCACAAAATCAGAAATAGAATATGCTACAAAAGCAGGAAAAAAAGTTAATTATTTAGAAAGCATTAATTAAATTAGGAGGGAATATGAAATTGTTTCAAACTAGTGGACCAGCTTTGTTTATGTATAGTGTAATTGCCTTAGGAGTTATAACATCTATAATATGTTTTTCGTTATATTATGGTGGTTATAATGAAAGTGGAGCAATTTTATGGACAGGAGTAACTGCATTTACTATTACATATCACTTTTGGGTAAGAATTATTTTAGGAAATGTTTCTAAATTATTTAGAAAACATATTAATTATAAACAATGGTGGTTTAAAGAACGAAAATTTGAAAAAGGTCTTTACAAATTTTTAAAAGTAAAATTGTGGAAAGGAAAAGCATTAACATATAATCCAGAACAGTTTGATTTAAAAGAAAACTCTTTAGAAAAAATTGTAAATACAATGACAAAATCTGAAGTTGATCATTGGATTAATGAAGCAATTTCTATTTCAACAATGTTTTTCGGGTTAATATGGGGAAAGGCTTGGATCTTTGTTTTAACAGCAATTGCTGCTATGATTTTTGATAGTCAGTTTATTATTATTCAAAGATATAATAGACCTAGAATAGTTAAAATATTAGAAAGAGAGCAAAGAAAATCCAATAAAGAAAAGGAAACTATGAAAAAATAAAGAAAATACAGAATTATAAAAAAATCTACATCAGTAGATATGAATATTTTAGATTTTTTAACATAATTTAATTACGATTATATTGACACATAAATATGATAGTGGTAAAATACTTAACAGTATTAAGTATTTTAAGAGAGGGAAAATAAAATGAATGCAAGAAATGCGGCAGAAGAGTTTTTTTGGATGATTGTAAAATGTAGAAAAAATCTAACAGAAATACCTCAAAACTGTTCACAAGGAGAAAATGGAGTTTTAGTATATTTAACTTTTTTTGATAAAGTTTCACCAAGTGAATTAAGTGAAAAACTAAATTTAAGTCTTCCTAGAATTGCGTCTATTTTAAATTCTTTGGAGAATAAAAAATTAGTTGTAAAAAATCTTGATAATGATGATAAAAGAAAATCAATTGTAGAAATTACAGAAGAGGGAAGAAAATTAGTAGATGAAAAAAGAAAAGAAGCAATTGGAGATATAACTAAAGTTTTTGAAAATTTAAATGAAGAAGAAAGAAAAGACTATATAAGATTAACAAAAAAAGTACTTAATTCAATTGAATGTAAATTACAAAATAAGGATGTTTAAAATATTAAATAATATTTTATTGGAGGCGAAAAATGCTACAAATTAAGAATATATCAAAACAATATAAAACTGGAGATTTGGTTCAAATTGCTTTGAATAATGTTAGTTTAAATTTTAGAGATAGTGAATTTGTTTCAATACTTGGGCCATCTGGTTCTGGAAAAACAACATTATTAAATATTATAGGCGGACTTGATCGTTATGATAAAGGTGATTTGATAATAAATAATGTTTCAACTAAAAAGTATAAAGATAGAGATTGGGATTCATATCGTAATCATACAGTTGGATTTGTTTTTCAAAGCTATAATTTAATACCTCACCAAACAATTTTAGCAAACGTAGAACTTGCATTAACTATTAGTGGTATATCAAAAAAAGCAAGAAAAAGACGTGCTTTAGCTGCACTTGATAAAGTAGGACTAAAAGAACAAGCACACAAAAAACCAACTCAAATGTCTGGTGGACAAATGCAAAGGGTTGCTATTGCTAGAGCTTTAGTAAACGATCCAGATATTTTATTAGCAGATGAGCCAACTGGAGCTTTAGACACACATACAAGTGTACAAGTTATGGAATTATTAAAAGAAGTAGCTAAAGATAGATTAGTTGTTATGGTTACACATAATCCAGAACTTGCTGAAAAATATTCTACAAGAATTGTAAATTTAAGAGATGGTGAAATTCAAGGAGATACAAATCCATTTGAAATAGATTTATCAAAAAGAGAAAAACCAAAACATAAAAACTTAGGTAAGTCTTCAATGTCTTTATTTACTGCATTTTCTTTAAGTTTAAATAACTTATTAACTAAAAAAGGAAGAACATTTTTAACATCATTTGCAGGTTCAATTGGTATTATAGGTATTGCAATGATTTTATCTTTATCAACTGGATTCCAAAATTATATTGATAAAATTCAAGAAGATACATTAACATCATATCCTCTTACAGTTCAATCTGAAACTGCTGATATGGCATCTATGTTGTTAGGGGCTAATGAAGAGGAAGATGAAAAAGAAAAAGTTAAAAAAGGTGTTGTTAAAGAACAACAAAATGTTGCAGATTTATTTGCTACAGTTGGAAGAAATGATTTAAAATCATTTAAAAAACATATCGAAAAAAATCAGGAAAAAGTGGATGAAATGGTATCTTTAACAAGATATAGTTATGCAGTTCAACCAACAATTTATAGAAGAAATACAGAAAAAGAATTAGTGCTTTTAAATCCAAGTGATTTTATAGCAACATTAATGGGAAGTTCATCAAGTTTAATGTCAGGTGGAATTACAATATTCTCTGAACTTATTGATAATGAAGAAATGGTTAATGAACAATATGAAGTTATAGAGGGAAAATTTCCGAGTGAATATAATGAAATAATGCTTGTTTTACCAGATGAACATTCAATTTCAGATATGTTATTATATGGAATTGCAATAAGAGATCAAGATGAATTAAAAGACATGATTGGAAAAATTGTTGATGGAGAGAAAGTAAAAAACGAAAATGAACCATTAGAATTATCTTATGAAGAATTAATGGGGTTAGAATTTAAATTGGTTAATCCTGCTGATACTTATAAATATAACGCTAAATATGATATTTATGAAGATATGACTGACGATGAAAAATTTATGAATAATGTTTATGATAATTCATTAGATTTAAAGGTTGTGGGTATAGCTAAGCCAAAAGGTGAATCAATGAATGGAATGGCAGGATCTGGAGTATTATATACAAGAAACTTAACTAAGTATGTAATAGAAAAAGCTTCAAAATCAGAAATTGTTCAAAAACAAATGGCAAATGAAGATGTAAATGTTTTTAGTGGAAAAGAATTTGATGATGAAGAAAAATCAGCTGGATTAGATTTTCAAGATATGGTTTCAATTGATGAAGATATGCTATCAGAAGCTTTTGGAGTTAATATAAATCAATCAGATATTGAAAATATGACTAAAGGATATATTACAGAAATTTCTGGTGCAATTACAGCAGATACTGCAGGTGCACAAAAAACATTTTTAGATAATTTATCAACAATAACAAAAAATATTTTAAATGATTATATTACGGAGAAACAAGTTGCTGGTATGGCAACAATGAAATTAAGTGAAGTTCAAAATGTTGTAACCAATGGATTAGCTAAAGATAAAAATAAATCAATTTTAGCAAGTATGGAAAATCAATATGTAATTCCTCAAGATACATTTTCTCAAATGTATAATGGAATAATTACAGGAATTCTACAACAATATATTTCAATGCAAGTTGGAACAGGAATTCCAGGTGGAGGAATTACTGGTGGAACAACAGGAGAAACAATACCTGGGGCTGGTAGTGGTGCTGGAACAGGAACAGATAGTTCTGGAACAACTGATAATATAACAATAGAAGGTGGAAATATAACTGCTGGTGGAGAAAGTAGTGTACCAAGTATTGGTCAAGGTGGAACAACAACTAATCCAGATTCTAGTGTTGGTTCAACAGATATTACAGGAATATTTGTAAGTGGAACAACAGATAGTATAGTAGATGAAGTTGTAAAACAAGATATGATAGTTTCTAGTACTAAAGAAATTGCAATTGCAATGACAGAAGCAACAATGCAAAAAACAATTTTAACTAAAGTTGGGGAATTAACCGGAAAATTAATGGAAACTATGGGAAGTGCATTTAATGTAAATCCAGATAAAATAGCAAATGCTTTTAAGTTTGAAATGAATGAAGAAGAAATGAGACGTTTGTTTGAAACATTAACAACAACAACAGTTGAAAATGCAGAGACTAATCTTCTTGCTTTAGGGTATCAAGATTTAGAAAAGCCAACATCAATATCATTCTATTTTAAAGATTTTGATTCTAAAGAGTTGTTTTTAGATTTTATAGATGAATATAATCAAAAGATGGAAAAAGAAGATGAAGAAAAAGTAGTGAAATATTCTGATATAACAGGACTATTAATGTCATCTGTAAAAACAATTGTAGACAGTGTAAGTTATGTGTTAATTGCATTTGTTAGTATTTCATTAATAGTTTCATCTATAATGATTGGAATTATAACTTATATTTCTGTTTTAGAAAGAACAAAAGAAATAGGTATATTAAGAGCTATTGGAGCTTCAAAAAAAAATATATCATCAATATTTAATGCTGAAACATTTATTGTTGGATTGTTCTCAGGATTAATTGGTATAGGAACAACTTTATTATTATTGATTCCTACAAATATGGTTATTCATAGTGTTAATGAGGAAATTACAGCTGTACTTCCAGTAATTGGTGGAGCAATACTTGTTATTTTAAGTGTAATTCTTACATTAATTGGTGGTGTAATTCCATCAAAAGCAGCAGCTAAGAAAGACCCTGTATTAGCATTAAGGAGTGAATAGAATTTTATAATATAATAAAAGGCTAGAGAAAATTCTAGTCTTTTTATTATATATATTTATGAGCACGAAAATTAAAAAATTTGATAATAATTTATATTAGAGGTGAATGCAAGAGTAAAATAATAACAGAAAAATTATAAAATAACTTGAAAAAAATATATTTTTTATATATAATATTTACAGAATTTAAAAGGGAGTAACTTGTAAATTACTAATCAACATTCTCGATAAAAATCTGGTTAGTAACCTATATTCTAAAGGAGTGAGACTTTTAAAGAAGCAAACTAAGAAAAAAGATTGTTTCTTTAAGAGTCTTTTTTCTGTATTCTAGGAAATATAGGAAGAGGTGAAATTTTAAATGTAATTTGAGAAATATAACTAATGAAAAAAATCAAAAAATATCAATAATACCTTGATAATCTGATAATTTTTGTATATATTTACAAGTAGATTTAGATTAAGGAGAATTTATGATTTATATTAATAATCAAGATAAAATTAATAGAATAAAATTAGATTCAAATAACTTTTATGTTGTTGCTGATTTTGATAAAACTTTAACAGAAGGAACTTCAAATAGTACATGGGGAGTTCTTGCAAATGCAAATCAAGTTGGAACAGAATATAAAGAAAAAAGAATTGCATTATATAATAAATATAGACCAATAGAAATTGACCAAACAATTTCAGAAGAAGAAAAATCAATTGCAATGACAGAATGGTGGCAAGCTCATATAAATTTATTTTATGAGTATGGATTAAAACAAGAAGCTATAAAAAATGCCATTGCAGATGGCAATCTGAAATATAGACAAGGAGCAAAAGAGTTCTTAAAGAAAATGTGTGAACTAAATGTCCCTGTAATAATTATTTCAGCAGGAATTGGAAATGTAATTGAAGAATTTTTAAATAATGAAAATAATTATTTTTCTAATATAAAAATAGTAAGTAATTTTATTGAATTTGAAAATGGAATGATAAAATCAATAAAAGGTGAAACAATTCATGCTCTTAATAAAAATATAGTTAGTCTTGATCAAGAATCAAAAAATGCTTTATCAAATAGAAAAAATATTTTATTATTAGGTGATGGATTAGCTGATTTAAAAATGATTTCAGAAGAAGAAAAAGAAAATGCAATAACAGTCGGATTTTTAGAAGAAAAAATAGAAGAAAATTTGCGATATTTTAATAAAGAATTTGATATTGTTCTTACAAATAAAGGAACTTTAGATGATGTCAATAATATTTTAAAAATATATTAAATTTAAGGAGGAAAGTATGGAAAAAGAAAATTGGTATAATTTGACTGCAGAAGAAACTGCAAAAAAATTAGAAACTGATTTAAACAAAGGTCTTTCTGATGCAGAAGTTACTGCTAGAAGAGAGAAGTATGGAACTAACGAATTAAAAGCTAAGAGAAAGAAAACTCTTATCGAAAAATTCTTAGAGCAATTTAAAGATTTCATGATAATAATTCTTATAATTGCTGCTATAGTTTCAGGAATTGTTGGAGTACAAGAAGGAGAAGGATTTACAGATTCAATTATTATCTTAATAGTAGTTGTTGTAAATGCAATAATTGGTGTTGCTCAAGAAAGCAAAGCTGAAAAATCTTTGGAAGCACTTCAAAAAATGAGTAGCCACGTAGCTAAAGTAATGAGAAATGGAAAATTAGTTGTTGTTCAATCAGCAGAATTAGTTCCAGGTGATATTGTTATTTTAGATACAGGTGATTTTATTCCAGCTGATTTAAGACTTATTGAAGCTGTTAACTTAAAATCACAAGAAGCAGCACTAACAGGTGAATCATTAGCTGTTGAAAAACAAACAGAAAAAATTGATGAACAAGAAGTTGGTGTTGGTGATAGAACAAACCTATTATTCTCTTCAAGCTTAATTACATATGGTAGAGGAAAAGGTATTGTTGTTGAAACAGGAATGAATACTGAAGTTGGTAAAATCGCAACAATGATTAACGAAACAGAAGAAGGTGTTACACCACTTCAAGCAAAACTTAATAGCTTAGGAAAAATATTAGGTGTTGCAGCATTAGTAATTTGTGCTATTATATTTGTTGTTGGTTTAGCATATGGTAAAGAACCAGTTCATATGTTTATGTCTGCAGTATCACTTGCTGTTGCTGCTATCCCTGAAGGATTAGCTGCTGTATCTACAATAGTTCTTGCTATTGGTGTTCAAAGAATGGTTAAGAAAAATGCTATTGTAAAAAAATTACCAGCTGTTGAAACTTTAGGATGTGCTACAGTTATTTGTTCAGACAAAACTGGAACATTAACACAAAATAAAATGACAGTTATGAAATTATTCTATAATTCTAATCTTCAAGATTTAGATAAAATAAATAAAATAGATGAAGAAGGAAGATTAGTTGTAGAAGCATTAATGCTTTGTAATGATACAAAAGTTGCTGAAGATGGATCTTTAGCCGGAGATCCAACAGAAACAGCCTTAATAGATATGGCTAAAAATATGGATTATACACGTTTGGCAAATGAAGCTGGAATTTCTAGTGATGGAACATATAATCCAGTTACAGCTTATAAAAGAGTTGCTGAAATTCCATTTGATTCAGACAGAAAATTAATGACAACAGTAAATAAATATGCAGATGATAAATATATGGTTTACACAAAAGGTGGTGTAGACGAATTATTAAAATGCTGCAAAGGATATAGAATTCATGGAGAAATCAAAAATGATTTTAAAGAATATGGTCCAACAATCCAAGAATGTAATGCTCATTTAGCAGAAGATGCATTAAGAGTTTTAGCTGTTGGATATAAAGTATTAGACCATGCTCCAACTGCAGAAGAAGTTAAAAACTTAGAATCAGATTTAATATTTGTTGGTATGGTTGCTATGATAGACCCACCAAGAATAGAAGTTAAAGCTGCTGTTGAAAAATGTGTATCAGCAGGAATCAAAACAGTTATGATTACAGGTGACCACAAAATTACAGCTACAGCAATAGCAAAAGAATTAGGAATTCTTCAAGAAGGTGATGAAGCTATAACTGGCGCAGAACTTGAAGCTATGTCTGATGAAGAATTAGAAAAAAGAGTTAGAAAAATTTCTGTATATGCTAGGGTTTCACCAGAGCATAAAGTTCGTATAGTAAAAGCATGGCAAGCAAACGGAGAAATCGTTGCTATGACAGGTGACGGTGTAAACGATGCTCCAGCTCTTAAAACAGCTGATATCGGTTGTGCAATGGGAATCGTTGGAACTGATGTTTCAAAAGAAGCAGCAGATGTTATTTTAACAGATGATAACTTTGCAACAATAGTTTCAGCAGTAGAAGAAGGTAGAAGAATATATGACAACATATTAAAAGCTATCCAATTCTTATTATCAAGTAACATTGGTGAAATTGTTGTATTATTTACAGCTATTTTAATAACACCATTATTAATGAGCCAATTTGGAATACCAGATTCATTAATTAGTGCATTAGAACCATTATTACCAGTTCAAATTTTATGGATTAACTTAGTAACAGACTCATTACCAGCTTTAGCATTAGCAGTTGACCCAGCTCAAAAAGGAATAATGAATAGAAAACCTTTAAAATCAAAAGGAATATTCACAAAAGGAATGACATGGAGAGTATTATACCAAGGTTTAATGGTAGGGGCTTTAACTTTAACAGCATTTATTCTTGGTTTAGCTACAGAAGGTGTAACACCAGAAGAAAAAATCCATATTGGTCAAACAATGGCATTTGCTACTTTAGCTCTTTCTGAGTTAGTACACGTATTTAACGTAAGAGATAACAAAAAATCAATCTTTAGCTCAAATCCATTTAATAACAAAATGTTATTATTAGCAATTGGAGCTTCAGCAGGTTTAATGTTAGTTGTATTATTAGTACCATTCTTACAAGAAATATTCAGTATAACAAACTTATTTAACTATCCAGAAAAATTAATAGAAGTAATTTGCTTAGTATTTGCTCCATTACTTGTAGTTGAAATCTTCAAACTATTAAAAATTAATGGTTCAGAAAATAACTAATAAAATTAATAAAATAATTTTAGAAACTCTACTTTAAGTAGGGTTTCTTTTTTTACATAAATTAATTTACTTTGGAAAGAATAATAGTATAGATTTTATAAGGAGAGATTAATTATGGAAAATAAAAAAGAAAATACCACTAAATGTGGAGAACAAGTTTGCTCAGAATTTGCTTGGCTTCCACTTGATAAACAAAAAGAAAAAGCAGAGAAAATGGCTGAAATAACAAAGAAAAATAAAAAGAAAAAGTAGAATGTAAACTTCTGTTAACAAATTTCAATCCTCGGATTCTTGAAATATTATTTATACTTTTTTATAATAAAATAAAGAACTAAAGAGGAGGTACATAAAATGAAAAAAGAAATAAAATTTTTAGGAGAAAATTTATATAAATATAGAAAAGAAAAAGGAATTTCTCAAGAAGAACTTGCAAATAAAATAGGAGTATCAAGACAAGCTGTATATAAATGGGAAACAGGAGAAAGGATACCGGATATAGCAAATTTAAATGCTCTTTGTGAAGAATTTGATAAATGTTTAGAAGACTTTATAGAAGGAGCTGAATATTTAGTAAAAAATGATGTGCCAGAAGAAGTTTTCCAAAATGAAAACCAAAATAATTTATCTGGCGACAGCAATAAAAGTCAAGATAATGAAGCACAATCAAAAGATAATAGAAAGAAAATTAAAAAGATTATCAAAGGCGTACTTATTTTTATTTTTGTAATATATCTAGTATCAGTAATTTTTAAAGCTGTTTTCTTTTCTACGATGTTTGCAAAACTAAATAAGTATAAAGGGGCAGATAATTATACATATCAAAAAAGAATATATTATTCTGGACTTATAAGTGAAGAAGAATATTTAATAAGATATAAAAATGGAGTTCAAGTTGTAACAGATTTTAATAGTAATAATGGAAAAAGCTTTAAAACTTGGTATTATTATAAATCTCCTGAAGAAAAGGCTACTTATGGAATTGATTATAATTATTTAGATGAAGAGAAAAAGTATACTTATTATTATCAAGAAGGATTTGCTTATAAGAATTCAAGTCCTTATGAATTAGCTAGTGAAATCTCACTAAATAATTATAGTATTAGTAATATTTTAAATCCATTATATGTATTAAATATAGATTTAAAAAATAAAGATTTGATAATAGAAAAATATGATAAAAATCCTCAAGCAGATAATCAAGTTTATATTAAAAAGATAAAATATATAGATTTGGAAACAGGCCTATTAACCAGAGAAGAAGAATATGAATTAGATAAATTGACTTCATATAATGTATATTATAATTACGAATTTAATAAGATAGACTATGAAATTGAATTATCTGAAGAAGATAAAAAGAAAATAATAGACAATTATATATTACAAGAGGAAAAGAATACTTTTCCAAATGCTGAATATCAATTTCAACAATTAACAGTTAATTAATAAAAATGTAGATTAAAGATTTTCTATAAACAATGAAATGTGATAGAAAATCTTTAATTTATTTTTTGATTGTGAATTAACACTTGAATTTTTGACAAAATACTATATAATGATGACGAGGAGTGTCGAAATATGTTATATGGTATGGAAGACTACGAATATAATGAGTTTAGTCTAATGAAGAAAAATAAACTAAATATCAAAAAAGTAGTGCTACTTATTGTAGTTATTTTGGCATGCGTAGGTTTAGGAATTTTAGGGTTTTCAATATCATATAATGCAACAGATAGTAACACAAAAGTATATTCTGTTGATGAAAATAATGAAGTTCAAAAAGAGCAAATAGCAACTGTTCTAAAAGAAGAAAATCAAAAAGAAGAGGAAAAAACGCTTATTGCAAAATCAGAAAAACAAAACGAATTACCTGTGTATGAAGGTAATCATGAACAATTACCAGTTCATAGTATAGAAAAAATAAAAACACAATTTATTCCTCAATTTAATGAAAACGGACACAATGAAATAAAAAATATATATTATTCAGATGAAAAAGTTGTATATTTAACTTTTGATGATGGACCATCAAAAACTATAACGCCACAAGTTTTAGATATATTAAAAGAACAAGATGTAAAAGCAACATTTTTTGTATTAGGAGCAAGAGTTGACTTGTATCCAGAAACTTTAAAAAGAGCATTTGATGAAGGACATTATATAGCAAACCATGGATATTCACATAAATATTCACAAATTTATGAAAGTAAAGATACTGTATTCCAAGAATATGTGGAATGTGAAAACTCAATTAGAAATGCATTAAATAATCCAGATTACAATTCATATCTTTTTAGATTTCCAGGAGGATCTAGTGGTGGTAGATATGAAAAAATAAAAGCACAAGCAAGAGAGCATTTTCAAAATTATGGAATTGCATATACAAACTGGAACTGTTTAACAGGAGATGCCGAAGGAAATGAAACAAAAGAAGAATGTATTCAAGAAGTAATTGATACAAAGGCTGGAAGAGGAAGCTTAGTATTGTTGATGCATGATGCAAATGACAAACCACAAACAGTAGAAGCCTTGCCTGAAATAATTCAAATGCTAAAAGCTGAGGGTTATACATTTAAAACGTTTTATGAAATATTTTAAAGATACTGTTTTTATGGTATCTTTAAAATAGATTATATAAAGAAAAAATTAAAATTTGTATTGACAATAAAGTGTTATTTGTGTTAATATATTTATTGTCAGTTGAGACTGATTTGCGGTAGTGGCGGAACTTGCTGAAGCTGTTAAAGCTTTGCTTGTTACAGATTCAGTATGTGAAGCAATTGCTAAATCAATATCAATTTGCGGTAGTGGCGGAACTGGCAGACGCGCTAGACTTAGGATCTAGTGGGAGACCGTGGGGGTTCAAGTCCTCTCTACCGCACCAGACCTGAAACTTTAAGTTTCAGGTCTTTTTTTGTTTAAATAGTGTTAATATTGTATTATCTTTAAATTGTGATATAATCAATGCAAATTGTGTTGAAAGGAAAATTATATGGAATATGCTATAAATCAGTTAATAAAATCATTGATAAATCCAGCAAATATAATAATATTTATACTATTAATATTAGTTACAGTTTTTTATAAAAAAATCCGTGGTTTTATGGGAGAATTTTGGGTAAAGCAAGAATTAAAAAAATTACCTAAATATAAATATATAATTTTAAATGATATAATGATAAAATCTAGCAAAGGTACACATCAAATTGATCATATCATTATTTCTATATATGGAATATTTGTAGTAGAAATGAAAAATTATTATGGGTTAATTACTGGAGAAGAACATCAAAATAAATGGATTCAACATCTTGGAAAAAATAAATATTATTTTAATAATCCAATTCATCAAAATTATGGTCATATAAAAGCTCTTGAAGAATTATTAAATTTTAGCGAAGATAAATTTATTTCTATTATTTGTATTTCAAATCAAGCTAAAATAAAAGTAAAAGCAAAAAATGTTACTCAATTAGATTTTGTTAATGATTTAATCAAATCATATAATAATGAAATAATTATAGAAGATTTAAGTAAGATAAAAAATAAAATTGAACAAAATAATATCACTGATAAAGAAATTAGGAAAAGCCATATTAAAAATATAAAGAATACCGTAAAAGAAAATAATGATAAAGAAAAAAATATGATATGTCCTAAATGTGGTGGTAATTTAGTTGAACGAAAGGGAAAATATGGAAAATTTATAGGGTGTTCGGATTTTCCTAATTGTAAGTATACGAGTAAAAATATCTAAATAGGAGAAATAAAAAATGATACAATTATTTATATTATATTTAGCAATAACGGAATGTATTCAAGTCTTTATAGCAAATAAAAAAATTATAAAATGGATTTTGCCTATATTAAATTTTATAATTTCTCTTTTTGTCGAAATAAATTTAATTATTTTTACAATGTTAAATGATGGTAAAAACTTTTTTAAAACAATTGATAAAGATGTAATTTTATTATTTTTAATATTAAATATTCCAACAATTATATATATAATTACAAATATAGTAATTAAGAAACGAAAAGAAAATGAAGATGTATAGAAAAATATGTTTGACATATACTATTAAAAGTAGTATAATTATATTACAAATTAAGTGTCTGCAGAGTTCATAAAGGACACCAGAACTAAACACTGCAATGTTTAGTTCTTTTTTTTTGCAAAAAAAGAAGAACTGTTACTGCAATAACAGTTCTTCTTAAGAGGACTATTCCTCACTTGGTGTCTCTTTTTTATCTTTATCTTTTTCTTCTAATAGAAGATTGATTAGATAAAAAATTACATCTGCAGAGTTCATATAAAGTCCACCTCCTTTCATTAAAGATTTCCTTAAGAAAGGATGGAACAATTATAAAGTAAAAAATATAAAAATACAATACTAAAAAACATAAAATTTAAGCAAGTTTTAGGGGTTGCTGTACAAAAGTTTGTTTGTTACTTTAATATCAATGCTGAAGTCCTCTCTTTTTTGAAAAATAAAACATTATGTTACTAAAAGGCTGAAATGCAGTATTTTACATATAAGGACTTCTTCTGTACAAAATCTCGCAAAGTACTGATATATAAAGAAATAAGTTGTACCTGCCGCACCAGACCTGAAACTTTAAGTTTCAGGTCTTTTTTAGTTTATACATAATGTAGAAATGAATAAAATATAAAAATACCTATTTGACTTAGAATAAAAGAGATATTATAATAAAATTAATATTATTGAGATTAGCGAATTTCAATAATATTTCTTAAATGCTACCCACATTTAGGAAAATAAGAATAGTTTGGGTAGAAACAGTTCTTATTTGAGGATATTCCTCGTTTGCTTTATCTTTTATAAAAAGGTATAAAATTATATCAGCAGAGGTCAAAAAAGAGTAAAACGCTGCAACGTTTTACTCTTTTTTATAACGTTTATCTTAAATATTAATACAGTTATCACAAGTATAGCTTTTTTTATTGAATGAAAAAATAGAAATGCTATAATTTATTTAAGAGGTGAAACAATGGAAATAAAAATTAACACGAATATTTCTGAAGAATTTTCAAATATAACTATAAACATAAATGCTCCAAAGATGACTGAAGAAGTTGAAAATATTATAAGACAAATATCTAATATTAATAGTATTCCAAATCAGGTTATTGGATATATAAATAATGAAATATATTTTATAGAATTAAAAGACATTATTTGTTTTTTTAGTAAAGATAAATATGTTTTTGCAAGAACTAAAGAAAATAGCTATAAGATAAAATATAAATTATATGAATTGAATGAAATTTTCGAACAAAAAGATTTTATTAGAATTTCAAATTCTTGTATCATAAATATTAATAAAATTGAATGTTTTGATACAAGTATAATCGGAACAATAACTGTAAAAATGAAAGATGGAACAAAAGAGATTGTATCTAAAAGAAATGTTTCTCAGATAATGAAATTATTAAAGCAAAGGGGGAATTTAAAATGAAAAATTTCTTAATAAAATTGTTAAAAATACTATTAGTATTCGTACTTTCAACAATGATTATATATACTTTTTTTACGTTAAAAAAACTTATTAATTTATCTAACAAGTATCAAATAAGTATATTTGGACATATGACGTATATATATGAACTTGATACTGAAATGATAAATAATCTGAGCGAAGAAGTAAAACAAATGAATCAGTTTGCCGAATTACTGCGAGAAGAAGCTGAAAATTCTATATATAAAAATGATGGTTTAGAGCATTCACTTGGAGATGGCCATATACATACATTTGGAGAATTTTTTGATCCAGTAGGATTTTCAGCATGGAGTTTGCTACAATCAACAGTATATAATATTTTCGCTGAATATATTAGAATATCAATTGCTTTAGGAATAGTTGTTGCGGTTACATACGGTATAATTTCAAGTAAAAAAGTTAATAAAGTTTTGAAATTCATAATAGGATATATTGGTGTGATGTTAGCTTTTCCACCTCTTTATATGTATAGTTGGACTGGTAGATTTTGGGATTTTAAAGCTATGTACCTAAATGGAGATTCAAAATTTTTCTATTTTGCATATACAATAATATTTTTATTGATTTGTTTGACTAATTATATTATAAGTAAAAAAATGACTAAAGAACTAAATAATGCAATAAAAGAAAATAAAAAAAAGATGTGTTGACCACACATCTTTTTTTATTGCTAAAAATTAAAAGATATGTTAAATTTAGAGTATATTAATTTAACATGTTGTGCAGGAGAATAAAAATGGACACAAAAAATATTTTTAATAAAATAGTATCAAAAGATGTGATAAAGAATATCATATTTTTTATTGTAATTTTTATATTAATTGCAATAAGAATATATATGATATTAGAGCTTCCTATATATGGATATATAGATTATATAGATGATGATCAATTACAAGTTCATCAAGCAAAATCTTTAGTAGATGGAAATTGGCTTGGAAATTATGGTTACAATACTTTGCTAAAAGGACCGGTTTTCCCACTATTTTTAGCTGTAATTTCTATATTTAAAGTTCCATACATTTTTTCTGTTACATTAGTATACGCAATTGCTTGTTGTTTCTTTATTTATTCAATAAAAGATATTATAAAAAATAAATTGGCTTTAATAATAATTTTTGCATTTATGTTGTTTAATCCAATAATGTTTTCGTCAAGCTTTCAACGTGTATACAGAAATAGTTTAACTCCAACATTAGCAATTGTTTTGATGAGTTTGTTTAATATAGTGTTAATTAATAGAAATGAAAATAAGATGTCGAAATACGTATTTGGAATTGTATTGGCAAGTATTGTTTTTCCATTCTTTTATTATGTGAGAGAAGATTCTATTTGGTTAGTTCCATTTATTTTGTTTTATTCGTTTGTAATTATAGTAAGTGTTATTAATGAAATATTTAAAAATAAAAAAATCAAAATAGCAAACACATTAAAAATGGTATTGTTAATACTTCCATTAGTAACATTGATAATATTTGAACAAATTATAGGAAGTATAAATCTTTCATATTATGGTGGAAAAGTAGTTAATCAAAATAATTTTGAAAGTTTAAAAAATGTAATTCATTCGATTAATATAGTTAAAAATGTTGATGGAAATACAGAGGTAACAAATTCAAGAGAAAAAATAAAATATTTATATACGATTTCACCATCATTAAATAAAATAAAAGATAATTTTGAATTTTCTATGGATATAATAACAGGTGGAAAAGGAAATGAAATTGAAGACGGTATGTTTTTATGGGGCTTCCTTGCTGGTGTTTCTTCTAGTTGGTATAGTACTTATGAGATGCAAGATGAACTATATAAAAATATAAGTTCTGAAATAAATGTTGCGATAGAAAACGGAACTGTTGAAACTCAAGAGTTGGTTCCTATTTTTCAAGACACTTTAAAATCTAAATTTAAATTAAATGAATTTATGGTAGAATTTAAAGACGCCATGAATGCAATTAATGATTATGAGTCTTTTTATTTAATGGATACTTATGATAGTAAAGTGAATTATTCTGATTTTTACGAAAGTAGAATAAGAGAATTTTTAGAAATAACTAATGATAAAATTTTATTAGAAGATAATGAATTAAATTGGAAGATGTTTGGTGAGTTAGTTTCTTCTAATCAAAAAGATTATTTAGAAAGAATGGAACCTAAAATACAAAATTTAAAGAGTGTTAGAGATTTTTATGATAATACTTCAGCAGTGATTAGAGTTGTTGGATATCTATCATATTTGATAATGACAATTATATTAATAATAGATTTGATAAAGAAGAGGGAAAAAGTGCTTTTGAATAATTGGATTATATCTTCAGGAATTATAGGCTCCATAATAACCCTTGCTGCAGGTGTGGCATATACAAAGCTTACCAAAATATCTTTAGAGCATTCTTTTTATATGATGAGTGGATACATACTAAATAATGTTTTTGGTATAATTTGCATTATAACGTTATTTAATTATTTTTATAAAGTGTTTAAAAATAAAACTAATAATTAAAAATAAAAGAAGAATTGTTAATTAAATAACAGTTCTTCTTTTTTATTTAATGTATATTTTTTGTTAATACGTATAATTGGTTGATACGAAAGCTAAATTTATAAAATGATTTTTATTAAAGCAAAACAATTTTGCTTTTGTTTTTCTTAATTATTTTTTCGTCTTGCAATCTTTTTAATTCTCTCATCATAGCAGTTCTTTCTATCATTAAATAATCTGCCAAGTCTGTTAAAGAGAAAGGTAGCTCGATAGTTTTACTTGAGTTTTCGATTGATAAATAATTAAAATATGTTAATAATTTATCTCTAACCCCTTTATAGGTTAAAAGAATCATTCTAAAGTTTTGCTCTGCAATACTATGAAGTATTAAATCAGGTAAATTTCTTAAAATCTCAATATGATAAATACAAGATGTATTTGTACAGTTTTCAGCAGTATCGTAAGGATAGAATAATACTCTACATTTCTTTTTTGCCAAAACAAATAATTCTTTATTCATATATACTTTGAATAAAGCTTCACCAAAAAGGTCGTTTTTCTTATAGTAATATAAGATTTTTTTATTTCCTTCGCTATCATAAGTAATCAGTTGAGCTTCACCTTCAAGCAAGATACAAAATTGATTTCTTCTTAAAAGGAAAGTAGTAATTACTTCATCTGCTTGGAATTCTTTTACTTCACATAAATTGCAGTGTGCTTGCATTTTTTTAATAAAATTTTCTGGATCAAAATTTCTTCTCATAAAAATCACCATAAACAATATATCACAAAATTGTTGCTATAGCAACAAAAATGTAAAATTGGGTGCTTAAAAAGCTTCAAAAATCAATGTTAAACATTTGTAATGTAAAATTAATAATGGTTAAAACTCAATAAAATCAAGGGAAAATATGGAAAATAAAAGAAAAATAATAAAATGTTGCTATGGCAACATTATTTTTGCGAAAAATAAATTAGAATGTAATTAACCTAGAATAAGGAGGAAGGAAAAATGCAAGTAATTAAAAGAGATGGAAGATTAATGGAATTTAAAAGGGAAAGAATTGTAGACGCAATATCAAAAGCGATGTCACATACAATTGAAGGAATAGATTTAGATTTAGCAAATAAAATTGCAGATAGTGTTGAAAAACAATTTGAAAATCAAACACAAGTTAGTGTTTATGAAATTCAAGATGCTGTAGAGAAAAAGCTAATGGGTTCAAGTAGAAAAGAAGTAGCTCAAAGTTATATAACATATAGATATAATAGAGATGTTGCAAGAAAATCAAAAACAAGAGAAATGTTTTTGGATATAATAAGTGCAAAAGCTAATGATATTACAAGAGAAAATGCTAATATGAATGCAGATACTCCAGCTGGAATGATGATGAAATTTGCATCAGAAACAACAAAACCATTTGTTGATGATTTTCTATTATCAAAAGATGTTAGAGAAGCTGTAAAACTTGGATATGTTCATATTCATGATAAAGATTATTATCCAACAAAATCTTTAACTTGTCTTCAACATCCTTTAGATAAAATTCTAGAAAATGGATTCAAGGCTGGACATGGTTCTTCAAGACCTGCAAAAAGAATTGAAACAGCTAGTATTTTAGGTTGTATTTCAATGGAAACTATACAAAATGAAATGCATGGTGGTCAAGCAATTCCTGCTTTTGATTATTTCTTAGCTCCTTATGTTAGAAAAACATTTGAAGAAGAAATAAAAAAACAAGGTGAAGTTTTAAATGAAGATGTTACAAAGCTTTTAACATATGAAGTAAAAGATTATGTGAAAAAAGATTTAAAAGGAATAAAAGGAAAAGAGAGAATAATTCAAGTTGCTATAAATAGAACTGTAGACAGAGTTCATCAATCAATGGAAGCATTTATTCATAATATGAATACTATTCATTCAAGAGGTGGAAACCAAGTTGTATTTAGTTCAATTAACTATGGAACAGATACAACAGCAGAAGGTAGATGTGTTATAAGAGAATTACTTCAATCAACATATGAAGGTGTTGGAAATGGAGAAACTGCAATATTCCCAATTCAAATTTGGAAAAAGAAAAGAGGAATTAACTATTTACCAGAAGATAGAAATTATGATTTATATGAATTTTCTTGCAAAGTTGCTGCAAAAAGATTTTTCCCTAACTATATAAATTTAGATGCTACATATAATCATAATGACAAATGGGATGAATCAGATCCAAGAAGATGGTATTATGAATGTGCTACAATGGGATGCAGAACTAGAGTTTTTGAAAATAGACATGGTGAAAAAACTTCAATAGGAAGAGGAAATCTTTCATTTACAACAATTAATTTACCTAAAATTGCAATTGAGTCAGCATTAAAAGCTCAAGAAAAAATTGGTAAAAAATTTGAACTTGGAATTGGAAGTGACGTTCATATGAACGACTTATATAAAAAGGCTGTAAAAAGAATTTTTATGCATGAACTTGAAAAATATACAACAATTGCAGCTCAACAATTACATGAAAGATTTTTATTCCAATCTACAGCTATTGCAAAACAATTCCCATTATTAATGGAAGGAATGTGGATTGATAGTGATAAATTAAAACCAAATGATACTGTAGGAGAAGTTTTAAAACATGGAACTTTAAGTATAGGATTTATTGGATTAGCAGAATGTTTAATTGCTTTGGTTGGAAAACATCATGGTGAAGATGAAGACGCTCAAAAATTAGGTATAGAAATAATTAATGAAATGTGGGACTTAACAAAAGAATTCTCAGAAAAATATAATTTGAATTATTCAATTATTGCAACTCCTGCAGAAGGACTATCTGGAAGATTTACAAAAATGGATAGAAAAGCTTATGGTGTGATTCCTGGTGTAACAGATAGAGAATATTATACAAACAGTAATCACGTTCCAGTATGGTATAAATGTACAGCAGAGCATAAAGCAAAAATAGAAGCTCCATATCATGAAATGTGTAGGGCTGGACATATTTTCTATATTGAACTTGATGGTGATGCAACACATAACCCAGATTCAATAAAAGCTGTTGTAGATTTAATGGATAAATATAATATGGGATATGGAAGTGTAAACCATACAAGAGCAAGATGTTTAGATTGCGGTTTTGAAAATGCTGATGCAAACTTAGTTTCATGTCCAAAATGTGGTAGTGAAAATATAGATACAATTCAAAGAATTACAGGATATTTAGTTGGAACAACTTCTCGTTGGAACAAGGCTAAACTTGCTGAGTTAAGAGATAGAGTAACACATAATGGACTTGGAGAGTAAAAGGAGATTTTGTATAAAATGAAAATGGCAGGATTTTATGATGAAAGTATGTCAAATGGTATAGGATGGAGAGCAGTTTTGTTTGTTAGTGGATGTCCTCATAATTGCCTTGGGTGCCATAATAAAGTAGCTCAAGATTTTAATTATGGTGAAGAATTTGATGAGAATAAAATCATAGAAAGAATGAAAGAAAATTCAATTTTAAAAGGGGTCACCATAAGTGGTGGTGAACCATTATGTCCTGAAAATATAAGTGAGGTAAATCACTTTATAGAACGTGTAAGAAAAGAGTTGCCAAAATTTAATGTTTGGTGTTATACGGGGTATACTTTTGAAGAGTTGAAAAATAGAGAAGATGAGATTACAAATATAACATTAAATAATATTGATGTCTTAGTCGATGGAAGATTTATTGAAGCAAGAAAAAATCCTGAAATAAAATTTAGAGGATCAGATAATCAAAGAATAATTGATTTAAAGAAAACATTGAAGGAAAACAAAATTGTTGAACTAGAAGTTTAAAATCAAGGAATAAAGTAAATTAAAAGAGAATTGCAAATTGTAATTCTCTTTTTGGATTTAATATAAAATTAATTAGAGAATATACATCAAAAAAATTATAACAAAAAAATTTCTAAATTATTACAAAAATTTAAATACTGAGTATAAAAAATACTCGGTATTTTTTTTGTTCTGTTATATAATCTTGCCGAAAAAAATATACGTCGTTTTATTTACGCATATGCAAGTTTGAACAATTTGAATAATTTTGTAACAAAATTGTAATATTAATAAATAAAATGATAGTAGCTATTATTTATTAACAGGTTATAGATAAGTATAAAAATAATAATTAATAGTAAGTATGAGGGGGAGTTTTTATGAATAAGGGGCAATTTATTCTTGGCAAAAAAGTAGTTGCATTACTTTTGTTAATCGTAGTGCTATCAACTTATATGCCATTAAACCTAGTTTATGGTGTATCTGATGCTATTAGTTCAGAACCAGAAACAAACACAGTGGTAGAAAATACTTTACCAACAAACGAAGTAGTTAATAATACTCAATCAGATGAGATTATAAATGATGCTCCAAATGAGCAGACAAACAATGTAGTAGAAAATAATACTGAAGCTACGCAACCATCAGTACCCGTAGTGGAAGAGAATAAAATAGAAAATCAAGATGTTCCGGAGAACAACAGCGAAAATAACGTTGTTGTTGATAATGGTGCTCAAAAAGAAGCAGAAGGAACAACAGAGGAAGCAACAGAAGAAACAACTCAAAATCAAGTAGGAAGTGAATCAAATGTAGAAGATTCGCTTAATTCTGATGTTTCAAATACTGTGAAAACAGAAAACAAATTAGAAAATCAAGAAGAAATAAAACAAGAAGATGAAAATCAAGTAGAAAATACTACTGAAGAGATAGAAAATAATAATAATTTAATAGATAATAAAGAGAATTTGGATAACGAAGAAGGTAACGTAAATGATGTTATAGTAAACAAAATAAATCTAACTGGAAATATTACATGGATAGATAATCAAAATAGCTACGGAACAAGACCTTCAAGCATTAAAGTGAGCTTAATAAAAAATGATGAAGCTACTGCAATGAAAGAGGTTGAAGTTAATCCAGATGCAACAGGAAATTGGGTATATAATTTCCAAGAATTAGACGAACAAGATGAAAACGGAGTGAACATAACATACAAAATTACAACTAATGGAATAGAAAATTATAATGTTGTTATTGATGAAAATAATAATATTAAAAGTACTTTAGTTGGAAAAACAGAAGTTGTAGGAAGTAAGGTTTGGAAAGACAACTCAAACGCTTACGGAACAAGACCTGCAGCTATTACAGTTAATTTGTTAAAAAATGCTGGTACTGCAGTTGTAAATTCTACAAGCGTTACTGCAGATAATGAAGGAAACTGGAATTATAAATTTGAAAATCTAGAAAAATATGATGAAAATGGTGTTTTAATAGATTATCAAGTAGCAGAAAATGAAATTGCTGGTTATGAAACAGTTCAAGAAGGAACTAATTTTGTAAGTAAATTAGTTGGCAAAACAGAATTAAAAGGAACAATTACTTGGGAAGACCAAGAAAATAAAGATGCTACAAGACCAGAAATTATTTATGTTAGTGTATTAGAAAATGGAAATAAAACATCTGCTAAATCTTATGCTATAACTGCAGATGAAAATGGAAATTGGAATTATACTTTTGAAAATTTAGAAAAATATGATGAAAATGGAACTATAATCAATTATTCAATTATAGTTAATGAAATAGAAAATTATAAATCTATTGTAGAAACAGTAAACCAAAATGAAATTAACATATCAAATATATATTCACCAAAGATAGAAATGGATTTTACTTGGCAAGATATTCTTTCTTATGGTCCATACATGTCAATGAATGTTAAATATGCTGAAGAATACGGTTTAGAAGTTTCTCAAGAGGAAATGTATATATATGAAAAATATCAAGAAATGATATATGTAAGAGGACCTGAACTTGCAGCAATTGCAATGTTTGAAGGAACTGATGATTTTACCGAAGAAGAATTAGCAATATATAATGCATATCAAGAAATAGTATTAAATGGTGGAGAAAAAAGTCCTATTTCAACTTTAGCAGAAATGGGAGATACAGGAAAAGCAATTAAAAATGACGGAACACCAGTTTTAGCATATTTAAGGTGTTATGGAAGACCTGTTCGTAATTCAATAAAATACGTAACTTCTGTAGACAAGAATGCTCCAGAAAAGGGGAACCGTGTGGCTTATTGCGTAAACTATGATAGAAGTTATGAAAATTCAGCAACTTATGATGGAACTTCTTGGGATAAGATTGTAGATAAATATGAACCAGTATATTTAAGATTATATTCAGAACTTTCTTATTTAGTTTCTATAGGGTGTAAAGAATATGAATATACAAGTGAATCAGCTTATTCAACTGGAAGATGGAAAGAAGATTACTATGCAACACAAACAGTTATATATAATGTAATTTATGATTATACAGGATATAAAGATCCAAAAACTGGTGAATACGATACTACATCATTAGCAACATTACAAGAAATCTTAAGAGATATTAAAGCAGAAGATAGTAGTTCTTTAAAAATTAATCCAAACAATATAAATGATGTAATAAAAGTTGCAGATAAAATTAGAGAAACTTTTACAGGTCATCCAGGTGGAGATGAAACAACTTTAAATTCTGCTTATTCAAGATCACAACAAGTAAAAGATGCTGTTACGAAAATATATAATGCTGTAACAGATTACAGAAATAATATATATAGTTTAGATAATGCAGATGGATATGCAGCTTCAATAATAATAAAAGATATTTCAGATTTTGAATTTATAGAAAGAACAAATGGAAAATCTTATTATGAAGTTATAGTAACAGTTGAAACTACAGGAAAAGTAAATGGTAATATAAGTGTTACTGCAACAGGAAGTGGATTTTCTGCAACAGGAACACAAATTGATTCATCAAATCAATATAAAATAAAAATTCCAAAAAATAAAATTGGAAATCAAAAAAGTTTTACTTTTACAGCATCAGCTAATTTTGATATGAGTAGAACAATTACTTATATTAGTGAAGTTAAAGGAACTCAAAATGTTGCATTCTATCAAACAAATGTGGATCAAGATGCAATGAAGATGGTTTCTAATACAAAAACAGGACCAAATACTTATGCGATAAATGGTTCTAAAACATGGAAAGATAATAACAACGAATATAAAACAAGACCATCAAGCATTAAAATAAAATTACTTTCAGGAAGTACAGTTCTTGAAACAAAAACAGTTACACCTGATGCAAATGGTAATTGGACTTGGAGCTTTACAAACTATCCAAATCAAACTGGATATACTATCGAAGAAGAAGTTAATGGAAAATATGTATCAACAGTAAATGGATATAATGTTACAAATACACTTACAGACAAAACAGAAGTTTCTGTAACAAAACAATGGAAAGACAATAGCAACAAATATAGTACTAGACCAAGTGAAATAACAGTAAATTTATTAAGAAATGGAACTGTATATAAAACAGAAAAATTAAATTCAAGCAGAGCAACAGATAAAAATACATGGAAATATACATTTACAGGATTAGCAAAATATGATTCAAATGGTAAATTATATAAGTATACAGTATCAGAAGAACCTGTTCAATCTGCAAAACCTGAAGTTGGAACTTATAAATCTGAAGTAAATGGAACAACTATTATAAATACATTAGTTGGAAAAGTTGAACTTGGTGGAGAAAAAACTTGGAAAGATAATAATAACGCATATGGTACAAGACCAGATAGTATTAGAGTTGAATTATTAGAAAACGGAAAATATAACAACAAATATATTGATGTAACAGAAAATCAAGATAGAAAATGGTTATTCTTATTTAGTGAACTAGATAAATTTGATAAAGATGGTAAAGAAATAACATATAAAATAAAAGAAAATCCATCAATTGGTGAAAACTATGAAGTAACTGTAGATGGAAACAACTTAATTAATAAATTAGTTGGAAAAGTAAAAGTTGGTGTAAAAAAAGCTTGGAATGATGATAATAATCATCATGATACAAGACCTGAATATATAACAGTTAATTTATTAGCAGATAATGTTCTAGTAGATTCTTATAATTTAACTGAAGCAGACAATTGGAGCCATACTTTTGAAGATTTAGATAAATACACAGAAGAAGGTGTAAAAATTGTTTATACAATATCAGAAACTGCAATAGTTGAAGTTCCAGCTGGAAGATATGTTACAACTATTACAGAAGGTGTAGCATCAACAGAAGATGATAAACAATATGAATTAACAAACTGCTTAACAGATGAGATTAATATAAAAGGTGCAAAAATCTGGAAAGACAACAACAATGAATATGGAACAAGACCAGAAACAATAACAATAAAATTATATAGAGAAAATAAAAATGTTTCAAAAGAATATGTTCAAGAAACAACAATTTCAGCAGATAGCGATGGAAATTGGGGATATGAATTTACTGGTTTACCAAAATATGATGCTAAAGGTGTGAAATATGATTACACTGTAGAAGAAAATGTAATACCAGAACATGAAGAAGGCCACTATGTAGATACTTATAAAGTAACTACTGAAAATGATGAAGAAAAAGTTATAGATATTACTAATAGACTAACAGGAACAACAGAACTTGGCGGAGGAAAAACTTGGAAAGATAACAATAATGCATATGGAACAAGACCAGATAGTATAATTGTAAATCTTTTAGCAAATGGAGAAAAAGTTCAAGACAAAGAAGTTACTGAAGGAGAATTAGGAAATTGGAATTTCTTCTTTGAAAACTTAGTAAAATTTGATGAAGAAGGAAAGAAAATTGAATATTCAATTTCTGAAAATGATATTATAAATTATATTGGTAAAGTTGAAAATACAAATATAACAAATACTTTAACTGGAACAACAGAAGTTCAAGGTATTAAAATTTGGCATGATAGTGATAATGACTATGAAACAAGACCAGAAAGCATAATTGTAAAATTATTAGCAAATGGAAAAGTAATAGATAAAAAATCTGTAAAAGCTGATGAAAATGGCGAATGGAAATTTGCATTTGAAGATTTAGATGAATATGATTCTGAAGGTGTAAAAATTGAATATACTGTAGATGAAGTTCCAGTTGATAGATATGCAACTGATATAAAAGGAACAACAATAATTAATACATTAATTCATAATCATGTTGACTTAGTAAATCTTGACTCAGCACCAAAAACAGGTAAAAAGAATTTATTAACTGTATTCTCATTAACAGCATTAATGTCATTAGTAGGAATGTTTATAGTTAGCAAAAAAGAAGAAGATAAATTCTAGAGGAAATTATGAAAGAAAAAATCAGAAAAATTTTATTTGTAATTTTTTTAGTTATTTTTATTATTTCAATGATTTATATAATCACATATTTATACACTATGAAAAAAGATGAAAAAGATTTAAGTGTACTTCAAAATATGATGAGTGTAAAAAATAAAGAAGAGATTAATAATACTCTTCAAATTGATGAGAATGAAAATATAGTAGAAAATAATCAAGAGATAAGCACTAACCTAGCTAAAGTTGAAAATTTGAAAAAACTTCAAGCTGAATATGCAGACATTGTAGCTTGGCTTGAAATTGAAAATTCTTCAATTAATTATCCTGTGTTACAAGGAAAAGATAATGATTATTACTTATATAAAAATTACAAAGGAGTTTATAGTAGAAATGGTTCAATATTTTTAGATTACAGATATGACTTTTCTAAAGAAAATCAAAACTTTTTTGTATATGGACACAATAATAATGATCAAATGATGTTTAATGAATTAATTAAATATAGTGAAGAGGAATATTATAAATCTCATCAAAATATTTCTTTAATTACAAATCAAACAGTTGAACAATATGAGATTGTTGCAGTATTTAAATCTGAAATTTTTAATAAAGATGTTACTGATGTTTTTAAATATTATAAATATTTAGAATTTGAAACTGAAGAAAAATTTAATGAATTTATAAATAATTGTAAAGAAAAATCGTTATATAAAATTGATAAAGATGCTGAATATGGTGACAAAATATTAACATTATCAACTTGTGAATATTCAAAACCAAATGGAAGATTTGTTGTTGTTGCAACTTTAAAACAAGAGGTTGAAAATATGGAAAATAAGTAATATAATAATTATAGAGATGAAAATCTCTGTCTCTATAAAAATAAAAGAGTAAAGTTTTAAAAAAAGCAAAAATACACTATTTTTTAATAGTGTATTTTTGTTTGTATAAAAGAAAGATTTTATATTATTATGTAGATTTCTTAAATGTAATTTATAGAAAATATGATTGTTAATCATATATATTTTTAAAAAAGAGAAATGAAGACACAATCTAAACTAAGTTTGTGTCGAATGTGCCTCTACAAAAATAAAATAAGAGCCACATATATCGGCTCTTAATAAAGTTTTAAAAAAATAAATGGGGTTTTACTAGTCATATTGATGCCCAGCCTGAGCATAGAATTTTTCCATGAATGCTTTTAAGACCATTGTGTAATGCCAAAGGATTTCTAGATTTTCTTGACCTCTGATTAAAAGTTTACCTTCAAGAGTAGATGTGACTTTGTGAAATGAAATAATGGCGTCATTGTTTAAACGTACGTCATTAATATCATAAACACAACAAAGTGCATCTAAATACTCTTCTGCCACTGCTTTAAAAGTTTGAATGTTATCAGCATTTGCAAATTTTGAACTTCCATTTTCCAATATTTCTTTTATTTTTTCAATAGTTTCTTTATCTTTCATAAGTTACCTCCTATAAATTAAAAAATTTAAAAATAAGAGGCACATTACTAGAGCCGAAAAGGTTATCTTCATTTCAATGTACAAGGTTTCCTAAAAAGGAAAGTACATTAATTATTTTACAACAATTAACATAAAAAGTCAACAATAAAAAGTGATGGAATAAAAATAATAAATTTTTAAAAAGGTATTTTTTATTTTTTATTTATGATAAAATCTAATTAACAAAAAGCAATTTGATTTTTAGGAAAAATTAATGATATATAAGAAATACAAGGAGAATAAAATGCCAAACAATGACGATCCAATTCAAAGCTATGGAGAAAATAAGGTTTCAAAATTATTTCAAAGCAATGAATTAAAAGGAAAAAGAGAAAGTAAATATGAATATAGTGGAGAAGATAGCATAATAGAAGAATATAATGAAACTTATTCTAATAATTATAATAATGATTATAAGAATAATTATTCTACCAATAGATACAAATCTAATTCAAATATGAAACTAATTCTTTCAGGAGTGTTTTCTGCGCTTCTGCCAATAGTGATTGGAGTATTTTTTATGATATTAGCTTTAACGATGAATACTATAAATGAAAAAAAATCTTCAAATTCTAATTCAAGAACTTCTGTTAATGTGAATGGAGTAGAAAAAAATACAAAAGAAATTGAATATGAAGAAGAATATAATAAATACAATTTTTCTAGATTGAAAAGCATATCTTTTGATAAAGGTGAGGCTATTCCTACTTTATTTAAATATGAAACTACACGAAAAACTGTAAACTATCAAAAATATACATATTCAGATAAAAGATTTGGTGATAGTATAACAACTGTTGAAATAGTATATGAAGAAGAGATTACAGATGAAGATCAAAAACTTTATATGCAAGCTTTAGAAAGAAAAAGTTATGTTCCTGTTGAAATAAATGATGAAGGGGAATATATAATAGTAAAAGATGATCTTGATGAAAATGTATTTATGGTAGTTATTCTTGGAAAAAATAGAGTTGTATATGGAATTGGTAATGGAAGAGTGTCAGATTTTTTGAATTAAAAAAAGATGACCAAACGGTAAGTTTAGTTGTGTAAATTAAAAAATGATGTTAAAATATTTTGGTACAAAAGTGAAAGGAGAAAAGAAATATGGAACCAATATTAGAAGGAATACAAAAGCTAATGCTTATAGAGGAATTTGAAATATTTTTCAAACTTGTTTTAATTGTAATTTTAGCAGGAATAGTAGGTTATGAAAGAGAGTCATGGAAGAAACCTGCTGGTTTTAGAACTTATGTATTAGTTGGAATAAGTGCTGTTTTAGTAATGGTTTGTGGTGATTTACTATATGAAGAACTAGGAGCAGATCCTACAAGAATACCTGCTCAATTATTATCAGGAATAGGTTTTTTAGGTGCAGGAACAATTTTAAGAGATGGATTTAATGTAAAAGGTTTAACAACAGCTGCAGGACTTTTAGCTGTTACTTGTATAGGTCTTATTGTTGGTGCTGGTTTCTATATTCCGGCCATTGTAGCAACTTTTGTAGTATATTGTGTATTATCATATTCACATGTATTATCTTCAAAATTAGAACATTATTATTTTATTGATTTAAAAATAGTATCTCAAAAACCAAAAGAAATTTTAGATGATATAAGAAAAGTATTTAATCAAGAAAAATTAGAAATAATTCAAATAAAAATCGTTGAAGATAAAGAAGCTAATGATTACATTAAATTAGAAGTTAAATATAAAGAAAAAGTTGATGTAAACAGAATAGTTTCAAAAATTATGGCAATAAATACTGTAAAAGAAGTTGTTGAAACTAAAAAAGCAGAATAATAAAGGCAAAGGAAGTAGAAATGGAAAATATAAAAGAATTAGCAAGTAGTTGTTTAAATTGTAAAGTAAAACCATGTAGTGTTAAAGGATGTCCAATACAAACTAACATACCGGAATTTATAAATGAAGTAAAAAATAATAATTATGAAAATGCATATAAAATATTAAAAGAAAATAATATATGTTCATATATTTGTAGTTTAGTATGTCCACAAGAAGAGCAATGTGAAGGAAGTTGTGTTAGAGGAATAAAATCAACTCCAGTACATATTGGATTTTTAGAGAAAACTGTAAATGAATGGGCAATCGAAAATAATTATAATTACGAAATAACTGCAAAAGAAAGTAATGGAAAAAAAGTTGCGATAATAGGCTCAGGACCTGCAGGAATTGCTTGTTCAGTAGAACTTTTAAAACAAGGATTTTCAGTTGATATTTATGAAAAAGATGAAATTCCTGGAGGAATTCTTGTTTATGGAATTCCTGATTTTAGATTATCAAAAGATAAGGTTGAAAATTTAATAAATGATGTAAAAAAATTAGGTGGAAAATTTATAACTAGAAAAGAGCTTGGAAAAGATTTTTCATTAGAAGAAATTTCAAAAAAATATGATGCTGTATTTTTAGGAATAGGTGCACCAAAATCAACAACTTATGGATTATCTGAAGAAAGTGTTACAGGTGTTTATAAATCAGATGAATTTTTAAAAGCATATAATGAAAAAGAATTTATAAAAGATTTAGGAACAGTTGTTGTAATTGGCGGTGGAAATGTTGCAATGGATTCTGCTAGAGCTGCAGTAAGAATGGGTGCTGATAAAGTAAAAATACTTTATCGTAGAGATAGAGCTCATATGCCATCAAGAGAAGTTGAACTTGATGAAGCAATTGAAGATGGAGTTGAATTTAAAGAACTTGTAAGAGTTATTTCAGCTGATAATAAAAATGGAAAAATTGAAAATGTAAATTGTATAGAAACTGAAATTGTTGAAGGAAAAGCTGCAGATAAAAAAGATGCAAAAGAATACAAAGAAAAAGCTAATACTGTAGTTTTTGCAATTGGATTAAAACCAGATAAAAACTTAATTCAAGAACAAGGAATTGAACTTGATGATTGGGGATATATAAAAATTGATGAAAATGGAAAAACTAATTTAGAAAATGTATATGCTGGTGGAGATAATACAGAAAGTAAAGCAACAGTATGTAGAGCATTAGCTGCTGGAAAAAAAGCTGCTAATGGAATTATTAAAAATTTATTATAAATAGAATAAGATAATTATAAGATTAAATAAAAGAGCAATTAAAGATATTTTAGTTGTTCTTTTTTTTATGCAAAAGAAAAGCCCCTTATTCCACAAGTGCGGAATAAGGGGATGTTTGTTGATTAGCCAAAATCAAAGTTCAGTGACAATGTCAAAAGCTCCGGGAAGGATGGTTTCTTTTCCATCAGCATCATAAGCTTTACGAGAAAGGAAGGTGATGTTGCCATCAGTGATTTCCTTAGTAAGTTCAACCTGATGAGAAACAAACAACACAATTCTCTTCATATCCTTCTGACAATAGTCAGACATGAACTTAAGGACGGAGATTGCAGTGCTGTCATCCAATGCGTTGGTTGCTTCATCAAATACAACGATCTGATGGATAGAGCTTAAATTGTAGAGAACTTTAACAATGGCCAAACGCTGCTTCTGACCAGAAGAGTATTGCTCGATAGTGGTGCTATTGAGATACTCCAAGACTTTTTCATCATTGTCGATGGTGAGTCCCAAGTTTCTCATGATATCCTCATAGATATGAGTACCATGAAGGATTTCAATCATTCGAGAACGATTGAAACTTGAAACATCATTACTGAAAATGATTTCCTGGAGAACAGGATTTGCACCCAATCTGCCATTGCTTTCATGCATGATAGATGCAAGATAAGCTTTTTCGCATTTATTTCCATAGGAAATTGGCGAAAGTGCCATGCGAATTTTGCCAATCAGCAAATGCATAAAGGTGGACTTACCACAGCCTGTGTGACCATGTACAAGATAAGATTTCCCAGGAATAAGCTCAAAAGAGTTGGTATTTCTTAACTTGTAAACAGACATAGTACCAGGATAGCTGAATTCAAAAGGTTCGACGTTTATGGTTTCAATCTGTTCGTTTTCAGCAAACTTGATACCATTTTCAAACTCAAACACAGACATGATATTGTCTACATCAGGTTTAACTCTCTCTGCATCTCTAAGGGTGTTAGTGATGGTTTCAAAGTCAGTTAAGATAGATGCGACTTTATCAAGAATGTTCGAGTAAACAGTCGAAACAGCGATGATGTCAGTCAAGATTGCAATGTTGAGATTGTCGATTCCGCCAGCGAATTTGAGCTTGATGATGATAATGAGAATCATGAAAAGTCCAAGCACAAGGCTTCTTAAGACTTGCAGACCATTGAGTTTGAAAATTTCATTTTTTTCGAGACCACGCTTGCTTTGCAAATTCTTGATAAGAAGTTTAACTCGATAGAGAAATTCTCTTTCAATAAGAGGCTCAATGTTTTTAACATCGTTCATCAAGACATCATTTTCTTTTCTGAGTATGCGATGGTTGTCTCTAAAATTCTTTCGTACATGAAGGCGAAGTTTGAAAAGAAGTCCAAACAAAGCGATGCATGCAAAAAGAATAAGAGAAAAGACGATGGTAAGCTTTGTGTTGCCAGTCTGAATGAATTCACTTACCAGAATTGCAATAGCCATTACGAAAGCCATAATGGAATTTGCGATTGCGACAGGGAAGTTTTGCCAGAATACCCAAATGTATCCGATAAACTCCTTCATACTAAAGATAACTTCAGCATTTGTCATAATCAAAGAATAGTCATTCTTGGTGTGAAAAACTTTTCCTCTGACTTTGTTGGAAATTTCACTGATACTTGCGGTAATGTAGGCGTCACTGTCGCTGTTGAAATCGGCTTTTTCTTTATCTAGATACGTCTGAACAGAACTTCTGAGAGTTTGACGAAGAAAATAAAGAATCATAAATCCGACTGCAAACCAGTTAAGGCCGAGTGCTAATGCAGTTTGAGCTCCTTTGATGGAAAAACTCAGAATGTCAAAAATGACGGTGCTTACAATGGTTACTGTCAAAATGACATTTTTGCGGTGTTTCATTGCTTCAGGCATTTCAGCAACTGAATGAGAGTGTAATAAGTTTTGTAATTTTGCTAACACAAAATCTCCTCCTTTTTTGATATTTGGTTTTCAAAGTACATCTATAGCTCTTCTTGCCAGGGTAATTATATCTACTTGGCGTAAAAGTTATAGTTAACATAAGTATAACATAAAAAGTGTGAAAAATCTAGGTAGAATTGAAATCTAAGAACTATATCAATAATGTAAATACTCAAAAATATGAGGTTATAATAGAGTAGAACATTATGTAATATTGAAAAATTATGTAAAGTATGTTATAATTTTAAAGATACTAATATAGGAATTAGACATAAGGAGGTAACATGACAAATAAAGATATCGTTACAAAACTTTACATGGACTTTTCGTCCAAAGAACGTTTGGTACTTGGTCTTAAACCTGTAACAACAGTACAGACTATGGCACAAGCTGACCGGGTCCTCGTTGAAGATGAACTTCTTGACTATTTAAGAGATTTCTTCAACGGAATCTATGATGGAGAACCTATTCCAGAAGTGTTTTCGAATGCTCTTATCGAGTGGAAAAATCCTCATGCATTGGTGAGAATGTATGTGACTTTTCCAAAGGATAAAAAAGACTGGGTTTACATCGATGTTTTCGTTTGTTGGAAATTTATCGGCAAGTTGCTTTATCCTAATGTAAAAATGGATGACAGTGAGAGAAATGAAGAAGGACGATTTATGACCTACACTCCGTTCCTTACTATGCAACAAGACCTTCCTGCAGATTTTCTACATCAATTGGTTCCTGCTGTTAAAGACATTTTTACATATGCTTACTTGTATGTGAAAGCAAACCAAGAAGAAAAGGCAATCTACAAGGAAGAGAAGGTGTCTACACCTCAGAATGATAGAGGTGGAAAAAAGGGAAAGAAGTCTGGAGGAAAGAAAAAGAAGGATGTGAGTTCTAAGCAGGAACGTGATAAGGTATATGTTCCTACCAGAAGAATTTACACAGTCCGCAAAACCGAAACAACAGAACGACGTTTGAGTGAGTATGTATATTCTCGCTGGAAAGTGAGAGGATACTCCTACAGACGAAAAGATGGAAAAATCGTGAATGTGAAAGAACATTACGCATTTCGCCATCTTCCGAACAAAGGTATTGACAAGGAGGGAACTGATTTCATTCTTAGAAAGCCAGAGAATGATGATAAAAAATAATTTGAAATGAAGCCTCAAGTGAAAGAGTCTGGTGCAATGCACTAGACTTTTTCCAGTTATAATAAAGAATTTAAAAAGTTATATTGACAAAATTATGTAAATGGTGATATTATATTGGTACAAATTTAATGAATAAAAACTTTGAAAAGGACAAGATAAATAAAGTAAAACCTTAAAAGAGAGCTGGGAAAGGTGAAAGCCAGTAGGAAAATAATTTATTTATTATCACCTTGGAGTTAATTATTTGAACGTTTTTATATAAGTAAAATAATTCGCATTGCCTTGCGTTAAAAGGAAAAGAGATAATTATATTTCAAGATATAGTTAATATTAGGTGGTATCGCGATAACGAGTCGTTTCGTCCTTTTAGGATGGAACGACTTTTTGTTTTCAAAGTTTTATAAAAAATAAATAGGAGGTATATATGAAAGAAAAAGTATTAAACAAATTAAAAGAACTAAACATTGATTACAAGGAAATTGAACATACCCCCGTTTATACAATTGAAGATATGGACAATTTAGGTAATATTTTTGAAAATGCGAAAATTTGTAAAAACTTATTTGTAAGAGATCAAAAAGGAAAAAGACATTTTCTAGTTGTTCTTCCAGAAGAAAAAAGAGCACCACTAGCTGATATTGCTACAAAGATTGGAAGTACAAAATTAAGTTTTGCTTCTGAAGAAAGATTGATGAAATATTTAAAATTAGAACCAGGTGCTGTAACTCCATTAGCTGTAATTAATGATGAAGCAAATGAAGTTGAAGTTGTATTTGATGAAGATTTGAAAAAAGAAGCAATGCTTGGAGTTCATCCATGTGTAAATACAGCTACAATATTACTTACACCAACAGAACTTGAAAAATATGTAACATCTAATAATAACAAATTAAAATATATTAAAATTTAATTATGAAAAATACTTAAAATTCTGAAAAAATAAAAAAGTATAAATGAGCTAATTTATAAAGTTAAAGCTTGATATAAATTTTTAATAAAAAGTACATAATAATAAGCTAATTATAAAATAAAATATATAAAGGAGATTTTTAAAATGTGTAAAGATTGCGAAGAGAAAAAAGATTATGGTAAAACACTAAATTTACCAAAAACAGACTTCCCAATGAGAGCTAGTCTTCCAGAAAATGAACCTAAAATACAAGCAAGAGTATTTGATCAAGGTTTATATGAAAAAATGCTTAAGAAAAATGAAGGAAATACACCTTTTGTATTACATGATGGACCACCTTATGCAAATGGAGAAATCCATATAGGACATGCTTTAAACAAAGTATTAAAAGACACTATAGTAAGATACAAAAACTTACAAGGATTTTATACTCCATTTATACCAGGATATGATACACATGGTATGCCAACAGAGAAAAAAGCAATTGAAAAATTAGGATTAAATAGAGATGAAATTCCAGTAAATACATTTAGAGATACATGTAAACAATTTACTATGGATTACAAAGATAAACAAACAGAAGGATTTAAACGTTTAGGTGTTCTTGGTGACTGGGAAAATCCATATATAACATATCAACCACAAATGGAAGCAAAACAAATTGGTGTATTTGCTGATATGTATAAAAAAGGATATATCTATAAAGGATTAAAACCTGTTTACTGGTGTACAGATTGCGAAACAGCTTTAGCTGAAGCTGAAATCGAATATAAAGATATAAATTCAAATACAGCATATGTAAAATTCCCAGTTGTTGATGGAAAAGGATTAGTTCAAAGAGATAATACTTATGTAGTAATCTGGACAACAACTCCATGGACATTACCAGGAAACACAATGATAGCTGTAGGTGAAGATTTTGATTATGCAGTAGTAAGAGTTGGAACAGAAAGATTAATATTTGCTAAAGACTTAGTAGAACAAGTTATGAAAAAAGCTGGAATCGAAGAATATGAAATAGAAGAAGATTTCAAAGGAAAAGCTTTAGCTGGAATAGTATGTAAACACCCATTCTTAGATAGAACTTCAACAGTAGTTACAGGAACAGAAGATTCTGTAAATGTAGAACTTGGAACAGGTTCAGGATGTGTTCACTGTGCACCAAGTTATGGTAAAGAAGACTATTTATTAGGTTTAAAACATAATAGTGAAATAATAGTTACAGTTGACTCTAAAGGTGTTCAAAGAGGAGAAGGCGCTGGACCATTTAAAGATATGTATTATGCAAAATCTGATAAAGAAATAATCAAATGGTTAGAAGAAAACAATTTATTATTAGCTAGTGAAGTTGTAAATCACTCATATCCACATTGCTGGAGATGTAAAAAACCAGTTATCTTTAGAGCTACAAGTCAATGGTTTGCATCTGTTGATGGATTTAGAAAAGAATCTTTAGATGCAATAAAATCTGTAAAATGGTATCCAGCTTGGGGGGAAGAAAGAATCTCTAAAATGATAGAAGATAGAAATGATTGGTGTATTTCTCGTCAAAGAACATGGGGAGTTCCAATACCAGTATTCTATTGCAAAGACTGTGAAAAAGAATATGTTACTCCAGAAAGTTTGGATAAAGTTCAAGGAATAGTTAAAGAGCAAGGAACAAATGCATGGTTTGGTTTGTCTGAAAAAGAATTAATGCCAGAAGGTGCAAAATGTTCTTGTGGATGTGAAGAATTCAAAAAAGGAACAGATATCATGGATGTTTGGTTTGATTCTGGATCAACACATGAATCAGTTCTTGCTGAAAGAGGACTTCCAGAAGCTGATTTATACTTAGAAGGAAGTGACCAATATAGAGGATGGTTCCAATCTTCACTTTTAACATCAGTTGCTGTAAAAGGAAAAGCTCCTTATAAAGAAGTTTTAACACATGGTTACACAGTTGATGAGCAAGGAAGAAAAATGTCTAAATCTATAGGAAATGTTGTTGCACCTCAAGAAATAATCAAAGAATCAGGTGCAGATGTTTTAAGACTTTGGGTATTAGCTTCTGACTATAAATCTGATGTTAGTGTTTCTAAAAACATAATCAAACAAGTAACAGAAGTTTATAGAAAAATAAGAAATACAGCTAGATATATTTTAGGAAATACATCTGATTTTGATGTTAACAATCCTGTAGTATATGAAGATTTACAAGAAATAGATAAATGGGCTTTAACAAGATTAAATAAATTAATTGCTACATGCACAAAAGCTTATGATACTTATGAATTCCATGAAGCATATCAAGCTATAAATCAATTCTGTGTTGTAGATATGAGCCAATTCTATTTAGATATAATCAAAGATAGATTATATACATCTAGACCAGATAGTTTAGAAAGAAGAGCAGCTCAAACTACAATGTATGAAATATTATCTTGTTTAGTTAGAATATTAGCTCCAATGACATGCTTTACAGCAGAAGAAATCTGGAGTTACATGGCTCATAGAGATGGAGAAAACACTGAAAGCGTTATGCTTGAAAAATATCCACAAGTAAATCCAAAATATGAAAATGAAGAATTAGCTTTAAGATGGGCTAAACTTATAAAAGTAAAAGAAGAAGTTGCTAAAAAGTTAGAAGTAGCAAGAGCAAATAAAGAAATAGGATTATCTTTAGAGGCAAAAGTTACATTATTTGCAGAAAGCGATGAATATGAATTCTTAAAAGGAAAAGAAAATCTATTAAAAGAAATCTTTATAGTTTCTGATGTTGTAGTTAACGAAAACAGAAGAAATGCTGATGAAGAAGTTGCAATTGGTGTAAAAGTAGAAAGAGCTGAAGGTGAGAAATGTGAAAGATGCTGGATGTATTCTACTACAGTTGGAGAAAGTGCAGAATATCCAACTCTTTGCGAAAGATGTAGAGATAATATAATAGAATAAATATATAGTTGATTAGATTTACATCAAAAATGACATGGAAAATAACAGTTTGTAATTTTACAAACTGTTATTTTTTTGCACAATCTTACAAATTAATAATAGATGCCAAAGTGTTTATTATTAGTTTTGCAGTTGGCTTTTGAGGATATTCAATAGCAAAATATTTTTCAATATAATAATAGGTATCTTCAGTTTGTTTTTGATACATATAATTTATTGCTCTTTCAATTGCCCATTTTATTCGTTTTGGTGTACTATTGTTTTTTTGAGCAATATAAGAATAAATATCTTTTTCTAATTTTTCAAAAGAATAACCACTTCTATATGTATTTGTATATAAGATTGAATCAATTAAATACATAGTTCCTGAGAGCTTTAAATTAAATCCAATTTCAGATAAAATTTTTCTAATTTGTTCTTTTTTAGATATGCTGAAATTATCTGTTATGAAATTTCTGATTTTTCGAATCATTATATCAAAATCCAAATTGTATTGTAAAATCAATAAACTTCTATAAAAGAATTGTGGTTCTTCTAATTTTTTTGAAAGCAATATAATACCAGGAGTGTAATGCTTAAAATTATGTTTAACTAATAATAAGATATTTTTATCTGTGCTAATTATTAAATTAGGTTTTTGCTCTTCTAATATTTTAAGAGCTTCGGTTTGAGTGTTGGCAATTCCAACTAAACGTAAAATACTTATTTTTGAAATAACATAGTTTACTAATGATTTTGATGTTTCACTTTTTTTACATAAAATTAAAATTTTTATCATATTTAAATCCCCTTCTACTTATTAAAACAATTAAGGTCGACAAAAGGTGACAAAAATTTTCAAAAAAATTAAAAAAAATTAAAAAAGTTAAAAAAAATA
>JAFTJF010000005.1 GCA_017456555.1 Clostridia bacterium
CGTTCTCCTCCTTTTGATTTTTAATTAGCTGTCGAAATCTAATTAATTATATCAAAAGGAGGAGTATTTTTTTATAATTCTTTGCTCACCGCTAAAGCTCTTGAGAACTCCCCGGTATAACCGGGGGTTTTCACTAAAGAATAAAAAACAACACATTTAAGCTTTCCAGAGCAATGTGTTGTTAAACATATCTCGTGGCAACCACGTTTGTGGTTTCTCCATTTCCTATTATCATTTTACTATCTTTTATTTATTTTGTCAATTATATAGTTAATTACTAGCTTTTTTATTTTTCTTCATTATTAATTTTTCAGCTTCCCACATATTTTTTCTCATTTGCTTCACAAAGTTCCATTTTTTTGAATTATAGTTTTCGAAAAGGATTTTATATAACTCATCTATTTCGCCTACTGAAAATTCATTTATTTTCATTTGAGCCCATTCTATAAATTGAATCCATTCCATACAAATCTTTTTATTTTTACTATAAATTTTATTATTTCCATTAACCCACTCGTTTACTGTTATTTCCTTTGCGTCTTCTAATCTACATTGTCCAGAATCCACAAAATAGTCTCTTTTTAAATTTTCAGGCACTAGTGGAAACATTACACATTGAAGTGGTTTCACTTGATGAATCCCACATTTTTTTCCTGGCTCGTCATATAAAATACATTGTTTAAGTTCACCTGTTGTTTTTATTACCAATTCTAATTTACTATTTTCTGGTCTATCTGTATATTTATCTAAAAACTCTTTAACTGATATATTTAAAAATTTACTTATTCTCCAAACATTAATTGGAAGTAATCTAATATCACCTCTATATATACAACATTTGTCACACAAGTTACATCCCAATTTTACTTTTGATTTTAAAGTTAAAATGTCCATTCATCTTCCCCATTTTTATTTAAATTTGTCAAGTAACAATCCACAAATTGTTCTATAATTGTGGATTGTTGTTCATCTTTTTTAGTATAACATTAATAAATATTTTTGCAAATATTAAAAATATTGTATATAAAAAGAAGACAAACTTTTTAGTCTGCCTTCTTAAATTTTATAAATATTAGATTACATAGTCTTCATCTTTTTCAACTATTTTTTCGATACTTACAACTTTTCCTTCATTTGTTCTCATTAAAGTAACACCTTGTGTTGATCTTCCAAGAACACTGATTTCTCCAGAGTTTAATCTAATAATTGTTCCTGTATCTGTAATTAAAATTACATCTTCAGTTCCACTTACTATCTTGATTCCTACAAGCTCTCCTGTTTTTGGAGTGATTTTATATGTTATAACACCACGTCCACCTCTATTTTGAACCCTATATTCATCAAGTTCTGTTCTCTTACCAAATCCGTTTTCTGTTATTGTAAGTAATGTAGCACTGCTTCCAGAAACAATTGGTTCCATACCAACAACGTAATCACCGTCATCTAACCTCATACCAATTACACCTTGAGCAGTTCTTCCAACTGGTCTAACATCTTTTTCATCAAATGTGATGCTTAATCCTTTTCTAGTAACTAATACAACATTATCTTGTCCATCAGTTAATCTAACATCAATTAATTCATCATCATCTTTTAATGTTATTCCCATTAATCCTGTTTTTCTATTTGAATCATACTCTTTAAGTGGAGTTTTCTTAATTAAACCATTTCTTGTTCCCATTAATAAATATTTATCTTCTGCGAAGTTTTGAAGTGGTATAATTGCAGAAATTTTTTCTCCAGATTCTAAGTTTAATAGATTTACGATTGCTGTTCCTTTTGCTGTTCTACCAGCTTCTGGAATTTCAAATCCACGTAATCTATACATTTTTCCTTTATTGCTGAAGAATAGAATTGTATCATGAGTTGATGCTGTAAAGATTTCTTTTACAAAGTCATCTTCTCTTGTTGCAATTCCTGTTATTCCTTTTCCTCCCCTTCTTTGGCTCTTATATGTATCTACTGGCATTCTCTTAATGTAGCCAAAGTGAGTTAAAGCAATAACTGTTTGTTCTTCTTTTATAAGATCTTCTTCTTCGAATTCACCTTCTGCTGCTGCAATTTTTGTTAATCTTTCATCTCCGAATTTATCTCTCATTTCAATAAGTTCTGTTTTGATAATATCATATACTAAAGTTTCACTAGCTAAGATTTCTTTGTAGTATGCTATTAATTTCATTAATTCTGCATATTCTTCTTCTAGTTTTTCTCTTTGTAATCCTGATAATCTCTTTAATTGCATATCTAATATTGCTTGTGCTTGGATATCTGTAAGATTAAATCTTTCCATTAATCTTTCTTTAGCATCATCATAAGATTCTCTAATTATTTTGATTACTTCATCAATATTATCTATAGCAATTAATAAACCTTCTAAGATATGAGCTCTTGCTTCAGCTTTATCTAAATCGAATTTTGTTCTTCTTAAAATAACTTCTTTTCTATGTTTGATATATACTTCTAAACATTGTTTTAAAGTTAAGATTTTTGGTTCTCCATCTACTAAAGCAAGCATTATTGCACCAAATGTATCTTGCATTTGTGTGTGTTTGAATAATTGATTTAAAATTACTTGAGGTCTAGCATCTCTCTTAAGTTCGATTACTATTCTTACTCTTTCATTTCTATCTGATTCATCTCTTACTTCTGATATTCCTTCAATTTTCTTTTCTCTTACAAGTTCATCTATTTTAATAATTAAATTTGCTTTATTTACTTGGTAAGGAAGTGATGAAACAATAATTCTTTGTTTGTTTCCAGACATTTCTTCAATTTCTGTTTCAGCTCTTACTGTTATTTTTCCTCTACCTGTTGTATAAGCTTCTCTTATTCCTTCTTTTCCAAGAATCATAGCTCCTGTTGGGAAATCTGGTCCTTTTACAACTTCCATAAGTTCTTCTATTGTAACATCTGGATTGTCTATTACTTTTATTGCACCATTAATAACTTCTGTTAAGTTGTGTGGTGGAATATTTGTAGCCATACCAACTGCAATACCAGATGAACCATTAATTAATAATGCTGGTACTTTTGCTGGAAGAACTGTTGGTTCTTGAAGTCTATCGTCATAGTTTGGCATAAAGTTTACAGTATTTTTCTCGATATCAACTAGCATTTGTTCTGCTATTTTTGACATTCTAGATTCTGTATACCTCATCGCAGCAGCTCCGTCACCATCTATAGATCCGAAGTTTCCATGACCATCAATTAACATATATCTCATTGAGAAATCTTGAGCAAGTCTTACCATTGCATCATAAACAGAAGAGTCACCATGAGGATGGTATCTTCCTAAAACAGAACCAACTGTGTTAGCACATTTTCTGTATGGTTTATCTGATGTAATTCCATCTTCATGCATAGAATAAAGAATTCTTCTGTGAACTGGTTTTAAACCGTCTCTAGCATCAGGTAAAGCACGTGAAACGATAACGCTCATTGCATAATCAATGTAAGCTGTTTTCATTTCTGTCTCAATATTTCTTTCGATTATTTTTCCATCTTGCCTTTCCATTTATTCTCCTCTTTTCTTACATTATTTTCCACTTGCATTATATAAAAAAACACTCAAAAAATCAAGGAAAATTGGCAAAAAAATCAGCTTAAAATAGGTGTTTTTTTTGTGTTTTTTTAATTAATTTTTTTATTTATTTTTTATATTTTTTGTTTATTTCCAAACCATTGATTTTACTAGCTTATAGCGTTTTATTTTTGATAAGTTCTAAATCATTTTTACTGTATTTTTTCTACATTTTTATTTTGTTATAACTTACTTGTTAGTGCTAATTCTTCTTCGCTTAAATTAAACTGTTTTCCATTGTTTTTTATCAAATTATGTATGTTTTCAATTTTTCTAGCATTGTTAATTATTTTTTCTAAAGGAATTGTTTTTTCTAAATTATTTTTTATATTTTTATATGCATTTTCCATTTTTTCAAAGTCTTGAATTCCGTAAGCAATATTCCAATTATTTGTAAATTTTTCAATTTTCTCAACCGCTTTTATTTGATTTGTTAAGCTTTCTTCAATTTTGTTACTTATGGAACTTATTATAGAATTCTTTCCTTGTTTAATTAAAGATGATGTTGATTTATTTATTAAATCTTTTTTATTTGCCAAATTAATTGCATAATCTAAAAGCTCTGATGTTTTATCTAATATACCACCATTTTTCACTGCCATTTGAACCTGTTGAACTGTTTCGAAATTACCAGTAATAATTCCAGAAACACTTTTTCCAAAATCAATTCCTGAATTAATTACTTCTTTAATTCCATCTTTAAAACCATTTTCTAAGATTGCATCTTTAATATCTATAATTTCATCTTCTATTAAATCTGGTAAAACAGATTTTAATCCAATATCTACTGCTCTATTTACTGTTTTTCCAATGCTTGTTTCTAAAAAGCTCTTCTGAGCTTCATATATTTTTTCTCCTAAATTTTGTGTTATATTTTTATTATTTTCTAAATTATTAGTTACTTCTAACGCTACTGTTTGCATATATTTCCTCCCTATTTTTTATTTTTTCATATATGTTTCTATATCCATTTTTATCTATTAAAAAATTATTATTTTGGTTTATAAATAAATTATATTTGTCTTCATATTGTAGTTTTGAAACGATTTCAAATTCAAAAAATAGCTCTTCCAAAATACTATTAACTAGTTCATATCTATTCACTTTATTAATAACTAGTTTTATTTTATCTACATCAATATTCCAGTCATTTATGAACACTTCTAACATATTAGTTGCTTTTCTTGTTTCTACCAAATTTGGTTCTACTAAAAAAATTATATTATCTGCATATGATAAAACTAGTTTTATATATTTATAATTTAGATTTGAAGATGTATCTATGATTATGAATTCATATTCTTTTTTTAATTTATTAAATAATTCCTTGATTTTATAAATATATAATTCATTTGATAAATCAATCATTTTTCTAATATCAAATAAGATATGTAAATTATTATTTGTTTTCTTTATTTCACTTTTTGTATTAATATTTTCAAACTCGAAAATACTGCTAATACTTAGGTTAAACGTATCAAAATCAATTAATAACGTTTTTCTCTTTTCTATTTCTGAAATATATTTAGCTAAAATTGATGAGACAACACTTTTTCCAACTCCAAAACTCCCAGTAATTGCAATAGTTTTACAATTATTTTCTTCATAAAAACCATTATTTATTTCTTCAAATTTTTCATTAAAATTCACATTATTTTCCTGTAAAATTATCTCTTTAAAACTATTGATTTCCCTAGTAATTCCGACTAATAAAATCATGCTTTTTTACTAAAAAACTTTCTAAAAATTTATCAAAATCATAATCGTTTAAATAATATATTTTATATATGTTTTTACTAGATAAAAAATTCTCTATATTTTCATCTTTTTCACTCAGAAACACTACTATTTCTAGTTTCACGTTTGCTTTTTTTATTTCATTTATTAATTTATAAAAATCCCATTCTCCTGGTAATATGTTACTAAGTACTAATAAATCAATATCTTTATTTTCTTCTAAAACTTCTAATATTCCCTCCTGATATTGAATATCTTTTCCAATAACTTTTATATCTGTATTTTTCTTTAATTTTTCATTTAAAATAGTATTTCCTATTGCTGTTATTATTCTCAACTTATCAACTCCTTCTCTTCTTCAGAACATTCTATTTTGGCAAGTACATGATTATCTCCAATAAACATTAGAGTCTCTCCTCTTTTTAAAGATTTAATTTCTATTTTTTCTTTTTCAGAAATATTTGCATATTTTTCCAAAACTAATATATTCTCTTCTTCTAATGCAAAAAAAGATTTTATACTTGAATTGTTTAATATACTTTTTCCATACGCTCCATTATCTAAACTAAACAAATCGGAAACATCTTGAGTTATTGCAACTGCACTACCACCATATTTTCTTATAGTTTTAAATATTTTATAAATAAAACTTGCAACAAATTGATTAGAAGTAACTCCAATAAGCCTCCAAATTTCATCTAAATATATTGCTTTGTTTTTATTTCTATCTTTTTTTATTTTGTCCCAGAAAAGTTCAACAAATATGTACATTCCATACTTTAAATTCTCTTCTCCTAAATCATATATGTCTGCTACAATTAGCTTATTTTCTAATTCTACATTTGTATAATTATTCAAAAATGAAAGTGATCCATAAATAAATGGGTATAATTTTGTTTTAAAATATTTTGTTTTTCCATCTTTTTCAAGCACTTTATATAAATCCTCTAATATAGGCATATCAACGCTTTCTTTAAATATTTTTTCACCATTTTTATTTAATTTATATAAAGAATTATCATCAAAATTAATTCCTTTTTCTTTATAAACTTCAATCAACTTTTCTTCTAAAATAGCAACATTTTCTTCATCTAATTCTCCAAACACTAAACCGAAAAATCCTCTTAATTTAGATATTTTTGTTGTTAAAAATCCTTTTTCTTCTTCAATACTATCTTCTCTTATATCTAAAACATTTATAAAATAATTAGATGATGGTCCAAATTTTATACGTACTCCCTCTAAGCTTTCAGCAATTTTATTGTATTCTCTTTCCGGATCTATAATGTATTGTTCTAGCCCAAATATTCTATATCTTAAAATTAAAAGTTTAATATAAAAAGATTTTCCAGCACCACTCGTTCCAAATACACACATATTAGCATTTTTATATTTCTCTTTATTAAATCTATCTACTAAAATTATTGAATTATTATAAATATTTGTTCCAATGAAAACACCATTTTCATCACATATATTTGAAGATATAAATGGGTATGTTGCTATTAATCCATTTGTTAATATATTTCGCCTAGAAACTTGTTTTATATCTATATTATTTTCCATTAATGGCAAACATGATTTGTAGGTTTGTTCCTGTCTAAAATTTGAATTTCTAGTCATCATTCCAGAAGCTTGAAGAATACCTTCTATTTTATTTAAATTTCTTTCTAATTCTTTTTCTGTGTTTGAAATTATAGTTATATAAGTGTACAAAAAATATAATTCTTCATTATTTACTTGCATTTCTTTTCTAATAAATTTAGCGTCATTATAGGTATAAGCAGCAATGTCAATATCTTCTCTATTAGCATTTCCAGACTTCAAATCTACACCAACATTTCCAATAAAATATGTTAAATCTTTTATTGTTTTATAAGTATCTTGTTTTTCATAAAATATAGATATATTCATATTTACATTTGTATTTATTAAATTTTTAAATAAAATTTCACTATATTCTCTATAATAGTCTACAACTAATATTCCGGCATAATATTTCCCATCTACTTCTAAGTATTTTGGATTTTTATTATTAATATAACTAGGTGCCATTTTATCTTTAATGTTTAAAACACCTTCATAAAAATTTTCTATAATATCACTCTCCTTCTTCTTTTGTTTCTCTTTTTTGGGGATTAAAAAACGAAATTAAAATACTTTCTGATTCTTTTTTTGAATTAACATCATAAACAATATTCCCACATCTAGAAAGGGAATCTTTAATTTTGAAAAAACATTCTGATAAAAAATTTATTGCTATATTTTCTACTATTTCTTTGTCTTCTGTATCTTTTGAATTCACCTCTAAATCATACTTTAAAATGATATAAAAATTCTTTGAAGCCGCTTTATTCTCTTCATTTTTTTGTTTTATAAAATCTATATATTTTTCTGTTATTTCTTGAATTTTTTTATTATTTTCTTCTTGGGAAATTTTTTTAAGATTATAAAAATATTTTGAAAGATTTTCTTTTTTACTTTGAACTAAAATTTGAATATTGAAATCACAAGTTTTTAAAAACAATTTATAAGAATTTAAAATTGATTCTTTTTCTAAATTTGATTTTAAATCATAATTAATAGGTTTTACTTTTATTATTTTTATATAAGAATTTTTTCGAATTATTATACCATTATCAAGAATTTCATCAAAAGGTAACCACTCTTGAGTTGAATTATTCTTTTTTATTTACATCTCTCCTTTCATTAAATTTTAAATATAATACAACAGATTATCTCCTAGAGTCAACACGTTTTTGTAAAATTATCTATATTTTTTATAATTTTAATTATAAAAAACCTATAAAAGATTAGTAATCTATTGTCATACCAATCTTTTATAGGTTTATCTATTACATTTTATTGTAATTTTAAATCATTTCGAATTCTAATTCTACTTTGAATAAATCTCCATCTATTTGAATTTCAAAAGTTCCTTTTTGAAGTTCAGTTAAACTTCTTGAAATTGAAAGTCCAAGTCCACTTCCTTCTGTAGTTCTAGATTTATCTCCTCTCACAAATCTTTGCATTAATTCATCACTTGAAATATTTAATCTTTCTTTTGATATATTTTTTACTGCTATTTTTACTTTGTTTCCTACTCTTTTTACATCTATATAAACTCTAGATTTCTCTTGAGCATATTTAGAAATATTACTAAATAAATTTTCGATTATTCTATACATGTATCTATTATCAGCATTTATAAACATTTCATCTTCTGCAAAATCTGAAATTATTTCTAATTCTTTAGCTTTAAATTTATCTTCAAATTCGCCTGTAGATTGTTTTATAAGTTCTACTACATTTATTTTTTCTATGTTTAATTTTACATTTCCAGAAGATGCTTTTGAAGCTTCTACTAAGTCTTCTGTTAGCTTCTTTAATCGTTGTGATTTATTATCTAATACTTCTATATATTCTTTGGCTTTTTCGCCTTCTATATTTTCTTTTTTTAGTAAATCTACATAGTTAATTATTGATGTTAGCGGTGTTTTTATATCATGAGAAACATTAGTAATTAATTCTGTTTTTAATCTCTCTGATTTTATTCCTTCTTCTATTGCATTTTCAAATCCTCTTGAAACATCATTTATATATTTAACAATATCTTTAAATTCTTTTGTAAACTCGTTTTCATCAAGTTTTTTTGTATGATTTCCTTCATACATTTCTTTTAAATGCTTTTCAATTTTTTTATAACAATTTACATTTTCAAAAAAGCTATATAAAAACCATCCACCAATGCATAGAGCAACAATAAATCCTACAAAACTTCCAATAGCAACTAAAAATACAGATAATACAAAATATAATATTAATCCTATTGAAAATTTAATAATATCTGGCCAATTTTTGGTTATCTCTTTTGTCGTTCTCTTCACTCTTGTAACTATTTTCTTACATATATTCTTTATTTTATTATAAATATTTTTACATATTTTCCAGCACCATCTGCAAATTCTTCCTGTTAAACTATCTTTTATAAGATTTTTTGCTTTTATTCTTTTTACAATTGTTACTCCCATTACAGCACATAAAATATAACTTATAAAATAACCAGTTAATAATAAACTATTTGCAAACTGATAATATTCAGCATTTATTCCATTTAATGAATCTATTGCAAAATAGATTACACAAATAGCTATAGTTCCGCCGACTGTTAGAATTATTTCTATTGGAATTTTATCTAAATCATTAAAATCAATTCCTTCTTTATCTTTTGAATGACCAATTGCAGCAATTAAATATATTAAAATAATTACAAGTAAAACTGAAGCAACTGGTATTGCATAAATCATTTGTGGTTCATATGGCTCTAAATCTTTTATAAGCATTTTATAATATTCTATGCCTTCAATTTCCACAAGTTCTTCACTATATGTGGAATAAATTAAGAAATCTTTAATTGTTGTTGTATACCATTCTTTAGTAGATTGCTCTAGTGCATTATCTACCATCTCATATCCTTCAAGTTCTCTAACATTAACTTCACCATTTTGAATTTCATATTTATATTCATATGGCCTATAATCATATGTTCCATTTCCTGTTATTAAAATTTCTGAAGAATCTTCTTGCTTTACAACATATTGATTTGAATTGTCTTGATTTATAGAATAGTAAGTATTTTCAAATTTTTCAAAATGTTGAATTGATTTTTTGGTAAATATTTCAGAATCTCCTCCAACAATACCATTTACAACGTTTGCTTTTTTCTCACCATTATTATTTATAAAATTTTTAATTTCTTCTATAGTATCTGTATCTGAAGTTAATTCAACATTTGTTATTGCTAATTCTTTATATTGTATTAAGAAATAATAATCTTTTAAATTATATTGAGTATTATTTAATATATGAAAACTAGTTCCACCTGCAAAACAAATTCTAATATTTCCATCATATACACTATTAAATTGATCATTATGATAAATAAGTCTTTGCACTTCACTTGATAAATCACTCATATACATCTTTAAAAACGTATCAGTTTTAAAATATGTAGAAGTATCTATTTTTTCATTATATCTTTCTTTTAAAATTTCATAAAAAATTGATAAACCAATTATTAATACTAAAATTGGAATTAAACAGTAAGAAAGTATTTTTAAAACCTTACTTTTTCTCATTTTAACATCCTCCTAACTAATTTTTTCTATCTTATATCCAATGCCCCATATTACTTTCAAATACTTTGGTTCTTTTGGATTAATTTCTATTTTTTCTCTTATATGTCTAATATGAACTGCAATTATATTTTCTGCTGCATATGCTTCATCATTCCATACATTTTCATATATTTGCTCTATTGAATAAACACTTCCTTTATTTTTAGTTAAGAATTTTAAAATATTATATTCTGTAGGAGTTAATTTTACTTCTTTTCCTTCTACTGTGACATTTTTTAAATCATCATCAATTACTAAGTCTCCTGTTTTATATACATTTTTATTATTATTTGAATCAACAGTTCCAAGTTTAGTATATCTTCTTATTCCTGAATTTACTCTTGCAATTAATTCTAAAGGATTAAAAGGTTTTGTCACATAATCATCTGCTCCTAAATTAAGTCCATTTATTTTATCTTCATCTTCTGATTTTGCAGACAGCATTATTACTGGAATTGATTCTGTTTTTCTTATTTCACTCAAAGTTTCAATTCCATCTTTTACTGGCATCATAATATCTAAAATAATTAAATGAATCGTATTATTTTTTAGAACTTTTAGTGCTTCATCTCCATTGTACGATTTTAGAACATTGTATCCTTCTTTACTTAAATAAATCTCAATTGCATTTACAATTTCTTTATCATCATCACAAACTAAAATATTGTACATAAAATCCCCTACTTTCTTTTAGTTTCTTATTTGCAAGTATTTCTATTTTCAAGTTTATTATACTCGCATTTATTACATTTTTAAAGTCTTTTCTCTACACTACAAATTCTATCAAAAAATTATTAAGAAAAAATAGAGGAATTATTAAGAATTTCTTAAGATTAATAATGATTTGGGGACGAAGACAAAAATCATTATTTATAAAACAAAAAATTTTTAAAATTTTTTGAATATATTTTTTCATTTCGCACATAATACTATTATAAAATTTATATTAGCCTAACTTAGAGCTTAATTATTGGTATCTATTAAATAAATAATAAGTAATTACCTTATTATTTATTTAATGTGATATTAGTAATTAGGGGTCGAGTAAAAATGTAAAATATTGAAGCTCGAGCTTTAGTATTTTATGTTGGACACGAAGAATATATTTTGTGCTTGATAGTTCTATTTCTTTATGATTATTTATTCTTATCTTTAGAATAAATCGCCCGTGATTTGCATATAGTTATTAGGATTTGAAAAGTATATTATATATTTGAAGTTATGATTATTCTTTTACTTGAAAGTGGTTATTTTTAATCCCTCGAGGATGAATATAGCTATTTAGAGTGGATTTATAATCTAGTAACTGATTAATATATGTGGTATATGGCTTACTTGTATAGTAATATACATTAGGTCAAACTACTATGTGTATTGGTTTTAGCTGAAAGTTAATATAAGTTTTATAGTGATAAGAGGCATAAGGATTTACCCTTATGTCTCGATCATTTTTACAAAAAAATAAAGACCTTTAAGCCAAGGTCTCTATTTTTCTATATATCTAATTAATACTTTTCTACTAAATATCTAAGTTTTTAACATACTTAGCATTTTTCTCAATAAATTCTCTTCTTGGGTTTACTTCATCTCCCATTAAAAGTGAGAATATTTCATCTGCAGATATTGCATCATCCATTGTAACTTTAACTAATGTTCTAGTTTCTGGATTCATTGTTGTTTCCCATAATTGTTCTGGGTTCATTTCTCCAAGACCTTTATATCTTTGGATTCCAACTTGATCTCTTGCAATTCCTTTTTCTGCAAGTTCTGCGAATTTTTTATCTAAGTCTTCATCTGTATAACAATAAATATCTGTCATTCCTTTTTTAGATAATTTGTATAGTGGTGGTTGAGCTAAGTAAACATTTCCATTTTCAATTAATGGTCTCATATATCTAAAGAAGAATGTTAATAATAATGTTCTAATATGTGCACCGTCAACGTCAGCATCAGCCATTATAATTACTTTTCCATATCTTATTTTTGTTATATCAAATTCATTTCCAATTCCAGCTCCAACAGCTAAAATAACTGGGTTTAATTTATCATTTCCATATATTTTATCTGCTCTAGCTTTTTCAACATTAAGCATTTTACCCCAAAGTGGTAATATTGCTTGGAATTTTCTGTCTCTTCCTTGTTTAGCACTTCCTCCAGCAGAGTCTCCCTCTACGATGTAAACTTCACATTCATCTGCAATTTTGCTACTGCAGTCTGCAAGTTTACCTGGTAAAGTAGCTGTTTCTAATGAGTTTTTCTTTCTAACTAATTCTCTAGCTTTTCTAGCAGCTTCTCTAGCTCTTGCTGCACTGATACATTTTTCTAATATTGCTTTTCCAACATTTGGATTTTCTTCTAAGAAGTTAGCTAAATGTTCATTTACCATTGATTGAACGATACCTGCAACTTCACTATTTCCTAATTTTGTTTTAGTTTGTCCTTCGAATTGTGGTTCTTTTACTTTTACAGATATAACTGCTGTTATACCTTCTCTTATATCATCACCAACTAAGTTAGCATCTTTTTCTTTTAATATATTTTTTGCTCTTGCATAATCATTAAATACTTTTGTTAAAGATCTTTTAAATCCTTCTAAGTGTGTTCCACCTTCGATTGTATTAATATTATTTACGAATGTATAAATACTTTCTGAATAAGATGTTGTATATTGAATTGCGATTTCTACTGGGAAATCTCCTTCTTTTTCTATATAGATAGGTTGAGGATGTAATTTTTCTTTGCTTCTATTTAAATATTCAACAAAAGAATTTAATCCACCTTCAAAACAGAATTTAGCTGTTCTTGGAACTTCTTCTCTTTGATCTTCAAGTTCAATACTTAATCCTTTTGTTAAGAAAGCCATTTCTCTAAATCTATTTTCTAATACTTCATATTCATATTCTAATGTTTCAAATATTGTATCGTCTGCATAGAATCTTACTTTTGTTCCTGTTTTCTTAGAATCTCCAATTCTTGTAAGAGGTTTTACAGTTTTTCCTCTTTCAAAACTCATTTGGTAAATTCCACCATCTCTTTGAATTGTAACTTCTGTCCATTCAGATAATGCATTAACAACTGATGCACCAACTCCGTGAAGACCACCAGATACTTTATATCCACTATCTCCACCAAATTTTCCACCAGCATGTAATACTGTATAAACTGTTTCTGCAGCTGATAATCCTGTTTTAGCATGTTTATCTATTGGAATACCTCTACCATCATCTTCTACACAAACTATGTTTCCTGGTTCAATTGTTACTTTAATATTTTTACAATATCCAGCTAATGCTTCGTCAACTGAGTTATCAACAATTTCATATACTAAGTGATGTAATCCTCTTACAGAAACACTACCTATGTACATACCAGGTCTTTTTCTTACAGCTTCTAATCCTTCTAAGACTTGAATTTGGTCTGCATTATACTCATGTTCAAATTTTTCCATTATTTCCTCCCTATGTTATATCATTCTTTTAGCTATAGTATTTACACCTATATTAGTGATATACGCTTTTTTAATATTATTCTCTTCTGTTAATATAAAAGACATTTCTTTTTTATCAGAAACAACAATAATATTGCCAGCTTCTTCTAAAGATTTATACATTGCCTTATATTCTTTTGTATTTTTAACATAATCTATATTAAATATTGCGATTATTGTTCTACTATTTATAATAAAGTCTTTTCCAATATGTAAATACATATAAAAAATTCCTTTCTTCTAGACTTTCTTACAAATTCCATTTTCCACATAATAAATAGAATTTTCATTTTCAAGTTCAATTCTATCTGTACAAGTAATAATTACTTGGTTTCCTTTTATATTTTCTAAAAAGCTTTTTCTTCTCTTTTCATCTAGTTCTGACATATAATCATCTAATAAAAGTATTGGTGAATCCCCTATTTCATCTTTTACTATTTTAAGCTCACATAGTTTCAAAGTTAATATTGATGTTCTTTGTTGACCTTGTGAACCAAATATTGAAACAGGCCTATTATCAATATATATCATAAAATCATCTCTATGTATACCTGTAGCTGTAAAACCTCTTTTTATGTCAACCACACGAGACTTTTTCAAATTTTCTAAAAAAGAGTTTTTATCTTTACTATTAGAAATATATTTTATTTTTATCTCTTCTTTTCCACTTTTTGTTATCAAACTGTGGATATCTTCTATAGAATTTGAAATTTTATCTATAAAATATTTTCTATATTCATATATCTTAAATGAATATTCAGATAATTGCTCATCCCAAATATCAAGCATAGCTGGATTTTTGTTTTCAAGCTTTATCTGTCTTAAATAATTATTTCTTTGGTCTAATATTTTATTATATGAATTTAATAAATGTAAATAGTTAGGTCTTAGTGAGCTTATCATCATATCTAAGAAACGTCTTCTCTTTTGAGGACCATCTTTTATTATTTCAATATCGTCAGGAGTAAAAATTACTACATTTATCTTCCCTATTATATCACTTATTTTATTTTGTTTTACACCATTTACAAAAAAGGTTTTCTTATCATTTATTTCAGCTCTTATTTGACCATCTCTATCAATCTTTGTATATGAAACTTCAACTTTAGAATTATCACTATTAAAATTAATTAATTCTGAATCTTTTTTGGCTCTAAAAGACTTACCATAGGCACACAAAAAGATAGCCTCAATTACATTAGTTTTGCCTTGAGCATTATTTCCATATATTACATTTATATTTTCATTTAAACATATTTCTTGTTTTTCGTAATTTCTAAAATTTTCTAATAAAACACTTTTTATATACATATTATCTACCAAATAAAAAGTCCATTACTCCACCTAGTATTACTTTTACAAGTATAAATACTATAAAGATTAATATAGCACTTCCTATTATTAGTCCAATGTTTATTTTTAATCCTGTTTGTTCAAATATTTTATTTGAAATACCATCAAACTTTTTTGTTAATCCAAAAAATATATCTGTTGCTTTTTCATATAATTTTTTTAACTTTTCTTCCATTTTTTATAATATATTAGTAAAAACTAATATACTCCTTTCCACTATTTTAGTGTTTTTATCCTATGTGTTATCCACTTTTTGTTCTTAATATGTGGATAACTATTCTTTCATTTTGATTGGTAATATCATATAAATATAATCACCATCTTCAATTGGTTTTATTATACATGGAGATCTATTTGTTCCAAATTCGATATAAACTTCTTCATCATCAATTGCTTTTAAAGCATCTAAGAAAAATCTTGGGTTGAAACCAATTTCAAGTTCTTTACCTTCTGTATCAACAAAAATTTCTTCTTTTGCATCACCTGTTTGATTTGCACATGAAATTGTAACTTTTCCAACTTCTATATTTATCTTTACTGGGTATTTTTTCTCTTTTTCTATAGATGAAGCTGATATTAATAAAATTCTTTCAAAACAGTTTTGAATATTTGATTTATTTACTTTTACTCTTGTTTCCCAATTTTGTGGAATTGTGTTTGAGTATTTTAAGAATTCTCCATCTAATAATCTTGTTACTATTTTACAATTTTCCATTTCAAATAAAGCTTGGTTTCTTGATATACCAATTTTAACTGTATCAAATGAATCAGATATAATTTTATTTACTTCATTTAAAGTTTTTCCTGGTATTACACTGCTAAAGCTATTAGCAGCTTCATTTAAAACATTAGATTTGATAGCTAATCTGTAACCATCAACTGCAACAACATTTAATTTATTATCTATTACTTCAAATAAACATCCTGTAAATATAGGTCTATTTTCTTCTGTACTTACAGCAAAGATTGTTTTTCTAATCATATTTTTTAATGTTGTTTGTTCTATTTCTATAGAGTTATCTACATTTATTCTAGGTAACTCTGGGAATTCATCAGGATTCATTGTTGCTAATTTATAAAGTGATCCTTCACATTCTATTTCTAATAAGTTATTTTCATTTATAGTTAATTTTATTTCTGTAGAAGGTAATCTTTTTATAATCTCACTAAACATAGTAGCATTTACTACTGTATTTCCTTGTTCTTCTACATTGGCTTCTAATATATATTCTATTCCTATTTCTAAATCATAAGATGTTAATTTTAATTCATTATCATTTGTTTGAATAAGTATTCCTTCTAATATAGGCATTGTTGTTTTAGATGCTACACCATTAATAACTGAACTAATACCTTTAAGAATTTTTTCTTTTTCACAAATAACTCTCATTTCTTTTCTCCTTTAATTAAATAATATAAATAGTAGTATTAGTATTAGGGGGTGTGAATTTGGTGGATAACTCTCCAAACCCTTTATTTCCCTAACAAAAACTATGTGTAAAACTCTGTGAATAATTTTGTATTTTATCCACATTATTCAATATCATTTGTGAATTCTTAGTTATTAACAAGTTTTGTACAAGTTTTTCACATGACCTTGTGGAAAACCTTTCTAGCTTTTCCGTAGGAGTTAATAGCTCTTCTTTAGTAGAAAAATATGTTTGCAAAACATAAATTTTGTTTTGCTCGAGTTTTTGTTTATATTTAAATTAATTTGAATCTTGGATAATGTTTTTCACACTTTCCACAATTAATTTTGTATTTGTTTTTTCTTTAATTTCTTTTTCGATTTTATTTACGGCATGCATTACTGTAGTATGATCTCTATTACCAAAATCAGCCCCTATTTTTGGGAATGACATTTGAGCAACATTTCTACATAAATACATTGCTATTTGACGAGGAAATGCAATATCATTTGATTTTTTTGAAGATATTATATCTTTTTTATCAATATTAAAGTATTTTGCAACAACCTCTTGTATGTAATCTGAAGATATTACCTTCTCTTTTTGAAGAACAATATCATTTATTGATTTTTCTGCTATTTCAATTGTTATTGGGCTGTGTGTTAATGATGCATAAGCAACGATTTTATTTAGGGCCCCTTCAAGTTCACGAATATTTGAATCTATTTTTGTGGCAATAACTGATAATATATAATCATCAATTATTATTTTATCTGCTTGTACTTTTTTTCTAAGAATTGCTAGACGTGTTTCATAATCAGGCATTGAAATATCAGCAAGTATGCCCCACTCAAATCTTGATTTTAATCTTTCTTCTAATAATGGAATATCTCTAGGTGGTTTATCACTAGAAATAATAATTTGTTTTCCATTTTGATGAAGAGTATTAAATGTGTGGAAAAATTCTTCTTGCCCTGTTTTCTTCCCTGCTATAAATTGGATGTCGTCTATTAATAAAACGTCTATATTTCTATATTTATTTCTAAATAATTCATTTTTATAATTAGCGTCTTTTATTGAGTTTACTAATTCGTTAATAAATTGCTCAGATGTTACGTATAGAATTTTTGTACTAGGATTATTTTTAATAATTTTATTTCCTATAGCATGCATTAAGTGTGTTTTTCCAAGACCAACTCCCCCATATATAAATAATGGATTATAAGCTGTAGCTGGTGCTTCTGAAACTGCAAATGCAGCTGCTTGAGCAAATTTATTATTATTTCCTATTACGAAATTATCAAATGTATATTTTGGATTTAAGAAACTATTACTATAGTTTTCAGTATTTATAAAGTCAGTTTTTTCTTCTACGAAAACTTGACTTTGGTTATCTTCTGTTTTTTCTATGATTTCTATTTCACAGTTTTTATTTGTAATAAAATTAAAAGTATTAGAAACTAAATCAAATAAACGTGATTCTATTGCGTCTTTTTGCATTTTTGAAAGAGCTATTAGAACGATTTTATTATCATTTATAGATTGTATTTCTAAATTTTTTATCCAAGTTGTATATGAAATAGTTGTCATTTCTTCTTTTAAAAGATCTTTAGCTTTTGTAAGTAAGTCGTTTTTATCAGAATACATCCCTTTAAAAAACCCGTCCTTTCTATAGTATATTTATCCACAAGGTTGTCCACATACTTTCTTTAAAGTGCTTAATCCTCAACGTTTTAAAGAATCAACAATATGTGGAAAACTCAAAAAAGTTCTTTTTATCCATTGTGCTCATATAATATCAAAAATATTTTTAAAAAACAAGTTAAAAATCAAATTAATTAGATTAAATTTAAAATAAATAGTATAAGTGAGAATAAAAGAGATTGAGTATTTTTTATTAAGTAAAATCTTCTTATAATATTTATAGAAAAATAGTAATAAATAATATTAAATTTTTGCGAATTGCTTGACTTTTTTTGAGTTTTTATAGTATAATCTCTATTACTGTGAATAAATATGTTATTTATTACAAAATAAATTTGTTTAAAATAAAAATTATATAAATTAGGAGGTGCAAAATGAAAAGAACATACCAACCAAAAAAAAGACAAAGAAATAAAGTTCATGGATTCAGAAAAAGAATGCAAACAAGAGCTGGAAGACAAGTTTTAAAAGCAAGAAGAAATAAAGGAAGAAAAAGAATTTCAGTTTAGAATAAAGAAGGGGCAATTAGCGCCCTTTTTTTATACAATTGTTGCTTAATTACTAAAGTTCTCAATACCAATCAAGCACAGTAACCCCAAGGTTTTTGAGGGTTATTAAATAAATAGAAAATATTTATTTAGAAAGGATGATAGTAATTATGAAAAATACAATAATAATTAAAAAAAATTATGAGTTTAAAAATCTATTTTCTAAAGGGAAATTCTACTACGGCGATTTTATCCACATGTATATTAGAAAAGGAAATTCAAATAATAATAAATTTGGAATTGCAATTTCTAAAAAACAGGGGAAAGCAGTGAAAAGAAACAGAATTAAAAGATTAATAAGAGAAAATTATAAGAATTTCGAATCAAAAATAGAAAAGGGAACACAAATTTTAATTGTTATAAATAAAGAAAAAAACATTGCGGAAATTACTTTTAAAGATATTGAAAATAATTTCCAAAGAACATTGAAAAAAGCGAATATATTGGTGAATTAATTATGAAAAAAATACTTATTATATTGATAAATTTTTATCAAAGAGAAATCTCGCCATGGCTAGGGCCAAGGTGTAAATATGAACCAACGTGTTCCGAATATACAAAACAAGCTATAGAGAAATATGGGGCAATAAAAGGCACTATAAAAGGAGCTAAAAGAATATTGAGATGTAATCCATTTTCTAAAGGTGGATATGATCCATTAAAATAGGGGAGGAAAATATGTTTAAATTTTTTGCAAACATACTTGGATATGTGCTAAATTTTATTTATGGTTTTGTTGGTAATTATGGAATTGCCATAATTATTTTTACAATTCTTGTAAAAGGTATAATGCTACCAATTTCTATCAAACAACAAAAAACAATGAAAAAATCTGCGAAAATTCAAGAGGAAGCTAAGAAAATTCAAGAAAAATACAGTAATGACCAAGTAAGACAATCTCAAGAACTTATGGATTTATATAAAAGAGAAAATATGAGTCCATTTAGTGGATGCTTAAGTTCAATAGTTCAAATTGTTCTTATTTTAGCAGTATTTTATCTTGTAAGTAGTCCTTTAACATATATGAAAAAAGTAGATTACAAAGTTATTGAAACATATACTGCAGAACTAAAAGAAGAAAGAAACGTTGAAAATATTAATTATCCTGAAATAGCTATAATAAAAGAAAAAGCAGATGAAGATGAAACAGTAAATATAAATATGGAATTTTTAGGATTAGACCTAAGTGATGTTCCAACTCAAGACTATACTGATTGGACTGTTTATATAATTCCTGTTTTATATGTATTAACTTCACTTGTTTCTACAAAATTAACAACAGCTATGAATAAACCAAAAGAAGAAAAAGAAGTTGTAAAAACTACAGATAAAAAAGAAGAAGATAATTCTCAAGAAGATATGATGGAAGAAATGAATAAGCAAATGAGATTTATGATGCCTATTATGACTGTAAGTATTGCTTTAATCGCACCACTTGGACTAGCTTTATATTGGTTAGTAAGCAATATTTTAATGATAGGAGAAAGATTAGTTTTAGATAGATTTTTCAAAGGGGAGGAAGAATAAATGGAAAATAAAGTGTATGTTTTTGAAGGAAAAACATCAACAGAAGCTATAGAAAAGGGTTTAAATGAATTAAAAGTTTCAAAAAGCAAAGTTGATATAAAAATATTAGAATCAGAAGATAAAAGAAGTTTCTTTAGCATTTTAACACCAAGAGTTGTAAAAGTTGAAATGAGATTAAAAGAAACGGTTGAAGAACCAAAAAAAGAAGTAAAAGCAGAAAATAAAAAAGTTGTTAGATCAGAAAATGTAGATAATACAGAAGCAATTGAAAGTGCAAAAAAATTCTTAGATGAATTTATAGCAAAACTTCCAAGTGAAGGATTAAGCTATGAAATAACAGAAGAAGGAAATGTAATTAAAGTTGATATTAAAGGTAATGAAACAGGGTATTTAATTGGTTATAGAGGAGAAGTTTTAAATAGTATTCAAACTGTTTTATCAAATATCGCTTCAAAATCAAGTAAAGAAAAAGCTAGAGTAGTTGTAAATATTGGTGGATTTAGAGAAAAAAGAGAAAAAGATTTACAAAACTTAGCTTCAAAAATCGCTGGAACAGTAATTAAAACAAAAAAATCAATAACATTAGAACCTATGTCAGCTTATGAAAGAAAAATAATTCATACAAAATTACAAGAAAACGATAAAGTTAAAACTTATAGTATTGGTGAAGAACCATATAGAAAAGTTGTAGTTTCATTAAAATAATTAAATTTTTAAACTCGGATATTAAGAAATTAATATCTGAGTTTTTTTATTTTAGTAAAAATCTTGATATGACCTAAATGTGTTGATTTATATGGAAAAGATTTGTTTTGAATATTGCATAATTATGTATACTATGATATAATATAGGCTGATTTTTAATAATTAAATTTATAAAAATTAATATAAAAGAAAAAGAGGAAGGTAAATGAGTACAATAGCTGCAATTTCAACAGCACCAGGTATTGGTGGAATTGGAATTATAAGAATGAGTGGTGAAAATTGTTTTGATGTTTTAGAAAAAATATTTAAACAGAAAAATAGTCAAAAAATTGAAGATATAAAAGGGTATTCAATAAAATATGGAACTATTGTTGATAATGATGAAATTATTGATGAAGTATTAGTTTCTTATTTTAAAGCACCAAAAAGTTATACAGCAGAAAATATGTGTGAAATAAATTCACATGGTGGTGTTGTAATAATGAACAAAATTCTTGACCTTTGTATTAGAAATGGTGCAGAACTTGCAGAACCTGGAGAATTCACCAAAAGAGCATTTTTAAATGGAAGAATGGACCTTTCTCAAGCTGAAGCTGTTATAGATATTATAAATGCTAAAACAGATAAAGAAGCAAAAATATCTTTAGAACAACTAGAAGGAAATCTATCTGAGAAGATAACACAAATAAGAAAAACTATTATTTCAGTCATGGCAGATATAGAAGCTACGATAGATTATCCTGAATATGATTTAGAAGAAGTCACAAATGCCAAAATTTCGAAAATTTTGGACGAGGTAGATATAATACTTGACTCATTAGAAAAAAGCTTTTATAATGGCAAAATTTTGAGAGAGGGAATAAGTACTGCAATAATAGGAAGACCAAATGCTGGAAAATCATCTCTTTTAAACCTTATTCTAAACGAGGAAAGAGCTATAGTTACTGATATTGAGGGAACAACAAGAGATACAATTGAAGAATATATTTCAATAGAAGGTGTTCCATTAAAAATTATAGATACAGCTGGAATAAGAAATGCTAGTGACGAAGTTGAAAGAATAGGTGTACAAAAAGCAATTGAAATAGCAAAGAAAAGTGATGTTGTTATAGCAATTTTTGATGTAAGTAGACCTTTGAATAAAGAAGATAAAGATATTTTAGAATTATTAAAAGATAAAAATTCAATAATATTATTAAATAAAATTGATTTAGATAGAAAAGTAAGTTTAGAAGATATAAAATCTATAAATAAACCAATTGTTGAAATATCAACAAAAACAAGAGAAGGTTTAGAAGATTTATACTCAGAAATTTCTAAATTATTTAAATTAAAAGAAATAGCAAATGATGGCGAAACAATCGTAAGTAATGTTCGTCATAAAAACATAATTATAAATTCAAGAAAGAATTTAAGAAAAGCTAGAGAAACAATAAAAAACAATATGCCTATAGATATAATATCAGGACATCTAAAAGAAATAATTGAGGAACTTGGAAAGATAACAGGGGAAACGGTTACAGAAGATGTTATTGCAGAAATTTTTTCTAAATTCTGTTTAGGAAAATAATAGATTATAAGTAAAAGAGGAATATAAAATGAAATATGATGCTGGAAAATATGATGTAGCAGTCATTGGTGCGGGGCATGCTGGATGTGAAGCAGCTCTTGCTTCTGCAAGACTTGGAATGAAGACTTTATTGTTTTCTATAAGTCTAGAATGTATTGCTAACATGCCATGTAATCCTCATATTGGAGGAACTTCAAAAGGACATCTAGTAAGAGAAATAGATGCTCTTGGTGGAGAAATGGGAAAAAATATAGATAAAACAATGATTCAACTTAGAATGTTAAATACTTCAAAAGGCCCTGCAGTTCACTCATTAAGAGCTCAAGCAGATAGAAAAAAATATCAAGCAGAAATGAAATATACTCTTGAAAAGCAAGAGAATTTATTTGTAAAACAAGCTGAAATTGTAGATATTCAAGTCGAAGATGGAAAAGTAAAAGCTATAGAAACAAATTTAGGAGCAATTTATAATGTAGATTGTGTTATTTTAGCAACAGGAACATATTTAAAAGGAAAAATATTCATAGGGGAAGCATCTTATGAAAGTGGCCCAGATGGCGTTGCTGCAGCTAATAAACTATCTGATGTTTTAAAGAATTTAGGAATAGAAATTCAAAGATTTAAAACAGGAACTCCTGCTAGAATAAATAAGAAAAGTATAGATTTTTCGAAAATGGAAATTCAAGAAGGAGATAGTGATTTAGTACCATTTTCATTTGAAGATAAAATGCCAGATATAGAGCAAATTCCATGTTGGCTTACATACACAAACGAAAGAACACATGAGATTATAAGAAAAAATCTACATAGATCTCCATTATATGCAGGAGAAATAGAGGGGACAGGACCAAGATATTGTCCATCAATTGAAGATAAAGTTGTAAGATTTGCAGATAAAGAAAGACATCAAATTTTTGTTGAACCAGTTGGTGCAGATACAAACGAAATGTATATACAAGGAATGAGTTCATCTCTTCCTGAAGATGTTCAAATAGCAATGTACAGAACACTTCCAGGGCTTGAGAATTGTGAGTTTACAAGACCTGCTTATGCAATAGAATATGATGCGATAGAACCTTCACAATTAAAAAGTTCACTTGAATTAAAAGCGATTAGTGGAATGTTTTTTGCAGGACAAATTAATGGAACATCAGGGTATGAAGAAGCGGCTTGCCAAGGTTTAATCGCAGGAATAAATGCTGTTCGAAAATTAAAAGGTAAAAACCCTGTAATCCTTGATAGATCTGATGCTTACATAGGCGTATTAATTGATGATATAGTAACAAAAAGCACAGCTGAACCATATAGAATGATGACATCTAGAGCAGAATACAGACTATTATTAAGACAAGATAATGCAGATTTAAGATTAACTGAAATAGGTCATGAAATTGGATTAATTTCTGATGAAAGATATGAAAGATTTTTAGAAAAGAAAAAACAAATTGAAGAAGAAATTGAAAGATTAAAAACAACAAATGCTAAACCAAATGAAGAAACAAACAAGTTTTTAAGAAAACAAGGAACTTCTGAAATAACTGCAGGAACTAAGCTTTCAGAACTTTTAAAAAGAACTGAAATAACATATAAATCATTAGCAGAAATAGATAAAAAAAGACCTGAACTTGATAGACAAGTTACTGAAGAAGTAGAAATAATGGTTAAATATGACGGATATATCGAAATGCAAAAAAGACAAGTAGAAGGGTTTAAAAAATTAGAAAAGAAACTTTTACCAGAAGACCTAGATTATAATACAGTAAAAGGAATTAGATTAGAAGCAAGACAAAAATTAAATAAATATAAACCTTATTCAATAGGTCAAGCTTCTAGAATATCAGGGGTTTCACCAGCTGATATATCAGTGCTTTTAATATATTTAGAACAAACTAAAAAGAAAAAATAAATATAAAAGAAATGAAACAAGAGGTAAATGACATTAATGATTTACCTCTTTTATAAAATAAGAATACAATAAATAATAGCGCAATAACATAAAAAATATTGCAATATAAGTTAAATTAAAAAATAAAAGGATCTAATAAAATGAATATTGAAGAATTTAAAAAAGTATTTTTAGAAGAAGCAAATAAGAATAATATAAATGTAAATAATACTGAAATTGAAAACTTATATAAATATATGATTGGAATAATAGAATGGAACGATAAAGTTAATGTCACAGCAATCACTGAAGAAAGATTGTTTATCGTGAAACATTTTGTTGATTCATTACTTATAAACCACTATTTACAAGGAAAAGAAAAGATTATAGATATAGGAACAGGTGGTGGTTTTCCAGGAATTCCATTAAAAATTTTGAACTCAGATAAAAAATTTACATTAATAGATTCTGTTAATAAGAAATTAAATGTTATAAGAGATTTGTCAGAAAAGATAGGATTAGAAAATTTAGAAATAATTCATACAAGAGCTGAAGATTTAGCAAGCAAGAAAGAATATAGAGAAATGTATGATGTGGCTACAACAAGAGCTGTATCAAACCTTTCAACAATATTGGAATATATGCTTCCTTTTATAAAAGTAGGAGGAATAGCAGTTTGTATGAAAGGACCTAATTATAAAGAAGAATTAGAAGAAGCTAAAAATGCTATAGAGATATTAGGTGGAAAATATGAACATATAGAAACTTTTAATTTAGAAGGTGAAATGGAAAGAAATGTTTTGGTAATTAAGAAAGTGAAAAACACACCAAATAAATTTCCGAGAGGACAAGGAAAACCACTTAAAGAGCCAATTAGATAAGATTGTTGCACATGCAACAATCTTTTTTTATATCTAAAAAAGAAAATAAAATAGTAAAATGTTTTCAAAAGTTTCTGAAATCAATTGACATATCTTTAAAATTTTTATATTATTATAGGGTAAATTTAGCAAAAAATAAAAACTTAAATAAAAAATCATAAGGAGGGATTTACTTTGGGAAGAGTAATATCAATTGCCAACCAAAAAGGTGGAGTTGGAAAGACTACAACAGCAGTCAATCTAAGCACTATATTGGCAAAAAAAGGAAAAAAAGTAATGTTAATAGATGCAGATCCTCAAGGTAACGCATCTAGTGGTTTAGGACTAGAGAAAGAAGTAGAAAATTCTTTATATGATGTATTAATAAATGATGTAGATATAATGTCAACATTACAAGATACATGTGTAAAAACTTTGAAAGTATGTCCTTCAAATATGGACTTAGCAGGAGCTGAAGTTGAGCTTGTTTCTCAAATGTCTAGAGAACAAAGATTAAAAGAAAAAGTAGACGCAGTAAGAGATGATTTTGACTATATCATAATAGATTGTCCACCATCTCTTGGATTAATAACATTAAATGCTTTTACTGCATCTAATTCTGTATTAATACCTGTACAATGTGAATACTATGCGCTAGAAGGGTTAGGACAACTTTTAAATACTATTAATTTAGTAAAAAAACACTTAAACAAAGGTTTGGAAATAGAAGGCGCTGTTCTTACAATGTACGACATGAGAACAAATTTATCAAATCAAGTAGTAAAAGAAGTAAAAAGATATTTTGAAGATAAAGTTTATAAAACAGTAATTCCAAGAAATATCAAACTAAGTGAAGCACCAAGTTTTGGTATGCCAATCACTTTATATGATGCTAAGTCAAAAGGCGCAAGAGCTTATGAAAAGCTAGCTAGAGAAGTTTTAAAAAATGATGAAATAAGAAAAAAAGGTAAGGAGGAATAAATATGGCAGCAAAAAAGACTGGATTAGGAAAAGGATTGGATGCTTTGTTTAGTACTCCAATTGTTGAAGAAGAAGTAAAACAAGAAGATTTAGTAAAACACTTAAATATCAACGAAATAGAGCCAAATAAGGCTCAAGCTAGAAAAATCTTTGATGATGAAGCAATCGAAGATTTATCAAATTCTATTAAAGAATATGGTGTAATTCAACCAATTATAGTAAGTAAAAAAGAAAACTATTATGAAATAATTGCTGGAGAAAGAAGATGGAGAGCTTCAAAAAGAGCTGGACTTACTGAAATACCAGCAATTGTAAGAGATGATAATGAACAAAGAAATAAAGAAATTTCTTTAATAGAAAATATTCAAAGAGAAGATTTAAATCCAATAGAAAAAGCTAGAGGAATTAAACTTTTAATGGATGAATATTCATTAACACAACAACAAGTTGCTGAAAAACTAGGAAAAAGTAGAAGTAGTATAGCAAATACAGTAAGAATATTAAACTTAGACGAAAGAGTAATAAATTTAGCATTAGAGGGTAAACTAACAGAAGGACATTGCAAATCTTTAATGTCTATAGACGATCAAGAAAGACAATATAATATGGCTTTATATATTATAGAATCTGGAGATTCTGTAAGAGAAGCTGAAAAGAAGATGAAAGTAAGAAAAAAAGCAAGTAAAAAGAATGATAAATATATACCAATATATAGAGATATAGAAGATAAATTCCAAGGATTTTTTGGAACTAAAGTTAAACTAGATGCAGGAGAAAGAAAAGGAAAAATTATTATTCAATATAATTCAAATGACGATTTAGAGAGAATTTTAGGTTTAATAAAATAAGGAAGTGGTATAATGGAAAATCTTTTACAAGTGTTGAAAACAGAAGATTACCTGGTTATTTCATGTATAGTAAATATTATTTTAGTAATAGTTACTATGATAAATGTAATTATGTTAACTAAAATAAATAAGAAGTACATCAAATTTATGAAACAACTTGGAAATGGCTCAAATCTTGATGAAATGCTTAGAGATTATTTAAGAGACGTTAAAGAAATAAAACAAGATAACTCAGAAATAAAAGCCTATTACACTAAATTAGATAGTGATATAGCATCTTGTATACAAAAGGTTGGTCTAGTAAGATATAATGCTTTTAGAGATGTTGGAAGCGATTTAAGCTTTGCTATAGCTTTATTAGATGGAAATGATACAGGAGTTGTTTTAAATGGCTTATATGGATCTGAATCATCTAATATTTATGCAAAACCAATAAAAGGTGGAGTTTCTACTTATCAATTATCTGAAGAAGAAAAATATGCATTAGAAATTGCAGAACAAACAAAAAATTTTGTAGCTAAAAATAGAAAGCAATAAAAAATAAGTATTAAAAAAAGAAAAAATTTTAAAAAAATAAATATAAATTTTAAAAGAGGCGAGAAGCCTCTTTTTTTTGATTTAATACGTTTAATAACAAGTTATACAAAAAACTATATAAAAATGTCTTAAATTTGATTTTAGAAGGTCAAAAATATATATAAATTTTATAGTAAATATATAAAAAAATATAAAATAAATTTATAAAAATATGCGAAAGGAAAATTTTTTTGAAAAATTTTTATAGAAAAATATAAAAAAATGGGGTGTGGATAAAAAATTTAAAAAATATTTTTTTAATATTTTATTTTTTTAAAATAAAATATTGATAGTAAATTATATAAAAAAATATGTGAAAAATAATAAAATAAAGTTTAAAAAATAAATTTTTATTAAAATTAATATAAAAATTTGAAAAAAACATAAAAAAATAATTATTTTTTTATATTTTATTTTTAATAAAAACGATTTTTTTGAAAATGTGATAAAAAAGTTATAAACATTGGTGTGGTGAAAGTGGCATTAAATAAGGATTTTTTAAAATGTGGAAAAGTTTTTGGGTGATTTCTTGAAGTAAAGGCAGAAATAAAAATAGATAAAAAATTGGTTTAAAAAGAATAATAATGTGAAAATTTTCATGAATTTATTAAAAAAATATGAAAATTTAAAAAAATTAAGAAAAAAGAATAAAAATAATTAATTTATCAAATGGAAAAATATAGTGAAATCAATGCTTTGGACATTTTTGATAAATAATAAAAAATATTAATTTATTTTTTCTTTTTTTACAAATAAGGGGAGATATTTGTGAAAAAACATCAAAAAATATTTTTTTATTTAAATTTTTTTAAATTATTTATACAATTTTTTTGGGAAATAAATAAAAAATAATTAAAAATAAAAAAATTTTACTCTTTTTTTAAAATGTAAAATTTTTTAAAAAAACAAAAATTAAAAACCTTGATTTATCAAGGTTTTTTGAAATTGTGGAAAAAATTTTCTTAAAAATAAAATAAAAACGAATAAATTTAATAAAAAATTAAAAAAATACTATAAAAAATATGTAAAATTAAAAAAATACTAATTAAAAATAAAAGAATTTTGAAAAATAAAAAAAAATTTGTTGACAAATCAATTAAGAATATGCTAATATATATGTGTTGTTGATGAAACAGCCAAGTGGAGAGGTGGTCGAGTTGGTTTATGGCACCAGTCTTGAAAATTGGCGTAGGTTTGTAGCCTACCGTGGGTTCGAATCCCACCCTCTCCGCCAAGAAATGGAAGCTGAATCACTTATTTTTAGCTTCCATTTTTAAATATAAAAAAGAAATTTAACTATTTTGGAGATTTACCCAAGTGGTTGAAGGGGACGGTTTGCTAAACCGTTAGGGTTGCGTAAGTGGCCGCGAGGGTTCAAATCCCTCAATCTCCGCCAGAAGACAGCTTATAAGGCTGTCTTTTTTTGTTGCTTAAAATGAAAAAACATGCGAAATATTTTTTTAAAATGATAAAAAAATGCTAAAAAACTATGTGGAAAAGTGATAAAAGTATCTAAAAATCAAGGCTTTTTAGAAAAAACAATTTTTAGGGTGTTAATAACTTTTTTAATCAAAAATGGGGGATTTTTCTCAAAAAATTTAAGCAATTTTTTGGGGTAAAAAATCGAAAAAAATTATTTTCTATTTTTTTATAAAAAATCAAAAAAATGATGAAATTTTATAAAAAAAGGTTAAAAAAAGCATATTTTTTACTAAAAAACATGAAAAAAATTGAGAAAAAAGGTTTAAAAATTGAAATTAAAATTAAAAAAATAAAAGAAAAATTAAAATCAAAATTGGGAAATGCTTTAATTTACAAGGTTTTAAAAAAATAAATAAAAATTTTATATTTTTAAGAAAATTAAAATTGAACTAAAATTTTTTAAAAAATGCTATTTTGGTCTAAAAATAAGCTTAAATAATAAAGAAAAACTAAAAAAAATGAATTAAAAATTGTTCTTAAGGGGTATATTTTTAAAGAAAATGAAAGTATCAAAAATGGTATAAACGGCTTGCAGAAAGAGATTGGAGAAAAGTGAGAAAAAAATTTCAAAAAAAATAGTTCATTTAAAAATAGAAAAAAACAAAAAAATAATTATTTTTTAGAGATGTTTTTCTGATTTTTTAATAAAAATTAAAGAATTTTATAAAAAAACATAAATTTTAATTAAAATTTTACTAAGGAAATAAGCAATATTGAATTAATTTTTTTTAGAAAATTGAAAAAATATTTTTTAATTAAAAAGATAAAATGCAGTATTTGCAGGAGATTGATAGAATTGAAGGAACATTAAAAAAATAAAAAAATCAAATTTTGAAAAAAATAAAAATCAAATTTTTATAGGGAAATATAGGAAAAAACGATAAAAAAATTAAAAATTATTTAATCTTTTTTTATTATTTTGCATTTTTTAACAAAGATCTTAAACTAAGTTACAAGTATCTTACAACAAATAAGCCTCTAAAATCAAAAATGAGGCGTTTTTTATTTAAAAATGACAAATTATACTAAGAAATTATAAAAAAAGCTTAAAATTTACTCTTAAAAAATACGTTTTTTAAAAAATCGTCAAAAAATTAATAATTTTTGAGAAAAATAACTTTTTGAAAAAGTAAAAATGGAATTAAAAATAGATAAAAAAGTATTTATAAAACACTTCTTTTTATTTAAAAAAAATTGAAATGACCTTTAAAAAATAGAATAAAATACTTAAAAATTATGAAATAAAAAAACAACTTAAAACACTGGGAAATAAGGACTCGAGAGATTTAAAAATAGGCTTAAATTTTCGGAAGAAAATGTTGGATTTCTAAAAGAGAGTTTTAGAATTTAGAAAAATTCATATATAAAAAAGTAAATTCCTAATTATCAAAAAAAGTTATTCTGTAAAATTTTTAAAAAACGATTTTTTATTTTTTTATTTTAATTAAAATAAAAAATTTTTTGAGTTATTTTTAAAAATGTTTTAAGGAAAATTAATTAGAAAATTTCTCGAAAAAATATAAAACGCAGAAAATCAAGCTTTTTGACGTTTTTTGTCAAAAAGTAGAATTAAAAAAATTTGAAAATAAAATAATAAAAATCAAGAAAAGTAAAATTAAAAATTTAAAGAAAATCAAAATACAGATGAGTAGAAAAAATAATAAAATTTGACTTTAAAGCATATTAAAAAAATGGAGTGAAATTAAATAAAAAGAGTAAAAAAAGAAACCTGAAACAACAGGGAAATAGAGAGAAGAAAGAATTTTTGACTGTTTTAAAAATAGGGAACATAAAGTGTAAAAAGTTGTTTTTTTGAAAGTAAATTTTGCAAGAATTTTATTCAAATTATTATCAAAAAATTTTAAAAAATGAATAGAAAAAAAATAGAAAATTTAAAAAAATTTAACTTCAAAAATAAATTAAAAAATTATTTTTTATGAATAAAATGTTCTAAGAAAACAAATAAAAAAATCAATTTGATAAACACAAAAACCGAAAACACTTGATAATAGAGTAAACTAGAGAAAATTACTATTTAAAATGCTGAAAAAAATTGGTGAAATATAGTGAAGGAAAATTTAAAAAAAAATAAGAAAAGTAATTTAATAAAATTCAGGTAAATTAGACCCCAAAATTGCATAAAAAAGTCTAAAAAAAAGTGATTTTTTGAGTATAAAAAAGTAATCTAAAAAAGTTTTGAAAACCTTGGGAAATAAGAGAAAAACAGAACTAAAAAATAGAAAAAATAAACACAAAAATGCATCAAAAAAATAGTTGAATTTTTGATCAAATTTTAAGTACATTTTTTGATAAAAATTATCGAAAAAAAGTGATTTTTATATTTATTTTTTTTCATTGAATAATAAATAAATATAAAAATAATTTAAAATATTAAAAAAATAATGTTGATTAAATAGAAGAGTGTTTTAAGCGAAAAAAGTTAAAACACTTGAAACTGTAAGGATGTGAGATAAATTTGCTTTTAAAATGTAAAAAAATGATTAACTTTCTAAATTAGAAAAAAATAGAAACTAAAAATCAATAAAATTAGTTAAAAAATGACTTAAAAATAGCCGAAAAAATTAATGATTTTTGTGTAGATAAAAATTAGGTTAAACCCTTGGGAAATAAGGAATTTATAAAACTAAAAAATTACATTTTTTTCGCACAAAAAATATGACTTTTTTATGCCCAAAAAGAAGCAAAAAAATGAATAAAAATTCCTTAAAAAAATAAGAAATATTTTTTAAAAACTAACTTTTTTTATTTAAAAATTTTATTTTTATAGATATTTTATGGATATAAAATATAAAATAAATTTAAATTTAAATTATTTTTTTTATAAATAAAATACTGAAGTGATAAAAAACGTTGATAAATAAGCGTTTTATAGAAATTTATTAATTTTTACTAAATTATAGGAGAAGAAGTGTAGTTTTATAGATTTTTATAAAAATTTAAAGTAATTTTTTTGCATAATTAAATTGTTTTTGTGTGACGAAAAATGTCAAAAAAACTTTATTTTTTTTATTATAAAAAACAGCATAAAAAAACAGGTGAAACGCATGGGAAATATTGGTTTACAAATTCTCAAAAAATATTTTTTTTGACGAGAAAAAATCATTTTAATTTATTTAAAAAATTATTGAAAAACGATAATGAGTTTTGGCAAAATTTGATGACAAAAATACAGTTTTTTTGAAATTGTTTTTCTTTTAAATTTTAAAAATATATAATTATTTTGGAAAAAATAAATGTAGCTAATGCTTAATTTTTAATGAAAATATTAGAAAAGTGCGGTAAATAGGGGGTTGCTCGAAATCTTATTATTTTTTACTTCTAAAGTAAATATAAAAAAACAAGATCAAAAAATTAAATTTTTAAAGAAAATGCTACCAGAAAATTCTGATGTTTTTTTCGAGATAGAAGACTAAAAAATGAAAAATTTTAAATTTTTTTTGAAATTTAGTACTATATTTTAATTCACTTTTTTTATTTTAAAAAATGAATTTTTATAATTGATTAAAGCATGGGATTTAAGGGTTATAGAGAAAATAATTTTTTTAAAAAATATATAGAAAAATACAAAAAAATTATAAGAAAAAGCAGATTTAATTAATACTGCAATTAAAAAATTTTTTGATGAAAATTTTTAAATTTTCAGAATTTAAAATTGTAAAAAAACATAAATTAAAAAATTAAAATAATTTTTTTTAATGAATTTTTTATAAAAAAGGACTAAAAAAGGTTAAAATTAATAAAATGTTTAAATAGACTTTTTTTCTGAAAAATCAAAACATAAAAGATATTTAAAATAAAAATATATTGAACATAAGATGTTTCAGGGGTTTCAAGGAAAACGAACTAAAATTTAGACTTTTTCAATAAAATAAGAAGATAAAAGAAATTAAAAATTTTGAGAAAAGCATTTTTTTGGATTTTTTTATACAATTTTTTATTCTGAATTAATATAAAATAATATGTATTGCCAAAAAAGCAAAGTCCAAAATTTTGAAAAAATATTTTAAAAACGAATAATTTTATTCAAAAAATAGAAGATCAAAACGACAGGGAAGAAATGCTTATAAGAATTTTTTGAAAATTTTTTAAATGAAAGAGGGAAGATTTACATAAGTAAAAAATAAATAAACAAATCTTACTAAGTAAAGAAAATGGAAAAATACGTTTTTTAATTTCAAAAAACTATAAAATTTTTAAAAATAAAGTTGAAAAAAATCAAAATTTGAAAAATAAAAAATTTTTTATTTTTTATAAATTAATTATAAAACGCAAACTATTTTATTTATATAGTTTATTCTTTTATAAAGTTCTCAAAAATAAAAATGAAATTAAATTTTATAAAAAATGCACTATTATTTTCACTTTAAAATTCAAAAATAAAAGTAAGAAAAGGTGCTATTAAAAACTATATATATAATAAAAACAGACGTCTGAAAATCGATTTTAAACCGTTTTTTGACGTCTGCTTATAAACTAATTCGTTTTAAATAAAAAATTCATTAAATTTGATTTAAAAAAGTAATTATTTTTTTGAAACTTTTTCTTCTTCTTTAACAACATTTTCTATTTCGATTGCTTTTTTTGATTGTTTTTTTCTTTTTAAATTATCTTTAGCAACTGTTGTTAATAATTTTATTCTATTTGTTTGATTTGTTTCACTTGCTCCAGGATCATAATCAATAGGAGAGATGTTTGCATAAGGATATTTTTCTCTTATTGATTTTATAACACCTTTTCCAACAACGTGGTTTGGTAAGCATGCAAATGGTTGAACACAAACAATATTTGGAATTCCATGTTCAATATATTCAATCATTTCTGCAGTTAAGAACCAACCTTCACCAGTTTGATTTCCTATTGATAAAATATCTTTTACTTTACTTTCAAGTTCAAAAATATTTGCAGGAGGCAAGTAACCTTTTTTAGATTTCGCTAATTCTTTTCCTAAATCTCTTTCAATCATTTCTATTAATTCGATTACTACTTTAAAGATTTTAGCTTTTTTCTTGTCTGTTTTTAATAGTGCATAATTTGTTGTTTTGTGTGTACAAACAAATTTTATAAATCCCATAAAGTCCGGAGATATAACTTCTGCACCTTCTTGTTCTAATACTTTTATAACTTCATTATTTCCAAATGGATGATATTTAATTAATACTTCACCAACGATACCAACTTTTGGTTTCTCAACAGAAGTATCTAATTCAATTTTTTCAAAATCAGCAATCATGTCTTTTACACTTTGCTTAAATTGTCTTGGTGTTGCTTTTGCTGAAAGTTTTTTACATTTTTCAAGCCATTCTTCATATAATTTTTCTGTTTCACCTTTGTTTACTTCATAAGGCCTATTTTTTAATAATAATTTTTGTAAAAGGTCACCATAGAATACTGCTCTAATTAAATTGATTGCCATTGGTACTGTTATTTTAAATCCTGTTGATTTTTCCATACCAACAACATTAAATGAAATAACAGGAACATGTCCAAATCCAGCATCTTTTAAAGCTTTTCTAATAAATCCAATATAGTTAGTGGCCCTGCAACCACCACCAGTTTGTGACATTATTAAAGCAGTTTTATTAGTGTCATATTCACCAGATTGAAGTGCTTCAATAAATTGTCCAGTTGTTAAAATTGCAGGATAACAAGCATCATTATTAACATATCTTAAACCTGTTTCAACAGTTTTTTCACTGCAATCTCTTAACAATTTTACTTTATATCCAAGTGCAGTTACACCTGCTTCAAGCAATTCAAAATGTATTGGAATCATTTGTGGTATTAAAATTGTATAACCATCATCTTTCATTTCTTTTGTAAAAGGAACTTTTTGTACTTGATAATTTCCAAGTTCTTGTTGTTCTTGATTTTCTTCAAGTTTTTCAGCTTCTTTTTGAGCAATACGTTTGTTCATACTTGCTAAAAGTGATCTAATACGTATACGAATAGCACCTAAATTGTTTATTTCGTCTATTTTTATTAATGTATACATGTTATTATAGCTTTTTAAAATTTCTTCAACTTGGTCTGTTGTTACTGCGTCAACACCACATCCGAATGAGTTTAATTGAATCATTTCTAAGAAATCGTGTTTTCCAACAAATTCAGCTGCAGCATAAAGTCTTGAGTGATATACCCATTGGTCAACAACTCTTAATCTTTGACTTACACCTTTTTCTGGGTCACATATACTATCTTCAGATAATACACATAATCCTAAACTTGTTATTAATGTATCTATACCATGGTTGATTTCTGGGTCAACATGATATGGACGACCAGCTAAAACAATACCTCTTAAATTATTTTCTTTAATATATTTAATTGTTTCTTTACCTTTTTTACGTACATCTTTTTTGAAGTTTTGATATTCTTGTTCTGCGGCTTCGGCAGCTTCAAGTAATTCTTTTTTAGTAAATTTATAGTCTTTAAAATTCTCATCTTCATAAAGTACTTGTACTAAATTTTTAAGGTTATCAATAGGTAAGAATGGGTTTAAATACTTAATTTCAGGAGTTCTTAATTCTTCAATATTATTTTTTATAACTTCTGAATAAGAAATAACAATAGGGCAATTATAGTGATTATCTGATTGCTCATATTCTTTTCTATTGTAAGGGATACAAGGATAAAAGATTGTTTTTATTCCTTGTTTTAATAAACTCATAATATGACCATGAGCAAGTTTTGCAGGATAGCAAACTGACTCAGATGGCATTGATTCCATACCTTTTTCATAAGTTTTTCTATTTGATTTTTCAGAAATTATAACTCTAAATCCTAATTTTGTTAGGAATGTAAACCAGAATGGATAGTCCTCATACATGTTTAAAACCCTAGGGATACCGATTGTTCCACGTTTAGCATCAGCCTCAGAAAGCGGTTGGTAACTGAATAATCTGTCATATTTATACTTATAAATGTTAGGTAAATCTTTTTTATCGGAATCTTGATTTCCAGCTCCTTTTTCACATCTATTTCCAGAAATGAATTTTTTACCATTTTCGAAAGTATTTATTGTTAATAAACAATTATTTTCACACCCTTTACAACGAACGTGAGAAATTTTAATATTTAAATTATCTAATTCTTCAGTTTTAAATATTGTTGATCTATAAGCCATATCTAAGTTTGCATTATATTGTTCTTGTGCTAAAAGTGCAACTCCATATGCACCCATAAGTCCAGCTATATCTGGTCTTACAACATTTCTTCCTACTACTAATTCGAAGGCTCTTAAAACAGCATCATTATAGAAAGTACCACCTTGAACAACAATATTTTTTCCAAGTGTTTTTACATCTCTAACTTTCATAACTTTTTGAATAGCATTTTTTATTATTGAATATGATAAACCACTTGAAATATCACCAACAGAATAACCTTCTTTTTGAGCTTGTTTGATTTTTGAGTTCATAAATACTGTACATCTAGAACCTAAATCAACAGGTGCCTTTGATTTTAAAGCTTCTTCAACAAATTGTTCTATAGTTAAATCTAAGCTTTTTGCAAAAGTTTCTAAGAAAGAACCACATCCTGAAGAACAAGCTTCATTAAGCATTATATTATCAATTGAGTTATTTTTTAATTTTATGTATTTCATATCTTGGCCACCAATATCAATGATACTAGTAACTTTTGGTAAGAATTTTTTTGCAGCTGTATAGTGAGCAATTGTTTCAATCTCGTTTAAATCAACGTTTAAAGCAGTTTGAATTAATTTTTCACCATAACCAGTTACACCACTATAACGAATAACAACTTTTTCTGGTAATGCTTTATATAATTTTTTTAACATTGATATTACACTTTTCAAAGGGTTACCTTTGTTGTTTTCATATAGGGAATAAAGAAGTGCGCCGTCTTTATCTATTAAGACTAATTTTGTTGTTGTAGAACCTGCATCTATACCAACAAAAGCGTCTCCTTCATAAGTTTTTAAGTCATTTCTTTTTACTTTATCTTTATCATGTCTTTCTTTAAATTCATTGTAATCTTCTTTTGTTGCAAATAGAGGATCCAAAGTTTTTCCTTCAACAAATTTTGCTTTTTTAAATCCTTTTAATCTATTTTTTAATTCACTAGATTCGATTTTCTTTGTTTCTACTGATGCATATGCAGCACCTGTTGCAACTAGAAGATGGGCATTTTCAGGAACAATAATTTTTTCATCAGTTAAATTTAAAGTTTCAATAAATCTTTTTCTTAATTCTGATAAATAATTTAATGGTCCACCTAAAAATGCAACTTTTCCTTTTATTGGTCTACCTTGAGCTAATCCACTTATAGTTTGGTTAACTACAGCTTGGAATATTGAAGCTGCAATATCTTCTTTTCTAGCACCTTCATTTAATAAAGGTTGAATATCAGTTTTTGCAAAAACTCCACAACGAGAAGCAATAGGGTAGATAGTTTCATAAGTTTTTGAAAGTTCATTTAGACCATCTGTATCTGTATTTAAAAGAGAAGCCATTTGGTCTAAGAATGCACCTGTACCACCAGCACATGTTCCATTCATTCTTTGTTCAATGAACTTATCAAAATATATTATTTTAGCGTCTTCACCACCAAGTTCAATAACAACATCAGTTTGTGGAATTAGTTTTTCTACAGCTGATTTACAAGCTATAACTTCTTGGATAAAACTTACATCTAAGATTTTAGCAATTTCGATTGCTCCAGAACCTGTTAATGACATTGTAAAAGTATTGTCTGGATAATCTTTTACAAGTTTTGATAAGACATTATATAATGTAGTTTTTGTATCTGAAAAATGTCTTTCATAATTTGAATATACTACATTTAATTCTTTATCTAATATAACGATTTTTACGGTTGTTGAACCGACATCAATTCCAACATGTAATAACTTACTCATATATTACTTTATGTTAGTTTTTGGCTAACACATCCTTTCATATATTTAGATTTTTAAAGGCTATATCTATAAACCGCGTATATAAAAAAGATAAGTATAATTAGCATAATAGATATGCAAATTTTTTTATCTTTATAAAAATCCCCTAATATCATGTATAATATAACTTTTGTCGATTTTTGTCAATGTTTATAATTTCCTGAACGAACGTTCAAAAATTACTGATTTTTTAAAGAAAAAATAAAAAAGGAATGTAAGAAAATACATTCCTTTTTATGGTTAAAACATTGTTATATATCTTAATATAAACCAGTATTGGCATGCACTTCCTAACATAACAAAAATATGAAAAATTTCATGAAATCCGAAATGTTTGAAAATTTTATTTTTAGGTTTCTTTAAGGCATATATAATTCCACCTATTGTATAAAAAATGCCACCAATTAGAAGCCACCATAAACTATATAATAAATTTGCTTCTTTATATACTTGTACTAGTGGGTATATTGCAATTAATACAACCCAACCCATTGCAAGATAAATACTAGTTGTAAGAGCTCTTGGAGCTTTAATCCATATTGCAGATAAAATAGTTCCTAAAATTGCAAATCCCCATACTACACCGAATAAACTCCAACCCCAAGGACCTCTTAAAGGACCTAAACAAACAGGTGTGTAGCTAGATGCAATTAAAATATAAATCATTATATGGTCAAATTTTCTAAAAACTCTAATACCTTTTTCACTAATATTTAGCCAATGATATAAAGTACTAAATAGATATAGTAAAAATAGTCCTACACCAAAAATTGTAAAAGATACTACATCATAAGCATCTCCCCAGATTGCAGCAAAAACAATGAGTACTACTAATCCAGCAAGAGATAATGCTGCTCCAATGCAGTGAGTTAATCCACTCATAAAATCTCTAACTTTTGCCATAATAACTCCTTTATGTGATATTTAGGTTTTTAGGGATTACCTATAACCTTAAAAATTATATTATAAAATTATGTACTATATAATATAACAGATATACAAAATAGTCAACAAAATAATAGCAAAAAACACCAAATCTAGTATTAAAAACTGGATTAAAATATGAATAATTTATATTTTATAGAATAGTATTTACCAAAGGGGGAAAAGCTATGCAAAAATGGATAATTTTTATAATAATTTTAGTAATTCTGATACTAGGAGTTTTTATTGTATTAAATGTTGATATAGAAACTGAATATGTTCCAGAAGCAGAGATAGAAGAACAAGATTTAAGAAAAACAATTATTAGTTTATATTTTAAAGATTCACAAACAAATTCTGTGGTAGAAGAAACTAGATTGATTGATTCAAAAGAACTTTTAAAATCACCTTATGAGGTTTTAGTTAAATTATTAATTAGTGGACCAGAAAATTCTAATAATGTAAAAGTGATTCCTGACAATGTGAATTTGCTTGATGTAAATTTTGAAAATGGTATAGTTATTATAAATTTTGATGGTGAATTTGATAATTTAAAACAAGAAGAAAAAGATTTAGTTTTTGCTACATTATATAATACATTAACAAAGCTAACAGAAGTAACTAATATAAGAATTATTGTAAATGGAAATGATCAAGAAAAAAATAATCAAAATTTAATAAATCAAAATACAGTAAAGAACGAAAATGAAAATTTAGCAAATACTAATGTAATTTCTAATACCAATTAGAAAAAATGTCTTAAAATTGATTTTCAGAAGACTAATATATATATGAAACTTATACAAAAGAAATTATAAATTTTTAGACATAAATTTTAAAAAAACATAATAAAGTTTGATGGTTTTGACGGAATAATAAAATTATGGTAAAATTACTTTTAGTTTAAAATACAATTTGCAAGTGGAGGATAGCTTGGAACTAAAAGAAAATGAAAGAATAGATGACTTAGAATATAAAGGTCTAAAAATAATTCAAAATAAAAATGGTTTTTGTTTTGGAGTTGATAGTGTTTTATTATCTGATTATGCAAAAAATATAAAGAAAAATTCTAAAGTTGTTGATATTGGAACTGGAACTGGAATAATATCATTATTGCTTTGTAAAAAGACGCAATTATCAAAAATTTATGGTGTAGAAATCCAGGAAGATGTTGCGGAAATGGCTAAAAGGAGTATTGCACTAAATAACTTAGAAAACAAATTTGAAATAATAAATACAAATGTAAAAAACATTTGTGAAGTGCTAGAACCACATAAAATTGATGTTGTTGTTACAAATCCACCATATAAAAAAGTAGATACAGGCGTAAAAAGTGCAGATAGAAAACAATTAATTTCAAGACATGAAGTAGAATGCACTTTAGAAGATGTTATAGAAAATGCAAGTAAATTATTAAAAGACTTAGGTGAATTTTATATGGTACATAGAGCAGAAAGACTTGTAGATATTATGTGCTTACTTAGAAAATATAAACTAGAACCAAAAAATATTAGATTTGTTCATTCAAATGCAGAAGAAAAGCCAAGCTTAATATTAGTAAGAGCTGTAAGATGTGCAAAAGAATTTTTAAAAATTGATAAACCACTTGTAATATATAAAGATAATGGCGAATATACAGACGAAATTTTAAGAATATATGATAAAGTAAAGGGTGAGTAAAATGAAGGGAAAATTATATTTAGTTGCAACCCCAATAGGTAATTTAGAAGATATAACTTTAAGAGCATTAAAAACTCTTAAAGAAGTTGATTTAATTGCTGCAGAAGATACGAGACATACACTTGGTTTGTTAAATCATTTTGAAATATCAAAACCATTGATTAGCTATTATAAACAAAATGAAAAAACTAAAAGTGAGATATTAATTCAAAAACTATTAGAAGGACAAAATATTGCTGTAGTTTCAGATGCTGGAACACCAGGAATTTCAGATCCAGGAGAAGAAATAGTAAAAGTAGCAATAGAAAATGGAATAGAAATAGTTCCAATTCCAGGAGCTTGTGCATTTGTAAATGCTCTTATAGCCTCTGGTTTATCTTCAAAAGAGTTTACTTTTATTGGATTTTTATCTGCAATAAAAAAAGATAAAAGAGAAAAATTAGAAGAAATTAAATATGAAACAAGAACATTAATTTTATATGAAGCTCCACATAAATTAAAAGGTACATTAGAAGCTATTTTAGAAGTTCTAGGAGATAGAAAAATAGTTTTAGCAAGAGAGCTTACAAAGATTCATGAAGAATTTATAAGAGATAATGTATCTAATATATTAGAAAGAATTGATGAAGTAAAAGGTGAATTTGTAATATTAATAGAAGGAAATTCTGAGTCTAAGAAAGATTTAGAATTATCTGAACTTAATAATAAAACTTTAGAAGAACATTATGAATACTATGAAGCTCAAGGCTTTGATAAAAAAGAAATCATTAAGAAAATTGCAAAAGACAGAAATTCTAATAAAAATGAAATATATCAATATTTTTTAAATAAATAGTAAAAAATAAATACATCTAAAACGTAAAAAGGTTTTAGGTGTATTTTTTATATTATATAAAGGTAAGAAATTGCATTAATTGATTGTTTTTATAAAAAAATTAAAATTATTATTAAGATATTGTATTTTAAAGCATAAAATGATATATTATGTATGTAAAATTAGAATAAAATCGGGTGTTTTGGAGGTTTTTTGTGAATAGAGTAAGAGGAAGAAGATATGAAGGCGGCCCTAGAAAGCTGAATATGAAGAAAGTTATAGCTACAATAATTGCTTTTATTGTAATTATAATGATTATTCTTTCACTAAAGAATTTATTAACAGGCGAAGAAAAAAATAAAGAAGTTTCTTCATTAAAAACATATATATCTGTTTTGGAAAATAGTAAATGGGGAGTTATTGATAACAAAGGAAATACTATTATAGACTTAGAATATGAAGAAATGATAATAATTCCAAATAGAAACGAAGATGTTTTTGTTTGTACTTATGATGTTGATTATAATAATGAAACTTACAAAACTAAAGTACTTGATGAAAAAGGAAATGAAATCTTTAAAAATTATGAAAATATAGAAGCAATCGAAAACAATGATGGTTCTTCTATTTGGTATGAAGATAATGTTTTAAGATTCAAAAAAGACGGAAAATACGGATTAATAGACTTTGATGGAAAAGTATTAATAGAACCAGAATATGATAACATATATGCTTTAACAGGAATCAAAGATAGTTTAATAATAGAAAAAGATGGAAAAAAAGGATTAGTAAATAATAAAACAAAAGAAATAATAATAGAACCAGAATATCTTGAAATTTCAACTATTACAGCAAACCATGAAGATGGTTATGTTGTAAAAGATATTTCAAATAAATGTGGATTAATAGCAAATGACAAAACAAAAGTGTTAGAAACAAAATATGATGAAATAAAAAAAGTAACAGGAAATAACTATTATGTAGTAGTTGAGGCTGGAGTAGTTGAAATTATTGATAATAATGGAAAAGCAATATTAAACAGTGGATTTGATAGTGTTGAAGCAATAAAAGTAGATAACTTTATAATAATAAAAGATGGAAAATATGGACTAATAGATAAATCTGGAAACACAGTAATTGCACCAGAATATGAAAATTTAAAATTTGGAACAGCTGATTCTTTTGTAGCTCAAAAAAATGGAAAATATGGAATTATTAAAAAAGATAATACAACTGTAGTAGATTTCAATTATGAAACAATTAATTATATTGAAACAGCAGATTTCTTTAGTGCAGAAAAATCAAATTATTATACAGATATAATAGATAGAAACTTTGAAACAGTATTAACAGATGTAATTATCTCAGAATTGAACATAGAAAATGGATACTTAAGAGTAAGAGTTGGTGAAGATTACAAATATTATAACTTTAAATTTGAAGAAAAAACAAATAAAGAAGTATTAGCAACAAGTACATTATTCTTGGTAAAAGAAAATGGAAAATATGGATATGAAAACAAAAATGGAGAAAGAATAGTTGATTGCATTTATGATGATGCAAAAGAACAAAACGAATTTGGCTATTGTGCAGTGAAAAAAGACGGAAAATGGGGAGCTCTAAAATCAGACGGAACAATAGTAGTAGAACCAAGCAGAAATTTAGATGACTATTTATATGTAGACTTTATTTCAGAATGGAACAGATATAACGACTTAAGAATAAATGTATATACAAAGTAACATAAGAAAAAGAGGTAAATAATTTTGGAACTAATGACGAAATACCAATATACGTATTTTATTCATCCGTATATTATTGAAGAAAGTAAATATGACAAATATATTTTGAAGTTATTAAAAGATAAAAAATGTACTTATAAAATCTTTGAGAAAGAAAAAGACTTAGATATATATAACTTTTTCTTACCTAATATAAGATCATTTTTGTTTCCAACCTTTGAACTTAGAGGAGAGGCTTTAAAAGACTTTAATTCTTTGAAAATAGAAGAAAAAAAGAAAAAAATATCTAAAGAGCCTGTTGCATATTTTTCATATAATTTCGCACAAGATATTCAAGGAAAAGTTGGAACAGAAAACGGAATTTTCTTTAAAATTGAAGGGATTGAAATAATTTGTTTTAATAGTGGAATATGTTTCTTTACAATGAAAACACACTTAGAAAATACTAATAAATTTATGGATTTATTAGACTTTAACTATAGATTTAAAGGTATTAATTCAGAGTTTGCATCTTTAAAAGATTATGAAAATATAAAAATACAAACAGATACTTTTAAAGATATGAGCGATATTTCAGAACTTATTAATCAAATTACAGGAATAAGTACAAAAACGAAAAATAAAGCAGAAGAGTTAATAAATTCACAATTTTACACATATTCTTATGTATGTGTTGAAACTAGCAATTGGAGCGAAAAAACAGATTTTATGAATATTGAAAATGATTTTTTGAAATTTGCAAATGTGCTTCCAAGTAACTATAATTCAGACTTTAATAAAGCTAATTTAGAACATAATTTGCACATTATAGAGAGATTAAAATATGTAAAAACTTCAATTTCAAATACTAGTTCAAATGTGATGTGTTCAGGTATTGATACTTATAATTATACAAAATTACCTTATGAATATGAAAACCAATATTTCTACTTATATATATTATCTTTATATAAAAAGATGTTTTTAATGAGGCTTAATACTGATTTTAAGCAATATGATAAGATTGTTAAAAGAAAAGATATTTTTATTAAATTTACTAAAGAGCTTTGGAACAAAGAAATTACACTAGATGATGGTGGTGCTTTATATTATAAAACACTTAATAAAACATTAGAATTACAAGAATTATATGCAGAAATACAAAATAAATATGAAGTAATATATAAAGATTTAAACATTGAGAAAAATAACAATTACTACTCTATAATAGTAATATTACTAATATTTTCTTTAGTATTTAATACAATAAATATTATATTTTTAATGTATTTGCTGTCATAAGTAAAAGGAAGATATATGAAAATAGTAAATGGAACAGACATTGTTGAAATAAGCAGAATTCGCAATGATATTGAGCAAATAGGTGAAAGATTTTTAAATAAAATTTATACTGAAAAAGAAATTGAATATTGTGAATCTAAAAAAACTCAAAAGTTTCAAAGTTATGCAGCAAGATTTGCGGCTAAAGAAGCAGCTTATAAAGCTTTAAGTAGCAAAATCAATTTTAAATATTGTTGGAAAGATTTTGAAATTTTAAATAATGAAGATGGAAGACCATATATGAATTTACATTTTAATATAGATGGTTTAGAAGAGATAGAAGTGAGCTTATCTCATTGTAAAGAATATGCAGTAGCTAATGTAGTTGCTATATATAAGGAGAGTTAAATGGAATTTTTTGATTCACATTCTCATTATAATGATGAGAAATATGATACAGATAGAAATGAATTAATTAAAGCAATATATAATGAAGGAATAACAAAAACAGTATGTGTTGGGTACAATGTGGAAAAGAGCCAAGAAGCTTTAAAAATAGCCAAAGAAAACCACTTTATGTTTGCAACTTGTGGAATTTCACCCAACGATATTGAAGAATATGTGGATAACTCATTAGAAAAAATAGAAGAAATTGCTAAAGATGGTAAAATAGTGGCAATTGGAGAGATAGGACTTGATTATTATTGGAATAAAGATAATAAAGAAGAACAAAAAGAATTGTTTATAAAGCAAATTGAAATAGCCAATAGAGTTAATAAACCAATAGTAATTCATACAAGAGATGCTGCAGTAGATACAATTGAAATATTAAAGGAACATCCAGTAAATAAGAAAGGTATATTTCATTGTTGTCCACTAAATCAAGAACTTATAAAAGAAGGGTTAAAACTAGGATTTTATATATCATTTAGTGGTAATATAACTTTTAAAAATGCAAAATCAGAACCTTGTGTGTCTTTGGTACCATTAGATAAATTATTAATTGAAACAGATTGTCCATATTTATCACCAGAGCCATATAGAGGTAAAAGAAATGATTCAAGAAATGTTAAACTAGTAGCTGCTAAAGTGGCTGAAATAAAGGGACTATCATTAGAAGAAGTGGCCAAGATAACTTATGAAAATGCAAATAAAATTTTTGAAATATAACATAAACGACTTATAGTACATTAAGTATTATAGGTCGTTTTTTATGTTATATAGTTTATAAAAAATAAAATGTCAAGAAAAATTTTAAAAAAATTTAAAGAAAATTTTGGATAAAAAAATACTCGAAAGTATTTATTTCGTAGAAAAAGTCAAAAAAATGTGGAAAAAAGTAATAAAAACTTAACAATCTTGTGGAAAAACTCCCTAAAGGTTTTTCCGTAGCGAGTTTGAAGGCGGTTTTTAAAAGTGGAAAAAAAAGGCTATTGCAAAAAAAAAACTAAATGCTATTATGTTGCTAATGAAAATATTCAGGCAAAATTAACAGGGAGGATTTATTATGAAAAGGAAAATGTTAATCTCAATTGCATTAATTACAATTATGCTATTGAACTGCATGATGCCTCTATTCACGGTATATGCAGCCGAAGGTGAAGGGATTCAACTAAACAGTACTTTATTCTATGCAGTTGTTGACGCTATCAATTGTGTTGATAACGGTGACGTTGCATTTGAAGTTAATGAAGGTACTCACACGATATACATAAGTGCTGAAGAACTTGCTAAAGTTAAATGTTTAGATCTTGCCGGAAAAGGTATTAATGATTTAACAAACTTAGACAAATTTACAAGTTTGGAAACCTTAGTATTATCATCAAATGATCTTTACAGTGGAGAGGAAAGCAATTTAAGTGTATTAGATAACTTAACAAATTTAGTACATTTAAATTTATCAGAAAACCACTTAGACAGTGTTGCTGATATTCCAGCTACAATGGAAAGATTATTTAACACAGATAATGGTACTATATTATTAACAGGACAAATTGTTAATAAAGTAGTTACTGTTGATATGAATACAGTAGATGAAAATGTTACTGTACCAGAAACAGTAGTAGTAGAAGTACCAGAAATTTTAAGTCTTGCTGGAGATCTTAAATCAGTTTGGAAAACAAAAGAAGGATATACAGAAACAAATCCAACATTAAAAATTGAAGAATCTTTATTAAAGACTTTAAAATTACCTTATATAGATTATGCAAAATTTGCTGATTTATATAAAGTAGGACCAGACTCAAAATCATTAACAGTAACAGTTGCTGATTCAAATGGTAGTCCATATTATGGTATGTTAAGATATACTATTTCTATAGTAGATGAAAAAGGTGAATCTGGATTAGCTAGTAACTTAAACAAAGCTTCAGAAAACCCACTATATGAATCAGTATTCAATGTTTATGTTGTTGTTAAAAATTCTGCTAGAGAAGCTATAACAATGGTTGATGAAAATCTTTATTATGCTATTAAAGAACAATTAACAGGTGGACAAACAGTTAATGGAGAATTATCAAGCTATCCATACGTAGTAGATATGAATGGAGATACAATCTATGTAGAATATACATATGAAACAGCAACAGTTGATGGAGTTGAATATCAAGTATTAACAGAAAATGGAAGTACAGAACCTTCATATTATTATAATGCAAATACAATGAAATTATATGTATATGAAGATGATGTAACAGTTGGAGAATTGGTTGAAGATGTTACTTTAACACCAGCAACAATTCAAATAACAGATAAAACAAATGGTACAGTAACAACAAGAAATGGATATACAACACCATTTAAATCTGAAGATACTGGAGATACAATGTATGTAGCAGCATATGATGATGCTTATACATTAGTTATAAATGATGACATCTTAACAAATGAAATCACTTCTTTAATATTAGATGGTAAAAAAATCCAATACTTAGAAGGATTACAATATTTTGTAGGATTAACATCAGATTTAAATTTAAGCTATAACTATTTAGATGGAATTCAAGAACTAGCTGAATTACAAGCACAAAAAGATTACTGGGAAGCACAAGTTGTTGAAAACTATTTAGATATATTAAAAAATGATGAAGATAGAAACTTAAGTGAAATAATTTCTGAAATTGAAGGAATTATGGACAATGTTGAAGAAACAGCAGGAACAGATACAACAGGAAGAATCATTGAAATATTAAGAGAAGCATCTAAATTAACACCAGCAGCAGAAAATGAAAACTATGCAACACAATTAAAAGAAAAATCAGATGCTTTAACAGAAGAATTCAAAAAATTATATGGTTATACAGATACAGAAGGTAAACATGTAAATGGTTTATTAGATGACCTAGCTGAAGATATGAAAGTTGAAGGAAGTACAGATCTTACAACAACAAATATCGCAGCATTATTATCAGAAGCATATAGATATTTAGGATATTTATATAATGAATATAATAATGAATATAAAATAACAACATTCTTAACAGAAGATGTTAATTATATGACTTATTCTGAATATGAAACATATACAGAACAAGTAAAAACATATGAAACAGCAAAAGCTTTAGGTGAAGCACAAATTTCATATGTTACAGGATTAGAATCTGCAGGAGCTTTATCTGGATTAGATATGGAATTATTATTAGCTGTATTCCCAGGAATACAAACATATATTGATGATGGTTCAGAAACACCAGTAGCAGAATATTTTGCAAAAGCTTCTGAAAACGGATATAGCCATGCTGGATATAAACACATTTTAAAAGAATTTAGAATGATAGGATTATATTCAGAACTTGCAAATTACTGTTTAATTAAAAGAATGAACGAAGAGACAGCTTCAGGAATCTGCTATGCTGAAGAATATTTAGAAAGAAGAATTGAAGAATTAAACTTAGAAAATATTCCAGCAGATTATGAAGAAGCAATGTTAGCAAGAATTAAAGGTGAAGTTGCTGATTTAGATTTCTTAGAAGATGATCTTTTAATGGAAGCAAGCTTTGATGATGTTACAGCTGCATATATTGATTATGCTGCTAGAACATATACATATGGAGAAGAAATCTCTATAACATCAGGAGAATATCTTCCAGTTACAGACATTCAATATACAGTAGAAAACTATACAGATGAAGAATTAGAAAATTTAGTTATACCAGAAGGTTCAACAGGAGATTTCACACAAGCACAAGCTGCTTTAGATGGTGCTGATGGTATATCAAAAGATATAGTTAGTGAAATCTATTTAGCTGAAGAAGTTAATGGAACATTTGGTACAGAAGGTGAATTAGTTGTATATGAACAATTAATGAGCTTAGCTAAAAAATTATTAAATGGTAATGTTGAAAGATATGTTCAATTACCAGACCTTAAAAAATTAAATATTGCTGAAAATGGACACTTAGACAACTTAGAAGGAATTACAGAATTAAAATCATTAGTAGATTTAAATGCTGATCACTGTGCATTCTCAGATGTAGAAAGCATTGATTGGTCATTATTACCAAACTTAAGAAAATTAAGTTTATCACATAATGGAATCGAAACAATGGATCCATTTGTTAAATTGAAAAATTTAACATATTTAGATTTAAGTAAAAACAATATCTCAGGAAAAATAGATATCGATTCAAGCGATTTCTCAACATTCTTTGATGATTTAGCATACTTAAATTTATCTGAAAACCAAATTTCAGACATCAGATCAATCCAATTATTCTTAGATGGAATAACAAATGGTAACTATGGTGAATATTTAGCAAATACAGACGACTTCGTATTAGACTTAAAAGAACAAAACATCACAATTAACATAGAAGAACCAATAATCTACAATCCATCAGTAAAAACAATAAGTGTTGACTTAACAAATACAAAAATCTTTACTCAATTAAAAGCAATTGATACAAAGAGAACTGCATTTGGTATGAATAGTGAATACGGAAGTATTAATGCTGACGGAACAAATATGTTAATTAATGTATCAAAATTAGGAAAACAAACAGCAGTAGCTGATATTGAAAATATTGATAAAAACGCTGCAGTAGAAGATTACTGTATAGGATATGGATCAAAAATCACAGTTAACTATACAGTAGTAGCTGGAACAGTTTCTACATTCGCAGTTAACCCATCAGAAAACGTAACTGTAAATGCTGGTGAAACAGTACAATTTACAGGAGAAGTTACAGGTGAAAACTTATTTAGTACAAAAGTTGTATATACAGTTGAAGGAAACACAAGTGCAGATACAAAAATAGATGAAACAGGATTATTAACAGTAGGAGCAGACGAAACATCTACAACAATTAAAGTAGTTGCACATCCAGAAGCTGATACAACAATAACAAAAACAATTGATGTTACAGTAGTTCCTGCAGAAGGAACAACAACACCAGATGAAGGTGGAGAAGGAACAACAACACCAGATGAAGGTGGAGAGGGAACAACAACTCCAGATGAAGGTGGAGAAGGAACAACAACACCAGACGAAGGTGGAGAAGGAACAACAACACCAGATGAAGGTGGAGAAGGAACAACAACACCAGACGAAGGTGGAGAAGGAACAACAACACCAGACGAAGGTGGAGAAGGAACAACAACACCAGATGAAGGTGGAGAGGGAACAACAACTCCAGGAGATACAACAGTAGATGTTGTTGACCCTGCAGAATTAGGATATGACGCTGGAGAAGAATTCTTAACAGGAATTAGTCCAAAAACACCAGTAGAAGATTTCGAAACAATCTTCTTAAATGGTAAAGAATACAATGTAGTTATTAAAAGAGATGGAGAAACAATCACATCTGGAAATGTAGCTACAGGTATGTATGTACAATTACAAGATGAAAATGGTGAAGTTGTAAAAGATCCAAACGGAGATTTAGTAGTATATGAAATCATCGTAAACGGTGACGTAAATGGTGACGGAGTAGCTAACTCACTAGATTCAATATTAATCAAAGCTCACAGAAACGAAATCACAGCATTAGCTGGAGATGCATTCGAAGCTGCAGATATTAATAATGACGGAAGCGTTAACATCGCTGACTCAAAATTATTACTATATCATAGAGCTGAAGTTAAAGGATATGACTTAAACTATGTAAAATAGTAAAAATAGTATTTAGGCGATGAATAATCGCCTAAGTACGACAAAAAAGTCATATTTAACAAAAAAAGGTATTGCATTTTAAAAAAAGAAATGGTATCCTTGTATTGTATTAGCAAATGAGGAGAATGATAATTATGAAAAAAAATAAGTTAATATTATTGCAATTATTAATTGCGTTTGTGTTAATTTCAACAAGTGTTTATGCTGCAGTTACTACAACAATAACACTTTCAGTAGCAGAAGCAACTGCATTTAGAGGAGATAAAGTAGAAGTAACTTTATCTTTAGAAGATGTAGATGCTGAAAATAAAATCCAAAGTATTTCTGGATATATTAATTATGATGAAAACGTTATTGAACCAATAACAGTTGATAATATCAAACAAGAAGAGGGAAACACTGTAAAAATAGGTAATGAAACATTAAAAGTAGAAGACCTAACAAATGCAGATGTTAATGAAATTCCTACATCAACATCATATGTAGCATTTAACGGAGAACCAACAAGTGGAAATGATTCTAGAATTGTTATCGATTTCAAAGATGGATTAACAGAAGATACAGAATTATTAACAGTTGAATTTGAAGTAAAAGAAGATGCAACAATTGGTGAAGTAGAAGAAGCAATTTCATATTCTATGTTTGTAACAACAGCTGATTCTGCTGAATCTGAAGAAATGACAAAAAATGTTAAATTAACAGTAAAAGCTGTTACTTCAGATGAAGAAGATGGAAACAATACAAATAGCGAAAATAATGCTACAAACGAAAACGAAGCAAAAAATGAAAACAAAAATGTAGCAGAAAATGAAGCTAAAAACGAAACAAAAAACGAAGCAAAAAATGAAAGTAAAAATGAAAATAAAAATACTAACAAAAACACAAACAAAAATACAAATAAGAACACAAATAAAAACACAAATAAAAACACAAACAAAAATGTAAGTGGTAACACAAATGCTTCAGATAACTCTGTTTCAGGTGCAAAATTACCTGCTGCAGGTGCTAAAGTAATTTTAATACCAGCAATAATGTTAATTATATTAGCATATGTAAGCTATAATAGATATATGAAATATAGAGATATATAATATTTTCTTAAAAATAATTAATTAATCCCTGGAGAGATAGCAAAGGCTATCTCTTTTTTTTTTGCTTTAAAGCTGATAAAATTAGGTATTGCATTAATTTTTGTATATTGATATAATGTAATAAATTTTATATATGGAGGAAAAGAATATGGTAATAGCATTAATAGTTATTCTTGTTATAGTGCTTGCTGCTATAGGAATGTATAATGGACTTGTTCAATCAAGAAATAAAGTAAAAAATGCATGGAGCCAAATAGATGTACAACTACAAAGAAGATTTGATTTAATACCAAACTTAGTTGAAGCAGTTAAAGGTTATATGGAACATGAAAATGAAACATTAACAAAAGTAACTGAACTTAGAACATCTTGGGCAAACGCTACAACAATAAATGAAAAAGCTGAATTAGACAACCAATTATCAGGGGCTTTAAAAACAATTATGGCAGTTTCTGAAAACTACCCAGAATTAAAAGCTAACCAAAATTTCTCTGAATTACAAGAAGAATTAAGAAGTACAGAAAACAAAATTTCTTATGCAAGACAATTCTACAATGATAGTGTTACAATGTATAACACAAAACTAGAAGTTGTACCAACAAACTTAGTTGCATCATTGTTCCATTTCAAACCAGAAGAATTATTTAAAACAGATTCAGAAGAAGCTAGACAAAATGTAAAAGTTGATTTTAGCAAATAATTTTAAAGAAGCGTTATCTGGTTAAGATAGCGCTTTTTATCAATTTTAAAGAGGTAAAAAGTATGTATGATGATATAAAGAAAAATAAAATGAAAACAGGAGTTGTTGTTTTTATTTTCTTAACAATGATAACATTAATAATTTATTATATATGTCATGCCTTTGGTTATAGTGAATATTCAATTTTTATAGCATTAATATTTTCTATAATTTCTACAGTGGCAACATATTATAATTGTGATAAAGTTGTTTTAGCGTCTGTAAAAGCCAGACCAGCAACGAGGGAAGAAGATTTACAACTAACAAACATTTTAGAAGGATTAATGATTACATCTGGATTAACTTCAAAACCAAGATTATATGTAGTAGAATCAAATCAACCGAATGCCTTTGCAACAGGAAGAAATCCGGAAAATGCAGTAATATGCGTAACAACAGGATTATTAAATAAATTAGATTACTACGAATTAGAAGGTGTAGTTGCTCACGAATTAGCACACATTAAAAACTACGACATTCGATTATCAGCGGTTGTAAGTGTAATGGTGGGATTTGTTATTATGCTATCAGATATGTTCACTAGAATCGCATTTAGAGCTCATAGAAGCAATGATGATGACGATAATAGAGGCAATGCAATATTGATGATAATAGGGTTAATATTTTTAATAATTTCACCAATAGTATCAAAACTAATTCAACTTGCAGTTTCAAGAAGAAGAGAATACTTAGCTGATGCTACAGCAATCTCATTTACAAGAAATCCAGATGGATTAATTTCAGCACTTAGAAAAATAAGTTCAGATGATTCTGAAATGAAGGTTGCAAGCGATAGTAATGCGCATATGTATATAGTTACACCATTTAAAGATAAAAGGAAAGTAGACAAAAGTAGTATTTTTTCAACACACCCTGGAATAGAAGAAAGAATAGAAGCGCTTAAAAATTTAAGTTAATATAATAAAAAATAATATTTAAAGCCTAACTTTTAAGTTGGGCTTATTTTATTAACGGACATGTTTTAAATTGACAAACATATAATTTAATTATATAATACTTTTGCAAATTAAGGGGGCTATTGTATGGAAGAAAGATTTTCTATTAAGATAATTAGAAAAATCGTTTTCATAAGTATTATTTTAATTTGTATATTCTCAATAGGGGTTAAAGCTTCAAAATCTGATGTAAACTATGTAACTATTGTATTTCCTGAAGATTATGAAACAACAGTAATGACTTCCAAAGTGAAGGTTTCAGAAATCTTATCAGAAAATCATATAATCGTTTTACCAGATGAAGTTGTATATCCAGATCAAGATTCTGTAATAGATTTTTCAAAGAAAATAACAATTTCAAAAGTAACAGAAGCTAAAAAAATAGTTGCTGAGGAAGTTGAAAGTGTTACAACAGAGGAGTTACTTGGAAAATATGTAACCGTTACAGAAAAGATTATTGTAGAACAAGTTGAAATACCTTATGAAACAATAACTAAAGATGTCTCTAGAGAAGGCACTGAAACTAAAGATACAGTGCTACAACAAGGCGTTAACGGCTTAAAAGAGATAAAATACAAGGTCAGATACCAAGATGAACAAGAAATTGAAAGAAACGTAATATCAGAAAAAATTCTTAAAGAACCGGTAGATAAAATTATTCAAATTTCAACGAAAATAGTTTCAAGAGCAGGAAGAAGAGATTCGGCAATGTCTCCAGAAGCAATAGCAGCAAGTGTTGCAGGAGTTACTCCAACAGTAACAAACTTAAACACTTCAGCATATTGTGCATGTATGATTTGTTGTGGTAAAACAAATGGAATTACAAGTTCTGGTGCACCAGCAAAAGAATGGTACACAATAGCTGCAGGAAGCGGTTATCCAATAGGAACTGTAATATATATTCCAGCTCTAGCTGATAAACCAAACGGTGGTTGGTTTGTTGTAGAAGATAGAGGTGGAGCAATAACGAATAATAAAATAGATATTTATATGGGATCTCACTCATCAGCACTAATATTTGGAAGAAGAAATTTAGAATGTCATATATATCAATAAAATGATTTAAAAAGCTTTGAGATTAGGAAACAGCCTAGTTTTAAGGCTTTTTTTGTTTGCCAAAAAACTATATATATAAATAAGAAGGTAATTATGTAAAAAAATGCACAAAATGATTAACATAATATTGAAAAAAACTTGCATTTGTGGTATAATAATAATATGTATAACTATGCTCTTTTTTAAGAAGTATACAAATTGGAGAGTTCCAGGTGTATATACTCTGAAAATAATATCATTTGTTTGTAAGTAGATGATGAAGTAAAAAATGAATATTGTATATCTGGAATCTCAAAAGTATATTTTCTTAGCTAAACCATTAAATTTTAAAATCGCTAGGGAAATATAAGTTTTGTGATTTTTTTTACAAATTTTTCGAAAAAACACAAAAATTTAATCAAAACTTAATATTTGACGTTTCAAACTTTGAAAATGTAGTTCCGTAGTACGCAAGACGGGAAACTACTTATATAAGGGAGTTTGTGGTATATACAAAATTTTAAAATAGGTTTAGTATATTATATATTAATAATAATGGGTATAATAGCCAATTATTGTGAATCACAAATAAGTAGAGAAGGGGGAAGTTTGATATGACAAAGAGATTTAAAAAATTTTTAGTCATGGCAATAGTATTTGCAATTACTTTTGTGAACTATGGATTACCATTGCAAGCCATAGCAACTGAAGGTACCGGATTTTTATTCGGCGCAAATTTCTTTAGAAAAGACGAAATAGAGCTAAAAGCTTATTTCGATGAAGATGCTGCGCAAAAAACAAAAGTATTGAATGTAAATGATACTGCCAGACTAACCGTTGAAGTAACTCCTTTGATTGAGGGGTATTTGAAATCTGGAAGTTTAAAATTTAATTTCTCAAATGGAAATGAAAATAACTTCAGAATTCAAGGAATAACTGTAGAAAGTGAGGAAAAAGAACAAGCACCAGAGCTTGATTCGGCTGAAAAAGTTGAAATGGTTCAAGATGTTGAAGAAATTCTTCCAACAGAACCAGTAGTACCAGAAAAAACAACAGAAGAAGAACAAGCAGAAGGACTTTCTGGACGTAGCTTTTTAACAGAAGGAACTAAATCAACACTTCAAAATGTTAAAGGTGGTTTAGGAGATTTATTACAAGGATCAACAGTTGAAGATATCCTACAAGAAGAACCTGCTATAGATAATACAGCAGAAGAAAATATTGTAACTGACAATGCAGTTACAGAAACTCCAGAACCAGAAGCAGAAGAAATAGAAAAACCAGTAGAAGAAAAACCTGAAACTGAAAAAGAAGAAAATGTTGAACAAGTTGAAGATGTTACAGACGAACCAGAAACCGGAAATGGTTTATCTGACTTGTTAGTTTCAGAAGAAACTGAAGACGTTGAAACTACTTTAATTGAAGAAATTTTAGTAGTTAACGAAAACGAAATCGAATTAAATAATGTTATTGAAAATACAAAAATCTATGTTGACATTGTATATAAACAAGGTGAAGCAATTAAAGTAGAAGATTTGTATAACAATATCAATATAAAATTAGAAGGAAATTACATCAACAAAAATTTAGATGTTCTTGAAATAGCTTATGAAGATGAAGTAACTCTAGGTTGGGAATATTCTAAAGAAGTGGATGTGATTTCAAACTACGTTAAAGTGTCACCATTTACAGTTGGTGAAAATGTTGGAACAATAGTTACTAACGAAGTAATTGTGAGAAGAGCAATTACAACCCCTAATTACTTACCTATTAAAGAAACAAATATCAAACTTATAATCCCTAAAATAAATGATAAATTACCTACAGCAGTAAATGTTAGAGCAGAAAACTTAATGGCAACATGTGGTCAAGAATTAAATGAAGTAGTATTTACAAATGATAATTGGTCATATGATGAAGCAACTGGAGAAATGCAAATCACAGTGAGAAATGAAAATGCAATGGTATCTCAAGGTGATGATAAATTTACTGTAGTTTGTAGATATGAAGACTACATCAATACAGAAACAATAGAACTAGAAAAAGATGTAGTTGTTAAAGTAGAAGAATATAATTCAAATTCAAATAAAGTTTATGAAAAAACATTAAAAGAAACTCAAGAAAAAGCTATAGATGCTGGAGAATTAATAACATACACAGCATCAGCAACAGAAGAAAAAATAAACAAAGGTAGAATTAACGCAAACTACAACGCAGAAGTACAATATGAGACAGAATTCTCTACAATATTAAATGTAAACTTATTAACAAGTGATCTTCTAGAAGAAATTAGAATAGAAGGATTTGAAGATGTTTACGTAGATGCTGAAAATAATGAATTTGATGCATCAAGCGATATAATGTACAAAAAAGTAAAATTATATTATTCAGAAATTAAAGAAATGCTAGAAAAAGGAACAACAATTGATTTATTAGACGAAAACGACAATGTATTACATACATTAACAAAAGAAAATACAACAAATCAAGATGGTTGTGATTTAGAAATTACACAAAGAGTAAAACAAGCAAAAATCAGAGTTAACAACATTCAAACAAACGGAAATATAACAATTGAATTTGTAAAAGTAATTGCAAAAAGCAATTATTCATTAGTAGAATTCAATAACTTTGAAAAAATAGTTAGTAAAGCAAAAGCTTCTGTAAAATATGTAGATATGGAAGAAAGATTCTCATTAAAAGAAGTTCAAACAGAAAAATTATTTAGCGAAAGTAAAACAGAAGCAAGCTTACATATCAATAAAGAATACTTATCAACAGTAAAAGATAATTATAATGTTGAATTGAAAATTGAATTAAATAACCATTTAGAAACAAGCGATTTATATAAAAATCCAGTTTTTGAAATAGTATTCCCAGGATATATTAAAGAAGTTGAAATTCAAAATATGAACTTATTCCATGAAGATGGATTAAGAGTAAGCGACTTCAAAACATTTACTCAAAATGGTGAAGTAAGATTAAAATTAGAACTTGAAGGAGTACAAAAATCATTCTGTGAATCAAACTTAACAAATGGTTCAAATATAATAATTAATGCAAATATTAAAGTAGATGAAGCAACACCAAGAAAACATGATGAAATTAGATTATTCTACTTTAATGAAGCAGCAACAAATTATCAAGCAGAAACAGAATGGAACATTGATAAATTAATACCAGGAAATATTGTAAGTCCTACAAATGGTTATGATGCAGTAGTTATTGAATATCAAGCACCAGTAGGATTAATAGCAATAAATTCTATAGAAAACTATGACGGATTATCAAGCGTATTAAAATCAGTAAAACAAGGTGAAGTAAAAGATATGCTTTCTGTAGGACAACCTGCACAAAAAGCAAAAATTAGAATATCAACATTAAACAACACAGGAAATGATTGTACAGATATGGTTATAGTTGGTAGAATTCCATTCGAAGGAAATAAACATATTGAAACAGGAAAAGATTTAGGATCTACATTAACAATACCAATGATAAGCTTAATTGAAGAAGATCCAGAAAATAAAATAAAAGCAAAAATTTATTATTCAACAAATGAAAATGCAACAAGAGATTTAAAAGATGGTTCAAATGGTTGGGTAGAAACAGTAGAAGATATTTCAAAAATTAGATCTTATTTAATAGTTCCAGAAGGAACATTTAATGCAGGAGAAATTTTAAGTTATTCATATAATGTAGAAATTCCTGCAAACCTACCATATGAAGGAAAAATTTATGGAACATTTACAGCTTACTATAATAATCATACTGAATATGCAATAGTATATGAAGCAACAACAGCTGATAAAGTAGGATTAGAAACTGAACCAGGACCAAGAATTGAAGCTTCTATGAGTGTAGACATTGGTGATGGAGCAGAAATAAAAGAAGGTAAATTATTAAATTATACAGTTAAAGTTAAAAATACAGGAAGTGTAACTGCTGAAGGAGTAGATGTAGTTGCTAAAAAACCAAATAATACAGAATTTGTAGAATTAAAGGCTAGTGACACTCATAAAGATGCAAACACAGCTGGCTATTATGTAGTAGGAAATGATGAACATAGTATTAAAATAGATTCTTTAGAACCTGGAGAAGAACAAGAAATAAAATTTATTGCTAAGACAAAAGACATGGGTGATAAGGAAAAAGCTAATCCAATTGTTGAAGCGAAAGCAACTGTAAAAGTAAATAATTTTGCAATAGAAACAGAAACAAATTCAGTAAAAAATAAACTAGTTGATTCAAATATAATAACAGATGTATCAGCTGAATATTTTGGTAAATTAGAAGATAATAGCAGTATTAGATATTTATTTAAAGCAACTAATGTATCAGAAAAAGATTTGACTAATGTAATTATAGAAGTGAAATTACCAAAAGAACTACATTATAAAGATTCATCAATAGTTGTTGATGGTATCAATGAAGAAATTGTTCCAGTATATAATGAAGAAGAACATGAAGTTAAAGTAGAGGTAGACACACTTTATAATTTAAGTGGTTTTAAATTATATGTTGATGCAACAGTATCAAGTGGAGCTGAAGAACCTGTAGCACCAGTATTTACTATTAATGCAGATGGTATTGAAGAAGAGAAAGGATTAGAACTATATACAAAATTATATGGTGGTATAGTTGAAGCTTCTTTAGAAAAATTGAATATAGATTCTGTAAGAGAAAGAGAAAGTGTACAATTTGTTATAAATTTAATTAATAAAGGAGAAAGACCTGCTTCATTAATTAAAATAGAAACAATACCTTCAGAATATTTAACAGATGTAAAAGTTCGTTATGAAGGGGCAAGTACAGGAAGTGGAATTTTAGAAGGTGACAGAATTGTAACTAATGTATATGGTTTAGCAAATAATGGAAGTGTAAAAGTTATATTAGAAGGTAAAGCAAAAGACTTGGCAGAAGAAAATAAAGAACAAATAATTGAGAGCATTATGATTGTAAAACATGGAGAAAAAGAAATTGCTACTTTGAAATCAGAAGCTGTAACAATAGTTGAAAATCCAGATATAGTAGAAGATGCTATTGAAAATCCTACTGAAGAACCAACTCCTCCTGTTGAGGATAATCAAGGAAAATTAATAGAAAAACCAGAAACTTCAGATAAAGAAGATGTAAAACAAGATAATATGACAGTAGAAAAAGAAGAACCTGAGAAAGTAGAAAATAAAGTACAAAATCAAGAACAACCTAAAGAAGAAAAGCAAGAAGTACAAGATGAAGTAAAACAAGAAGAACCTGAAGAAGAAAAACAAGAAGTAAAACAAGAACAACCTGAGGAAGAAAAACAAGAAGTACAAGAACCAATTGAAGTGGAAAAATATTCAATTTCAGGTAGAGTATGGGTTGACACTGATGAAGATGGACAAAGAGATGACGATGAAGAATTATTAAAAGATATTGAAGTTCAATTATATAGAGGAACTGAGTTAGTAACTTTAACTACAACAAATAGTATAGGTTTCTACAACTTCTCAGAAGTTGAAAAAGGAGAATATACAGTTGTTATTAAATACGATGGAGAAATGTATACATCTACAACTTATAACCAAGCTAAAGTAAATTCTGCATTATCATCAAAAGCAATTGAAGTTGAAACTGGTAAAGCAACATCTAATGAATTAACAGTAGAAAATGCAAATATTGAATATATCAACTTAGGTTTAGCAATAAAACAAAAATTCAATTTAGCAATTAATAAATATGTAACAAAAGCAGTTATAAATATAGACGATAAGAAAGAAGAATATGATTTTGAAGACTTAGAATTAGCAAAAATAGAGATTGCAGCTAAGAAGTTAAATAAAGCAGTTGTTGATTTAAGTTACAAAATTGTAGTTGAAAACATCGGAAATGTTGAAGGTTATGCAGCTATGATTAATGACATCTTACCAGTAGGAATGACATTTGATGAAGAAAGAAATGAAGGCTGGTATTTAGGAGAGGACGGAAAACTTTACAACGAAACATTAAAAGATAAAGTAATAAAACCAGGAGAAAAAGTTGAATTAGAAATAGTATTAACTAAGTATATGAATGAAGAAAATACAGGAGCTGTAAGTAATAAAGCATTAATAGCAGAAGCTATAAATGAAAAAGAACTTAAAGAAAATATAGAAATGAATTCAGATACTCAAGTAGTATTAATTCTAGTAAAAACAGGTTATACTCCTCATATAATTACAGCAATAGTAATAACTACATCAATTATTATAATTGCAACTAATAAGAAAATTTATATTAAATCTAAAGATAAGGACTCGAAAATGAAATTTAAGAAAATCTTTAAAAGGATATATAAGTAAGGGGGTGGTTGATATGAATAGAAAAATTAAATTTTTAATAATTTCAATAATTATAATAGCAGGCATAGCATTAGGCATAAACTACATATCAAACGCCGCTGTATTTGGAGATGAGCTTGTAAATATACAAGACAGGGTTGGAGATGTTGTTAAAACTTATACACATTCAACAACAACGACTACAACCGATGCTCTTCTTAATAGTATAAATACAAATTTTACAGAAATGAATAAATTGGGTCAAGGAGATCCATACCCAGAAGACTATATAAAAAATAATGTTTATACAATTAATGGTATTTTCTGTGTAAAACATTATAAATCTCTTCGTTTTTATTATGGACAATTCATGAATGTAAATCATGGTGGAAGTTATAATTTATATTATAATGCATCTACTAACCCGACTGGAAAAGTTGTTTTTGATAAGGATGTAGCTTATGGAACTGATCCTGTATTAAAAACAAGTCCTACTGTTTGGAAAACTGTATATGAAGCTGGAACTGAAGGAGATTGTTGCCATGATCCGGGAACAAAAACAGTATATTCAAATTTCAATGCTATAAAAATTTATAGTGGAAATTTACATAGTATTAATGTTCATTATCAAGAATATAATAATAATCATAGAATTCCATATATTATATCTTTTAATGATAATACAGGATGTGTAAATAGTCCATCAGAAGAACAAAATGCATTATGGGGATTTACTGGAGAGTTACAAGATTCTTGTTGGCAACATGGAAGTTGTCATTATCTTGAAGAAGAAACATTACATAAAGCAGGTATCGCTGTTGAACAATATATGAATGTTGAAAAACCAGATCATGGTACTGAACCAAAAGTAACTCATCCTAGAGTGGGTTCTTCGGTTGAAGATAGAACTCAAGCTGGGTCTGCATATTATAGTTATGGTGATGATGATTTTTCTGAAGTTCTAGCAAATATGGAAGAAGGACTAAAGAAAGAATTAGAAACGCAAAAAATCATTTCAGATGGTATTATAAGAATTGGACCATTTAAAATGAGCGATTATGCATATGCTTTTTCAGAACATGTTGCTGAATATTCTAATAAAGATTTAGAATGGCCACATGTTGTAGCCGGAATTGTAGGTGGTAGTGTAACAATTGATGAAAATGAAATACCAATTGTAGCTAGAGAAGAAGGTGAGGAATTTATACATACTGAGGATGGAACAGTTTTAGATGGTTCTGGTAATGTAGTTGCTGATGATAAAATTGGTGCTTCAATAGTATATAAAGATTGGTATAATCAAGTTCCAGTGGTATACGAAATAGAAGATGATGTTAGAGGAGATGCTTCAAGAGAATTTAAAACAACATTAAATGGAAAAGAAGCTGAAATTTTATATAAACCGATTATAGATAATAATACTGAAGGTGTAAATGCAGGAGAATATGAAGATGGATATGGATTTACTGAACCAGGTTCTAAGCAATTGGTGAAAGGAGCTGCGAAAGCTACAACAGAACATTTAAAAGTTAAAATAAAAGATGAAAATGGAGATTATACAGTTGATTATCCATTCCCATTACCTAATTCAGTTTTCTATATAGAAGTTCCAGTTAGTTTATGCGGATCAGCAGAATCTATATTAACAAGTATTACATTTACTTATAGAGAAACAGAAAGTACGGGTAAAGGTGATGTAATAATTAGTAGAGCCTCAAAATCAACAATTAAATTTAATAAAAGTGAATATTCTGGTGGTGGAGATGTAATTACAGATGCAACAAAATGTTCAACTTATAGTTGTACAAATAGAACTGGATGTTGTCCTTGGGCATCACATGCAAGTAGTTCAACAGGTGGGACTCAATCATGTACACATACATGGACATGTAATACATCAGGAGCTCCAACAGAATCTGCACATGATTGCCCAAAAAACCACTCAATTGATGGATGTGGATGTAGTGGAAAATGTAGTGGGCACACGAGAAGTACGCCTTGTGATTGTAGCTTAAGTGCAAATGAAACATGTTCTAAGAGTCACACTGAGTCTTATGAATGTGATGGTTGTATTTGTGCAGGAAACCATGATTGTGGAAGCTATTGCCAATGTCCGGGACATAGTCATTCACATACAGATTTATTCTTATGTGTTCATGGACATTCAAAATGTGAAAATGGATACTGGATTGTAAATAATTCTGATTTAACTACAGAATATGGTCAACCAATTTTAATTGTTAGTAATGAAGAACCAGCTAAAACAGAAGTAAGAGAGAAATTATTGGAGTCGCCATTTAATGTAAGAGTACTAGAAAGAATTAATACAAGAATGTCAATCATTTGTGTATGGCATGGTTGGGATGCGGAGTTCAGTAGAGGTAGTAACGTAGGAGAAATCTTAGAGGATAATGGTTTCTTTGATGGGAAAAACAAGGACATATTAGGAGATGTTAACTGGGGAAGTAATACAATAAAAGCGGCAGAGCTTGGAGACAGAATTGTTTATAGAATTGTGGTAAGTCATACAGATTCTGTACCAATGTGGATTTGGGTTAGAATTAAATATCCAGAATCAATGAAAGCTGATGACATAAGTTCACCAGAGGTATATGAAGATGCGCCAGATGCATTCTATGAAACTAGATATGAAGAAACATATCAAAATGGTGGTTGGTTTTCTGCTTTAGGAAGCACTACAGGTAGTGGTGATAAAATTGATGTTATTACACCAGATGCGATTACAGTACCTGGTGCAGATAGGACTGCAAATGCGAAACTGTATGTTTTAAATGGAAATGGTTATGCATTCTTCTTTGAATATACTTTTACAACTGATGTGGGATTTTCAGAAAAAAATGGTAAAACTGTGGCTAATACGCCAACAGTACAGCTAACATCTTTAGACTATAAATGGAAAGATGCATTTAGTGATCCACAAGACGTTAGTGTAAACAACATTGATTTTAACAGAACGCAAGGTAGTCAAGATACTTGGATGGGACCCGTTGTAACAAGCATTGTTCAAGAAGACCAAGAAATGCTTGTAAAAAAATATGTAGTTAACTTAAATAAATATATTTATAATGTAGATCATAAAAATACCATAGGAACAGATACAACGACAGTACATAATGAAGATACGCGTGGATATGAATTTTATAATTCAGATTCGACAAATAAATACTCATACGATGAGTTGGTAGAAATTTATGAGAAACAAGAATTATTGAAAAAAGCTAGTCCTGTATATGTAGAGTATGGTGATAGAATAACATATAAAATCGAAATTGGTAATGGTAAAGTTACTGAAAGAGATACGGTTGCGGATTTTGATTATAACGTTGACGAAATGTTTATAACTCTGGTAGATGAATTACCGAAAAAATATTCTAACTTAGATATTCAAATAGAAGCTTGGGGATATACAAAATATGGAACAAAAATAACTGAAACTCAGGGAGATCATTTTACAATGCCAAATTATCCAACAGAGTGGGATAGTGATACAGCAGGACCTACAATTGAGTTTAAAGATTTATTGATTCCTAGAAATGGTGTAACAACGATTACAGTAAGCTTTGATATTGAAGAACATGAAAAAGGAAAAATTGAAGAAAACAAAACTTATGTGAAGCCAGGTTCTATTGTATATGATTATAACAGAGGTAGAGCTGCAACTCCTTGGAATATAAGAACAAGTAATGTTACTGACTATACAGCGGCTATTACTGAGGACTTTAAGGTGAATGTAATATCATCTTCAGATTGGTATATCTTAAATGATTATAAGATTGATATTGATAAATATCTAAGTTCATATAAATCAGAGGTACATGAAACAAATGAAGATGCAGCAAGAAAACTAACAGATGAGTCACCAAAAATAAATGCTAATGGTATAGAGAATGGATTAAGTGCAGGAAATCAAATTGGCAATGAAGATATGCAAAGAATGGATTTGACATATAATCAAAAAATCAATTCTCCAGTACCAGTTGAAAAATCAGATAAATTAATATACAGTATAAAACTTGAGAATTTAGCAAATCCAACTAAGAATAATAAAGCATCAATTAGAGGAAATAAACCGGCTACTCAAGTTAGAGTTTCAAAAATAAAAGAAACAATGCATACTGGATTACAATATCTGGATGTACATGCATATATTTATTCAGATAGTGGAGCAATGTTAAGAGATGTTACAGCATATGTAGACCATGTTGATATAGGTGGAAATGTACATGAATTTAAATTAGACCATGTAGCAGATACTTTATTGGAATCAAATGAATTTATAGTATTTTATGTTGAAGTTGAAGTTACTGAAAGTAATATGAGTTTGGAAAAATTATTTAATCATGCAGACTTAGTAACATTATCAAATATAAACTCTCCAAACGATAAAAATACAGATTCACCTGCAGAAGAAGCTAGACTTGTAAAAACTGAACCAGGTGTACATACAGATGTATATGATGAAAATACTTCAAATGTAGAAACATCTTCAGAATTTGTAAAAATGAAAGATTTAGTAATTTCTGGTAAAGTTTGGTTAGATAAAGACAGAGATGGACAAATGGAAGCAGAAGATTACAATTTACTATCAGATGAAGAGAAAAATCGTTATGATATAAGTAATGGCGAAGGTGGAAAATCTGATATAGTTGTAAGACTATATAAGAAAGATGGAACACTTGTAAGAACAACATTAACTGACGATGACGGTTTATATACATTCTCTAAGAGTATCACAGTAGATGAAAATACTGATAGAAATAGTATGGGTGATCCAGAATGGTGTGAAGATTCATTTAATGCAACAACATCACCTGATGGAAATATTACATATTCACCTAATGAATCTTATCAACGTATTGATAAAGCTACTGGAAAAGACGAATATGGTAACTATACAAGCTCAAGTAACTATATAGATTACTATATTGAATATGAATATGATGGTATTTTATATAAGAGTACAGAAGTTTACTCTACAGGAAAATACCCAGTTGCTGAAGATCAAGGTATGACAAATCTTACAGGTGATGGTAACTTTAATGATCTTTACAAAACAGATTCAAATGCTTATGAGAAAAAATCTGAAAGAGAAAGATTTAACCAATTATATGAATATATTTCTTATAATTCAGCATTTGATATAAATAAAGCTAATCCTTCAGAATTAAAATTTGAAAAAGACAAACATGTATCATTACTAATAGAAGATAAAGGTAGAGTTGTTAGATCAAGAAGCTTTATAAATAATAAAACAGATGCAGATAACTACTTATGGTTATATGATTATCAAGGAACTGGTGCAACACTTCCAAATACAGAGTATTTAAAATACATCAATTTAGGTCTTGAGCTAAGAGAAGAAGTTGACATTGCATTAACAAAAGACGTTTATAAAGTAAAAACTACAATAAACGGTGAGTCTATGGAATATGACTTTAACCAAAACCCAGGACTAAACGGTGTAAGTGCAGGACTTGGTGGTGGAACAAAACAATTAGGTGAGTATGCAAATGACTTTATTGTTAAGAAAGCATATGGTTTAGAGATTTACGAATATGACTATAAATACAGAGTTGACCAATATTTCGCAGATGAAGTTAGAAACTACAAAGGTATCGAGAGTGAGCTTAATATTGAAGTTACATATAGAATCACAGTTGACAACAAAGCAATTTCAGATGCTGATGATGTTAAAGATGATGGAAAAGATTATGTAACAGATAATAAGCTAAAAGTTAAAATAAGTGAAATAATGGATGTATACGAGACAAACTTTATCGAATTAGGAGCAAGACCAAATGATGAAATTACAATTAAAACTAAAGATGATAATGGATATTTAGTAGATACAAAAATTAAAACAATTGAAGCTTGGTACTTTAAAGAAGATGTTAAAGGAAATTATAAAGTTGTAAATTCAACAGCAATTGGTGAAAAACCAATCTACATTGAAACAACAACAGGTGGTACACATAGTAAAGTTCCTCTAACAGTATCTGCAACCTCAGCCTTTACAGATAATCAAATTAGTTATAAGGACTATGGTTATAACAAACTATATATTACAGGTATGGAAAATGAGTTCATACTTGAAGATAAAGATTTAGACATATATGTTAAATACACACTTGACAAAGATCAAACAACAATTGATGTGGATGTAGATACTTATGAAGCAACAACAACAAGTTCATCAAAAATATTAGGATCTGCACAACTTGGAGATGCTTATGGAACCTATACTCAAACAATAACTGTTAACAAAATAACTGGAAAAGCAACAATGCAAAGATCTTTAAAAATAAATGATCCAGTAACTAAGAAACCAAGAACATATAATAGAGGTATAGAAAATATAGCCCAAGTAAATGCATATTCTGTATGGTATATGGATAATAAACCAGCATCACTAGTTGATAGAAACTCAAATGTTGGTAACTTAGGTGCTAATGGAGAGTCACCAGATAATATAACAGAATATGATGATACAACATATAAAACTGGTGTAGAAATTAAATTAGGAGTAACAACAACAACCTCTGGTGGTGGTGATTACGTAATAATGGGTGGTCAAGGACAAATCACAACTCCAACTAAGATTGAGAGAATTATAGAAGGTAAAGTTTGGGATGATTCTAGAACTACAACATTAGGAAGCGGAAACGAAATTCAATACATTGGTGATGGTGAGTATAATAGACTTAGAACAAAGATGGCTGATGCCTTAATGAATGAAAATGTTAAATTGAACTATGATGGATTTGGAACTCAAGTAACAGAAGAAAGAGACTTCCCAATAAGAAGTGTTAAAGCTGAATTTATTGAAATTGTTAAAATGCCAGATCCAAGTGGTACAGGCGAACGTTACTATGAACAAGTATTACAACAAGTAACTTGGGAACAAGTACAAAATACAAGAACAGAAAGAGATGGAACATATAAACTATCAGGATTTATTCCAGGTACTTACATTGTAAGATTTACATATGGTGATACAGCTACAGGAACTGCAGAAAAAGACATGCAAATCTTTAATGGTCAAGATTATAAATCAACACAATACAATCCAGAATTAAGCGATAATGAAACAGATGTTGATAAAATCTTAGGAATTATGGAAAAAGCTGGAAAATCTGATGCAAGAGATGATGAAAGAAGAAGACTTCAAGTAAATAGTTATTCAGAAGTAATGACAAACGAAAAAGCTGAAATTCTAAAAGGTATTGGTAACGGTACTACATTAACTCCAAATACTAAACTAACTTCAGAAGAACGTTCAGACTATGCGAAAATATTAACAGACAATACATACATGCAAGCAGAGACAGTTGAATTCCTAGTAAAAGCTGAAAAATTAACAGAGAAACAACAAACATTTACTAGATACTTAAGTTTATCAAATAAACTTTTAGGAGCTAATGAAATATTCTATTCAGAACTTCAAGCTATACAAAAAGAAGAAAGAGATGCAAGAAAATTCAAGATTTCAAATGTTGACTTTGGTATTGAATATAGACCTGAATCTGAAATTAGATTAGTTAAAGAAATTGAAGAAGTTAAGTTAGTTACAGAAGATGGAAACACATTAGTTGACTTATTCTTCATAACAGAAGGTGAAAACGAAAATACAACACACAAACTAGATACAGAAAAATCAAAAGGCTTAGAGTTAGTACAATTTATTACAAATACATATACAAACGAATTACTAAATAGATTAACTAACGAAAAGAAACAAGGTTTCATATTCGTACAAGTTGATGAAGATATTTTACAAGGTTGTACAGTACAAATTGTTTACAAATTCGAAGCTGAGAATAACAGTGAAGTTGACAGAATTGCAGTAAACTTAGATGAGATTAGATACAAAGAAAATCCAGCAGCTATTGAATTGATAAATACATATCCAAAGGTTGCCGCACAAGCTGCAGATGATTATACAGCATCAGGAATTGCTGCTAAAGTAATTGAATCTGATATGTATAGAACTGTTGTGCAAGATGGAGTAGAAGTTGAATACAGATTAAGACCAAAAACAGTAGTAACAGAAGGCTTAACTCCTGAACAAGAAAAAGAAGCATACTTTGGTAGATATGTAGGTTATGGATATTTCACAGGTAAAGAATCTAACTTAGATACAGTTGCAAGCTTGAAATTTGATAAGATTCTTGACTATGTGGATGTTAACCTAGAATATAAACAAGAGTCTGAACAATCTAGTACAATAGACAAGTTCTGGACTAGAGTAAAAACTAATGATTTAAAATCATTACTATATCAAGTAAGAACAAGTACAGCAAACCCAGTAGCAGAATTACAAAATGGTAGAGGATATGAATATAAGACATTAATTGTATCAGTTGATGATAGAATTAAAGATGATACATATTCAACAAGATATTCAAGCTTTAAGATAAATAGTCCTAAAGACGACAACATTAGAAATAACGATTTATCAAGATTCTTGTTACCAAAAATTACAGTTGAAACTGAAGCAGAAAGAGATAAAGCAGTTGCTACAATTAAATTACCAGTTTCTAAAGTATTAGCTGCTGAAACAGATAAAGACAATATGTCATATGAAAACTTAGCAGAGATTGTACAATTTACAACATTAACTGGTAGAAGAACTAACTTTGCTACAACAATTGGTAATGCTGATATCGAGAAAGTAGCACCAAATGAAAGTATAGGTACACTTGAATTCGTAACAGCAGCTTTAGAGTCAGATACAGCAGCAACAGAAACTGTAACATTAATACCTCCAACAGGTTTAATGAAGAACAGATTAGCAATTGTAAATGTTGTAGAAGCTACTTCAGTAGGTGTAGGATTTATATTCGTATTAGGAACAATAGCAGTTATTCTAATAATAATTATCGCAGCAATATTGTTTGTAATTAGAAAATATAAGAAGAGACGTATTATATAAAAATAGTTTCTAAATATAGGAGAAACGCTTAGAGAAATCTAAGCGTTTTTTCTTGCTTTATTATAAATTGATATAGAATGAGAGATATTTAATTTTTTAGAAAAATTAATTTTTGTTTGATTTTGTATTGACACCAAAAACTTTTCGTTGTATTATTAGCAAAATTATTTTGTAAAACTTATTTTATTCAAATTTTATTTTCTTGGCGTTCGCCAAAAATTTTCAAAAAGAAAAGTATATTAAAAATAAAAAAGGAGTGATGTAAAGAGTTGATATCTGTTGTTAAAGGAATGTGTTTGCAAGGATTAGAAGGTGTTTTAATTAATGTTGAGGTAGATATTTCACCTGGTATGCCTTGTTGGGATGTAGTAGGCCTTCCAGATACAAATATTAGAGAATCAAAAGAAAGAGTAAGAACTTCAATTAAAAATTGTGGGATAGAGCTTTCAAGCAGAAGGTATATTATTAATTTATCTCCAGCTACTATAAGAAAGGATGGAGCCGTTTTGGATTTGGCAATTGCAGTTGGTGTTTTAATATCAATGGAAATTGTCAAAACAAATAATTTAGATACCACCATATTCGTCGGAGAATTGTCTTTAAACGGAAAATTAAATAGAGTTAATGGAATATTACCTATATGTATTGAAGCTGCTAAAAATGGAATTAAAAGAGTTATATTACCAAAAGAAAATACTAAAGAAGCTGCAATTGTAAATAATATTGAAGTTATAGGAGTTGACAACTTAAATCAAGTTATTGAGTATTTAAATGGCAGATTAGAAGTGACTCCAGAAAAACTTGATGAAGGTGATTTGGGATTAGATGTTTTAAATGATTTGCTGGATTATTCAGAAGTGAAAGGGCATGAAACAATAAAAAGAGCTTTAGAAGTAGCAGCTGCTGGCGGACACAATTGCTTAATGATTGGAAGTCCGGGCACAGGTAAGACAATGCTTGCTAAAAGACTACCAACAATTTTGCCAGATTTAAGTTTTGAAGAGGCTTTGGAAATAACTAAAATTCACAGTATTGCTGGTATTTTAAATAAAGGAAATTTAATTTCAAAAAGACCTTTTAGAAGTCCTCATCATACAATTACAGAAAACGGTTTGATTGGTGGTGGAAGAATTCCAAGGCCTGGTGAGATTAGTTTAGCTCATTTAGGTGTACTATTTTTAGATGAATTATTAGAATTTAATAAAAATACTTTAGAAGTTTTAAGAGGTCCTCTGGAAGATCGAGTTGTTAATATCAGTAGAGTTGGAATAAATATCACGTATCCTTGTAATTTCATGCTTATTGCGAGCATGAATCCTTGTCCGTGTGGATATTATGGAAGTAAAATAAAAGAATGTACTTGTACAGAAAGGCAAAGAATTTTATATAGATCAAGACTAAGTGGACCAATGCTAGATAGATTTGATATTCATATAAAAGTTCCTCAAATAGATTATAAGAAAATGTCTGATAGAAAAGGGAAAGCTTCTTGTGAAATTAAAGAAAGAGTGAATAATGCAAGAAAACTTCAACAGAAAAGATATAAAGAATTGTCAATATATTCAAATTCTGAATTGACACCAGGATTAATAGAAAAATACTGTGTTTTAACGAAGTCAACAAGAGAAATTTTAAATAATTCTATTGAAAAACTTAATTTGAGTACAAGAGCATATTCTAAAATTCTTAAAGTTTCTAGAACAATTGCGGACTTAGACGGAAGAGAAAATATAGAAACAGAAGATGTTTTAGAAGCAATACAATATAGGAGTTTAGATAAGATTTAAGGAGGATTATGAAGTATAAGATTTTAAAATTAACACAAGATGAGTTTCCAGATAAATTAAAGAAAATAGAAAACGCACCAAAACAATTATATTTAATTGGAAATAAAGACTTATTATTTGAAGATTGTTTTGGAATTGTTGGAACGAGGAGAATAACTGATTATGGAAAACAGAATTGCGAATTTTTTACTAGAGAATTAGTTTTTAGAAACATTCCAATTGTTAGTGGTATGGCTATTGGAACAGATAGCATTGCTCATAAAACTTGTTTAGAATACAGTGGTAAAACCATTGCTGTTTTAGGAAGTGGTTTTGATAATGTATTTCCAGAAGAAAATTTAGAGCTGTTTGAAAAGATTATTGAAGCAAGTGGACTTGTAGTTACTGAATATGAAAAGGATGTTAAACCTTTAAAGGAAAATTTTCCTCAACGAAATAGGATTGTAACTGCTTTATCAGAAGGGATTTTGGTTGTTGAAGCAGCATTTAGAAGTGGGACAAGTATAACTGTAAATAATGCCAAAAAGCAAGGAAAGAAAGTTTTTGCAATTCCAGGAAAATTAGATAGTTGTGTTGGAGTTGGTGTTAATAAGATGATAAAACAAGGAGCGATTTTAACCACAGATATTCAAGATATCATATCTGGTTTTCCACAGTTTGAGCACAGATTGAGGAAAAGTACCAAGAAAAAAACTTCAAAAAGTGTAAAGATTAATGAAGAGTATAGAAAGATATATGAAATTTTAGAGATGAAGTCTATGAGTATAGAAGAGCTTCTTCAAGAAACGAATTTTAGTTTTAAAGAAGTAATAAAGTTATTAACGAAAATGGAAATTGAAGGAGTAGTAGAACAAGATTTAATTGGAAATTATAAAATTAAATAGAGCATAAGAAAGAGAGGTAATCATAATAGAAAAAAGCGATTGTTTAAAATTTAAAAAAGATAATTTTCATAATCAAGATATTGGAAAAATGGGAGAGGAGAGAGCATGTAATTTTTTACTTAAAGAAGGTTATTGGATTTTAAGTAGAAACTTTAATACAGCTCATGGAGAAATAGATATTATTGCTAGAGATAAAGATGAGTATGTTTTCATTGAAGTGAAAACTCGAATGTCTAAGAAGTTTGGAAAACCGGCAGAAGCAGTGAATAAAGAAAAAATCAAACATATTATTAGAGCTAGCAAGTTTTACATATATGTGAATCATTTAGAAAATAAATATATTAGATATGATATTGTTGAGGTCTATATAGGTGAAAAAAATTATTTAATAAATCATATAAAAAATGCTTTTTTCTAAAATAATATTACAAACAAATTAAATTGTTAAAAGTATATTAAAATAGCAGAAAAAGCTTGTTTTAGAAAAATATTATATGTATAATAAAGTTGGAAAATTTCATAATAAAAATGGGAGAAAAATATGAATAATAAAGAATGGAAAAGATGGCTGTTTTGGTTCTCTTTTGCAGTAGCTGCAATTGTTGTTTATAAAACAATTGATAGTGTTGAAGAAATATTTACAGCAATTGGGAAATTTTTTGACTTGCTAATGCCATTTCTTATGGCTTTCCTTGTGGCATATATTTTGCATATACCATGTAGAGGAATTGAGAAAAAGTTTAAAAGTGCGAAATTTAAACCATTAAGTAAACATGCAAGAGGACTAAGTGTTCTATTAGTTTATATCATAACAATTTTGGTGATTTTTGTATCTTTCAAATTTATATTACCAAGTGTTTCTAGTAGTATAATGGATTTAGCAAATAACATTCCAAATTATTATAATAATGCAATAGACTTTTTAAATAATTTAGATGAAGATTCATTATTGTACAAACTGAATATAAAAGAATATGTTGGAATGCTTCAAGATATTAGAATTGAAAAAGAAATTATAAAATGGATAAATTTAGAAAATATTAGTTCATATATACAAGGAATAGTAGGAGCAACAAATTTAGTATTTGATGCATTTGTAACTATAGTTGTTTCAATATATATGTTGCTAGAGAGAAGTGATATAAAAAGCTTTTTAGGAAATTTATCAAAGGCTATGTTTGATAAGAAAACAAATGATACAATTGCAAAATACTATAATAAAACAAATGAAATCTTTTATACATTTTTCACAAGTCAATTAATAGATGTATTTATAGTTGGAATAATAACTTCAATTGCAATGAGTTTAATGAATGTTAAATATTCTGTGTTATTAGGATTCTTAATAGGAACTTTCAATATAATTCCTTACTTTGGTGCAATTGTTGCTGTTATTATCGCAATAATAATTACAATGTTTACAGGTGGATTTGTAAAAGCAGCATGGGTAGCTCTTGTGGTTATAATACTTCAACAAATAGATGCAAATATTATAAATCCTAGAATTTTAGGAACATCATTACACTTAAGCCCAATACTAGTTATTTTTGCAGTTACAATGGGTGGAGCCTATTTTGGACCACTTGGAATGTTCTTAGGAGTTCCAGTATGTGCTTTACTAAAATTAATATTAGTTGATTTCATAAATTATCAAAATAATAAAAAAACTATGGCAAATGATGAAAATTAACATGAATATTACAGATAAAAAAACGATAAAAAACAATAAACCCTAGTGTTATATAAGAATAGCACTAGGGAATTTTTTTACCTAAATTTAATTATATAAATTAAAGATTAACATTAATTGTATTAAATAAATAATAAAAGTGAGTATGAAATAACTACGTTTAATAAATTATAAAAGAGTTTGTTATATCATTTATAATGTTTGTATAATCAGATAGATTATCTAAAGGAAACTCTACATCTAAAGTATAATAACAGTTTTCAGCTTCTATCCATATTACTTGAAGATAATAAGGTGTTTTTGAATTTAAGTAGTGTAGGGAATAGGTGTAAGCTGTTTTTCCATTAAATTCAAATTCGCTTATTTCAGATATATTTGAAGAGCTTTTAAATTCGCTAACATAGGTTTTAATATCACTTGAGGCTATATCAATAAGTTTTTTGTTTTCTATTAAATCATTTTTTGAAACGAAAATATTAAGGTTATTTTCTGTTCGAAGTTCCATTAAATAGTTGTTAGATGCTTTATATTGAGTAAAACCATAAGTTTTTGGGAATTCTAAACTGATAGTTTTGTTTTCATCATAAAAGGTTTTATTTGGCTTTTCTGCCTCAATTTTTTCTTCTTTTTTATTTGAAATGTGTGAAAAAAGAAAGATAGCGCCTAGTATAATAAGTAAAATTAAAACTACAACTAAAATGATTTTCTTTATATTTAATTCTTTTCTAAATTCAAAAATTTGGTTCATATTTACTCCTTATATTCATATAATATGTTATTTTTTCTAAAAAATCAATAAAACTATCGCAAATCGGCATAATAGAGTTTTATTACTTAAAATTGTAAAAAAAATAAAAAACTAGCGGAAATAAGAGTTAGCTAGAAAATATGCTATTTTTAACAAAAAAGATATGAAAAAATAATATATATGTTAAATCTTCTAAAACCTATTTCCTTAAGGCTATCTTGAGGCTCCCAAATACCCCCATTGACTCGGAAATTATTACTTATATAATTAATAATATAAATTATAAAATTTAAATTAAAACAAGGAATATCAAATGGTGGAGGAACTAAAGATGAGGACTAAATTGAAAGGAAAGAAGTTAATATTATTAATTGTTTTGTTAGTATTAATTGCGACGATAGCTATATTTGGCTTTAGTAGCAAAGAGACTAGCTTTATAAGTGCTATAACTAAATCAAATCAAAATTTACAGTATTATGATGAAAATACTGTTTTTGTGTTATTTACAAAATATTTAGATGAAAATCAAGCTGTTATAGCGCCAACTTCAGTTCAAACTCAAACTGTTGATAAATTAGATTATGTTGTTGATATTCCTCAAATAGATGGTTACACGCCACTTGTAGACAAGTTAGAAGGAACATTAGATCAAGAAGGAATTGCATATTTAGAATCATTAGATTATGTAAAAGTAGTAGTTAAAGATAATATTTATAATATTTATATAACTATCACTTATGAGGCTGCACCATCAGCGTATACGGTTGTTTATTATGAACAAAATGCTGCTTTAGATGGTTACACAGAAGTTCAAAGAGAAACAATTGGTGGAACATCAGGAAATTATACAGGAGAAATTTATACAGGAGATGAAATAATTTTAAGTCCTGAAGAAAAAACAGGATTTCATATAAATACTGAAAAAACAAAATTAACTGGAAAAGTAGAAGCTTTTGGAGCAAAAATATTTGAAATATACTATGATAGAAATCCATATTATTTATATACATTTAATACAGGAGATTCTTATTATGAGCCAAAAGTTATAAGATATGGACAATCTTTAAGTTTGACAGAAGAACCAACATATAGTGGATATGTTTTTGATGGTTGGGCATTTTCAACTAGTATGGAAGGAGAAAAAATAACAAAACCAGAAACGATGCCAGCTTATAATCTTTATGCTGAAGCACAATGGATAAAATCTGATACACATTATACATTATCATATTATACGCAAAACCCAGATGATGATGGATATACAAATATAGGTACAATTGAAGTTGCAGCAGTTAGTGGTGATAACTTAAAAGATGAAAATCAAACAGATTTAAAAACAATTATAGAAAATGGTTTTTCAGCAGTAAGAGGTGATACTGCAACATATTATTATTACAACGAAGAAAAAACTAAAACAGAAAACAACAATTTTGATATTGTTGTAGAAGGTAAAGGAATTACAGTTGTTCCAATATACTTTGATAGACATGTTTATAATATTACATTAGATTTTAACGATGATGATTATAGTACAGCTGCAGAAGTAGTAATGGGGGGGACAACATATACAGGAAGTTATACTTTCCAAGTAAGATATGAACAAAATTTGTTAGAATATTGGATAACAGCGAATGATTTTACAACATTTCCAACAGGAACATCATTTTTTGGTTCAGGGCGAACATATTATTTTAGGGGTTGGCAAGCAGATGGAAGTTCAACTACATATGTGTCTTTAAGATTAAATTTGACATCAACAATGATTGCAGATGCAGATGCTAATAGAAATATAGTTTATTATGCTCAATATTCAACATCAAGTACATCAAGAGATCTTGAATATTTGTTTGAAAGTTTCGATCAAGAATCAACAACAACATCTGACACTAGAGTATTATACGAAGGAAAATACTATGAAGTAGCAGAAGAATATAGTCAAAAAGTTTATACAAGCTCATCAATGAGTGCAAAAGAAATTGCTGGTGTTACTAATGTAGGACAAGAAACATCTAATTCAAAATATCAATTCTTTTATGATAGAAATATATTAAAAATAACTCTTTATAACATGAATAATGTTTATATAGAAAAAGAATTGTTATACGGACAAAGTATGGAAGAATTCGTAGATACACAATTAAATCCAGAAGATTTTAGCTTGGAAACACCAGGAACAAAAGATTGGATTTTTGAAGGGTGGTATCAAGATTCAAATTATATGCTTCCAATGGTATGGACAAATGAAGATGGAACTTATAAAACAATAACAGATAATTTAGTATTATATGCAAAATGGAGTGCACCAACATACACAGTAACTTTTAATACAAATGATGGTACATGGACCGAGACTGATTCAAGATATGTAAAAGTTGATGATAATACATATACATTAACAGTTACAGAAGGAGAAAGTTTAACAAGACCTGCAGATCCAACAAAATTAGGAAATGTTGCATCTGCTTGGAATTATGAAGTAAATTCAGAAAGTGTAGAATATTTATTTAGTGATTCACAAAAAGTATATTCAGATTTGACTTTAGACTTACAATATACAGCCAATACAAATATTCCATATAAAGTACGTTATATAGAAGCTCAATATAAAGATGGAGTATTAATCGAAGATGTTTCACAATATGAAAATATTGTTGACTTAGCACCAGCTAAAGAAGTATATAATAATGCGTTTGGGACAACAGTTGAAGAATTACCATTAGATATATACGATAAAGAAAATGAAGACAATTATTTTGTTGTAAATGCAAGAAGTGAAAAATTAACATTAACTTCTGAAAATATAGATGACAATGTTATTTATTTCTTATATGCAAAAAATCCAATAGTACCTTATACAGTATACTATGTTAAATATCAAGAGGATGCTAATGGAAATCCTATAAGATATGACTATGGTGATATACCAGCAGATGATGTTTTACTAGGTAAAAAAGATACAACTGTTGCTGCGGGATATGCAACAGAAATTGCGGAAGATATTGATGGATGGACAGTAAATGGTTCATATTCACAAACAATAAAATTAACATTAAAAGCATCAGAAAATACAATGTATTTCTATTACAATGAAAATGAAACAGGAGAATACCTAATTAATTTCTTCTTTATGGATGAAAATGGAGTATATAGTGAAACTCCTGATTATACATATACATCTGTAGATTCAGCTGGAAAAGTTTTATATGGTATAGATTTTGACAAATTCACATATGAAAATGGGCCTACAGCAGCTGATTATGATGGAAGATATTATGATGCAGAAAAATGCGGAGATGCATATTTAATAGTAACAACCACTAGTGAAACAAGTGCGATGGATCTTTATTTTGCGAATAGAACAGATTTGAGTTATACAGTAAAATATCAAGATGAAGATGGAAATATGTTATTAGCAGATAAAGTTGTTGAAAATCAAATGTATTCTTCAACAATAACAGAAACAGCTCCTTCTATAGAAGGATATAAGTTAGTTGATACAAATGGCCAAAAATCAATACAAATTGGATTAAATACAAATGAAATTATATTTACATATGCAAAAAGAACAGATTTAACATATACAGTAAATTATTATATAACAGGAACAACAATAGCCTTAGCTGACCCAAAAGAAGTAACAGGACAAACATATAATAGTGTGATTACAGAAAGTGCTATAGATATAGAAGGTTGTACAAAATTAACTCCTACAACACAAAGTATAACAATTGGAGTTGAAGAAAATGTGATAAACTTTTACTATAGTGTAAGAACAGATTTAAGTTATACAGTAAAATATTTAGAACAAGGAACAAATATAGAACTTGCTGAGATAAAAACTGTAAATAATCAAACATACAAAACAACAGTAACAGAAAATGCAATAGAAATTTCAGGATACGACAAAGTAGATCCAACAGAAAAATCAATAACAATCGAAGTAACAGGAAATGAAATTACATTCTATTATACAAAGAGAACAGATTTAAGTTATACAGTAAAATATTTAGAACAAGGAACAAATGCAGAGCTTGCTGAAGTAAAAAAAGTAAATGGACAAATATATAAATCAGAAGTAACAGAACAAGCAATAGATATTTCAGGATATGACAAAACAAATTTAGAAGAGACAATTACAATTGAAGTAAGTGGAAATGAAATTGTATTCTATTATATAAAGAGAACAGATTTAAGCTACACAGTTAAATATTTAGAAGAAGGAACAGAAACAGTTCTATCAGCAGAAAAAGTAGTTGATGGACAAACATATAAATCTGAAGTAACAGAAGACGCAATAGAAATTTCGGGATACGATAAAGTAGATCCAACAGAAAAATCAATAACAATCGAAGTGACAGGAAATGAAATTGTATTCTATTATACAAAGAGAACAGATTTAAGTTACACAGTTAAATATTTAGAACAAGATACAAACAAAGAATTATCAACAGAAAAAGTTGTAAATGGACAAATATATAAATCAGAAGTAACAGAACAAGCAATAGACATTACAGGATATACAAAAGTAAATACAGAAGAAAAAATAACAATTGAAGTAAGTGGAA
>JAFTJF010000006.1 GCA_017456555.1 Clostridia bacterium
TTTGATAAATATACTACATGATAGAAAAATGAATTAGAGGAATACTATAATAGTAATTTGCATAAATAATCTCTAAAATAAAAATTTAAAAATATTTAAATAAATTTGTATAGGAGATTGATATGACAAAAAATATACCAACACCAAATAAATGTGAAGTTGAAAAATATTTAAAAAACTGGGATTCGTTAGAAAACTATGTATTACAAGAAAGTGCTTTAGATAAACTATTTTTTGATACATACCCTAACAATAAAGATATTAATGATATACTAATAAAAGCTAGTTCATTAAATGATTTTTATAGTACCAATATATTTTCTATTTTTCCAGTTGCCAAACATATACAAAAATTAAATATAGATAAAAGATTAAAAAATTTTGATGAAAGTTTAGTTAATGATATTGCTAATGTAACTATAAATGGAATACAAAAAAATTTTTATTCATTTGCTACTAAATATTGTTCTCATCATTTTCCTAAAAACTACCCTATTTATGATAGCTTTGTTGAAAAAGTTTTATTATACTTTCAAAAAAAAGATAAATTTTATGAATTTAAAAAAGAAGATTTAAAAAATTATTCTCAATTTAAAAATATTTTAATTCATTTTAAAAAGTTTTATGGAATAGATGAATATAATTTAAAAGATATTGATAGATATATATGGCAATTAGGAAAAGAGTATTTCCCAAAAAATTATAAGAAAAAAACTATTGATAATTAATCAACATTATTTAGCATTATTTGTTGATAAAATCGATGATTTTTAGCACTTTACATACTTCTTTTTTTGAAGGTGTTGAAAATAGTAGATTACAGAAGACGGAAACCGGTCATCTGCACCAAGCTTGAGTGAAAACTCAAGCTTTTTTTATTAACATATATAATCTTGGGGAGGATTCAATATGACAGAAAACAGAAAAAAATTCGAATTATATGTATTTTTATCAACGTTTTCAAGGAACTTAATAGAAGTTTTTATTCCTGTAATTCTTTATGAATTTGGATATACATTAAAAGAAGTCATATTTTATTTTTTAATTTCAAACATCTTCTCTTTAATACTTTCATATCCATGTGTGATAATATCCAGAAAATATAATAATAAAATATTAACTATTATTGGAATAATTGGTTTTATAGGTACTCAAGTTTTATTAATGAACATCCAAAAACGGAACATGGTATTTAGTATTAATTGGTTTTTTATATGCTCTATATAGGAGAGGATATTGGATTTCAAGAAGATATTATAATTTAAAAGTAATGGAAAAAGAAAAAATAGCTTCGACTTTTTCAATAATAAGTATAGTTAATCATTTGGGCGTAATATTTGCGTCTTATATAGGTGCATTATTTTTAGATTTTATAGATACAAAAATACTTACAGTAATATCAATATTAATTTTCTTGCTAAGTTTAATTCCACTCGGACTAATGAAATTTAAATATGAAACTTCAAACGAAAGTTTAAATGTGAAAAACATCGTGAAACAAGTACCTTTAAGAAATCTATATTTGTTTGGTTCTTATGAATTGCTGAATGTTGTTAAATTTTTATTTGCATTATATCTATTTATATATGTAAAAGACACATATACTACAATTGGATTGTTTAATTTAATCACAAATTTAGCAATATTAGGTTTTACATATTTTTATGGAAAAAAAATAGATAACACACAAAATTTTTTAAGATTAAGTATAATTTTAACTGTTATAACATATGTGTTAAAAGCAAATTCAACATATATAGCACTAATTATAGTATCTTTTTTTGAAGGAATTTTTTCAAAAATGCATGAAATATCAATTTCAAAAGAATTTTATACATTAAGTAAAAAATTCGAATATAGTAGCTACAACTTACTTTATGAATATATTCAAAATTCTTTCAGAAGTGTGGCTTTACTAATTTTATACATATTTAATATCGATTTAAAAATTATGATTTATATCGTATTAGGATTTATGTTAATAGGCTCATGCATGAATTTTAAATATATTGAAAAAGAAGATTATAAAGGTAAATTAAGCTGATAAATATAATTGGTAATAATACCAAAAACTCACATCTACTCGTTAAAGTTAGATGTGAGTTTTTTCTTATATATCCATTTCGTCTTCTACATTTAATTCATTAGATGTGAGCTCTGTAATTATTTCTTTATCTGTTGCACTCTTTGTATTCTGCATTCCTTGAGAATTTTCATATAAAGACAAATCCCATGCAGGAGCTTCTTCTTTTGCTTTTCCAATTTCTGGACTAACATTAATTTGTTCTACTTTTAAAGAATTTGTTTTTTCTGGATCATTTTTGTTCTTTCCAGTAATTTTGTCTTCAAGTTGATTTATTGGTTTTGTAATAGCTTTTGAAAGCCCCCATATTTTATTCATGAAACTTGCAACAGTATCTTTTATGTCTAATTTATGGAAAGCTGCTATACCTGCAAGTGAACCACCTATATCTGCCAAGTATTGTCCTGTTTGGAAGACTCCTGAGCTAGCAAATTGATCTATTTCTGTTCCTAATGTACCATATGTATATGCAATTCCAACTACTGCAGAAGACACAAGTTTTATAGCATTTTTTACTTTAGGATCAATTTCAAAAGATTCTATTTCTTTTTCAGGATGTCTTTTATTATATAAATCTATTCCCCAATTAGCAACCCCTTCAATTCCATGCATTGCTAAAGATGATACAAAAGCACCACCAGCTGGTATTGCAAAAGCACCTGCAAGATGTGCTCCTACTCTTACTGCAGGATTCCAATCTATCATATAGGTATAAAGACCTGTTGCAACTGTAGCAGCACATGTTCCAAGCCATAAATTATTTCTTTTTGCCTCTGTTCCGTGTAGGATTATATTGCTCTAGTTTTTCTTCTATAAAATTTTCAATTTTTTCTATTCTACTCCCCATAAATTTTATTCCTTCATTATCATTTATTTTTTACGTATTTTTAATATAATAAAAATACAAATTAATACAAGCATCAATATTCCTGTTACATTTCTAATTATTTTTATAATATTTCCAATTTCTTCACTTAATGAAGTAACAATATCTGCTTTATTAATTTTTTCATTTTTTCTCTCCTCATATGTTTCCTATATATTTAGGTTAACATTATTTTTCTATTTGTCAATAATTTTATATTAAAATTTATCTTTTAATAAATAATACTTTTCACATGTAAAATTAACAAATTTAGTTCAAACCCTTGAAATATATAGAAAAAAGTTTTATAATTAATAGACTTGTACCTTGAAAATTTAATAATGAGTAAGCAAACAACAATATTAGGAGGATAAGTTTATGGTATGGCTTTCAATCGCAGCTTTTTTAGTCTGCCTTTTCATTTACTCTTGTATAATATCAGACAACACAAACGCTCAGGTAAGAGAAAATGAATCTGCAAAGAAAGAAGAGAGAACTGCAGAAAAAATACAACTTAATAGAGGAGAAAAAACAATTTGCATGCTTTGTGTTACATTAATGGTTGGTATCTTTATTTACTGGGTAAAAAATATAACCCTAGTTCCAATAATTGAGATGTACACCGAAACAGTAGACATGGGTATGCTTTTTCTTGCAATCGTCTTAGGTTTGATTTGCGTAGATTATATTTGCGCAGTCACTTATCAACTTCCTACGGCACCATTTTTGGCTATCGCATTTGTGCTAAACTGTGCGCTTGCCGTAAAAGCACCTATCGTATCTATGGCTATCATTTTTATTTTGACTGTATGTGTTTATGGCGTTATAAACAGCAGTGCTTTATGGATTACAGTTTTAGAGTCTGCGCTTCTTAAAGCAATGATGGGAACTAGTATAATTTTAACCATTTTAAATTTAATTGGTATTATCCCAAGTATCATTATCATTCTTTTAATTATGACTCTTACAACATCAATATCAATAACAATTGAAGTCGTAATCTGGAAAAAAACAAGTTCACACACAATAGTTGTCGATGCACACGAGGTGCAAAAATCAAATATTCCCATGATAATCGCTCATGGAATGGTTCCATATGAAAAATAATACTCAACACTCATTATTAAATTAATAGCGAAAAGGAAGACCAGTTCTAGACTAGAACTGGTCTTTGTGTTTTATATTCTAAAACATTAATTTTTCTTCAATGTAAGCTTTTACATCTTCAATTTTAATTCTAATTTGTTCCATTGTATCTCTATCTCTTACTGTTACACATCCATCTTCTAATGTATCGAAATCAACAGTTACACAATATGGTGTTCCAATTTCATCCTCTCTTCTATATCTTTTTCCGATGCTTCCTGCTTCATCATAATCACACATAAAGTATTTTGAAAGTTCTGCGTAAACTTCATCTGCTTTTTCAGATAATTTTTTAGAAAGTGGTAAAACAGCAACTTTGTATGGAGCTAATGCTGGATGTAATTTTAATACAGTTCTTACATCTCCTTCTCCCACTTCCTCTTCATAATAGCTATTACATAAGAAAGCAAGTGTTACTCTATCTGCTCCAAGTGATGGTTCAATACAATATGGTACATATCTTTCATTTGTTTCAGGGTCTAAATATGTCATATCTTCTTTAGAATGGTTCATATGTTGTGTTAAATCAAAGTCAGTTCTATTTGCTATTCCCCATAATTCTCCCCATCCAAAAGGGAATTTTACTTCTATATCTGTAGTTCCTTTGCTATAATGAGATAATTCTTCTGGAGAATGATCTCTCATTCTCATATTTTCTTCTTGCATACCTAAACTTAATAGCCAATTTTTACAATAATTTTTCCAGTATTCAAACCATTCCATGTCTGTTCCTGGTTTGCAGAAAAATTCAAGTTCCATTTGTTCGAATTCTCTTGTTCTGAATGTGAAGTTTCCAGGTGTTATTTCATTTCTAAAAGATTTACCAATTTGAGCAATACCCATTGGCATTTTTCTTCTTGTTGTTCTTAATACATTTTTAAAGTTAACAAATATACCTTGAGCTGTTTCTGGTCTTAAGAAAATTTCTGCTTTAGCATCTTCTGTTACACCTTGGAATGTTTTAAACATTAAGTTAAATTTTCTAATATCTGTGAAATTATGTTTTCCACATTCTGGACAATTGATGTTATTATCATCCATGAATTTTATCATCTCTACGTCTGACATTCCATCAGCAACCATATCTTTTCCTTGTTCGTGAGCCCATTCTTCAATAAGTTTATCTGCTCTGTGTCTTGTTTTACATTCTTTACAATCTATTAATGGATCTGAAAATCCTCCAACGTGTCCTGATGCAACCCATGTTTGTGGATTCATAAGAATTGCTGCATCTAATCCAACATTGTGTTTAGATTCTTGAACGAATTTTTTCATCCATGCTTTTTTTACATTGTTTTTTAATTCAACTCCAAGTGGACCATAATCCCAAGTGTTCGCTAAACCACCATAAATTTCTGATCCTGGATATACATATCCTCTTGATTTGCATAAACTAACAATTTTTTCCATTGATTCTACCATAATAAAAACCTCCTCTTTATTTTTTCTGTGAAAATAATGGTAACCTTTCTCACAGTTTTTTCTAAGGATTCAGTCTTTATATAAAACAAAAAACTTACATCCTTAGCATAAAGCTAGGGACGTAAGTTAAGCTCACGCGGTTCCACCCTAATTGGTATTTTTAATACCCACCTTAATTAATATCACTCCAAAGTTCCAAAATACACTAGCTTTTATTTGTTTCTCACTATCACAAATTCACTGTAAATCGCCATATGTGTATTTCCTCTTTTTCATCGCGATTCATATTATGTAATCTATTTTACAATAGAAATCTCTAAAAGTCAATTAAAATTTTTGATTAATATTATTCAACTTCTATATCATCAAAAGATTCATATTCTTCAATTTCTTTATTATCGATATCTATTTTTGAACGTTTATTATTTGGTTTTCTAATTCTAATTACTTTTATCGGATTTTTTTCAAATAATCCATTTAAATCTCTTGGATCATCATCAATAAATATTCCATTTGTATAATCTATATCTAATAAAAATTTATACTCAGCTGTTACTATTATTCCATCAAAATATTGCATTATTCCTGATCCCATCAATTTTTTCAATTGATATTCTTGGTTTGTTTTTGGAATATATGTTAATATAAAAATTTTATGACCTTTTTCTTTTAATCTTTCTAAAAATCTGATTGCATCTTCAAATACTATTTGTTTTCCATTATCCACAACAGATTTTACAGCATCTACAACTACATCTGAATCAACATTATATTTTTTCCCCATTTTTTCTGCATGTGTAAATATATTATCTAAGGTTGAATTGAAATTATCTTTTGCATCTTGAATTATAGGTTCAGCATCTCTTTTTGTCAATTCCCCTATTTTATTACCAATTGCTGCAATCATTAAACTTGTAAGTTTTGCTGTTTCATATAATGTATTATCAAAATCAATATAATAATTCATAATTCAAATCTCCTTTTATAAAACAATTTTCTCCATCAATTTACTTATAGCACACTAATTCGATTTATTCAACAAATTATTTGTAGAATTTTGTAAAAAAACAGAAAAATATTTCCACAAGATTATGAAAACCATTTTTTATCTTACATTTTCCTGTGGATAATGTGGATAACTCTGTGAATAACTCATTTCAATGCATTTTTTCGACATATTTTATTCACATCGTTTTTAGCTTGTGGAAATTATTTTTATTTTTATTTTTTTATGTGTACAGTATGTTTGTTTGGTTAACTCATCAATTATCATTGAAATCTATTGTTTTTCTTTTGTTTTGTTTTTTTGTCAAAGATTATATTTCTTTTTTACTATATTCTATTCACTTTTTTTACATTTTATGTTATATTTTATGATACATATTTAAATGTTGCAATAAAATATTGAAAGGATCACACTAATGAAAGAAAAAATAAAGCAGAAGTTTAAATCATTTTGTGAAAAAACGAAATTAAATAAACTTCCAGAAAAATTAAAATCTTTTTGCAAGTTTTTAAAACTAGATAAAGTTTTAGATAAACTAAAATCTTTTTGTAAATTTATAAAACTTGATAAATTATTTAATAAATTAAAAAAAGTTGATAAAGAAATATATATAAAAACGTTTATATTAATTCTTATTCCAATATTAATTTATCTATACTGTCAATTTTTCTGTAATGGTAAATTAATTTTTGAACCAAAAAGAATGTTACTTAACTTTATGTTTATATACTTCATAATAGGATTCTTTTATTGCTTTGTTGGAAAAGTAAAAATAAGCTACTATCTTACAATAATACTTACAGGTATACTTGGAATTATAAATCATTTCATAACAGCTTTTAGAGGAACACCTTTAGTCCCATGGGATATATTTTCTTTAAATGTTGCATTAACTGTACTTCCAACTTTTAAATTTACAGTTACTAAGCAACTTATTTTTGGAATTATAATTTTAATAGTCTCTTTAGTAATACTTTCAAGAGTAAAATTCCATAGTTTCAGAAACGGAAAAAGAAAAAAAGCTTATAGAGTATGTTCTTTTGTAGCAATTCTTACTTTTGTAATTTGTTTTTATTTAACAAATTTAATTTCATGGTTTGATTTAAATGAAAACTGGGACCCTAAAGAAGAGTACCACAACAATGGTTTAGTAGCGAGTCTTTTTAAACAATCTAGAAATCTTATTATACGTGAACCAGACGGCTATGATGTAGAATCTCTTACAAACCTTGCAAAAACAATTGAAGTTCCAATAATAGAAAATAAAGAAAATTCAGAAATGCCAAATGTCATTGTTATAATGAATGAATCATTTGCAGATTTAACAGTTAATGGCGATTTTAAAACTAATACAGAATACTTACCATATTTCAAAAGTTTAAAAGAAAATACAATAAAAGGAAACCTACATGTATCAATATTTGGAGCAACCACTCCAAACTCTGAATGGGAAGTTTTAACTTCAAATTCGATGGCCTTTGTACCAAAAAGAACAGTTCCTTATCAACAATATGTTTTAAGAAAATCTTATTCTTTAGCATCAATTTTTAAAGAACTAGATTATTCTACAACAGCAATTCACTGCTATTATCCTCAAGGTTATAATAGAAATTTAGCATATCCTAGACTTGGTTTTGATAAATTCTATAGCATGTATGAATTAAAAGATTTAACATATATTAGAGAATATCCTGATGATTTAAGTACATATAAAAATATAATAGACATCTATGAAAATAAAGGCGATAAAAAAATGTTTAACTTCACTCTTACAATGCAAAATCATGGAAGTTACACAGACGAAAACTTCCAAAATACAGTAATTGCTGAAGATGGACAATATCCAAAATTAAATCAATATTTATCACTAATAAAAATTGCAGATGAATCATTAAAAGAATTATTAACCTATTTTGAAAAACAAGAAGAACATACTATTATAGTAATGTTCGGAGATCACCAACCTTATGTTGAAGATGAATTTTACAATAACATGCTTGCTCAAAAGTATGAAGACATAACATCAAAAGAAGCTGTAGAAAATAAATATATAACACCATTTATGATTTGGGCAAATTATGATATCGACGAAGAAAAGTATTCATCTGTAACAGATATTAGTACAAATTACTTAGCATCACTTATATTAGATGTTACAAATATTCAAAAAACTCCTTATCTTCAATTCTTAGATGAAATGAGAGAGGAAATTCCAATAATAACAGGAAATGGTTATATGGATAAAGAAGGTATTTATCATGACTTTTCAGAAGAAACAGCTTATACAAAATTAATAGATCAATACCATTATCTACAATTTAACAACATGTTTGATAACTCAAATAAACTAACCTCTTTATTCCAAATACCATCAGAAATTTCAAAATAAACCAAAAGAAGCTCAAGAAAATTAATCTTGAGCTTTTTTATTACATTGCTTACAAAGTTTTTATTTTCATTCTATATCATAATCTTTTAATTCAATTTAAAATCATACATATCATCTTTATTGTTTTCTTTCACAACTGCAATAATTGTTTTTGTTTCAAATATTTTTTTATAATCCATAAAATAATATTTAGCAAAAACTAATATTGCAATTCCAATAATAATTTTAACCCATTCAAATATTGATGTATCTGTTTCCGCACTATTATAATCTTTTTTTGTTCCTGTTACTGTTTCTAAAGTTGTTTCCTCAACTTCTATTCCCTCACCTCTAGCTACAGATTCATGATTTCTTGAAACAATTTCTTGTTCTTCTTTTACTTCTTGTTTTTGATTTTGACTTTCTCTATATTCTGCTAAAATTTCATCTTCACTAAAATTTTCATATCCATATTCAAATAAGTTTATTGTATCCAAATATCTAGCACTCAATCCATCTGCTGTTGTTTCTGCATGTAATATTACAGAAATTAATTCAAATCCATATTTATTGCTACTTGATATTAAACAGTTTTTAGCTGGAGTTGTAAATCCTGTTTTTATTCCTGTGCAATATTCATAATAATATCTGCTATCTCTTACCATCAAACTATTTGTATTTCTAAAAACTCTTGGTTCTGAATAAATTTCTGTTGTTGGTAAACTACATTCCATTTTAGCAACTCTTGTTTTAAATTCTTCATTTTGCATACAATATTTAGCAATCATAGCTAAATCATATGCTGTAGAATAATGATTATCATCATGAGCCCCATTGGCATTTACAAAGTTTGAATTAAAACATCCAATTTCTTTTGCTTTTTGATTCATTAAATTAGCAAATTCAGAAACGCTTCCAGAAATATGTTCTGCTATTATATTTGCAGATTCATTTGCTGATTGTAGTAGCAATACATCTAATAATTCACTTATTGTAAATTCTTCTCCAACATGAATATTAGCAATTGAATACCCTGATTTTATTGAATGAACTGCTTCATAACTTGCTACTGCTTTTTCGTTTAAATCACAGTTTTCTATTGCTAAAATAGCTGTTAAAATTTTTGTTGTACTAGCTGGATATTTTTTTGCATGTATATCTTTTTCATAAAGTATTTTCCCAGTTGTTGCTTCTATTAAAATTGCTGCTTCTGAATAAATATTCAGATTTCCATTTTTGGCTTCGTCTTCTATATCACTTATATCTTCTTTTTGTTCGTTTAAAATTACTATTTCACTCTCATCATTAGCTTTGCAAATTATGCCAAAAATATTTTGTAACAATATAAATATTATTGCAAAACTAATTATTATTTTCTTTAGTTTCATCTTTCCTCCAGAAAGTTATTTTTTACAATATTCTTTAAAAAATTTATTATCAACAATACTAAAATCTACTTCGTATTTTGAATTTTTTTCGATTCCAGTTTCAGTAAATTGCCATCCTATTATTTTTGAAGTAAATTCCTCATTTTGTGCAGCTTCTTGATCTGTTTCTGTGTACCAATAATTAGGAACTTTATACTCTAAATTATAGTAAGCAATCCAAAATTTTGTATCTATTTCATATAAATATTCGTTTACTATATTAGCATTGCTATAAACTATAGTTTCTATACCTTTTTCTTTAAATTTATTAATTAAATTTGTAACAAGCTCTACTCTATCTTCCCAAAGTTCATCAGCTCGTCCAACACCATCATGGTCTTCAACATCAATTGCCAAAGGCAATTTGCACATTTGGGTTTTATTCTTATTTAAAAATTCCTCTATAAATTTTACTTCTTCATCAAGCTCTTCTTCTGTAATTGCTTCATCTATATAATAAAATCCATATGGAACTTCTAAATATTCACAAGCATCTATAAACATTTGAAAGTTTGGATCTGTATAAAAATTTCCTTCTTCTCCATATCCCCTTCCACCAGCTCTTATATATACATAATTTACATCATAATTTAATAAAAAAGCACAATATTCTCCAACTGTTTCAAACTGTTTATAAATTACATTAAACTTTGAAACATCTGACATCAATACTTTTTCGTTAGCTTCAGAAAATTCAAAATAACTTGCATTTTCTTTTTCAATAAAACCAACTTTATCATCAGCTTTAACTTTATACCATACCTTGTTTTCTTCATCAACAACTTCTTCTACTATATATACTAATTGGCCTAATTTTAAATCTGAAATTTTTCTCCATTTAGAAATTTTTGGCTTTCTAAAAAAACTTACATTTTCATTAATAACAACACCATGAATTGCATTTGAAACATCTATATTATTCCACTTTTCTTCTCTTTTTTTATATATTATGAAGCTTATTAATGAAATTACAAGTACGAAAATTAAAATGACCAATATTACTTTCTTTTTATTTAAAACTCTTTCTTCTAACATTCTATTCATAACTTTATTTCCTATCACAATTTTTTTAGGACAAAATTCGTCATTTTATTTTTAGCATATTTAGTATAACATATAACTCTTTTTTGTACATTATAAAATCACAAAATAATACATTAATTTTTATAATATTTAGATAAAAAAGTATTTCTAAATTTTTACTAAAAAGCATTGACAAACCCTAAAATTTGTTTTAAAATATAAGAGCGTTGTGAGAATCGATACAACATGGTGGATGTAGCGTAGTTGGTTAACGCGTCAGTTTGTGGCACTGAAGACCGTGGGTTCGAGTCCCATCTTCCACCCCACTATAATATTGGGCTGTAGCCAAGCGGTAAGGCACCAGACTTTGACTCTGGCATTTCGATAGTTCGAATCTATCCAGCCCAGCCAAAAAAGAGAAATAACATATATTGTTATTTCTCTTTTTTTATTTCTCATTTTCATTACAATTATTGTTTCCCCAAATATTTAATGCTATAATTTAAATATATTTTATTTATAAGGAGACTTATATTTATGCCAAATGATCAAGAAATTAACAAAGGAAATATCGATAAATTATCTCTAGTTGACAAAATAAAACTTGTTACATCAAAAAATTCAAGTGACGTGTTGAATTTTGCTATGAAAGAAAAAAATCAAAAAAGTCCTGTTACAGAAGTATATTCACCAGAACAAGTGGAATCAGCCACACATACTATTGCACCTGAAGTATATGAAGCCACATTAGAAGAACAAAATGATTTATTAGTTAATGGTGCAGCAGATATTAATAAAAAAATGGAAGAAATTTCACAAGCCGAAAAAGATACTGCTGAAAAACCAAGAAATAATCAAGAAACTGGAAAATCAACCATTTCAGTTGAAGAAATTATAGTTGGTAATTCTCATGAAATTGATGGACCTGATAAAGAAGACGACGGTCCTGAATTGTAATATCATTAATACAAATGAGGTCGATTAGAATGTTCAAAAGAAAAAAGAACAAAATTGCAGATGACATTATTAATAAGGAGAGAAACATGGTTATATCATTAGAACAACGTCAAGTATATAGTGAAGTATTAGAAGTTTTAAGACATATGGACAAATTATATGTAGATAAAATTCCTAAAAAACTTATTATGTTTTTTTATGATAATTGTTCACTTGACTATGAATTTACAATGACAAAATCAATAGGTGAAGAAAAATTAAATGACAAAACATTAGCACTTCTTTCTCTTTTGCATGCCAATTATTGGTCTGCTAAGAAAAAAACAAAAGAAGAACTTATTATGGATTATGCAGTTATTGATCAAAGAACACAAAAACAATTAAATTCACAACTTGAACAAGAAAATATATTTACTAGAATTGATGTTTCTTCAAATAACTCATCAAGTGATGAAAATGGAAACTTGCCTGTTCCTGTAAATTCAGCTTTAAATATTGTGAAAAAAATACTTAATCTAATAAAAACTGCATTCATTAAATTCTTTGGTGATTAATATAAAAGTCCCATTACTTATAACTAGTAATGGGGCTTTGTTATTTCATTTATTAATCAAATATATTATAAAACAAAAAGAACTCTATTTCTAGAGTTCTTCTTATTTTTATTTTATTGAGCTTTTTCAGCTGCCCAGATTATAATTCTTCCACTACTGTCATCTGTACATGTTTGTAATGAAATTTCTCTTCTTCCTTCAGTATCTCTTGTAAAGTAAGATGCATCATTAGCAGTTGTTTGATAGATGTTGTAGATTTCATATGTTACTTTTTCTCCATATTGATCTGTTATGTATATTACATCTCCACTTGTTAACTTTTTATTGTCTGAGAAGAATAGTCCATTTCTATAGTTGTGACCATAAATTATTGTATTTCCAACTTGGTTTAATCCTGGTCCATAAGCTATACCAACAGCTATTTCAAGACTTCTTTTTGTTACACTATCTAATACAGGATATTTAATTCCAGTTTTTGGAATTTCAATTGTTCCTTTTACTTCATAATCTTCCATATAAACTTTTTCTGGTTCTTCTTGAACAGGCTCTTCTTCTACTCTATTTGCATTTAATGCATTTAGTTCTTCTAAAGGATTAACCAAATTTCTATCTATTGGAACATATTCATCAGCTACATTTTCATTTTTGATTTTATTTACTTTATTGGTGTTTTTATCTTTTTTTACAGTTTGTGTTGATGCTTCAAATTGATCCATTGCAGATTGAGCATTTTCATTTATATTATTAGAATTTAGTAAATCATATGCAAAATATCCTACAATTCCGAATATTGCAACTATAAATATTACTAAAAGCATAGTTAATATATTTCCATATTTATCAAACATATTTTTTTCTCCAATCTTTACAAATATTTACATAATTACCTACTATCATTATAACATATAGGGTTTTTATTTTCAATTTTTTTATACTTTTTTAACACAAATTTAATAAAACTTTAAGAATTGTAAATCTTAGTCAAAATTCTCAATTTCTCACTTATAATTATTATATGTATACACAAAAAAAGAAAACAATTTTCATTGTTTTCTTTTAAATTTATTATTCTAATATTGCTTTTATTCTTCTAACACCTGATGAAGATGCTTCTTCTTTTTTGATTTTGAAGTGTCCTAAACTTCCTGTTCTTTCAGCATGAGGTCCACCACATAATTCTATAGAGAAATCACCAATTTTATAAACTGTAACTATATCCCCATATTTATCTAAGAACATTGCTTCAGCTCCCATTGCTATAGCTTCATCTTTTTTCATTTCCATTTTTTCAACAGGAATATCTTTAGCAATATATTCATTTACTAAGTCTTCAACTTTTTGTTTTTCTTCATCTGTCATTTTAGCGCCATGTGAAAAGTCAAATCTCATTCTTTCAGCTGTGATATTGCTTCCTTTTTGATGAACATGGTCACCTAAAACTACTTTTAATGCTGCATTTAGAAGGTGTGTTGCTGTATGATATTTGGTTTCCATTTCTCCACTTGAAGCAAGTCCACCTTTAAATTTTTGGTCACTTCCTAGTCTTGATTTATCTTGATGTTCTTTAAATAATCTTTGATAATCAGACATATCAACTTCTAATCCTTGCTCTTTTGCAAGTTCCTCTGTCATTTCTGGTGGGAATCCATAAGTTTCATATAGGTTGAATACAGCTTCAGTATCTAATACTGTTTTTCCTGCATTTTTTGTTCTATTTGCAACTTTTTCAAATTCTCTTTCACCATTTTGAAGTGTTTTCATAAATTTATCTTTTTCAGCAACTATAACATCTGTTATTTCTTTTCTGTTGCTATCTAATTCTGGATATAATTCTTTTAAAGCATCTATTGATGTAGAAATAATTTCTGGTAAATAACTTAAATCAATTTCAAGTTTATTTAAATGTCTTGTCATTCTACGAAGTAATCTTCTTAAAATATATCCTCTATCAACATTACTTGGTCTTCCACCATCATTTATTATCATCATGCTTGAACGTAAATGTTCAGCAACAATTCTTCTACTTTGAATATTATCTACTTTTTGAAGCTCAACTAATTTGTCCATTACTGGGCTAAATAATTCTATTTCAAAAGGAGTTTGTTTTCCTTGTAAAAGCATTGCCATTCTTTCTAATCCAAGTCCTGTATCAACATTTTGTTGAGCTAGTTTTGAATATCCATTTTTATCTTTATAAAATTCCATAAAAACATTATTCCAAATTTCAACATATTTACCACAACCACAAGCTGGATTACATCCTTCAGAACATTTTTCTTTTCCAGTATCATAAAACATTTCTGTATCTGGTCCGCAAGGTCCTTCTTCTCCAGCAATCCACCAGTTATCATCTTTTCCAAAGAAATAAATTCTTTCATCTGGTATACCTGCTTTTTTCCAAGCTTCATATGCTACCATATCTTTTTCACAGTCTTCATCACCAGCAAAACATGTTACTGATAATTTTTCTGCTGGAATTCCTAATTCTTCTGTTAAGAATTCATAACTCATTGCAATTGATTCTTCTTTAAAATAATCTCCTAAAGACCAATTTCCTAACATTTCAAAATATGTTAAATGACGGTTATCTCCAACCTCGTCAATATCGTTTGTTCTAACACATTTTTGAAAATCTGTTAATCTTGTTCCTGCTGGATGTTTTTGTCCTAAAAGATAAGGAACTAATGGTTGCATTCCTGCAGTTGTAAATAATACAGATGGATCATTTTCTGGTATTACTGGTGCTGAAGGAATTACAGTATGTCCATGTTTTTTAAAGAAATTTAAATATTTGTTTCTTATTTCGATTGCTTTCATAAAATAAAACCCTTTCAATTATTAAAATTAACTTTTGTAATTATATTATAAAATCACGTGTTTTTCAAGTATTTCCACTAAACAAATTATGTAAAATTAACAATGAAAGACCGCTACCTGAATTTTTCAGATAGCGGTCTGTTGTGGTTATTTAATTTATGCGGCGATCAAAGCTTTGAGATTCGAAGGCTTAAGACCTTTGTTTCTCTTCGGTGCTCTGTTTTTCGGACCGCACTTAATCTGTTCCTCTACCAAATAGCAGTACAGTTTGATTAACATAGCATGCTTTCTCATGCTGTTTGCCTTGGTTAAGGTACGTTTCAATTCTTGCAGCTTATCCTCTATTGCTGTAATTTCGACTTTAGACAAATCGAAATACATTTCTGCAAACTCGTCTTCAAAGCCAATTCTGGTTTTCAGAGTTTCCTCATCAATTAGCTCCTCGCAGAACTTAGAGAAAGCATCTTCATTACCTGCAAGAACTACATTTGCCATCAGCGATTTGTCGATTGCACTTTCATCGGCAACATATCCGTTGTCCACAGCAAACTTAGTTGCAATTTCTTCAGGAGTCTTTTTCTTACCAATGCCAAGAATTTCACCAAGTTCTTTTACAGAAATCATTCCTTTTCCAAACTTCTTAATTGCCCCAGTAGAATCCAAATCGATTATCTTTTCTGCTACTTCGAACTCATCTTTAAGTGCCATTTCTAAGTTGGTATATCCCATCTCTTCACAGAACTTAAAGGCCGGCATATAAATTGACATATCGCAGACTCTTCCATCAGAAGCCTGAAGAACAACTTCTTGAGAAGTCATGTAATCGATCATATTGATAAATCGATTTTTCTCAGTTTCTCCGGAAATGCTGAAGCCATGCTCATCTTCGGGATCATCAGATTCCTCAATTTCATAGAACTTTCTCGGTTTTTCAGTGATTCTGGATTCTTCCAGGAAAGTATCTTTTTTCTCATAAGTTTTGAAATCTTCCATCTTATGAGCTTTCAATTCTTTGTACAGTTTGTACAGGGAATCAAAAGTAGCTTGTCTCATCTGATCCTCGAGTGCAAAGGTTTCCATCGGATACACGCCGATTTCAGGATGTACACCATGCTTGATTTTTCTGATTTTAGAAATGGTTCTGTCAATTCTAACATTATTGACAGAAATAAATTCATCTTTGCCAACCATTTCAAGTTCAGCAAAGCTCATCAGTTCATCAAACAGGTGCTTTTTATCCCTGTCTTTAGCGAGTGTTTCCAGTTCATAGGAAATAGCTTGATATGCAAGTCCTTTGGCAGGGCAGCAATATGCCAATCTCACATTGATCAGGAAAAGATCCTCAGGATAAAAGTTCTTCCGATTGTTCTTTACAGCTTCTTGGTAATCTACAATAATCTTACCAGTATTATTCACAGAATTGTAAAGATACTTAAAGTCATGTGCCAGATAATAGTATCCAACATAGATTGTGTAGAAAAGTCTAACAAGCTTTGCTTTTACAAGCATTGTCATACCTTCCGGCGCTCCATTGAGCTTTTCTGCAAATTCTACAAGCAACTTCTTGTAGTCTTCAAGGTAGAATTGCGCATTCTCAACAGTTCTCAAACGAGTAAGAAGAGCAGCCACCTCAATGTCACGCAGAACAGATTTATTCGGGTTGCAGCCGATTCCATAATACTTCTTGATTTTCTTGAAATCGTCTTCTCCAATGGTTCTCTCAAAGGCCGGAAAAGCTTCATTCACAATCATGTTTACATTGATTGGTTTGATTTTGTCGTTAGGTGCGAGATCTTTATATAATCTCAGAACACCAGCTTTTACAGCTTTCGAGATTTTTTCCTCGTCACAGATTACTTGCCTTTCTTTTTTTTCGCTTGATTTACCTCCTAAAACGTTCGGTACACTTTTTCTTAAAACATTGAAAAAAGTGTTTTTTTCTGTCCGCTGTTGGTTGTTTCCGTTTACAGTCTTGTTCATGTACTTTATTTCGTCTCCCTTCTGTGTATTTGTACGTACAATGACTACCACAACTTTATATTTAGTTATGCGTCAAATATTATATCATATTATGTTAACAAAATCAATATTTAAATATATTTATAGCCTTTAGCACTTCTCATTTCTAATACTCTCAAATCATATTTCTAACCTTATTATTCTACATACAAAAAAGACACATAAAACCTATGTGTCTTTTCTTTTTATTTTTTACTTAATAATTATTTACATAGAATTATTCTTTTCCATATAATCCTTTGTATTCTTGAAATACTTTTGCTTGAAGTTCTCCAACATATTCTTTTGTTACACCTTCAAAATCTGTTAAGCTATAGAATTCTTCTAAGCCTGCAGTTTGTTTAGCATATATTGGTTTATTTAATATAGATACTTTATATTCATTTGCTTTGTTGAAATCTTTTTCAACACCATCTCCCCAATAATATAATTTTCCTAAATAATATTTAGCAAATACATTATCAGCATCTGATGCTTTTTCAAAATATTCTTTTGCTTTTAAGTGATTTGTTGCAACACCGTTTCCATTATAAAACATTTTTCCTAAATAATAGTTTGAACCTTGAGATCCTCTTTCAGCTGCAACTTCAAAATATCCTTTAGCTTTTTCAAAATCAACACCTACTCCGTTTCCAGAAAAGTATCTTTTACCTAATTCATAAATAGCTCCAACATCTCCATTATTAGCTAAAACTTCAAGTTCTTCTATATTTTTAGTACTCATATCATTTCCCCCTTTGAATAATTACATTATTCAACAATTATTTATTTTATTGTATAAATTTTACCATCTTTTGCTTGATATTTCTATAAATTTTATATTACATTAATGATACAATTTGAATACAAAGGGGACTTGACAACTCATTTTTTTAAATTTTAAATTTTTCATTAAATAAAATTATTTTGTCAAGTGATTTAAATTTCTAAATGTGTACCAAGAAAACCAGCTGCAGACTGTGCTACCTTATCTTCAACATCTCCCATTTTTTGATTTGGTTGTTTTGATAATAGAATAACACTTCCAACAACATCTCCATCTGTTATTATTGGATATATTACTTGTCCATTATATATTCTTTCTCTACCTTCATTTTTTGTTATAGGAATTGCTATTTCATTATTTTCTTTACTTTTAAAAATTTCTTTATTTTCTAAAACTTCCTCTAATTCTTTACTTAATCCTTTTTCTAAAAAATCTTTTTTTGAGCCACCTGCAACTGCAATTACAGTATCTTTATCCGTTATACATGTAATATGTCCTGTGGTTTTTGATATTGTATCAGCATAAGTTGAAGCAAATTCTGTAAGTTCTCCTATTGGTGAATATTTTTTTAATATTATTTCACCTTCTTTATCTGTAAAAATTTCTAAAGGATCACCTTCTTTTATTCTATGAACTTTTCTAATTTCTTTTGGAATAACAACTCTTCCTAAATCATCTATTCTTCTTACAACACCTGTTGCTTTCATAAATTCCTCCTTATATTGTATTTATATTTTTATTATGACAATTTAGGAAATTTTTATACATTTTTTATATTTTATTTTAAATAAAATGTCGTTTTTATTAAGTTAAATTTATCTTTCAACAAAAAAACAAGTACCTAGCTAAAATCTAGCCAGGCACTTGTCAATATATTTTAATTTGGGGATTTTACTTAATTTTCGTTACTTTTCAAAAGTACATAAATATTAAAGAATCATCGCATCTCTCCTCTCTCTTTAGTATGAGTTTATTTTATACGATGATTCTTAAATAAAGCTTAAAAATTTATTAATTTTTTTATAATCTTCTTAATATTTTATATTTCTATAAATATTATAATACCTCACTTATATTCGTTTAATTATAGTATATTTTTATATCGTGTTAAGTTTATTCTCCAAACTTTCTATATCTATTGGTTTCTTTCTCTTATATATTACTTTTTTTGGCATATCACTATATAATTCTATTATTGTATTCAAATCATTTGCAAATTCTTTTAGCATAACAATTTTTATACTTACATCTTTATCTTTGCAATATTCAAATAGTGCATCTCTAACGCTTATTATGAATGGCAATTCTGGTAATAATTCTTTTTTATTTTTCTTAGCTCTATCTACAAGCATTTCCTTAATTTTTACGATGTCTTCGTTACTTGCACAAGTAATTCTTTGAATCATTTGATAAGTATCGTAGTAATTCAAAATTGGTTCATTCATACATTCAGTTGTAAATTTCTCATAAAATGTCTCCATTTTCATTGGAATACATTTAAAGATTTCTTCTGCCTTATTTCTATACATTTGTTTTTCAAGTTCTTTATTAAGCTCATGAAAATGTTTTAATATGTCTTTCATATCTTCACCAGCATCAATACCAATTCTTGAAAGTTCTTCGTCTATATTACTACAATATTCTGATTTTTCTGCAACTAAATCCATTCCTTTTAAGAAAATCATTTTTATTGTTGGCATATCATAATCAATTAATTTTCTTCTTGAAAAATAACTAAAATATGCAAATAATTTAACAAGTTCTAATAATTTCAAATCACCATTTTGAACATTATCTATAACTTCTGCAATAACAATTGGAAATTGATCATCTGAAATTTTCCAATATTCTTCTGTAAGTAATCTTTTATAACCTGGTAATTTTTCTGTGTCAATAGTTTGTATAATCATTTCCATATCATTTTTGAATATTTTCATATCAAAAATTCTTGTTCTAACATATACTTCAATAAATTTGAAAAATCTATATTCAGATTTAAAATTAAAGTAATAATTATTATCAAATTCTTTAATATAGAATTGTCTATTATCCATTAAAACCCTTGAAGAAACTAAGATTGACTTATATTCTTCATTTGAATTGATATTGACAAACTTATCTTTAGTTATTTTACCTGCTTTAATTTCAAATGATACTGCAATTGTAAATATTAACATTGTTTGCAATACTCTTAAATTTGTATTTGGATAAAATTTATTTACAGTTTCAAAGATTTTTTGGAAATCATTTAAAGCATGTTTTAAAATTCTTAAGTTTCTAGTTCCTGATTTTATAAATGTGTTTGTTATTAAATTTGTGTGTTCTCTTAAAAATCTTATTAAATCCGGATTTGACTCATATCTCATAAGTAATCCATTAATTATATAACTAAATTTTGGTGCATATTCAAAGGTTTCACCAATTAATTTTTCTTTTATTCTTTCATAATCATTTGCTTTATCAAATACATACTCGATTTTTTCACCAATTTTTTCAACCATTGGTTTATCAGCTTTTAATAAACTTCCTTCTTTGTCAAGTAAATAAGTTGCTATAAAAGTTTTCATTTCTAGATTAGAACTTTTTAATTTTGTTGATAATTCTTTTTCATTACATATAATAATTGTTTTTATATGGTCATGTTCTACGAAATTATTTATATAACCTAAAATATCAATTACATCAACATTAGCTCTTTCTAAGTCGTCAAAACATAAAACTTTATCATCTGTTGCAAAAAATTGTGAATAATCAACTCTTTCATTAACATGTTTTGCACCAAAGAAATGTGCCATGTCAAGTCCTGTTTTGGCATATTCAGGAATTGTTGTTTTATCATGAGTTGCCATATATTTCTTTATGCCTTTATCCATTAGTTGTGTTGTTTCTATAAATATTTTTTTGCTTATATCTTCAAGATTAGAAATTCCATATAAAGACATATAAATTGTTGTATATTTTTTTCCATTAAAAGTTAATGAGTCAATTTTATTTCTTATTTTATTGTTCCAAAAATAAGTTTTCCCACTTCCCCATTCACCATTTATCATTATTGCATAGTCTGTATAATCAGCTCTTACATAATCTAATATACTTTCAACTAAATCTTCCATCTAATCCTCCCTTTAATCTTTCGCTATTACTAAAACAAGAATTTTACTAGCACCTGCTGCTTTTAATATTTTTGATATTTCATTTACAGTAGAACCAGTTGTCGCAATATCATCAAATAAAATTATTCTTTTGTTTTTTATTTTTTCTATATCTTTTACCTCAAATGCATTTTCAATATTTTTTATTCTTTCATCTGCATTTAAAGTACTTTGAGTTTTTGTATTTCTATTTTTTATTAAAATGTTATTATTAATAATTATAGTGTTATAATTTTTATTTTCAACGTTTTTTATTATATCTATTTTCGAGTCTAAATCACTTTTAGAATTAACCTTCTTTTCTAAATATTTTATTATTAATTCTGTTTGATTATATCCTCTTCTTAGCATCTTAATTTTGTCCATCGGAACTGGAATCATTATATCATATTTTTCAAAAATTTCATTACTTTTTTTATTATTTAATATTACATTTCCAAACATATTTGATAAATATGCACAATCTGAAAATTTGTATTTTAGTAGCAAATTTCTTATTAATTTTTTATATTCAAAACAATATAAAAATTCATCAAAATAAATATTCATATCTTGCTCGTTATTAATGAATTTTTCGATGATATTTGTTTCTGCGTTTTTGAAATTAAACAATTTGTTTATTTCTTCCTTTGTTTGAAGCAATTCAAATTTTTCATATTCTTTTAATCTTTTTCTACACTTATCACAAAGCCAATTGGTATCTAGTTTTCCACAAATTCCGCAAACTGGTGGAAACAAAAAATTAAGGACAAAGTCCAGCATATATTCTCCTTTCTTTGCCCCTAATTATTTACTTTTTATTTCATTTTTATTTTAATGAAGCAAGTCTTTCTTCAACTGTTTTTAACATTTGTTTATAATTTTCAAGTTTTGCTTTTTCTTCATTTACTTTAGCTTCTGGCGCTTTATTAACAAATCCTGGATTTGAAAGCATTTTTTCTCCCCTTAATACTTCTGCTTCAAGTTTTGTTTTTTCACCTTCTAATCTTTTTATTTCCTCTTCAATATCAACTAATTCTTCAAAAGGTATAAATACTTTTAAATCATCAACTACTATTGATACTGCATTTTGAGGTACTTCAGATTCGTCTTTTACAATTATAATTTCGTTAGCAAAACCTAATTTTGTCAAAAACTCTTCAGCTTCTTTAATTTCTTTTTCAATATCATTTGAAACTATCATTAATTTTGATTTTTTTGCTGGGTGAACATTCATTTTTGTTCTTATATTTCTAATTTCAACAATAAGTTTTTTAAGTTTTTCAACAGTTGCTTCTTCTTTGTCAAATACAAACTCATCTCTTATTGTTGGCCAATTTGAAACCATTAAATCTTCTGTTCCAAAGCATATTAATTTTGAATATATTTCTGATGTTACAAATGGCATAAATGGATGTAATAGTTTTAAAGATGAACTAAATACATGATTTAATATATCACTTACAGCAACACGAGTAGCTTCATCTTCACTATAAATTCTTGGTTTTACCATTTCAATATACCAATCGCAGAATTCATTCCACATAAATCCATAAATTTTGTCAACTGCAATTCCCAAATCATAATTATCTAAATTTTTGCTTACTTCTTGAACTAATTTATCAAATTTATTTAAAATCCATTTATCTTCAATTCTTAAACGTTCTGGATTATACTTGTGTTCTTTCTCATAAACTTCATAGCAGAATTCTCTTACTTTTTCATCATCTGCTAAGTTCATTGTAATAAATTTTGCAGCATTCCAGATTTTGTTTGCAAAGTTTGCTGCTTGGTCTAATTTTTCTGGCATAAATCTAATGTCATTTCCCATTGTTGTTCCAGAAAGAAGTGAAAATCTTAAACTATCTGTTCCATATTGGTCAATTACATCTAATGGATCTATACCATTTCCAAGTGTTTTAGACATTTTTCTTCCTTGGTTATCTCTTACAATACCATGTACTAAAACATCTTTAAATGGAACTTGGTTTGTAAATTCTAAACCTTGTGTCATCATTCTTGAAATCCAGAATGTTATAATATCAAATCCAGTTACTAATGTTTGAGTTGGATAGAAATCTTTATAATCTTCTGATTCTTCATTTGGCCAACCTAAAGTACTAAATGGCCATAATGCAGAACTAAACCAAGTATCTAATGTATCTGGGTCTTGTACTAATTTTGTGCTTCCACATTTTGTGCATTTTTCTGGCATTTCTTTTGCAACATGAATTTCACCACATTTTTCACAATAATATGCTGGAATTCTGTGCCCCCACCAAAGTTGTCTTGAAATACACCAGTCTTGAATATTATCAAGCCAATGGAAATATTGTTTTTCATATCTTTGAGGTACAAATTTTGTTTCCCCATTTCTTACACTATCTGCAGCTCTTTTAGCTAAATCTTTCATACTTACAAACCATTGCTCTGAAACTTTTGGTTCGATTGTATTTTTACATCTTTCACATTTTGCAACATTGTGTGTGTAATCTTCAGTATTTACTAAAGCACCAATTTCTTCTAGTTTTTCTACTATTTTTTGTCTTGCTTCTTTTAATTCCATTCCTTTATATTCAGGAACTAAATCTCCCATTTTAAAATCTTTATCAAATACTTCAATAAATTCTAAGTTATGTCTTAAACCTGCTTGATAGTCATTCATATCATGAGCTGGTGTTATTTTAACACAACCTGTTCCAAATTCCATTTCAACAAAATCATCTGCTATAATTGGAATTTCTTTATTCATAATAGGAAGTATACAAGTTTTTCCAACTAAATCTTTATATCTTTCATCGTCTGGATGTACTGCTACTGCTGTATCTCCAAGCATTGTTTCTGGTCTTGTTGTGGCAACTTCAATATATTGGTCTTCTGTTCCTGTAATTTTATATCTAATATGCCATAAATGTGATGGTTCTTCTTTATACTCAACTTCAGCATCTGATATAGAAGTATTACAACTTGTACACCAGTTAACCATTCTTTTTCCTTTATAAATTAAACCTTTGTTATATAATTTTATAAATTGTTCTAAAACAGCATCTGACATTCCTTCATCTAATGTAAATCTGTTTCTTTCCCAGTCACAAGAACATCCAAGTTTTCTTTGTTGTTTTTGGATAATTCCACCATATTCTTTAGTCCAAGCCCATGCTTCATCTAAGAATCCTTCTCTTCCTAATTCTTCTTTTGATTTTCCTTCTGCTTTTAATTTTTGAACAACTTTCATTTCTGTAGAAATAGCAGCATGGTCAGTTCCAGGAAGCCATAAAGTTCTATAGCCTCTCATTCTTTTATATCTAATTAAAACATCTTGAATTGTATCATCAAGAGCATGTCCCATATGAAGTTTTCCAGTTACATTTGGAGGTGGCATCATAATACAATATGGTTCTTTAGTTTTATCATCTGATGGTTTAAAGAAACCTTTGCTTTCCCACTCCTCATATAATTTGTCTTCAAAATCTTTTGGATTAAATTTGTCTGCTAATTTGTGTTTTTCGTTCATCATTTTTCCTCCCTTTAAAATTAATTTTTGGGTTTAGTATAAAAACAAAAATGCCCTTATACTAAACGTATAAGGGCGATTTATCAAAATCACGGTACCACCTTAATTAATTATTTTATTCTATATTTTACATACTATAAAACTTTTACCATCTAATATTTATAGATTAAAATAATCATCTCATTAAAGTTTTTAACGCAACCTACGCGGATATTCTTACTTTTAATTTCAGAATATCGACTCCAAAGCTACCTTCAGTAAAGCTTTCTATAAGAAGTTCACAGCGCATCACTTCTTTTCTCTTTCTAGTAGTTTTTTACTTACTCCTCTTTTTCTTCGTCTTTAACTATGTTTTATATATTAACATAATTTCCCAAATAAATCAATATTAAAATTAATTTTTGTCAAAATATTCGAGCTTCATATCTTCAAAAAAATAAATGCAAATACTTTTAATTTGCATTTATCTATATCTATTATAAATCATAAACTGAATTTATATTTTCAATTGTTGCTTTCATAATTTCTATCGGATAGTAAATTACTCTATAATAACTTTTTAATAAATCTTTACTTAATCCTGAAGTAAACATTGGTGGTTCAAACAATTGATTATTCGTTTTAAATCTAAAGAAAATTCTATCTTGACTTATTTTTACTTCAATTACATTATTATAATATTTAGTTATTTCCAAATATTTTTCAATTAAATCTGAAGTAAAAATTCTCATTGTAGAAATTTTATCTGCAGTCATACAATCATAATATTTTTCAAATTCATATGATTCCATTTCAACTCTATCTTTGCTATATTTTCTAAAGTTAGAATTACTTTTTATATGAATTTCTGATAAAGTATTTCTCTTCAATCTTATAGTCCCATAAAGCCCTCTAAAGGTTTCTGTTTTTTCTTCATGAACATTACCTTCGTCATCTTTGGTTCTTTCTATTACATGTGTTACAACTTCAGACATCTGAAAATTTTCACCATTTTCTAATTTTCCATATACTCTATCTTCTGAATAAAATTCATCAAAAGATCTATCAAAATTAGATATTAAATATTCTGTTTTCATTACTCCTAATTTAGCATCATAATAATATCTTTGATTATATCCTTTTATAATTCCTTCTATTACATATTGCTTATAAAGCCTTCTGTAATTTGCATTCGCTGATATTGCAACAATCATTACAACACAAACAGATATACTCATAGATAAACCAATTAGTGTTTTGTATTTTGGATGAAGATAAAAGCCAAAATTTACTACTATTATTATTAATATAAGAATAAGCAAACATTTATTATTTTTATTTTTTATATCTTGCAAATTTGCTTTACAAGATGCATAAATTTTATTATATATTTGTTCGAAACTTTCATTAAAACTATCTTCAAAGCTTTTTTTCATATTTACCTCTTTTGCGATTAAATTGCTAAAATCGTCAACTTTTTATTGACGACTTTAGTCTACCTCTTACAAATTAACATTTATATTTTCTTTTTTATATTCTTCTATTTCGAAAAGACTTTCTTCATAAAATCCAAAAATTCCTGCAAAAATATTATTTGGGAAAGTACTTATTGCTGTATTGTATAAAGTAACATCTCCATTATACACTCTTCTTGCAGCTTGAAGCTGGCTCTCCATTTTTGTTAAATTCTTTTGTAAATTTAAAAATTGTTCACTTGCTTTTAAATTTGGATTACTTTCTCCAACAGCCATTAATCTATTAAATTCTGAATTTAGTTCAGCGCCTTTTTTTAAGTCTTTTTTGGCTGAGAATTCTGAACGCAATTCTGCAATTTTTGTAAAAGTTTCTGATTCATATCTCATATAACCTTTAACACATTCAACTAAATTTGGTATTAAGTCAAATCTTTGATTTAAATATACTTCAATTGCAGATCTTGATTGTTTTATTTTATTTTTTAAATTTACAAATTTATTAAATTCTAAAATTGTAATCATTACAATTAATACTACTAAAAATCCTAAAATTATCATCTCTATACCACTTTCTTACTAATTCATTTGAACTGTTCCTATAATAGAATTTATATCTTCTATATTATGCTTTTTCATATATTTTTCAATTCCGTCAATTGTTTTTATTGCTGTTTCTGGATCTGCAAAATTTCCAGCTCCAATTGAAACAGCTGTAGCACCAGCAAGCATATATTCAATTGCGTCATCTCCATTCATAATTCCACCCATTCCTAAGATTGGAATATTTATAGCTTTTGACATTTGATATACCATTCTTACACCAACTGATCTAATTCCAGGTCCTGAATATCCACCTGTATTATTTGCTAAAACTGGTCTTCTTTTATCTATATCAATTTTCATACCAAGTAAAGTGTTGATTCCTGATACTCCATCAGCACCAGCATCTTCAGCGCCTTTTGCAGGAGCTGTTATATCTGTAACATTTGGTGTCAATTTTACTATTAATGGTTTATCTGTTAAAACTTTTCTAACTTGAGATGTAACTTCTTTTACCCCTTCATAACTTGTTCCAAATGCTAAACATCCAGCTTTTACATTTGGACAAGAAAGATTAAGTTCAACACCGTCAATATCTAATTTATTTAATATTCTACAAAGTTCGACATAATCTTCTATAGTACTTCCACAAGCATTTACAATTATTTTTGTATCAAATTTTCTAAGCCATGGTAAATCAAATTCTGCAAAATATTCAACACCTGGATTTTGAAGTCCAATACTATTTAGCATTCCACCTGGAACTTCACAAATTCTTGGAGCTGGATTTCCTGGTCTTAATTTTAAAGATGTTCCTTTTGTTATAATTCCACCTAATTTATTTAGGTCAATATATTGTGAATATTCTCTTCCATATCCAAATGTACCTGATGCAACAGTTACCGGATTTTTCATTTTAATTCCACATAAATTCACTTCTGTATTCATAAAACACTCTCCTTTTATTTTATTATTAAATCTTCTATACTTACTTGTTCTTTTGTCAAGCTTCCCCCAACAAATTGAACTTGATAATCCAAAACTATTTCTTCTAAGTTTCCATCTACTGCTCTTAATTTGTGTTTACCTAATTTTTCTTTTGTAATAGGATATCTTATTAAATTATCATATTCCATTTCTTGTTCTATTTTGCCAGTTTCAACATCTATAACTTCATATTTATTAATTCCTTCAGTATCAACCTGTACTTCTATTAAATATTCGTCATCTCCAATTGCTGTTACTCTGTCAAATCCATAATATTGAGCTATAATAACATTTACAGGCATTTTATAAATAAATTCCGGAAAGAAATTATATATGTTTATTCCGTCTTCTCTATGAATCCATTGCAAAAATTCAAACTGACTTACAACAATATCTTTTTCTCCTCTTGCTTTTGCTTCTTCATATTGAGCAGTTACTTTTTCTTTATAAGGAATTATGTAATTAATTTGCCCTAAAGTACTTGGTGAAAATCTACCAAATACAAATAATGTAAGTAATATTGAAATTACTGCAATTGTTTTTTCATAATTTTTAAATTTTTCTGCTAAATAATATACATTTTTTGCCAGTACAATCATAAACATAGTTTCATATGCTAAAAATGCTCTTGGTGGAAAATATGCTATAACTGCCATTGGAAGTGTAGCAATTAATGCTGGTATTATAAAATATAAAAGTTCTTCTTTTAAAATTCCAAAATTATATTCCTTTATTTTTAAATCCTTAAGTTTTAATTTATTCCAATTTTCAACTATGCAAACTATTATCATACTTATAACAGTTACTAAAATTGGACCAGAATTATCTCTATAATTATATAAAAACTCCCAAGAAAAACTTGTATCTATTTGTTCTACTCTTGTGAAATTTCCTGGTGCGAATATACAAGCAAATGCTCCTAAACAAAACATTATAAATGTTAATATTATAAATATTTTTTTAGTTTTTTCAAATTTCAAAAACTTTTTTATATTGAATAATATTAAACATACTAAAAATGCTCCACCAACAAAAGAAACATTTTCATGCATAAATCCTGTTACAAAAGCAAATAAAACTAATTCAATTTTTCCAAGTATATTTATTTTTTTCTCATCTTTAAAATAATTATAAAAATAATATATAAAAATTACTAAAAACGTACTTGCCCACAAATAATTAAACGACCCACTTATCCAAGCGAATTTTTCTCCAAACATTTTACTAAAAGTTAAATATCCAAATACTGAAAGCAGCCCTAAAAAGGTTGATTTTTTATTTAAAACTTTTGTAATTGTTGTTATGAATATTATAAATACAAAACTATTTACAACTTCATACATTAATTCATTCATGTTTCTAAAAAGTCCAATTAATACATGTGGTATTACTCTACCTGTCCAATTGTTATAAAAATATTTTGCCGTTTCTAAAGCATTTTCCAAAGAATCCACTCTTTTTTGCATATATGTTCCTTGAACAAAAGTATAATTATAATCATCTGGACTTAGTAAAACTGAATGACAAAGTAAGAATAAACTTCCAAATATTAATAATATTAATCCAAGCTTAGCAGAAATTTTTATAAAGTTTGATATTTTTTCTTTTTCAAACTTTTTACCAAATATGTTAATTTCTGTTTCCATTATTTTCTCCTTAGATTTCTACATCTGCTGCATTAAATACAGGTCCTTCTTTACAAACATGACCATATCTTGGTTCTGTTCCAGATATTACTTTTACAGCACATCCAAGGCATGCTCCAATTCCACATCCCATTCTTTCTTCTAGAGAAATTTGACATGGTATATTATTTTCAATTGCATAAGCTCTTACAGCTTTAAGCATTGGAAGTGGTCCACATGCAAATATCATATCTACCATATTTTCTTCAATATCTTTTTTCATAAAGTCAATTGCATAACCTTTTTCTTTGTAGCTTCCATCATCTGTTGTTACAACTAATTTATTTAATCCAATTGCTTCAAATTCTTTTTCACAAGTTACTAAAGATTTATCTCTAAATCCTAAATAAACATTTAAATTTGCTTTTCCTTTTAATTGTTTTGTAAGTTCATGTAAAGGATATGTTCCAATTCCACCACCAATTATTGCAACATTTTTATATTCTTGAACTTTAAATGCTCCAAATCCAAGTGGTCCCATAATATCAATTAAATCACCTATTTTTCTTTCTGCAAGAAGCTCTGTTCCTCTTCCTTTTACTTGGAATATAAATTCAACTTCTCCAGCTTCTTTATCAATATTATAAATACTGATAGGTCTTCTTAAAAAAGGCTCTCCTGTTTCAGAAACTTTAATCTCTAAAAATTGTCCAGCTCTTGCATCTTTTGCAATTTCTGGTGCTTTTACTGAGAATTTATAAATCCCATCAATAAGCATTTCTTTTCTTAATAATTCGCATTTAACTTTTACGCCCATTTTTTCCTCCCATTTATTTTTAATTGTTTTATTTTTTATACCTTCAAATTTGTATAATCATTTCCATTCTTAAGTTTATTTTTATTTAACTAATCCTTTATATTGTTCTTCATATTTTCCATATCTTAAATATTTACTTTCATTATTAAAAGATGCATTTGATTTTTTATCATAAGTTTCTTCTGGAATCTCAGTTAATTCTTCAAAGAAAATTTGTGCTATTTTAAAATCCTTTTTTAATATTATTTCTGAAGAACTCATGTTATAAACTCTTAAAAAGCTATAGCTTTTATGTCCAGGTTGATATACTGGTCCAGAAACAAATAATCCTAGTCTTAACAAAGAATTTTTTTCTACTATTCTTCCAATCATATTTTCTGGAATATTTAGTTCTTCATTTGTTTTAACAATTACAAATTCTTGTGGTTTTAAAATATATTCTCCTGCGATATCATCTTCTGCAATTACATTATCAATTGTTAAATCATATGATACACATCCTAGATTTTCTGGTTTATAATTTTCGCTAATTAATAAACCATTTTGCACTAATGCTTTGATATCTCTATCAACTAATACCATTTTCCATTTCCTCCTTTTATTTAAATGAAAAATTCTACACTATATTCTGCACAAAACTCTCCGTTTGGTTCTAATTTTAGAATATTTTCTTTATTTTTATAAATTCCATCAGAATCTATTTTATCTGTTGTGTTAAACCATGGTTCTATACAAACAAATGGTGCTCCTGGTTTTGACCAAACTCCTAAATATGGGAATCCTTTAAATTCAAAAGCAAGTATTGTTTTAGTTTCTGTTTTTAAATATATTTTATCTGAATTTATATTTTTTATTATAAGTGCATCTTTTTCAAAAGTTTTTTCATTTAAGAAAATTCGGTTTTCTCTAAAATATTTGCTTAACTTTTCTGGAGTATTTTTTAGTAATCCGTTTTCTAATTGATATATTTCTAGTTTATCTTCAATATCTTCGAATTCTAATCTATATTGACCACTTGCATATTCACAAGCATATGCAGGATGTCCTCCAAGTCCAAAGTACATTATTCTAGAATCTTTATTTACAACTTTATATTTAGTTGTAACTTTATTTTTTTGAACTTCATGAGAAATATAAAGTTCAAAATCATATGGATATTTTAATTTTGTTTCTTCATTAGATTTTAGAACATATGAATTTTCTCCGATTTGTTCAAATTCCATATCTCTAGCAAATCCATGTTGTCCCATTTCATATTCATTACCCTCAATAATTGTTTTTCCATCTTTTAATTTTCCAACTATTGGAAACAATACTGGGCTATGTCTATTCCAAAAACTTTCTCCATCATGCATTTTTTCAATTCCATTTGCTTTTACAGAAACTAGTTCTGCACCTTTATTTACTGTCTTAATCTCTAACATTATTTTGTCTCTCCTTTATCACTAGTTCTTTATATCCAGTTGAATTATCAAATTCTCTTGAAAATTCATATTCATCAAATTCACCTAAAACAATTTCTGCTGTCACATTTACTAAACAATTATCTTTTAAGTGCCCACCTATTGTTTGTAAATTTACATCTGATAAACTCACATGTATATGGCATCCGTCCATTGATAATGTTCCTGTTGCAGATACTATTTCATAATCTTCATTTATTGTTTTTACAGTAACACCATCAGCAGTTCTTAAACATACTTGATATAAGCATCCAACTGCTGATAATATTACACCTGATTTTATTTTTTTATCAACAACATATTGTTCTATTGATTTTTTCAAGTCCATTCCTTTGGTTAATCTAAAAGCATGTATTTTCATTTGATACCTCTTTTTATATTATTTAATTGCAGTGTTTAGTTCATCTCTCATACGAATTGCTTCTGCTCTAGTTGCTTCTGCATATTGTTCGTCTGAATATTTATCTTTCCATCTATCAGATTTAAATGCGCACATTAAACTTCTTGAGGCATTTACTATTCCACCAAGTCCATTTTCAAATCCAACTGCTAAGTCTTCAGCTTTTCCACCTTGAGCTCCATAACCTGGAATTAAGAAGTATGAGTGAGGCATAATTTTTCTTAAATTTTCCATTTGAACTGGATATGTTGCTCCAACTACTGATGCAACTGAGCTATATCCATATTCTCCAATTAAATCTTCTCCCCAAGAATTTACAAGTTCTGCTACTTTTTCATAAACAGTTTTTCCATCTTCTAATTTTAAATCTTGTAATTCTCCAGATGATTTATTTGAAGTTTTTACTAAAACGAAAATTCCTTTATTATATTTTTTACAATCTTCTATAAATGGTTTTACTCCGTCAACTCCTAAATAAGGATTTACAGTTACCCAATCTATATCATAAAAACTTTCTTCTTTGTCACCAACTAATGTTTTTCCTAAATATGCATTTGAATAACCTGCAGCTGTTGTTCCAATATCTCCTCTTTTTATATCTGCAATTACTATCATTCCTTTTTCTTTTGCATATTTGCAAGTTTCTTTAAAACATTTAATTCCTTCAACACCAAACATTTCATAAAAAGCAATTTGTGGTTTTACAGCTGGAACAATATCATATGTTGCATCTATTAATGCTTTATTATATTCTAAAATTCCTTCACAAACACTTTTTACATCAGTTCCATATTTTGCTTTAATGCATTCTGGTAACATTTCATATCTTGGATCTAATCCCATAACTGTTGGATTATTTGTTTCTTTAATTTTGTCTATTAATATATCGATTGCGTTTTTCATTTTTTCCTCCTTGTTTGAAAGATAATTTTCAATTCTTTTTCAAGTTCAATTTATATTAGTCTCTTTCGTAAACTACTCTTCCTGATACTACAGTATATTTTACTTGTCCTTTTAGACTTTTATTAATCCATGGTGTATTTTTTGATTTTGATACTATTTTATCTTTTAAAAATACATATTCTCTATTTGGATCAAAAATTGTAAGGTCTGCAACTTTTCCTTCTGCAATTTCTCCTCTATCAATTCCTAATAATTTAGCAGGATTGTAAGACATTACTCGGACCATATCTTGATATGTAATATGTCCAGGTAATACTAAATTTGTAACTGTTGCACCTAATGCTGTTTCAAATCCAATTATTCCATTTGGAGCTAAAGCTAATCCTCTAGCTTTTTCTTCTTCTGCGTGTGGAGCATGATCTGTTATTATACAATCTATTGTTCCATCTTTTATACCTTCGATTATTGCTAATCTATCTTTTTCTTCTCTTAGTGGTGGATTCATTTTTGCATTAACACCAGATTCTAATACTTCTTCAACAGTAAAACTGTAATAGTGAGGACATGTTTCACAAGTTACTTTTACTCCTCTTTGTTTAGCAGATCTAATTGTATCTACTGTTGTTTTTGTACTAATGTGGCAAATATGTGTATGTAAATTATTTGTTTCTGCAATAACAATATCTCTTGCAGCCATTATTTCTTCAGCTTCTGGAAGTACACCTTCAACTTCTAATTGTTCAGCAATTGGTCCAGCATTTATTGCACCTTTTGCAACAGATTTTTCTTCACAGTGTTCTGAAATGAAAGTTCCTAATTTATTTGCTTCAATCATCGCTTGTCTAATCATTGCTGCATTTTCAATTGGCATTCCATCATCTGAAAATGCAATTGCTCCTGCTTCAAGTTGAGCTTTAAAATCAACTAATTCTTGTCCTTTTTCTCCTTTTGTTACACTTGAAAATGGAAGTATATTACACAAGTTTACTTCTTTAGCTCTATTTATAATTTGTTCCAAAACAATAGCGCTATCTGGAGTTGGATTTGTATTTGGCATAGGGCAAATAGTAGTAAATCCACCAGCAACAGCGCTTTTTGATTCAGTTTCTATAGTTCCTTTATGTTCTCCACCTGGTTCTCTTAAGTGGCAATGAACGTCAATCATCCCAGGCATAATAATATAACCTGAGCAATCAATAATTTTGTCAGCATCAACAGTAAGGTTTTCAGCTATTTTAGCAATTTTATCTCCTTCTACTAGAATATCTAGTTTTTTCTCTAGTTTATTTGCATAATCAACAACAGTTCCGTTTTTGAATAAAATGCTCATTTTTTACCTCCGACATAATTTTTTTCCATTCTATCATTTATCGTATATATTTTCAAGGTTACTAATTGACAATTTTCACAATTTACTATATTATTTTAAAAAATATATTTAAAATATATTTTTTTGTGCAAAAATAAAATTACTTATTTGGTAATATATTTTTCGCATTAAAATTAAATATTCGGAGGTAAAAATAATGAGTAAATTAATGTCATTATTATTTGAAACAAATGCATTTAAAGTTGCAGAAGAAAACAATCCATTCTGGTATACATCAGGAAAAATTGGACCATACTTTATAAACGCGGACTATCTTTACGGAAGTGAACAAGATTCAAAAGACCTTTTAGCTTTTATCGACCAAGAATTAGAAAATGAAAGCAAAACTGATATTCCAGAACACATTTTCAAAAAAGTTTTAGACCACTATAATACAAACGAAATCTATAAATATGTTATAGATCAAATGAAAGAATATATTGAAACAAACATTGGAGTAGACAATATTGATTACATCTCTGGTGGAGAAAGAAGAGATTGGTATTTTTCAAACATAATGGCTTACTTATTAAATAAACCTCATGTTACAATATACAAAGATTTAACAACAGTATTAAGCAATAGTGATTTCACTTCTGCAGAACCAGTAAGTTCTATAGAAGGTAAAAATTTCTTACACTTAGCTGACCTTTTAAATCAATCAGCAAGTTTTACTAGAGCTTGGATTCCAGCAATTAAAAACTTAGGTTCAAATATAGTTTGGAGTATCTTTGCTGTAGATAGAATGCAAGGTGGAACAGAAACACTTACAAATGATGGAGTTAAAGTTCACTCTTTACTTCAAATTGATGATTCTTTATTCACAACAGCAAAAGAACTTGGAGTTATAAATGATGAACAATTAGAAATGCTTAGAAACTTCAAAAAAGATCCAGATGGTTCTATGAAACAATTTTTAATTGACCATCCAGAATTTATTGAAAATGCAAAAAATTCTGATAATCCAAAAACAGTAAAAAGAGTAAATACATTAATTGAACAAAATATTTATGGATTAAACTAATATAAATTTAAAAGCTCTTCTTTAAAAGAAGAGCTTTTTTTTATTTTATATCTGGATTCATAATTAGTTCTCCTAATTCTTCTTCCTCACCGTATTTATCTACAAAATAAATCATATATCTATTTTCTAATTTTTTTATTTTATAAACTTTAGTACCATTACTTTCTGAACCATTTTCATTAATGGCATTCATCGCTAAATTTCCATGTAACGATTCTGGAATTATATAATATTGGTCTTGTACTAAGTTATCATTTATATCTTTTAATTGTTCAATATAGCCACAATCTAATAAATATTTAAAGAAATTATCTGCTGTACAATATTCTTCTGGTTTCAACTTATTTTCAACAGCATATTGATAATCTAATACATATTTTTCTCTAATTATTTGATTTAATTTATCAACAATTTCAGCCTTATTATAGTTGTTTTCACTTTCTTTATATTTTTCAACTATTCCATCTTTTCCAAATATTTTATTTCCTACAAAGCCCGCTATTAATACTAAAATTACAATTGTAATAATTAGTGAAATTATAGACAAGCCATCTTCTTTTCTCATTTTTTACTCCTTATATATGTCGTTTTATTTTGCCTAATTATATAACCATTTGTCTTTTTTTTCAATATATTTAGATTAATTGTAATATTTTAAAATTAAGTGAAACTTAAAAACTAAAATTAATTTTGAATTTTTATATTTTCTTCTGAAACGATTTCTTTGAACACATCAAAAACTTTATCTGTCAAGAAAATAGCTCCACATGGTTTTACTTCATTACCATCTGTTATTTCTAATTTTACATTAACCCTATCTCCAGAGAAAAATTTAATTGCTCCTCTTAATTTTGCTTTTTGATTTTCATCTAGATTGGTTATATTAATATTTACTGTTTTTACAGTATTTAATTTCACTTCTTGCTTTTCTACTGAGGCATCATTTTCTGAAAATTCTTTAACATTTGTTGCTACAATTTTTACTGGTTCGTCTTCTCTAACGCTTAATCTTCCTTCAACTAAAACAATATTATCATCTACTATAAAATGACTAGTTTTAGAATAAACAGTATCAAAAATTACAACTTCTGCCGTACCATAAAAATCTTCTAAATTAACAAATGCCATTGTTGTATTTTTTCTAGTGAATTTCTTATTTACTTTGGAAATTACACCAACAAATTTTATATTTTGTCCGTCTTTATAAGTTTTTGGTTCACCAAATTCTTCAACTTCTTCATTTATTTTTATCATATCTAATGTTGAAATATTTGCTTGTTTTGCAATTTGTTCTCTAATTTTATCCAAAGGATGTCCAGAGATGTAAACTCCAAGCATTTCTTTTTCTAAAATTAAAAGTTCTTTTTCTGGCATTTCTTCTTTTTCAATAAATGAATATTTTTGAACTTCTAATTCCTCTTCTGATTCTTCCATTAAATCAAACATTGATACTTGATTTGCAATTTTATTTCTAGCTTCATTATTTATAGTATCAAGTATTGCTTCAAAAGAAGCCAATAACGTAGCTCTTGTTTTTCCAAATTCATCAAAAGCTCCAGCTTTTATTAAACTTTCTATACATCTTTTATTTATTGATTCATCTTTTACTCTTTCGCAAAAGCTAGTGAAACTTTCAAAAGGTCCATTTAATTCTCTTTCACGAACAATACTATCAATTACTGCAACACCAACATTTTTAACACTTCCAAGACCAAATCTGATTTTGTTATTAACAACAGTAAATTTTGTATAACTTTGATTTATACTTGGATTTAAAATTTCAATTCCCATATCTTTACAATCTTGAATATATACAGGAATTTTATCTAAGTTTCCTAAAAAACTGTTTAAAGTTGCAGCCATTAATTCTTCTTTATAATAACGTTTCAAATATGCAGTTCTATAAGATACTACCGCATAAGCTGCAGCATGTGATTTATTGAAAGCATATTTTGCAAATTCTGACATTTCATCAAAAATCTTATTTGCAGAAACTGCGTCTATCCCATTTCTTACACAACCTGGTACTTCAACATTTCCATTTTCATCTACTTGACCATTAATGAAAACTTCTCTTTCTTTTTCCATTACATCAAGCTTTTTCTTACCCATCGCACGTCTAACCAAATCAGCTCTACCTAATGAATATCCTGCTAAATCTCTAACTATTTGCATAACTTGTTCTTGATAAACCATACAACCATAAGTTACATTTAGTATTGGCTCTAATGCGGGGTGAGTATATTCGTTATGACCTGGATTTAATTTTCCCTTTATATATCTTGGAATTTGATCCATTGGTCCTGGACGATAAAGTGAAACACCAGCAACAATATCTTCAAAGCAGTCTGGTTTTAATTCCTTCATAAATGAAGTAATACCAGCACTTTCAAACTGGAATATACCAAAAGATTTTCCATCTTGCCATAATTTATAAACTTCGATGTCATCCATTTTTTCATCAAATTTTACATCTATTCCTCTGTTTTGTTTTATTAAATCTAAACAGTTTGCAATAACACTTAAAGTTCTTAAACCTAAAAAGTCCATTTTTAGAAGACCAAGTTCTTCTAATAAAACCATTGTATATTGGGCAACAACGTTTCCGTCATTTGTACAAAGTGGAACATAAGTGTCTACTGGATCTTTTGTTATAACAACACCACAAGCATGTGTTGAAGCATTTCTAGGCATTCCTTCTAAGCCTTTTGCAATATCTATTATTCTTTTTGTTGTTTCATCATTTTCATATTGTTCTCTTAATTCCCTATTTTGTTCTAGAGCTTTGTCTAAAGTCATATGAATTTCAAAAGGAATCATTTTTGCAATTTTATCTACATCAGAATATGGAACATCTAAAACTCTACCAACATCACGCACAACACTTTTTGCAGACATTGTACCAAAAGTTATAATTTGAGAAACATGATCTCTTCCATATTTTTTTGCAACATAATCAATTACTTCTTGTCTTCTTTCATCAGAAAAGTCAACATCAAAGTCAGGCATACTTATTCTATCTGGATTTAAGAATCTTTCAAAAAGTAAATTATATTTTAATGGATCTATATCTGTAATTCCAATTGCGTAAGCTACTATAGACCCTGCACCAGAACCTCTTCCTGGTCCAACTGGAATTCCGATTGATTTTGCATAATGAATATAATCCCAAACAATAAGATAATAATCAACATATCCCATTCTTTCGATTATTCCAAGCTCATATTCTGTTCTTTGTTTTACAGTGTCGCTATAATTTTCACCATAACGTTCTTTTATTCCATCCCATGTTAATTTTCTAAAATATTCTTCATGTGTAGAAAATTGTTCTGGAACATCATAGTTAGGTAATTTTGTAACACCAAATTCAAAATCAAAATTACATTTATCTGCAATTTTAACAGTATTTTCTATAGCCTCAGGAACAGCTGAAAAATAGTCTGCCATTTCTTCTGGTGTTTTTATATAAAATTCATTTGTTTCAAATCTCATTCGGTCTTCGTCTGTCATCTTTTTAGCTGTTTGAATACAAAGTAAAATTTCATGATTATAACTATCTTCTTGTTTTAAATAGTGAGCATCATTTGTTGCAACAAGAGGAATATTTAATTCTCTTGAAAGCTGGATTAACCTTTGATTAACCATTACTTGTTCTGGAACACCATTATTTTGAATTTCTAAATAATAGTCTTCTCCAAAAACTCTTTTATGCCAAAGCGCAATTTCTTTTGCTTTTTCCATATCGTCTTTCAGAATTGCTTGATTAATTTGACCAGCCAAACAAGCACTTAAGCAAATTAATCCTTCACTGTATTGTTCTAATATTTCCAAATCTATACGAGGTTTATAATAGTATCCTTCAGTAAAACTCATTGATACTAATTTAATAAGGTTTTGATATCCAGTTTTGTTTTTTGCAAGCAAAATAAGATGTGCATAATTGTCATCAATACCAGATTCTTTTTCAAATCTAGTTCTTGGTGCAACATAAACTTCACATCCTATAATAGGTTTTATTCCTTCTTTCACACACTCTTTATAAAAGTTAACTGCACCATACATAACACCATGGTCTGTTAATGCAATCGCTTTCATTCCAAGCTCTTTTGCCCTCTTTGGTAAATCCTTAATTCTACACATCCCATCTAGCAAACTATATTCGCTATGGACATGTAGGTGAACAAAATCTGGCATATATTTTCCCCTTTTTTTCCAAAATTTGTATATATTTTATAAAATTTTTATAACTTCATCTAAATCTTTTTGCCCTACTGGAATTTTTACTATTTGAAATTTTGATATTTTATCACCAAATTTAATTTCAACTATATCTCCTACTTTTACTTCATAACTAGGTTTTACAACTTTTCCATTTACTGCTATTCTTCCTGAATCTGCTGCATCATTTGCAACTGTTCTTCTTTTTATAACTCTACTCACTTTTAAAAATTTGTCTAATCTCATTTTCCATCCTCTTTAATTTATTTAGAACACAAAAAAATCATTATATTTTTTTGCTAATCCAAGCCAAATGTCATCATCATATAATTTAAAATATGTGTATATTCCTTTTGCTCCATCTTGATACCATTTTCCATATCTTTCAAGTTGCAACATTTTTGCTTCTTTAAAGAAATTATGTCTTGCTAATCCATTACCATTCATTCCACAATATGTTAAATTCATCAAAACTTTATCTTCTTTTAGAATACCACTTTCAATTATTTTTTGTTTTATTTTTTCTATGTCATAATCTATAAGTCTTAAATCTATATTTTCTATTTTTCCATTTTCTATTGTTAATATTACATATTCTGCTTTTCCAACATAATATGGTGAAACTCCTGCACATCCAGCATTTAGAACTAATTTTCCATTTATCTCTTCATACCACATTTTTTCATGAGTATGTCCAAAAATTAATGCATCTGCGTCTAACTCGTCTACATATTTTTTTATTAACTCTGTATTCCATTGATTCAACAATTCTTCAACAGATTTTGGTGATCCATGTGCTACTAATAAATTTACACCTTCATATTCCACATACATTGCATGTGGCAATTTTTTTATATATTCTCTATTTTCTTCTGTTAATTCATTATACATGAATCTTGTATTATTAAATTGAATATTTTTCCAATCGTATTTTTCTTGTTCGTATTCAATTAAATATTGCTCTTTATTTCCTTTTAAAACTTTATCACTTGTATTTTTAACTATTTCTAAAGTTTCATTTCCAAAAGGCAAATCATTTACTAAATCTCCCGAAAATATATAATCATCAACATGATTATTTTTTGCATCTTTTAATATTTCTTCTAATGCTACACTATTTCCATGAATATCTGAAATTATTGCTACTTTAATTTTTACCACCTCTATCTTTTTTACACTCAAATTATATCATGCCTTTTTTTCTATTTCAACCAAAAGAATTTCAAAAACCACTTACTTTTTATTAATTATCAAATGCAAAAAAATGAATTCTACAAATATAGAACTCATTCTTTTTTTATATTTAATTTATCTACATCTTCTACAAGTATTGTTGGTATTAAATGTGTTTTGTGAACTTCTTGTTAATTGATTTATTACATCAGTATTAAGAGTATTATTATTAAAATTATTTATATTGTTCACTGCCTCATTATTTAAGTTATTCAAATTATTTAAATTAGCTAAATTATTTAAGCTATTAAATGTATTTAGCTCATTTAAACTTCTTAACGTATTATTAAGTTGATTACTTACACTAGCGGTATTATCTGAATTACATGAAGAACACTCATCTCTACAAAATCTACATCTATTTTCATCATCATCACATCTATTGCACATTCTATTTATTATAAGTCTTACTATAGCTGCTGTTATAAATGCAATAAGTGTATATATTATTGCTGCAACAATAAGTATAGCACTTCCCCCTAAAGCAAATGCAACAACTATAAAAATAGCAAAAAATATTCCTGCCACCTTAAACGGACAATGTATAAACGTTTCTAATATTGCTGATAAAATTATTACTGCTAATGGAATTGCGAAAAAAATTAGTAAAATATTCATATATCAAATACCTCCAACTTTTAGTATTTATATATAATATTCTACTAATTTTCTGTTTGTTACTTATTCTATTAAATCTCAAAACGTACTTTTACTTATTTTATCTTATTAATAATTTACTTCCATTAAACATAACCCGTGTGCTGGTAATGTTTTTCCAGCTCTTGTTCTTTGTTTTGATTCAATTATTTCTGGAATTTCTTCTGGTTTTATTTTTCCGATTCCAACGTCTAGAAGTGTTCCAGAAATTATTCTTACCATATTATATAAAAATCCATTTCCTGTAAGATCTATATAAACTCTATCATTTTCTTTTGTTACTTCTGCCTTATATATTATTCTCACACTACTTTTACTACTTGTTCCACTTGCTTTAAATGCTTTAAAGTCATGTTCACCTTCAAAATATTTTGCTGCTTCTTGCATTTTTTCTATATCTAATTTCATTGGAAAATGGTATTCCATATCTCTAAAAATTGCTGTTCCCATTTCTGAATTATTTATTGTATATCTATATCTTTTAGATTTTACAGAATATCTACTATGAAATCTTTCATCAACTTCTTCTGCACTTTTTATAACAATGCTTCTTTTTAATTTTGAATTAATTGCTATTGCAAATTTTTCTATTGGAATATTGCTATTAGTTTTAAAATTTGCAGTTTGTCCTAAACTATGAACTCCAGCATCTGTTCTTCCTGAAGCAATTAAATCAATTTCTTCACCAGTTATTTCTCCAATAGCTCTTTCTATTTCCCCTTGAATATTTAATTTTGTTGGTTGTTTTTGCCACCCATTAAATTGTTTTCCATCATATTCAATTATTAATTTTATATTTCTCATATAATCTCCAAACTTTATTTAATTTATTTTTATATAAAAAACTCTTTTATTATAATACCATATTTTTTATGATTTCACAAGATTTTCAAGCTTTAGTCATATCTTAGTTTGATTTATTTTATATATTATGATAAAATCAGTAAAATTTTCCAAAAGAGTTTTGGAACAAAGGATGTTGAAGATGAATATTAAATTAGTCGCAAGCGATTTAGATGGCACAATAATTGACAAAAACAATAATATTCCAGAAAAAAATTTTGATGCCATAAAACAACTTCATAATAAAAACATTAAATTTGCAATTTGTACTGGAAAATCTTATTCAGTTTCAAAAAAAGTTTGCGAACAATTTAATGCTTCTTTTGGTATTTTTGGAAATGGTACACAAATTATAGATTTACAAACAGGAAAAGAACTATTGAGAAACACTTTAAAATACGAAGATTTATTATTTGTTTGTACTCTTGCCAAAAGATTTAATTATCATATCCACTTATATACTGAAGATGAAATAATTACTGAAAATTTAGAATATATGGATTTAAGAAATTTTGTATTAAAATCACAAAATTCTAATAATAGTTTAAATTTTAAAATTGTAAATGATATCTTAAAATTTGTTGAAACTTCTAACTTAAGTGTATTTTCTATGATTGTTTCAACAGAAAAAGATGAACTTACACAATTTCAAAAATTGTTATCTATAAATGAAAATATTGATTTTGCATATATAAATAAAAGAGGAAAATATAGAGATGTTATAATCAATAAAGATTATGAATATTTAAACATTTCTCCAAAACATATAAATAAAAATGAAGCATTAAATTTTTTATCAAAATATCTAAAAATTTCAAAAAAAGAAATGCTTACAATTGGAGATAATATTAATGATTATGAAATGATAAAAGATGCTGGAATTGGTGTCGCTATAAATAGTTCTTTCGAGCCATTAAAAGAAGTAGCAAAATATGTAACAACTGCAACGGTTTCAGAAGGTGCTTTTGCAGAAGCAATTTCAAAATTTATTACAAACAATTAATTTTTAACAAACAATCTTATTAATAATAAACGTTTTATTTCACATACAGCTGTTACACATATCATTTTATTTAATAGTAAAGAAAAAATTTTCTATTAAACCAAAAAAGTCGTTTAAATTTCTTTAAACGACTCTTTTATTTTTTATAAAATAATTTAGTTTTCTTCTTTTTGGTTTTTGAAATCTTCTGCTTTTTTTAATTTACTTGTATGTATTGGTTCTTTTATTAAATTTTTTATAAGAATTTTCTTTAATACATCTTCTCTAACGTCAGCAATTAAAGTTCCATCTTTTGCAATTGACATTCTTCCTGTTTCTTCTGAAACAACAACTACTATTGCATCAGATTCCTTTGAAACTCCTATTGCAGCTCTATGTCTTGTTCCTAATTCCCTTGCTATATCTTTATCATCAGCTAAAGGAAGCATACAAGAACATGCAGCAATTTTATTATCACTAATTACAACTGCTCCATCATGAAGTGGCGTATTTGGTTCAAATATATTAACTAATAATTGTGGAGATATTTCTGAATTCATTAAAATTCCTGTTGATATTATATCTTGGATTTTTATATCTCTTTCAATTACTATTAATGCACCTTTTTTTTGCTTAGCAAGCTCTACGGCTGCAATTGCTACTTTATATACATTTTCTTTTTTCTTTGCATTTAAATCTTGGTCCATACCTAAAATTCTGCTTAATTTATTTGTTGTTCCAAGTTGTTCTAGTGCTCTTCTAAGTTCTGGTTGGAAAACTATAATTAACATTATAACTCCATATGACATAACTGAAGTTAAAATATAATTTAATATAGTTAATTTAAAAAATCCACTTAAAAATGTTATTACTACTAATACTACAATTCCTTTTAATAATTGTAATGCTCTTGTTCCTTTTAACATTTCATAAGCTTTATATATTAGAAATAGAACTATAATTACATCTACCATCATTGTTATAAAAGTAAAAGGTCCAATATTATTAATATTTTCTAGTATTTGCGTATTATAGAAATCTTTAAAAATATTTTCTACCATTATTTATACTCCAATCTTTTTTACATTGTTATAAGATATATTATTAATGATGCAAAACTTGAAAATAACATTATTCCTAATGCAACTCCTGCTAAAATTTTTGTTAATATTTTTTTCTTTTTATTCATAATCATTTCCTCAACTTTTCTTTATAAACTCTACATATATTTATAACATATCAAGCATTTTTTTTCAATATAAATCCTTGTCAATTTTTCCAATTTTATAGCAAAATAAAATCGCCGTCCAAATGCTTAATTCATTTATATAATACAAAGTAAACTCCAATAATATAAATGACATTTATTTGGTATCGACGATTCTAATTTTTGACAATTTATTTTAAATAAATTGTTGGATTAACTAAAGCTCCATCTTTATACATTTCAAAATGTAAATGAGCTTCTTCTGCTACCTCAAAACTTGCAGACTCTCCAACAGTTCCTATCGTTTGTCCTTTTTCAACTTCTTCTCCTTCTTTTACAAACTCTGTTGATAAAAGATTTGAGTAAATTGTTTTAAATCCATCTTCATGATTAATTGTTATTGTTAATCCATATCTTGGATCATTTTTTATACTTTCTATAGTTCCTGCTTCTGAAGCTGTTACTATAGTCATTTTTTCTGCTTTAATATCTATTCCTGAATGGGTTGTCCATTCTTCTAAAGTTTTTGAATAGATCAAACTATCTGTCGCAAAATCTTTTATTATTTCTCCTGCAACAGGTGCTGAAAATTCTAATTGTTTTTCTTCAGTTACTGCTGTAGTGTTTTGAACAACATTAGTATTAGTTTTATTTGAAACTTTATTTGTATTTTTTTCAACAACTGAACTAACCGGTTCGTTTTTCGGTACTTTTTTAGTAGTAGTATTTACTGTTGTTGCACTTTTTTCTTTTATAGCATTTTTCAAACTTAAGTCACTGCTTGAACTTGTTTCTTCTAAATCATCATTTTCCACAATATCTTCAAGTGCACCTAAGTTATCTAAATTTAAACTTGCCTCTTCTTTTAATTTTCTATTATACATAACAAAAATTGTTAAAAATATAACAATAGATAATATTAATGTTATCCCAAAGACATAAATCGTTTTTTTCATTTTTTCTTCTTGATAAAAATCTCTTCTTCCCATACTAACCTCCAAATAAGTAAATAACTATTATAAGTATTTGCATTTTTTTGAAGATTATTCACTAATTTCCACATCTTTGTAATAATATTTTATTATCTCTTCACACTTCATTCCCTTTTTAGCTAAAACGTCACTTCCGCATTGGCTTAAGCCAACTCCGTGACCATAACCTGTTACAAAGAATTTAACTTTGTTTTCTAAAATTTCAAAATTAAATTTAGCAGATTTTAATCCAAATATTTGACGACATTCAATTCCACTAATTTCTTTATTTCCTATTTTTATTTTTTGCACTCTCCCTCCTTCTGTATATTCTATTATTTTTATACAATCTGTTTTATCAAAATCAATTCTAAATTCTGAATATTTCTCTAACATCTTTTTTATTAATTCATCTTTTGAAATTTCAATTTCTGAATTATATGATGTATATGCATCTTCTCCACTAGTTTCAACAGTTTGCAAATATGGTAAATTTCCTCCCCATACGTTTATTGCAAGTTCTGTTTTTCCCCCACTATTGCTATGAAAAAAAGCATTAATCGGTTCATTATTATACATAATAAACTTTCCTTTTGTTTCCATTACTGCTCTAGTAATTTTGTTCCAATATTCTTCGCGCATATTTTCTTCCCATCTAGCAAGTCTATTTTCTTTTGAAATCCATGCTTGACAACATAAAGAACTATCACAAATATCCGCATTTTCATGTTTTTTACTATTTTTTATTTGATAAACAGTATATGTTCTTGCAACAATAGCTTGTGCCTTTAGAGCTTCTAATTCAAAGCTCGCTGGCATTTCGCTAGCAACAACTCCCAAAAGATAAGTGTCTAATTCCAATTCTTCAATACTACCATTTTCAGTATGAAGTAACTTTATCATATTATAATCTCCATAATCGAATTTTTCTTCTATTATATTTTGAGAAACAACTTCTTTTGTTTCAAATTTATTTGTAAAAACAATAGGCATTGTAAAAATTAAAATAATTACAAATACAAAATAAAATATTATTTTTTTCAAAATAAAACCCTTTCTAATTTTAGTAAATTAATTTTTTCACGCAAGTAATACATTTCTAAAATCATTTAAAATTCTTTTTTCAATTCTAGAAACATGAACTTGTGATATTCCTAAAATTCTTGCAACTTGACTTTGCGTTTTATCTTTAAAATATCTTAATTTAATTATTTCTCTATCTCTTATATTTAACTTTCCAATAAGTTCAGAAATTGTAATTTTATTTACAATTTTCGATTCTTCATCTTCTTCTGATTTTATTGTTTCTATTAATTCTTTTCCATCATCTCCTATTTTCTCATTTATTGATTCTACTGTTTGAGATGCCTCCATAGCAATATATATATTTTCTTCTGGTAATTCTAAAATTTTCGATAATCTGCTTACACATAATGACTCTCCCGTTTTTGCCATATATATTCTATCTAATTCCTTAATCTTAATCCCCAATTCTTTAACACTTCTGCTGATTCTTATTATTCCATCATCTCTTAAAAATTTCTTTATTTCACCAATCATATATTGTACTGAGTACGTAGATAATTCCACATTAAATTCAAATTTAAATCTCTTTATCGCCTCAATAAATCCAATGCATGCAATTTGATATAAATCTTCTGCTTCATATCCTCTTCCTAAAAATCGTTTTACAATACTCCATATAAGACCGCTTATTTTCCTCTAAAATTTGTGCTAATTTTTCTTTATCACCTTGCTGTGCTTCTGCAATAAGAGATTTTTCTCTTTCTTGCATTTTAGCCTCCTAATATGTATTTTTTTCTAGTTCTTTGGTCTTTTTTATTTTTTTATTCATGGTAACTTTAGTTCCAAGCCCAACGATTGATTCTACTTTAAGCTCGTCCATAAAGTTTTCCATTATTGTAAATCCCATACCTGACCTTTCTAAATTCCCTTTAGTTGTAAATAACGGAACCTTTGCCTCTTCAATATTTTCAATCCCTTCTCCAGTATCTGAAACCTCAATTTCTATTTCATCTTCTAATAATCTAGCTCTTAATTTTACAATTCCATCTTTATTTGGATAAGCATGTATTATTGAATTTGTAACAGCCTCTGACACAGAAGTTTTTATATCTGCAATTTCCTCTATTGTTGGATCTAATTGCGATGCAAATGCTGCTACAGAAATCCTTGCAAAAGCCTCATTTGCTGATTTACTTGAAAACTCTATTTTCATTTCGTTTTTAATATTCTTATTCATTTTACCTTTTATGATTTTTAATCATATCCTCCTTTTACTCTTCTTTAGTTTAAAAACTTTTTAGTTATTTTTATTTTTTCTTAATTACTTTTTATTTTTTTCTATTCAAATCTATAATTATTCCAAAAAATATTCTATGCACGATTTTACCCAGTTTGTTTTGCTTCTCTAAAATCACTTGTAATTGGAACAATTTTCAAAACTCCTGACATTTCAAAAATTCTTTTAATTTTATTATTTACATTCATTAATTCTAAAGTTCCACCATAGCAATTCGTTGATTTATATCTTCCTATAATTAAACCAATTCCTGCACTATCCATAAAATTCACTTTTTTAAAATCCATAATTACTCTTTTAGGCATAAATCTCTGAATTTCATAATCACTTCTTTTTCTTATTTTTTCTGCAATATGATGATCCAATTCTTCTGTAAATTCAAAAAGTAACACCTTGTCCTCAATAAAATGTTTAACATTCAATTTAATATTACCTCCTTTATCTTTTGATATATTATTATTCTAATTTTTTTAGAATTTTCCTTCAAAGAAAAAAAGGAAGTTTTGTCGTATTTTCAGAGGTTTTCGACACTTTCTGATAAAAAATAAATTAAACTATTTATAAAAATAGAAAAGAAAAAAGCAGGACTATTTTAGTCCTACTTTATCTTTTTTTACATCTTCGTATTTTATTACCTTAAGTTCTGGCCCATCAGTATCAATCCAGAATCTATCGTAATGTGTATCGAATTTGATTTTTTCTCCATTTGTTAATGTAAGTGTAACGAACACATCTCCCCATGCAACTAACACATATGTTGGATATTCACATTCTTTTTTTACTCTGTGAATTTGAGAATAATCCAAAACACTAATTACATATTGGTCATCTCTTTCGCAAAAACACAAACCACTAGTCTTACTTGTATCAATTTCAATGCTTTCTACAAAGTCTTCAAAGACATCGTAGCTCATTGGCAATACTTCAGCCTTTTGGGTAAAAAAATCCATTAATACTAAAATTCCGTTTCCTGTTGTATTCATAATTTCAGCCTCCTCACGGAAATAGTTTTTATCTTTCGTACCAATTGTTATATTCTTTAATATTTTCCGACCTGCCGCGGTGTACTCTGTATTAAAATAACAATTCCACTATAAAAACTATCAGTTGGCATTATATCATCAAAACAGCCAAAAGTCAACTTATGTTAACTATTTATTGAAATCCAAAACTAAAATAAACTCTTATAATTAATATAAGAGTTTATTCTTAATCTATACTTTCAAATTTTATTCTTAATCCTGTGTTTCTTTTTTTGGTATCACAATTATTTACCATAAATTCAATTAAATTTTTATTTCCAATTACTATTAAAAGTTTTTTAGCTCTAGTAATTCCTGTGTATAGTAAGTTTCTTGTAAGTAGCATATTAGAAGATTGAGGAACAACTAAAATTACTACATCAAATTCACTACCTTGTGCTTTATGAATTGTAATAGCATATGCGTGTTCTAATTGGTCTAATTCAGAAAAAGCATACCAAGTAACCTTTCCGTCATCAAATTCAACTTGTATTTGTCTTTCTTCATTACTTATTTTTATAATTCTTCCTATTTCCCCATTAAATACGCCAGTTCCAGATTCGTAAGTTCGCAAATCATTTCTACTACCTTTTTCCCAATAAATATCATAGTTATTTTTGATTTGCATTACTCTATCGCCTTCTCTAAAAATAATATCTCCATATGTTTTTTCCAGAATTTCATCAACTTTAGGATTTAATTCAGCCTGAAGTGATTTATTTAATTCTTTAGTTCCCATTTTTCCTTTTTTAGTTGGAGTAAGAACTTGAATATTTTTAAAGAATTCATAATCTCCGTAATTTTTTAATCTCTCTTTGCTCAATGATAATACTTGGTAAAGCATTTTATCTTGATTTGATTCATTTATATAGAAAAAGTCGTTTTCTGAATCATCTCCATAATCTTTTTTACCAATAAAATTCACACCATTATTAACATTATGTGCATTAACTATTATTTTACTTTTAGCAGCTTGTCTAAAAATTTTATCCAAATGAACAGTAGCAAATTCTCCTGAATCTATTAAATCTTTTAATATACTTCCTGGACCTACTGAAGGAAGCTGATTTGGATCTCCTACAAAAATTACTTTTGTTCCTAAAAATAAAGCTTTTACTAAATAGTTCATTAAAAAAACATCAACCATTGACATTTCATCAACAACCAATACATCTGCATCAACAGGAGCAACTTCGGTATCTATACTCCCCAATTTGTCCTCTTCAAATTTTCCAATTTCTAATAATCTATGAATTGTTTTGGCATCTTCTCCAGTTGTTTCACTCATTCTTTTAGCAGCTCTTCCTGTAGGAGCACATAAAACAACTTTCTTTTTATGTGATTTATAAATTTCTAAAACACATTTTATAATCGTTGTTTTTCCTGTACCGGGTCCACCTGTAATTATGCATACATTATTTTCATTTATTTGTCTTACTGCATCAAATTGTTTTTCAGATAATTCAATATCAATTTTCTCTTCATGTTTTTTTATTTCATTATCAAAATTTTTAATATATTTTACATTGTCACAATCTCTTAAAGTTAAAAGTCTTTCTGCTATATATTTTTCTGCTTTATATAATGCTTCTAAAAATACATATTCATTATGATTTTCAACTGTTATATGAATTTCTGAAGTAACATTTAAATTTATTAAATTATCTTCAATTCTATCTTCATCAACTTCTAGTATATTTTTCACAAAATCAATTAAATTTTGTTTTAATACACAAGTATGTCCATTATAACTTGCAACTAGTAATGCATATTTTATACCACTTTTAATTCTGTAATCACTATCCATAGGTATTCCTATTTGCATAGCGATTTTATCTATATTATTGAAATTTACTCCATATACAATATCTACTAAAATATATGGATTTTCTTGAATTTTCTCAACTGCATTTACTCCTAATGCATCATAAACTTTTTTACTATTATTAGCACCAATTCCAAATTCTTCTAAGAAACTTACTATTTGCCATACTTCCCATTTTTCATTAAATTCTTCACCAATTTCATAAGCCTTATCTTTTGAAATTCCTTTTATTTCAGCAAGTCTCATTGGTTCAAATTTAAATATTGTTAAAGTTTCTTCTCCAAATTTTTCTATAATTTTTCTAGCAGTTGCTGGTCCGATTCCTTTTATTGTTCCACTTGCCAAATATTTTTCAAGAGCAGCAGCAGTTTGTGGCATTAATTTTTCAAAAGTATCAATTTTAAATTGTTCTCCATACTCTTGATGAACTACCATTTTTCCTTGAAGTTTTAAAGAATCGCCTGGTGCAATAAAAGGCAAATATCCCACTACTGTAACAATTTCTTGCTCTTCTTCTGTAGAAAAAACTGCTATTGTATAACTATTTGATTCATTTTGATATATAATTTCTTCTATTTGCCCTCTTAGTTCCAAATCTTTCTCTCCATTTTTATTTTAAATAACTCTCTAATTCTAACAATGCTTCTACTGAATCCACATAATCTTGAATAAAATTTCTTAAGTAATCAAATCTTTTTGACATTGGTCTATCTAAATATATGTCTGTTACAAAACAAATTCCTAAATTCTCATTGAAAATTGTATTTATTGTTTCTCTTAATTTTTTTACATTTTTTTCTTGTAGCTGATCTTTCATTTTTGCATACTTTGTTTTTGCTTCTTCATGCTTTTTCGCAACTTCTTCTATAAATTCTTCAAATTTATATGCTTTGTATTTATTGATTTCATATATTTTTGCTGCGTTTTCTAATCCATATATTGTTTGAAGATTAAATACTTCAAGCATTCTGTTAAACTCTTTTGAATAAAAATAATATATATGTCCTTGCATTTTATTAAAACTTCTCATTGTATCTAAATACCCTAATGCAATATTATTTTTCATTCTATCTTTATTAAAGTTCATTGTTCCACCAAGTTTTTCTTTTGGTGAAATTACTTTTAAATATACATTTTTATCAGCCATTCTTCTATTAAAGCCTGTTCCATTTATATCTATTACAATAATATTTTTGTATCCTTTTTCAATAGCCATATTTATTGGGATGTTATCATAAAATGCTCCATCAACAAATTCAAAATTTCCTATTTTTTGAGCTTTGAAAATTGGCAAACATGAACTTGCAAGAAGAAAATCTACAAATTCATCTTTGGGAATTTGATCTTTATATAACTGAAGTGGTGCCTTATTATCAATTGAATATGTCACTAAACCAAAATCCATTTTTGATTTATAAATTTTATCTAAATCTATATATTTATTAATTGTTTCTCTTAAAGGTTCATTGTTAATACCTTTACTATTTATGAACTCTGCAACTAGTGGTTTCAAATTTTTTATATCAAATAAATTTCTGCTTGTATCTACTTTTTCATTTATTTCCATAATACTTGTTAATTCCATATTTTGATATAAATCAATCATTGCATCAACATCATCTTGAAGTATTAATGCTCCATTTAATGATCCAATTGATGTTCCCATAACTGCTTTTACATTAATATCTAAATCTTTAAGTGCTTTCCATGCTCCAACCTGATAAGCACCTCTTGTTCCACCACCAGCTAAAATTAATGCATATTCTTTTTCCATACATTTTTCTCCTTTGTAATCAAATATATGTTTGCACCAATTTTATCATTTCTACTTGATTTATGCAATAAATTAAAGAACAAATAATCGTAATTTTATGCATAAAAAATCACTCCCTGGAATTCTCCAGGGAGCTTCTTTTTTTAAACTAAAATTAGTTTCTTGGAATGCTGTGCTTGTCGGCAAAACGTTTACCAAACGGACGATCTTTGGTAATACCAGCATCATCCTTGATATTGCCGTCTTCATCAGAAACAAATCCATAGAGCCTTACATTCTTTAGCTCTTTGACAAAAGTTTCCATAGCCCAAGCATTTCTGTACTCTTTGTACACGTCGTGAGCTTGCTGAATATTCGGGATTTTTTGGTCTTCGCTACAATGTTTACCCGAATAGAAAACTCCTTCATCTCTGGCAGATGTGATCCGATCAAGAATCTGGATTTCAGTATGCATAAGTCCAGTACTGTCGGACAAATACGACAGAATTATATGGTAGGCTCTGTGACCAGCATCCTTAGTGATGTAGTTTCTGGTTTCTACCAAATTGAGGTTATCTTCTTCAATCTCATTAAGGAGCTTTAAGATTCTCTCTTTAGGGATTTCACAACCACCATATTGATGCGTATCAGTCTGCACCCACTTTTTGAACATCTGGAACTCCTTGGAAAACGGATTAGTCAAGATATTCACGTACACCTGCGAAATTTTTGTTAATTGCTCTGTCGGATCGCCTTTAGAGGTTTCTAATATAATTCTTCCTCTAATACGATCATACATAACAGGAGTCGCTGTAACTCCATCTCCGTCTTCTACCTGTTCAATGCATTTTATAAGGCATTTCGTATAGTCTGAAACTAATCCTTTTACGTTCATTATATACGAAAAGCCCAAATTACACTTAGGAAACCATTCGTAAATGGCCCAAATTCCAATGTTCAAATGGAGCATATTAAGTTTCTCCGCAAAATCCAGAGATGCTCTGAGTCTTTTGCGTCTCTTAATAATTGATGGCTGGCAATCCAGAAACATACGCCAAATCTCTTGCTCTTTTTCATCCCATCCAGAGGTGTCTACAACCCGAAGATATCTATAGTATTGATGAGCTACGCTATAAATATCAGGATAAATATAATCCGATTCTTCAGGATCAATCCAACCATGTTCTTGGATGTAGTTAATTGTTTTTTTCCACAAAGACTTCAAAGTCTCGTGAAAAGTAGGACTAAGTGACTCAAGCAACCTTTTGTCCTTATCGTTCTTGGTTTCTTTTTTCTTATCTGTCATTGGGTTCCTCCTCACTATAGTATTTTAAAAAAGTTACCTTGCACACCATCCCTTCTAAAAAAAGTTATATTTATTATATCACAAAAAAGTCTAAAAGTAAACTTATTAGTGGCTTTTGCGTTTTCAAACAAAAAAAACAAAGAAAAAATTCTCTTTTATTTTTCGAAAGATTTTTTCTTTGTTTCTTAATAATTAATTTCTTTATCCAAAAATTCCTTTTTTCTTAATTGGTGGTTGTTCATTCATTGTTTTTGCAAGTTCTACTAGTAACTCTCTTTGTTCTTTTGTTAATTTCTTAGGTGTTTGAACTACTACAGTAAATACGAAGTCACCTCTCCAATTTCCATTTACAGATTTGAATCCTTTATTTTTTATTGTAAATTTAGTTCCTGTTTGTGTTCCTTCTGGAATTCTATATGTTTCTTTTGTTCCATCTACCATTGGAACTTCTATTTCTGTTCCTAAAGTTGCTCCAGTAATTGTTATTGGAATATCACATAAAACATGTTCTGCTTTTCTTGCATATATTGAATGTCTTTTAATATGAATTACAATATATAAATCACCTTTTGGTCCACCATTTGAACCAACTTCACCTTCACCTTTTAATACTATTGTTTGGCCTTCATCAATTCCTTCTGGTATTTTTACTTTAAGTTTTATTGATTTTTTGTTTATTCCTTTTCCTTTACATTCTGGGCATGGTTCTTTTATTACTTTTCCATCTCCACCACAATGTGTACATATTTTTTGTGTTGCCATTTGACCAAATGGAGTTGTAACAACTTGTTTTATTTTACCAGTTCCATTACATACAGAACATTTTTCTGGACTTGTTCCTCTTTTAGCTCCTGTTCCATTACATTGAGTACATTTTTCATTTCTATTGATGCTTATTTCTTTTTCAACACCTGAATATGCTTCTTCAAAAGTTATATCCAAATTAACTTTTAAATCTGCACCTTTTCTTGCATAAGTTGAAGTTTTTGTTCTTGAAGCTCCTCCACCAAAGAATGATGAGAATATATCTCCTAAATCTCCAAAGTCACCAAAATCTGAGAAACCTCCAAATCCATCAAAACCAGAACCATATGAATAATATCCACCTTGACCACCATTAAATCCTTGTGGTCCATCAAAACCAAATTGATCATACATTTGTCTTTTTTGTTTATCTGAAAGAATTTCATAAGCTTCATTTACTTCTTTGAATTTCTTTTCTGCTTCTTCTTTATTATCTGGATTTGCATCAGGGTGATATTGTTTTGCAAGTTTTCTAAACGCTTTTTTTAGTTCTTCATCTGTTGCATTTTTTCCTACACCTAATACTTCATAATAATCACGTTTTTGTGCCATTATTACTATTTCCTCCTAAATGTTTTATTAAAAACTACTTTTCTATATTTATTCTATTTTTATTTGTATGAATTATACTCCTTAAAATAGCTATATAGAGGCCAGATTTATTTTCTGACCTCTTTTATAACCATTTCAGATTATATTTGATATTAATATATTCTTTTCATTTTAAGAATATTATTGATTATCGTTATTTCCATCATCTTCTACCTTGTAATCAGCATCATATACTGTACCTTCTTTAGCTTCTCCATTGTCAGCAGCTTCAGCTGTAGCACCTTGAGCAGCTTGTGCTTGTGCAGAATATAATTTTTCTGATAATTCATAGAATACTTTAGTTAATTTTTCTGTAGCATCTTTAATTGTATCTACATTTGTTCCTTCTAAAGCTTTTCTTACATTTTCAACTTCTGCTTCAACTTTAGCTTTTTCTTCACCACTTACTTTATCTCCTAATTCGTCTAAAGTTTTTTGGCTATTGTAAACTAAACTTTCTGCATTATTTCTAACTTCGATTTCTTCTTTTCTCTTTTTATCTTCAGCAGCGTGTGCTTCAGCGTCTTTGATAGCTTGGTTGATATCATCTTCTGAAAGATTTGTACTAGCTGTGATTGAAACTTTTTGTTCATTTCCTGTAGCTTGATCTTTAGCTGATACGTGAACTATACCGTTAGCATCAATATCAAATGTTACTTCAATTTGAGGTACTCCTCTTGGTGCAGGTGGAATTCCTGTTAATTGGAATCTTCCTAATGTTTTGTTGTATGCAGCCATTTCTCTTTCACCTTGTAATACGTGAACTTCAACAGATGTTTGACCATCTCCTGCTGTAGAGAATACTTGTGATTTTTTAGTTGGTATTGTTGTATTTCTTTCGATTAATTTTGTAAATACACCACCATATGTTTCAATACCTAATGATAATGGTGTTACGTCTAATAATACTAAGTCTTTAACATCTCCTGATAAAACACCACCTTGGATTGCAGCTCCTATAGCAACACATTCGTCTGGGTTGATTCCTTTATCTGGATCTTTTCCAACTATTTTCTTAACCATTTCTTGAACGCATGGAACTCTTGTTGAACCACCAACTAATAATACTTTGTGAATATCAGCAGCTGTTACTCCAGCATCTTTCATAGCTTGTTCAACAGGAATTCTTGTTTCTTCAACTAATTTTCCAATTAATTCTTCAAATTTAGCTCTTGTTAATGTAACATCTAAGTGTTTTGGTCCTGTAGCATCAGCTGTAATGAATGGTAAGTTGATTTGTGTTTGTTGCATTCCTGAAAGCTCAATTTTAGCTTTTTCAGCAGCTTCTTTTAATCTTTGCATTGCCATTTTATCAGCTTTTAAATCTATTCCTTGAGATTTTTTGAATTCGCTTACTAAGTAATCCATAATAGCATCATCAAAATCATCTCCACCTAAGTGTGTATTACCATTTGTTGATAATACTTCGAAAACTCCGTCACCAATATCTAATATTGAAACGTCGAATGTTCCACCACCTAAGTCATAAATCATAATTTTTTGATCTTGGTCTTCTTTATCCATACCATAAGCAAGTGCTGCAGCTGTTGGTTCGTTTATAATTCTTAGAACTTCAAGTCCAGCTATTTTACCAGCATCTTTTGTTGCTTGTCTTTGGCTGTCTGAGAAATATGCAGGAACTGTGATAACAGCTTGTGTAACTGTTGTTCCTAAATAATTTTCAGCATCTGATTTTAATTTTTGTAATATCATTGCAGATATTTCTTGTGGAGAGAATTCATCTCCTTCTATTTTTACTTTTTCATTTGTTCCCATTTTTCTTTTGATAGAAATTACAGTGTTGTCTGGATTTGTAACTGCTTGTCTTTTAGCAATTTGTCCAACTAATCTTTCTCCGTTTTTAGAAAAAGCTACAACTGATGGTGTTGTTCTGTTTCCTTCTGCGTTAGGAATTACAACTGCTTCTCCACCTTCCATAACTGAAACGCAAGAGTTTGTTGTTCCTAAGTCAATACCAATAATTTTTCCCATTTTGAAAATTCCTCCCTTTATTTTCTTTAAAATTATTAACTCTTTTATATTTCTTTTTTTACTTTTTCTTTAGTTTATATCTATATTTAAGCTTAACTAACAATTTTCTTTATAAAATTGTTAATCTTGCATATTTATTTTCTAAAAATTTATTTTTCTAACAACTAATTTTAGAAAATAAATAAAATTAATAACAAATTAGTTAGCAACTATAACCATAGAATGTCTTACAACTTTAGTTCCTATTTTATAGCCTTTTCTATATTCTTGAACAATTTCTTGTTCTCCTTTTGTTTCATCTTGAATATGACTCACTGCTTCATGAAATTCAGGATCAAATCTTTTTCCAACTGTTTCGATTTCTTCTAATCCTAAACTTTTTAATCCTTCTGCAAATTGTCTATATACAAGTTTTACACCTTCTTGGTACCCTACATCTTCTGTTTTTGCTTCAGCTGCTTTTTGTAAGTTATCCATTACAGGTAACATTGTTGCAACAACATCTCCTGTAATCATTCCATATATTCCTTCTTTTTCTTTTTGACTTCTTTTTTTGTAATTTTCAAATTCAGCAAACATTCTTTTATATCTGTCATCTAATTCATTAAATTCTTCTTTTAATTTATTTAATTCTTCTGAATTATTTTGAACCTCTACTGTATTTTCAACTTCTTCATTTACTTTTTTCTCTTCGTTTTCCAAATCATTCCCTCACTTTCTTAAAATTTTCCGTTTTTAAAGTCGTCATTAATTTTTTTACTTATATATTTCATTACTGAAATTACTTTTGAATAATCCATTCTTGTTGGTCCTATAATTCCAATAGTTCCAATATCTTTTCCTTCTAATAAGTGATTAAATGTTACTATACTGAAATTTTTTAATTGTTCTTTTTCAGTTTCTTCACCTATGTATATATTGATATTATCTGCAACTCCTGTATTTAAAACATCTGCCACTAAATCTTTTGCATCTAAAACATTTAAGAAATCTTTAGCAACATCTACTTTTTTAAATTCAGGCATATCTACAACTTTATTCGCCCCATCTAGATATACTTGTTGAGATTCTATTATAATTTTATTTATTTCTTCTATTACTTTTTTTATTATTGTTATACTTGTTTGCATTTCTTCCATTATAAACTCTTCTAATGGAGAATTCATTGTTTCTAATGGTTTTCCAACTAATTTATTTCTAAATATATTAGTTAAGTCTTCGACTTGTTCTTGAGTAATATCTTCATCAAATTTAATTATTGATTCTCTTATTACTCCAGAGTCTGTTAAAATTACTGCCATTAAAACTCTACTACCTAATAATACGAATTTTATATCTATTATTATGTGATTATTTACATCTGGTGCAATTGTTATTGCTGTATAATGAGTTATTTCTGATAGAGTTGTTGTTGCAATTTTAGTTAAATCTTCTAAAGCATTTACCTTTGTTTCTAATCTATCTTTAATTATTTCCATTTCTTTTTTTGTAAGTTTGTCATCTCTTACTAACTCATCTACATAGTATCTATAACCTTTTTGTGAAGGTACACGTCCAGCAGAAGTATGTGGTTTTTCTAGGAAACCATTTTTTTCTAATTCTGCCATTTCATTTCTAATTGTAGCACTACTACATTCAAGTTGTTTTACTAAATTCCCAGAGCTTACAGGCTCAGCTGTTTCAATGTATTCCTCGATTATTGCTTGTAGTATTTTTTTCTTTCTTTTATCTAATTCTTCTGACATCATTTCACCTCTTTTTAGCAAACTTGATGTTTGACTGCCAATATAATATAACTTTATTTTCTATTTGTCAATAGAAAATATACATTTATTTTCTATTATTTTTAGCACTTTTTTCTACACAAAAAAAGCACATATATAATCAAAATATATGTACTCTTTTTATAATATTTTATACAAATTCTTCAAAAACTTGATTTGCTAAATCTAGTCCTTTTTTAGTTAATTTAATATTATCTAAATCAACTTCAATTAAATCTTCGTCTGTTAATTTACTGATCTCAAATCTAAAATAAAACAATGGATTTATTCTGAATTTTCTTTCAAAATCAGATATTTTAACTCCTTCAATTTTTCTTAAACCAATCATCATAAATTCTCTCATTTGAGCTGGCTTATCTTGTATTTCATGAATTTCGACATTTTTTTCAAAATCATTATTTTTTATATTTCTCATATAAACTTCTAAAGCATCTATATTAGAAAATCTCATATCATCATAATATGAATGAGCAGCTAAACCAAAACCAATATAATTCTCTTGATTCCAACAATCCATATTGTGTTTAGACTCAAAACCTTTTTTAGAAAAATTAGATATTTCATAATGATTATATCCATTTGATTCCAAAAGATTTTTGGTTTCCCAATACATTTGTCTTTCAAGATTTTCGTCTAGTAATTCATATTGACCGTCAGACACCATTTTATCAAGTTCTGTTCCCTCTTCAAGTATAAGTGAATATAACGATATATGATTTGGCTCTAAATCAATTACTTTTTGAACACTATCTATTAATTCATTTTCTGTTTGAGTTGGAATTGCAAGCATTAGGTCTACATTTATATTTTCAAAGCCAACTTCTTTTGCCAAATTATATGTATTCAAAAATTCTTCATATGTATGAATCCTACCAATAAATTTTAGAATCCTATCACTTGTTGATTGAAGTCCAATACTTAATCTATTAACTCCTGCATTTTTATAATCTTCTAGTTTTTGTCTTGTTATCGTTCCTGGATTTACTTCAATTGTTATTTCACAATTTTCTTCAATTTCAAATCTTTCTTTTATTGCATTTAAAATTTTTACAATATCTTCTGATTCTAAAATTGATGGTGTTCCACCACCTAAATAAATTGTAGTAACAGTTTTTGTTTTTTCTATTTTTTTATTTCTTATTTCTTTTATTAAACAATCAACATATTCCTTATATTTTTCTTCATATGATGCAAAAGAAATAAAATCACAATATTTACATTTCTTTTTGCAAAAAGGAATATGCACATATATTCCAAATCTTTCCATTTTTCTATTTTCCTTGTCTTAATTCTTCTGCAAAGTCATGAATCTTTTGTAATCTATGATTTACTCCAGATTTTCCTATTGGATTTTCAAGCATTTCTCCTAATACTTTCAAACTTGCATCTGGATTTTCTAATCTTAATAAAGCAATTTCTTTTAAGTAATCTGGCAATTCTTCAAATTTATTTAAATTTTGTATTAGTTTAATATCATTAACTTGGTTTACTGATGCATTTACAATTTTGTTTAAATTTGCAGTTTCACAGTTTACAAGTCTATTTACATTATTTTTTATTTCTTTAGTTATTCTTACATCCTCGAAAGAAAGAACACCTTTATTTGCTCCAAGTAAAGCTAAAAATTTAGAAATTTCTTCCCCATCTTTTATATATAATTGAACTTTATTTTCAAGTTCTAATAATTTCAAATAAACACCAAATCTTTTGCATATATTTAAAACATATTCTGCATTATTTTTTTCTTCAAAACAAATTTCTAAATGATATTGTTTATTAGGATCTGTTATAGAACCAGCTCCTAAAAAAGCACCTTTAACAATAGCTCTTTGAATTTCATCATTTTGTTCTATTTTTATTTGCATTAAATTTTCAACTTTGTCTGTTTTATTAATCGTTGCAACAAAAACTTTCCCTCTTATGCTTGGTTCATATTCAATTTCCAAATTAAATAATATTCTATAAAATCTTTCAATATTAAATTCATTTTCTGTTATAAATTCTAATACATCTTCATTATTTGTTGTATTTCCTGTTAGAATATATCCCAAAAATTCTGCTTCTAATATTTCTTTATTTTTTAAATTATTTACTTTGCTTAATTCTTCTTTTATATCTGATGAAAAAGACATTTTTTATTTCCTTTATTTTTATTTAGATTTTTCTAAACCTATAAAACATTTTCCACAATTCATATACTTTTCGTGATTTACATTATATTTTAACTTCTTTTTCCACAAAACATCTACATTCTGTGCTTTTACTTTAAACTTGCCCAACAACAATTCTATCATTTCCTGATAAGTCTTTTCTTGAATATATATTTTTATATCCATTTTCTTTTAACAAATTTTCAACATCTAGCTTTTGATTATACCCAATTTCAAAAGCTAAATATCCACCTTCGTCTAAATATTTTTTTGCATCTTTACTAATTTTTCTATAAAAATCTAAACCATCTTTACCACCATCTAGTGCAAGCATTGGTTCATTTTTTACTTCTTCTGATAATGTTTTTATTGTATCAGTTTCAATATATGGTGGGTTTGAAACAATTATATCGAACTTATATAATTCAGATATTTTTTTAAATAAATCTGATTCAAAAAATAATACATTTGCTTGATTTTTACTTGAATTTTCTTCTGCAATTTTTAAAGCTTTTTTACTAATATCTGAAGCATACACTAAAGAATTTTCAATCAACTTACTTGTTGAAATTGCGATAGCTCCACTTCCTGTACACATATCTAAAATTCTTAATTCTTTTTTATCATTTTTTCTAATTTTTTCTGATAAATATATTATTTCTTCAACCAAATTTTCTGTATCTGGTTGTGGTATTAAAACATTTTTATCAACATAAAATTCAAATCCCATAAATTCTTGTTTATTAATAACATATTGAAGTGGCTCATTATTTTTTAATCTTTCTATTTTATCTAAAAATATCTTATTTAATCCCTCTTCAATTTTTTCATCTCCATGAATCATAAGATACTCTTTGTTTTTTCCCAACAAGTCAGCAAGCACAACTCTTGCTTTTAAATTTGAATCTTCTATTTTATTATCTTTTAATATTGATATTCCATTTAAAAGTACATCTTTAATTTTCATAAATACCACTCCATACTTTTATTCTCTATATATTTATATCATATTTTTACTAATATTTAAACCTTTTTAGTACAAAACCCACTTCTAATTATTCTTTATGTTCTTTTCTTAAACACTTATATAATTGGAGATGTAAATGAATAAAGAAAGATAAACCAAAAGTTTATCTTTCTTTTATGTATAAAACAAATTAATTTTCAGCTGGTTCTTCATGTGCTGTTTTTGTTTTTTTAGTTTCAAAAGCTGGTTTTCCTTGAGCAACTCTATCTTCAGCACCTTTTCTTTCATAATCTATTTTTGGCATTTCTTTAATAACTTCTTCATACATTTTTAAATATTGTTCATATGGTATTGTTCCTTCATTTAAATGTGACCAATCTCCATTTGTTATTCTTTCATTAATTTCTGGTTTTATTTTCATATATCCATATGCAGATTCAGCAAGCTCTTCTGGATATTCTGCATCTAATCTTTCTTTAACATGTTTGTCAAACCATTCTTGATTTGCTGTAATTCCATATCCTTTATTTAACATGTGTGCTAAAACATACACTCCATGATGTTCAATGTCTGCAATTACTCCTCTTATTCCTTTTCCATCATATTCTTGTCCATTAAAAATATATTTTCCTTCATACATTTTTGAACAATCTATTATTTCTCTTACGAATCTATCAAATATAAAATCTTGTGTTAAATGTTTTTTTACTCCTGCAAAATATTTTGGTGGTAAATGTGTATTATGTTCTTCATAAGTTCCAATATCTGTTGTTTCACCTAAATCACATTTTTTTATTTCACTTACAATATGTTTTGGTAATCTATCTACTTCTTCTTTTGTTAAATTTTTCAACATTAGAGGATATTTAAACCAAGATACATCACTTCCATCATATGCTTGCTCAAAGTGACTATATTGTCTTGGACCACAATATTTTCTAATAGCATCTGGTAATAATACATATTGTACTTCCTCATCTAATTCTCTTTCGTTTCCTCTTAATCCCATTAGTGTTACTAATGTGTGTTGTAAAGTTATCATTCTTTTTCCTCCTAAAATATTTTTATAAGGTATTTTATAAAAAAATAGACCTATCTAGTGTCATACCAAATAAGTCTATAATTATTCTATTTTATTTATTGACTTATATTGGTATATTCCAAATAAGTCTCATCTTTTAAAATAAAGCCAGGTTTTTTCCGATTGTTGACTTTATTCCATAAATCATATGCTGATTACTCCCTTACAATGAATATTATACCACCTCTGCAATTTTATGTCAACATATTAAGGCATAAAAAAAGCCCCACGTCTAAGCCGTAAGATGAAAGAATTTTTATGGACCTGTACTCACACAGGTGGGTGCCTTCCTAAATATTCCTGGGTTTCTTACATAAATGCAAGCATACACGCCATATCCAGAGTTCGGGCTCCCTTATCCAAAACTTTGTAGGTTCTAAAAATTCTGCCTATACGCACTACGCAGGGAAAATTAAAAACTTATTAACTTATTCTATATATATTTTAGCATAATTTTTCGCTATTTTCAAATTCAATATTTCTCAATTATTATAACTATATCTTCATACTTCACATATACATACTTTATTACGTTTTTTCTTACTTTTTCATACTATTTGAATATTTGATTTTTTCTTAAAAATATGTTATAATTAATTAACTTCGTGAGATTTTTCACGAAGTATTTTTTTGCTTTGTATTATAGTAATACCAAGCTTTTAAGAGTTTGATTTTTTATCTAATTTTATCAATCTCTATTAGTATTATACTATCTATTATTTTATCTATTTTTACCGTCAAAATCAGGAACATATTTTTCTTCATTTTCTTCTAAATCTTGCATATAACCATCTATATCTAAGTCGAATATGTAGTTCTCAATTTCATCATATTCTTCTTGATTTAATTTACGATTTATATCATTTTCAAGATTAGCTTTATTTGACGGAAAATACTGTGCCATTACACTAACTAAAACATTTTTATCAAATTTTTCTTTTATCCAAGAAAATACTTTTTTACTATTCTCTAAATGATTTGGTAAAACAAGATGTCTTATTATTACTCCTTTTTTTATCAAGCCATTTTCATCAAATTTTGGATTTCCCACTTGTTTATACATTTCTTCAATTGCAGATGTAGCATTTTCAAAATATTCTTTAATTCCAGATAATCTAAATCCTAATTCATTATCATAGTATTTCAAATCTGGTAAATAAACATCAATATATCCATCTAGTAATTTTATTGCCTCAGCATTTTCATATCCACTTGAATTATATACAATTGGAATATTTAATCCATTTTTTTTTGCAATCTTTATTGCTTCAATTATTTGTGGTATGTACATTACTCCAGTTACTAAATTTATATTATTTGCATTTAAATTTTGTAATCTTAAAAATTCATTAGCCAATTCTTCTATTTCAATTTCTTTTCCTAATTGTTCTTGGCTTATTTTATAATTTTGGCAAAACTTGCAACTCAAATTACAACCAGTAAAAAATACTGTTCCAGAACCGTTTTCTCCACTAATACTCGGTTCTTCATAAAAATGTAAATTGGCCAATGCAATTTTCACATTTTTTCCAGCTTTACATCTTCCAATTTCTCCATTTATTCTATTTACATTGCATTTATGAGGACATAAATTGCATTTTTCAAGTGCATTTTCTAATATCATATATTATTCTCTCTATCAATAAATTTATTCGTAAAAATTATAGCACTTTTACATCTAAAAATCCACATTTTATTCTTCAATTTCCTTTGCTAACTTCAATATTGCTTTGCTTTCAATTCTTGATACATATGATCTGCTTATATTCATCATATTTGCAATTTCTTTTTGCGTTTTAGGTTTATCTCCATTAAGACCAAATCTTAATTCTATAATTATTTTTTCTCTATCTTTTAAAATCTTTTTCATTTTTTCATATAACTTTTTAATTTTTAATTTCAAATCCACTTCATCTTCAACATTTCTTTCATTATTTTCAATTACCTCTTGAAGAGTAACTTCATTATCATCTTTATCTTTCCCTATTGGTTCATTTAAATAAACATCTCCCATTCTTTTTTTATTGCTTCTTAAATACATTAGAATCTCATTCTCTATACATTTTGCAATATATGTGGCTAATTTAAAATTCTTTTCCATATCGAAACTATTTATTCCTTTTATTAGTCCAATACTTCCTATTGAAATTAAATCATCTTGATCAACATTGCTTGAAGAATATTTTTTTGCAACATGTGCTACTAATCTTAAATTTCTTTCAATTAATATGTTTCTTGCAGTTTCATCACCATTTTTTAATTTTTCTAAGTATATTTTTTCCTCTTCACTAGATAGTGGTTCGGGAAATAAGTTACTAGATTGTATATAACCAACACCAAATATAATTTGACTTAATATTAAAAGATTAGACATAGAAAACACAAACATTCTATATACCTCCATTAAGTTTAATACCTATAAATCAGTATATGTGTTTTATTTTAGTTCGTGCATGACCTATTTTATAAATTTAATTATTATTTTTTAAGAATATAATATTTATTAAAAAAGAAAAAAAGCTGAAATTGGTAATTATACCTTTTTCAGCTTTTTCTTTAGAGTCATCCTTCCACTGCATCCCAGTTAAAGTCTACATGGAAGGCATGATTTCCGATTGTGTGTACAATGATGCCTTCTCTTATTCTAGCCTGATAACCATAAACACCGTCAGGATTGAAGAAGTACAATGCACCATTTTCGAAAGTTTCTCTGGTAGGATCCCAACCTTTGCATGCTAACTTAACAGCTCTCATACAATCAGGATATTCTGCCAAATCTTTTTCGTCTACGCCCTTGATACTTGCAAAAGCTCCGCTTTGCGTTACAAGTTTATAGACACTTTCTGTGTCGAATTCACCTCTGCCAGAAACTAGTCTGTTCAAAATGACAGCTGCAACCGCAACTTTACCTTCAAGACATTCGCCTCTTGCTTCAGCCCATACAACTTTTGCAATATATGTCATATCTTCTTCAGATAAAACATATATTACCTTTTCGCAAGGACCGAATTCATTAGGTTCTTGTAGTTCCACCACTTTAATACCTTCAAAATATTTAGGTTCTGGTGGTGAAGCTACAATTACTTTAGGAATAGTCACAATTCCAATCTCACCTTGAGCATTGTTTCCGTCTTCGGTTTCTTCAACTTCATCTGCATCTTCTGTTACTCTTCCTACTCCTTGTGCCGGCTCTGCCGCATATCTTATTTCTTCATTTTGACGCTCTTGCGCCAAAGAAGGAATAGATGCAATCATTCCGATTATCAAAGTAAGAACTAATACGCATACAAGAAAGACTTCAATTTTGATTACAAAGTCTTTAAATTCATCTTTTTCATTTCTTTTTTTAGTCTGCTCCCCCTTTCTATTGGAACATTTTTGGAAATTCGGGCATACCCGACAAGATGAAAAACCATAATCTTCATATGGACAATTCTTGTATAATTTTTTACTGTTTTTCACAATCTCCCTCCTTACTTTCCTTTATGATATGTGAAAAGCAATTTAGCTCAAAAATTTTATTAAGCTCTTTTAATTATATCAAATTTTCGTATTTTTTTCAAATTTTTAAGCAACATTAGACTTTCTTAACTCTTTAGCATGATTTATTGATATATCAGTTACTGTTCCACTTGAAATTCTAGCAATTTCTTTTAATACTTCTTCTTCATTTAATTGTTTTACTTTTGTTCTTGTTTTTTCATTTTCTACTTCTTTACAAACAAAATAATTATATTCACCTTTAGCTGCAATACTAGCTAAATGTGTTACACAAATTACTTGATGTGTTTTAGAAATATTCTTCATTTTTTCACCAGTTGCATTTGCTGCGACACCACTTATTCCTGTATCTATTTCATCAAAAACTATTACTGGTATTTGATCTATATCCGCTAAAACACTTTTTATTGCAAGCATTATTCTAGACATTTCACCACCAGATGCAATCTTAATTAATGATTTAGCATCTTCTCCAACATTTGTTGAAATTACAAATTCTACTTTATCTAGTCCATTTGAATTAAAATTATTTTCTTTAGAAAATTCCACAGAAATTCCAAATTTTGCATTTTTCATTTCTAAATCTTTAAGTTCATTATTTATTTTTTTACTTAATATTTCTGCGTATTTATTTCTAATTGAATTTAGTGTTCTTGCTATTTCTAACATTTCTTTTTCAATTTTCTTTAACTCACTTTTTAATTTTAAAATATACCCTTCTAGGTTTTCTATCTCAAAAATTTCTTGATTTACTTTTTCTTTATATTCTAAAATTTCCTCAACAGTATTTCCATATTTTCTTTTTAATGAATTTATTAAATCTAGTCTTTCTTCTATTTTATTTTGTTCTTCTTCATCAAAATACATATCTTCACTAAAAGAACTAATATCGTATGAAACTTCTTGAATTTCATAATATGCATCTCTTAATCTTGTTATTATATTTGTATATTCTGGATTGTATTGTTCTATTTTTTCCATAGCTTTTAATGCAATACTCATTCCATCCATTACATTATTACTAATTTGATTTTCCGCTTCAGCAAAACTTGTACTTATTTTTTCAGCAGACATTATTAATTTTCTTCTATTTTCTAATTCCTCTTCTTCATCCTTTTTTAAATTAGCAATCTCTATTTCATTTACTTGATAATTTAACAAATCTAGTTTTCTTTGTTTTTCTTTATCATCTCCATAGTTTTTATTTAATTCTGTTTTAGTTTTTAGATATTGATTATATAACTCTTTGTATTTTTCTTTTAATTCTTTTATTTCATTTTCTGCATACCCATCCAACAATTCTATATGAGTATTAACATTTAAAAGAGATTGATTATCATTTTGACCATGAATATCTAGAACATTTGCCATAAAACGTTTCAATTCACTAACAGTTGATAATCTTCCATTTATTTTACATACATTTCTTCCATTTATATTTAATTCCCTAGATACTATTACAGTATCATCTTCAAACCCTTGATTTGGAAGGTATAAAGACATTTCTACAAAAGAATATTTTTCTCCATGTCTAATTATTTCTTTTGAAAAACGTCCTCCAGCCAATATTTGAAGAGAACCTATTATTAATGTTTTTCCTGCTCCTGTTTCACCAGTTAACACATTAAAACCTTCATTTAAATTTATTGTTATATCATCTATAATTCCCATATTTTTTATATGCAAAGTATTTATCATATTTAAATTTAAAGATATTTTTAATATCTTTTCTCCTTACTATTTATTTAGGTTTAAAGATTAGCCTATAAACTTTTTAATAGTTCTAACGAAAACTTGTTCGCAAAAATATTATATATCTATTTTTATTTTTGTCAATACATTTGTTCGCTTTTTGATAAATATTTTTAACATAAAAAAAGAGCCCTAAGTGGCTATATATTTCTCCACATCGGCTCTTCTATTTTTCTACTTATTTTCGCAATCTCTTAGTATCCTAATTCTTTAAATTTATTCATCAATTCATTCATTGCTAAATCTCTATGATTATGAACAGCTATATATTCGCTTTCATCCATATCTCCCATTGGTTTATCAAAACCTTTTGGAATGAAAACTGGTCCAAATGTTAATCCACCAAGTTTTCCATGTTCAAAAGCTATTGTTCCAGTACATTCACCTCTCGCATTAAATGTACTGCCATCTGTCAATATAGCAGTTAAAACACATACAAGTTTGCAACTTCTATCTTCTAACTTTGTGCATTCTTTCATATTTTCTAAAAGCTTATTTATATTATCAATTTGTGGTGCATGATCTCCTGCATATCTTCCAGTATATATTCCAGGTGCACCATTTAAATAATCTACACATAGACCAGCATCATCAGTTAAAATTATTTTATCTGTTATATTATTTTTCTTACAAAATTCTGAAATTGCTTTTGCTTTAATTAATGAATTTTCTTCAAAAGTTGTTCCATCTTCAATAATTTCATCTGTAAATCCTATGTCTTTCAAAGTGAAAATTTCAGCATCAAATCCATAGTTTTTTACAATTCCATACATTGCTTCAACCTTAGCTTTATTAGTTGTACCATATATAATCTTCATTTTATATCTCCCATTAAAATTTATCTAATTATAATTCTAAAGTAATTTTCTTTCCTGTTGATTTATATTGTGTATATTTTACACCGCAAGAATCTAACATTGTTTTTGAAACAACAACATTATCTGCAGTTGCATATTTATCTTCTTTATATATTACTTCTTTTATTCCTGCTTGAATTATTGCTTTTGCACATTCATTACATGGAAATAATTTTACATATATTTTTGAACCTGTTAAATCTCCTCTGTAATTTAATATAGCATTAAGTTCTGCATGGCACACATAGGCATATTTGGTTTCTACAAAAGAACCTGTTCTTTGCCAATGCATTTTATCATCATGTAATCCTCTTGGAGCTCCATTATATCCCATTGATAAAATTCTATTATCTTGACTAACAATACAAGCTCCAACATCTGTATTTGGATCTTTACTTCTTTCAGCTGAAAGCATTGCTATTCCCATAAAATATTCATCCCATGATATATAATCATCTCTTTTGGTAACTTTATTTTCTTCCATATAAAATCATCTCCAACTTTAAATTTATACAATACTTATATCATAGTTTTTCTCTATTTTCAATCATATATTTTTCGTAAGACATTGCTCATTTTTCATTTATTATATAAAATATTTTTTTAAATTTTAACACACTTTTTTTATATAATATTGAATTTTGTTTTAGTTATGTATAAAATATGATTATGATATTAGAAGCAAAATTAATGAAAGGAAGGAAATAAATGGCAACCCAAATCTCACCAGAGCAATCATATGCATATGCTGAATTATTAGAGATATTATCATTTACTCATATTAGTTTAGTAAATAAAATACCAAAAAAACTTATTTCACTCTTTCAAGATTTCGCGTTGTCTACATATGAACATCACTTAGATAAAAATATTCCAGTTGAAAAACAAGAAATATCACACCAAACAGCTGCTCTTCTTACACTAATCTCTTTAAATTATTGGTGTGAAACAGAAGAAGAGAAAAATGAAATAAAAGCAATTCTTGCAGAAAATGAAAAAAATGCAGCTGAAGAATTAAGAAAAAAATATAATCCAGATAATATATTTACTACTACTTCAACAGCTGATTTTACATCCCAAATTGAAAATAAAAACATCCCTTCTCAAGAATTATCTCAAACCTTACCTATTGATACAACTAAATTACCTTGGTATCAAAAGATTATTATAACTTTAAAAAATATTTTTTCAAAAATAAAAAACAAATAATCTAATTTAAATTAAGATTATTTGTTTTTTATTATTTTCTATTCAGATCTCTCATCATCACTAGTTTCTTGAGTTACTGGTGTATGTTTATCATCTGTTGTTTGCTCTGCAGCTTTTGCCTTAATCGTCTTAATATCCTTTATACCTGATGCTGCTTCTTTTACATCACTCATTTGAGTTTTTCCATTTTTGGCAACTTTTGCAACATCTATTATTTGTCCTTGTGAATTATCATCAGCAACTTCAATCGTTTCTGCTTTAATACTTGTAGTAGATGGTTCTGGTGGTGTTATTTCAGCTTGTAAAACACTTTCAGCAGATAGTATTTTTACTTCACTGCCTTCCATTTCACTACCTTCTTGTTGTTGAGCTTCAATTTCAGTCCAATATCCAATTTTTCTTGCAACTGTTGACTTGGTTTTTTCCATACTTTTTTTTACTTCTTCTATAGAGTTTCTTATACTTTTAATTTTTTCCTTATGGCTTTCAATCAAGTCGATTCTTCCATGTCTTTTTGCATTTTCTTTCAATATTTCTAGTGCTTTAATTTCTAATTCAAAATCACTAATTTTTTGTTCATTTTCTATAATTTCTTCTACTTTAGTTTGAGAAATATATCTTGTTCCTTTTTGATTTATTTCTTCTAATATATCATATTTATCAATATTTTCTGCATTTCCATTTTTTTGCATATCATCTAACAGTTCATCTACTGTCATTCCTGATTCGAAATATTTTCTAAAAGCAATTTCCAAAGTAGCTTCTTTTTCTTTTTGTTTCATAACACTTTCAATATCATTTTTTCCATTATTAGTATCTAATTTTGCATCATTCCTTTTCGCTTTTGCTAAGTTTCTCTCCTTTTGAGCTATTTTTTTCAAAATTTCAGATAATCTAGTATCTACAATATCACTCGTTATAGCAGCATCCCTTACCCACTGATATTCCATAATTTCGTGTTCTAAACTTGTAATCGTTTGAGTATATCTCCCTCTAAGCATATTTTTCCATAATTTAGAAATTCCATTTTTTCTTTTTGCATCATTCTCTACATTTTGTGTCCCTAATAATATTTCCTGCTCTTCTATACTATATTTTTTTATTCTTCCTGGGTTTTCTTCAAAATATTTTTGAGTAGCTTCACTCATAGAAATCCCTTCGGATTTCGTTAATCTTATTATTTCATTTCTATCTCTACTTATTCTATTTTTATCTTTTATAGCAACTTCAGATGGTATTTGAGATTGTTCATCCTTTGTTTTTTTAGTTCTCTTTCCTTCTTCTTCACGATATTTACTTGCATCAATTCCTTTAGATTCTACTATTTGATTTTTCATTTTTTGAACGCTACTTTGTTTAGCTTTTAGTTCTTCTTTTAGTTCTGATATATATCTGGCATTTTGACTCCTTACTACTTTAAATTCGTCACTATCATCTGATTTACTTTTTCTTTGTTCATAAATATTTATTGTAAGCGAAATAACTCTTATATCTTTTTCAAGTTCTTTCATCGTCAAAATGTTAGAATGTCCTGAATTTTCAGTTACTGGAAGATATTTATTCAAACCATTTAGCATATAATCCAAAACTTCCTCAAATTCTAAACCTTCAGCAACATCCTCATCTTTTATTTCTTCAAAAATATCAGATACTGATATTCCTGTTGCAATATATCTTTCTTTTTCTTTATCTAATAACTCTTTTAATTCATTATTCATTTGAAATCCGAGCTTTTCAGTTGATTTTCTTTTTAATCTCGAACTTATTTTTTTTAAATCCTGAATCTTTTTTATGTTATCTCTTAGTTTAGTTACATCAATATTTTTCTCATATGAATCAATTACTGTTTGAGCCTCTTTTTCTTCATCTAAACTTTTTTCTAATCTAAACTTATCTACTTCAATAGCAGTTGATTTCCCCAATATATCTATTATAGATTTTCCTTCTTGGGCTGCTTTATTTATTTCATTTTCTTGTCCTGTATCTCTCACCATATCTGCATTTTGCTTTACAGTTGTTTGAGTTGAAGTCTTTTCATCACCATTATTTTTTTCATTTTCTTCTAACACCTTTTTAGCTAATTTAGCGCTCGCAATAATTTTCACCATTGGATTTTTATTTGAAAAATATCCTTTTTCAACTCCCATTTCTGCTTCAGCCATAGAATCAATTTCTTCATTTGTAGCGTTTGGGTGTGTTTTTCTTATTTTATTTCTTATCTCACAATATCTATCATATTCTTCTGCCAATCTAGCAAATTCATATTTTTCCGTTTCATCTAACTTAATTCCAAATAGATTACCACAAATATCACTTAACATTTCTTTATTTTCTTCAATTCTTGCTTCTTTTTCTGCTTGTAGTTCTGCTTCTGTTTTCTCTGTATTTGTTAAAACAGGTTATTCTGGAATTACTGTTTGGACTTGTGAAGTCATTTCAACTGTTTTAGTTACACTCTCTAAAACTTCTTTTAGATATGCTACATTTATACCTGTTGATGTAAAAATTTCAGTTGGTGATTCTCTTATTTCTTCAGACAATGCAAGCATAAACTGTGGAATTTTTTCATTATCATCAAGTGCATTAATAGCTTGTTTTAAAGAGTACCTAAAAGTATCTTCTTCACTTGGTTTTATATATTTTACTTCTATTAATCTTTTAACTAGTCCTTCTACTGATGATTCTCTTATATCTTCTATTTTTACGTTTTCTTCCATTTTTTCCCCACAAAATTGATTTTTTCTTTTGCTAATTTCATATGGTTTTTAATATAATTCTACATAATATTTATATCATATACATATTCTTTTCTCAACCAAAAAGCTTTTTTGTTAAACAAACGTAATCAAAATTTAATCTTTTATTTACCGAATTTGAATTTTCTCAAGTTTTCACTTATATAAAATATATTTTTTTATATATGATTTTAATTGTTTTTAAAAATTATTGACTAATAAGTTAAAATATGTTATAAATAAATAGCTGACTAAGTGATGGCCCCTTGGTCAAGCGGCTAAGACGCCACCCTCTCAAGGTGGAATCATGGGTTCGATTCCCGTAGGGGTCACCATTAAAAGAAGATATAGCTTTTGTTATATCTTCTTTTTTTATTGCAATTAGTTAAATATGTGTTTGTAGTTGACATAACAATTATGTGATGCTATAATACTCTTGTTACTGTTAACAATTGTCTCAAATTATAGGAGATCCTTTATGAAAAGAGATTACCAACAATTAACATCTGAAGAACGGTTAAAGCTTGCTGAAGCTAGCTTTGAAGAACTCGATTTAAACGAATCATTAGATGCTTTCTTAAAAACGGATAAGATAAAAAGCATTATTGATTCAGGCTACCAAAAATATGAATCACAGTTTTATAAACAAACTAAAGATTTCTCTGAGAAATCTTTAGCAATTCCTAATTGCAAAATTACTATGATTCATATTACTAAAGATGGTTTTATTGATTGTGTAAAAATGGTATTCAAAATCAAATTAACATCAATTATCGAAGAGCAAAAAGCTGCATCCAAAAGTAATTTTATTATAAGCAGTGGCTTAAAAAGTCTTTTATCAGTTAATATGCCCTCTTTTATGATTGAAATTGCTCAAACTTTTGTAGATGAAGCGGTTGAATCCCAATTGTATGCCAATAGGGCTCTTGCAATCTTTGATTTAGTAGTAGCTCAGATAAAATCACAAAAATAATTTAATCTCTATTTTATGAAAAAATTGAATAATGCTCCAAAAAAATCCCATCGGCTTTCCGATGGGAATTTTTTATTCTATACACATATTTAAAATTTCTTCTAATCTTTCATCTTGTTTTGTTAAATATAAATAGCCTATTAAAGCTTCAAATCCTGTTGACTGGCTATAATCAGCCACATTAGCATTTTTTGCTACATGGTGGTTTTCTGTGTTTCTTCCTCTTCTTACTATATCTTTTTCGTCTTCTGTTAAATTATCTTGTATTTTTTTTAAGATGTCAGCTTGTGCTTTAGCTTTTACATATTTTATTGATTCTATATGTAATTTATGAGGTTTCGCATTAGATTTATTTGTTAATTTTGTTCTTACAAAAAGTTCATATACACTATCCCCAACATATGCCCAAACAAGTGGAGAAAGTAATTTTGCATCATTTATATCTTTTTCTCTTTTTATAAATTCCATTTAAACTCCTTTTGGCTGTTCTAAACTTATTTTTCCAATTTTGCAATTTCTAAAATCATCTAAAATTATTCTAGAAACTTTTTCATCATCAGTATTTCCACCAGAAACTATTGCGCCTCTTTTTCTTGCTATAAGCTGCATTAATTCATATATTGGATTCATTTTTCTATCTATTTCTGCTAATTCTTCATCTGTAATCTTATATCTTTCTTGCAAATTAATTTTATGATTTTTATATAATACTTTTAATAATTCATAGGCTATTTCTGTTCTTTCTAAAATATCGTCTTTTATTGTTCCTGTAAAAGCTAAATTTAAAGCAATTTCATCTGATTCAAATTTAGGCCATAAAACACCTGGAGTATCTAATAGTTCTTGATTTTTTCCAATTCTAATCCATTGTTTTGATTTTGTTACACCTGGTCTATTTCCAACTTCTGTTGAATTCTTTTTAGATATTCTATTTATAAAAGATGATTTACCAACATTTGGTATTCCAAGTATCATTACTCTTATTGTTTTATTTATTCTTCCTCTTGCTGCTTGTTTTGCAATTTCATCTGCCATTATATTTTCAATAGCTTTTGAAACCTTATCAATTCCTTTTCCTGAATTAGAATCGGTTAAAATAGTTGGGGCTTCTTTTGATAAATAATTTACCCATTTACTATTTATTGTTTCATTTGCTAAATCACATTTATTTAAAAGAATTATTCTTTTTTTATTTTTTGTTAATCTTTTAATGTCTGGATTTCTACTTGCTAGTGGAATTCTTGCATCTAATAATTCAATTACTACATCTATTATTTTTAAATCATCTTCAATTTGTCTTCTGGTTTTGGCCATATGCCCCGGGAACCAGTTAATATTAAGTTTATTTTCATTCATAAAATCACTTCCTCATTTTAATGTTTTATTTTATATTTTGAACATCACTTTTACAAAAATCTTTTTTCTATATTTTTCAAAAAATAATACTTTATTATTATAACATAAATATCTTATAAAGTCCAATATTATGTTACTTTAAAAATTGACACAAAAAAACCCTTATGAAAATCATAAAGGTTTTAAATTTTTCTTAAATTTTATATTGGTTTCTATCAGCTCTTTCATCAAATTCTCTATCAAATTGTTCATTTGTATAGAACCAATCGCCTTTTTTAGTTCCTTTTCCTAATGTTCTATGTTTATTAAACAATATATCAAAAAATGTTAATAATGGTATTAATACTCCAATTGCTGTTAACATCATATCTGTACTATTTGCAATTGTAAATCCACCTTCTTGTGCTCCTGTAAAGTTTATATATAATGCATTTCCAAAATAAGCTACATATAATCCTAAATAAGCAGCAGCTCCTACAATATTTCTTTTAACCACCAATATTAAACATGGTAATGTTGCAAATAAAACTATAATTTCATAAGTTACATTTAATGGTGTTGCAAAAAAATCTGCATCTAGTTGATATAATAATGTTACAATTGCTCTAAATAACCAAAATATAACTGAAAAAAAAGTAAGTAAATAACTAAATAAACTTGTCATCTGTATACCTCCTAATAATACCTGTAATAAAGATTTTCTATACAATGCCAATCGTTAGAAACTCTAATAATTTGCATATTTATCTTCTACTTTAAAAGTTTATCACAAATTAACATAAATTTCAATATAAATCGTCGTCTAAATTTTTAATTTCGCACCGATACTTATAGACATAAAAAAAGAGCATTTTCATGCTCCTTTTTATTATATTATTGTTCTCCATCTGTAAAGTTAAATTCATCTTTGAATTTTTCTTTAAAAATTTCAAATACAGCTGTTAATGTTTCTTCATCATCAACACTAACATATGATTCTTCATCACTATTTTCTTCTGAATCATCAACTTTTAATATTACTACTTCTCCGTCATCTTCTTCTCCATCTTCAAGAACTGGTAGTAATACTACGAATTCTTCTGATTCATATTCTATTAAATCTAAAAACTCAAATTGTACTTCATTTCCATTTTCGTCATTTAATATTATGATATTGCTTAATTCTTCTAAATTTTCGTCCATTTTTTATCTCCTTCCTTTGTATTTCCATACAAATCTAAAAATATAATATACTAAACCTATTTTTTTTGCAATAGTTTTTTAATTATTTATATTTTTTTTTAATATAATGTATTTTATTTATTTTTATTCATGTACATTTCTAAAATATAAACTGCAGATATTGTATCTACAATACCTCTTTTTTTAGTTTTGTTTACATCTAGAAAATTCATAGTTTTGTGAGCAGCAACTGTTGTTAATCTTTCATCAATTGTTTCAATTTTTAATTTGTTATATTTGCATTTCAATTTATGAATAAACTTTTCTGTAACTTCTGCTCTAATTGTTTTTGTACCATCCATATTATATGGCATACCAACAACGATAGTATCTACTTCAGGATATTTTTCTAATATCTCATCTAATCTTCTTAACAAAACTTTGTCATTTCCATTATGAGTTATTGTTTCTAATCCTTGCGCAGTTATCCCTAAAGCATCTGTTACAGCGATGCCAACTCTACTATCTCCATAATCAATACCTAATGTTCTCATATTTAATTAGTCTTCCAATCCGATGTAATATTTTACCATTTTTTCAAGTAGTTCATCTCTTTCAATTAATCTTATTAAATTTCTAGCATCATTATGGCTAGTAATATAAGTAGGATCTCCTGATAAAATATATCCAACGATTTGATTTATTGGATTATACCCTTTTTCTACCAATGCTTGGTATACTTCTTTTAAAATTTCTTTTGCTCTTAGAGTTTTATCTTTATCTACTTTAAAACTCATTGTCTTATCTATAGCCATATTCTTTACCTCCTAAATATAATTAATTTGATTTTCAGATTTATCTACTGAATCTAAATATTCTTCTAATTTTTTATTTAATTGTTCAATTCCAGTACCTTTATAATAAGTTGATACTACAAAATTGATTTTTGGAGATGCTGATTTTTCTTCTTTTAGCTCTCTAACTCTTACTTTTTTACCATTGATTACTTTTACTACTTGAACTTCTTCTGCTTCTTCAACAATCTCAAGTTCTTCCATTTCACGTTTTAATTCTTTTAAGAATTCTTCAACACTTGTTTCTTCAACTCCAGAGAATACAATTACAAATTTTGGTCCCATATATCTTACAAAAACATATTGTGCAGCCATTTTAGTTTTTACTATATTACTAATTTCTGTAATTATATCATTTCCTATTTGTCTACTTGCTTTTTCATTTATTTCTTCGATGTTTGTAATTTTAAACATACAAACTGCTGAAGTTGGATATTTATCAAATGTTCTTTTTGCTTTACTATATAAATATTCTGCTGAATATAATCCTGTAAATTTATCCGTTCTAACAATGTTTTCCATTGCATCTTGATAAGATATTGTAGATAATACAGAAATTATATTATCTTTTACAACTTCGATTATTGTTGTATCTGTTTTATCAAATGCATGCATTCTTCCACTTTCCATTATCCAATATCCAATATAAATATTGTCTATATATAGTGGGAAAAACATTGCTGATTTGGCTCTTCCCATTTCAACTTTTTGATATGGAAGTTTTTCATTTTCATTTTCTATTGTTATATATTTAGGGGTAGCTGTGGCAACACTATCTTGGAATATTTCCTCATTGTGTAAGTTTGTTAAAGTTTCATGATGTAATTTATCTACGTTTGTTGCTTTTATAACATATTCTGCACCATCAAAAACTACAATTGTAGAATATTTTATATCATATTGTTCTATAACTATTTCATTAATTTTATTTAACTTAGCCTCTACTGAATCTTCTTCTCCAGCAACTTTCATAAAATCTTGTAAAACAGATAGATTACTTATTTGTTGATTTATATTGTTATAAGTATCAATCTTTTTTTGAATATGAATGTTGTACATTATAAGAACTATGATTAGTACAACTAACATTGCGATTATTGCTATTACCAAAACAATTCACCCCTATATTTTAATATTTTTTCTTCATTTGATTTAAAGTATTATTCATATTATTAGAGAAATTATTTTTCCCATAATTTGTTTGTGGAGCTGATTTTCCATAAGTCGATTTACTTACTAATGGATATACCATATCTCCTAAATTTCTTAGTTTGCTCATAAATTGTTTTGAGTATCCGTTTATTGATACATTACAATTTACCATAGCATCTAAATATTTTGAATATGCACTTTCATCAAATGGAATACTACAAGCTTTAACCATATCTTTATTAAATAATTCTGTCATAAATGACATTGATGGATCATTATAGAATGACATACCACCTATAATAGCTTTTGTTGTTAAACTTCTTACTTTTAATTCTTTGTTAATAACAACTCTAACTTTTTCTGGTTCTAATCCACCTTCTGTTTTTAACTTTCTTAAGAAAGCTGTTAACGGTTGTATTGTTAATATATCCATTGATTGCACTAAGTAAATTTCTTGACAACTTGCAAAATAAGATGTATCTGTATCAAAATCACAATCTATTAATATTAAAGAATGATTTTGAACTAATGTTGATAAAATTGGTTCAGCATCTGAATAATCTTTTCCATCATTTGGTAATGCTGTATAAACACTTAAATTTTTTCCAACTTTTATTCCTTCTGCAAATCCTTTTTGTAATTTACTTATAGAATTATATGCAATATTTCTTAATTCTTCTTCATTATTTGTATAAATGTAGTAAGAATTTTTATTTTTTGTCATATCTAGAATTGCTGTATTTATTCCTAAAGAAGAGAATAAAGCTGCTAATGTATTTATTAAGAATGATGTTCCGTTTTTACTTGTTCCAACAAAAGTTACTATTTTCTTATCTTTAGTTAATAAACTATTTAAACTAGACATTGAGTAATCAACTTTTGGTTTAATACTCTCTATTTCTGTTGATTGATTCATTGAAGCAGTTTGTGTTGTAGTATTGAAATCATCTTCAACATCAAAACCAGCTAATAAATCATCTTCTCCGTCTTCGAAGTCATCTCCTGCACCTGGTAATATTTCTTCAATACTTTTTTCAGTTTGTACATCAGATTCGCTTTCTAAATCATCTAATTCATCAAGTCCAGGTAATGCTACTTCATCAGTATATTCTTCCTCTTCAGCATCTTCACTTACAAGAGGCATTGTTTCATCAACTTCTTCAAAATCATCCATCATTCCTGGTAAAGTGTCTTCTTCGAAATCTTCGAAGTCATCTCCCATACCTGGTAATGTATCATCTTCAAAGTCATCTAAACCGTCATCTTCTAAATCTGGTAATAAATCATCTTCCTCTTCTAAAGGTGATTCTTCCATTCCTGGTAGTAAATCTTCTTCATCTTCAAGAGTATTTTCTTCCATTCCTGGTAGTAAGTCTTCTTCATCTTCAAGAGTATTTTCTTCCATTCCTGGTAATAAATCTTCTTCCTCTTCGAAAGTATCTTCTTCCATTCCTGGTAATAAGTCTTCTTCCTCTTCAAAAGTATCTTCTTCCATTCCTGGTAATAGGTCTTCTTCATCTTCGAAAGTATCTTCTTCCATTCCTGGCAATAAGTCTTCTTCATCTTCAAAAGTATCTTCTTCCATTCCTGGTAATAGGTCTTCTTCATCTTCGAAAGTATCTTCTTCCATTCCTGGCAATAAGTCTTCTTCATCTTCAAAAGTATCTTCTTCCATTCCTGGTAATAAATCTTCTTCGTCTTCAAAAGATTTTTCTTCTACTTCTGGCAATATCAATTCATCATCTTCAAAGTCATCCATCATTCCTGGTAACATGATATCGTCTAAATCTTCTTCTTTTTCTATTTCTTGAGGCTCAACTTTTTTTGGTCTTCCTCTTCTTTTTTTCTCTGCAGGATCAGTAACAACCGCTTTTGGTGTTTTACTTAAATTTATTGGTGGTACTTGCTCTTTTTTCACTTGAGGTGCTACTGGTCTTACCACTTTATTTTCAGCATTTACTTTTTGAACTGGTTTTACAGTTTTTTCTGCATTTACTGTTTCAACATTTTTGCTTGTTGGAGTTACAGTTTTTTGTGTTGCAACTGGTTGTGCACTTACAGGTCTTGTTGGTCTAGCAGGAGCTGTTTCAGCAGTTGCTTGAGTTCTTTGTAATTCTGATTTTTTTACAATTTTCTTTGTTCTTTCTTGTTCTGGTTTAGTTACAGGAACTTCTATATTATTTCCCATCGGTCTAACCGGAGCTGGTCCTTTATTTTTTGATGTTCTAACAGAAGATGGTATAACTATTGGTCCAGACATTTTATTTGCATTCATTTTATTTTCGATAATATCTATTTTTATACCGCTTTGTTTTCTAGCTTCTTGATTAACAGCATCTTGTCTATTTACTTTTTTTACCATTCCATCTACAGACATTAATTCTTGATATTTTTTACAATCATCTTCAAGAACTACTTTTACATTTGTTGGTAAACAATTAATAATAATTTTTAATTGATCATCTGTATATTGAGCTGCTATATTATTAAAACTATCAGCAAATTTATCTGTATTTTTTCCTAATTTTTTGAAGTGAGTTAAAATATTTTGAATTTCTAATTCACTAACTTCTTCTGAACTTTTATTAGCATAATTAGCTTCATCAGCATCAATTTGATAATACATTTTTGCTTCTTTTTTTAATCTAGGTTTGTTTATTAATCTACAGATTTGTTCTATACTTTTTTCACTACCTAAAAGAGCATTGTATATTCCGATACTGAATAATTTAACTAAAAATGAACTTCCTTTAGTATGTCTATCTGAACACACTAAAATTATGGAAGTTTCATTTCCATCTATATCTTGTGCTTCATCGCTAATATCATCAAGTTTTTCAAAGATAAATTTATCTATTGCATCATAATTATTATTTGAGAATGACTCTAAATCTTCACTTATAACTATTCTATCATAGCTTTTATCTTTTTGTATCTCTTTTAATATTGCGTTAAAGTAATATACTTTTTTATAAGAAAGGATTTCTTTGTAATCCTTTTGATATTTCTTTATGATTGCATCAGAAATATTCTCACTACTAACCGCAAATAAAACTTTCATTTGTTTAACCCCTCCAACCATTTACTACTATAGCAAATATTAATGGTAATACTTGGCATATTAATAAAATTGTTACGAAAGTGATAATAAGCATAAATCCTCTATCTCTAACGTCCAATTTTCTAATTCCTAGTACATATTGATATATTGATCCTACGGCAATACCAACAAAGCAGAATGGTATACTATAAATTCTTACAATATTTAATATGTAAGCAGCCACTCCAAATGGTGTTGAACCATATTTTTCAATATATTCTGCTAATTTTCCTTTTGTTGTTTCTTTAATTTCTACTAATTCTGTTGCTTGTGTTGAATTTAAAACCTCGTTTCCTGTAACTGCGTAAGCGTTATTGGCAAACATAGATATTGTTCCAACTAACATTATAAAAATTATTACAACCATTGATATTTTCTTTAACATAATTTATAAAAAACCCCCTTTAGGCTAATTTTTCTAATATTATACATATAATATAATACTATATATTACAGAAAATATCAACCTAAATTACCAAATTTATCAAATTTTTTGCTATTAATTTGATTGTAAAATATTCATAATAATTTTAATCTTAATATTATTTTTTGTCAAACTTAATTTAATCTTCTTTTAACATATTTTCTATTGCCATCATTATGCCAATTTTTCCGTATTCATAAGTTAATCCACCTTGCATATATGCTGTATAAGGTTCACAAACTGGTCCATCACAACTTAATTCTATTGTTGCCCCTGGTGTAAAGCTTCCACCAGCCATAATTTCTTTATGTTCATAACCTGGCATGTCGTCGGGTACTGGTGTTACATAAGATTCTATAGGAGAACCTTTTTGAACACCTTGACAGAATTTTATTAATTTTTCTGCAGTTTTTAATTCTATTGTTTGAATAATATCAGTTCTTTTTTCATCATATCTTGGACTAACTCCATCAAAACCAAATCTTTCTAGCATTCTACTTGCATATGTCATTGTTTTTAATACTGATTTTACAACAGATGGAGCCATAAAAATTCCTTTATAATATGCTAATAATTGATTAAAATTTGCTCCTAAATCTTTTCCAATACAAGGTGCTGTTAATCTTTCTGCAACTTGGTGTACTAAATCTTTTCTTCCTACTACGTAACCTCCACTTGTAGCAATTCCTGCTCCAAGATTTTTCATTAAAGAACTTATAAAAATATCTGCTCCAACTTCTGTTGGTTCTTTGTCTTCTACAAATTCTCCATAGCAATTATCTACCATTACAATTACATTATTATCAATTGCTTTTATTTTAGAAATTACTTTTTCTATTTTATACATTGTTAGACTTTCTCTTTGAGAATATCCTCTAGAACGTTGAATTTCTATTAATTTTATATTTCCTTGTCTTACTCTTTCTTCTATTTTCTCATAATCAAAATCATTATTAACAAGGGCAATTTCTTCATATTTTATTCCATGTTTGATTAAAGAGTTTTCACTATCTCCTGAAAGTCCAATAACACTTTTTAATGTATCATATGGTTCTCCAGAAATACTAACCATAGTATCTCCATATTTAAGCAAACCAAACAAAGTAATTGTTAATGCATGTGTACCAGACATTATTTGTGGTCTAACTAGTGCATCTTCTGCTCCAAATATTTGAGCATAAATTCTTTCTAATTTTTCTCTTCCACCGTCATAATATCCATAACCTGTAATTTCATTAAAATCAGTTGTTGAAACTCTATTATCTTGAAAAGCTTTTAAAACTTTCATACTAGATTTTAAACAATTATTTTCATATTCTAAGAATATTTTTTCTAATTCTTTTTCTACTTCATTTGAAATTTCGATTATTTCATCTCTAATACCAAATTCTTTATACATTTTATTTCCTCTTTTCCTAAAAAATGGATACTCTTTCAGTTAAAAGTATCCATTTCTAATTTATTTTCCTTTATAAGTTGTAACTTCTATTGTTTCTATAATTACATCTTCTACAGGTTTATCTTCTTGTCCGCTTTCAGTAGTATGTGTTGTTACTTTAGCAATTGCATCAACAACATCCATTCCTTCATAAACTTGTCCAAATACAGTATATTGTAAATATAAACTCATATATCCGCCATACTCTTTATATTGTTCTAGTAACCCTTCTGGGAATCCAGAACTTTTAAAATATGAATTAACATATTCTGAATAATTTGCTTGAGTTATAAAAAATTGACTTCCTATACTATTTGGTTGACTTGACATAGCCATACATAATGACCCTCTATATGGCACTAATTCTAGAGCAAGTTCTGTTCCAAATCCTGTTCCCCAAATACTTTCTCCACCAGTACCATCACCTTCTGGATCTCCACCTTGAATCATAAATTCTTCTATTACTCTATGAAATGTTAATCCATCATAGTATCCATTTTTTGCATGAGTTGTAAAGTTTTCTACTGCTTTTGGTGCAACTTCTGGGAAGAATTTTACTTTTATGTCACCATATTTTTTTACTTTTATTACTGCAACTGTATCTCCTTCTTCTGGCATTGCCATTTGTTTTTCTGCAGCTGTTTTGTAATCAAATTCATTTAATATTTTTTCGCCTTCTTCAACGTCTGATTGAGCTGTTGAATTTGATACAGTATTGTTTTCTACATTAGAACTTTCATTATTATCGCAACCTGCTAATACTAATAATGAACAAATTAAAATTATAAAAATAATAGAAATATATTTTCTCATTTTTCCTCCTAATTATAATACTTCAGAACTAGATGATGTTGTTTCTGTATTGAATATTCTTTTAATTCTTGCTGTTATCCAGTCTATAATATTATCAACTTTTTCTGTTGTATCTCCATCAACTGAAGCAGATACTGAATTATCTGTTGTTTCAACTGTTAATGTGCATCCTGTAAGAAATAATACAGAAATAGATAAAATTAGTACTAGCAATATTATTGAAACTACTTTCTTCATTTTTATTCCCCCTTGTTTTATAATTATTATTTCATTAATTATAATATACTATAAATATAAAAAAATAAATAGTATTTTTATTTTTCTATAATATTTTACACATTAATCAAAATAAGAACTAATTTCTTCCATATTATAAAAATCACATTGTCTAAATATATCATATGCAACAATCGCAACTGAATTTGACAAATTCAATGATCGTAAATGTTCTCTCATTGGAATTCTAATTGTTTTATCTAAATATTTTTTTAAAACATCTTCTGGTAAACCTTTAGTTTCTTTTCCAAATAAACAAAAAACTTCATCCATTTTTGAATAATCAACATCTGAATACACATTTTTTCCTTTTGTTGTGACAAAAAACATGTTATTTTCTTCTGGTTTATATTTTTCTAAAAAACGACTAAAACTTGTATGTTCTTCTATATCTAATTTATCCCAATAATCTAGTCCTGCTCTTTTTACTTCTCTTTCTGATATTGAAAATCCTAGTGGATATACTAAATGTAATTTTGCTCCAATTGCTGCACAGGTTCTTGCAATATTACCAGTATTTTGTGGTATTTCTGGTTCTACTAAAACTATATTTAATTTCATTTTTTTAACCTCTTCTTTTTTTATTGCATTATAACATATAATTTTTGGTCCTTCTACTTAAATTTATAAAAAATATATTGAATTTTTTTGATATTATTGTTAATATGAAATATATTATACTTAGGATGGTGAATTTAATGAAAGTAGTTTTTCCTTGTACAGGATCTCTTGTACTATTAAAACAAGATTTAGAAACTTTAAATGCTTTTTACAATACAAATCTTTTAACTTCAAAATTAGTTGAAACTTATAAAACTTCAAATGTAACTGTACAAGTTGGTAACTTTAATTATATTCCTAGAAACTCATCTGTTGTTTTATACAAAGCAAATGTATTAACTATAGAAAAAATGAGAAAAATTCTTGGAATATATAAAGAACCTACACCTCAAGTTCAACCACCAAAAACAGAACCAAAGGTTGAAGAAAAAATTTCTGATAATGACTTATTATCAAACCCATTTTTCCAAACCTTAAGACCATTAAATTAATTTATATAAAATATACAAAGGAGATGTTAATTTTTTAATTAACGTATAATAATATGAAAAGTATCGAAATTTTAAATGAAAACGGCGATGTTTTAGATATGGAATTAGTTTTTTCTTTTACTTGCGCCGAAAATGGAAAAAATTATGTTGCATTAAATAATCATGATGATATATTTGAAAAAAATAGTAGATATGCAAATATAGATATATTTGAAGTAGTTCAAACTAAATCAAAATACATCTATGTTTCAAATATTCCAAACGAAGAATGGGATACTGTAAAAAAAGCATTACAATTTACTGTATTTGCAAAAATGGGAAATCAATAAAACAAAAAAGATATCTAAACGATATCTTTTTTTATTTTTATATAACTTCATTTTCTTTAAGAATTTTATATACTTTATCAATTGGAAGTCCTATAACGCTCATATAGTTCCCTTCAATTTTTTCAACATATCTACTAAAATAACTTTGAATTGCGTAAGCTCCTGCTTTATCATAAGGTTCTTCTGAATCAACATATTCTTTTATTTCTTCATCAGTCATTGGTGCAACTTCAATTAAATTCTTACATAATTCTTTATACTCTTTGTATTCATCATGATCTTCTATTAATATAGATAAACTTGTATAAACTATATGATAATCACCTTGTAGTTCTTTAAGCATTTTTATTGCTTCTGCTCTATCTTTTGGTTTTCCATACACTTTATTATTTTTTACAACAATTGTATCTGCACCAATTATTGCTCTATCTCCTTGTGTATTATTAAAAACATCTAAAGCTTTTCCATAAGCAAGTTCTTTTGCTTGCTCTTCAATATTCATTCCACTTTTAATTTTTTCTTCATAACTACTTGGCATAACTTCAAAATCTATTTTTGCTAGATCTAGTAAAGCTGCTCTTCTTGGTGATTGTGATGCTAATATAACTTTCATATCTTTTACCTCTTTATTTTTTCTTCAATAGCATTATATATTTTTTGAAAATTTGTGTCAATTATTGTAGAAATTTTTGTAATATTTTTTTAGGAAATATTCCTACTTTCTCAGCTTTATTATCGGGTACACAAATCAAACACAAAAAAGTTACATTTTCTCCTATTGAAAAAAATGTATCATTATGTTAAAATTTATAATCGGAAAAAACAATTAAGAATAACATTTAGCAAAAATGCTAAAAATATCATAGATTTACAAGGAGGAAATTATGAAATTTGAAGAATGGAATAACTTCAATTCAGGTGCTTGGGAAAACGAAGTAAACGTAAGAGATTTTATTCAAAAAAATTACACACCTTATGAAGGTGACGCATCTTTCTTAGCAGATGCTACAGAAAGAACACAAAAACTTTGGGATGAAGTTTTAGAATTATACAAAAAAGAAAGAGAAGCTGGTGGAGTTTTAGCTATATCTAACGATATTGCTTCTACTATCTCTAGTCATGAAGCTGGATATATTGACCAAAAATTAGAACAAATCGTTGGTCTTCAAACAGAAGAACCATTAAAAAGAGCAATTATGCCAAATGGTGGTATAAGAATTGTTGAAAAATCATGTAGCGCTTATGATCAAAAAATATCAGATAAATTAGCTGATGTTTATCATAATTATAGAAGAACACATAATGATGGTGTATTTACAGCTTATACTCCAGAAATTAGAGCTGCTAGAAGTTCACACTTAATAACAGGTCTTCCTGACGGATATGGACGTGGAAGAATTATCGGTGACTACAGAAGAGTTGCTTTATACGGTATAGATTTCTTAATTGAAGAAAAGAAAAAAGATTTAGAAAGTTTAGCTCATGCTTCTATAACAGAAGATTTAGTTAGAGCTAGAGAAGAACATTTTGATCAAATTTCTGCTTTAGAAGAATTAAAAGTAATGGCTCAAAAATATGGATTTGACATTTCTAAACCAGCAAAAAATGCAAAAGAAGCTGTTCAATGGACATATTTTGGTTACTTAGGTGCTATAAAAGAACAAAATGGTGCTGCTATGAGTTTAGGTAGAACAGCAACATTCTTAGATATCTATTTTGAAAGAGATATCAAATCAGGTGTTTTAACAGAAGAAGCTGCTCAAGAAATCATGGATCATTTTGTAATGAAATTAAGAATGGTTAGATTCTTAAGAACACCAGAATATGATGAATTATTCAGTGGTGATCCTGTTTGGGTTACAGAAAGTATTGGTGGTATGGGAATTGATGGAAGAACTTTAGTTACTAAAAACTCTTTCAGAATGCTTCATACATTAGAAACATTAGGTCCTGCTCCAGAGCCAAACTTAACAGTATTATGGTCTACTAGATTACCAAAAGGATTTAAAAATTATTGTTCAAAATTATCTATAAAAACAAGTTCAATCCAATATGAAAATGATGATTTAATGAGAGAATATTGGGGCGACGATTATGGAATAGCTTGTTGTGTATCTGCAATGAGAATTGGTAAACAAATGCAATTCTTCGGTGCTAGAGCAAACTTAGCAAAAACATTATTATACGCTATCAATGGTGGTAGAGATGAAAAATCTGGAAAACAAATCACAGACAAAACAGTTCCTGTTACTTCAGAATATTTAGACTATGATGAAGTTTGGGAAAAATTTGATCATATGTGTGATTGGGTTGCTAGAGTATATATAAATGCTTTAAACATTATCCATTATATGCATGATAAATACTGCTATGAAAAATTAGAAATGGCTTTACATGATAAAGAAATTTTAAGAACAATGGCTTGTGGTATAGCTGGTTTATCAATAGTTGCAGATTCATTCTCAGCAATGAAATATGCAAAAGTAAAAGTTATCAGAGATGCTACTGGACTAGCTGTTGATTATAAAGTTGAAGGTGACTTCCCTAAATACGGAAATGATGATGATAGAGTTGACTCTATAGCAGTTGAAATTGTTAAAATGTTTATGAACAAATTAAAACAACAACCAACTTATAGAAATTGAAAACCTACAATGTCAATCTTAACAATCACATCTAACGTAGTTTATGGAAAAGCTACAGGTACAACTCCAGACGGTAGAGAAGCTGGTGCTCCATTTGGACCTGGTGCAAACCCAATTCACGGAAGAGATACTCATGGTGCTTTAGCAGTACTTAATACTATGACTAAATTACCATATAAATATGCAGAAGATGGAATTTCATATACTTTTGCCGTAGTTCCTAAAGCTTTAGGAAAAGATGAAAAATCAAGAGTTACAAATTTAACAGCATTACTTGATGGATATTTCTCAAAATTCAGTCATCACATTAATGTTAACGTATTTGACAGAGCATTACTTGAAGATGCTATGGAACATCCTGAAAAATATCCTCAATTAACAATAAGAGTTTCAGGATATGCTGTTAACTTCGTAAAATTAACTAGAGAACAACAATTAGATGTTATTAATAGAACAATTCACGAAACCATCTAATAAAATTCATATAGATTTTACACAAAAGGCAAGCAAAATGTTTGCCTTTTTATTATTATTTTTTTATAATGTAAGTGTAAGATAAATAATTTACACTATATAAATTACAAAAAATCCAATTAAACATTCAAGGAGATTTTAGCTTATGAACGGAAAAATACATTCAATAGAAACCTTCGGAACAGTTGACGGACCAGGTATACGATTTGTTATATTTATGCAAGGCTGTACTTTAAAATGCAAATATTGTCACAATCGAGATACTTGGAATGTAAAAGCAGGTAATCCTACTTCTGTTCCAGAACTTGTTAAAGAAATTTTAAAATACAAATCATATATTGATAATTCTGATGGAGGTGTTACTGTATCTGGTGGAGAACCTTTATTACAAGCTGAATTTGTAACAGAACTTTTCAAAGAATTAAAAAACCTAGGAATTCACACTGCGTTGGATACATCTGGTGCCCTACCTATTTCTGACCAAATAAAAGAATTATTAAAATATACAGATTTAGTTTTATTAGATATAAAACATATCAACCCAGAAAAATGTGTAAACCTTACTGGATTTACAAATAAAAATACTTTAGAATTCGCAAAATATTTAAGTAATATAAATCTTCCAGTTTGGATTAGACAAGTTTTAGTTCCTGGATACACTGATGACAAATTTGATTTATTAGATTTAAAAAAATTTATTGAAAATTTGTCTAATGTAGAAAAAGTTGAACTATTACCTTATCATAATTTAGGAAAATTCAAATGGGATGAAATTGGAGATACTTATGAATTAGCAGATGTAACTCCACCTACTCCAGAAGAAATCGAAAAAGCAAAGAGTTTATTAGAAATTGACTAAAACTTGAAATATTGCAAAATTATGTAAAGTATGTTATAGTTATTTTACAATACAATCAAATTGAAAGGATGGCAATCATGGAAACAACATTTACTAGTGTTTTTTATGAAAATAGCCAAAAGGAAGCTGAAATCAGGCTCGCAAAATTACGGAAAACAGACAAATACCCAGAAGTAAAAGCCTATATCATTGAAGAAGATGGCAAATGGCGTGTTTTGAGAAAAATCCGAATCGAGCTTAAGCAGCCACCAAAAGCAAAACCTGAGAAATAACTCTCAGGTTTTTGTTTTATATATTTTTAATAGCATATTTTACATCTTTATAACTTAAATATCCTACCCTATCTTTTTTTATGCTTCGATGAAATTCTTCATCATATATTACTCTATTTGAAATTTTATAACCTTCAACCATAAATTTACCGAATCCCAAAACAATTGCAGTTATATCTGTTAAACATTCATTTTGCATTCTATTATCGATTTTTATATTGTTTGACAGTAATAAATAATGAGTACATTCATGAGCTAAAATTGAAATTACAGTATCCATACTCATGTCATTTTGAATATTTATTAAAATTTCTTTTTCTTTACTATAATCAACCTTTTCAGAATACATTCCTGCATATTTCATATAGTATTTACTAGAAATATAATTTATTTTTAAATTTATATTATCTTTATCTAAATTCATATATTCTAATATTTCATGTAAAAGTTCTAATACATATTTTTCAGAAAATCTAGAATATCTTAAATGTCTTTCAAGTTCTTGATTTAATATAAATTTTCTATTATAGTTTACATTTAATTTATCTAAAGCTTTTTTCGACATTTCTATATATTTTTTTATATCATCATTTTTTAAATTTCTTTTATTCATTCCTTCTTTTTGAATATCTTTAACACCTTTTTGATTTAAAAAAGTAACTTTTATTGCATCCAAAAACCACAATATATAATATCTAAACAAATATATTAAATATCCGATTGTAAGAATAACTAATATTATAATACCTAATTTCATAAGCAATTCCTTTCTTTTACATAGTATGTATTATATTACAAAATCGCTTATTTTTCAAGCATTACACCTCATTCCTAATATCCTGTTACAGGCAACTTTTTTATAGTTTGCGTTTCTGTTTTAGGTATTTCTACTTTTGGAATTTCAATTTTAGAATTCTCAATAGTAATTTTAAATTCTTCATTATATTCTAAATCAATTTCTATTAAATTTGAATTTAAATTATAACCTTCTAAAGTTTTTACTTCTTGTAAATAATATGCTCCTGGTTCTAATTTATTTAAAATAATTTTTCCATTTTTATCTGTTACTAATTTTTGGATAACAGTATCTTGAGTTGCATTAAGTAAATTAAATTCGACTCCCTCTAGCTTTTTCCCTGTTGATTTATCTAATTTTGTTATTTCTATTTTTGCAGTATTTTTTATTATTTCTTCTGTTTTTATAATTTCATTTTTTTCATACATATAACCTGTTAGACCATAATTTTGTGTTTCTGGAATTGTTGTTTCTCCAAATAAAACAGGTTTTGTTTTTAAATTTGCATTAATATTTATTTCAAAATTCAAATCATTTTTTAGTTTTTCAAGTGGTAATAATATTTTAAATTTTTCATTTAATTTAAATTCTGATTTTTCATCTCCATTAATATCTACTATTTTTAAATCTTCAATATCTGCACCAGAAGGACTCACTTTATATACACCTTCATTAACACTAGAATCTATACTATACATTTTGTATAAATTATTTTCAGCATCTACATTCCAATTCTCTGTTTCACATATCAATTTTACTTCTGAATTTTCATTAATGTTCTCAGTTGACTCTTTTGCAGAATTTACAATTTTCAAATATGCTTGATATGTTCTTTGTGCTCCAACAGAATCATCTACTACAGAATAATCTTCAGGATTTCTATTATGCAAAACTGTGTAAATAGCAAATTGAGTTGCTGTATATGCTTCTTTTTCATTTTCCGTCCCAAGTTCTTTTAAACTTTTATATGGATATCCATTTATTATAACTTTCCAAATTTTTTCATCATCAATTTTCTTATTTACATTAACCTCATATTCAACTATATCTCCAGTTCCAACTCCATCATATTCTGGATTTAAACAATAGGCAGGATACGATTTTCCATTATTTTCAAAAATAGCATAATGAGCTAATTTTTCTGTTCCTTGATATTTTAAATATATTCCACAATCTTCCACAAATTTCACTTTTTTGCTTCCTTTTTCAATTGCAAAACTATTTGAAATCAAACTAAAAATAGTTACAATTAATAAATTTATAATTAATAATTTTCTTATGTATTTTTTAATATTTATCACTCCTTTTATTTTTCTAAGCTTGCTTTTATACACCTCCTATATTCTGGTTCATTTTCAACACAGGTTATAAGAGTTAATATATTATCTTTTGTATTTCCTAAAACTTCTATTTGTGTATCTTTTATAATAGTTTTTAAATCAACAATATATTTAAGAACTTTTCCATTATAGGTATATATAATTTCATCTCCTATTTCTAATTCTTTTAATCTTTCAAAATAATTTACTTTGTATCCTCTATTATGAGCTGCTAAAACAATGTTTCCATTCTCTTTTGGTGTTTCTATAAAATGACCAATATATTCATTTAAAATTTCAGGTGTTGTTCCATCAGAAATTTCTGCTTTTAAATTTATTTTTGGAATTTCTAAGAACCATTTTAAATTTTCTGTTCTCCCCGGCTTATATTCATTTTTCATAATTTCGTTTTGAGCTTGACTAATCTCACTACTATTGCTTAATTTATTTTCTATTAATGATACTTTATTTTCTTCTTTTGTATTATCATTTACTTTAGCATTAATATTTAATTTTAAACCAATATTAAAAATTCCAATTTGAATTACTACTAAAAAAACGCTAAATATAAGTGATATTATTAATGTCTTTATTTTCTCGTTTTTTAACCATTATCACCTCTTTTCGTATTAAATTTTAAATTTGATTTTTTGGTCAATAGAAAAATTTGACCTTAAGATAATAGCAAAATCGCTATAATTTGAATTTATTGAAATAAATTTTAAGTATATTACTACAGTTTTATTTATTTGTAAATACTTTTTTAAAAATTTTATATCAAACTAAAATTTATTTACTCTATAATAAAACCTTTTAATAAATTAAAAAAACAATTGGGGCTAAACCCTACCACAAAAACTTGTTTAGAGTTTAGCCCCTCTCCTATTATTTCCTTTTCTATTTACAATTAAATATTATCAAATATTTTTTTATTAGTCAATATTTCCTTTGTGATTTTTGTGTGAATTCTCACTCTCTCCTTTAGCTTCTTGTATATCAAAATAGAATTCTACACCATTTTTCTTATTCTTAACTCCATAAGCACTATTATATTTTGTCATGATAGCTTTTACTAGAGCTAAACCTATTCCAGTCCCACCTTTTGATCTAGTTCTTGCTGTGTCTACTTTATAGAATCTTGTCCAAATTCTATTTAAGTTTTCTTCATCAATTTTCTTTCCAGTATTAAATACTGATACTCTGTATTTACCTAGTTCTTTGCTTTTCTTAATTGTAATTTTTATTTCTTTTACTTTATCTACTTCTTGAACATTTTTTATTGCATTTGTAAAATAATTTGTAACAACTTGTTCAATATAAAAATCATCAGCAAAAACATATATTGGATTTTCTTCTGAAAAATCTACATTAATTTTTTGTTCTGTTAAAACAACTTTTGAATTTTTTACAACAGAATTAATTAATTCTACTAAATCAAATTTATCATCATTAAATTTTCTGTCTTCATATTCAAGTTTCATAAGTTCTAACAAACGTTTAACTAATTTATCCATTTTGTTAGCTTCATCTAAAATAACTTCTGCATAAAATTTTTTAGATTCTTCATCTGAATTTACATTCTCAACTAAACCTTCTGCATATCCTTGTATTAAAGCAATTGGTGTTTTTAATTCATGAGATACATCAGATATAAATTGTTTTCTCATTTCATCAATTTTTGATTTTGCTTCTATATCTTTTTCAAGTTCAGAATTATTTATTTTTAATTGATTAATTGTATCTTCTAATTTATCAGATAATGTATTTATACTTTTTCCAAGTTCATCTATTTCATCTTCGCTATCATTAATTCTATATTTTCTTTTGAAATTTAATTTACTCATTTCATTTGCTATATCATTTAATTCTTCAATTGGTTTTGTAAATCTTTCTGTTATAAATAATATTGCAACTCCACCTAAAATAATTGCTGCAAATCCTAATACATAAATAAATCTATTTGAAAGTGCTGCACTCTCTTGAATTGGTGCTACTGGAGTTCTTAAATAAAATTGATTTCCATTCTCTAATACTGCATCTACTAAAACATAAGGTATTCCATTTTTCTTATTAACAATTTTTCTAATGCTTATATTTTCTTTAGAATACATTATATCTGTTTTATTAAATATACTATAATCAACATTATAGGTTATATCATTTATTGTTCCAAATTCGGATACATAATTTTTATTTGTAGCATATACAGTTTGATCACTATTTACTATTAAAATTTCAAAATTGTTATTTACTGATAGTCTTTCTAAACTTGAATCATACTGTCCCATTTCTTCTTCATTAATTTCTTTAGGAATGTTTTGATTTACATATTCATACATTTCTAAAGCAGCATTCTTTTTAGAATAATAATATAATGTTTCTAAAACAGTATTATTTATTACTATAAAAAATAATATTATCATGAAAATAACAATACATAAAGTTAAAAATAATTTTGCACGAACTGATTTAAATAAATTTTTCTTTATCATTTATTTCATCCTTTATTTTATTTCAAATTTATATCCAATTCCTCTTATTGTTTGAATGTGTTTTCCTTTTTTTCCAAGTTTATGTCTAATTTTTTTGATATGACTATCTATTGTTCTTGAATCTCCATAATAATCATAATTCCAAACTGTATTTAAAATTTTATCTCTAGATAGTGCAATATTTTCATTATCTAATAAATATTTTAAAAGTTCATATTCTCTAAAGCTTAACTCAACTGCTTTTCCATCAACTGTTACTGTTCTTCCTTCATTATCAATAACAATTCCATCATAGCTTTTTAATTCTTTTGCATCTGGTTTTGATCTTTTTAAAATTGATTCTACCCTTGCTACTAAAATTTTAGGGCTAAATGGTTTTGTTATATATTCATCTACTCCAAGTTCAAATCCGAATAATTCGTCTTGTTCTTCTGCTCTAGCAGTTAGCATAACTATAGGTAATTTTTTATTTTCTTGACGTATATTACGAAGTACAGACCAACCGTCAAGTTTTGGCATCATAACATCTAATAAAATTAAATCTATTTTTTCTCTATTTTCTTCATAAACTTTTAATGCTTTTTCTCCGTCTTCTGCTTCTAATATGTTAAAATTCTTTTGTATTAAAAAATCTTTGATTAACTTTCTCATTCTAGATTCATCATCTACTATTAAAATTGTTGCATCTCCCATTTTTTACCTCCATATTTTACTACGTCTTTTATATTTATTAACATCCTTATTAAATTTTCTTCTATTAATCCAATTTAACAGTATACTTATACCATATAATTATGTTTTTTGTGTGAATTTCTAAGCCTCAATTAATTTTTTTAATTCGTTTAAATTTTTCTCAAAATATCTAAACGCTTCATCATATGTTTCTTCTTTTTCTAAGTCTACATCTACCATTCTTAGAAGTGTTAATGAATCTTTTGCTCCACCTTGACTTAACATATTTATATATTTTTCAACATAACCAGGCTCTCCCGCTAAAATTTTGCTTGCTATTACTATTGCAGAAGTAATTCCAGTTGCATATTTATAGACATAAAAACATCTATAAAAATGAGGAATTCTAGCCCATTCATATTTTATTGGTTCATCAATAATACAGCTTTCACCAAAATATTTCTTAACTAATTCAAAATAAATATCATTTAGATTATCAGATGTTAAGCTTTCACCTGCTTCAATTTTTCCATGAACATCTTTTTCAAATTCGGCAAACATTGATTGTCTTATTAGAGTTGATCTAATCATATCTAGTTGTTCATTAATTAAAGCCATTTTCTTTTTATTATCATTTTCTTTATTTATTAAATAATTTGCTAAAAGAATTTCATTTACGGTTGAAGCAACTTCAGCAACCATTATTGTATAATTTGCGTTTATTATATTTTGATTTTTACTTGCATAAAAACTATGCATTGAATGACCAAGCTCATGTGCTATTGTTGAAACATCTCTTGATGAATTTATATAATTTAATAATACAAATGGATGAAGTGTATGAACTCCCATACTATATGCTCCACTCATCTTATTGTCATTTGTATAAACATCAAGCCAATTATTTTCAAAAGCATGTTTTAATGTATTTACATATTCTTCTCCCATAGGAGCTAGCGCTTCTAAAACAGTTTGTTTTGCATCTTCATATTCGATTTTTGTATCTTCTACATCTAATGTATTTACATATACATCATACATATGGACTTGTTCTTTATTTAAAAGTTTTGCTTTTAATTTTATATATTCGTGATTTAAATATAAATTTTTATTTAGCTCTTTTAATAAAGTTTCATATACTTTTACATTTGAGTCATCATGATTTGTTGCAGCATCCAATGATGATTCATAATTTCTTAATTTACTAGAAATTACTTTTTGTTTTACTCTTGATAAATATAATTCTGTTATTGTATTTATATGTTTTTTATATAAAGAATACATTGATTCAAAAGCTTGTTTTCTGATACTTTCTGATTTACTCATTAAATATTGTGAAAACATTGCTGATGACATTTTGTGTTCGAAGCCTTCTTCATCAACAATACTTGGATATTCAAATTCAGTATTTGTAAAAATATCATAAGTATTTTCACTACTAGAAAATATTTCTGAATATTTAGCAAGAACTTGTTCTACTTCTTCACTAAGAATATGTTTCTTTTCTTTCATAATATCTCTTACCATTTTTTCATATTCTTTCATTCTATCATCTTTTAAATATTCTTCTAATTGTTCATCAGAAATTTTACTTATTTCTGGTGACATGAAACTTTCTGCTTCTGAGAATTCCGTAGTTAAAGTTTCAATTCTTTTATATAATTTTATTGCATCTTGATTACTCATATCTTGATGATATTTAAACATTGCATATGCATAAATTTTTTCTTGTAATTCTAAAGCTTTTTCTAAAGTTTTGAAACAATTAAACATTTCATCCACATTGTTTGCTAATTTTCCTTTAAATTGTTTTATTTTTCCAATCAAACTATATAGCTCACTAATAGAATTTTCTAAAGCTTCATCATTTTCAAAGATTTCAGTTAAATCCCAATTGTATTTATTTTCCATTTTCCCTCCTATTTACGAATCTTATCTTTTGAATTAATTATTTAAATATTTATAAAAATAAAGTTAATTAGTATCTTAATTAATTTTATTCATTTTTTAGTATTTTATCACAGTTTATAATATTAGAGCAATAAATTTATTTACATTTTCAATTTCTGTGATATAATAGCATTAGCCTAGTATTTAAGGAGGTTGTTAAATTGAAATTAAATTCAGATGATCAAACACTTGCTGAAAGCAAAATCTTACTTTTATATATTTTAAGTAAAGTAGGAAAACCAATTTCACACAACGAACTTTTAGAATTGGTTTCATCAATTGTTGATATGAACTACTTTTATTTCCAACAATTTTTACTAGATTTGTTAGAAGATAATTATATTTTCAAATATATACAAGAAGATACCGAAATATATGAAATAACTCCTGATGGAAAAAATGCAATAGATCTTACTATTGATATCATTCCAGGAATTTTAAAATTAGAAGTTGATAGCAAATTTAAAGCAAACTTAGACACAATAAAAGATAAATTTTCTATCTCAGCAGAATATACTCCTTTATCAGAAAGAGAATTTTCTGTAAGATGTAAAATTGTTGAAAACAATATCACAATTTTTGATTTACAAGCTCATGCTGGTTCAAGAGAGCAAGCAAAGAAAATTGTCGAAAATTGGAATACTAGAGCAACAGAAGTTTATCCAAAACTCCTTGAATTATTAATTGGAGATGAAAATTAAATCTCATTAATTAGCCTTTAAATAAATATTTATAAAAACCAAGAAAGAAGATAGAGTAAATAAAATTGCTCTATCTTCTTTCTTACTTATTACTATTATATATTATTTTCAAATAATGATTTTCATTATTAACTATTTTATTTTTCCTGTACTTCTATATGCCTCATATAAAATTACACTTGTTGCAACAGCTGCATTTAAGCTCTCTGTTTTTCCACTCATTGGAATTTTTATTCTAGTTGTAGCTTCATTTAATACTTCTTCTGAAACTCCATTAGCTTCATTACCAATAACTATTGCAGATTTTTTATAATCAACATCATAAATACTTTTATCTGTTCTTAAATCTGTTGCATAAACTTTAATTTTATGTTTTTTCATTTCTTTTATTGTTTTTACTAAATTGTTAGATACAACAACTTTTATTCTAAAAATTGCTCCCATTGTTGATCTTACAACTTTTGGATTATAAATATCTGCAGTATCTTTAGATACAATTATTTGTTTAAAATTCAAGCTGTCTGCTGTTCTTAAAATTGTTCCCATATTTCCTGGATCTTGAATGTTATCTAATACCAAAAAATTATCTTCTTCAAAATCAATTGCATTTTCTGTATTTTCCGGTTTTTGAATTATTGCCATTATTCCTTGAGGATTAATAACATCAGTTATATAGCTAAATACTTTTTCAGAAACATATATACAATCAAATTTTGCAATTTCATACATTAATTCATTTGGTATACAACATGTATTTTTGCAATCATCACATATAATAATAGATTTTATTTTGGCATTTTCATTTATTGCCTCTTCTATCATTTTTATTCCTTCAACTATAAATTCCTTGTACTCTTCTCTGTATTTTTTCTCTTTTAATTTTTTTATATGTTTTATAGTTTCGTTATCTTTACTTGTAATCAACATATTTCTCACCTTTATTTATTATTTTACACTTTTTTTCTTTAATTATTCAAGTTTTTATCTTTATAATTTACTCAAAAATTCTTTCGTTTCTTCTAGTATGTTCTTCAAGTCTGTAATCTTAAAAGTTATATATGGATCTTTTGATGGTGAAAATTTAATTCTATTTCTATACATTTTCATAAGCTTATCAACAATGTCAAAATTAAATTTTTCATTATCAAAATAAAAAATAACATTTTCTCTTCTTTGAGCAACTTTTAAAATAGATTTTTCTCTAGATAATATTTTTATTCTAGCAATATCTAATAAATTCTCTACCTCATATGGCATTTGTCCAAATCTATCAATTATTTCATCAGTCACATTTTCTATATCTTCTTCATTTTTACATAAAGCAATATTTTGATATACTTCAATTTTTAGTCCAGCATTTTCAATATAATCTTCAGGAATATAGCTTGTAACATCTAGTTCTATTTGAACATCAATTTCTTCTACTATTTCTTCCCCTCTGATTTCTTTTACAACTTCATCTAAAAGTTTACAATACATATCATATCCGATTTGTTCCATATGGCCATGTTGAATTTCTCCCATTAAACTTCCTGCTCCACGAATCTCTAAATCTCTCATTGCAATTTTGAAACCAGAACCAAATTCAGTAAATTCTTTTATTGCTTTTAATCTTTTATCTGCTACTTCTGATAATAATTTATCTCTTCTATAAGTAATATATGCATATGCTTGTTTTTCTGAACGTCCAACTCTTCCTCTTATTTGATAAAGTTGAGCCAAGCCTAATCTATCAGCATTTTCAACAATTATAGTATTTGCATTTGGAATATCAATTCCAGATTCTAATATCGTTGTACAAACTAATACATTACACTTTCCATCAACGAAATCTTGCATAATATTTTCAAGCTGATTACCAGTCATTTTTCCATGAGCATATTCTACTTTTGCTTCTTCAACAATCTCACTTATTTCTAATGCTTTTTTTTCTATTCCTTCAACATTATTAAATAAATAAAATACTTGCCCACCTTTTTCAAGCTCACGAGTTATTGCTTCTTTTATAACTTCTTTATCATATTCTAAGACATAAGTTTGAACTGGTTTTCTGTTTTGTGGTGGTTCATAAATAACAGACATATCTCTCATACCAACTACAGACATATGCAGTGTTCTAGGAATTGGAGTAGCAGTCATAGTTAAAACATCTATACTGTTTTTCATTTCTTTAATTTTTTCTTTTGCTTTAACACCAAATCTGTGTTCCTCATCTATAATTAAAAGACCTAAGTTTTTAAAATTAACATCTTTACTTAAAACTCTGTGAGTTCCAACTAATATATCTGTTTCACCAAGTTCTACTCTTTTTAATGTATCTTCTTGTTCTTTTTTAGTTCTAAATCTATTTAAAAGTTCTATCCTTACTGGATATTCTTTCATTCTATCACGAAAACTTTCATATTGTTGCTGAGCCAAAACTGTTGTTGGAACTAAATAGACAACTTGTTTTTGGTCCATAACAGATTTAAAAGCAGCTCTTATTGCAACTTCTGTTTTTCCATAACCAACATCTCCGCAAAGAAGTCTATCCATTGGTTTTGGTTTTTCCATGTCTTTTTTTACTTCTTCAATACATCTTAATTGATCATCAGTTTCAACATATTTAAAACTATCTTCAAATTCTTGTTGCCAAGGGGTATCTTTTGAAAAAGCAAAACCTTCCATTTTTTGACGTTTAGCATAAAGCTCTATTAACTCTTCAGCAACTTCTCTTAAATTATTTTTAACTCTTGCTTTTGTTTTATCCCATTCTTTAGAACCTAATCTATTTAACCTTGGTCCTATTTTTTCTGGTCCAACATATTTTCTAATATTATCCAAACTATTAGTTGGAATATATAAAATATCATCATCTTTATATTTTAATTTTATATAATCTTTTGTAATGCCATCAGCTCTAATAGTATTTACCCCAAGGTATTGACCAATACCGTGAGCTTTATGAACAATAAAATCTCCTTCTTTTAAATCAGCAAAAACTACTACTTCGCCTTCTTTAAATGCGGAAGGTGTTTTTAGTCTTTTTTTAGGCTTGCTTTCAAAAAGCTCTTCTGTTGATATTACTAAAAGCTCTGCATCATAAAATTCAAATCCCGCAGAAAAAGCTCCTGGTGTGATGTTTACCACTCCAAGAGTTAAGTCTTCTTCTAAAAAATCTGTATAGACATTTGGTATTTCTTTTTCTAATAGTAAGGTCGATAGTTTACGACAATTTTCCGTGCTTCCGCCTAGAATTACTGTTTGTTTCCCTCTGTTAATTGCTTCTTGTAGTTCCTGAAACAGTAAATCCATTGAACTACGAAAAAAGTTGACCTCCCTATAGCTAAAGCTATATCCGTTTCTTTTTGCATGCATACTTTCTTTGTCCACAAATCCAATGTCTTGTTTTTCTAAATAAACAACTTGTTTTTTAGTTAAACCTTCAGAGAATTTAATATAATCTTTCATCTCTGTTAAGATTCCTGGAACTATTTTATTTTTCTCAGTTAAATCTTTCATTAAATGAGTATTATCTTTTGTTATATTTTCCGCTCTTGCTTTAATTTTCGCAATTTCATCTATAAATACAATACAATCATTTTCTAAATAATCTAGTAATGTATCTGTTTCTGTGTAGAAACAATCAAAATATTTATCAATTTTTGTTAAAAATTCTCCATTTTTAATTTGATAAATATCATCTTTTACTTTTTCTTTAACAGAATTTGGATATATTTTATCCCCAATTCTTTCGCAAACTGTGTCTATGTCATCTGCTAACAAGAATTCATATGAAGGATAAATTTCTATTTTCTCTAACATTTTTACTGTTCTTTGAGTTGTTAAACTGAATTTTCTTATTGAGTCGATTTCATCTCCCCAAAATTCAATTCTCACACCACTATTTTCAGAAGTAGCAATATCTACTATTCCACCTCTTACACTGAACTGACCTTTTCCTTCTATTAAATCATATCTTTCATATCCAAGTAGAACTAGTTTTTCTTTTAAATCTTCTAAATCAACTTGCTCTCCTACTTTTAATTCCATTACATTTTTATATAGTTTTTCTTTAGTAATCATTTTTTGCATTGCAGCTTCTATTGTCGTTACAACAATTTTCTTTTCGTTTTTTACTAAAGCATTTAATACAGATATTCTTTTAAATAGTGTATCTTTACTTTCTGCTACATAGTCAAAACTTATTACATCTCTTTTAGGAAAAAATCTTACTTTTTCACCAAAGAAATCTAAATCTTTTATTATTCTTTTTGCTTGCATTTCATTATAAGTAATAATACAAATTGGCTTTTCTGAATAAAATTTTGTTGAATAAGCCATATGGATTTTTCCCACATCAGTTAAACCTGATAGCATAATTGGTGTAGTGCCTTTATTAAGCTCAAATAAATAGTCATTAAACTTTTTAACATTTGGTACTGTCTTGATTAATGAATTCATTTTTCATTCCTTATATTATTATATTTAGGTTTTTAAAAGGTTACCTATAAACCTTTTGTATATTTATATATAATATATATTTCCTTCTTTATATATTATTTGTAAAATGCTACACCATTATATACCATATTTTTCTTAATTGCAAGGAATATCAAGGATTTTAACGTTTTTTATTTATAAATTTTATATAATAATAAAAAGCTCGCTTCAAAGAAGAAGCAAGCTTTTTATAGTGCTTTTAATACACTGATTTGCGTTTGGTACTAATAGTTTCTGCTTTATAAAAGTTTTCTGTATGCAATGGGTTGATATTATCCAAAAAAACATATTCAATTGTAGGTTATTTTGCTATTACTTTACCACATTCTTTTCATCGTCATTACTTTCAGCAAACCGCTTGTTGATTAAATCGCTAATCTGCTTATTTAAAGCAAAAACAACAAAAACCAGCAAAGCAATGATTATAAGTAAGACCGCGATAATGATTTTGGCCAAAGCCAACTCGAATTCTACCATCATCATATTTTCATTTTCCTCCCGTCGTTACTCAAATATTGCATACAGAAAAACGGCACTCTCTTAGATATCACATGCATTTCACATGTATTAAAAGTAAAAATTACCAAGTATGAGATTATATTCATAAATTCTCTTGCTAATTTTCACTTGGAAGTTTAATTATAACACTTTTCAATAATTTATTCAAGTATTGACTTTTTTATATGATTATCAAATTCATATTCAAAAATTATTTGTAAAACAAACCTTTACAGTTCATTCATAAAACAAGCTTTGTTGAATATATATTATCATAGCATTAGTATTTGGAGGAATTATGAATTTTTTAGTAATCAATTTAAAAAAATATTTTTTCACAGTAATTTTTATACTGTTTACAATATCTCTTTTATTCTTTTCAGATAATAACTTAATAGCTGCCCAAGAAGGACTTGCTCTTTGGTCCACTAAAGTTCTTCCAAGCTTGTTTCCTTTTTTTGTTGCAACAGAGATTCTATGCAAAACAAATTTTGCTTATATTTTAGGCAGGTTTTTAAATAAATTTATGAGACCTATTTTTAATGTTCCTGGAGAAAGTTCCTTAGCTTTGATTCTCGGAACAATCAGTGGGTATCCAGTGGGTGCTAAAGTAGTTTGCAATTTAAAACAAGAAAAAGTTATTTCAAAAATTGAAGCAGAAAGATTAATTGCTTACACAAATAATTCTGGTCCTTTATTTATTTTAGCAACTGTTGGTATATCTTTGTTTAATAACAAACGACTAGGAATAATCTTACTTGTATCACATATTATTTCAGCAATTTTAGTGGGATATTGTTTTAAATATTGGAAAAAAAATAAATTTGAAATTACTTTTAAAGAATCTAAATTCAACTCAAAAAGCTTACCGATAAAACTTTCAAATTTTGGTGAAATATTAGGAAATTCAATAAAATCTGCAATTTCTAACATACTTTCTATTGGTGGATTTATTGTACTTTTTTCGGTAATATTATCAATTTTAAATACTTCTGGAATAATTAATCTTATCTCTAGCTTTTTTTATTTTTTTGGTATTCCACAAGAGATTTCATCAGCTCTATTTACTGGAATTATAGAGCTAACAAATGGTGTAAATCTTACTGCAAACTTATATAAAAATTATAATTTACTTAGTATTTTGCTAACCTCTTTTTTACTAGGTTTTGGTGGAATCTCAGTACTTTTGCAAGTATATAGCATTATTTCAAAAGAAAATATTTCTATAAAACCTTATTTTTATGGAAAACTACTTCAAGGAATATTTTCAGTAGTTTTTACATTTATACTACTTTAAATTAAATAATATATCTCAAAAAAATCGGATACTAATTTAGTACCCGATTTTTTATTTATTTTATTCTCCATCTAGTTTATATTTTTCTCTTGCTACATAGTGAGTATGTAATAATTCATGAGATTTATGACTTCCTGGTTTTTCAAAATATTCATCATATAATTTTTTGATAACTGGATTTTCATGAGATTTTCTAATAACGCTCTTTTCATCAATTGTATATAAAGCATTTGCTCTTTTTGCTCTTATATCAATTGTAGCTCTTTCTTTAGAAGATCTAATAGGTTGACCACCACCCATTACACATCCTCCTGGACATGCCATAATTTCAACAAATTGATAATCAGCTTTTCCTGATTTAATTTCTTCCATTATAACTTGAGCATTTTTTAATCCTGAAGCAACTGCTACTTTAACTTCTGTTCCATTTAAGTTTAATGTTGCTTTTTTGATTCCTTCTGCTCCTCTAACAGGTTCATATTCTAATCTTTCCATAGAATTTCCTGTAACTATTTCATGAACTGTTCTGATAGCAGCTTCCATAACTCCACCAGTTGTTCCAAAAATTGCTCCTGCTCCTGTAGCTTCTCCCATTGGATCATCAAATCCTGTATCTTCTAATCCTGTAAAATCAATGTGAGCTTGTTTAATCATTCTTGCAAGTTCTCTTGTTGTGATAACTGCGTCAACATCATTTATCATTTCTTCTCTAGAACTTTCAAATTTTTTAGCAACACAAGGCATTACTGAAACTACATATATTTTGCCTGGATCAATATTATGTTTTTCTGCATAATATGATTTAATTACAGCACCATACATTTGGTGTGGTGATTTACATGTAGAAAGATTTGGAATTAAATCTGGATAATTTAATTCTAAGTATCTAACCCATCCTGGACTACAAGATGTAATCATTGGAAGTGTTCCACCATTTTGGAATCTATCTAAAAATTCTGTTCCTTCTTCCATAATTGTTAAGTCTGCTGCAGTATTTGTATCAAATACTTTATCAAAACCTAATTCTCTTAATGCTGTTACCATTTTTCCAGCCACATTTGTTCCGATTTCCATTCCGAATTCTTCACCAAGTGCAACTCTTACAGCTGGTGCTGTTTGAACAACAACATATTTATTTTCATCTCTTAGCGCTTTCCATACTTCTTCTGTTGAATCTTTTTCTTTTAAAGCTCCAACTGGACAAGCCTCAATACATTGTCCACAGAAGGTACAGTTTACATCATTTAATGATTTATTTTTGTATGTAGAAACTTCTGATGTAAATCCTCTGTTTGCAGAATCAATAGCACCAATTCCTTGAACTTTTTTACATGTTGCAACACATCTTCTACATAATATACATTTATTAAAATCTCTAACAATTGCAGGTGAAGCATCATCTATTTCATGAACATTTCTTTCACCTTTATATCTAATATCATCTACATAAAATTGTTGTGCTAATCTTTGTAATTCGCAATTTCCATTTCTTGTACATGTTAGACATTCTCTATCATGATTTGAAAGAATTAAATCAAGTACAACTCTTCTTGCTTCAATAACTGTTGGTGTACTTGTTTTTACCACCATTCCTTCTTCTGCTTTTTGAATACATGCTGTAGCAAGACCTCTTCTTCCTTCTACTTCTACAACACACATTCTACAATCTCCAACTTCATTTACATCTTTTAAAAAGCATAATGTTGGGATATCTATATTGACTTTTCTAGCTGCTTCTAATATTGTTGAACCTTCTTCAACTTCAACATTTTTTCCATTTATAGTTAAATGTACCATGAGTATTTCTCCTCTCGATTTATTTCAATTTTTATAATTATTTAAAGAAATTTGAATAATTTAGTTCTTGATTGCGTGGAATGGGCATTTATTAATACAAGTACCACATTTTATACATTTTTCTAAGTCAATAACATGAGGTTGTTTAATTTCACCAACTATTGCATCAACTGGACAATTTCTCTTACATAATCCACAACCTTTACAAAGTTCTGGTTCAATATGTAATTGCATTAATGATTTACATTCTCCAGCACTACATTTTTTCTCATATATATGTTCTTCATATTCTTTTCTAAAATATTTTAATGTACTTAAAACTGGGTTTGGTGCTGTTTGTCCAAGACCGCAAACAGATGCTGTTTGAATATTTTTGCAAAGTGTTTCGATTTTCTCAATATCTCCATCTTCACCATTTCCAGCTGTAATTCTTTCAAGCATTTCTAATAATCTTTTTGTTCCTATTCTACATGGTGTACATTTACCACAGCTTTCGTCAACTGTGAATCCTAAATAGAATTTAGCAAGGTTAACCATACATTTTGAATCATCCATAACGATTAATCCACCAGATCCCATCATAGATCCAATTGCTTTTAATGATTCAAAGTCAATTGGTGTATCTAAGTGTTCTTCTGGAATACATCCTCCTGATGGTCCACCTGTTTGAGCTGCTTTGAATCCTCTTCCATTTGGAATTCCACCACCAATATCATATACTATTTCTCTTAAAGTAACTCCCATTGGAACTTCAACAAGTCCAACATTCATTACGTTTCCACCTAAAGCAAATACTTTTGTTCCTTTAGATGTTTCAGTACCAATTGATGAATACCAATCAGCTCCATTTAAAATAATTTTTGTTATATTTGCATAAGTTTCAACATTGTTTATTAATGTTGGTTTTTGGAATAAACCTGCATTTGCTGGGAATGGTGGTTTTAATCTTGGTTGACCACGTCTTCCTTCAATTGATTCTAGAAGTGCTGTTTCTTCACCACATACGAATGCTCCTGCTCCAAGTCTTATTTCTAGGTCAAAATTAAATCCTGTTCCCCAAATATTTTCACCTAAAATTCCATATTCTCTTGCTTGATCTATAGCTTTTTGGAAACGTTTAACAGCTATTGGGTATTCAGCTCTAACATATATGTATCCTTTATTAGCTCCAATTGCATATCCTGCAATCATCATTGCCTCAATTATACAGTGTGGATCTCCTTCTAATATACTTCTGTCCATGAATGCTCCAGGGTCACCTTCGTCAGCATTACATGCAACATATTTTTGATCTCCAACAGCCATTTTTGTAAATGACCATTTTTTACCTGTAGGGAATCCAGCTCCACCACGTCCTCTTAATCCTGATGCTGTTACTTCTTCAATTACAGAATCTGGATTCATTTCAAATAAACATTTTTCTAATGCTTTATAACCATCAAATGCAATATATTCATCTATATTTTCTGGATCTATTACACCACAGTTTTGAAGTGCAATTCTTTTTTGTTTTTTATAGAAAGTTAATTCATCTAATCTTTGAACTACACTGTTATCAATATCTTTGCAAAGTAATCTTTGAACTAATTCTCCGTTTTGAATATGTTTTTCAATAATTTCTTCACAATCTTCTGGTTTAACCATTGCATAAAAAACATCTTCTGGTCTAATAATTACTATTGGACCTTTAGCACATAAACCAAAGCATCCTGTTTGAATTACTCTTACATTATCTATATTTTTTTCTTCTAATATTCTTCTAAAATTTTCAATTATTTTTGGTGATTTTGAAGAAGTACAACCTGTTCCATGACATACTAAGATATGTTTTTCTCTAGTATCAGCTGACATGTTTACTCTTAGGTCTAATTCTCTTCTTTTTTCTTCTCTAATTTTTCTAATTTCCTCTAATGTCTTCATAGTTTTGCTCCCTTCTAAAATTTAAAATATATAAACCCTTAAAATTTTTTGATTATTGTTCATTCATATATTTATCTAAAACTTCGTCCATCATTTTTACAGTAGCTTTACCATAAACCTCTTCATTTACTGTAAATACAGGAGCTAAACCACAGGCTCCAATACATCTTGTTGCTTCTAATGAGAACTTACCATCTTTTGTTGTTTCTCCAACATCGATTCCTAGTCTTTCTTTGGCTCTTTCTAGTACATTTTCAGATCCTTTAACAAAACATGCTGTTCCTAAGCAAACTGCTATATGGTATTTTCCTTTTGGTTTTAAAGTGAATCTTGAATAAAATGTAACAACTCCATAAATTTCAGCCATTGGCATATTTAAATATTCTGAAATTGCCACTTGTGCTTTCTCTGGAACATATCCATAATAATCTTGTACTTCGTTTAAAATTTGAATTAAATTATCTTTTGTTTGAACGTACTTGTTAAGTATTTCGCTCATTTTTGGATCAATTCCGAGTACATCCTTCACATCTTGTATTCTCCATACTCACTACTTTCTATGTTAGATTTTTTCTAACATATCTCCTTTCTTATTTATTTTAGGCTTTCGCCATTATAAACATCTTATAATTAAAATTTTCCTTTCAATTATATGTATAGTTTGTCGATTTGATTATATCATATTAAACTAAAATAGCAAAAGAATTTTGCTATTTTTCGACAAAAATCTGAAATCAAAATACAAAAAAAGATTAAAACTTAGATAATAATATCTAAATTTTAATCTTTCCAATATTTTCCTATTATAATGTAAAAAAGTTTATTACTATTTGAATAATATCAAAGCCTTTTGAAGCTGCAAATAAATATATAAATAGAATTACTCCTATAAATATAACAACTTTTGATATTGTTCCTAAAAGTTTTAATTTATATCTATCTGAAACTAATTTTACTATTGCTGCTAATACTATAAATGGTACTACAACTAAATAAAGCATATTTTTTCTCTCCTTTTCGTTAATACATCTACATTATAGCACCTTTTATTGATTATGTAAAGAGAATATAATGTAAAAAAGGCTAGCTATAAAAGCTAGCCTCTTCATATTTTTTATTTATTAAAAAATGCTTTATATCCTTTGTAAGCTTGATATACATCAAATTTACTTGTTATTTCATAAGGTGAGTGCATTCCCATTACTGGAACACCAACATCAACAACATCCATTCCTCTATTTGCTAAAGTTAAGGCTATTGTTCCGCCTCCACCTTTATCTACTTTTCCAAGTTCACAAGCTTGATATCTTGCTCCAACTTCATCAAATACTTTTCTAAGTTCAGCAACAAATTCTGCTGGTGCTTCAGAAGCTCCTGATTTTCCTCTTGCTCCTGTATATTTTACAAGTGACATTCCTCTTCCAAAATATGCTGAATTATTTCTTTCAAATGCATTTGGGAAGTTTGGATTATAAGCAGCATCAACATCTGCTGAAATTGCTTGTGTATTTGAAAATGCTTTATCTAATGATATTGCTCTTGTATTTCCTGTTTTTTCTAGAAGTTCTAATACAAATGTATCAAATATTCTTGTATACATACCTGTTACACCATTAAATCCAACTTCTTCTTTATCTGTTATTACACACATTGCTGTTTTTCTAGGATTAATTGTATCTATTATTGCTCTTAATCCTGTATAGCAACAAACTTTATCATCTTGTCCGTATCCTGCTATTAAACTATAATCAAATCCCATGCTTTTTGCTTTAAAAGCAGGTACTAATTCGATTTCTGAACTTACGAAATCAACTTCTTTAATTCCATATCTTTCATTTAATAATTTTAATATATTTAATTTTACTCTTTCTGAAACTTCATCAGAATCATATGGAATGCTTCCAACTAAAACATTTAATTCTTCACCTTGAACTCCATCTTTTAGTTTTCTTTCCATTTGTTCTCCAGCTAAATGTGGTAATAAATCAGAAATTGTAAATATTGGATCTTCTTCTTTTTCTCCAATACAAATATTTACTTTTTCTCCATCTGGTTTAATAACTGTTCCATGGATACTTAAAGGAATATTAGTCCATTGATATTTTTTAATTCCACCATAATAATGTGTTTTTAACATTCCTAAACCATTATCTTCATATAATGGATTTTGTTTTAAATCTATTCTTGGTGAATCTCCATGTGCTGCTACTATTTTTAAACCATTTTCTAAATTTTCAATTCCTATAACTGCTGCATAAAGACATCTTCCTCTATTTACATAGAATACTTTATCTCCTGGAGTTAAAGTTTCTTTTTCAGAAATATCAACAAATCCATTTTTTATTAATATTTCTTTTGAGTTTTGAACGATTTCTTTTTCTGTTTTTGAATTATTTAAATAATACATATATTCATCTGCAAATTGGAATATATTTTTTAATTCTTCATCAGATAAGTTTTCCCATCCATTATTTTTGTTTGTAAATAATTTTTCTTTAAGTTCTTTTCCGTCTGTCATTATATTACCACCTTTCTTTTCTTATGTATATTTTGTACATTTATATAATTTCTATTATATTTTTCTTTGTAATTTTTCTATCACCAATTTTATAAGCATCTTTTATTCTTTCAACACATTCCATTGCTTTTTCTGGTGAATTTGCGTGAATGTATGCTAAAACATCACCTTTTTCTACTTCATCTCCAATTTTTTTGTTGAAAATTAACCCTACTCTATAATCAATTGGATCTTCTTTTTGTTTTCTTCCTATTCCTAATTCTAGTCCTGCTTTTCCAACTTTACCAGCATCTAATTCTTCTACATAACCATCTTCCTCTGATAAAACTGGCATTATTATTGGAGCTTTTTCAAATTTTTCTGGATTGTCAATATAAGATACATCTCCACCTTGTCTTATAACAAGTTCTCTAAATTTTTCAAAAGCTTTTCCATTTTCTATAACTTCCATTACTTTATATTTATTATCTAAAGCATTTGGATATAAACCAGATAAGTTCATCATTTGGATGCACATGTTTAAAACAACATCTTTAACATCCTCTGCCATATTTCCTTTTAAAGCATGAATTGCTTCTACAACTTCAACTGTATTTCCTACAGAGTAACCTAAAGGTTCATTCATATCTGTTAATACACATACAGTTTCTCTTTTGGCTAATTTTCCAATTAGAGCCATTAATTTAGCTAATTTTTTTGCATCTTCTTTTGTATTCATAAATGCACCACTTCCACATGTTACATCTAATACAATTGAGCCTGCTCCTGCTGCTATTTTTTTGCTCATTATACTTGATGCAATTAATGGCATACTATTTGTACAACTAATAGTATCTCTTAATGCATATATTTTTTTATCAGCTGGTGCTAAATTCATTGTTTGTGTTATTAAACTAATTCCAATATCTTTTATGTTTTGTTTAAATTCATCTATTGAAATATTAATATTATATCCTGGAATTGATTCTAATTTATCTGCTGTTCCTCCTGTTATTCCAAGTCCTCTTCCACTCATTTTTGCTACTGGAATTCCAAGAGCTGCAACTATTGGAGCAACAATTAAAGTAATTTTGTCTCCAACACCACCTGTTGAATGTTTGTCTACAATATTTTCTGAAATATCACTTAAATCTAAAATATCTCCTGAATTAGCCATAGACATTGTTAATGCTAAAATTTCATCTTGTGTCATTCCATTAATACAAATTGCCATTATCAAAGCAGCTGCTTGATAGTCTGTTATTTTTCCATTTGTATAATTCTGAACAAAATATTCTATTTCTTCATCTGATAATTCTTTACCAACTTTTTTATTTTCAATAATATCTAATATATTCATTATTTATCATCCTTTATTTTATTATTTCTAAAACTCTAGATTTCATATTTAATTTTTTATTTGTAATTTTAAAGGCTTCTTTTAAATTTTGTGTTGTTCCATTAATTTTAGAATCTTCATCTGTATGAATATATGCTAATGTTTCACCAACAGTTACATTATCTCCAATTTTTTTATTTATTGTAATTCCAGCTGTTCTATTTATTTTACCAGAATCTTGCATTCTTCCAGCTCCTAAATATCTTGCTATACTTCCAACCATATCTGCATCTATTGCTTCAACTGTTCCTGCTTCTGTTGCTAAAACTGGCATAATATATTTTGATTTATCTAACAATTCAGGATCTTCTACAAATTCAACATCTCCGCCTTGAGCTTGTACCATTTCTTTGAATTTTTCATAAGCTTTTCCTGTTTTCATAACTTCTTTAATCATGTTAGCATTTGCATTTAAATCTTTGCTATCTGTTGCTAAGGCAATCATTATACTTCCTAAAGCTTCAACTACATCACCTAAGTCTGGTGAAATAATTCCTCTTAAAGCCATTATTGTTTCTTTCATTTCTAAGTTATGTCCTACAGAATATCCTACTGGTTGGTTCATATCTGTTATTACACAAGCAACTTCTTTTCCTAAAGATTTTCCAAGTCTTACCAATAATTTTGCTAATCTTTTTGCTTCTTCATGTGTTTTAATATATGTTCCTTTACCACATGTAATATCAAATACTATTTTATTACTTCCTGTTGCAACTTTTAAGCTCATTAAACTTGCTGCAATTATAGGAAGACTATTTTCACATGCAACTTCATTTCTTAATTTATATATTTTTCCTTCTGCTGGTGCAAAATTTAACCCTTGATTCATAATACATACACCAACATCTTTTAAATTTTGTTTAAATTCATCTACTGTAAGATCTGTTTGGAATCCTGGAATTGATTCTAACTTATCTATAGTTCCTCCAGAAACTCCATATCCTCTACTAGAAACTTTAGCAACCGGAATATCTAAAGAAGCAAGTATTGGCATTAATAAAATTGTAGCTTTATCTCCAATTCCACCTGTGGCATGTTTATCTACAATATTTTCAGCAATATCACTCAAATCAATCATATCTCCTGATTCAGCCATTGCTACACTTAAATAAAGAATTTCGTCTTCTGTAAGTCCATTAATGTAAATATAGCTTAATACGGCTGATGCTTGAGCTTCTGTTATTTCCTCTCTTACCAATTTACTAACGAAATATCTTATTTCTTCTTTTGTTAGTTCTTGTTTTAGTCTTTTTTTACGAATGATACTTTTAATATCCATCCTACTCTCTTCCTTTCTTTAGTATATTTATTTAACAAAATTTTTTATAAAACTTTTTCTATGTAAAATACATGGTCCATTTTCTTTTATTACTCTTATGTGTTCAGCAGTTCCATATCCTTTATGTTTAGCAAAGCCATATGCAGGATATATTTCATCCCATTCTTTCATTATTCTATCCCTTGTTACTTTTGCAATTATTGATGCTGCAGCTATAGAATAATTTTTGGCATCTCCTTTTACTACTGAAATATATGGAATTCCTAAGGTATCCATATTTGTTAAAGCATCTACCATTATTACATCTGGTCTTTGCTTTAATCCTTCTAAAGCAATTTTTACTCCTAGTTTTGTTGCATTTAAAATGTTAATTTCATCTATTGTTTTTTGGTCTACAATTCCAACACTATAACTAATTGCTTCTTCAATTATTTGTTCATATATTTTTTCTCTTTTTTTCTCAGAGATTTTTTTTGAATCATTTACTCCTTCAATAAAAGAATCTTTTGGTAAAATAACTGCTCCAACAACAACAGGTCCAGCTAATGGTCCACGTCCAGCTTCGTCAATACCACATATATATTGTATATTATTTTCATATAATTTTAGTTCTTCTTCTTTTAGTAAATTTAGTCTTTCAATCTCTTTTTCTTTCATGTTTCGCCTTCTATATTTTGATATTTATATTATATCTTTTTGTAATTTTTTTATAATATTTTTTATATTTCGTTTTATTTTAATTTTAATTTAATTTTATAGAGTTATTATATCTATACGAGGAAAATATTTCAACACAAAATTGAATTTTTTCTTAATATTTCTATTGTGTATGAATATTTTTTGAGTTATTATATATTCAAACAAAAAATGTTATGGAGGTACAAAATGGATAACGAAAATGAATTTAATTTCAGCCCTGATAATAGCTTTAAAAAAAGTTCTGTAAAACGTTCAAATGGTGGTTTTGGAAAAACAGTAGTAGTTCCTTTCCTTTCAGGTGTAGTTGGTGCAACTTTGGTAGTAGGAACATGTTTTGGAGTTCCTACAATAAAATCAAAATTACTTGGAAATTATACTCCTACAACGGTTACATCAGCTGCGACTTCAAATGATACATCAACAAATTTAATAAACATTTCTGACTATTCTGATACATCAGTTTCTGTTGCAGAAAAAGTATTACCATCAGTTGTTGGTATAACAGTAACATATCAAATTAGTTCTTTTTTCGGAGGGAGCTCAACTGGTGAAGCTACTGGTTCTGGAATAATCGTTTCAGAAGATGGTTATATAGTTACAAATAATCATGTAATAAATTCAGATGCTTCTTCATCATATTCAATAGCTGAAGCTACTGGAATAAAAGTTAATATATATGGAGATTCACAAAGCTATGAAGCTACAATAGTTGGAACAGATGTATACACTGATTTAGCTGTTTTAAAAATAGAAAAAACAGGACTTTCTCCTGTTACAATTGGAGATTCAAATTCTGTTAAAGTTGGAGAATTTGTAATGGCAGTTGGAAATCCTCTTGGAATGGATTATTCTGTAACAAGTGGTATAGTAAGTGCAGTTGATAGAGAAATTGAAAGTGAAGGTTCTACTTACACAGCAATTCAAACAGATGCTGCTATAAACTCTGGTAACAGTGGTGGAGCTTTAGTAAATAGTAAAGGTGAATTAATTGGAATTAACACAATGAAATTTGCTGGAACTGGAATTGAAGGAATTGGATTCGCAATCCCAATTTCATCTGCTACAGGAATTATCGATCAATTAATAGAATATCAAACTGTAAAAAGACCTTATATAGGAATTGTTGGTTCTTCTGTTGATAGTGCAACTGCAAAAAGATATAACCTTCCAGAAGGTATATATGTAGAATCAGTTGAAGAAAATTCACCAGCATCTTTGGCTGGATTACAACAAGCAGATATAATTACAAAAATTGAAGATCAAGAAGTAAAATCTGTTAATGAATTAAATAAAATCAAATACACTTATAACATTGGAGACACAGTAAAATTAACTGTTTATAGAAATGGTGAAACATTAGATTTAAATATTGTTTTAGCCGAACTTCCTGAAGAGACAGAAACACAAACTCAAGTTCAAACACAAACACCTTCACAAGGAAATTCTGGTGGAAGTATATTTGATTTCTTTAGATAAAACAAAAAAGAAACCTTTAAAAGGTTTCTTTTTTTATGTCTAAAATGGATTTATTTTTACTATCCAATAGTCATCACACTTTATAATTCCTTCTTTTTCAGGCCACCATGGAACTGTTTCTGGTGCAGCTATTACTCTTGCCTCTCTTGCCATCTCAGGCTCTGCCCAATTATATTTATATCCATATGCTCTAAGTAAATACACTATTGTTTGACTAGACCAATAATACATTGGATCTGTTGTATGTGAATATTCAAATGCTGATGTACCTATTACTTGTCCTCTTATTATCGAATTATTATCTAATCCATTATAATGTCCATAGAAATATATTTTATCTTCAAGTTCAGCCCCTGCTTCTGCTAAATCATGTCCAATTTGATAAACTAATTCTTTATCTCTTTCTCTTGTCAAATAATCTGTGTAATATAAAGATTCTAAATAATAAGCTTGATTCATACCTAAATAGCATATCCCCATAATTAAAACAAAATTAATTAATTGTTTATTAATTTTTGTTTTAATAAAATATGATACATATAATATTGCTAACGCTTCAATTATTGGAATATATATTTCGGCTCTTACAACACTACTTTGCCCTATGTATATTGTTAGTAAAAATGGTGTTACACAAAAAGCTAAATATACACAAAAATATATAATTTTTAAAAAAGTATTTTTGTTTTTTACATTTTTTATAGAATTATATATTCCTATAACACTCATACCTATAAGTGAAATTAGTAATCCTATATTATAGAATATACCTTCCCCTAATAGTATTGATTTGCAATGATAATAAATATTTTTCAAAATATCTTTTTTGCGCATGTCAGTTTTCCATGCATTAACTAAATATGTACTTTCTATATTTAGGATTTTTAATGTAATTTGATATCCTACAAAAACTATTATAAAAGTAATTGAAACAAATAATGCTAATTTTATAATAGAGAAATTTTCTATTTGAATATTTTCGTTTTCCATCACTAATATAAAGCATATTATGCACATAGCAATATATATTGCTATAAAAGATTGATATGTTGCAATTGCTAAGAATAACAAAAGCATTCCTATTATTGTAGATATTTTATTTTTTTCTAATGCTCCTTTATAAATAAGCAAATTAGATAAAACAATAAGTACTAATCCAAAAGATATTTCTGCTATTTGAATAACAAAAATAAATGCTTCTGCCCATATTGGATTTGTAAAACATATTAAAGGGAAAATCAAATTTAAATTTTTTAAATCTTTACCAGATAATCTATAAATTGTGTAATAGCACAATATACAAAAAATAAATAAAAATATTATTGTTAAAACTTCTGCATAAAACATATTAAAAGAATTTAAATTCAATATATTTTTTTCTAGTATTAATCCAAATCTTCCTATTTCCATCCAGTTATAATCATTTGTAGGATTATTAACAAATACATCTGTATCTATACCAACATTTGAATTAAATAACAAATAGCCATGACAAACTATTAATATAATAAAAGTAACAAGCAATAAAAACGTCCTATTTTCACAATATTCTATAATATTTTTAAATTCTTTTCCTATTTCTACAAATTGTTTTTTTAATGATTTTAACATTTCAATAATTTTTTCTTTCATAAAATCTCCAAATTCAAATCAAGCCCAAATTGTATATAAACAATTCAGGCTCTTTTTTATAATTATATTTTTAAACTTCTTTTTCCATTTACTTTATTTTCTGAGGTTTTTTTGTATATAATTCTATCTCTATTTAAAATTGAATATACAAATGAAGTTATTGGAACTGTACATACAACACCAATACTTCCTGCAATTGCTGAAATTATTTGTTCTGCAATTGTTTCTTTATTCAAAATCTCAAATAAATTCATATTACATGCCATAAATAATAAAATTAAATTTAATGATCCACCAACATAAGCTAAAATTAAAGTATTTGTCATTGTTCCTATAACATCTCTTCCTATGTTCATACCACTTTTTAATAATTCTTGCCATGTTATATCAGGATTTTTTAATTTTATTTCGTCCAAGCTTGATGCAATAGACATACCAACGTCCATACAAGCTCCCATTGCTGATACTATGATTCCAGCAAATAATAATTGTCTGAAGTTGAAATTGATTTCTGTCATATTAATACTTAATTGAATTGCATCTTCACCAGCACCAGTTAATTTCGCTAAATTATTAAATATTAAAGCAACAACTCCAGCAGATATAACTCCACCAAAAGTTCCTATTGCTGCTGTTAATATTTTTTTATTTATTCCATCACCTATAATTATAAATGTACCAACAATTACTAGTATTGATGTAATAATAGAATTTTTAATTGCATGATCTCCATTAAAAATTCCTTTTACCATTATAAAGTATATTAGTAAAATTGTGAATATTAAACCAAGAATTGCTTTAACACCTTTTTTTCCACCTATTAAAATTACTATTCCTAAGAATAAAATAGCCATCCAAGCTATGTATGGAGCTCTTACAACATCTAATACTGTTGCTGTTGTTGTTCCATTTGCATCTTCTATTATTTGAACAGATACTTGATCTCCTACTTCTAATTCATAAGCTAAAATTTTTCCATCGATGTCATAAGATAAAACATATTCTGTAGTAAACTCTTCACCAATGTAATCACCTTCTGTAATTTCTACAGTTACCTCTTGTACTTTTTCTTTTACAGAACCATTTTGAACATCTTTTACAGCTTGTGTTTCCACAATTTTTCCATATGTGTTTATTAATGTTTCATTATTTTCCACTAGTTCCGCATTTGCCGTTAAATCTGTTTGTGTTGTATTAGACGTTTGTGTAGCTGGTTCTGTTGCATTTAAAGTTACACAAAACATATTTATCATAAGTAAAAAAACAATAAGTATTACTCTAAATTTTTTCAATTAAACTCCCCCTATTAGAAAATTATTATATCCATTTCATTTGTGTAATCATTATTTCCATAAGCATAAACAAGGTATATATATCCATCTTGTGTTAAAAAGAAATTAGTTGTATTCTCTACTTTATAAATTTCACTTTCTAAATCTCTTTCATAAAGAGTTCCATAATCAGCAGCAATTATTTTTGCGTTATTATATGCTTTTTTAATTTCATCATTTATTGTTGTTTGAATTGATTCTAGTGTTAAACCTTTTACTGTTAAAATGTCTGAATAATTTAAGACATCTTCTAAAGATAAAATTCTTTTTTCTGGTAAACTATAACAATAAGTTTTTATTGTTACTTTTTCAGCCTTTCCAGCTTCTTTTAATGATGATTTTACTACTAAAGATAATACATCTTCGTTTACAAATGATGCATATGTTACAGAATACACAGTATTCCCTTCTGTTCTTCTCATTACATTATTTGCTGTATCATAAAATTCTGTTTTAATTTCAGCATTTATTTTTTTAGCTTGTTCTGTATCTATATTTAAAATAGGAATTTGTGCATTTACAGTATAAAAATTTTCATCTTCATTTAATAAGTTATATCCTGTATACACTAAATCCTTAGAACTTTCAATTCTATCTACTCTAACATTCTCACTATTTATTATTATTGAATTAGTAAAAAGATTATTAAAATCTGCTTTTAATATATCTATTTCTTCAGCAGTCTTTTTACTTCCTATATTTATACCTAACATTAACGGATCGGTATCAGAATATTTATAGAAAAATTGAGTATATATTCCTATACATATTGATACTATACATATTAAAGCAAGTACTGCAAAGAATATATATTTTTTTGGTCCAGTTAATGTACTTACAAATCTTCTTATTGCTCTTTTCATTTGAATCTCCTTCTTTTAAATTAGCTTCATTATAGCACTTATATTCAAAAATATCAATTATTTATATAAATTTAATTATATGTAAAACTGCAAGAAAATTTATAAATTTTTCTATAGCACTCTACATCTTGTATTGCTAATTTTTCTGCTGTAATTTGTATTTTATCAACAAAATTTAGATAAAAAATCCATTGACTATATATAAAAAATATTGTATGATTATGTCTATAGAATTTAAAGTTTATACAATTTTTAACTCAAATATATTAATTCTAAAGGAGAAAACAAATGATATGTTCAGTATGTAATAAAAACACAGCAGTTGTGTTCTTAAATAAAATTGAAAATGGTAAAAAAACTGTTGAAGGTCTTTGCTATAATTGTGCTAAAGAAAAAGGAATTAATCCTCTTGAAGTTTTAGCAAAAAATGCAAACATCTCAAACGAAGAAATCGAAGATATGTCTAACCAATTCGAAAGTATATTAAAAGACTTTTCAGAAAATATGAATCTTGAAGCATTAGGAATAACTTCTGAAGATTTAGAAAATCTTGAAAAAATGGATAGTCCAATTGAAGGTGAAGATAATCCAATTAAAAATATTTTTGGAATTTTCAAAGCATCAAATCCTCAAGATTCTGCATCTCAAGATGAACCTCAAGAATCATCTTCTGGTAAAACTGTAAAAGTTCAAAAGAAAGAAAAAAATAAAAAGAAAAAATTCCTAGATACATTTGGAACAAACTTAACAGATAAAGCAAAAAATGGTTTATTAGACGTTGTAATTGGTAGAGAGCAAGAAATCGAAAGAATGATTCAAATTTTAAATAGACGTTCAAAAAACAATCCTTGTTTAATTGGTGAACCAGGTGTTGGTAAAACAGCAATTGCTCAAGGTTTAGCATTAAAAATTGCAAACCAAGAAGTTCCTGCAAAACTATTAAACAAAGAAGTTTATTTATTAGACATGACAGCAATTATAGCTGGTACTCAATTTAGAGGTCAATTCGAAGCTAGAATGAAATCTCTTGTTGATGAATGTAAAACATATGGAAATATAATTTTAGTAATAGATGAAATTCACAATATCATAGGTGCTGGTGATGCAGAACATTCTATGAATGCTGCAAACATTTTAAAACCTTCCCTATCTAATGGTGAAATCCAATTAATTGGAACAACAACTTTAAAAGAATATAGAAAATATATTGAAAAAGATTCAGCATTAGAAAGAAGATTCCAACCAGTTCTTGTTGAAGAACCATCTATAGATGATACTATCGAAATAATAAAAGGAATCAAAAAATATTATGAAGATTTCCATAAAGTAACTGTTACTCCAGATATAATTGAAAAAACAGTTAAAATGTCAGAAAAATATATTCATGACAGATTTCTACCAGATAAAGCTATCGATTTAATAGATGAAGCTTGTTCAAAAATAAACTTAAAAAATAAAGCTTTATTCGAGCTTGAATTAATAAAAAATGAATTAAAGAAAGTTGCTGAAGAAAAAGAAGAAGCTGTTTCTTCAGATTCAATCGAAGAATATCAAAAAGCAGCTGATTTAAAAACTAAAGAATGTACTTTAATTCAAAGAATGGAAGAAATCGAGAAAGATTTAAAACCTGCTGTTCTTACAATTCAAGATATTGCAGAAGTAATTGAACGTTGGACAAAAATTCCAGTAACAAAAATTACTGAAGCTGAAACTCAAAAATTATTAAACTTAGAAGCAAATCTTCATAAACACATCATTTCTCAAGATGAAGCTGTAACAGCTGTTTCTAAAGCAATAAGAAGAAATCGTGCAGGATTACAAAGTACAAAACGTCCACCTTCTTTCATATTTGTTGGACCAACTGGTGTTGGTAAAACAGAACTAGCTAAAGCTTTAGCTTATGAAATGTTTGGAAGCGAAGAAAATATAATTAGAGTAGATATGTCTGAATTTATGGAAAGTCATTCTACTTCAAAATTAATTGGTTCTCCTCCAGGATATGTTGGTTATGATGATGCTGGTCAATTAACTGAAAAAGTAAAAAGAAGACCATATTCAATTCTTCTATTTGATGAAATTGAAAAAGCTCATCCAGATGTATTTAATATCTTACTTCAAGTATTAGATGATGGAAAACTAACAGATGCTCAAGGAAATACAGTTAACTTTGAAAACACAATTATAATAATGACATCAAATGCTGGTTCTAACTTAAATAATAATTCTATAGGTTTTGGAAATCAAACAATAATGAACAAAGACAAAATCTTAGGAGCATTAAAAGATTTATTTAGACCAGAATTCTTAAACAGAGTTGATGAAGTTATAGTATTCAATTCTTTAACAGAACCAGAATTATTACAAATAGTAGATTTACTTCTTGCAAAAACTCAAGAAGCTTTAAGCAATAAAGAAATCTATTTATCATTAAACAGTGAAGCAAAACAATATATTGCTCAAAAAGGAACTGACTTAAAATATGGTGCAAGACCATTAAGAAGAGCAATTCAAAAATTAGTTGAAGACGAAATTGCTGAAATGCTTTTAAGAGGCGAAGTAGTTTCAGGACAAACAATTCATGGTTATATAGAAAATGGTGAACTAAAATTTAGTGTATAAAACATAATAATATAAAACCAAAAGAGGTTACAAACGTAACCTCTTTTTAATTTTAATACCATATTTTATAAAATTAAAGCACATTTGAACTTTCTATTTTTTATTCAAAGTCTTCTAAAGCTGAATTTAAATTTCTAGTTCCATAAACAAATATCCCCTCTTCTAAATTTACTATATCTGTTTCTGTTAAATATTCTCTACTTATATTAGTTGTTTTCAATAATCTAAAATCGTCAAATTCTTCCATCTGATAAATTTCTACGTTACTCTCTCCTAGTCTTAATACATAATGCTCATCACACATTGAATCTATATTTTGAGCAAGTACAATTTCTTTATCACTAAATTTTTCAATTTTCCATTCAGAATATAAATCTTCAATTTCATCTTTAGTTAAATTTATAAATTCTGTTGGTAATTCAACTTCATTTACTAAGCAATGTCCGCATTCATTATAATATTTTTTTAAAGCCAGTTCAGCATCAAATGCAACTTTCTCCTCTGTTATAGAAGTTTCCTTAACTTTATTTTCTTGAACTATTTTCGCTTCATCTGGCATATTTTGTTTTTTCCATAAACTAGCATAATAAAAACCTGTACCAATTGAAAATACAAATATTAGAAATCCATATAATAAAATTTTTCTCATACATATCACCTATTTGTAGTATGTATAATTTGGAAATTATTATTCGATTTTTTATAATATTATTCAAAGTTTGACTTAACATTTATTTTATTATCTTTTATTTTAATAACTATTTCTCCATTAATATCAGTTCTATAAATTTTAACATTAAAATAATTTAATAACTTCAATATATCTTCTGATGGATGTCCAAATTTATTATCTTCCCCTACTCCAATTAATGCAATTTCAGGTTTTACCATTTCTAAAAATTCATTTGTTGATGATGTTTTAGAACCATGATGTGCAACTTTTAATACACTTGCTTTTAAACTTTGCTTATCATATATTTTTACAATTTCTCTTTCCGCTACTTCCTCAATATCTCCAGTAAATAAAATTGAAAATTCTTTATAACATAATTTAAAAACTAAGGAATTATTATTTAAAGCATTTTCTTCTATTAATTCATTTTTTATAGGCCATAAAACCTCTATTTTTATATTCTCGTCTAACTTTAAAACATCTCCTGCTTTTAAAAATTTAATTTCAATTTTCTTTTTATTAGCTATTTTTATTAAAGCTTCAAATTGTTCAGATGGTTCTGGTTGTATTCCAATCAAAACTTGTTCAACTTTAAGATTTTCTAAAACCGCAAACAATCCTCCTATATGATCACTATCACAATGAGAAATTATTAAATAATCAATTTTCGTAATTCCTCTATCTAATAAATATGGTAGGACTACATTTTCACCATAATCATATTTATCTGTATTTCCTTCTCCTCCATCAATAATTATGTTCTTATTATTTGGAGTTTGAATAACGGTGCAATCACCTTGTCCAACATCTATAAAATATATTTTTAAAGACGAGTTAATTGATATTAATATAAAAATAAGTATAAAAATAACAAAGAAAATATTTATTATACTAGAAATTATTTTCTTTTTAAGAATCATTTTTTCTAAATTAATAAGCTTATTAATTTTTCTCATGATATCAATATCATTGTTATTGTTGTTATTGTCGTTATTATTGTTATCGTTATTGTTATCGCTTTTATCATTTTTGTAATTATTCTTTATATTGATATTATTAGTAAATTTATTTATTTTTGAAATAATAAGTTTAAAGTAATTTTTTACTTCTTTTTTCAAAAAAGCAAATGACATTATCAGTTTTAGACAATAGTTTTTTCTTTTATTAAAATATAATACTAAACAAAAAATTACTATATAATACAAAAGTATGAAAATAAAATTTGGTGTTGGCACATATATTCTAGAAAACGGAATTTTAGCACAAATTTCTCCTATTTTTAAAATTATTGAAATCATAATTTCTTCTATTAATAAGAAAACTTTATAAAAAGGAATTGGAATATATGATACAAAAACAGTAAAATATCCAAAAATTAAAGCTAGAGCTATAAATACAGAAACTAAAATATTCGAAATAAAAAATGTAAAAGATATTGTATTAAATGCATAAACCATAATTGGAAAAATCAAAATCTGAGCAGAAATTGATAAAAGAAAATTTTCTAAAATATAGTTTAAGATTTTATTTTTGATATTTAAAAAATTAATTAAAAAAGATTCTTTATTTGTTTTTTCTGCTTCAGTAATTATTTTTATTTTAATTTTTTTATCTATTCTTCTACTAAATCTGTTACTATAGTAATCCCAAAATCTTTTCAAAAAGTTATAAAAAACAACAATCCCTAAAGTTCCAAAATACGAAAGCCACATTCCAATATTATATAAATTATAAGGATTTAATAATAAAATAAATAATAAAGAAAATACAAAACTAATGTAAAAATTATTTTTTCTATACAAACTTGAAGAAATAAAAATTAGCGCAGACATCAAGCATGCCCTTAAACAAGATACAGCAGAACCTGTTATAATATAAAATACAAATATAAAAACTATTAATATTAAATTGCATACTTTTTTATTATTTATAAATTTTTCTACTATAAACTTCATTCCAAGCACCACATAAGTAACATGCATCCCTGAAATTGCAAGTATATGAGAAATATTACTTATTTCAAAATTTTCTTCAACTTCTTCTGCGAGTTCATCTATTTTACCAAATAACAATCCATTTAAAAATTGTGCTATATCTTCTTTAAAAATATTGTTAATCTGATTACAAAATTCTAGTCTTAATAATAAAATTTTAATATATATATCTCTACTTTCTCCTATTTTTTCTACACTTTCACATTTCATAGTTCCGAAAATTTTATTTTGTAATAAATATTTTCTATAGCTAAATCCTTTATAATTTTTTGAGTCACTCGACTTTTCAAATTTGCCTTTAACAGTTATGATATCACCTGGAAAAAAATCATTTTCTTTTTCTACATATATTATTATTTTTTGATTTTTGGTTTTTTCATAGTTTTGATTTTTTATAATTTTCAAAATATATTTATTATAATATTCTTTTTCTTCTTTTATACTTATTATTTTACCCATAATATGCATTTGGTCTTCTTTAGGAAATTGATTTTCAATATAAAAAAATGAAGCTATATTTATTAAATATAGCCCCACTATTAAAATTATTATTTTTTTGAACTTAATGCTAATTCTCCTTTCAAATTAGCCCCTCTATTTAACAATTCTTCTTGCTGTTATATATCTTTCATTATAGTACGAATTGGTATTTAAATTATCTGTTACTACCCCTCTTTTTGGATTGGCTGCATGTATAAAATCACCATTTGATATATATACTCCAGTATGACCTATTTTTGTTTTAGCTTCATCATAAAATAGAATTAAATCACCAGGTTGCAAATCACTTCTTGAAACTTCTGTACCTATATTGTTTTGAGTTGCAGCTGTTGCGCCTAAACTATATCCAAAATTCAAATATACATATCTTGTAAATCCTGAACAATCAAATCCTGTTGTTGGATTTTTTCCACCAACAACATAAGGATATCCCAAGAATTGTTTTGCATAATCTACAACACTTTGCCCATTTGAACTAGCTGCGTTTTCTGTTTGTAATGCATTATTTACAGTTTCATTAGTTGTTGTATCAACAGTTGTATCATCTTCTTCATTTCTCTCTTCTGTTAAATACCTTGATGATATTTCTTCGTCTGTTTTTACTGTTACTAATGTTTTATGTACATAACCTGAAATTTCTTTTTCAGTAAATTTATACCATTCACCTTCTTCTGCAGTTATAGTAATTTTATCATTATAATCTAAAAATCCTAAAACTTTTGAAGATTTATCAGCTTTTTCTCTTACTTTAGCCGTTTCTACATTTACAATTCCAGTTTTATTAACCGCAGTTGAAGTTTGATTTGTTTTATTGTCATTTTCTTTTACAGTATTATTTACTTTATTCTCAGCTACTTTATTGTTTTCTTTTGTTGTATTTGTATTGCTTACTTTATTTGTGTTGTTTACTGTATTTTTATTTTCAGCCACTTTGTTTTCTGAAACTTTATTTTCATTTGATGAATTTTCAAAATCTGAAGTATTAACAGTTTGATTGTCTGTAGCTATTTTGGTTTTTAAAACCCATCCAGTAGCAATTCCATCAGTTATTTGAACCCAATTTCCCACTTCAGTAAGTTTAGTAAATTCTTTTCCTGCTGCAGCATTCATTATTGCAGAAGATGTAAGATTTGGAACAAATCTTACTTTTACATCTGCATTTACTTTAACTTTTGAAGAATCTGTTGTTTCAGTAGGTTTATTAGTTGATTCATTGCTATTTTGAGAAGTTTCTGCGATATCTTCTTTTATTAAATTATTTTTTAAATATCCTACATTACTTCCATATTTTACTTTATACCATTCACCGTCTTTTTCTAATATTTCAACTTTTTCTCCTTTATAGATATTAGTTAATATATTAGAAGTTGTATTTGCTTCTTCTCTTAATCTAGCTGCAGATACACTAACCGTAGCAGTTGCAGCATAACAAGCACCTAGCAAAAAACTCCATAGAAGTATAGTAATTATAGATATTTTTCTTAATTTACTCATAAAAACCTCTTTTAATTATTATTTTCTAAATTTAATTTTATATGTACTTCTTCTAATTGTTTTTCAAATACTTTTGATGGTGCATTCATTAAAAGGTCTCTTGCTTTTTTGTTTTTAGGGAATGCAATAACTTCTCTAATGTTATCTTCTCTAGCTAATAACATTATTATTCTATCCATACCAGGAGCAGCTCCAGCATGTGGTGGTGTTCCATAGCTAAATGCATTAAATAATGCTCCAAATTTTCCTTTTACATCTTCAACTGTATAACCAGCAATTTCAAATGCTTTAATCATTATATCTTGATCATGGTTTCTTACAGCACCTGATAAAATTTCATATCCATTACATACAGCGTCATATTGATATGCATAAATGTCTAATGGATCTTTTGTATTAAGCGCTTCTAATCCACCTTGTGGCATTGAGAATGGGTTATGGTTGAAATCTATTGTTCCTTCATCTGATAATTCATACATTGGGAAATCAACTATGAAACAGAATCTGTAAACATCTTTTTCTAATAAATCAAGTTCTGTTCCAAGTTTGATTCTAACTCCACCAGCTATTTTTACAGCTTTGTTATATTCATCTGCAACAAAGAATATTGCTGAACCTGGTTTAACATTCATTCTTTCAAAAATTTTAGCTTTTCTTTCATCATCTATAAATTTGCTAATTCCACCATTTAAGTTTCCTTCTGAATCCACTTTAACCCAAGCTAAACCTTTTGCGTCTAATTCTGAAACAGCATATTCTGACATAGTATCAAAGAATTTTCTTGGTTTTTCTTCCATATTTTCTGTTACTATTGCTTTAACTGTTTTATCTTTAAATGCATTAAATTCTGTTCCTACAAATATATCTGTTAAATCTGATATTGTTAATGGGTTTCTTAAATCTGGTTTATCTGAACCATATTTTTCCATAGCTTCTTTGTAAGGAATTCTTACAAATGGTCCTTCATCAACTTTCCAGTCAGTATTTTGTTTAAATACTTTTGGAAGTACAGTTTCAATAACTTCAAAAACATCTTCTTGAGTTGCAAAACTCATTTCAAAGTCTAATTGATAGAATTCTCCTGGTGAACGGTCTGCTCTAGGGTCTTCATCTCTAAAACAAGGTGCTATTTGATAATATTTATCAAATCCAGAAACCATTAACAATTGTTTAAATTGTTGTGGTGCTTGTGGAAGCGCATAAAATTCACCTGGATGTAATCTACTTGGTACTAAGAAATCTCTAGCACCTTCTGGTGAAGAGTTTGCTAAAATTGGTGTTTGAACTTCTGTAAATCCTAGTTCATCCATTGCATTTCTAAAATCTTTTAATATTTTTGAACGTAATTTTATATTTTTATGAATTTTTTCATTTCTTAAATCTAAGAATCTATATTCAAGTCTTAAATCTTCTCTTACTGTTTGACCTTCTACATTTATTTCAAAAGGTAATGAACTTCTACATTTTCCAAGAACTGTTATTTCTTTTGCAGCAATTTCAATTTCACCAGTTGGTATTTTATCATTTTTGCTTGCTCTTTCAACAACATCTCCTGTTACTGTTATTGTACATTCTTTTGTTACATCTTTTAAATCTATATTTTCTGAAACTACTATTTGTGTAATTCCGTTTTCATCTCTTAAATCTATAAATGCCATTTTTCCTAAATTTCTAATTGTTTGAACAAATCCTGCTAATCTTACTTCTTTTCCGCAGTCTGTTATTCTTAATTCTCCACAATTATGAGTTCTATACTTATTTGCCATAATACATTTCCCCTCTTTATATCACATATGTGGATACATTATATAATATTAATTCTCTTTTTTCAATATACCCGTAAGAAAATTTTAGATTTGTTACATTATATATTACGACAAAATATTTACAATTATATATGTAAAAAAAGAAATCTAGATAACTAGATTTCTTTTACTTTTTATTTATATAATATTAATCTGAATCCCCAATAATTATCAGATGTATTTTCTGGATAATAAATGTGGCTTGCTGGAGTTCTACTTAAATTAGCACTTCCTCCACGAACAATTCTATGAATTACATTATCTTTATTATTATTATCTTCATTTGCAGATTTGTAAATTTCTGTTGTCCATTCTCTAACATTTCCTGCTAAATCACATATATTGTTTACAAAGTCTGTATCTGTATATCCTGTTGGATATATTGTATCACTATAATTCCCATAATTTACACTTGAAGAATAATGTTCTATTGATTTATCTAACCATTGAATTGTTGTATCCCAAGCATAACTATTTAATAGTGCTGTTGTACAATCTGTATATCCATATAATGAATCAGCATTATTTGAATGTTCTGCAGCATTTAAATAAGTAATGTTTGTCCAAGGTTGTTTTCCTGACATAGACGCTGCTGCAACTTCTCCATCTACTTCATATTGTGATGCTTCATATTTTCCTATATAGAAACCATAATATTTTGCAACGCTATTTACTAATGCAGAAGCTGTACTAGCTGATTCTTCATAATCTGTACTTAACATTGTATTTCTTGTTAATTTTCCATTTGGAACTGGAATCCAAACAAATTCATTTCCATATGAATCTTCAATTGTAAATCCTTCATCTACAACATTATGTGTTACATTAAATCCTTCTGGTATATATGGATTTGTTGCAGAACTTTCATTAATTTCTGTAACTTCTATTGATTCTGTTTTCTTTTCTCCACCTGCTGTAACAGCTGTAAATTCATATATTCCATTGTTTTCTGCTGTAACATTTACTGAATCACCTGTTACTTTACTTCCATCTGGAAGAATTATTTCTTCAACATAATCTGTTTCAGAATCAAGAGTTGCTGATACTACAATTTCAACTTTAATATCTTTTCCTTCCTTATTAACTTTTTTTTCTAAAGTTAGAACTGGTTTTACCTCTTCTTCTTGATCTACTACTCCAGTTTGAGTTCCATCTCCACTTCCTGAATCATCTGTAGATAATAGTTTTACTGCAAAAACTCCTACTCCTACAAGAACAAGTATTAACAAAATAATTATTAAAGGTGATAATTTACCTCCCATATGCTTTCTCTCCTTTTGTAAATTTATATAACTATTAAATCATATATCTATATTTTTTTCAAATACTTTTATAAAAAATTATACTTTTTTACAAAGATTTCACCTTAGTTATTTTATTTATAAATTTCTATAATTTTTATTTATTATAAAAACAAAAAAGAAGTGACTTTAAATCACTTCTTTTAATCTTATTTACTCTGCTGGATAAACACTTACTTGTTTTTTATCTTTACCTTTTCTTTCAAATTTAACTGTTCCATCTACTAAAGCAAATAAAGTGTCATCGCTTCCGATTCCAACGTTTGTTCCTGGGTGTACATTAGTTCCTCTTTGTCTTACTAAGATATTTCCAGCTTTAACGATTTGTCCATCAGATTTTTTAACACCAAGTCTTTTTGACTCACTATCTCTTCCGTTCTTAACACTACCTTGACCTTTTTTGTGTGCCATGAAAGATTCACTCCTTTCGCTTTATAATTTTATTTATATCACATTATTAATTTCGATATAATTATTTAGCTGCTTTTTCAGCTTTTTCTGTCTTTTCAGCTTTTTCAGCTTTAACTTTAATTGAAGTAATTTCTACTTTAGTATAGTCTTGTCTGTGTCCTCTAGTTTTTCTTTCATTCTTTTTAGCTTTGTATTTGAAAACTAGAACTTTTTTACCTCTACCATTAGAAATAACTTTTCCTTCTACTTTGGCATTAGCTACATAAGGATTTCCAACTTGTACTTTTCCATCATTAGATACTAAAACAACTTTATCAAAAGAAACTTTTTTTCCTTCTTCTGTATCTAATTTTTCAAAATATACAGCTTCTCCTTCTTGTACTTTGTATTGTCTGCCACATGCTTCAATTATTGCGTACATTAAAAATGCACCTCCCTTTTCGTATACTCGCTAACTTCCAACTTGGGTAACTACTTAAATGTAGTATTTATAGACCCTAGCTAAGCAGTTTACAGTATTAGATTTTAACATGAAACCCTATGTTTGTCAAGGATTTTTTTACAAAAAGCAACAAAAAATCGTCGTCAAAATTTTAATTTCGTATCGACGATTATATTTGTTAAAATAAAAAAGATAAGCATTTTATAGCTTATCTTTTTTATTCGTCTCTTGTTCTTTCTTCTTTTCTAATTCTTTCTTCTCTTTCTGGAGCCTTAACTTCATGTACAGGAGTTTGTTCTGGTTTATCGTTTTCTTGAGAATCTAAAACAACAGATTTTTCTATTCTTTTTTCAAATGCTTTTGAATCCGATTCCATTTTTTTACGTGCAGCTAATAATTGTAAAGATTGTTCAACGGTAATTAATTTTTCTTTAATCGCCATTGCAACTGCATCTTTTAATGATTCCCAGCTATTTTCTTGTACATATGTTTTTTCTGGTCTTCCAAAAAAATCTTTAACAGTTTCTAAATAACTCATAATTTTCCTAAGCTTTTGGCTTAGTTTTCACCTCTCTTATTCAAAAATAAAATATTTCAATACTATTATAGCAAAAAAAGCCTTAGAAATCAAGGCTTTTTTATAAAATAATTTACATAACTTCGACAAAATCTGATTTTTTTCTATCATTTTGTCATATTTATATTAACTCATATAATCTTTTAATCTTTTACTTCTGCTTGGATGTCTTAATTTTCTTAAAGCTTTTGCTTCAATTTGTCTAATTCTTTCACGAGTTACTTGGAATTCTTTACCAACTTCTTCAAGTGTTCTAGCTTTTCCATCTTCTAATCCAAATCTTAATTTTAAAACTTTTGCTTCTCTTGGTGTTAATGTTGCCATTACTTCTTCTAGTTGTTCTTTTAATAATGTATATGCAGCAGAATCATGTGGTGCTGGTGACTCATCATCTGGAATAAAGTCTCCTAAATGGCTATCATCTTCTTCACCAATTGGTGTTTCTAAAGATACTGGATCTTGGGCTATTTTTTGAATTTCCATTACTTTTTCAACTGGGATTTCCATTTCTTCAGCAATCTCTTCTGGACTTGGTTCTCTTCCTAACATTTGAAGTAAATGCCTAGAAGTACGAATTAATTTATTTATCGTTTCTACCATGTGAACTGGAATTCTTATTGTTCTAGCTTGGTCTGCAATAGCTCTTGTTATAGCTTGTCTAATCCACCATGTTGCATAAGTACTGAATTTGTATCCTTTTTTATAATCGAATTTTTCTACAGCTTTTATTAATCCCATGTTTCCTTCTTGGATTAAATCTAAGAATAACATTCCTCTACCAACATATTTTTTAGCAATACTTACAACTAATCTTAAGTTAGATTCAGCAAGTTTTTGTTTAGCTTCTTCATCACCATCTAGAACTTTTTTTGCAAGTTCTAATTCTTCTTCAAAAGTAAGTAGTGGTATTCTACCAATTTCTCTTAGATACATTCTTACTGGATCATCAATACTAACACCTTCAATTGCAGTGTTCATATCTAACTCTTCAAGTTTTATATCTTCAACTTCTTTTAAATCATCTAAGTCTGGTTCTAATAAATCATCATCATCTTTTAGTACATTTACACCAATTTCTTCAAAAGCTTCAAAAACTTTATCTATTTGCTCTGGATTTGCTTCTCCAAGTTCTGCCGCAAGCTCTCCATAAGTAATTTTTCCTTTTGCTTTTGCACTACTTACGATTTTTTGAATTTTATCCTTTTCGTTTTCTTCTTGAGGTTCTTCTTTTTTCTCTTCTTTTACTTTTGAAGATTTTTTTGTTTCTTTTACTTCTTCAACTTCTTGGCTAGCATCTTCTTTTTTAGTTCTTTTTCTTGTTTTCTTTTCTTCAACAACTTCTGCTACTTCAGCAATTTCTAATTGTTCTTCTTTTTCAGCTTTTTTAGTTTTTTTAGCCTTTTCTGACTTAATATCTATTTCTTCTTTTTTAGTTGTTTTTTTCTTTGTTGTAGGTTCTTTTGCATCTAATTCTTCTACTAGCTCTTTTTCTGTTTTTTTCATTTTTTAAAACTACCTCCTACTTTCTTTTAGCTAACTCTATTATTATCTCACTCAATTCTTGTTCTAATTTAGCTATTTCTTCCTTTGTTAAATTAGAAGAATTTTCTAATTCTTTTATTATTTCAAATTTTCTATTTGTTAATCTCTCTTTATTATAAATATTTACAACATCTTCTATGCATTTTTCTATTGAACTTATTTCATAATCTGTTACTAAAATTTCACTAACATGTGACTGTATTTCTTGATCTTCAATATTTGCAATTGTTTGTAATATTTTTTCGCTTTCTTCTGCTGGAGATTCTAATATTTTTTCAAATATAAATTTATTAGCTTCTAACTTAAAATCATCTAAAGTAATATTTGTTACTATTGCTTCATATGATTCTCTAAAATGATTTATTAATAAATAGATAATCATATTTTCGCGTTTTATTATTGCTGGACTTATTTCTATTACTTTTTCTTGTTTTACAGCTGGTTTTACTAAAGTTTTTTCATTTGCTTTGCTATTATAACTTTCTTTATTTACTTCAGCATAAATTGCTTCTTTTGAAATATTATAACTTTCAGCAACTTTATCAATATAGATTTCTCTTTCAATTTTATTATCTACATTTGAAATAACTTTAGTAATTTCTTTCAAGAATCTTATTTTGTCATTAGCATTTTCAAGGTTGTATTTGCTTTTTATCATTTTAATTTTAAATTCAACTAAAGAAATTGCATTTTCTACAAGTAAATTAAATCTTCCACTACCATATTTTATAACAAATTCGTCTGGATCTTTTGCACCTTCCATTTGAAGAACTCTCGCATCACAGCCTTGATTTTCTAAAATACTTAATCCTCTCATTATTGCTTCTTGTCCTGCACCATCAGAGTCATAGCTTAATATAACTTGCTCACTATATTTTCTTAATAATCTTCCTTGTTCTTCTGTCAAGGCTGTTCCAAGTGAAGCAACTACATTATTGAATCCTCTTTGATACAACGAGATAGCATCCATATATCCTTCAACTAAAATTATCTTTTTAGAATCAGATTGTTTTGCAAGGTTTAGTGCAAATAAATGCTTTTTCTTTGAATAAACTAAGTTTTCATTAGAATTTATGTATTTTGCCATCTTTTCATTGTTTTCTAATTTTCTACCACCAAAAGCTATAACTCGTCCACTTACATCCATTATAGGAAACATTAATCTTTTCCTAAATCTGTCTATATATTCGCCTTTTTCAGTTTTGTTTACAAGACCTGTTGCTAAGATTTCTTCATCTTTAAAACCTTTTGCTTTTAGCATTTTATATAATTCATTATATTCTCCAGAATATCCAATTTTAAATGCTTTTAAGGTATTATTATCTAGTTTTCTTTGCTTTACATAGTCTTGTGCTATTTTTGCTAGTGGTTTATATAACCTCTCGTGGTAAAAGATTGCTGTTTCAGCATTTATTTTATACATTCTATCTTTTAGATATTGTGTTTTATTAAATTCTGAATTTTCCACAGTTGGTAATGAAATTCTAGCACGTTCAGCTAAAAATTCTAATGATTCTCTAAATGATATTCTTTCAATTTCACTAACGAACGTGAAAACATCTCCGCCTTTATGACAGCCAAAACAATGAAAATATTGTCTGTCAGCAGAAACAGAAAAAGAAGGTGATTTTTCTTTGTGGAATGGACATAATCCAAAAAAGTTTCTACCACTTCTTTTTAAAGTTACATATTGAGATATAACATCAACAATGTCATTTGCTGATCTTATTTCCTCTTTTAATTCATCAGTGTATTGAACCATTTTTTAACCTTTCTTTTATATTATTCGACATAGATTTTTCAAATCCTTTATTTTTATGTAATTTATGTAAATCATTTTTCGATTTCTCTAATCGTCAAAAAAAGATTATATATTTAATATATAATCTTTTTCATTTTCTACTAATTTGCTGAAATAAATTTCTTTACAATATTATCTGTATTTTCCTCTGGCATTCCTACAGCTTTTTGTAATTCTTCTGTAGAACCAATACCATGCATTTCATAAGACATATTTATTTTGTTTTCAACTAACTCTTCTACTTCTTCTTTTTCTTTACTTTCTGCAAGAACTAATTCACTTACTAGAATTTGTTTTGCATTTAGTAACATTTTCTTTTCAGTTGTTGATAAACCTTTGTCTTTTTGTTTAAAACTTAAATTTCTTACTATGTCTGCTACTTCGAAAATATCTCCAGATTTCATTTTTTCAACATTATCTCTGTATCTTTTGTTCCATTTCATAGACATTTCAGTACTATCTTGTTCTAAAACATTAATTACTTTTCCGGCTGTTTCTTTGTCTATTATATTACGTACTCCTATTTCTTCTGCTTTTGCTGTAGGTACCATAACCTTTACTTCACCAGGCATTTTAATTATATAATAAGATTGTTTTTCATCTAAAATTGATCTTTCTTCAATCGTTTCTATAACTCCAGCTCCGTGCATTGGGTAAACTATTTTATCTCCTACTTTAAACATTTTTTCGCCACTCCTTCCAAGTAATTTAAAATTACTACATTACAATTATACTACAAAAATTGCCAAAAGTCAAAGAATTATAACGAATTTTAAAAAAGTTTTTTTCATTTTCATTACATATTACGAAAAACACTTGCAATTTAGAAGATTTAGAGTTTTAATATATTATTTGTTTTAAGCACTTATTTTTTCTATTTATTTGTTGAACCAAATCCTCCAACTCTTTCTCCTTCAGCATTATCTGCATCTGCAACAAGATATTTTTGGAAGATTGCTTGTCCTATAGCATCACCTTTTTTTATTTCAACATCTTCATCTTTTATATTATAAAAAGCAAACATTATATGTCCGTCATTATCTGGATTTCCGTAGTAATCTTTATCTACTACACCAACACTATTTGCTAATATTAATCCTCTTTTTCCTGGATTAGAACTTCTATTATATAATAAAAGCATTTCATCATCTTCCATATAAGCTTTTATTCCTGTTTTTACTAAAGTTGGTTTTTGTCCTCTTTTAAATGCTGGTATAACTGTATCCTCTGCAGCTTCAACATCATATCCTGCTGAATATTTTGTTTTTCTTACTGGTAAATTTATTCCTGCATTTTCAAATCCTTTTGCAATTTCAAATCCTCTTTTTCCCATTTTAATAATCTCCTTTTTTTGATTTCTTTTCATATTATATATGCTCAAAATAATTATTGCAATACAAATACAAAAAAAGAAGAGTATAAAATTTATACTCTTCTGTTAATAATTTATATTTATCAAAATTAGTCTTGTGAATAAGGTATAATAGCAATGTGTCTTGCTCTTTTAACTGTAGCTGTAATTTCTCTTTGATGTTTAGCACAAGCTCCTGTTGCTCTTCTTGGTAATATTTTACCTTTTTCGTTGATAAATTTTCTTAATTGATCTGCGTTTTTATAATCTAATTCAAAGTTTTTGTCATTGCATAATGCGCAAACTTTTTTTCTCATTTTTCTAAACTTTGGATTAAAATCATCATCTTGGTTGTTTCTATTGTTTCTTCTATTTTGTTTTTTATCAGCCATTTCAAAATCCTCCAATCTTCTAACTTTATATATTAATTAAACTTAGAATGGTAAGTCGTCATCAGATGATGTAACTTGGAATTCTGCACTTTGAGTAACAGCTTCTCCAAATGTACTTTCAAATCCTGATGCTTCTCCATCTCTTTTACTATCTGCAAAATATGCTTCTTCTGCAATTACTTCTGTAACATAATGTTTTTGTCCATTTTCATCATCCCAAGTTCTTGTTTGGATTCTTCCAATTATTGAAACTTGTTGACCTTTTTTAAAATATTTGCTACAGAATTCTCCAGTTTTGTTCCAAGCTACAATATTAATAAAATCGGCTTGTCTTTCTTCTCCTTGTCTAGCAAATCTTCTATTAACTGCTAAACTAAAAGAAGCAACTAGAGTATTGTTTGTTTGAGTATATCTTACTTCTGGGTCTCTTGTTAATCTTCCCATTAAAATTACTTTGTTCATATTAGCTTCCGCCTTTCTTTATTATTCTTCGTCTTTTCTTACAACGATGAATTTAATAACTTCGTCTGTAATTCTGTATACTCTTTCAAGTTCTTTTATTAAACTTGGTGCAGCTTCAAAGTTAATTAATACATATATACCTTCTGAATTTTTTTTGATTTCATAAGCTAATTTTTTCTTTCCTAACTCTTCAACTGACTCAACTTTTCCATCATTATTAATAATGTCTGAGAATTTTTGAATTAATTCTTTAACTCCTGCTTCTTCAACATTTGGATTAATAATGAATACTGTTTCGTATCTATTCATTATCTTTCACCTCCTTTTGGATATTAAACCCATATTTTAATATGAGTAAGGTAGTATAAATTTAATTTATACTAATAAAAATAGCCAAGATAAATCTAACCATTTTTACCTCGACTATTTTAACACAAATTTTCTTATTTGACAAGCCTTTTTACTAGCTTTTTTAATAATTTTCCAAATCTACATATTCATAATTAATATCTCTTGAAAAAAACATTTCATCTTTATATTCAATTCCTAAATAATAATAAATTGTATGACTTTCTTCATTTATTATGTATTTATCTTTAGCTCCAAAAACACCTTTTCCATAAGATATATCCAAATTTTCTAACTTACTTATATCTATCTCATAATAAATTTCATTATCGTTTGGATTTATAGAATTATTCTCAAAATAAATTATACTTTCATCTTTTATTGGAATACTTCCATTATCCAAATAATATAATGAAATTTTATTTTCTAAAATTCTTATATCTTTATACATATTATTCAATTTAATTATTTGTACACCATTTGTTACATAAAAAGCAATTGCACAAAAAATTGTTAAAACCACTAATGTACAAATTGTAAATGTTATTCTATTTTTATTCATATTTTTTACCACAATAAATTAATTTATATATATAGATTACTATTAATTCTCTAAAATTTCAAGTAACTATTTAAACCATATTTTTTATTGCAGCATTTGTTTTTAAATAAATCAAAAATCTTCTTTCTTCTAAAGTATACAAATACCATAAATACATTATCAAAAATAATATAATAATATTTTTAACTCTAATTATTAAAACACTATATATAAGAGAAATTGCAATCAAAATTATTTTACTTATATAAATTGCAATTTTATTTGCTGTTTCCACTTTTAAAAATATTTTTAAAAATTCTTTAATTATTTTTCCACCATCTAGTGGCAGTATGGGGATTAAATTAAAAATACCAATCATGTAATTTGTTATTATTATTTTCTCTATCAATAAATTTTTTTCTGTATACATATACGATAATATTAAAGCAATTATAATATTTATAACCGGACCAATAGCATAAAAAATAATCTTATAAAAGCTCTTTGCTTTTACATAAGAATAAAATTCTAAAGACACTCCAAATACAGATATTGTCATCTTTTTTGGTTTTCCACCTAAAATTATACCCACAATAAGGTGAGCAATTTCATGAATTAAAATAAAAACCAAAAAAATCAAATATGTATTTAGATTTTTTATCATCAAAAAAAGCAATATTGCAAAAATAATTTTTAAATTTATTTCTATTTTCATTTCTCATTCCTTTAATTAAAATCTATAACTTTTGCTGGATCAACAAATCTATCATTAACTCTTATTTCAAAATGCAAATGTGGTCCTGTACTATTTCCAGTACTCCCAACAGCAGCAACTTTCTCTCCTTGTGCAACTATTTGTCCTTCTTTTACATATATCTTAGAGCAATGTGCATACAAAGTTGTTATATTATTACATCTGATTTTAATATGTTTTCCATAATCTCCTTCAGAAGAAACTAATTCAACAATTCCTTGCATTGATGCTTTTATTTCTGTTCCGTTATCTGCCGCAATATCTATCCCTGTATGATATCCTGTTACATTTTGATATTTAGATTCCCTAGCACCAAAACTAGAACTTACAATTCCGAGTTAACGGATTTATAAAACTATATGCTGCCTTCAAATTTTTTACATCTTCTTCCATTTCATCTAAAGTACTACTTAAATTTTCAATCTTATTTGTTTCAGTAGTAGCTTCGATATTATTTTCTATGGTATTTTCATTATTTGTTTTTCCCGCTTCATTTACCAAACTTCCTTCGTTTTCTAGTCCATTGTTGCTAGTATCAGCTGTAGAATTTATACTTTCTATATTATTATCATTTTCTGTAGCATAATTCGTTATCTCTTTTTCTGA
>JAFTJF010000007.1 GCA_017456555.1 Clostridia bacterium
AATTTTGGTAGTTTATAACTACCGCTTGGTTTCTCTTAAAGGATATTTATTGTTTACTTTTCAATGTACTTTTTTCTTTTCACAATTCCTGTGAACAGTCATTATTTTAACACTGTTTTATTTACTTGTCAACACTTTTTTTAAATATTTTTAAAATATTTTTTTGAAGTATTTTTTAAGTATTTTTTTAGGTTAAATCAATGTACTTTTTGTTGTTTTTTTGTTTCAACAACGAAAATTATTTTAACACTTCTTAAACATATTGTCAACACTTTTTTAAAAATATTTTCAAATATTTTTTGAAGTATTTTTTTACATATTTTCGATGTCAAATTTTGTTATTTTTTGCTGTCTTTTGACGAGCAACTTTTGATATTTTAACACCACATTTGTATATTGTCAACAACTTTTTTAAAAATTTTCAAATTTTTTTTGACTATTTTTTTAAAGTTATTTTCCCAAAAAATACCTAACCCAAACCTAATATATATTATAAGAAGAAAATCACAAATTATTACATTATTAATATGAAAATAATAATTAAATAATATTCACATACAAATATAAAAGAATTTTATTCATTTTACATTATATATTTACTTTATACATATTATAATTATATCAAAATTTTATAACTCTTCATTTCTATTCATATATACATAAAAAAGAACCTCTAATTTCTTAAAGGTTCTTTCTTATTATATATATGTTATTTTTTAACAATATTTAGATTATCTGTTTAATCCTTTTCTTCCAGCATAGATAGCTAAATCTTCTAATTGATCTTCGATGTTTAATAATCTGTTGTATTTAGCAACTCTATCTGTTCTACAAGGAGCACCTGTTTTGATTTGTCCTGCATTTGTAGCAACAGCAACGTCAGCTAATGTTGTATCTTCTGTTTCACCACTTCTATGAGAAACTACAGCTGTATATCCATTTTTCTTAGCTAATTCGATAGCATCTAATGTTTCTGTTAATGTTCCGATTTGGTTTAATTTGATTAATATTGAATTTGATGTTTTTAAATCAATTCCTTTTTGTAATCTTTTTGGATTTGTAACAAATAAATCGTCACCAACTAATTGGATTTTATCTCCTAATCTATCTGTTAATTGTTTCCATCCATCCCAGTCTTCTTCTGATAAACCGTCTTCGATTGAGATAATTGGATATCTATTTACTAAATCTTCATAGAATGCGATCATTTCTTCACATGTTTTTGTAACACCAATTTTCCAGAAATGATATTTTCCTTCTTGTCCGATTTTTTTAGCTTCATCATACATTTCAGTAGCAGCTACGTCTAATGCTAAGCAAACTTCTTCTCCTGGTTTGTATCCAGCAGCAACTATAGCATCCATAATTAATGCTAAAGCTTCGTCTTCATCTTTAACGTTTGGTGCAAATCCACCTTCGTCTCCAACACCTGTAGCTAATCCTTTAGCTTTTAATACTTTCTTTAAGTTGTGGTAGATTTCGCAGCACATTCTTAAACATTCTGTGAATGATTTTGCTCCAACTGGCATAATCATGAATTCTTGTACACTTAATGTAGAATCAGCATGTTTACCACCATTCATTATGTTCATCATTGGAGTTGGTAATACTTTTGCATTTGTTCCACCAATGTATTGATATAATTCCATTCCTAATGTAGCAGCAGCACATCTAGCAACAGCTAAAGAAACACCTAATGTAGCGTTTGCTCCTAATACACCTTTATTTTCTGTTCCGTCTAATTCGATTAATGTTTTATCTAATTTAGCTTGGTCATATACATTCATACCAACGATTTTTTCTCTAATTACTGTGTTAACGTTTTCAACAGCTTTTAACACACCTTTTCCTAAATATCTTGATTTGTCACCATCTCTTAATTCAACAGCTTCAAAGCTTCCTGTTGATGCTCCTGATGGAACCATAGCAACTCCGCTAACTCCTCCAGCAACAACTTCAACTTGAACAGTTGGGTTTCCTCTTGAATCCAAGATTTCTAAAGCTTTTACGCTTTCAATTTCTAAATAATCTTTCATTATAAAGACCTCCTAAATTTTTATTGTTTATCTTGCTATTCTTTTAGCAAGTATAATTCATTATGCTTTGGCGAAAACTTTCCGTCGCCGTCTTGAATTGTATCACATAGTAAATATATTTTCAAGTACTTCTTCAAAACTTTGATATATTTTTATCGAGTATTTAACAAACACTTTTCAATATTATATATGTAATATCTTTTACACATACTTATAATAATCATATATATACCTTCTTCAATAACGCCATTTATTTCTAATCTCTTGTCAAACGCTATTTTTTTCATTATAATATTAACATGAGAAAAATAATTGTAAATGAAAAATATAATAATAAGAAATTAAATAGTTTTATATTAGATACTTTTCCTAATCTAAATAAAAACACATTATTTAAAGCTTTAAGAAAAAAAGATATAAGAGTTAACGGAAAAAGAGTATCTGATGATGTAGTAGTACACTCTGGAGATGAAATCACAATTTTTATAATTGATGATTTTCTTTATGGTACTTCTAATTTTAATATAGATGTTGTATATGAAGATGAAAACATTGTGGTATTTAATAAACCAGAAAATTTATCTGTAACTGATGACAATATTTCAAATATAACTTTAACAAGTATAGTAAAAGAAAAATATGGAAATAATTTAGAACCTTGTCACAGACTAGATAGGAACACAAAAGGATTAATTATTTATGCAAAAAATAAAGAAGCTTTAGAAATTTTATTTGATAAATTCAAAAATAAGGAAATCGAAAAACATTATTATACTAAAGTATATGGAATATTAAACAAAACTCATGATATTTTAAAAGCTTACCTATTTAAAGATAGTAAAAAAAGTTTAGTTTATATTTCTGATGTTCCAAAAAAAGATTATTTAGAAATAATAACAGAATACACAGTTTTAAATAAAGACATAAAAAATAATACAACAACACTTGATATAAATTTACACACAGGAAGAACACATCAAATAAGAGCTCACCTATCTCATATTGGCTACCCAGTACTTGGAGATGGAAAATACGGAACAAATGAAATTAATAAAAAATTCGGACTAAAAAATCAATTTTTATATAGTTACAAATTAAAATTCAATTTTAAAGGAAACAACGGAATTTTAGATTATTTAAATAATAAAGAAATTATTTTAGAAAATATAAAATAGCATAATATACAAATACAAGAGAAGCTTGTTAAGATAACAAGCTTCTTTTTTCTAATATTTATAAATAATAATTTGTCGAGCTATTACTTTTAAGATTTTCTGTGACGGATATTTATAATATATTTAAATCGAAACCCCACAAACGAAAGGTTAGAAAATATATTAAGAAAATTTGAGGGTTGTTCACGACTTAATTTTCTTGAAAAGAAAATTAAGAAAGATGAAAGCGGCTCAAATTTTGTTAATTAGATTTTCTCCTTAAGTGAGTGTGAAATAAAATATATTATAAATATTTCAGTTACAGAAAAATTATATTATCTATTCTACAAATTATTATTTTTTATTCCTATACTATTTCCTCTAACTTTTCCAATATATAATGACTTATTAATTGATATCCCTCTTCTTTCAAATGAATCCCATCATTTTGTCTATAAATAGTTCCTTTTCCCTCAAACTTATCAGCAACATCAATATAATTCACATTTCTTTTTTTACACAAAACTTTAATTTGCTCTTCAAGTTTATCTCTTCTTTCCTTCATCTCAGGTTTAACCGAACCATCTAAAGTAATTACATCAATTGTCTCATCATCAATCAAAAACATTTGTAAATAACAAAGTTTTGCTTCAGGAAACCTATTTTGTAATTCAACAATTACCTCTTCTAAATCACCAATTACTGTATTTTGATCTGAAATCGCATTTGGGTTTTCATCAACAACTCCAATTTCCTTTTTTAAAGAATTATCAATAAATCCAAGCCCATAACTAATAATATCATTAGCTCCACCATTAAATACAATAATATCTGGATTTCCTTTTAAATTTTTAGCTTGATTTATTAGCACAATATCATCTGTACCAGTATTATCTGTAATTGTACAACCACTTCTACTATTATTTATAATTTTTGAATTTGGCAGGCTTTCAGAAAAATAATATTCAAAACTTTTAGAATCATTTCCATGTCCTTGAATCAATGAATCTCCTAAAAAAGCAATTGTTTTTCCATCTAATCTATCATCCACAAAATTACTTATTATCGCAATTATACATATTAATAATATAATAAAAATTGTTATATATTTTTTCATTTGTTCCTCTTCTGTTTTTATATTTCTTTCATTTTATATAAAACCATAAAAAAAATCAAATATAAAATATTATTCAAATACTTAATCTGAAATTTCCTACTTTTGCAGCAACCATTATACAAATATAGACACAAAAAAGATGAAGATTTTTAAATCTTCATCTTTCTCATTATAATTTACTTAATTTCATTTTTTTTAGATATCTATCTTATTATAAATATCTTATTTAAAAAATTCTTCAAATTCTTCACTTGTTATTTTCTCTTTTTCTAATAAAGTAAGTGCTACTCTATCTAAAGTATCCATATTTTCTAAAAGGATTCTTTGTGCTGTTTCATATGCATTATCTATTAACACTTGAATTTGATTTCCAACTTTGTCTATAACTTTATCTCCAAAGATTTGTAATTCATATGGATCATCAACTTTTAAAGAAATTGGACCTAAACTATCATCCATTCCATATATAGTAAGCATATCTTTGGCAATTCCAGTCGCAACTTCTATATCATTACTTGCTCCAGTTGATATTTCATTTAATGCTATTTTTTCAGCAGCTCTACCACCCATTAAAGCAACCATTTTTTCTAATAGTTCTGTTCTTGATACATAATATTTATCTTCATTTGTTTTATACATTGTGTATCCACCAGCTAAACCTCTTGGTATAATAGAAACTTCTTTTACGTCAGTTTGAGTTGGTAAAAATTTACTTACTACAGCATGTCCTGCTTCATGATAAGCTGTTAATTTTTTATCTTTATCTGAAATTACTCTATTTGTTTTTTCTAAACCTACAGTTATCTTCTTAACTGCATTTTCAATATCATCATTTGATATTTCTTTATGTTTTAATCTTGTTGCAATAATTGCAGCTTCGTTTAAAACATTTGCAAGTTCAGCTCCAGTAAATCCAGCTGTATCTCCTGCAATTGATTTAAAATCAACATCATCTGCAAATTTTTTGTTTTTGCTATGAAGTTTTAATATTTCTTCTCTTCCTATTAAGTCTGGTGCAGGAATTGTTACTTGTCTATCAAATCTTCCTGGTCTTAATAAAGCTTTATCTAACATTTCTGGTCTATTTGTTGCAGCTAAAACTATAATAGTTTCTGTTGTATCAAATCCATCCATTTCAACTAATAATTGGTTTAATGTTTGGTTATTTTCTGTTTCTGAACCACTATTACTTGTTCTTCTAGAACCTATAGCATCAATTTCATCTATGAAAATTATACATGGTGCCATTTTTTTAGCTTTTTCGAATAATTTTCTAACTCTTGATGCACCAAGACCTGCAAACATTTCGATAAATTCAGACCCACTCATTGAAATAAATGGAACTCCTGCTTCTCCAGCAATTGCTCTTGCAATTAAAGTTTTTCCAGTTCCTGGTTTTCCATATAATAAAATTCCTTTAGGAATTTTTGCTCCCATATCTAAATATGCTTTTGGTTTTTTCAAAAAATCTACAATTTCGATTAATTCGCCTTTTTCTTCATCAAGACCTGCAATATCGTCAAATCTTACATCTGGAGATTTACTTCCATCTTCTCCACCATAAACTTTTCCGCTATCTCCTCCAAGTCCTTGCATCTTAATCATCATAACCATTAAAACTACTAGCAAAATTGTTGGTAATAATGAAAATAATGTATCTGAAATTCTAAGTACTGGATTAACTGGTTCTTGTATTAATTCAATTTTCTTTCCTTCTTTGTCAACTTTTTCTTGAACCATTTCCATAAAAGCTTGTAAGCTTGGAACTAAAACTATTTTTTCTCTTTCTTCCTCTTCACCTTCACCTTTAAGAATAACATTAATTGTTGCACTTCCTGAAGTCATTTTTATTTTTTCTACTTTATCTTCATTTATTGAAGTAATAACTTCAGTATAAGGAATTTCTTTTTCATCTTTTTCTTTATTAATTACATACATGCTATAAATAGACATTAATATACATGCTCCTAATGCAATTAATAATAAAATAGTTTTTGTTGATTCAAAATCTCTTGGTTTCTTTTCTTTTTGTTTTCTGCTTTTTGGTTTCTTTTTGTTATCTTTCATAAATTACACACATTCCTTTTTATTATATTTCAGAACCATCTGGTTCACGATTTTCTTCTGAAGTTTGAGTATCTTCCTCTGTTTTTTCTTCTTTTTTCTCTTCTGTATTATCTTTATTTTCGTCTTTGTTTTCCTCTTCTTTGTTTTCTTCTAAAGTCTTTTCTTCATTCATTTCTGCTTTTACTTGTTTTTGAACTTCAATAATTTTTTGTAGTTCTTCTCTTTGTTTTAACAAATCGTATTTTATCATAAATATTGCAGCAATTACATAGATATAAGCAATTAATAAACGTATTGCTTCAAAATATGGAACACTAAATCCAGTAGTAATTAATACAACATCTAAAATCGTATCTAATATTAATGGTAATGTTAAAGCATAAATAGACAATGTCATCATTGGATCCATTTTAAAATTAACACCACATATTCTAGCAGATATTAATCCTAACAATGTAAGTACAAATACATCACTAAGTATAAACATTAGATTTACAAATACTAAAGCTATAAATATAATTATTGAATATGTTACTACAATTCTTAAAATTCCAAACTCCTCTAAAGTTTTTACTAACTCTTGTTTGTTTGAAATTTTAAATTCATTTTCAAGATTTATTGGGTCTGTTTCTGTATTAATAGTTGTTAAACTATCATAAGAATTTTCAAGTTCTGAACCTTCATATGAGAAAATAAATTTATCTCTTAATAATATAATTCCACTTGATGCATCATATAATTTATTTCTATATTGTTCTTCTTGTTCTTTAGAAATTTCATTTCCTGTATCAACTACTATTTTGAAATCAAATTCTTCATCATAACCTTCTTCATATCTTGTTGTTTCTAAAATTCCATTTGAAAAACTAAAGTCTGGAAATTCATTTTCTATATAGTTATTTGCTTTATTTAACATTTTTGTCATATCATAAGCTACACCACATGTAACTAAAAAAGAAATTAGTACAGTTAATAAAAATAAGTATTTAAATGCTACTGATAATTTTTCTCCTAAGAAAAATCCATAATCTTCTAATTCAAATATTGATTTTTTTACTCTTTGAAAAAACTTCATTTCTTTTTTATCTTTAGATTTTGTTTCCACTATACATACTCCCTTCTAATTACCTCGTTTATAAGTAGTGGAGGCACATTTAGAATTACTTCATCTCCTGGGTTTATATCATCGCTATCTGTTATATCAATAGTAGCATGACACAAACCTATTCTACCAATAATTTTATATTCTTTTCCATTTATTTTTACTTTACAATGATTATCTTTAAATAATTTTTTTACTTCCATTAATATTGCAATTATATTATTTTTAAATGTAAAATCTTCTCTTTTGTCTGCTCTATTAAATCCATCCATATGCCCAACAGGAATTGTTGCAATTTTTGTTTCCCTTTTTGTTACATAAGTATTTCCATAACTTATAGTATATCCTTTTGGAACATTTTTTATTTCAGCAATCTTAGTTTTCAAAACACCAATTGGTATTAATTCTGTATTTTTCAAAAGAGTTCTTCCTTGAAAAAGAGAACCTATTCTAACTGCATCTAATCTCATTTCTGGATATTTTAAAAATGCAGTTGAAGCACATATATGTAAGATTTTAGGTCTTAATGATTTTTCTTCAAGAACTTTTACTACTTCCATAAATCTATTAAATTGAATTCTTGTCCATTTCTCATCAATAGCTTTTGCAAAATGAGAAAACATACCTTCTATTTCTATGTTTTCCGCATTTTCAAAAACTTTTAATATTTCTTCTATATTTGAATATAAGATTCCATATCTTCCAAAACCTGTATCAATTTTTAAATGTGCTTTATATTTTTCTTTATTTAAATCTTTCAATACTTTTTTTAGTAATTCAAGTTCTTCAAAACTTCCAATTGTTACTGTTATATCATTTTCTACCATCATTTTCAATTCTTCTTCAATTGAAGTTGGCGAAAGCATTAAAACTTCTTCCTCAATTCCTGCTTTTCTTACTTTTAAACCTTCTTCATAGGTTGCAACAGCTAAAGAATTTATTCCGTTTTCAATTAGAAATTTAGAATATTGTACGATATCCAATCCTCCGCCATTTCCTTTAACAACAGCATAAATTTTTGTATTAGGAGTTTTTTCAGAATTTATTTTTTTTACTACTTCTATATTATTTATAAAATTCTTTTTATCTATTTCTACTACTTTCATAAAATACCCTTTTTGAAAATTACAATATTTATTATAATCTATAATTCCTTAAATTTTCATTAATTTAGTTATATTTCTATTTCTTTGTTGTTAATTTCTTTTTCAAAGTTCTTAAAGTTCTAAATGCTTTTTCAGAAAATTTATATAATTTATATACTAAAGGTTTATATGGAATATAGATTTCTCCAATAAATTCTGTAAAATCAGCATTAAAGCCTTTTTTAAATCTATATAAACCATATTGTGGATGAGATTCATCTACAACTCCTGAAACTCCTCTAAAGTCATACATATCTGCACCCATTTTTATTGCTTCTTGAATCATTGTCCATTGAAGCAAATAGTTTGGCATTAAATTTCTATGTTTGTTACTGCTTGCTCCATACAAGTACCAAACTTTGTTACCATACATAATTGGTATTATTCCTGATATTGGTTTATCTTCATGATAAGCCATTAAAAGTTTCATATGATTTGGAGCCATTTCATCATACATTTTCTCGAAATATTCTAAAGATCTAATAATAAAATTATCTCTTTCTCCTGTTTCAATCATTATTTCATGAAATGCTTTTAAATCTTCTCTTGTTCCTTCTTTTATAACAACACCTTTTTTAGTTGCTAAACGAACATTATATCTTGTTTTTTGATGAAGTTCTGCAAAGATTTGCTCTTCTGTTTTTCCTTTTAAATTTAATCTAAAAACAAATCTTGGTTGAATTTCATCTTTAAAATCTTTGCTATCATCTTTTATTTTAAAACCATATTTTGTAATTATTTTTCTAAATTCTTCATCAGATTTTAAAATATCAGGTTCAACTCTTAAAACAAAAGCTTTATATTTTTTTGCTAAAAGATCTGCTCCATCTCTTAATTCTTTTATAACTTCTTCATTATAAAGATCACAAACAGGTCCTCTTGCAGAATACATAATATTTCCAAATATAGGAATTTTTCTAACCCATACACAAAGACTGCCTCTTATTTTACCATCTTTGTCTTCTGATAAAATAACTTCTTTTTTCCAACTTGTTTTTACATTTCCCCATTCAAGAGATTGTTGGAAATTACATCTTTCATGAGATTCCAAAAATTTCTTATATTCTTCTTTATCTTTTTCTTCTAATAGTCTCAAAACTTTAATCCTCCAAAATAATTTTATCTATTGTTTTTCTACAATTGTTCCTTCTTTGCTATCTTTAACAGTATAACCATTTTCTATTAAAATATCTCTAATTCTATCTGATTCAGCCCAATTTTTATTTGTTCTTGCTTCATTTCTTTCTTGAACTAATTTTGTTATTTCTTCAGGTAGAACATTTTCTTGTTTTTGATAATTTTTTAAATCTAATCCTAAAACTTCATCAAATTTTAATAAAAGATTTTGTAATTTTTTTGATTTATTAGGATTTTTTACAACATCCCAAACAACACTCATCGCAACCGGCATATTTAAATCATCATTAATTGCTTCTAAGAATTTTTCTTCATATTCTTTTATAGCTTCATCAGAAACATCTTCATTTCCTTCTGCGTGTTTTAAATATCCTTCTCTTAATCTATTTAATGCTACTTTTGCAGCATCCATAGCTTCAAATGTAAAATTGATTTGAGCTCTATAGTTTGATGTAAAATTAAACATTCTATAAACTAATGGCTCGTATCCTTTTTCTTCTAAGTCTTTTAAAGTATATAGATTATTTAAACTCTTAGACATTTTTCCACCATTTATTTGTAAGAATTCAACATGCATCCAATAATTTGCTGGTGTTTTTCCTGAAAAACCTTTACTTTGTGCAATTTCATTTTCATGGTGAATTGGAATATGATCAACTCCACCAGTGTGAATATCAAATTGATCACCCAAGTATTTATACCCCATAGCAGAGCACTCTAAATGCCAACCTGGATAAGATTTTCCAAAGAAAGAATCCCATTTCATAATATGATTTTCTGGTGCTTTAATCCAAAGAGCAAAATCTGAAATATTTCTTTTGCTTTGATCAAATTCTACTCTTGCACCAGCTTTTTGTTCATCAACATTTCTATTTGATAACACACCATATTTATCTAGTTTTGATGTATCAAAATAAACTGTATCTTCTGTTTGATAAGAAAATCCATTTTCTATGATTTTTTTAACATATTCTTCCATAACATCAATATGTTCTGTTGCTCTAGCAATAATCTCTGGTCTGTCTACATTTAATTTATCAATATCAGCTAAAAATGCATCCATATAAAATTGTGCTATTTCAAATGGATCTTTGTTTTCTCTTTTAGCTGCTTTCATCATTTTGTCTTCACCTTCATCAGCATCTGATACTAAGTGACCAACATCAGTGATGTTCATAACATGTTTTAAATTATAACCATTATATTTTAAAACTCTTCTTAAATTATCCATAAATAAATATGCTCTTAAGTTTCCTATGTGAGCAAAATAGTAAACAGTAGGACCACATGAATACATTCTTATCTCTTTCTCATTTAGAGGTTTAAACTCTTCTTTTTTTCTTGTAAGCGTATTAAAAATTTTTATACTCATATGTTCATCTCCTTTACTTTTTTATAACACTCGAGCGGATTTTTAGGTCCGCTCTTATTTTAATTAAATTAATTTTATTATGGAGTTGTTGTATCTCCACTTCCTGAGCTTGCACCAGCTCCTGTTCCACTTCCTGAACTTGCATCTGTTCCAGTTCCGCTTCCTGAACCTGTGCCTGTTCCGCTTCCACTTCCTGATCCTGCATCAGTTCCAGTTCCACTTCCTGAACCCGCACCAGTTCCTGTTCCACTTCCTGAACCTATGTCTGTTCCCGTTCCGCTTCCTGAACCTGTGCCTGTTCCTGTTCCACTTCCTGAACCTGTATCTGTTCCTGTTCCACTTCCTGAACCAGTGCCTGTTCCTGTTCCACTTCCTGAACCTGTGCCTGTTCCTGTTCCGCTTCCTGAACCAGTGCCAGTTCCCGTTCCACTTCCTGAGCCTGTGCCTGTTCCTGTTCCGCTTCCTGAGCCTGTGCCAGTTCCTGTTCCACTTCCAGAATTGTTTTTATCTTTGTCTTTATCTGTATTTGGTTTAGTTGTATTTGTTTCTGGTTGTGTTGGAGCAGCAGGTGCTGCTGGTTCTGGGTGTAATGGGCAAGTTCCTGTTATATCTGTTGTTACTGCATTTTCTGTTACCCAAACAGCTCCTCTTTCTTTTTCTGGTATATATCCCATAGTATCCAAAACACTTGGACATTGACTTGTTGCCATTTGTTTTGAATCATTGCAAATTCTAATTTGTCCATGTCCTTCACAAGTTGTTGTTGGAGCTAATTCTTCTGTAAATAATTCAGCATATACATTTGCTCCACAATTTGCTGTTGCTAATTTTCCTGATATTTTACATACAGTTTTTCTTATTATTCCTTCTGGTTCTTCAAACATTTTATTATCTAATTCTTTATGAATTGTAGTCATTACATTATCCCAAATTTGACCAGCTGGGTTTGTTCCTGAATAACGAACTGTTTTTGATTCAGGATATCCATACCAAACTGTTGCAGTATAATATGGTGTAAATCCACAAAGCCATCTATCATTATCATCGTTTGTTGTTCCAGTTTTTGCTGCAACATCCATTCCTGCAATTTTACAATAAGTTGCAGTTCCACTAATTACTGGTTGTTTTAAAATATCACTAGCTATATATGCAACTTGTTCTGTCATAACTCTGTTTTCTTCTTTTTCTGGTTCGTATAAAACTTCACCTTTACTGTCTGTTACTTTTGTATAGAAAATTGGAGTTCTATACATACCACCACTTGCAATAGATGCATAACCTGCAGCCATTTGTGTTGGTGATACACCATTTTGAAGTCCACCTAATGCTAAGCTTAATCCTTCTTCTTCAAATCTAGGCATTCCTATACTTTCACAGAAATCCACTGCTGCTTCAGTTCCAATATTTGATAATGCTTTAACGTGTGGAACATTAGCAGAAACTTCTATTGCTTGACGCATGTTTACGAAAAATCTTTTTTCAAATCCATCATAGTTTTTTGGACTATAAGGTTTTGGCCCATTTCCCCAAGTTGTTGGTTGATCTATATAAACTGTTGCTCCAGTGATTGTTCCTGTTGATAATCCTGGTACTATTACTGAAAGTGGTTTCATTGAAGAACCTGTTTGTTTTTTTACGTTTACAGGATAATTAAAATATCCTAATTTTGTTTTTGCTGTTCTATTTTCTTTATCACCAGTTGCAGTAGCTGCTGCTACTACTTCACCAGTTTCTTGGTTAATTATTACCATTGTTGGAGTAGAGTATTGTATTACATCAATTTTTTTAACATTTCCTTTTGCATCTTTTATAATCTCTCCATTTTCATCTCTTGCTTCTTCTTTATATTTTGAAGTAGTTATATATTTTTCTTTAACAATTTCTTCTTCTAATACATTTTGAATATCTGTTTTTTGAGTTGTATATATTTTTAATCCGCTGCTGTATAAAATCATTTCAGCAGCATCTCTATCCATATCCTCATTTCCTTCAGCAACTATTCTGTCTAGAAGTTGGTCTATTGCAGCTTCCGTAATATAAGAAACATCTACTGTTACACTAGCACTTTCTCCATTTTGGAAATTTAAACCTTTATCAACTTCTTCAACAGCTGCTTTATGTTGGTCTTCTGAGATATATCCAACTTCAAGCATTTTTCCTAAAACAGTTTTTGTTCTATTATTAATTTTTTCTGTCATTTCTTCTTTTGCTTTTGCTGGATCTTCTTTATTTGAAAAGTCTGAAAATGGCTTATATGCATTTGGAGAATGGTTAATTCCTGCCATATATGCACATTCTGCTATACTCAAATCTTTTGCAGATTTATTAAAGTAATATATAGAACCTAGTTCAACACCATTTATATCGTCTCCACCAACAAATATTAGGTTTAAATATAATTCTAATATTTGATCTTTTGATAAGTAATGTTCAACTTGAATTGCTTTAGAAATTTCTTTTACTTTTCTAACAACACCAGCTAAAGCTGATCTTTCTTTATCTTGAGTTATATTTTTTATTACTTGTTGTGTTATAGTACTTCCACCAAATTTAGAGTTACCACCATTTAATACATAAGTAATTGTAGCATATGCTGTTCTTCCTATATCTACACCACTATGTTCATAAAATCTTTCATCTTCGATTGCAACATAAGCTTTAGGTAAGTATTCACTCATTTCTGATAAAGTAATACTCTTTCTTTTTGTACCACCACTTAATGTTGCTATTAAGTTTCCATCTGCATCATATACAGTTGAATTTTCTGAACCAACTTTAAGCATTGATTCATCTATTTTTAGCTCATCACCAAAAATTCCAACAAAAGCTCCAACCAATACACCTGCACCAATAATACCAATAAGTATTATTGCTAGTATTGATATTTTTATAATTTTTGCAGCCTTTGGATGCTTATCTTTAAATTTTGATTTTTTTGATTTTGAGTCTTTTGATTTATTTCTTACTTGTTTTTTTGTAGTTGTTTTTACTTTTTTTGTTTCATTTTTATCTCTACTCATAAATCCTCCTTTGTCTTTCAAAAATATAATTTTTATAATCACATTTTTTCACTATTTTAACAAATGTATTATATTACAATTCAGTAAAAAGATAAAGCCTTTTTTGTTATTTTTTTCTTAATTTTCAAGCAAAAAAATCTCGTCTATTCCAGTAAAAATCTGTGCTCCCTCTGAAATTAGTTTATTAGTACCACTAGAATTTAAAGATGTTATATTTCCTGGAACTGCAAAAATATCTTTTCCCTGTTCTAAAGCATAGTTAACAGTAATTAAACTACCACTATTTTCTTTTGCTTCAACCACAATTACCTTCTTGGAAAGTCCACTAATAATTCTATTCCTCATAGGAAAATTATATTTCTCTGGTTTGGTCCCTAACTTAAATTCAGAAATTATAGTTCCATCATTTTCTAAAATTCTTTCAAAAACTTTTTTATTTTCAAAAGGATAAATATCATTATCACCAATACCAGTTCCCAAAACAGCAATCGTTTTCCCAACATTACTATCCAAAGCACCCAAATGTGCATATTTATCAATACCTAGAGCCAAACCACTAACAACGTTTACATTCCTATCAGCAAGTTCTTTAGCAATTTTTCTAGCAACAAATCTTCCATAATAAGAAGCATCACGTGAACCAACAATAGAAGCACAATCTTCATAAAGATTTTCAAGTCTCCCTCTTACATATAAAAAAGCAGGCCTATTTTCAATAACCTTTAAAGAGTTTGGATATTTTTCAGAATTACACAAAATCAAACTAATCCCATTTTTCTCCATAAAACAACTATATTTATCTAAGTTCCTCTTTTTAACATCATCAAAAATTTTCTGAGTACACTTTTCAGAAAACTCCAAATCTTCCAAATCTCTTTTATTCAAACTCCAAATAATTTCAGAACTCTCAAACTTCTCTAATAATTTTAATTTATTTTTATTACTAATATCTAAATTAGAAAACCAAATATCATATAAATTCAAGTAAAAACTCCTTTCTGTGATTTTGGGACGGAGAAAAAAATCATCCTCAAATCCCACAAAAAAGAGCATAGAAAATTCTATGCCCCTTATTATATTATTTTTAATTTAATTTTAGTTTCGCAGCCTTAACCACATTGTTCAAAAGCATCGCAATTGTCATAGGCCCAACCCCACCAGGAACTGGAGTAATATGACTAGCCTTATCAAAAATAGCATCATAATCCACATCACCACAAATTGAACCATCATCTAATCTGTTAATTCCAACATCAATAACAACTGCCCCATCTTTAACCATATCAGCCTTAACAAATTTAGGTTTACCAATAGCTGCTATAATTATATCTGCTCTTTTAATAACCTCTCCAATATCTTTTGTTCTAGAATGACAAACTGTAACTGTAGAGTTCTTATTAAGCATACATTGAATCATAGGTTTTCCTACGATATTACTTCTTCCAAGAATAACTGCATTTTTTCCTTCTGTTTCAATATTATATTCTTCAAGCATTTTTATTACACCATAAGGTGTACAAGAAACAAATGCATCTTCTCCAATTGTTAAATTTCCAACATTTATAGGATTAAATCCATCAACATCCTTATTTGGCGAAATTGATCTAAATGCTTTATTTACATCTATATGTTTTGGAACTGGACATTGTAATAAAATACCATGAACAGAATCATCTTGATTTAGTTTTTCTATTGTTTCCAAAAGCATTTCTTCTGAAATTGTTTCTTCAAATAAAAATTCTTCAAATTCAATTCCTACTTTTTCACATGCTTTAGATTTATTTCTAACATATACTGTTGATCCTGGATCATTTCCAACCATTATTACTGCAAGTTTAGGATTAATTCCTTTCGCTTTTAATTCCTCAACATCTTTTTTTAGCTCTTTTCTTACTTTTTTTGCAAGTTCTTTTCCATCAATTATTTCTGCCATTTTTTCTCTTTGTTAGAATCTAACAATCCTCCTATCTTACTTTTTTAACATAAATTATACTTGCTATAACTCCTGCAATTGCTATAAATGTAACAACTGCATAAACAATATTAGCAATATTAGTTCCAACTTCTGGTAAAACTCCAACATCTTCTTCTAACTCTTTTAATCTATCTTCTTCAGACATTTGTGTTGGGTCATCTACAATATTTTCATTTCTTACTGAATTATTAACAGTATTATTAACTGTATTATTTGCTACAGTATTTTCTTCTTCATCTTCCTCTGGTTTTTCTACAACTAATAATCTTGAAGCAACATATACTGTTTTTCCATTATATATAATTCTTGACCAGCCATTATCTGCATAACCAGTTCTTTCAACTGCTTGTCCTTTAGTTAAATATCCTACTTTTTCACTATCTGTTGACCAACTTGCTCTTAAATTACAATTTTGTTTTGCATAAAGATTTTCATGTGTATCTTTAAAAACAACTTCTTCCTCTTCTTCTGGTTCTGTTTTTGTTAAATACTCACTATATACATAAGCTGTTTGTCCATTATATTCAACTTTAGACCAACCGTTATCTCCTATAGCTTTTCTTGTAAATTTTGTATCTTTTTCTACAGTTGCTATTTTTTCACTATCTGTAGAATAGCTTTTTCTTACATTACATTTTTGTGTTGTATATACAGTTTCATTCACATCAGTAAATTTTGGTTCTTTTGAAGTTGTTGTTCCAGAATTATTATCTGTTGAAGTACTTCCATTATTTCCTGTTGTTGAACCTGTTCCTGTATTACTTCCAGTATTTGACCCTGAATTTGTACCAGTACCTGTGCCAGTTCCTGTTCCGCTTCCTGTACTTGAATTCGAACCACTTCCAGTATTTGAACCTGTTCCACTATTACTTCCTGAACCTGTATTAGAACCTGTTCCAGAACCAGAATTATTTGAAGTTGTATCTCCAACTATTGTTAGTGAACCACTTTTGGTTCCACCTTGTTCTATATAACCACCTTCACTATTTCCTATATTTATTGATGTAACACTAATTTTAGTAGTACCTGCAACTTTTGCAGAGAAGGTTACTGAGTTTGGAAAATCTGCCATACCACTCATATATGTTAATGTTTTAGAAGCTGTTGTTCCATCACTGTAAGTTACTGTAACTTTAGCATCTGCCCCATATGCGCCAGATGGTAAGATTAAAGATACTGTAAAATTTTCTCCTACTTTTACTGATGCAGGACAATTTATTCCAGCAACACTATCTGCTGCATAAATATTAGTAGCAAATACAGATAAAATTCCAATTGTTATTATTAATAAAATTAATGAAATTTGAGATATTACTTTCTTCATTTTTCACCCGTCCTCTTTTTACATTTTCTTTTGAATATTTTATACTTCCTCTGCTTTTACAATCAATCTTGTTGTTGAAGCATTTTCACATGTTATTAATGTTATTTCAATTTTTTCATCATCTTGTAATAAACATTTTAAATCATCAGCTTCTGCTGAATATATTTCTGTAATTTTATATTTGGTTTCTTTTAAATCTGGCTCAACTATAGTAAAGAAATCTCCAACTTCCATTTCTGATAATTTTTCAAAAACACCACTTTTATTGTGTCCAGCTATACAGAAATTCCCATAATTATTTAAACTTCCACCATATAATCTGATTACACCATTATCTAAAGCTGCATCTTCAGTTGAATCAAGAATATATTGTTCAACATCTAAATCCTCTATAATAATTTTTCCTAATACATCATAACCATTATGTTTTTCAATTAATCCTTCAGAAACTGTTGTTGAACCAAGTGTGTTTGTAGTATTTGTTTCTTCTTTTTTACTTCTAAAACCAATAATAGCTATTATCACAACAATTATACCAATTACAACTCCAATAATTATTGCTTTTTTCTTAGTAAATCCTTCTTCATAATCATCTTGCTCATACATTTCTTGATTGTTGTAATTTGGTTCATATTTTTCTTGATTATTATCGTTTTGTTCATAATTTTTTGGTGTATAATTGTAATCTGTATCAAAAGAATATTTTGAATCAGCTGAGTGTTTTCCAGGCGCCATTTTAAATTCCTCCTTTTATCTTATGAATATTAATCCTAATATTATAATTCCAAGTATTACTCTATATATTGCAAATATTTTAAAACTACCTTTTTTCAAGTAATCCATTAAAAATTTAACAACTATTAATCCAACAATAAAACTTGATAAAACACCAATCCAAAATGGAATTGAAGTTAGAGCAAATTTTGTTATATCAACTAAAACTGCTGCTGCAACTATTGGTGTTGATAAAAGAAAAGAAAATTTAGCAGCACTTTCTCTATCAATTTTTAAACTTCTAGCAACTGTCATTGTAATTCCAGAACGTGATACTCCTGGAAAAGCTGCTGCTAAAGCTTGTGAAAGCCCTATTAATAAAGATTGTTTAAAAGTTATATTTTCATATTTATGTTTATTTTCTGCTTTTTTATCTACTATTGCTAAAATTATTCCCATAACAATTAAGGCAATAGCAATCATTCCCATTTCTACTTTAAAGTTTCCATTTATTATCATTTCTGAAACTTCGTCTAAAACTAATGCTAAAATTCCAGCTGGTATTGTTGCAATAACTAAATACCAAAACATTTTTCCTTCAACTGAATCTTCTTTTTTAACAACTTTTTTAAATCCAGCTTTTATTAATTTTATCCAATCTTTTATAAAAAATAATCCAATTGCAATTAATGTACCAAAATGAAGTGCAACATCAAATGAACCTCCAAAATCTTCCACAAATTGTGGGTTTTGTGTCCAGTTAAAAATCCATGGTATAACATTTAAATGTGCTGAACTTGATACTGGTAATAATTCTGTTAATCCTTGTACTATACCTAATATTAAAGCCTGTAATACAGTCATTTTTATCCTCCGTTTATTTTTCTAATTTATAAATATTTGTATTTTAAAAGTTTCGTTTTATAATCTAAATTTTATAGTTCTTTTAAAACATGATATAATGTTTCTTTTATGAATTCAGCAGATGTAAGTGGTGCAACTTTAGCTGGTAAAGATAAAGCCCAAATTACTTTTATTCCTTTTTCTCTAGCAGCTCTTCTATCTACTCCACCTGGATTAGATGCTAAATCAACAATAATAGTTTCTTTTTTTATTAAATCTAATCTTTCTGCATCCAAAATTTGGAATGGTATTGTGTTTATTATTATATCAAATTTGTTAAGATTTTCATTTAAATCATTTAGGTGAACTGGATTATAACCGTAAGCTTTTATCCATGAAATATCTTCATTTTTTCTAGCTTCACAATATACTTTAGCTCCAATTCCATCAAGCATTTTAGCTAAAACTTTTCCTATTCTACCAAATCCCATAACAAGTACATTTGAACCATGAACAGTTCTTTGTGTTTCTTCCATAGCAATTTGAATTGTTCCTTCTGCAGTTGCTATTGTGTTTAATACAGAAAATTCTTCTCTTTTTAATAAATCTGTATATTGAATTCCATTTCCTTCTAATTCTTCTCTAATATTAATGTTTCCAGCAATTAAATATTTGTCTTTTAAAGCTTGAACAAAATCTGTTAATTCAACATTATTTCTTCCAAATGGTGTTGAAAGTCTTTTTCTATCACTAGATAATGGAATTGGGCCAACAACTATTTTTGAATTGCTAACTGCTTCTTCTAATGTTGGACACATTTCTACACTTTCTAAATTTAATAATTCTTCTGAATTTTCAAGTCCATAAGTAAAAACTTTATATCCATCCTTATCTAACATTTCTATAAGTTTTACTATACGTAAATCTCCACCAACTACTGTTATTGATTTTTCCATAGATTTCACCTTTTACCTCTCTTTTTATAATTTAAACTTATGTATATTTTTAATTAATATAACTTGAAATTAATTATTTCCCAAGTCTTTTAACTTTTCTTCTTTTGTTTTATCTTTTTCTTCTATTTCTTTTTCTTCAATCGCTAAATCTTTTTTTCTTTTTTCTTTATTAAAAATATAATCTAGTTTTTCATCAATTTTTTGTTTTGATACACCATCACTCATTTCTTCAACAAGTCTTGCTGTATATTCAAGATATTTTCTAGCCTCTTCTTCTTGTTCTTTTAAAATTATAGATTTTTCTACAATTTCATCATCATGCTCTTCTTCAACATCTTCTTTTTCATCCATTTTCACAGATACTGTTATATATTCTTTTATCTTCTCAAAGCTCTTTTCTTTTTCAGCAAGTTTTAAAAGTTTTGGTTCTATTTCTATTGCTTTATTTAAAAAGTTTATTGCTTTATCTTTATCACCTTTTTGCACATATATCTTAGCTAATTGATAATAAGACATTGCTTCTAGTTCACCATATAAACTGTTTTCAAAATATTTTTCAGCAGTATCGTAATCTCTTTGAATAAATGCAATTAAACCTAAGTTGTAATTTGCACCATACATCTTATGATTTATTGCAGCAGCTTTTTCATACATTTCTTTTGCCATTTGGAAATCACTTAATCTTGTATATACAATTCCTAAATTATAATACAAATCAAAATCTCCTGGCTTATAAATTAATGCAGCATTATATACATTTGCTGCTTCTTTAAATCTTTCTTGCTCACATAAAAGTTCTCCAAGTAAACAAGATGCTTCATAGCAATCTGGCTTTGTTTTAACTAATGTATCTAACATTTGAATTGCTTCATCTTTTTTACCTAAATCTCTTAATAAATCTGCAATTTTAAAATATGATTTATAATCTTTTTTATTTATATCTACAGCTGTTACATATTCATCTATTGCTCTTCTCATTCCGCCTTCTTTTTCATAGCATTCAGCTAGCAATTTATGGCCTAAATAACTTTCTGGATATTTAGTAACAAGTTTTACTAAAATTGTTTTTGCTGTTTTAGTATCACCTATCATCATAAAAAACTTTGCAGCTGCAACACTTAATAATTCTGAAAAATTGAACCCTTTTGCTTCCATAATTATTATTGCTAAAGGTATTATTATTGAAAATATATATCTGATTGTCCACCAAAATCCATTTTCTTCAATTCCAAGTTTTATTTCCACAAAACTAACTGTAATTCCTATAGCTTGCAATACTAATAAAATTATGTAATTTGCATCATTTCTTCTAATTATTTTGAAAAATATTATTATGAATAATGAACATGCTAGTAAACTAAAAATTAATTTTTCAAGCATAATTTTTTCTCCACTTCTACATCCTTGTTTTAAGTACTTCTCATAATTCTCAATGATTATATCATATAGTGTTTTTTAAAACAAGAAAAATAAAGCAAAATATTCATTAATTCCTTAATATTTAAATTAATAAAATTCGACAATTTACAACATTTATCTTTTTTTATTTTGAGCAATTTCATAGCGATAGTTATAATTATCTCTATGAAAAAAGAGTATATAAATCTCGATAATTTATATACTCTTTTATAATAATTTATATTAATTCTTTTTATAGATTAACATGGAAATTTTGCTCTTATTTCATTTATTTTATCTAATTTATTTTCTAAAATGTTTAGCATAACATTTGCAGCTTCTGGATCGAATTGTGTTCCTATCCCTTCTTTAATTTGATTTTTTACATATTCTAAATCCATTTCATCTCTATAAGAACGTTTTGATGTCATTGCATCAAATGCATCTGCAACACTTACAATTCTTGCTAAAAATGATATTTGATCTCCTTTTAATTTTTGTGGATATCCATTTCCATCATATCTTTCATGGTGTGAATAAATAATTGGAACAATATCTCTAAAAATTGAAGATGTTGATACAATTTGTTTTCCTATTGATGGATGTTTTTTCAACTCATTGTATTCTTCATCTGTTAGTTTAGATGGTTTTAATAAAATTGTATCTGATATACCTATTTTTCCAATATCATGGAATAATCCACCAATTCTTAATGTTGCAATATCTTTATCATAAAGCCCCAACTCTTGTCCTATTAAAACAGAATATGCAGAAACTCTATCTGAATGGCCTCTTATATAAGTATCTTTTGCTTCAACTGTATATCTTAACATTTGTATTGTTTCTAAATATGCTTTTTCAATTTTATCTTTTGAAGCTTTTAATTCTTCATTCATTTCTTTTATTGTTTGCATTTGTTCTATAGATTTAAATGCAGATTCAATAAGCAATAATAATTGATCAAATTTATCTTCTTTTTCACAATAAGCTTGAATTGATAATCTTTTTATTGTTTCTAGTGGTGGCACTAAATCCTTATGACCTGTAAGTAAAATAATATATAATTCTTTATTAAATTTTCTAATTTCTTCAACAACAGTATCTCCATGTATTGGTGACATCATAAAGTCTAATAACATTAAATCATATTTTTCATTTTTTACTTTTTCTATAGCTTCATATGGATCTGTACATCCAACTAATGTATATCCAGAGTGTCTTAAAAATACAGATAATGAATCTATAATTCCAATCTCATCATCAACTGCTATAATTTTATAATTTTTATTTTGATTTTCATTTTCATTTTGTTGTGCTGAAAGTCTCATAGTATACCTCCACAATTTATTAATTATTCATTGGTAAATATATTTTAAATTCTGTACCTTTGTTTGAAGTTTCAAGTTTTATATCACCATTAAATTTTGCTTTTATCATTGAATATGACATAAACACTCCAAGTCCAGTTCCTTCTTTACCTTTTGTTGTTATCATTTCTTTAAATAATTTATCTTTTATATTGTCTGGGATTCCTGGTCCATAATCTTTTACAGAAATTAAAATTTTATTATTTTCTAATTTTGCACTTAAATCTATCGATTTATTTGGTTCCTTTTTATAAGCTTGTATAGCATTAGAAATTAAATTGTTTAATACTTGTACTAAACTATTTATATTTCCTTTTAAAATCACATCATTGCTAACATCATTTTTTATATTTAGAGTTACTAATGCGGATTGAAGTTCGTGTTTCATTAAAATATTTGTGTGGCTAAATAATTCTTTTATAGTGAAATCAACGGTGTCATCTCCAGATAAATTAACAGCTTGTCCTTTTACTGTTGTAATTACTTCAGACATATATGATAATTGACCTTTAATTTTTTGAAGCCAAACTTTCATATCACTCGCAATTTCATGCATATCTTGTTCATTAACTTGTGGATTTCCAATTGATGCATCAAACTCATTTACTAAATCTGTTAGACCTGCTACACCACCAGATATAGAGAATATTGGTGTTTTTAAACTGTGTGCAATACCACCAACCATTTGTCCTAAAGATGCTAAACGTTCTCTTTCTACAAGCATATTTTGTTTATTATGAATATCTTCTATTTGAGCATTATTTAATTTTTGAATATCATTAAATGCAACAACTAAATCTCCAATTTCATCATTTGAAACTACTGGTAAAAGAATTTCTTTTCCACTTTCATTACAAATATTTCTAAATCCTTTATGAATTTGTCTTAAAGATTTTGAAATAGATGATGAAAATATTGCTATTATTATTGCACTAATTGCAGCTAAAAATAATGCTGTTAAAACTAAATAATTTAAAGCTGTTTTAGAAAAAATATCATATAAAATTCCTATATAAACATTTCCTGTATCTGTTTTTAATTTTATAGAACTTCCTTGAGTATCTACTCCATAGCTATCATATAATCTTCCATTATTTTGTTCAGAAATTTGAATTGTATACTCTACAATAAAATTACTTATTTCTTCACCCTTTAGCATTTCATAAGTTTTATCTTGATTTAAAATAAATACTCTATCAGTATCATTATATAATTCAAAACCATTTGCAATTTCTTTTATTTCAGCGTTTGTATAAACTTTTTCTGTGTCAAATTTCTCTGTTAAAATTTTATTATATACGCTATACAAAACATCTTCTTTTTCTATTACACTTACTGAATATCCAACTAAAGCTGTAAGAATAATTGCAGCTATACAAATTGGAAATACTAGTATCATAATTCTTTTTCTTAAGCTAACTCTAAAACCAATGTCTGAACCTTCAATATATGTTTGTGTTAAAATTTCATCATATAAATTCTTTGAAAATATGAAAGACACAACACCTAACAATATTGAAAATGATGCTAATAATATTATTATTTTTGCAATCATTATACTTAAGTGGCTACCCGTTAAAGATAAAACTAGTATTGTTATTATTGATGGTGTTAAAATCTCAAACATATAAAATTGATATGGTAGTGTTAAACATTTTTTTCTAATTAATTTTATTTGTTCTTTATCACTATATCTTTTGGTTAAAGACATTTTATACCATTTATCAATATCTTTTAATGCAAACTTTGTGAAAAATACGATTCCTAATACAATTACAATTCCTAAAATCAAAAATTGTGTATTAAAAGATATGTATGACATTTGAACATCAAATGGAGTATTTATTGTTCCTGGTCCATAATTTAAAATTTTAGGTATTATCATCATCAAAATTAATATAATTATAAATGCTATAGCAGCATATCTAAAAGAAATTATATTACTTGGTGTACTATTCCATTTTATTTTTTTCTTATTTCTCACAAGTATCCCTCCGATTAATTTTAAATAAAATTCACTTCTCTCATGTATTTTACTATTTTTTCTATATATTTTTTATCTATTTTTTTCCACTCTGATTTTAATAAACTTAAATATTTTTTTGTATATTCTGATTTTATATTTACTGAGAAATTATAGTCAATAGAAATATTTGAGTTTTTTGTATTATTTATATCATTTATAATTCCAAATAAAATTTGAGCATTTTTACTTTTTGAAATTTCAACAATTCTTTCTTGAAAATCTTTTTCTGAAACTTTTTCTATATTAATTCCGAAAGAAACTAATACATCAATTATTTCTTTTATTTCAACAAAATTGTGATTATACAAATGAAATACTTTATTATCTGCTATTTTATTTTTTGCAAGATTTATTATTGCTTTAGAACAAGTATCTACTGGAGTAAATTCAATTTTTTGTTCCAACATTTCTTCAGATACACAACCTAATACTACCATAGATTTTATTCTTGTATAAAAAGCATTTTCATTTATATTTTCTTGGAATTTTCCATCTAGAGCTCTACCAGATAAAATTCCAATTCTATGAATTTGTGCAACTAAGCTTTTTTCCATATATTCTAAAACAATTTTTTCTGCTTCAAATTTACTATTAACATATACATTGTCCATATAATTTTGTCCAATATATAAATTATTTTCAGAAAATTCGACATTTCTATTATCTTGTTTTACTAAATAATTTCCAGAAACACTTATTGATGATATATGTATAAATCTTAGCTTATTTTCATAAGAAAATTCTGCAACATTTCTTGTTCCCTCAATATTTATGGTTTTAAAATCTTCATAATTGCCATAATGTTTTACTCTTGCTGCTGTATGGATTACTGTTGATACACTATTTTTTATTTCTTTTATTATATTTTCATCAAGACCGATATTTTTCTCAGAAATAGAGCCATCAACAACCAATACTCTTTTATCTAAATAATTTGACAAATCTTCATCAAAATAGAATTTATATTGTTCAATTAATCTATCTTTTGGTGACTTATCTTTTTTACCTCTAACTAAACAATATATTTTTGAAGTTGTAGTTTTTAAAATTTCATTTAATAAATGAATTCCAATAAAGCCATTAGCTCCTGTTAAAAATACATTTCCTAAAACTTCATTATCTAAATCTTTCTTATCTAGTACTTCTGATAATTCATCTATATTATGTTTAAATTTATCTGGTATTTGAGCATCTTGTTCTTTATAAGTCGAATTATTACTGTCAATATTTTCAGCTAAAGTTCTTATTGTTGTATATTTATAAAAATCTTGTGTATTCAAATTATAATTATATTGAAGTAATAATGTTTGAACTTCTATAATTCCTAAAGAGTCTAATCCAAGAACCATAAATGGAGTATCTATATCGACCTCTTCAACTTCTAAAGTTTTACATATAATCTTAGATAACGTTTTTTCTGTTTTTGTTTTACCTTTTTCTATATTTGATGTTTCAAGTTTTATTTTTGGAAGTTTTTTTCTATCAAGCTTACCATTTGGAGTAAGCGGAAATTTATCAATTTTAAAATATACTGCTGGTATCATATAGTTAGGCAAGTCTTTTAGTAAAATTGATGTTATTTTATTTGTATCTTGTTCTTCTTCTGAAATATAATAGCAAATTAAATATTTTTGATTTTCATCTGCAATTACAACATTATTTAATATTTCAGGAATTTGGTTTATTTTATTTTCAATTTCTTCAAGTTCAACTCTATAACCACGAATTTTAACTTGGAAATCTGTTCTTCCCAAATGAACAATTTCTCCACTATTTGTATAATAAGCTAAATCATTTGTATTATATATTATTTGATTTTTCTCAAATGGAGATTTTACAAACTTTTCTTTTGTAAGTTCTTCTCTATTTAAATATCCATTTGATACACCATCTCCACCAATATATAATTCACCTGGTGTATATGTTGGAAGTAAATTTTTATCTTTATCTAATATATAACATTTTGTATTTGCAATCGGTTTACCAATTGTAATCATATTTTTTGATTTTATTTTTTTAATAGTTGACCACACTGCTGTTTCTGTTGGCCCATACATATTAAATATATTTGCTTTTGTTAAGTTTTCAAATTTTTCTACAAGCCCTTTTGGAAGCCCTTCACCACCAACCATTATATCTGTCATATTTTTAATAAATTCTGTTGTATTTTTATTTTCTAATAATGCTTTAAATCTTGATGGAGTTGTTTGAATCATTGTTACATTATTTTCTAAACATACTTTATTTAATTTTTCAGAATTATTTTGCTCTAACTCATTTGCCAGTACTAAAGTCATTCCAGAAGTTAAAGCTCCCCAAAATTCTAAAACAAATATATCAAAACATATTGTTGTTATTGAAACCATTACTTTTTCAGGAGCAAATTTAATTATTTCTTTTGTTCCTAGTAAAAAGTTATTTATATTTTTATGTTTTAGCATAACTCCTTTTGGTTTCCCAGTTGAACCAGAAGTATATATTAAATAAATTAAATCTTCTGGTTTTATACTTTCTTCAACTTCAACATTTTCTCTATTATAAGCAGTTGACTCTAAGCCAATATCAACTTTTTTAATATTTAATTTTTCATTTATAATTTTTTGAGTTTTCTTATTAGATAATAGCATTTTAGCACCACTATCTAATAACATATATTCTATTCTCTCTTCTGGATATTCTGGATCTATTGGAAGATATGCCCCACCAATTTTTAATATTGCTAAAAGTCCAATTGCAAGTTCTAAAGAACGATTAACACAAATACCTATAATATCTTTATATTTTGCACCTTCTAGTTTTAAACTATTAGCTAAAATATTAGATTTTTCATCTAATTCTTTATATGTCATACTTCTATTTTCAAAAATTACAGCTTCTTTTTCTGGGTATTTTTTTACCATTTCTTTAAAATATTTTATAACATTTTTGTTTTTATTATATTTTAAAGTTGTATCATTAAAATCCACTAAAAGCTTTCTTTTTTCGTTTTCAGTAATTATTTCAATATCTTTAATTAAAACTTTATCAGTATCTAAAATTCTATTAATCATTTCCATAATTCTAGAATGCATATTTTTTACATATTCATCAGAATATTTCAATTTTTTAAAATCATAACATACTGTTAATATTCCTTCTTCATCTAAATCTAAAAATTGTATAGTCATATCATCAGTTACATTTTTATTAAATGCCCATCTTGTTGAATATTTGTATTCAGTTTCGTTGTTAGCTTTTGTTAATTGATATGAAAGAACAATGTTATATAAATTTGGAACTGAAGAATCTTTTTTTCTTAGCTCTTCTAATAACATTTGATATGGATATTTTTGATGTCTAAGTAAAGAAACAGTATCTTTAGAAATTTCATTTGCAAAACTAATAAAGTCTGTATCTGGTTCCACATTTACTTTAAAAGGAACAACATTTACAAACATTCCTACAATGTTTTTTTCTTTAAAATTAGTTCTATTTAATATTGGAGTACCAATACTAAATTCCTTTGAATTAATGATTTTTGAAATATAAACCGAATAAACAGCCATAAGGAAATTAAATACTGTAAGCTTATTTTTATTACAATATTCATTAATTAATTTCATTTTGGCTTTAGGAATAGAGAAAGTTAATCTTTCTCCAAGGCATGAAAATTCTGTATTTTTCTCAGAACTATCTGAAGGTAAAATTGCTGGATTTATATTATTTGAAAATAACTCATTCCAGTATTCTTTATCTTTTAAAAATTTTGAACTATTAAAATATTCTTTTTCATTTTCTGCATAATCAATATATGAAAATTCTACATCTTCACTAGCAATATTATTTTTTATATTTGAATATGCTTTCATTATTTTTCTACAAGTTAAACCTAAAGTCCAACCATCAGAAAGAATGTGATGAATGTTTAATAAAAATCCACCAGCACCATTTTCAAATCTAAAAATTTTAAATTCATATAAAGCTGACTCAAATAAAGAAAAATGTTTTGCCATAAGCATATTTTCAATTTGATCAACTTCTGATTTATCTTTTATATCTATAATTTCAATATCTGGAATTGTTTTCTCAGATATAAATTGTTTTACTTCATTTGCTTTTTGAATTAATTGAATATGAAAAACATCATTTTCTTTTATTACTGTTTCTATTGCTTGTTTCAAAGCATCAAAATCAAGAACAGAATCTATAATTGCTGTTCCACAAATATTATTAACAGAAGTATTTTTATAAAACTTTTCTGTAAGTAGTATTGATTTTTGTGGATATGTTAAACTAACTAATTTTTTCATATTCTACATCCTAAAATATTTTATCACAACAAAATTATATCTTAACTTCCTTAAAAATCAAGATACTTCTAGTATTTGTATAAAATATATTTTTATAAAATTTTATATAAAAAATTTACACAATATTTAATTTATCTTTTTAATAATATTTAACAAACAAATATATTATTAAAGCAATTTCAGCAATTAAAATTGTTGGCATACCAACTGTAAATTTTAATTTTTTAGTCTTATGTCTAAAAGTATACATACCAGCTATTGTTCCAATTCCACCACCAAGTAAGCAAAGCATCATTAAAGTGCCTTCTGGAATTCTCCACCAATCTTTTTTAGCTTTCAATTTATCAATCCCCATAGCAAGAAATCCAATAACATTTATAGTAAGTACATAAATTAAAACATATTTCCAATTAATTAATCCAAGCAAAGCTTTCATAATCTTTCCTTTCATAATCTCTATAAAATAATTTAAAGAAATTAATATTTATTTAGTAATTATCAAATTAATTATATTATGGATGAAGTTTTGGAATTGAAAGTACTTTGAACTTAGAAGTTCTTAGAGAAATTTTTGTAGGGAATCTCAAATTTACTTTGAGGGCGCTACAAAAATTAATCCTAGAACTTCTGTAAAAAGTACTTGATTGTAAAAACTGAAGTAATAATATAATAATTTGATAATCAATTAAATAATATTTAACTATATAAAATCATATATACTTTATTTGATAATACTTCTACACAAATAAACTCATTTGATTTGATTTTGTCATACCTTTTAAGCAACCAAACTTCTCTAAAAGTTCAGTAACAGATTTACCAATTTTAGAACGAGCTTGCATATCCTCAATACACTCAAAAGGCTCTTCACATCTAGCCGCATAAATACTCTCAGCAGCAACATTTCCAAGACCTGCAATTGAGTTTAATGGTGGACGAAGTTTTCCATCTTCAATTAAGAATTTTGTACTATGTGATTTATATAAATCAACAGGTAAAAATTCAAAGCCTCTTTCATACATTTCATGAACAAGCTCTAAATCATCATACATTTCCTTGTCTTTTGGAGCAGCATTATTGCCAAGAGAATTAATTTCTTTCATCTTTTCTTCAACAACTCTTTTTCCATTTATCATAAATTCAGCATCAAATGCTTTTGCTCTTATTGAAAAATATGCAGCATAATAAGCAAGAGGCATATGAACCTTAAACCAAGCAATTCTAAAAGCATTTGTAACATAAGCTGCAGCATGGGCTTTCGGGAACATGTATTTTATTTTTTCACAAGATTTTACATACCAATCCGGTATATCAAAATCTTTCATTATTTGTTTGAAACCTTCCCATTTTTCAGGATCTTTTAAAGCTTTTCCTTTACGAACAGTTTCCATTATTTTGAAAGCTTTATCTGGTGGTAAACCTCTTTTCATTAAATAAACCATGATATCATCACGACAACATATTGCTTCTTTTAGAGTAACTACCCCTTCTTCAATTAAAGTTTGAGCATTACCTAGCCAAACGTCAGTACCATGTGATAAACCAGATAAACGAATTAACTCGTCAAATGTAGTTGGACGTGTGTCCACAAGCATTCCTCGAGCAAATTTTGTACCATATTCTGGTATACCAAAAGTTCCAACTTCTGACCCAATTTGTTCTGGTGTAACACCTAAAGCATCAGTCGAATTGAATATTGACATAGTTTCTTTATCATCTAAAGGTATCTCAGTTGGTGCAATTCCACTTAAATCTTGAAGCATACGAATAACAGTCGGATCGTCATGACCCAGAATATCAAGTTTCAATAGGTTTGCATCTATTGAGTGATAATCAAAGTGAGTTGTTACAATATCAGAACCAGCATCATCTGCAGGGTGTTGTACAGGAGTAAATTCGAAAATCTCTCTTCCCTTTGGAACAACTATAATTCCACCTGGGTGTTGTCCTGTAGTTCTTTTTACACCAACACAACCAGTAGAAACTCTGGCAACTTCTGCATTTGGTTTTATTATATTTCTTTCTTCGAAATAATTTTTTGCATATCCAAAAGCTGTTTTATCAGCAACTGTACCAACAGTTCCAGCTTTAAATGTTGTACCTTTTCCAAATATAACCTCTGTATATTTATGAGCTTTTGCTTGATATTCACCTGAGAAGTTTAAGTCAATATCAGGCTCTTTATCTCCATTAAATCCAAGAAATGTTTCGAATGGAATATCCATTCCATCTTTAGCAAGCTTTGTTCCACATTTTGGACAATCTTTATCTGGAAGGTCAAACCCATTTCCAATTCCATAATCTGTAAAATCTGAATATTTACATTTTGGACATCTATAATGTGGTTGCAGAGAATTTACTTCTGTAATACCTGTCATAAACGCAACAAGTGATGACCCTACAGAACCTCTAGAACCTACTATGTAACCATCTTCGTTTGACTTCCAAACCAACTTTTGAGCTATAATATACATTACGGAATATCCGTTATTTATTATAGAATTTAATTCTTTATCAAGTCTTGTTTGAATCAATTCTGGAAGTGGATCTCCATATAATTCATGTGCTTTTTCAAATGTAATTCTTTTAATATCTTCCTCGCATCCTGGAATATGAGGTGGACATTTTTCAGGTGAAATTGGTCTTATTCTTTCACACATATCTGCTACTTTATTTGTATTTGTTACAACAACTTCATAAGCTTTTTCTTCACCTAAATAACTAAATTCTTCAAGCATTTCTTCTGTTGTTCTTAAATATAATGGTGCTTGATTATCTGCATCATCATATTTTTGACCAGCTTGAAGTATTCTTCTATATACTTCATCTTGTGGATCCATAAAGTGAACATCACAGGTAGCAACTACCGGTTTGTTCATTTTTTCTCCTAATTCCACAATTTTCTTATTGAAGTTTCTTAAAGTGTCCCAACCTTCAACTTGTCCTTCACGAATCATGTATTCATTATTTGCTAAAGGTTGAATTTCTAAATAATCATAATAACTTGCAATTTCTTCTAAATCTTCATCAGATTTTCCTTGTACAATTGCTCTATATAATTCACCTGCTTCACAGGCACTTCCTATAATTAAACCTTCTCTATATTGATTAAGCATTGATTTTAAAATTCTAGGTTTTTTATAGAAATAATCTAAATGTGAATAAGATACTAATTTATAAAGATTTTTTAGACCAACATAGTCTTTTGCTAAAATTATCATGTGATATGCTGGTAATTTTCTAAAATCTGTTTCAAAAACATTATCAAAATCATCTATAGTTTTTGCATCTCTATCTTTTGCTTTTAATATCATTTCATTAAATACTTGTACTAAAGTTTTTACGTCATCTAAAGCACGGTGAGCAACTTCAACTTTTATTCCTAATTTATCAGCTATAAAACCTAATTTATATCTTGAAAATTCTGGGAATATAGCTTTTGCTAAACGAAGTGTATCTATATGAGTAAAATTAAATGGTAATCCTAATTGTTCACAATTGTATTTCATATATCCAATATCAAAATCAGCATTGTGAGCAACTAATACAGAACCATTCATAAATTCCAAAACTTTTGGCATTATTTTATCTATTGTTTCTGCATCTTTTACCATATCATCTGTTATATGAGTAACTTCTACAACTTCTGGTGGTATTGGTTTTTCTGGATTTACAAAAGTTTCAAAAGTATCTATAATTTCACCATTTTTAATTTTTATAATTCCTATTTCAGTTATTTTTTCTGTTATATGTGAGATACCTGTAGTTTCTAAGTCGAACACACAATATTCTGTATCTATGTCTTGACCTTTTGAATTTACAACTGCAGGGTCTTTATCTGGACAGAAATAAGCTTCTACACCATATATAACTTTTATAACATCTCCAACTTTTCCTAAAAGTTTATGAGCATCCGGAAAACTTTGAACAACACCATGGTCTGTGATTGCAATTGAGTTCCATCCCCAAGAAATCGCTCTTTTTATTAAATCTGCGCATGGAGTAATCGCATCCATTTGGCTCATTTGAGTATGCATATGAAGTTCAACTCTTTTTTCAGGAGCGTTATCCATTCTCTTTTCTTTTTTGAAACCAGTTGATTCTAATATGGTATTTGCCATAATTTCAACTTCTCTTGAATATGGACTATATTTTGCTTGCCCTTCAATTCTTAGTCCTTTTGCAGAAGATATTCTTCCTTTAACTTCTTTAAATTTATCTTTTTGTAAAAATGCTTTACATCCAATTGTACTTGTTCCATCAAAAAGATTAAACATTAATATAACTTTTTCATCTTTAATATCTCTTGAATCTATTGAACCTTCTAAAATTTCTCCATCAACGCAAACTCTCATATCTGCATCTTCAGTCATTGGAATATTTTCTATTTTTACAAGTTCAGTTCTAATCATCATGCTTCTGCCTAAAATTAAAGGTGAAGCTTCATCTTTAACTTCAGGAGCTTTATTTTGATGTGCTTCAATTTTTGCAGCAAGCTCTGGATTTTGTTTTCTTAATTCTTCTTTTAATTTTTCTTCTTCTTCACGATTTCTTTCTTTTTCAGCTTCTTTTTCTTGTTTCTTTCTCTCTTTTGCTTGTTCAACTTCAATTTGAGCTTGTCTCTCAAGTTCCATTAAAGCTTCTTTTTCTTCTTGTTTTCTTCTTTCTATAAGTTCTTTTTCAAAATCTTTTGAAACATTTTCTGTGAACTCAACAGTATATTGTTTATTATAAAGATTTCCAAGTAAATGCTCTAAACCTTTATCGAATTTTTGCGCAATCAAAAAAGAAGCACCCTTCATAGCTAGCTTTACATTAACATTTGAGTCATTTATTTCTATTTTGCTATTTGTTAAAATTGCTTTACTAAAAGGTTCTTTTTTGGCAATATATTTTATTATATTATTCCAATTTTCTGATATGGTTTGTTCTATTTCTAAATCTTTATAATTTATATCAATAGAAGCCTTACTTACCTTAAAAGCATTTACCAAATATTCTTCAAAACTCTCTATGTCTTGTAAAGTAATAACCTTTGAAGATGCTATCTTTATTTGTAATTTATTTGTTTTTTTATATAAATTTATATTCTCAATTTCTGCTTCTATTAAATTATTATCAACCACATAATCATTGAAAACTTCTTTTATATATTTTGGCATATTTTCCTCTTCTTTTATTCTTCCTCAATTGGTCCTACTATTTCACCAATTTGTTTTAAAACTTCTTCAACATTTTCTATATTTTTAATTTGGAATCCGTTTAAATATCCAGAACCTGGAATAACTCCTTTGGCATAAACACATAAGTCACCAAATCCAAATTTCTTTTGTCTACGGGTTTGGAAATATCTTACATCAGCAATTTCTGAATATTTTACAACTTTAGTTACATCCATAAATAAAAATTTAAAAGTATATACAGCTTTTTTCTCATAAAAAACTGCTTTTGTAGCCATTGCTAATCTTTTATCTACAAAAAGCACTAGTCCAATAACTGCTGCAAATATTAATACAACAGCTAGTGCCTCTAAAAATCCACCAGCAGACACACATAATATTATTGAAAGTATCGCTAAAATGATTAATTCTGTGCATTTTGATATTTCATAATTAATAGAATATTTTCTTTTTAATTTTAATTTTTCGTTAGTATCTTTTTTTAAATCTTCTTCCTCTTGGAATTCTTTGTAACAGTTAGTACAAATATCTCCATCTTTTTTTAATTTAGCTCCACAAATTCTACATTTCATAATTCTTCACTCTTTCCTTATTAAAAAATTCTTAAAATATCTTTATAAGACACATAAAGTGATAGTAAAATTAATAGTAAAAAGCCAGCTGATTGTATCCCTAATTCTATTTCTTCTTTTAGTGCTTTTCCTCTTATTCCTTCAATAATTAGTAAAACTATTCTTCCTCCATCTAATGCTGGAATTGGCAAAAGATTTGTTACTCCTAAAGATAAGGAAATTAAACATAATAAATATATAAAATTATATATTCCATCAGATTTTACTACTATTTCAGAAATTCCGATTGGTCCTGTCATTTGATCGATTTTTATATTTCCAGTAAACAATAATTTTACTGATTCAAACATTGATTCAACAAAATTTACTGTTTCCCAAAATCCATAATATAATTTTTCTTTCCAAGTTGCATCAATTAAAGCAACTTGAATACCTAATATATAAGTATTTTCTTCGTATTCTGTTGGTTTTACATTGAATTCTAATTCTTCGCCATTTCTTTCAACAACCACTTTAACTTCACTTCCATCAGATCCATATAAAGCACTTGATATATCTGATTTTAATCTAATTTTCTCATCATTTATTTTTATGATTTTATCACCGAATTTCAATTCCTACTAAATTAGCTTGTGCTTCTGGAATAATCTCACTAACTGTTGTTGAAATATTATATCCAGAAAAGATTGATAAGAAAAAGAATACAATAATCGCAAAAATAATATTTACTATTGCACCTGCTGCAACAATTATTATTCTATGAAGAACTTTGGCTTTATTAAATGAGCCTTCATCTTCACTTCTTTCTTCTTCTCCAAGCATTTTTACATATCCACCAAAAGGAATACATCCAACAGTATATACAGTTTCTTTTCCCTTTTTAGTAAATATTTTTGGTCCAAATCCTATAGAAAATTCTTCAACTTTTACTTTGAAAAATCTTGCTGCTAAGAAATGACCTCCTTCGTGTATAAAAACTAAAAATCCTAATAAAAATATTATTTTAAAAGCGTTAATTAAAAATGTCAATTTATTCCTCCTACAAAATTATTAGAATTAACATATAAGCAAATGGTGCTATAAACATTACACTATCTATTCTATCTAACATTCCACCATGTCCTGGGAATAAGTTACTATAATCTTTTACTTCAAAAAATCTTTTAATAACAGACGCTGAGAAATCACCAATTTGCCCAATTACACTTAATATTATACTCATAAGTGCTATCCATAAATATGGCACTGAAAATCCAAAAATTGTATTTATGATTAATGTATAAAGTAAACATAGGACTAAAGCTCCAACTATTCCTGCTACACACCCTTCTATTGATTTTTTAGGACTTACTTTACTAAATTTATGTTTTCCAAATTTCATTCCTACTAAATATGCAAACACATCTGTTCCCCAAGCCGAACAAAATACATACCATATTAATATTTTTCCTGAAACTTTACCTTCAATTCCAAAAATAGCTGCTAAAAATACTAAAAATGAATATACATATACAATTCCTAATAATGTATAAGCAACATCTTGAAATGTTATTTTCATATCAGTTACTATAACATGAAAAAACAAAATCATTAATAATACTGGTATTGCAAACAATAGCATATTCATATACAAACTTACTGGAATTACATGTATAAATGCAATTCCCAAAACACTTAAATAACTAATCCATTTAATTACATGAACATCTTTATGCGCAACACATTTTATATATTCATTCATTGCAATTAGTGCAACTATTGTAACAATTACATCAACTATATATTTATTTGCAAATGCAAGCACAGCAACAACAATAGGAAAACCTATAAGTGCTGTAATAACTCTTTTCATCATTTTTTCCACACTATCCTTCGTTTTATATTTTATTTTGCACCAAATTTTCTGTTTCTTTTAGAAAATACATCTATTGCATTATCTAAATCTTCATTTGAAAAGTCTGGCCAAAGTTTATCTAAAAACAAGAATTCAGAGTATGTAGATTGCCATGGTAAGAAACCACTTAATCTTAATTCTCCACTTGTTCTTATTAATAAATCTGGATCAGGATCATCTTTAGTATATAAGTATTTAGCGAATAGCTCTTCTGAAATATTTTCTAGTTCTACTTTTCCATCTTTAACGTCTTTTGCAAGATTTTTAGCAGCATTAGTTATCTCATCTCTACCACCATAATTTAATGCTATATTAAAAATTGTTCCTGTATTGTTTTCTGTTCTTTTTATTGTTTTTGCAATACTTTCTTGCAATGATTCTGATAATTGAGTCATATTACCTAAAACTCTAATTACTATATTTTCTGTATCTGCTTCTTTTGCAAAATCGTCTAAATAAGTTTCTAGTAAATTCATTAATGCACTTACTTCTTCTTCACTTCTTTTCCAATTTTCTGTTGAAAATGCATATACAGTTACATATTTTATACCAATTTTATTTGCGTATCTTACAACTTTTTTTAAAGTTTCAGCTCCTTGTTTGTGTCCAAGTTTTACTGGCAAATTTCTTTGTTTAGCCCATCTTCTATTACCATCCATTATGATAGCAATATGTTTTGGCATAATTCTTTCTTCCATATTTACTCCAACTATATACTCATTATTTCTTTTTCTTTGTTTTCTAATAATTTGTCTATTTCTGCAACATATTTGTCTGTTAATTTTTGAATTTTATCTTCAAAATCTGCTTTTTGGTCTTCTGTTATTTCTGATCTTTTTTGTTCATCTTTAACTTCGTCCATACCATCTCTTCTTATAGCACGAACACTAACTTTTGCTTCTTCAGCAAGTTTTCTAACGTCTTTAGCTAATTCTTTTCTTCTATCAGCTGTTAATTCAGGGAAATTTAATCTAATAACTTTTCCATCATTGTTTGGATTTAATCCAATATCAGATGCTAAAATAGCTTTTTCAATTGCTTTTAATACACTAGCATCCCATGGTTGAATAACTATTGTTCTAGCTTCTGGAACTGAAATTCCAGCAACTTGGTTAATTGGAGTTGGAACTCCATAATACTCAACAGTAATTCTGTTTAATATTGCAGGATTTGCTCTTCCTGCTCTAACTTCTGATAAATTTTGGCTAAATACATCTATTGATTTTTGCATTCTTCCTTCTAATTCTTGTAAATTCATAACTTTAACTTCCTTTCAATTTCATATATATTTTTTGTTGCATTAACTAATTTATGCAATTTATTTTAAGATACTACTGTACCTACATTTTCACCTTTTACAGCTCTTACTATATTTTCTGGATCACTAATTGCAAATACTAATAATGGAATATTATTATCTTTGCATAATGCTGTTGCTGTTGAATCCATAACTTTTAAATCTTGATCTAAAACTTCTCTATAAGAAATTTTGTCATATTTTACAGCAGTTGGATCTAATTTTGGATCTGCTGAATATACTCCATCTATTGTTTTTGCTAGTAATATTACTTCTGATTCTGTTTCAGCTGCTCTTAAAGCTGCTGCAGTGTCTGTTGAAAAGAATGGATGCCCTGTACCACAAGCAAATATCACTACTCTTCCTCTATCTAAATGTTTTTCTGCTTTTCTTTTTATATAAGGTTCTGCAATTTCTCTCATTTCTATTGCAGTTTGTAATCTTGTGTATAGTCCTCTGTACTCTAAAGCATCTTGAAGTGCTAAACCGTTCATTGCTGTAGCAAGCATTCCCATGTAATCAGCTGTAGCTCTGTCGTTCATTTTTTTACCATTTTTTAGTCCTCTCCAGAAGTTTCCTCCTCCGACAACTATTGATACTTGAACTCCCATATCTACAATTTCTTTAACTTTATCACATATTGCTCCAACAACTTCTGGATCAATTCCATGACCTTCTTTTCCAGATAAAGCTTCACCGCTTAATTTTAATAAAACTCTTTTATAGGCTACCATTACCCTTCTCCTTTTATATTTAATTTTAAAAATTAAGTATACAATTATACTTTTTGTATTCTATCATAAAAGTTTTTATTTTTCACTATTTTTTTACATATTTTTTATATTTTTAAATAAGCTTCAAGCTTAGTGATAACATAACTTTCCAATACTTGTTTTATGAAAAGTTTTATTTAAAAATTTTATTTATTTCTCATAAAAACAAACTTTTCTCTATTCAATAAATTTTATTAAAAATTATATTTCATACTCAGCAATTTCTCCGTTTTTTAATCCTAAGTTTAAAAATTTTCCATCTTCTGGTATTCCCTTAAAATATGCATAAAATGCTTTAGAAACACCACTATGAGCAACCACCAATACACTTTCATGTTTTTTAGTTTTTAATTCTTCTAAAAATTCATGAACTCTTGAGAATAAATGTTTTACACTTTCTTCTGTTCCAAATTGAACTTCTGAATAATAGTTCCAATATTCATCTCTATCGGTTGTATCCCATGGTCTTCCTTCCAAATTTCCTGGATTTCTTTCTTCAAGTCTTTTATCAAAAATAGTTTCTATTTTATTTCTATTAATAATTTCTGCTGTATGTTTTGCTCTTAAAAGAGGTGAGCAATATACTACATCATACTTTAAATCCTTTATTTTTTCTGACAGTTCTTCTGCTTGTTTTATTCCATTTGAATTAATATCTTCCTCAAAAAAATTATAAACTTTAGCTAAATTAGAAGCAGTTTGACCATGTCTTACAATATAAACTTTCATATATATTCTCCAAAATCTATTATTAATCTTATTTTATTAGTTTAAAAAAGTAAAATACCTTTTCATATTTTAACTTATAAATTAAAATCTTTAATTAGTTTTTCTTTAAATTCTTCTGGTATTAATCTAATATTTTTTATTTCATCTTTTGGTACAATGGTTGGAATATATTGACCTCTATGTGCATATTTAGGATCTCCTGAAAATTCTGGACCAGTTCCTGTTCCTAAAGTCCCACTTACATATTTACACAAAAATAAATACTCATCAAGTTCATCACCAATTTGTCTAAAATATAATTTTTCTTTTACTTCAACAACTATTCCAAATTCCTCTAAAACTTCTCTTGCAACTCCTTCTTCAAAAGATTCCTCTCCTTCTACTCCACCTCCAGGAAAAACATAATATTCTCCAAAAGGTTGATTTGAATTTTCTTTTGGCTTTACATTCATTCTATGCATTAATGCATATCCATTTTCCATTTCAACTAATCCTGCTACTCTAGTTCTTTTCATTTTTTCTACCTCCTAAAAATTCTATAACTAGCATATCTAAATCTTTTCCTTTTGTCTATATATATTTATAATATTTTTATATGTATAAACATACAAAAAAAGATATATGAAAATCATATATCTTTAATTTACATTATTTTTTTATTGATAATATTTTTAGTTTTATAATTCCAACAGGAGCTTGAACTTCTACTACATTATTTCTTTTTTTACCAAGTAGAGCCATTCCAATTGGAGATTCATTTGATATTTTGTTAGCTACAACATCAACTTCTGTTGAACCAACAATTGTATATTCTACAGTTTCATCAAATTCCATATCTAAAACTTTAACAATGTTTCCTACTTGAACAACTTCTGTATCAATTTCAGATTCATCTATAATTTTAGCATATTTGATTTTTTCTTCTAATTCAGCTATTTTTATTTCGTTATTTGCTTGAGCATTTTTGGCTTCATCATATTCTGAATTTTCTGATAAATCTCCAAAACCTAAAGCAACTTTTATTCTTTCAGCAATTTCATATCTTTCAACTGTTTTTAATCTTTCCAATTCTTTTTCTAAATTATCGTAACCTTCTTGTGTTAATAAATATTCTTTTTCTCCCATTTCAAAGGCCTCCTTTATTGTTACTTCATATACTTAAATTATAATAAGGTTTATTTTTAGTTTTGTCAAGTTAATTTGCTATTTTTTTTGATAATTTTAAATATTCATTTTTCCTAATTCTTCCATTTTTACCATTCAAAAAACTTATATTAATTTTATCATTTTTTATTTCTCTTTTTATATTCTCTGGACTTGTCTTTTTATATATTAAACTTTCATAAAAAATAACATTATTAAAATCATTTAAGTAAATACTATTTCTTATATATTTTCTTGGAAGGATTAAATCAAAAAATTTAACATTAATCCCTTCAAAAGTTTTTTCTTTTATATTTATTTCATCATTAAAATTTATAATACATGACTTTGAGTTTATATTGTATTTGTTTAATTCTTCTTCTCCAAAATCAAAATTTAATATAATATCACTTCTACTTAAAGATTTTTGATAATTATTATTTATATTTAAAATTATTCCTTGTTCATTATAAAGCTCTTTTTCTATTTTTTTAAATTTATTTTCATTTTGAGTTATTAAATTTAATACACGAACTTCTGGAGCTAAATCTAAAATAATTTGTTTTATAACTCTATCTATATCATTTGATAATAGTGAAATTTCTTGATATCCTAAATTTCCTTTTTTAGAATTACACACATATTTTACAATATCTATGCACATATGTTTAAATAACCATTTTCCATCAAAAAACTCCACTTGTTCTTGGTTTAAAAATTCAACAAATTCAGTATTTTCTATTAGTTCGTCTGATATACATACCTTTGTAATACATTTTACTTTTATATATTTTGATAACTTTTCATAAGTGTACTTTTCCAAATTAGGTAAAATCAATAAATTTCCATTCTCAATTTTTTCTTCTTTTAATTTCACAAATTTATACTTAAATTTATAAAATCTATTCTTTATAAATTTTAATTTTTCTTCATCTTTACTAATCCCATTTTCTAATTTTATATATACCAAAAAAATCACCTCATAATTATATATGAAATGTTTTTTTATTTATTACATTTCTTTAATTTCAAACTTATAAAAATAATTTTATAATTAATAAATTTCAATACGATTTACAAATCATATAAAATAGTTTATAATTCCAAAGTACCAATTAAGGTATATATTTTTGGATGGTAAGGCCAATATCATTCATTACACATCAAGTTCAATTGAAGGGAGTGTAATATTTCCGGCATGAAGTTTAGCAAAAAGAAAAAAGCTAAAATGCGAAAATACAATCAACGGAGAATTAATCGAACCTGCAAGAATATGATCGGATGTCATGTTGATTTTGAGCGTGGCTATGTTGTCAAAGACCAAGCTAAGATTAACAACATCATGTATCTTCTTGTTCAAGTGGAAAACGGTCAATATGCAATTTATAAAATTGTTAAGGTTGGAGAATATGTTAGACTTTCTGCAAAGAAAGTTCTTCGAAATCAGAAAGCCTTTTCAAATTACGTATATTGGTACGATAATAGTACAATTGAAATTTCCTCCGAAGGTAATATCGAGTCTGTCAAACGTACTTCCAGGCATATAGCATGGAAAAACGATAAACCCGTTTATATTTATATTCTCGAAGGATAAAAAAGTCCTCAAGCTATTATATTGGCCATAATAGCTTGAGGATTTTTTTATTACATTGCTTCTCTATATAATCTAATGAAGTCTTCTTTTGTTACTTCTCTTGGATTTCCTGGCATACATGGATCTTCCATTGCTTTTTCAGCTAACATTTCTATATCTTCTTCTTTGCATCCTGTATCTTTAACTGTTTGAGTAACACCAACTGATTTTGATAATTCTTGTATCATCCATACAAATGTATTTATAACATCTTGGTCATTTAAATCTCTTGCATCTGGTCTTCCGATATGGCAAAGAATTTCTCTAAATCTATCTGCACAAACTACACCATTGTATCTCATAACAGTTGGAAGTATTATAGCATTTGCAACTCCGTGTGGTGTATCATATACAGCACCTAATTGGTGTGCCATTGAGTGAACTATTCCAAGTCCAACATTTGAGAATCCCATACCTGCAATGTATTGAGCTAAAGCCATATTTTCAATAGCTACTGGGTCTTTTTCATTAACAGCTTTTGGTAAGTTTTCAAATATTAATTCAATTGCTCTCATATGGAACATATCTGACATTGTATTATGAGCTTTTGTTATATATCCTTCAACAGCATGTGTTAAAGCATCAAGTCCTGTTGCAGCAGCTGTTCCTTTTGGTAATGATTCCATTAATTCAGAATCTACTATTGCTAAAACTGGTATATCATGTGGATCTACACATACCATTTTGATTTGTCTTTCTTCATCTGTTATAACATAGTTTATTGTTACTTCTGCTGCTGTTCCATGTGTTGTAGGTAATGCTATAACTGGCATTCCTTTATTTACTGTATTTGATAATCCATTTAATGATACTACATCATATCTATCTGGATTTGTCATTATTATTGATATTCCTTTTGCAGTATCCATAGCTGATCCACCACCAACTGTAACTATAACATCTGCTCCTGTTTCTCTACATTTATTAACACCATCTTGTACATTTTTTACTGTTGGATTTGGTTTTACATCTGCATATACATCATATGCAATTCCAGCATCTTCTAAAACTGAAATAACTTTTCCTGCTACTCCACAATCTAATAAAGTTTGATCTGTTACAACTAAAACTTTGTTAAATCCTCTTGTTTTAATTTCATTTGCAAGTTCAACTCTTGCTCCTCTTCCAAAATAAGATGTTTCATTTAGAATAAATCTTTCTGCCATCTTTTGTTCCTCCTCTTTTTATTAATTTTATTTTAAAAAAAATTATAAACACACATTTACTTTTGTATAAAATGTTATTGTCAGTTTATATAAAAAATATAATCATAATTATAACATCATATAAATTATCACATATAGAAAATATTTTTTCAAGCATTTATTTTATTATTATATTAATTTGCAAAAAGTCAAAAATTATGCTAATATACTTTGGTCAGTTGCATATTTTTTCGTAATGGGCTAAGTTACGAGCAGTAAACAATGTTAGCAACTTACAGTATCTATATTCACAAGAGCAAAACAGAAAGGAGTCTCGCAACTATGGAATTAACATTCTTGGGTAGAGAAACTGGCTTGGCAGTAAATCACACATCTGCCTACTTTGTTACTGGCAACAACGAACTAGTCGTAATCGACTGTTCAGTATCAGCTTTTCAAAAGCTAAAACAGCTTCGGCTGAAGGACTATACTCACATATATGTCCATATCACTCACACACATAGTGATCATGTGGGTGGCTTAAGCCTTTTTGTACAGTATATGTACTTCACTCTCCACAGAGTAATCACCATCATTGCACCTTCCAACACAGTTAAACAGGATATCAAAACCCTGCTTTCTATCGAAGGATGTGCCGATGACTGGTTCGTTATCACAGATGTGGAAAAGTGCAATAAAAACTGGGTTAATGCTTCCATTTTAACAGATCACACTCCTCAGCTTCACGGAAAATGTTTCGGCTATTCTTTAAGTATCAACGGAAAAAACATCATTTACACCGGTGATACAAACACTCTTGAACCTTTCGAAATCGATATTTTAGGTTGTGACGAACTTTATGTTGACGTTGCAGTTGGCAAAAGTCCTGCTCATCTCAATCTAGTAGAAGCTCTCGAAAAGTTCCTCGAGTTTGCCTCTAATGGCACGAAAGTGTATCTTATGCACTTAGATAACATTCAGATGGCTGAAGAAATTGTTGCTGAACTTGATGGAATCGAGCTCGTTCAGGTGGAATAATTTATGTGTGAAACATAAAGGCGGATTTACCAAAGTAAATCCGTCTTTTCCTATATTTTCAAAACTTTTATATTTATTTATTTTTAAATTTACTATAGACTTTTTTTTCTTTTTTGTATATTATATTTATATCGTATTGTTTTTAGGAGGATTATATGTCTAAGTCTATAAAAATTTGTTTAATTTTATTTTTATTATTGATATTATCTATTAATTTTAATTTTGTACAAGCAACCTCAGATGAAGAAATTACAGAACCAGAAACTCTTTCTGAAGGTGCTGAAGAAAATATTGAAGAAACCAATTTAGAAGAAGAAACTCCAGAATCAGACGTTCCTACACCAAGTAATCCTAGTACTTCTACTTTAGATACATTATCAACTTCTTCCGTAACAAAAGTTTCTAATATCAATAGTTATGAACAAGCAAATTTACAATTAAATAACATTTTATCAATAATCTTAATTGCAATCGGTGTTTTATTAATTCTATTTGCAATAGCACTTTTAATAAGATTATCAAAATAATTAATATATATGTAAAACGGCTTTTTAAAAAGCCGTTTTTTGTTTTGTCTAGCTATTAGATTGAGTTGCATAATACCATATTGCAGCAAAAATAATAACAGCAGCTACAACCAATATAATCCACATCCAAGTTGTTGTTGTCATTGTATTTGTTCCTGTATACGTTGTTGTTCCTTCTGCTGTAGTTCTTGTTGTATTATAATTTCCGTTATTTTGATTCATCATATTATTTCCTGTATTTTCAATTCCGTTCATTCCATCTTTTACTCCATTATTAACAGTGTTTCCCATATTATTAATTCCATTACCTACATTATTTCCTATATTTCTAACTCCATTTCCAACATTATTAACTCCATCTTTTACCATATTTCCTGTATCTTTTACAACATTCCCTGAAACTACATTTTTTACACTATCTTCTGTTTTGTCTATTGATTGCATAATTTCATTTCCTAGATTTATAGAATTTTCATTATTTGCTGCAAAACAAATTCCTGAAAACATAAAAATTACTAATATAGCTAAACTACAAATTAAAGATTTCTTTGCCATATTATTACCTCTAAAAAAATAAACTATATGAAAACTTAATTTCATATAGTTTATTATTAGTTTTTAATATAAAAATATTCTAGAAAATTTTGAAAATCGTTTATAATTTTTTACCTTACTTTATTTTAACTTATAAATTATTAAATAATTTAATTATTTCTATCTATAAATTAATATTTATTACTTATGTTTATATTCTTAATTTCTACATTTAATTCTCTTTCTATTATATTTTGTATTTTTGAAATTTCTTCTTTATTTAATGTATATGATTTTACAACAACACTTACAACATTATCATTAACTAAAATAACAACATCTTCAAAGCCTTTGTTTTTTATCAAATTTTCTGAAATCATTATTCCATTTTTTATTTTTGTTATATTAGAAATTTCTCCTGCTGCAATTGCTTTTTGATCTTGTGGAGTTTCTGAAGAATCAATTAATTTTTGATATGTTTCAAGCATTTCAGAATACATTCTATCTCTATCCAGTCTTGTTTCTTCAAAATAATTATTTTGTTCCTCTAATTTTTCTACCGAATTACTTTTTTCACTATCAATTTCTTCCATGTTTAATTCTTCATTAGAAACAATTGCACTATTTGAAACTATTGCATCTGCATTTACTAATTGAACATCACCTAAATTAATTTCATTTCTCGCTTCTGATATTTCTTCTTTCGGAGCTGATGCCACTTCTAGTGTTTTATTTTGTTTATCATCAAAACTATAATTGAAATAACCAATACCAATTAATAAAAAACCAGTTAAAATTAATCCAATTTGTTTTATATATTCTTTATTATATTTCACAATTATTCCTCCATTTCGAAAACTTGAATTTTATGAGTAGCAACTCCAGTAACAGCTTCAACAGCAGCAATTATATTACTTTTTACATTAGAATTCGAAGCTCCTTCTGCTGTTATAATTGCACCTTCTACAACAGGCATAACTATTTTCTCTGTTACAATTCCAGAATCATTATCTGAAATAACTTCTTTTTGCATATTCTCTGTTTCTGTAACTTTACTCACTCCAGAAGTATCTTTTTCTTCAATAGTACTAACACTTGAATTAATATTATAAATTGGAATTCTTGAACTTGTTTGAGTATATGTAAGAAGAACAGAAACATTTCCAACACCTGAAATTTTACTTAAAATATTTTCTAATCTTTTTTCCAAATCATTATTATCTATTGTTTCTGAGGAAGAAAGTTCTTCACTTGCAAGTTCCACTCCTGTTTGATTTTGATAATCCGCTTCCACATTTTCTTCCTCTTCTAAAATTTTATTAATAACAATTAAAGTAATAATTAAAATAATCAAAAATGATACAAGATTTTCTATTTTTTTATCTTTGTTAGTAAAAATTTTTTTAATTTTATCTAGCATAAATCCCCCTATTTAAAACTTAATAAAATCTTATCTTCATTAACTAAATAATTTTGTTTTAAAATTTCAAAAATATCTTGATAATTTTTATCAAAATTTTCATTTTTTAAATTCGTTTGATTATTTTTATCTTGCAAAATCTCAATTTCAATTTTTTCGATATTTTCATAATTAATATCTAATAAAATACCAACCTCTTCTACTTGATATCCTAATCCTTCTATATCTTGTTTTATGCTTCCTTCTATTCCAAGAATATATATATCTTTCATATCATAATTTAAATTGCTATTGACTTCTTCAAATTCTTGCTCAAATATTTGATTAAATTCAAAATCATAATTTAATATTTCTAGTATTGGATTTAGTGTTACAAAAATTATATAAATTCCAATAATAACTTTGGCATATTTTTTATTATTTCCATTTGGAATTAAACTTTCAATTATAATGCAAAGAACTATAGCGATTATTAATTCTTCACACCACTGTCTTATTTTTAAAATCATATTTTTACCTAAACATAAGTGAACTATTTGTGATTTTTATAACAATTGTTATTCCTATAATGAACATTATAGAAACAGAAATTAAAATAGCTAGCAATATTTTATAGCTATCTGCAATATTTCCCAGCAATTTAACTATTTTTGTATCTGCTACAATTTCACAAATACTAGAGGTTATATTAAACGCAAACCATAATATAGAAATTTTTATAACAGGAATTAAACTAATTCCAATTATAATTATTACTCCAATAATTCCTACTGAATTTTTTAATATATTCGCACATCCAATTACAGTTTCAACTGTATCTCCCATTATTTTTCCTACAACAGGAATAAAATTAGAAACAGCAGCTTTAGCAGTTTTACTAGTTAAGCCATCAACAGAACTACTTAATGTCCCTTCAATCGATAATACACAAGTAAAAACAGTTAAAATAATTCCTAAAATCCAAATTATTGATGATTTAAAAAACTTTGATAATCTATCGATTTGAACTTTATCTGAAATATTAGAAATTATAGATAATGTAATTGAAATTAATAGCATTGGCATTAAAAATACATTTATAAAATTACCAATAAAATTTATTAAAAATATTAATATTGGTTGTGTTATGTTTGTTGTAACTAAATTTCCTGTTGTAATCATTAGTGTTACAAATATTGGTACAAGCATATTCATAAAATTTATAATTTCATTTATAGAATCTTTAGTAATATCTAAAATTGATACAAAAGAATTAACAATGATTGTAACAATAGCAAGATATTGAATAAAATAAGCGATTTGACTTGATGATGTATTTCCTAAATTTTCTATAATAGCTTTAAATATACTATGTATAATAATTATTATTAAAACACTTGCTAATATGTTTAAAGCAGAATTTATCTCTTTTAAAAATAGATTTCCAAAATCACTAAATTTAAAAATATTATCAATATTTCCTGTTAAACTACTTGCAAATAATTCTGAAATATCTACATCTGGAAAAACATTTTTGGTATATTTTTCTGCCTGTTTTAAAAAATCATTTATTCCTAAAGTTGAAACTTGAGAATTTAAAATTTCTTCCATAAAAACTCCTATGGCAACAATTGAGTTAATGAACTTAACGTGTTTGAAATTATTGGAATAGACATTGATATAACTATAATTTTTCCACCAAAATCAATTTTATTTGCAATAGAACTTTCTCCTGAATCTTTACATATACTAACTGCATATTCTGTAAGAATTGATATTCCTGTAATCTTTAGAAGTACTTCAATAAATCCATTATTATACTTCAAAGAAAATTCTTTAATAAATTTAATTATAGAATTTATTGTTTCCAAAGAAAAAAATATTATTATCGCTCCACCAATAAGTACACAATAAATTGCATATTCTTTTTTATATTCTTTTAAAATAATTGAAACAATTAATGTTAAAAAACCTATTCCTATAATTTTTAAAATATCCATTATAAATTAAACACCGTCCTAACAGTTTCAAACAAAGTACTAATCTCTTTTACAACTACCGTAAGTACAATAACAATTCCTGCCAAAGTAGTCATCATCGCTTGATCTTCTCTTCCAGCTTTTGTTAGAACTTGATGAAGTACTGCTACTAAAATTCCAATTCCTGCAATTTTAAATAATAAATCAATATTCATAAAAACTCCTATACCAAAATTATGCAAATTCCAAGTCCACAAATAACACCCATACTTTTATATAATTTAGAATTTTTTGATTTTTCATATTCTGCTTTTTCAATTTGCTTCTCTATTAAATTTTGTGTTAATAAAATCTCACTAACTTGTCCTTCTATATCTGTTTTTCCAAGCAATTTTCCAAACATCTTTATTACATCTATATCTTCTTTATTAAAAACTTCATGAAACTCATCTACTGAAATTTTCCAAGCTTGATTTATTTCATCTTCACTTTCTATTACTAATTTAAATATATTTTTTTCTTCCAAATATATAATTTTAGATATTTCTTCAAAAATATTTTTTATTGGTTCATAAGTAAATTCAATTTTTGTTTTAAACATTGTAAGAGCATTTTGAAATTTCTTTAATTCTATTAGCCTTGTTTCAAATTTTTTAGCCTTTATAATCCCAATATAAGAACAAATTATTATTATAAAAATCATATTAATACCTTTTATTAGATTCATCATTTTCTCCTAATAAAAATTCAATTCCAGTCATTTCTTCTTTAATGTTTTCTTCTTGTTTTTTATACTGCATTTGCTTTTTTTCTAATAAATAAAAATCTTTTATATTTCCTTTTATTTTCGTATCTAAAAAGAATATTGCTTCAAATATATGATTGTTTATTAATTCTTTAATCATTGGATTTAAATACAAATCGTCAAAGTTTTCTCCATGTGCTGTAAAAATTCCTTTACATCCAGAACATATTGCATAATTGATTATTTGAACATCTTCTAAAGTTCCAATCTCATCTGCAACAATAACTTGAGGAGCCATACTTCTTATTAACATTTTCATTCCTATACTTTTTGAAACATTATCTATTACATCTGTTTTTATTCCAACTTCATTTTGTGGTACTCCTTTATACAAAGCTGCAATCTCACCTCTTTCATCTACAACTCCAACATTTATTCCTTTAAATTTTAAATTCTTTATTCCACTTGATATTTGTTTTACTAAATCTCTTAATATTGTAGTTTTTCCGCTACCAGGAGGAGAAACAATTAATGTGTTTAATACAGTATTATTTTTTAAATCCAACATGTTTTCTAATAAATTTTCACTACATCCTGAAATCTGTTTAGAAATTCTAAAATTCAAACTATTTATATAATTTATATTTATTACTTTCTCATTTTCAATAACACATGAACCAGAAATTCCAACTCTATGTCCACCAGTTATAGTCACAAAACCTTCCGCTATTTGTTTTTGATAACTATATATCGAATTTTCACATATATGTTGTAAAATACTTAAAATTTCTTCAGAAGTTGTTAAATATCTTATAATTTTTTCATTTGAGTTATATTTTAAAATAATTGGTTTCTGTACTCGAACCCTAATTTCTTCTAAAGTTTCTTTTTTATCTTGAATTTCATTTTCTAAAAGAGTCTTTATTTTTGAAGGAAAATATTTTAAAATTTGTTCCATAGTCTGTCCTTTTCTTTAAATTTAATATTAATAATATATATTCATTCCAAAAATATTTAGAACTTTAAATTCAGATTTTTAATATTAACTATCGTTGGAGGCAGGCATCGACAAAAAAGGAGTATGGTAAAAACCATACTCCTTTTATATTTTATTTTTTCCAATTCAATATTTGATTATTATATGTTACATCGTCATCATCTTCATCTATAACATCATCAATTTTATTTTTCTTGAAAAATCCTTTTTTCTTTTTCTCTTTAGGATCACTATCTGATTTTGATTGAGCTATTGCCTCTTCTACAGTTAGCGTTTTTTCGAAATCTACAATGTTTTTAACAGGTTGTTTATATATTCCTTCTACATAAGTATCTTTTCTTAATGGAATTTGCTTTTCAGTATATTTTAGATATTTATCAATTATCTTTTTATCTTTTCTGCTCAATAATTCGCTATCTTCTTTAAGATAATTATATCTCCAAATTACATGACGTTCATAAGAATCAAATTCTGAGTTTTTCAAATCTTCATAATCAAATTCTATTTTAAATTTAAAATTTTCTATTGAAATATTTATATTACTCCAAACTTTTCTCTTTGTTTTTATTGCACGTTCACGCAAAAGTTTTATTAAATTATATACATCTGTAATTAATTTTGAATATTGTTCTTCATCAATATTAAATATTGATGGAATTTCATAGCCATTAACAAATTTTTTCTTTATTATACCTTTTGGTAAATAGTAAAAATACATTTCTCCAACAGGTTTTTGATTTGGCATGTCAATTACAGAAGCATATAAATATATACTTTCCCATTTTTCTGGAATTATATAAAATAACTTTTTTTGTATTTCTGAATACAAAATTTTTTCTTCTGGTAAACTTATCATAAATTTCTCCTAAAAGTTAGTTTTGAATCAAACTTTCTCCTGTCATTTCATCAGGTTTTTCTAAGCCCATTATATCTAACATTGTTGGTGCTAAATCAGCTAATCTACCTTCTCTTAGCTTTTTATTGCTTGGTAATCCAACTATAGCAAGTGGAACAGGATTTGTTGTGTGAGCTGTTTGTGGCTCTCCTGTTTTATAATCAATCATTTGCTCACAGTTTCCATGATCTGCTGTTATTAATAAAGTACCATTTACTTCATTTATTGCATCTACTACTTTTTGTGCACATTCATCAATAGCTTCTAATGCTTTAACAACTGCATCTGTATTACCTGTGTGTCCAACCATATCTGGGTTAGCAAAGTTTAATATAATAGAATCATATTTTTCTGATTTAATTGCTTCAACTACTTTATCGCAAACTTCGTAAGCACTCATTTCTGGTTTTAAATCATATGTTTCAACTTTAGGTGATGGAACTAAAATTCTATCTTCACCTTCATATTGTTTTTCTTCTCCACCATTAAAGAAGAATGTTACGTGTGCATATTTTTCTGTTTCAGCAATTCTTAATTGTTTTAATCCTCTTCTTGAAATGTATTCTCCAAATGTATTTCTAATTTCTTCTTTCCTATAAGCAACTTCAACATTTGGCATTGTTTCATCATAAGGAGTCATACAAACAAAATATGTGTTTAATTTTTTTGTTTCGAATCCATCGAATTCTTTATCAACAATTGCTCTTGTTATTTCTCTAGCTCTATCTGGTCTAAAATTAAAGAATATTACTGAATCTCCATCTTCAATTTTTGCTACTGGTTCTCCATTTTTATTTGTTATAACTGTTGGTTTAACAAATTCATCAAATACTTCTTTTTGATAAGATTCTTCAATAGCAGAAACTGCAGATAAAGCTTTTTCTCCAACTCCATTAACCATTGCATTATAAGCTTCTGATACTCTTTCCCATCTCTTATCTCTATCCATTGCATAGAATCTTCCAGATAAAGTTGCAATTTGACCTACACCTTTTTCTTTGATTTTTTCTTCTAATTCTGCAATATAGCTTTCTCCAGATGCTGGTGGAGTATCTCTTCCATCCATAAAGCAATGTACATATACATCTTCAAAATCTTTTCTTTTTGCTAATTCTAAAAGACCATATAAATGACGATTATGGCTATGTACACCACCATTAGATAATAATCCCATTAAATGTAATTTTGAATTATTAGCTTTACAATTTTCAATTGCTTTTACAAATTCTGGTCTGCTAAAGAAATCTCCATCTTCAATAGCTTTAGTAATTTTTGCTAAATCTTGATATACAATTCTTCCTGCACCAATATTTGTGTGACCAACTTCAGAATTTCCCATTTGTCCTTCTGGAAGTCCTACTTCTAATCCACTTGTGTGAATTATTGTATTTGGATTTTTTGTTAATATTTCATTTAAATGTGGGATATTAGCTAATTTTACACCATTTCCTTCTTCTTTTTCGTTGATACCAAAACCATCTAGTATCATTAACATTGTAAGTTTTCCCATAATATTATTTCGTCCTCTTTTCTCCTAAAAACTGTATTATTTATTATAATTTACTATTTTACTAAATTCATCTGGTTTTAAACTTGCTCCACCAACTAATCCACCATCAATATCAGATGTTGAGAATAATTCTTTAGCATTTGAAGATTTTACACTTCCACCATATTGAATAATAACTTCTTCAGAAACTTCTGCTCCATAAATTCTTTTTAATTCTTCTCTTATTGCTTTTATTGAATTATTAGCATCTTCTGAAGTAGCTGTTTTTCCTGTTCCTATAGCCCAAATTGGTTCATAAGCTATAATTGTTGCTTTAACTTGGTCAGGAGTTAATCCTTCTAAAGCAAGTCTTGTTTGAGAAGTAATAATTTCTTCTGTTTTTCCAGCTTCTCTTTCTTCTAAACTTTCTCCAACACATACGATTGGTTTTAATTCATTTTCAAAAGCAGCTTTTAATTTTTTATTTACAGTTTCATCTGTTTCATTATAATATTGTCTTCTTTCAGAGTGGCCTATAATAACATATTCAACTCCTATTGATTTTAACATTTTTCCTGAAACTTCTCCTGTGTAAGCTCCTGTTTCAGCAAAGTGCATATTTTGTGCACCTATTTTAATATTTGTTCCTTGTGCATTCATTAAGCAATAGAATAAATCTGTGTATGGAACACATAAAATAACTTCTGCATCAGCATCTTTAACTAATGGTTCAAAAGCTTGAATATAATCAATTGCTTCATTTGGAAGCATGTTCATTTTCCAGTTTCCTGCAATAACTTTTCTTCTCATAAAAAGACCTCCTATTTATCTTGTAAAGCTTCAATTCCTGGTAATTTTTTACCTTCTAAGAATTCTAGTGATGCTCCACCACCTGTAGAAATGTGTGTGAATTTTTCTGCTAATCCTGCTTTTTCAACAGCTGCAGCTGAATCTCCACCACCAATTATTTTAACTGCATCTATATCAGCTAATGCTTTTGCTATGCTGTTTGTTCCAATAGCAAATTGATCAAATTCGAATAATCCAACTGGTCCGTTCCAGATAACTGTTTTTGCATTTTTTAATTCGTTTGCATACATTTCAATTGTTTCTTGACCAATATCATATCCTTCCCATCCATCAGGAATTTCTGTATATTTAACTGTTTTACTTTCTGTATTTGGATCAAATTCTTTACCAACTTTTGTATCAACTGGTAACATTAATTTAACACCTTTAGCTTTAGCTTTTTCCATTAATTCTTGAGCTAAATCTAATTTATCTTCTTCACAAATTGAATTTCCAACACTATATCCCATTGATTTAAAGAATGTGTAAGCCATAGCTCCACCAATCATTAATACATCAACTTTTTCAATTAAGGCTTCAATAACACCAATTTTATCAGAAACTTTTTTACCACCTAAAATAGCCATAAATGGTCTTTCAGGATTTTCTAAAGCTGTTCCTAAAAAGTTTAATTCTTTTTCAATTAGGAATCCAGATACTGCAGGTAAAAAGCTTGCAACACCTGTTGTTGAACTATGTGCTCTATGAGCTGTTCCGAATGCATCATTTACAAATACTTCTGCTAAAGAAGCAAATGCTTTTGATAATTCTTCATCATTTTTTTCTTCTCCTGCTTCATATCTTACGTTTTCAAGAAGCATAACTTCTCCTTCTTGTAAGTTAGCAGCTAAGTTTCTAGCATCTTCTCCAACAACATCTTTAGCTAGTTTTACTTCTAATCCTAATAATCTAGAAAGTTCTGCAGCTACTATGTCTAAAGAAAATTCTGGTTTTACTTGTCCTTTTGGTCTTCCTAAGTGAGAGCATAAAATTACTTTACAATTATTTTCTAATAAATATTTAATTGTAGGTAATGCAGCTACTATTCTTCTGTTATCTGTGATAACTCTTTCTTCATTATAAGGTACGTTAAAGTCACATCTAACTAATACTTTTTTTCCTTTTAAATCAATATCTTTTACTGTTTTCTTATTCATTTTCATTTTCCTTTCTTAATTTATATAAAAATGAGCTAGCAATAAAGGTCCGCCCTCCACCACTAGCTCTTTATTGCTATTTAATTATCCTAATTCAGCAAAATATTTAATTGTTCTTACCATTTGGCTTGTGTAAGAATTTTCGTTGTCATACCAAGCAACAACTTGTACTTGATATAATCCGTCTTCTACTTTAGCAACCATTGTTTGTGTTGCATCAAATAAAGATCCGTGTGTAATACCGATAATATCTGAAGAAACTAATGGTTCTTCTGTGTATCCATAAGATGCATTAGAAGCTGCTTTCATAGCTGCGTTGATTGAATCAACTGTAACTTCTTCATTTGATCTTACTGTTGCGATTAATATTGTTGAAGATCCTGTTGGAACTGGAACTCTTTGTGCAGATCCGATTAATTTTCCGTTTAATTCTGGAATAACTAATCCAATTGCTTTAGCTGCTCCTGTTGAGTTAGGAACGATATTTACAGCTGCTGCTCTAGCTCTTCTTAAATCTCCTTTTCTATGTGGTCCATCAAGTACCATTTGGTCTCCTGTATAAGCATGAACTGTTGTCATAATTCCTGATTGGATTGGTGCATAATCATTTAATGCTTTAGCCATAGGTGCTAAACAGTTTGTTGTACAAGATGCTGCAGAAATAATATTATCTTCTGCTGTTAATGTTCCTTCGTTTACTCCATAAACGATTGTTGGTAAGTCTTTTCCTGCTGGTGCAGATATAACTACCTTTTTAGCTCCTGCTGTGATATGAGCTGATGCTTTTTCTTTTGATGTATAGAAACCTGTACATTCTAAAACAACGTCAACTCCGATTTCTCCCCAAGGTAAGTTTGCTGCATCTTTTTCTGCATAGATTTTGATTGTTTTTCCATCAACTGTAATAGAGTCTTCTCCTGCTACTACTGTATCTGCTTTATCATATCTTTTTTGTGCAGAATCATATTTTAAAAGATGAGCTAACATATCAGGACTTGTTAAATCGTTAATTGCAACGATTTCATACCCTTCTGCTCCAAACATTTGTCTAAATGCTAGACGTCCAATACGTCCAAAACCATTTATAGCTACTTTTACTGACATAATATAAATTCCTCCACTTCTGATACTTTGAATGTCTTTTTTAGTATCTCTTTTATTTTGGTCTTTTTGACCAAAGATATTCTATAATATTTTATCGAACTTTTCAAGTACTTTTTACAATTTTGTTACAATGACAATTTATATAATCAAAAAAACAAAAAGTGGAAATAATAAATTACTTCCACTTTTTAATTCTATTATTCTGTTATTCCTATATTTACAGGATTACAAATTCCTTCTACATCAGGATTATAATAATCAAAAAATCTTATTGCTGCTCCAGTAATTGTTTCTGGATATAATGCTCTATATTGAATATCTAAAGTAATTTCTCTTCCCACTTCAAAGCTTCTTAAATAGATATTAATTTTATTGTAATTATATTCATATTTTTCTATTAATCCTTTATATTTAAGATTTAATAAAGATTCTTCAATAGGAGTAGTTCCTTGTGGTATGTTTATTTCTAATAAACCATTTTCAATATATTCTTCATTATTTTTTACAGTTATTGTTTGATTTAATATATCATTTACTTTTGCAAATGCATTTGTATTTATTGTTTGATTTACTTCGTCTACAGTTTGCTCTGTTCTTATATTTTGTGTTACTACTAGATTTTCATTTTTCTCTAAATCATCATATTTTTGATAATAATTTTTTATTATCTCATATGTTATTTTTCCTTTTTTCATATCTATAGAAAATCTATTTTCTTTTGATACATTATCAAATTCCAATTCATAAACATCTAATGCATTTTCTTTTATATCAATTTTTTGTTCTTGGTCATTTAATTTTACAGTAATTGTTTGATCTTTTAAATCTGAATTTTGAGTATAACTATTTATAGCTTTTAATGCTAATATTGTTCCTTGAGTTGTTCCCCAAGAACCTCTTGCATCTTTTTGACTTACTAAAAATTCAATAAATTCACTATTGTTTTTCTCATTTGAATTTAATTTTGTTAAAGCCATTGATGTTAATGCTGTTGCTTGAATATTTTGATATTTTCCTCTTGTTCCATAGTAATCTGTAATTCCTGAAGTTATATAAGCACCATTTTCTGAAGTTTGTATATTTTGATTTATCATTTTTAAAACTTCATTTGCTAAATTTTTATTTTCTGTATTAGCAAAAATATTTGCAAGTAATGCTAAAGTATAATTATCACTTATTTCATCAATTTTATTTTCTAAGTAGCTTACTGATTTTTCAAGCCTTTCATCTTTTGGTACAACTTCTGATAATGCCCATATAATATATGCATTCATTGCTAAATCATTATTTGAAGCAGCTCCACCAATATAAGTAGAGTTATAATCAAAAGTTCCATTTACATTTTGAACATCAAATAAATATTCAATCATATCCATAAGAACACTTTCTTCAACCGGATATACTTCTGAAAGTTCATCAAATTCCATTAATCCGAATGCTGTTATTACTGGTTCTGCTGGTGCATCTCCATATAATGAATAGCCACCTTTTTCTGATTTTACTTCATATGTTAACAATTTTTGGTATCCTTTAGAAATATATTCTAAAGCCATTTCTTCTAGCTCTGCATTATTTAAATCATTTTCTCTTAAATATTTTAAAACTAGAATATCTGGATAAAGTGATGATGAGGTTTGTTCAAAACATCCTGTTGGCATTGCTAACATTGCATCTATATTTTCAATTATTTGAGCCACAGGTGAAGCATATAATTTTACTTTTATTTTTTGAGTTCCATCTATTGCCTTTTCATTAAAAATAATATCTTGTGAATATTTATTTTCAATCATTCCACTTGAAACAACATCATTTTTTTCAAAGCCATTTGGTTTTACTACTAAAGATTTTTCAACAATATCTGAAATCTCTCCAGATTTTGATTCTATTCTTAAAGTGTTATTTCCAGCTTTTAATATTTCAATTGGTAGGTAAATCATTTTACTTGCATTTGGTTCTACTGAAACTTGTTTTTCATATTCACCTATTGTCATCCAATCATTCTCTTTAACATTTAAATCTATTGTTAATTTATTTTCTGTATAATTATATAAAGTTACAGGAATGCTTACTTTATCAGTAACAACGGAATTTGCTGGAAGAGTATAATCTATAAAGAATTCTTTAAATACTTTAAAACTTCCTGTTGCATATCCTATATTTCCATCTTTTGTATTTCCTACAGTTTGAATATTCCATGTTGTTATATTGTCACTTATTTGTGTACTTAAATTAACTTCTCCATTTTCTGTAACTAATTCTGGTATAAAAGCTAAGCTTTCTAAGAATATATTTCTAACATTTTCTTGGGCATCTATTTCTTTTTCAGATTCGCTTTCTACAACTCCATCTTCTAAAGCAATATCTTCTGTTACACTTGATTCTAATTTTGAATCTTGAGAGATATCAAAATCAAAGATTGAAGATGTTGTAGACTCGCTTTTTGAAGCTCCAATTGAATCTGTTGCAAAGTTCATCGCTGAATCAAGGCTAGGATCTGAAAAGTTTGTAATAGTTCCTGATTCTTGTATAACACCACCCATTGACATTGAATCATTTACTGTTATATTTCCTGCAAAATTCGATGTAAATGTCATTATTATTACAATTATTATTAATAAAACTCCAACTAGCATTCCAGCCAATTCTGATGCATTTAAATTAAGTACTATTTTTCCATCTTGAAGTTTTGTTTTTGTTTCTTTTAATATAAATTTTCTATAAACAAAATATATTGCAATAACTATTAATAAGCTAAACTCTGTAATTTCTGATAATGCAATTGTAGAAATCCAAAATACTACTGCTTTTGAAATTATAGAAGAGAATTCATAAATTTTTGTTAAAGGTTTATTTAATTCTTTTTTTCTACTTAATGATTTTAATATTGCAAATTCTAATAATGTTAGTAAAATTAATACTCCTAATATTAAAGCAAACATTTCATCAATATATGAATCAAATATTAATGTAAATACTCCTGAAATTAAATATACTCCAATTAGTGCAAATAATGGAACTACAATTAATTCAGCTATCATTTTAAATATAAAATCACGTTCTTTATATAAGAATAATAAATAAGCAATTATAGCAAGTACAAGTATTGTAAATACCATAAATCCATTACTCATTACATTGAAAGTTTCAAATGCATATAATGCCATTAAAACAAATATTGCACAAACATCAATTATTGGTACAAATACTTTCGCAAATTTTTCTTTCTTTTTAGAAATAACTCTAAATATGATTAATATTACCCATACTAATGTTGACATTATTCCCAATGCTAAATATTGGTCTGTATTTGTATTTCTATAAGTTTTGTTTACTATATTTGGTGCAGTTGTTTTTTGTTTTAATAAAACAGAATTTAATGCCAAATCTGAAGATTCATCTATTGCCATTGCATATAAATCTGCAGCAGTCATTCCATCATCTAAAACTATATCTTCTAATGCAAGTTTTATATTATCTATTGATAAATCATTTTCAGCTAAAGATAATATTGCTTCATCTAAAATACTTACAAGCAATGCTGAATCAACTTTTTCATTTGATTCATTTGTTGTTACAAATTTTACATCTAATGTATCACCCGGTTTATATTCTTCTTTACTTGGCTCAACAGAAATATTTAATTCTTTATTTGGTTTTATAAAAATTGTTTTTTTAGAATAATTCGCTAAAGAATTATAGTTATAATCATATGTGTAAAATCTATTTGAATTTGATCTAGTATTTGGAACATATATATCTACAATTCCAGATACATCTTCTAAATTAATTTTTACACTTTCTTCATCTGTTGCTATTGTTTTTATTAGCTCATTAGCTTTAAAAACATATATATTTTTAGTATTTGTATCAACTTTTGAATTTATAGTTATTTCAATATCTTCTCCAACATTGTATTTAACTTTATCTGTTTTTATTAAAGCTGAAAAATTACTATTTATTAAAGCTTTATGATTTTTAGATACTTTATTTCCGTTCATATCTTCTGATTCAACAGTTATTATTTGATATTCTGTAGTTTCTAAATTTTCTGTTTCACTAGCTGTTAAAGTAATTTTTCCAATTCCATTTTCATCTGAAATTACTTGCTTTGAAACATTTCCAATTTTTACTGTTGAATAAGTTTTAATAGGAGTTCCTGTTACTTCTTTTGTAATAACATATATATCATTATCTATTCCTTGAGCAATTTCTGAATATTCAGGAATTACTTCTATTTCATATAAATCTGTTCCACAGAAAATTGTTTTTGATTCTTGAACTAAATAGTTAGAAGTATCTGTTACTGAAAAATCTAGAGCTATTTTTGAAGCTTCTTTAAATTCATGTTCAAAAACAAAGCTACCATTTTCATCTGTAATTCCTACAACATCTTTTCCATTAATAGTTCCTTTTATTTCTGCGTTCTTTACGGGTTCACCAAAGAAATATTTTCCTGAAACTGTAATTTTAGCTGTTTCTCCAACAATATACGCTTCTTTATCTGTAGATACAGAAACTTCAAAATTTGGTGTTATATATGGATTTACAGTAAAGTTTTTACTTACCTCTTGTCTTCCAGTTTCAACTTTTAGTTTGTAAGTTCCACTATTTACTTCATCAGCCAATTTAAAATTTCCTGAAACAATACCATATTCTGAAGACATTGCTTCATTTATATAAACTCTATTATCATTTCCATCATATATTGAAACTTTTATATTTTGGCTTACTGGTTCATTTTCTTTTTTTGAAACCATTAAAACTCTAAAGTTTATTTCATCACCTGGTTTATAAATTCCTTTATCTAATGATATTATTACATTTGATTTAATATCATTTACGATTGTTATTGGAATTTCAGCTGTGTCCAAATAAAATCCTGATTTTGATTTTACTTTTAAAGTATACTTACCAGATTCTAAATCCTTTGGTAAACTTAAAGAAATTTCTCCTTCTTCACCTTTTTCAATTTCACATTTTGCTGAAATATCTTTTACTTTTTTATTATCACTATCATATAGATTTGCTGTTATTTTACTTTCCATTGATTTATAAGTATCAGTATTTGTTACAGCAATAGTGGCATTTATATCTGTTCCACTGTAATAATTTGTACTTGTTTTTACTGTTATTCTTTGTTTTCCTTTCGCAAAAAAAGACCAAAAATAATAACAAGAAAAAACTATAAGTAAGGCAATTATTATATATAATATGATTTTACCTACTTTTTTCTTAGTCATAGAAACCTCCCATTATCTTTTGTTTATACCATTATTTTACAGATAATCAATATTTTTTACAATATCATTTATGTAACAATTTATTCAAAAAAAGAGTTTGTTTAAAACACGTTTAAACAAACTCTTACCTTATACTTTATTTACAACTTAAACTTTGAAAAAATTAATTTTTCTTTTTAAACCAATTAAATATATTGATTTCTTGGAATAAGAAATCATGTAATTCTGGGAATTTTACTTCTTGGAATAAAAAGTCATGAACTTCTGTTAACACTTTTTCCTCTTTTGGTGTTAATTCTAATACTATTGGTTTATTCCAATCTAATTCATTAAAGAATTTTTTAACTTTTCCCCATGTACCAACAACCATTGGTAAATTTCCTGCATTCTCTGTTTCAACTAATTTATATTCTTTCATTATTATAATTTCCTCCCTAGTACAAAGTATTTCTACTTATATATTTTATACTATATAACGAAAGTTTTATCAATAAAATTTAAATTAAGTTTATATTAATTTTTAATTACCAATTTGTTACATTTTGTATTATTTTGCAATTAAAGTCAAATCCTCTTTACCTATTATTTCAACTTCTTTGATTTCATTATCAAAATTTTCTTCTGACTTCATTTTTACCATTATGTAGTTTGCAGTATGTCCTTTATAGAAATCCCCATCTTTTTCTTCAAATAAAACTTCTACTTTTTTTCCAATATATGTATCCAAATATTCATTTTCATTTTTATCAGATAATTCAAGCAATCTTTTACTTCTAATTTCTTTTACATCTCCTTGAATTTGATTTTTCATGGCTTCTGCTTTTGTTCCTCTTCTTGGAGAGTATTTAAAAACATGCATTTTATAAAATTTTATTTTTTCTAAGAAATTATATGTTTCTTCAAACTCTGCTTCTGACTCATCCGGAAAACCAACAATTATGTCTGTTGTTAAAATAACATCATTGTAATTTTTTCTTAATCTTTGAACAATCTCTTCAAATTCTTTTATTGTATATCTTCTATTCATTCTTTTTAAAGTTTCTGTACATCCACTTTGAAGAGATAAATGAAAATGATGACATATTTTGTCTAATTTTGTAAGTCGATTAATAAATTCTTCTGTAATTAATAAAGGTTCTATCGATCCAAGTCTTATTCTTTCTATTCCGTCCATTTTATTAATTTCTTCTAATAAATCAATTAATCTATACTCTTCCTTAAAATCTTTTCCATATGATGCAACATGAATTCCTGTTATTACAACTTCTTTTATTCCTTTTAAAGCTATTTCTTTTATTTCTTTAATAACACTTTCCGGATTTCTACTTCTTACTCTTCCTCTAGCATAAGGAATTATACAATAAGAGCAAAATCTATCACATCCATCTTGAACTTTTATTACAGCTCTAGTTTTTTCTGTATATGTTACACTTCCAAAATCTCCATATTCTTTGTTTTGCATAACATCATCTATTTTATCTAATTTTTCTTTTTCATTTATATACTCTTCCACATATTTTACAATATTTGTTTTTTCATTAGTTCCAAGTACTAAATCTATTTCTGGAATTTTTTCAATTTCATCTTTAGCCACTTGAACATAACATCCAACTGCAACAACAATAGATTCTTTATTATTCTTCTTTGCTTGTCTTAACATTTGTCTAGATTTTCTATCTGACATATTTGTTACTGTACATGTATTTATTACATAAATATCTGCACTTGAGTCAAATTCACAAATATCATATCCATTGTTTTGAAAACTTTGAATCATTCCATTTGTTTCATATTGATTAACTTTACAACCTAAAGTTAAAAATGCAACTTTTCTTTTTTCCATTTATAGATTCTTCCTTTCTAAAAATTAAATTATTCCTTTTAAAAGAAGCACTTAATTTTTTTAAGTGCTTCTTTTAAGAGTTGTATAAGTATAAGGATTTTATTATTATTTTCTCATTCTATCAATACTATCTAGGTTATCTAAAGCTTTTCCTGTTCCTTTAGCAACACATGAAATAGCATCTTCTGCGATCATTACATTTATTCCTGTTTTTTCTTGTAATAATCTATCTAAGCCATCAATTAAGCATCCTCCACCTGTCATGTAAATTCCTTTATCACTAATATCTGCTGCAAGTTCTGGTGGTGTTCTTTCTAAAACTGAGTGAACAGCATCTATAATTAGCATTGCAGGTTCTTCTAATGCTTCCATCATTTCACTTGAATAAACTGTTATTGTTTTTGGAAGACCAGTTATTAAATCTCTTCCTCTAACATCCATTTCCATATCTTGAATTTTTGGAAATACACAACCAATTTGTTGTTTTAATTCTTCTGCTGTTCTTTCACCAATCATTACATTGTGTCTTTTCTTTAAATATTTGATAATATATTCATCAAATTTATCTCCAGCAACTTTTATTGATGAACTTACAACAGAACCACCAAGAGAAATAACTGCGATATCAGTTGTTCCACCACCAATATCTACTATCATATTTCCACATGGTTTTGATATATCTATTCCTGCACCTATTGCAGCAGCTATTGGTTCTTCTATTAAATAAACTTTTCTAGCTCCAGCATTTGATGCAGCATCTATAACTGCTTTTTTCTCAACTTCAGTAACTTGAGAAGGAATACAAATCATAATTCTTGGAGCAAATAAAAATCTTCCTCCAATTTTTCCTATAAAATATTTAAGCATTTTCTCTGTTACTGTGTAATCTGAAATTACTCCATCTCTTAAAGGTCTTGTTGCAACTATATTTCCTGGTGTTCTTCCAAGCATTCTTCTAGCTTCATGACCAACAGCTAAAACTTCTCCTGTTAAGTTGTTTACAGCAACCACAGATGGTTCTCTTAAAACAATGCCTTTGCCTTTTACATATGCAATTACTGAAGCTGTTCCCAAATCTAGCCCAATATCTTGTCCAAACATTAACAATCTCTCCTTTAAGTTTTTATATACAAGTATATATATTACATTTGCATTACGATTATATTACATTTATCAATAAATATCAACCCTTTTTACAATTAAATTAATATAAAATTTTCACGCATTATAACTCTATCTTTTCGTTGATATATAAGCATTTTCACATTTTTTATACTCTTTTTATAAATCCTTTATCTTTATTTTCTAATAAATTCATAAAATATAAGTTTTTATTTGTATTAAGAATTCACTTGTGTTATAATACCTTTGACTAAATATATAAGATTTTATAAAAGGAAGTAAATTATATGGAAAAAATATCAATAATTGTGCCATGTTATAATGAAGAAAAAGCTTTACCATTATTTTATGAAGAATTACAAAAAAATATTAAAACTTTTCCAAAAAATGTTTGTTTTGAAATCATTTTTGTAAATGATGGTTCAAAAGATCATACATTAAACGTTATTAAAAATTTAAGCAAAAAAGATGATTCTATAAAATATATTTCATTTTCTAGAAACTTTGGAAAAGAATCTGCTATTTATGCAGGTCTAGAAAACTCAACTGGAGATTATGTAACATTAATGGATGCAGATCTTCAAGATCCACCATCTCTTTTAAAAGAAATGTATAGATTAGTTACAGAAGAAAATTATGATGCAGTTGGAACAAGACGTGTTAATCGTAAAGGTGAACCAATAATAAGAAGCTTTTTTGCAAAACTTTTCTATAAATTAATAAACAAAATGACTCCTTTTGAAATGGTCGATGGAGCCAGAGATTTTGTTTTTATGAAAAGAACCGTTGTAAATTCTTTACTTTCTTTAAAAGAATATAATAGATATTCAAAAGGATTATTTAGTTTTGTTGGTTATGATGTAAAATGGCTTGAATATGAAAACATTCAAAGAGTTGCAGGAACAACAAAATGGTCTTTTTGGAAATTAACAAAATATGCCCTAGAAGGAATTACAGCTTTTTCAACAACACCACTTCTTATTTCTTCTGCTATAGGTTTAATATTTTGCATAGTATCGTTTTTAATGATATTATTAATTATCTTCAAAACATTAATTTTAGGAGATCCTACAAGTGGATGGCCTTCACTTGTTTGTATAATATTTATGGTTAGTGGGATTCAATTATTCTCTTTGGGAATTATTGGGCAATACTTATCAAAAACATATTTAGAAGTAAAACAAAGACCTTTATACTTCATTAAAGATACAAATATAGAAAATAAATAATAACTATACTTAGAGCATATATATGCTCTAAGTTTTTTATTGTTTTAAAATATATTTTTTAATTTTAAAGAATCTTTTTCTCTAAAATGATTCAACCAATATATAAACTCTTCCCCATCTTCTAACGCATCTGTAAATTCTTTATTCTTACAATTTTCTTCCAACACAACTAAGCATTTGCTTACTTTCTCAAGCTCATCATGTTCAATAAAAAAAGCCAATTTATCTTGAGCTTTAAACCAATTTGTTTTTAAATTTTCAATTTCTTCGTTTAATTCATCTTCATTATTTTTTTCAAGTTTATTATTCTTATATAAATTATTTATTTCTTCTAATTTCAAATTTACTAAATTTATCTTTTCTTCTACTTCTCCGTGACCATTTATTAGAGGCATAATTAGTTATCAAATCTATTCCAATAACAAAAGTAATGATAAAAATAACTATGAAGAATTCTTTTTTTAATCTCATTTTTTTCCTTCCTTTTTTTGACAAAAAATTGATCCATCTCCATTTAGAACAACAACTAACGCCTCTTCTGGTTTCATTTTAAATTTACCAACTTCTTTTTCTAGCCATTTGTAATTTTTACCTATTTTATTTAAATTATCTCCCATTATTCTTCCATCAATAACTAAATCATACGCAATACCTTCATATTCTGCATTTATATTAAAATCTTCTGGTCTTAAAGCTCTTTTTTCTGGTTTTTGAACAACACTAATTTGTCCACTTGTTTCTAAAATCGCAAATTCTACATCACCTAAATTATTAATATTGTTAACTCTTAATCTTTCTTGTAATTCATTTATTGTAAAATTTTCTTGTATTAAAGCAGTTTCATCTATCTTTCCTCTATATATTAAAATCCTAGGTTTCCCACATATTATTTCTCTCATTTTTATACTTTTTAAATTTATTACTGAAATAACTATATGCATCATTAGTAAACAAAGTATTGGTATTATTCCATATATAATTGGTGTTCCAACATCAGACATTGGAGTTGCAGCAAGATCTGCAATCATCATAGCAATAACAAGTTCAAAAGGTTGCATTTGGCCAATTTCTCTTTTCCCCATAAATCTCATTACAAATAATACCAAAATATATATAATTATTGTCCTTACAAATATTAATATCATACAATCCTCTAATTTAAATCATCTCTTGAAATTTATTCAAAATTTATAATTATTTTATATACAAATTTTATATGAATATTTTTCGCAAAAATTATTAAAATATACTTATATTTGTTTATTTAAATAATTAATACTTAAATTTATTTTTTTAATCAAATATACTTTTTAAAGTTAAGGAGGTAAAACCAATGGAAAACAATAATTCAAGTACCCAATCTAATAGTACAATGGGAACAGTTGGACAAATTATTGGTAGATTTGTTGTTGCTGCTATTATTTTAGGAATCACAGCTTTTTTCACACCTGGTTTTTCTATAAATAATATATGGTCTCTTGCAATATCTGCAATTGTTTTAACTGTTATGGATTATCTTATAATAAAATTCACAGGATTACATGTAATGGCTTTTGGTAAAGGATTTGTTGGATTTGTATTAGCAGTAGTAGTCTTGTATGCAACTCAGTTTTTTGTTTCAGGTTATTCAATTTCATGGATGGCTGCAATTATTGGAGCTTTAATTTATGGAGTTATTGATTATATAATGCCTGGAGAACAAACTATGTAATTCATCATAACGATAAAATGTCGCCTCAAAATCATAAAAATTTGAGGTGACAGTTTATTTTTTTTAACTATAT
>JAFTJF010000003.1 GCA_017456555.1 Clostridia bacterium
GAATTTATAAAAGATATAATCAAAGATAATAATGAATATAGACCAAGTTATGCTTTAAATTATAAAACCCCAATTGAATATAAAATTCAATTAGGGTTTAAATAAGTGTTTTTTGTGTCTACTTTTTGTTGACTAGTTCATATAACCGGTGGATTTTCATTTGCCCTATAAGGGCCTGTTACAAGCTGCCACTTAAGTGGCACCAGTTTGACGGCTCTTGCGTCTTACTACTTGCTACCCTTGAAAGGGTCTATATATTCTTTTATTGTTATCTGATCTGACATTTTGTCTTCTTCCAATTGATTCTTTACATACATTTCTACCGCTTTTTTATTATTTCCTACTGTACTTACGTAATATCCTCGACACCAGAACACTCTATTTCCATATTTATAACGTAAATTCCCATGTCTTTCAAATATTATCAGCGTACTCTTGCCCTTCAAATATCCCATAAAACTTGATACACTCAACTTCGGTGGCAAACTTACATACATATGTATATGGTCTGGGCAAGCCTCCGCTTCTATTATCTCTACATCTTTTCTTCGGCACAATTCTCTCAATATTGCTCCTATTTCTATTCTCAATTTTCCATATATTTCGTGCCTTCTAAATTTTGGTGCAAACACTATGTGATACTTGCATTCCCACGTTGTGTGTGCTAAACTATCTGTGTATGAACTTTTCATACGTCCCACTCCTCTCATGATTAATATTTATAGCCGTCAAACTTTAAATATTATACCATGTTTAAGTGGGACTTTTTTGTTACTCTGTTCATAACTATAAGTCTTTTTTACCCCCGGCATAGCCGGGGGTTTACTCTTAAATTAAAAAAAGAGCTAATTTTCTGAAGTGAACCCCAAATTGTTCACAGAAATAAAAGAGCTAAAGCAAGCAATAAACGAAGATTTATTTTAATCTTCGTTTATTTTTTATCCTTTTTGTATTATAAAATTCTAACCAATCTTCAACCAAAGCTATATATTCATTTAAATTTGTGATATCATTATTATACAAAGTTTCTTTCTTAAGTATTGAATGGAAAGACTCCATTGGTGAATCATCTATTGGTGTCCCTTTACGAGACATAGAAATCATAATTTTATTAGATTCGCAAATGGCTTTGTATTCATAAGATGTATACTGGTATCCTTGATCACTGTGAATGATAAGTCCAGATACATCTTTTCTTTTTGCTATTGCTTCATTTAATGTATCTATTACTAATTTTAGATCATTAAATTTACTGATTTTGTATGCTACAATTTTTCTATCTGATAAATCTAATATTGTTGATAAATAAGCTCTTTTCCCATTAAATATTAGATATGTTATGTCTGTTACCCAGACTTGATTTTTTCTTTCTACATTAAATTTTCTTTTTACTAAATTTGGTTTTACATTTGATTCAATTCTTTTATATCTATATGTCTTTATTCTTTTTATATAATTTGGTTTGATATTATATTTATTCATAATTCGTTTAACTTTTTTGTGATTAAATATTACACCATATTTAATTAATAAGCCTTCACAAATCCTACGATATCCATATGTACCTTTTGATTCGTCAAATATTTCTTTTATTATTAAATAATCATAATAATCTTTATCTTCAGAATTTCGATATTTATAATATGTTCTTTGACTTATTTCTAATGCGGCACACATATTTTTTAACTTATATTTATTAATATACAAATTAATAAATGTTACTTTTTCTCTCGTTGTGCCTTTATGAATTTCTGGTATTTTTTTAATATTTCATATCTTTCTTTATAATCGATATTTTCTTCTTTTGGACGTCCGCGTTTATGTTCGATATCATTTGTTTGATTTCCTTGTTTTCTATCTTTTTCAATCCAATGCCATAATGTACCATGACTTATATTATATTTTTTGCTACTTCAAAATAACCTCCAAATTTTCCAGATTTATAATCTTTTAAGACTTGTTCTTTAAAATCATTTGTATAATGTTTTCCCATAAAAAATACACCTACCTTTCGATAGATGTATTATAACACGTTTAACTCTTTTTTTATTTATGAACTAAATGGGGTTCACTTCATTTCATTAGCTCCTATTATTATTTACATTATTTCTCTTGCTTTTACTATAACTCTTAATTTGCTATCATCTGTACAGGTTATTAAAGTTACTTCTTTTAATCCATTTGTTCTTTGTGATGTACATGATACATCATCTGGTTCTACAACATATTTATCATATACTTTATAGATTAATTTTTCACCATTCATATCTGTTATTTCAATTGTTTCGCCTATTGACATATCTGGTACATGGCTGAAAAATTTATTACTTCTATAGTTATGTCCTACTATACAGAAATTTCCAACAGCATTTGGATCTGGCCCCCAGAATTTACATGGTGAAATTTTTAAAAGTTCATCTAATTGTTCAGAATTTAATTCATTTCCTGTTATTACTGGATATGTACAATCTATTGATGGAATGTTTACTGTTGCAACAGCATAATATCTAGTTCCTGCTGCAGTTTCTCTCCATTCAATGTTATCTCCTGTTTCTTCTTCAACAGGTTCTGTATATATTACTTCAAAAGGATCTTCTGTGTTTAATATAACAACAATTGAATTGTTTGCAAATTTAATTGTTGTATCATCAACAACATTATCTTCAAAACTCAAATTTGATAATATCTCTTGAGAAATTGCTTCATTTTTATTTTTATCATATTCTGCATAAATATAATATGAAAATAAAATGCATACTAAAAAAACAGAAATAAAGAAGTCTATTTTATACATCTTCTTTTTTCTTTTTAGTTCTGGTGTTATATACAATTTTTCAGACACTAAAATTTGGTTCATTTTTCTTCCTTTCACATAAATATCAAGAATATTATATCATGTTACCAAATCCAAATCAAGAAATTTCATAAAAGTAATTATTTTGTAAAATATTATATTTATCTAAAATATATGGACTTTTGAGAAGCTTCGTAGTATAATAAATTTTAGCGATTTATTTTAGTTGCCCGAATATCTAATAATATAACTATATTAGATGTTCATTTAAAGTTATATAGTTTGATACTAAATTCGCCATAAACAACATTTATAGGAGGTAGAAAATGAAAAATCGGCGAAAATTTTGTAACACCTTAACTCACGGTTCGCAAGTTCTTATGCTTTTGTTGCTTCAGGCCGCAATGGTACTCGCAGCAGTTGCAATCCTTTTCGGAGGAGTGTTTAACTTTCTCGGCACATCACCGCCTGAAATAACAGAACCTATAACCACAACAGAACAAGAAACAATTGAATATGAAAGTCAAATACCAGAAAGTGAAACACAAATTCCCTCTGTTTCCACAACAGAATACATAGAAACAGAAGCTAGCACAGAACCAGAGATTTCAGAAACCATTCAGTCCACTGAAGCAACAGAAAATACCGTTCCCAGTGAATCTGAACCCCCTGAAACTACAGTTCCAAGTGAAACAGAATCACAGGCTGAAATTCCTGTAGAGCCAATCGGTGCAGTATATTTAACTTTTGACGATGGTCCCTCTACCCAAATAACAAATCAAATTTTGGATATCTTAAAAGAAAAAAATGTAAAAGCAACTTTTTTCATCATTGATTATCCTTTTGATTCTGAAAAAGAAGCAATTGTTATTCGGGAATTTGAGGAAGGTCATACAGTAGCCTTACACGGAACATCTCATGATTACTCAAAAATCTATACTTCTCTTGATGCTCTTATTGAAAATTTCACAACACTTCAAGAAAAAGTGAAAGCTTCTACTGGATATACATCAACAGTCATCCGTTTCCCTGGCGGAAGTTCTAACACTGTTAGTAAAAAATACTGCACAGGAATAATGACTGAAGCTGTCGAGTATTTTTCCAATTCTGAATTTGTATATTTCGATTGGAATGTTGATTCTCGAGATGCTGGTGGAGCAAAATCTTCTGAAGAAGTATTTGAGAATGTCACTAGTAGTTTAAAACCTGGTAGAAACAATATTGTGTTAATGCACGATAGTACAGGAAAACAATACACTCTTGACGCACTCGAAGCAATCATTGATTTTTGTATTTCTGAAGGTTATGAGTTTAAAGCAATTACTGACGAAACCCCTCAGGTAACTCACAATGTTTCAAATTAATAATTAACAAAAAACGCTCCCTCTTGGGAGCGTTTTATTTTACCATATTTCACCTTCTGTTTTTTTCTTTTTAACATTACTTATTTTTCTCATTTTTTTAATTAAAACAGTAGGTTTTGATTCTTCATCTGTTATATCAACATCTTCTATTTCATTTTTCTTTTTGCTTTGTCTTTTTACTGGTTTTACATCCACAAAAAGATTTTCCTCTTCTTCATCAAGTTCATATGGAATTTCTTCATCGTCTATATCTTCTTCAATTTCTTGAATAGTTTTTCTTTTTTTGATACTTGCTGTTTCAGAAAAATCTATATCTCTATATTTTTCACCAAATATATCAAAATCTTCATCTAAAGTTCCTTCTTGGAATTCTTCAACAACATTATCGATTATATCATCATATGTATCATAATAATCTGAATCTTCAACATCTTCAGTAGAATCTACATTATCTTCTTGGGTTTCAAAAATGTCATCTTCATTATCTTCTTCGTCTTCATCTAAATCTTCATCAGAAGAACTTTCATATTCTTGTGTTAATTCAAATGGTATTTTTGCTCTTTCTTTTACTATTTTTGCAGAGTCATCTTGTATATCTTCTCCGAAACTTTCTTCTTGACAATCTTCTTCGCTTTCTTCTTTTGGTAAATCAAACTCATCTACTATTTTTCCAAATACTTCTGATACATTTTTATAGTAAACAGTATATATTTCTTTTATTCCTTCTATTCTCCAGTAGTTTGAGTTTATCAATGTTGCAGTATTTAAATTTACACGATTTTTTTCTCTTTTGAATTTTTCTTCTTTATCTTGAATATCTTTTAGATAAGATTTATTATACAATTCTTTATAAGCTTTTTTAGTTGCTTTGTTTGCAATTTCTCTTAATAATAATTCATATAAATTATTAATTTGAACAATATCTGTTGCAAAATTTTCACAAGCTTCACTCATTAATCTATTATGTGATTTTCTTCCATGAATTATTGTCATTCTCTCATAATCAAGAAATTGAACCATATAATCTTTAACTGCATAAATGAAATCCATTTTTGCTTTTTCATTTCTTGCATACTTTTTGTGTAATTCTATTTTTGTAGCACCTTCATCTATATCTGACAATAGTTTTGTCATTTTGTCATATAGAACAAGATATCCTGCAGCTTCTTTTTTTGCTATATCAATTCCAAAAGTTGTTGCATTTTCTATAACTTCTTGGTTAAATGGAATTTTTTCATCTTTTCCGTTATTTTCAAGTTCTTCTATAATGTCTGTTGAATCTTCAAATTTAGAAAAAGTTTTTGCTAGATTTAAAACTTCATTTGTAATTTCATCATAATTTTTTCTAGCAGTTTCTAAAGATTCATTATATGCATTTTCTGCCATTTTTTTATATCTTTTACATTTTGAAAGTTCAAATCTTTTTTCGTTATACTCTTCTAATGCAGCAATTAAATTTTCTTTAGATTCAACCATTGCTTCATTATTTTTTTCAACATCGACTTCAATTTTTTCAATACATCTTCTTGTATCTTCAACTTTTGCATCAATATTATTAAATAATAAATTACGATTGTACTCTAATTTAGCACTTTTTCTATATAATTTTTCTTGAGAGGCTTGTATAACTTTTATTTTTTCTAGACTTTCATTAAATTCTTGCGTAGCAGAAACTTCTTTTTGATAATTAATTTGATATTTTTCTAGTTTTTCTACTAAGTCACAATAATTATTAAAATTATCTCTCAAATTACCTTCTCTTCTGTACTCTAATAGATTCTCGAAATATCTTTCTAATACTATTGCACTTCTTTCATACATATTAATTCTGCCCCCTAAAAGTTACTAAATTTGACCCTATTATATAAAAATTATTTTGAAATGTCTATATTAATTTAAAATTTTAAATATTTTGTTTATTTTTGTCGCTAACCGTATCTATTTCTTTTTTTCAGTATTTATGTTATAATATAAGTATATACATAATTTGAATGATGTAAAATCGAAAGGAGCTGACTTTATGAGTCTTCTATTATGGGCTATTGAACACGCTGTTAAACTTTTTATAATCTTTCCCATCTGGTGTGCAGCATTTTTCATTTTTATTATAGCACCTTTGCTTTGGGGATTGAGTTGGCTTTGGGACCACAAGGGATGGGTCATTGTAGTACTTGTTTTACTACTGATTATCACCGGTGTATTCTAATCAGCTCTAGGTCATGGCACTACGCCAAAACCGGCGTCACTTAATATCAATTTAAGTGACGCTTTTCATTTTATAAAATGCTATATCTTTATTTCTCCTGAAAAAACTTTTTTTGCTTTTCCTTTTAATATATTTTTAATTTCATTATTTTCTATTACCTCAGCCATATTTTCTAAATCTGATTCTATTTCCATTACAATACCTTCTTCTACTTTTACCTTTACTTTCTTTATAGACGCTAATGTTTCAATATAAAATTCTGGTTTATGGATTAAATTTTCTTCATGTAAATATTGTGCCAAGCATATTAGTCCATTTCCAGATATTTGCACTTCGTCTCCCTTATTATCAAATATTTTCATTTTAAAATCCACAATCTCACTTGTTTCTATTATCAATAGTGCATTTGCACCAACACCATAATGCCTATTGCATAAAAATTCACTTAATAATTTATAACTATATTCAAATTCATTCTTAGAATTATCTATTAAAATAAAATCATCACCCGCTATTTGCATCTTGCAAAAAGAAAACATACAATCACCTCTTAGTTAATTGTATGTTTTTTATTTCATATTTGTTCTTTTTTATATTTTCTTTTTAACAGCTCTTGAAGTTATATTTATTTCTTCTTATTGAGCATCTTTTAGTTTTTCTTTTATAACAACATGTACTATTGTTCCTTCTTCTACTTCTGTTTCATAAGTTGGCTCTTGAGAAACAACAACACCTGTCGTTCCGTCTACTTGAATATTAAGATTTTTTGACCTTAATGAATTTAATGCCTCTTCTTTTGTCATATCCTTTACATTTGGTACTTGAGTTTTTACTCTTGTATCTTCATTTGAAGCATATAAACATATAACTGAGTTTGCGTTCAAACTTACTCCATATTTTGGCATTTGATCTATAACTAATGTTGTATTTGGATCTAATGTAGAATTGCAAATTACGCTAAATCCTAATTGTTCTAATTTCTTTCTTGCTTCTGCTATAGTTAAATTTTTTACATCTGGAACATCTATTAATCCTGTTTCTTGTTCTTCTTCCACAGTTTCTGTAGATTCTATTCCTAAATAAGGTAATACTTCTGATAATATTTGAGAAACATAAGGTGCAGCTACTTGTCCACCTTGATGATTAGCATAATCTTGTAATCCATATAATGCGAACAATACTACAACTTGCGTATTTTCTATTGGAGAAGCTGCTATAAATGATGCAACATATCCTTCTTCTTCATGATTTGCTCTAGGTTCTGATGTACCACTTTTTCCTCCAATTGAATATCCAGCAACTCTTGCATTTCTACCAGTTCCATCAGTTACTACTGATAGCATCATATTTTTTACACTATCTGCTGTTTCTTTAGAAATAACTTGTCTAACTTTTTCTGTTTCAATAACTTCTATACTTCCTGTATCTGTATTTTCTATTTGTTTTACAATTTTAGGTTCTACTAAAACACCATCATTACATATAGCAGAAATTGCTGTTATTAATTGTAATGGTGATATTTCAAATCTTTGTCCAAAAGATGTTGTTGCAAGTTCTACTGGTCCCATATCTTCTAAATCATAGAATTGACCTTTATAAGCTTTTGCTACATCACTTCCAACTGGTTCAAATAATCCAAAAGCATTAAAATACTTATACAAAGTTTTAGTTCCTATTCTTTGACCTAATTGCATAAATGCCGGGTTACATGAATTTTGAAGAGCTTGTCTTAAAGTTTGAGCACCATGCGGAACGGTTCTCCAACAATTAATTGATATTGGTTCATCATTGTCCATTGCAACAACATAAGCTCCTGTGCAATTGAAATCATTTAAAGTATCTGTTTCTACATATCCTTCTTCAAGCCCTACAGCGGCTGTAATTAATTTAAATGTTGATCCTGGTTCATATGTTCCTGAAACTGCCTTATTTTTCCATAGGTTTAATAATGAAGCACTTCTCTCTTCACTTTTCATTGTTTTCCATTCTTCTTCAGAATAACCTGTTGCCATGTAGCTTGATGGTTCATTTAAATTATAATCTGGATTTGTAGCCATAGCTAAAATTTCACCTGTTTGCGGATTCATTATGATTACATTTCCTGCAGTAGCTGTTGGGTTTTCTATCATAGCTTGTTCAAGATACTTTTCTGCAGTAGCTTGAATTATTGCATCTATAGTTAAATATATATTACTTCCATTTTCAGGTGCCACATATTGAACATCTTCATCTAATATTGCTTTTCTTTGTCCATCTACTGTTGTTACAACTTGACCAACAATACCTGTTAATGTATCATCCCATCTTTGCTCTAATCCAGTTTGCCCTGAATTATCTGTTCCACAAAAACCAATTAGATTTGATGCTAAATCATTATACGGATAATATCTTTTTGAATCCTCATCTATATTTATTCCTACAGTTATGTTATTTTCAGACATCCATTCTTTTAATTTATCTACTTTATCTTTTTCTACTTTTCTTTCAATTACAATTACAGACTTATCTTTTTCTAACTCCTCTATAAGTTCTTCATATGTAATATCAAAAATTCCAGAAATTCCTTTTGCAATAATTTCATTATCTACAAGCTTACTGTTTGCATATTTAACTTTTCCTGGATTTAAAGAAATTGTATCTACAGCAATACTTTGAGCTAAAATTTCTCCTTTAGTATCATATATTGTTCCTCTACTTGGGCTTATTATTTGACGTTCAATTTGTTGATTATAAGCCTTTTCGCTCAATTCTTTTCCTTGGACAAATTGTATATAAGCTAGATGGCCTGCAACAATTAAAAAACCTAAAGAAGCACAAATCCCAAAGATAATTATTCTTATATTTACCCATGATTCAGATTTTACTTTTGTATTTTTCTTTATTTTACTCACCATCCTCTATCCTTTAAATGCTCCTATTATAGCATTAAATAACATTACAACAATATCAACTAGTGATTTTATTATAAAGTTTTCTTCATATATTTTTATTAATAAATTTCTTGTGAATGGTATTGTCCATACTAATACACAGAAAATAATTATTGCAAGTAAAGAAATTACTAAATTTTTAACACGTTTTAATGTCCATGGCTCTTTTACTGTATATCCTAATTTTCTTAAATAATCATTATATGCTTCGTTATATGCTCTATTATATTCTTCTTCAGCTTTTTGAGCTTTTTTTAAATTAGTTTTAAATTCCTTTTGAGCAGCTTTTGCTAATTTTCTTTTTTCTTCTTCAGTTAATGAAACATCTTCCTCTGTTGAAGCAGTATATCTCTGAGTTGTTTCTTTAGGTTGCTCTTGATTAATAACTCGATTTTGCGCTTGGCTATTCACACCATTTTCTTGATTATACACAGGAGCTGAAGTTTGAGTATTTACTGTTTCTTCATTAATACTAGGTTGTTCTTCTGTTTTTTCTACAGAAACATTTTTTATTAATTCTTCTGCTCTTTTTTTAGATAATTCTTTATCATACTTATCTCTTTTTTCATCATTTGAAAGAATATCATAAGCTAATTTTAACTTATTAAGAATTATTTCATTATCACGATTTTCTTCTTCAGTTAATTTGGGATCTTTGTGATATTCCATTATTAATCTTTGATAAGATTTTTCAATTTCTTCCTTTGATGCATTTTCATCAACTTCTAATAAATCATATACAGTTATCATATTTCACCATACACCTTTATTTTTATTCTATATAAATTACTTCCTATTTTTATAGTCTGTACATAAAAATTATATCATTACAGTATTTTCATATCAAGCAAATTTACCAATTCAAAAATTAAATGTTATAAAAATATGTGGCTTCTAAATCTGCTTCAAATACTAATAATCCTAATGGATATTTTTTATATGCTTGTCCTAATGTTGTATAAAGTTCTTTTGGTTCCGAAAATCCCATATGCCATCTTATACAATATTTTTCTTCGCTTGTTAATTTTATATATTCTGTTAACATCATAACACTTTTTTCACCATGTCCATATGGTATTGTATCTTCTACAGTATAATAAGGAACTTTCTCCCATTCTCCAAATTCATTTTTAGCATTTCTATAATCTACCTTATAAAAATTAACTTTACAGATATCATGCAATAATGCAATTATTATTAATGATTCTGGAGTTGTTTCTATTGGGAAACTTGACTTTTCCACTTTCTCTTTTAAAATTTCATAAACTTTCATACTATGTTCTAATAAACCACCTTCATAATTTCCATGAAATCTTGTACTTGCTGGTGCTTTAAAAAAATCGGTTTTTTCAATAAATTCTATTAATTTATCCATTCCTTCTCTATTTGTACTTCTTAATAAACTTAAAAATTCTTCTTTCATATTTCTATAGCTATAAATATAGCTTTCCCCTTTCTAAAACAATTAATTTTTTATGATTTTATCATATAGTAATTTTAAATACAAGAACTCTATCTTGTAGCAATTCAAACACTTTTCAAATCATTTTAATTACTAATATTTTATTAATTCTAAATTTATTTATAATAAATATTAAAATAAAGCGTTAAATTTTATTTTTAATATAATTTAATTATTTTAATTTTTAAGAAAATCATTCTTTCCTTTTTACAAATTCTATTATATTATTTGAAATATTTTTTCCATTTTGTAATTCTTCAAATAAAATATCTTCACTTGCTTTTTTTACGAATAAAAAATCCCTCAAAATTTCTTGAGTGTTAATTTTTAAGGCATTACAAATAATAATAAATTTGTTTAATGAAAGACCATTTGATCCATTTTCAAGTTGAGCAATATAAGTTGGAGCCATTTGTGTTAAAGCTGACATTTCCTCTAATGTTATTCCTCGTTTTAGCCTAATTTCTTTTAAATTTTTCCCAAGTTCTATATTCAATTCTTTCTTATGATTTAATATATACTGATTCACTTCAATTACATCTGTTTCAATATTATTCATTGATATCACCCTTTCAATTTTTTAAATAATACTACAAACATTTGTTCTTGTCAATACAATAAAAAAATATTATTAGGAAAACCTAATAATATTTCATTTATTTGGAATTACTCTGCTGGATTTGGTGCTTCAACTGGGCAAACTCCTGCGCATGTTCCGCAATCAATGCAAACAGCTTCATCAATTACATATTTGTCAGCTCCTTGAGCTATACAATTCATTGGGCAAGCTCCTGCACATGCTCCACAAGAAATACATTTTTCATTAATTTTGTATGCCATGAATAACTCCTCCTTTCATTTAAGTAAATATACTATTTATTTTTATTCCATTTTAATAGAATTATAATAGTCTTTTGGCAATTTTCTTAACTTGACGCATTACTTGTTTTTCGTCTAAGTTAAGCATTTTTCTATTTTGCATTATAACTTTTCCGTCAATCATTACTGATTCAACATCAGCCCCATTTGATGAATATACTAAATTTGCACAAACATCATTTGCTGGGCACATATGTAATTTATCTGTTTTTATAAATATCATATCTGCTTTTTTTCCTGGCTCTAAAGTTCCAATTTCATTTTCCATGCCAAGTACTTTTGCGCCTTCAATTGTTGCCATTTTTAAAATGTCATAAGCAGATATTGAACTTGGTTCCATTGTATTTACTTTTTGAAGATATGCTGCTGTTTTCATTTCTTCAAACATATCCATTGTTGTTGTACTACCTATTCCATCTGTTCCAAGTCCTATATTTATACCATTTTTTCTTAATTTTACAACATCACAAATTCCAGATGATAATTTACAATTGCTTATTGGATTATGTGATATTCCACCTTTTATTTTCTTTAGAATTTCAATATCACTATCTGATACATATATTCCATGAGCTAAAACAACAGGAACATCAAAAACCTCTAAGTCATTTAAATATTCTGTACTTCTCTTATTATATCTTGATTTTATTTTTGTTTCTTCATCAATTGTTTCTGCCAAATGAATATGTAATCCTGTGTTTAACTCTTTTGCTAAGTCAACACATAATTTGATAGTGTCTGGGTTACATGTATGTGGTGCATCTGCAGAAACATATATTTTGATTTTTCCATTTTCATCATTATTATATATTTTTGCATATTCTCTAGTTTGTTCTACTTTATCTTTTATAGAATCATCTTTAATACACCAAGCCACAACAGCTCTTAATCCTGTATCACGAATTGCTTCAACTGTTTTATTCATTCCGAAATACATATCATTACAAGTTGTTGTTCCAGATTTTATCATTTCTAAACAAGAAAGATAAGAATTCCAATAAATATCTTCTGGTTTTAATTTATCTTCTACTGGAAATATTGCATTTTCTAGCCAATCCATTAATTTTTTATCAGTTTTATAACCTCTAAAAATACTCATTGCCAAATGTGTATGAGTATTGATTAATCCTGGCATTACTAGCATATTTTTTGCATTTATTCTTTCGTCAACTTCTACACTTTTATCTATATCTTTATCGACTTTTTCGATTATATTATCATTTATTAATATGTCTTTTTTATCTATATTAGGTACGTCCCCTACCATGTCTAATACGTAAGCATTTGTTATAAGTGTTCTCATCTATGTTCCCCTCAAAGTTATCATGAATTTATTCTTTTGTTTACATCCTTTTTTTGCGCAAAATACCCCTATATTTTCGCACAAATTCTCAAATTAAATATCATCTTGTGTAGTATTTTTCTTGTCGTCTCTTTCCATTTTTTCTAGTTTTCTTAACTCTTCTAAGTCTTCTGCATTTTCAACATCAAGTTTGTCATCATCAACGACTGCATCTTTAATAACTACAACATCTTTGGCTTCATGTTTTTTGAAATAAAAATCTTCGCCATCTTGATATTTAACCCTTATAACTTCTTTTAGGGTTTCAACAGATGCAACTTCTCCAGTTCCTTCTGAAGTTTTTACTATAGCTCCTATTTTTGGTAATCTACTTAATTTTTCTTCATAAACTTCTTGTTCATATTTTAAGCAGCACATTAATCTACCACAGTTTCCAGAAATTTTTGATGGGTTTAATGAAATGTTTTGTTCTTTAGCCATTTTGATAGATACTGTTTCAAAATTTCCTAAGAATGAACAACAGCACAATTCTCTACCACAAATTCCATTTCCACCACATCTTTTTACTTCGTCTCTTACACCAATTTGACGAAGTTCTATTCTTGTTCTAAAAACTGCAGCTAAATCTTTTACTAGCTCTCTAAAATCAATTCTTTTATCTGCTGTAAAATAAAAGATTACTTTTGAGCCATCATATTTATATTCAACATCAATAAGCTTCATTGGTAAACCATGAGCTTCTATTTTTTCTAAACATATTTTAAATGCATCTTTTTCTTTTCCTTTATATTGAAGACGCATTTTTTCATCTTTTTCTGTAGCAATTCTAACAACTTTTTTTAATGGTTCTGTAACTTCGTTATCTTCAACTTTTTTTCTTGCAATTACTACTTCACCGTATTCTTCTCCCATTGCTGTATCAACAATAACATTCATACCTTTTTCTATTTGTAAATTTTCTGGATCAAAATAATATATTTTTCCAGGTCTTTTGAATCTAACGCCTGTTACTATTTTCATTTAATTCCCCCCACATTTTAAAAAGCAGATTATCTATACACATATCAAAATTGCTATTACTTCTAAGTCTATCTGCACATTGATTTACATATTTTATACAATCAATGTATTTTTCATTTATATTCATATTGGAATATAAACAAACAGTGATGTAATCTAATATATCATAAATATTTTCTTTATCATATATTATTTTACCATCTAACATTATTTCTATTATATCTTTTTTAGGTAAATTTGATATAAGACTATCTATATCATCATATTTTTCTTTAGAATCTTTTAATTTAATTGCTTTTCCTATACTACCATAAAAAGATTTTAATAAATTTTTAGATATTTCATCATAGCCTAAAACTTCTTTTGAATATTTTAAAAGCTCTTCATCTTCTATATTGCGAAACTTAATACTCATACACCTTGATTTTATTGTATTTAATATAATATTTTCATTTGACGAAATTAATATAATTACAACAAATTCAGGTGGTTCTTCTAATGTTTTTAATAAACAGTTTTGAGCTTCTTTTGTCATTTTATCGCAATCATTTATTATATAAACTTTTTTTCTAGAAACAATTGGTTTTTCTATAACTTTTTCTGTTAAACTTCTTATTGGTTCAACTTTTATTGTTTCTCCTTCTTCATTTATTAAATAAAAATCTGGATGATTTAATCCATTAAAACATGTGCATGATTTACAAGTACATGTTTCTGCTGAATCTTCTAAACATAGTATTTTTTTTGCAAATTCCTTTGCTATTAATAGTTTTCCTATTCCATCTGTTCCTAAAAACAAATAGCTATGTAAAATATTTTTTTGTCTAATACTTTTTATTAGATAATCTTTAACTTCTGTATTACCAATAATATCTTTAAACTCCAATTATTTTACTCCTAATCTATATTTCCAAATTCATCAAATGGCCAGAATCTAAAACATACAATTCCTTCTAGCTTTTCTAAAGGAATACATCCTATTGTTCTACAGTCTGTACTTCTTGTTCTGTTATCTCCCATTGCAAAGAAATATCCTTCTGGTACTATAAAATCGTAAAAAACATCTGATTCTGTTACCACATCATCTTGAAGATATTCTTCCTCTTGAAGAACTCCATTTACATATACATCGCTGTTTTCAATTTTTACATGATCCCCTTCAAGTGCAATTACTCTTTTTATATAACTTTTCTTAGTTACTTCTAATGAATAATACACAAATTTATTTAATATTCCTTCAGGTTCTTCTCCATAAACTGCAATTGGATTTGTTTGATCTGCATTCCATTTTGAATATTCTTTTGTAGGCGCTTCAAAAGTAACTATATCACCTATTTCTGGAAATCTTCTAGTTATTCTATGAATTCTATTTAAAATCAATCTTTGATTTTCTTTTAAAGTAGGAAACATTGATCTTTGTTTCACTATAGTTGGTGTTGCTATAAAATATCTAAATAACAAAGCAAGAACTAATGCTATTACAATACAATATACCCACTCTAAAGCATCTTTCACTCTTTCGTTCATTTAAATTGCCTTCTTTCTAAAATTCAAACGAATTATATATTACTTTTCGTACTTTTTCAAGTGTCAAAGCAATTTCTATTTTATTTTTTAGTACTAGGTTTTCTGCCTCTTTTAGGCTTTTCAACTGCTTCTTCTTTCACTGCTGGTTTTCTGCCTCTTTTTGGTTTTGGGGCTGTTTCTTCTTTTACACTAGTTTTTCTTTCTTTTTTTGGCTTTTCTTCTTTCACATTTTCTTTTTTTGAATTAACTTTTGTATATTTTTTAGTTTTCGGTGATACTTTTTCTTCTACCTTTTTTTCTTCTTTTTTAGAAGTGGTTTTCCTAGCTTTATATCTTTTTGTCGTTTCTTTTTTTTCTTTTACATCTTCTTTTTTCTTTGTTTCTTTTTCAGTTTTTTCTGATTTTTTTCTTGTATATTTTTTAGCATCTTTTGATTCTTTTTTTACTTCTTCTTTTTTTGTAGTTTCTTTCTTTTTTGGTTGTCTTTTAACTTTTATCATCTCTTGATTTTTATCTCTTGTATATTTTTTAATATTAGCTTCAGCAATTGTTTGTTCTAATGCTAATAAATCTAAATCATTATCTTCATAATCATATCCTTTTACATCAGAGATTTTATTTATAATTTTTTCTTCAACATTCATATTTACATCAAGATTCTTTAATGGTCCAGCATCAAACACCATTGTTGAATCAAATTCTTCGTCATCGTCTTCGTCTAAAGATATTACTTGTGTTTCACCAAAATCTTCACTTTCATATACATCCTCTTCTTCTGTATATCCATCTTCTTCAACTTCTTCATATATCGTTTCTTCAATATCTTCGATGACTTCAACTTCATTTATTTCTGGTTTTAAAGAACTATATGCATCAAGTGCATCATCATTAACAATATCAATTTTTTGTGTTTCGTCGTTTTTTACATCTTTAAAAAATTCTTCTGTTTCTGGTGCAAAATTAACTTCTGGTAACTCTTCTACTGTTTCTTCAACAACTTCTTTTTTATTATCTTCATATGAAGAATATATTTTTGAGTACATATCATTAATATCGTTATCTCTTTGTTTTATTATTTTTTCTTTTCTTTTTTCTTGAGCTTCATTTTTATCCATTTTATATCCAATGAATAATACTAAAGCAACCAACCCTATTGCAAGTAGAAATAGAAAGAATTTTCCAACTCCTGAATTTGATTCTGGCACATATGTTCCAGTTGTTGTTGCATAAACACTTGTTGTATTCAATAATATTATACTTAAACTTATTAAAGCTTTTTTTAATATTTTCATAAAATTTTCTCCTTTATTCTTCTGTGTTTTTTTCTTTCACACTTTTTTGTTGTTTTGTAGGTATTCTTATTACAACTTCTGTTCCTTTTCCAACTTCACTTTTTATATCTATCATACCATCATTTTGATCTAAAATTTCTTTCGCAATTGAAAGCCCCAGTCCTGTACCACCCATTTCTCTTGTACGAGCTTTATCAACTCTATAAAATCTTTCAAATATCTTATCTAAATCTTCTTTTGGAATACCAATTCCTGTATCTATAATTTTTATATATGCATCATTATAAACAAAACCTACATATACTTTTATACTACCTTTTTCTGGTGTATATTTAATAGCATTTGTAAGAATATTTAATACTACTCTTTCAATGCCATTTCTATCTGCAAAAACAAGTGGAACATCTGATGTAACAAAGCATTCTCCAGATTGTTCTTTCTTTTTCATTTCTAAGTCTAATCCTTCAAAAGTATATTTTACAAGTTCACCTAAATCAAATTCTGTTTTTTCAGCTTTTACTTTTGAAGTATCATATCTTGAAAGAGTTAATAAATCACTTACTAATCTTGCCATTCTTTGTGCTTCTGTTGAAATTCTTTCTAAGAATTTCTTTCCAATTTCTCCATCAACATCATTTTCTAAAAGAGTATCTGCATATCCCATTATTGAAGTTATTGGAGTTTTTAACTCATGTGATACATCAGCAACAAATCTTTTTCTCATACTATCAAGTTTTACATGTTCTGTAATATCTTGTATAACAACAATTAAACCTGCTGGTCTTTCATTTTCGTTTTTGTATGGAGCAAAAAATAAATTAATTGTTCTATCTTCAACATTTATTTTTTGTTCTGATGAAGTCCAATTTTCTAAATATATTATTTTTTCTAAGTTAATATCTACATCATATTTTTCAAAAATTTCTTCAAAATTTTCTTCTTTATCAAGACATAAAAAAGTTTTTGCTGCAGGATTTATATGAATAATTTTTCCATTTATATCAAAAGCAATTATTCCATCAGTCATATGAAGTAAAATTGTTTCCATTTGTTTCTTTTGCCTTGTTGCTTCATTAAGATTTTCTTTTAGCTCATTATTCATATTGTCAAAAGCTGAAACCAAATCATTTATTTCATTTTTCTTTTTGCCTTCATTTAAATATTTTATTCTTTCACTTTTTGTAGCTTGTTCTGCACTTTTTACCAAACTAGCAATTGGCGCAATTATTACTTTTGAAATAAAAATTCCACCCAAAATCATCAAAACCACAAATCCAGTTAGATACATGGCTAAAAGGACTTTTGATTGATATATTTGATTTGAAATAACATTGTTAATTTCTGTTATATTTTGAGTAGAATTTACTGCATTGCCAATTTGTTGTAAATTATATATATATGTTACGCCTAATGCACTAAGCACAATAATTCCAATAATAGCAAATGCTAAAACTATTTTTATTTGTATTTTTTTAAACATCCTTATCTCCCAAGTTATGGTATAAATTTCTTTTTTTATTATATACTTAAGACTCTATTTATTCAAGCAGTTTAAGCAAATTGTTACCTTAACTTTATATATTTATAACATTAATTTTACATATCTATTATATATTTTTATGCATACAAAAAAGAGGCTAAATTTTAGCCTCTTTAAAATACATTTATTAGTTTTTATCTGTAACGTAATATCCAACTCCTCTTTTTGTGATAAGGATTTTTGGATTTGCTTTATCTTTTTCTATTTTATCTCTAATTCTGTTCATTGTTACGTCTATTGTTCTAATTGCTCCAACATATTCTTCATATTCCCAAACTTCACGAAGTAGCATCTCTCTTGTTACAACTTGACCAGGTTGACTTGCTAAATATTTTAGAACATCAAATTCTTTCTTTGTTAAATTAATAACTTCACCTTTTACTTTTGCTTCAACTTTTTTAAGATCTAAAGATAAATCCCCAACTTTAATTACGTCGTTCTTATCTTCATTCTTTTTGTTGTTCATAGCATCAACGTTTGTGTTTAATTCAGCTTTTCTTAAATTAGCTTTAATTCTAGCCATTACTTCTCTTATTTGGAAAGGCTTTGTAATATAGTCATCAGCTCCCATTTCAAGTCCAACTATTTTATCAGATTCTGTATCTTTTGCTGATATCATTAGTATAGGAATATTAGAAATATTTAGAGCATATCTAATTTTTTTGCATACTGATATTCCATCCATTTTTGGAATCATTACATCTAACAAGATTAAGTCTGGTTTTTCATTAATAGCCATATCAACAGCTGTAACACCATCATATGCTTCTAATGTATTATACCCTTCTTTTTGTAAATTAAATACTAATAATTCCATTATACTTTGTTCGTCATCTACTACAAGTATGGTTTTCTTATCTTTTTCAACTATTTCTTCCACAAAAATTACCGCCTTTCTAAAAGAACTTATTAATTTTTACTATTTCTTTATATCATATTTAACAATTTTGTACAAGTTTTTTTTCAAATTTATTACATAAAAATTTCTATATTGTAAATTTTACCATCATCAACTAGCTGTACTCTTTTATTCTCTTGAGTTTCACCATTTAACAAAAATTTATTTATTCCTACATTTTTTCCAAAATTATTTTTAATTTTTATATTATAAAGCGTTGTTTTATATTTATATTGAATTTCATACTCTTTCCATTCTTTAGAAATACATGGTTTTATTTCCAAAAATCCATTTCTTATTTTTAATCCTAACATATATTCTATAATCGCTTTATAATACCAACTACTAGAACCTGTATACCAATTCCAGCCACCTTGTCCTATTAAATCTTTGTTTGTATACAAATCTGCCTCAATTATATAAGGCTCAAGTTTGAATTTTTTTGCCTCTTCTCTATTTCTTGAGTGTTCAATTGGATTAATCATTTGAGCAATTTCTAACGCTTTATCTCCAAAGCCTAACATCGTTTCTGCTATTAAAAACCAGCAAGCACTATGAGTATATTGCCCACCATTTTCTCTAATTCCTGGTGGATATGCTTTTATATATCCAGGATTAATAACAGATTTTTCAAAAGGAGGATCAAATAGTTTTATAATTTTATTTTCTTTATCTATTAAATAATTTTCTGCTTCTTGTATTGCTATAAATTTTTTATCATTATCCCCTGCTCCCGAAATAACTGACCAACTTTGAGCAATACTATCAATTCTGCATTCTTCTGAGTTCATACTACCAATCAAAGCACCTTCATCTGTAACAGCCCTTTTAAACCATCTTCCATCCCATCCATAAGAATTTAAATTTTTCTTTAATTTTTCTTTAATTTCCGAGTATCTTTCTACTAAATCATGTCTTTGCTTTAAGTCACAAATTGGTATAAATCTATTTAATATATCATAAAGGAAAAATCCAAGCCATACACTTTCTCCTTTTCCTTTATCACCTATTTTACTAAAGCCATCATTCCAATCTCCAACACCTATTTTAGGAAATGGTTCAATTCCTTTGTTTATAGTATTTTCTATAGCTCTAATGCAATGACTAAACACATCTTCTTTTAGATTGCTTTTATGGTATAAATCATATCGCTCATCTTCATTTTCTTTTAAAATTTCTCCATTTAAATATTCAACCTCTTCTTCTAAAATACTTGTATCATTTTCAAAGTCTATATATTCTATAACTCCATATACAAGCCATAATAAATCATCAGAAAACTTAGTTCTAATTCCTTTTTTTGTTTCATTATGCCACCAATGTAGAACATCACCTTCAACAAATTGGTGTCTTGCACAATTTAAAATTTGTTCTTTTAAAAATTTAGAATCAATATATTTTATCCCTAAACAATCTTGAAGTTGATCTCTAAAACCATAAGCACCTCCTGATTGATAATATCCGGTTCTACCCAAAATTCTACTTGCTAAAGTTTGATAAACTAGCCATCCATTTACTAAAATATTTAAACTTTCAGATGGTGTTCTTACTTTTATGGTATTTAACAAATCACTCCATTTATTTTTGGTTCTTTCTTTTTCTATTTCAACATTTTCTTGAACTCTAAATTTTTCATTTAGTTCAATAATCTTATTTTCATTTAATTCTTCACCCATTAAAATATTAAATTTTTTATCTTCTAATTTATCTAACTTTATCAAAAATTCAATACCAATACATGAATTATTTCCGATACCAGATTTATTATTTAAATTAATATATAAACTGTCTGGATTTAAAATATCTCCATTTCCAAAAAAGTTATCTTTTTCACCAGTAAAAGAATTTATTTTTAAATTACTTGAAATAAACATTATTCTATTTTTAAAATTTTCATCTCTAAATACATTTTTTATTTTCAAAATATTATTTTCTTTTTCAATCAATAAATTACCATTTGTCAAGTATTCATCTTCACCTAAAACTGGTTTAATATAAACAACTAATTTTAGATTTCTTTCTTCATTTACAAGATTTTTTATTCTAAAATCTATTACTTTTAAAGACTCTTCATTTGGCACAAAAATTTCAACTTCTTGTCTTAAATTATTTGTTGTATTTAAAATTTGGGTATAACCAAATCCATGAGTTATATAATAATAATTTTCATTTGAAATTACTCCTGAATTTAAAGTCCAAACTCTTTTTGAGTCTTCATCTTTAATATAAAAGATTTCAGATGGTACATCTAGCACTTTATCATTATTCCATGCAGTTAATCGATTTAACCTACTGTTTTTACTCCAAATATAACCTCCCAAATTATCAGTTACAACGGTTCCAAAAAAATTGTTTGTCAAGATATTGCACCATACCGCTGGCAAAACATTTTCTTTATTTTTATAAATAATATATTCTTTTCCATTTTTAGAAAATCCACCAAAAGAATTATCATACAATAATTTTTCTTTTTTTAATGGATATATTTCCTCTTGATAATTAAAATTCCTTTCACGTTTTATTTTGTCTAGAATAAATTCATTTTCTTCACGTTCTTTTATATAGCTTTCAATTCCATATAAAGAAGCATCAATTATTACTCTAGCTTTAAATTCAATAACTTCTAAATCCTCTTTTAAAATTTCATCTTTATTTAAAACAAAAATTCCAGAATTAATATCTTTTAAATAATCTAACTGCTTATTCGATATTATTGAATCTATACTTTCTTTCACATATCTTTCATATACATCTGTTTCTTCATTTAGTATTATTAAATCTATATAAATCTTTTTTGCCCTATAATATTCGAAAGCTTCAATAATATTTTCTATAACAAACTTATCTTCAATATTTCTTATTTTTACTAAAAGAATTGGATTATCTCCAGAAATTCCATATTTCCATAGACTATTGATTTCAAAGTTCTCTTTATATCCTTCTTTTAAATTATCTGTTAGTCTTAAAAGATATTTCAGAAGCCTTACATAAATTTCAATTCTTCTTCCATCAATTTGTAAATATTTACTTTCTTCTTCACTTCTTATTCTAGCAATATTTAAAATTCTTATAATTTCCTCTTCACTTTTGACGTTTTCTAAATTCTCAATAGCCTCTTCTCTACTATTTGCTGCGGACAATAAAATATTAATACTTGCTTTTTCTTTGGTTTTTATTTTTATTGTTCTTTTCATTGCAATTATAGGATCTGTAACTTGTTTTATTTGTTTAGAAAAATTTCTTTGAAATTTTACCATATTAGATAATCCCAAATTTTCTCTTCCTAAATATTTTTCTTTATCAATTTCATATTCGAAATCCACAATTTGTTCGTTTTCTGTGTATAAAGTTGTTGCAAAATATCTATTCTCAATTCCATTTCTGTCTTTTTTCTCAAAAACTATATTCTCTCCTACCTCATCTAATTTCATAAATAATTTATTAAAAGCTGGATGAGAATATTCTTGCATCTTTCTTGAAAGTGAAGGTTCAAAATCAACAATCACTTCAAAAACTTCATCTTGACTTCCCAAATTTTCTATTTCAATTCTTCTAATCTCTATTGGTCTGTTTGGGTCTAAACTTACTGTTTCTTCAATTTTTAAATTATTTTCGTTTTTAATAAATTTAGCTTTATCTGGTGCAAATATAACCTTTGAATCATTTTTTATTTCAGTTATTTTCTTTGTTCTAACATTTTTTATATATGAATTTATTCTTTGTTTTAGTTCAGAAGTTTGTTTAAAATTGTTAATCATCAGACTATCATATTCACTTATACTATCACCAAAATCATCTATTGTTATTTTATATTTTTCATTTGAAATAACATTAATATTTCTATATTTTTTATTTGGTTTTTCGATGCTTCTTTCAATATAAGAACTAAAATTTAAATTTTTATTTTTAGTTACTTTTTCTTTCTTCTCTTTTGTTATTATTAATTTGTTTGGCATTCTTTCTTGTAGTAAAATATTTGCTGCTTGAATTTCATGATTTTTATTAAATCTTTTTCTTAAAATTTTATTATTTAAAACATTATTTATTGATAATAAAATCAAACCTTGATGATGTGCCATATAAGTCTTGACAACACTTTTTCCATTATCTGATGTTCTTGACAAAGTGTAATCTATTGATTCATAAAAACCATATTTTCCAAGTCCACCATCATCTTCTATTTCTTTTAAATTTTCAATTCCTTTTACAAGTTCATCTTCTAATGATAAAAAAGTACTATAAGGAGAAATAACAATATCTTCATCTAGCCCTCTTTTTAAACCTAACCACGGAATTCCAAATGCTCTATACTGATAATTATTGTTTAAATCTCTTAAATTAAAAGCAGATTCAGAAATTCCCCAGGGTACTCCTAATTTTTTACAATATTCCATTTGACTCATTATTGCAAACTTGCAAGCTTCGTCTAATAAACTCCCTTTAAATCTATCTAAATTGACATTAGGCATCAAATATTCAAAAGCAGTTCCAGTCCAAGATACTAATCCTTTATAACCATTTAAACTTGTCAAGGTTCTACTTAAATTATTCCAATGCTTTACAGGAACGTCTCTTTTAGCAATTGCCACAAGGCTTGCCTGTCTTGCTTCTGAAGCCAAAAAATCATAATATGAATCTGTTAATTTATTATCTTCTAAATTAAATCCAATTGATAATAATTTTGTTTTTTCACTATAAAGCTTTGAAAAATCTGTATTATTTATCAAATCATCAACAATATTCCTTAAATTTTCTAAATCAGCTTTGTTTTTATTTTCATATAGAAACTGTTTGACTACATACAAATATCCCACAAAATTACCACTATCAACTGTTGATATATATCTTGGAATTAAAGGCATAAGAGTTTTTGTATTATACCAATTATATAAATGGCCATTCCATTTGCTTAGTCCCACAACTGTTGTAAGAACTTTATTTAAAAAATCAATTGATTTTTTAAAATTTATATAACCTAAATCATAAGCTGAAATAATTGCTAAAAGCTCTAATCCTATATTTGTTGAAGAAGTTCTATTTACAATTTTAGAATTCCTATCTTCTTGGTAATTATCTGTCATTAAATAATTATTTTCTTCTGTTATATAGTCTTCAAAAAAGTTCCAAGTTCTTTTTCCAATTTCATCTAAATATCTTCTATTTGTTTCTGTTATCTCTTCTTTTCGTTCATTATCTAGACTAATATACCAAGCAACTATTGGTGCAATAATCCAGAAAATTCCAAATACCTTACCAATAATGCTTGCAAAAAATAAAAAAAGGGTTCCAAAATAAACATTAACTCTCATTTCCTTATAATAAGAATTTAAATCTGTTTTTGAATTTTGGTCTGCATCCTCTGCTGTAACCCATTCTAAAAGTTTTTTCTTATTTTTCATTCTATATAAACTTCTAATAATACTATCTACATTTTTTAAAGCTTCATATGGTAAAAATAATATTTGAAAACATATTCTTATAATACTTATTTTAATATTACTTAGCTCTCCTGAGAATTTCTTGTATGCATATATGGCACCTGTTACATTGCTTTCTTTAAAAATAATATAATTAATAATATCAATTAAATATGGAATTACGATTCCTATAATTCCAATAATAATACTAGTTTGATTTATTAATGAATTTTTAAAAACATCAAAAAAACCCAGTGTGGTCATAATAAATGAAATTATAGATAATACACTTCTACGCAAATTATCATAAATTTTAAATTTTGAAAGTTCATTTAATCTATCATTTTGAAGCCATTTTATTATTTGCCAGTCTCCTCTAGTCCACCTATGATTTCTTAAAATATATGGAACATATCGTGAAGGATAACCATCTAAAAGCATTACATCAGTTAACAATCCACATCTTAAAAAATTACCTTCTAGCAAATCATGACTTAATATTGTATTTTCTGGAAATTCATCTTTTAAAATTTCATTATAAATTTCAACATCATAAATTCCTTTACCAGTAAAAATTCCTTCTTTAAAATAATCTTGATAAATATCTGAAATTGCATTTGTATAGCAATCAATTCCACCTTTCATACTATATAATTCAATAAAATATGTTTTTTGTGAAAGTGATAAATCCATTCCAATTCTTGGTTGCATAATTCCATAACCATCAACAATTTTATAATTTTGTATAACAGGTAAATTTAATATATGCCCCATTGCTCCAATCATTTTCGAAGCAGTATTTAAATTTAAATTCGTATCACTATCTAAAGTTATAATATATTTAATATTTGGTAGTTTTTCTTTGTTTTGCTCTATTGTATTTATCACAAAATTATTTTCTATTTTATTTTTTATATATTTATTAAAAGTTGCTAAAAGACCTCTTTTTCTTTCCCATCCTATATATGCATTTTCTTTATCATTCCAACTTCTTTCTCTATATAAAAAATGAAACTTATTAAATTTATCAGTTTTATATTTTTCATTTAATTTATTACAAATTTCCAAACCTGCAGAAATCACTTCATTATCATGTTCTTTGCACTTTACTTTTTCTTCCGAGCAGTCTCCAAGTAAAGCAAAATACAAATTTTCAGACTTATTGGCTAAATAATATACTTCTAGTTTTTCAAACATTTCATATACTTTTTCTTTGCTTTTAAGTATTGTAGGAATTATAACAAAAGCACTTAATTCTTCTGGAATACCTTTGTCTAAATCTAATTTTGGAAGTATTGTTGGAGATTTAAACTTACTTAGCAAATAATTAACTAGCCTCATAAATATTTCTGCAATCGGAATATATGATAAGATTGCTAAAATAATTGAATATGCTATCTTTTTAGTTTTTACAAATATGAGCACATATACTACAAAACTTAAATATATTGGTACAAGTGTATTTGTTGCTATATATAATCTACTTTTTTGATTTATAGATAAACTATACTTATTTTTAATTTCTAAAATATTATTTAATTCTTTTTCACCAGCTTTTTCTAATAAGTAATATCCTACATGAGATTTTTTCCTATCTTCAATATTTTCTGAATTCTCATATCTTTTGCACAATTCTATTATTTTTTCTGAAATATAAATTTCTGAAATCTTGCTTTTTCTAGCTTTTTTCTCAATTTTACGTCTATAGTAACTTTTACTTTCCTCATCCATTTGACTATAAATCCCTGCTGGATCTAGCTTTAATATTTCTTCAGAAGCATTCATATAATTAAAAATTTCAGAAAAATCTATTCTATTTATTTCTTTAATACTTGTTATACAATTTCCCATAGTGATTTTGATATTTGCAATATTAAAGTGCTCTTTTTGTATAACTTCTGAAATTGAAAGTCCTGTTTTCAAAACTTCTTTTTCTAAAATCCTTTGATAAACAATAGCTTTTTTTCCATAAAGTTTTAACTTATATGATAAATACTCAATAAAAGAATATTTTAACTTTTCTTCTGTTACTTTTAATTTATTATTCGTATAAGCAAACTTTAAATTTGCAGGAGCTTTTTTCTCAACTAATCTTTCTATTATGTTTTCAGCTTTATATTTTTGGATTTGTGAAGAATATATTTTTTCACAAAGTTCTCTTATATTAGATATTATCGCTATTTTCAAAAAAATTCCTATACTACATAATTCTTCCATAGAAAGAATCTTTTTCCTTTGATATGCATTTAAAGCTATATCAATTAACTCTCTATCTATTTTACAATCTGAAATTGCAATTATTTCTTCTGCCAAAACATAGCTTCTAGCAAATCCAAAATATGAATCATTTGAAAGCCCAATCATATTTTTATATTTTTTCAATGTTAATTCTTTTTGAAGTGTTTTTACTGTTTCTTCAATTATATAAAAATTATCTAAAATCCACTCTCCTGCAGAATGTATCTTTATTCCTAATTTCAAATGTTTTGTTAATAAATTATAAGTTTCTAAAATAAATTTATAATCTTGAATTAAATTAGGAATCGGAAATGTATCTTTTTTAGAAAAACTTTTAATACTATGTTCAGATGCTGTTTTTTCAATATGTTTAGCAAATTGGTTTCTATCTAATAGAGTCCCTCTTATATTAAGCTTATTATATTTTCTCATAAAAATCCCCTTGTGCATTTTTATTCTAGTTTTTCCACAATTTTAATTTATATACAAAAGGTTTGAAATTTGATTTTGTTTACATAACATGGTATAATTCTATTGTATCAATATTTGAGGGATGTATTGGTATTCGACCCAGGAGAACGACTATGATATTAATACCAAAACATATTGAAAATTATATGTATCAAATCGAACATTTTCTTGTTTGTTCAAAATCACCAAAACGAGATTATTTTTTGGATAATTTAAGGTATACTATAAAATCATTGAAATCATTCGCAGGATTAAGCTATATTTCAAATGATGATTTAGTTGAAGCCTTTTATTTATTAGTTGAACTTGTAGATTTTGAAAACGAACTTAAAGAACAAGTTCCAAGCTTTAAACGGTCTTTACACTTATCCGATGTTGAAGCCGAACTCACAAGCGTTTTGAATGCATATTCTTATAATATGGCTTACACAGACGATGTGAATGCTATAATAAATTTTATTCAGAAACCCATAGATGATATGTACGTTTCAAGCTGTGACTATCTTCATTACAAGCTTATAAAATCAGAGGAAGAATGGAATAATCTTTCCAAAGAAGCTTTAATTGAAACAGATATTTTTAATATTTTAGAAACAGCCAATAATAATTCCAAAAACCACACTTCAAACTATTAGTCATATATTTAAATAATCTCTAGTAAAATATATTATTATATTTATTGGAGATTATTATGTTTTTATTTAATAAAAAAAGAATTTTATTTATTTCTCTTTTAATAGTATTTTCTATTTTTTATTCTGGTATTTCAAAAGATATTTTTTTGACATCACTTCCGGTTTCTTCTACACCAGTTGCAAATCATATAATTATTTTGGACGCAGGTCATGGAAATCCAGATGGTGGTGCAGTTAGCAATGACGGTTCTGTAATCGAGTCTAATATTAATCTTAGCGTTGTTTTGAAATTGCAAAATCTTTTAGAAACTGCTGGTTGTAGAGTTCTCCTAACTAGGTCTGATGAAAATGGAATTTACGAAACTACAGCAGAAACAATAAGACAGCAAAAAATATCAGACATGAAAAATAGAGTAAAAATTGGAAATAATTCTGGAGCAGAACTATTTATTTCCATACATATGAACAAACTTCCTCAAACACAATATTATGGTTGGCAAAGTTTTTATAAAAATAAAGATGAAACCAGCAAAAAAATTGCTCAAAATATTCAAACCAGCCTTAACTATTATATGAAAAAAGAAAATAAAAGAGAAATAAAATCAATTTCAAAAATTTATTTAACAGAACATGTTGAAATCCCTTTAATTCTAATAGAATGTGGATTCCTTTCAAATCAAGAAGAAACTGAATTATTAAAAACAGATTCTTATCAAGATAAACTCGCTTGGAGTATATATATTGGAATAATGGAATATTTTGAAAATATCAAATAATTGCATTTTAATTTAACTATAAAAATTGACTTTGATTAGAAATTATATTATACTTCTTTTAATATTTAAATTAGAAAGGTGTTATTATGGGATTGTATGGCGATAAAAAAGACTATGAACAACTCGTAAAAGAAAATATAAAAAAAGCAAAACTGCTTTACTCTCTTTCAGATGAAGATAGAGCTTTAGTTAACAACCTTCTTGATGAAAAAGAAAAAGTAATAGAAAAAAACGGTTTGTTTGCAAATATTAAATTAAAACAAATTGATAAAAAAATAGCCAAAATTCAAAGCAAATATAAAAACTCTTAACATTTCTGTTAAGAGTTTTTTTCTTATTATTAATTTCTATCTCATTAAATATGAAAATATAACTGAACTTAATTTCAAACTATTGTGTTTAATTGTTCCATCACTTGTTGTTAACAAATCATCTTCAATAAGTTCATATTTAGCTTTTTTGATGTTTTCATAATCAATTGGAACTTGGTCTTTTTGTTCTTCTGTTTCATATTTTTCAAGCATCTCTTTTGGAATATCTGTATTACTTGCAATAACAACATCAATTGCATTTTCACCTAAATATTGTTCTAGAACTTTTATATGATCACTAACACCAAATCCGTCAGTTTCACCTGGTTGAGTCATTGCATTACAAATATACATTACCTTTGCTTTAGCTTTTCTAATTGCTTCAACAACGTCTTTGCAAATTATGTGTGGCATAACACTTGTGTAAAGACTTCCTATACTTAAAATAATTAAATCTGCATCAGCAATTGCATCAAATACTTCTGGTAAAATATGGGGCTCTTCTTTATAGAAGAATTTTTTATATTTCATATTTGCTTTAGTTATTTCTTCTTCACCTTCGATTACATTACCTTCTGTTGTTTCACCCATTAAAGTTAAGCAATCTTCTGAAAGTGGAAGCACTTTATGTTTTACGTCTAATATTTTACTTAAATATTGAATACTTTTTTGCAAACTTCCTGTTTCTCTAATTAAAGATGTTAACACTAAATTTCCAAGTGCATGACCATTAAGCTCACTATATGTAGACAATCTATATTCCATAACATCTCTTACTTCATCTGGTAATGTAGATAAGCTACTTAAAACTTTTCTAATATCACCAACTGCTGGAGTAGAGAATTCTTTTCTTAATCTTCCTGTACTACTTCCATCATCTGATACAGTAATTACAGCAGTTATATCAACAGGGAAATATTTTAAACCTTTTAAAACAAAAGATGTTCCTGTTCCCCCACCTAATATTACGATTTTTTTATTTTTTTGCATAATCTATCACTCCTTAAAATAAGTATTACTACATTTTATTCATACTTATTTAAAATGCCACTTAGATTTCGCTTCTACCTTCTAAAGCTTTTGTAAGAGTTATTTCATCAGTATATTCTAAATCTCCACCAACTGGAATTCCTCTGGCGATTCTTGTTGCTTTAACTCCAAGTGGTTTAACAAGTTTTGAGATATACATTGATGTCGCTTCTCCTTCTACCCTAGGATTTGTAGCAAGAATTATTTCTTTCACATTTCCTTCCATTATTCTAGTTAGAAGTTCTTTTATTTTTATATCATCTGGACCAACACCATTCATTGGAGAAATTGAACCATGTAAAACATGATATACTCCATTAAATTCGTGTGTTCTTTCCATTGCAATAACATCTCTTACATCTTCTACAACACATATTATTGATTCATCTCTTTTAGGATTTGAACAAATATTACATGGATCTGTATCTGAAATGTTAAAACATTTAGAACAGAAATGTAGACTTCTTTTTGCATTAAGTATAGAATTTGTAAATTCTTCAGCCTCTTCATTTGATAAATCTAGCATGTAAAATGCTAATCTTTGAGCTGTTTTATGACCTATACTTGGCAATTTTTCAAAGCTTTCTATTAATTTTTCTATTGAAGGTGAGTAATATGACATTTTATTTTCCTTTACCTCTAGTTAAATTTACATTAATCCTGGAATATTGTATTTTCCAAGTTGAGCAGCTTGTGCTTCATCTACTTTTCTTAAAGCTTCATTTACTGAAGTTAAAATTAAATCTTGTAGCATTTCTACATCATCTGGATCAACGGCATCTTTTTGTAATTTAATTTCTTTTAAAACTTTGTTTCCATTAACTTTTACGTATACTGCTCCTCCACCAGCTGTTGCTTCAAATTCTCTTGAACCTAATTCTTCTTGAGATTTTTCCATATCTGCTTGCATTTTTTTAGCTTCTTTCATTAATTGATTAATGTTCATTCCTCCGAAGCCTCCCATTCCGCCTGGAAATCCTCCTCTTTTTCCCATTGTTATATCCTCCTTAAAATTATTCTATAATATTTATATCTATTCCTAAATCTTTTATTGGAGATTTAGGTTCTTGACTAGCAGTTGGTTTGCTAGCTAATTTCCCATCTTTTAATTTTATATGAATTTCTTTTCCTGTTGCTTTAAAAATTTCTTGTTTTAATTCATTTTGATTATTAACATCTTCTAATATTTTTTGATTAAATGATGTTAATCCATTTGGAAATTCTACTTCCCAAATTAAATCATTTAAAACATTTATTCTTGTATTTATTAATGATGTATATAATCTTAATCTTCCGTTTCTTTTTAAAGTTTCTATTACTCTTTTCCATGTTTCTTGAGTTCCACCTGATGGTTTGCTACTTGATGCATTTTCTCTTTTTTCTTCTACAACTTCTTTTCTTGCAGCCCCACTTTGAGTACTTGCAACTTCTTGCATTCCTATTGTAGATCCTGGTCCAAATTTCATATTGGCAACTTTATTTTCAAGTTCTTCTAGTCTTCTTAAAAGTGATGTTCCACCTGCATTTGAACTTGAAGACACAACTTCATTTCTACATGCTTTTATGATTCCTGTTTGGAACATAATTGTTTTTTGAGATGACCATTTTATATCATTTTCTAAATCTGATAATTGGTAAATTACATCTAATAATCTTTGTTCATCAGAAATATCTGCTAATCTTTTTATTTCTTCTATTTCATTTGCTGAATAAAGCGCAAGAGAATTTGTAGTTTTATAAACTAAAATATCTTTAAAATATTTTATAACTTCCCATAAGAAATTATACAAATCTTTTCCATCATTTATTACATCGTCAATTGCTTGTAATGATTTTATTGTATCTTTTTCTAAAATTCCACGAGCTAATTTATTTATATATTCTAAACTTGGGAGTCCTACTAATTCTTTAACTTCTTCAATTGTTATATTTTCTGAATTTTCCTGACTGCATCTCTCTAAAATACTAATTGCATCTCTCATATGGCCTTCAGAAAGAACTGCTATTATTTTTAAAGCTTCATCATCAATTTTTATATCAGCACCTTCACATATAACATTTAATCTTTTAATTATATCTGGTTCTGGTATTTTCTTAAAATCAAATCTTTGACATCTTGAAAGAATTGTTGTAGGTAATTTTTGAGGCTCTGTTGTTGCTAAAATAAATTTAACATGTTCTGGTGGTTCTTCTAACGTTTTTAAAAGTGCATTAAAAGCACCTGTTGAAAGCATATGAACCTCATCTATAATATATACTCTATATTTAGCTTTTGTAGGTAAAAAGTTTACTTCATCTCTAATCGATCTAATATCTTCAACACTGTTATTTGAAGCAGCGTCCATTTCAACAACATCTGTTAGAGATCCTTCTAAAATTTCTTTGCATATTTCACATTCATTACAAGGTTCTCCATCTTGTGGATTTAAACAATTTACTACTCTTGCAAGAATCTTTGCTGAAGTAGTTTTTCCTGTTCCTCTACCACCATTAAATAGATATGCGTGTCCAACTCTATTTGACATTACTTGGTTTCTTAGAGTTCTTGTAATATGCTCTTGTCCAACCATATCTGAGAATTTTAATGGTCTGAAGTTTCTATAAAGAGCTGTATATGCCATTTTTACCTCCTTTTGATTTAAACTTTTGTACTTGACAAATTACTTTGTCAATAAACAAAAATGACTTTCCTTAAGGAAGGCATGCGAAAATCACATAATACACTACTTATCGCTGCTTTCTTCCGAACCTGACGAGATTCATAGCTTTTTATTGAAGCATACCTTCCTTAAGAAAAGCCACTATTATTCTTGAATGATTATATAATGGATTCTCTCATTTTGCAATACTTTTTTCTTCTAATTATTTATTATTTTAATCCTTTTTATTTTTTTCAATTATTACTTTAGAATTTTCAAAATATACTTTTTCTTTTTCCATATTGTTCCTATTTAAATTTATTTTATTTCTTTATTTCTAATTTCATCTATAAAATCATAAAATCCGCTATTTGAATTTGTTATAGTTAAAATTTTTTCATCATTTTGGTATAAAACTGCCTTATATTCTGTATCTGGATCTGATAAATATCTTTTTAAAGTACAACTATCTATATCTTTAAAATCATAATATTCACTATTTCCAAATACAACTTTATAAAAACCTTGATTTTTTACAAAATATACTTTTTGCACAATTTGTTCTAACTCTTTTATAACACATACCAAGTAATAAATATCAAAAGCTACAAAAATTAAATTTACAAAAAATATTTCTTCATGAAAACTTTCTGATAATCCCACAAATATAACTATTACCAAAAATGATAACAATGCCAAAATAAATAAATATCCAAATAATAAAGTTAATGATGGTTTTAGTTCTATAACCTCTTCACCATTTACAATTTTCTTATCTTCTTTTACCTTATTATTTCTTACTGCACTTTCAAATATTGCTTTTGCTGCTGGTAAAAATTCTTCTTCTTTTAATATAAATAATTTTCTACCTTCTTCAAAAAATGTATACTCATTTTTTATTTCACATTTTCTACGATAATGTGAACCACTAATTGTTTTTTTAGGAACTCTTTTTTTCAATCTTTTATATGAAATCTTATCCCATGAACATACATTTTCTTGACTCAAAAAATCTCTAAAAGTTATTCCTTCATTAGAAAAAATTATTTTTTGATTTATGTACGCAAGAAAATGATATATTCCTAAAATACCACATACAAAAGTTAATATTAATAAAAATAAAGATATCCCTTTAGTGCAAATTAGTAATAATATCAAAAAAAATGTTAAATATACAATTAGCCATCTTAAATGAATTTCTCTTTTTCCAATTTCTACTTCCATATCTTAAATCCTCTTAAACACTACATTTGAAAAATCGGTTAATTCTCTATTTGAAGAACCGTCTTCAATCACTGTTTCTATTGGCATATCTAAATTTATTGTCCCTTTATAACTTACATCATCACTTGTTGTAATTATTATATCAAAACTCAAGTTAAACTGAATTTCTTCTAAATTTATTCCTAAATTTGATAATAATTTTCCATCATAAGTTATTTCTTCATCTTCATTAGAAATATAGGTTCCAAGCTCTTCTAAAGCGACTCTAAAAGCTAGTACACCTCCATTGTTTGATATTTCTAAAGATTTTAAATCATCAATTGCAGCACCAGTATAAGTTAATTCTGTGAATATATAGTCTTGCTCGCTATAGGTATATAGATTTGAAAGTTCACCAGTAGGTCTTAATACCTTTAATCTTCCCTTTGAAGGAATTTTATTTACCACAAAATTTTCTATTTTTATTTCATTTATTGTTTGTTCATCTTCAAGCGTTTTATCAATATAAATATACAAATCATTAATTTGTGTAACATCAATATTCCATATATTTTCAGGATCATCTACAACATGTCCATCAACAGTGCTAACCAAAAGAATTTTACCAATTGAAAATGGTAAAACTTTTTCTCCTTCAACATCATATTTAAGCATTATTGATATTACAACCATTAGTAATGCTGATAAAAAGATTATAAACAAACATTTTTTAAGTAGATTTTTTTTCACTCTTATTTCTCTCCCTTAAAAACTTAAAGAAACTTTTAAGTAATGTTTCACATTCTTCTTTTAATATATATTTTTCAACTTCTATTTTATGATTAAACTTATAATCTTCTAGTAAATTTAAAACAGATCCGCAAGCACCTGTTTTTCCATCATCTGTTCCTATATATAATTTTTTTATTCTTGAATTTATTAATGCACCAGCGCACATTGAACATGGTTCAAGTGTTACATACATTTCGCAATCTAATAATCTCCACGCATCTAATTTTTTACATGCTTTTTTTATAGCCAAAAGTTCTGCATGGCAAGTTGAATCTTTTTTAGATTCTTTTGTATTATGAGCTCTCGCTATTATTTTTCCATCTTTTACTATTACAGCACCAACAGGAACTTCTTCCTTTTCTAAAGCTTTTTTTGCTTCTTTGAGTGCTTCTCTCATAAATTTTTCTTCCATATGAGACTCCTTGTGATTTTAACAATTATGGTGTGCCCAGAGGGACTCGAACCCCCATCGGTCGCTTAGGAGGCGACTGCTCTATCCTGCTGAGCTATGAGCACATTTGCATTTAATATTATATAAGAATTTATAATAAAAATCAAGCCTACTAGCTTTTAAGAACGTAATTTCGTTTTTAAAAATAGTAGACTTGTTTTTTCTTTTTATTCATTAAATATTCGTATAAATTTACTCTAATTTAATTGTCAAAAAAATTTTATTTATCCGAAACCTTTATAAAATTATATTCAGCACCTTCTGGTTTAAACATTTTTACAGCATAACCAGAATAAATTTCTTCTTCCTCTGTTAAATCAAGATCTAATTCTAAATCACATACATATTTCTCGTTATAATTATTAGTTATATTTATAGAAAAGCTAATTTTGGTTTTTAAATCAGCTAAATTTATGTTAGCATTTTTTAAAATAGATCCATCAAAATTTATTGTTCCAACTTCCCCACTTACTTCACAATTTGTTAAAATATTTTTGTTTATAAAACCTAAAGAAATTGGGTTTGAACAATCTGTATAAAACACATTTTCATCATAATTAGCTAAATCATTTTTAGGATTTGTATTTATTATAGAAAATAAAATACCATCTTGTTGCCAATTACTTAATTCCACATATTTTCCTGTTTTTTTAGGATTTTTATAATTAAATATTTTTTCTCCATTTTCTGATGCACTTTCAATTTTTATATTAGTTATATACAATTCATTTATTGTATTTTCTGGCTTTATTTCTTCAACTTTTCCCTTATTATCAATATAAATTGACATATCTGTAAATTGACTAATATCTATATTTTTAAGTTGTCCCTCACTATTATCTGTTGCATTTGCACTACTATATAAAATAATTTGTCCAATTCTAAAAAGTGGATTATTATTATTTTCAATAAGTTCAACAGATTCTTCAGCATAGCGACTTCGTAATGTTTCTACTTCAAAAATATATTTATATCCAAAAATAGAAATTATGCATAAAATTATAATAATTATAATAGTTGATATAAGATTAATCTTTCTTTTTTTCAAGATTTATCCTTCCTTTTTTATAAATTTTCATATAATGAAACCATTATATTGTATATTCTTGTTGCCCAATTTGTGTCACTTGCATATCTAATGTTTACACCAGCCAATGTTGCTCCATTATAATAAGTACCACTCGCTGTTTCTCCATCATATATTTCTGTTCCTGCTTCATTTAGATAATTTTTAACTAGAGATTTAGCAACAGTTTCAATTCCTTCTTCATAAGATTCAAATTCAAAAGAAGATTCATAAGCAGATGAATCATATGCTCCGTATCCAAATAAATTTCTCTTTTCTTGAGCAATTGTTGAAGTTCCCCAATTGCTTTCATGCATTCCTAATGCTGCTAAGAAAATTCCATTTATATTGTATTTTTGTTCCATTTCAAAAAATACTTCAGCATTATTTTCGAAAATTTTATTGCTATCCGTATCAATTCCTGAAAGTACTTTTTTGAAATCATCTTTAGTAAGTCCACTTGGTTTATTTAGTAGCATTTCTGGTTTTATACTTATTTCTAATCTCTTTATTCTTGATTTTTCTGCAATTCCTGGTGTTACAGCCTCAGAAGTAATATATTCTGATTTTATATATCCCTCTAATCCATCAACTGATATTTTAGCCCATCCGTCATCTTCTTCTAAAATTATTACATTAATATGTTGATAAATATAACAAATTAAATCATCTTCATTTTTTGAGCCATACATTTCTATTTCTTCTGTTGTATACATTACATCATCAATGTGTACTTGATTTTCTAATAAAAATTCTGATGTACCAACTTCTATAATTTTTTCAACAGCCTCAACTTTTATTGTTTCACCAACAACACTTTCACTTATTAATTTTCCATTTTCATAAGTTAAAATTACTGTTTGTTCTATTTTCCCAATTGTTCCTTCTTGGACAACAATTTGCTCATCTTTTGGTAGAAGATTTGTCTCAACATATTTTGTTTCAATTTCAACATCAATTTCTCTATTTATAATATCCTTTTTAGTAAAGTCGCTTATATTTTCTGATATTGTATCAATTATATTTATTGCATTTTTATTTGCCTCAAACGTATCAATTGCGATTCTTTCATCTTCTGAAGATGCAAAAATATAATTTCCTTTAACTGTCATCATAAATAATATTATAAATAGTACTCCTATTATTGCACCAATAGCATTAAATCTATGATCTACAACATATATTCTATTAAATTTTATTTCTTCTTTTTCATTTGGTAGAACTTTTGCTTCAGCTCTACCATATCTAATATCTTGAACTTCTTTAAAAAGGTTGGAAAGTCTTGCTACATCTGCTTTATAATCATTATTATTTTTATTCATTTTTACTTTCCTCCCTTCTAAAAATTTTTATAATATGCCTTTCATATCATAGTATCTTATTATACAAATATATTGTATAATATAAAAAAATTGTTATCAATAGTTTTTTATGGTAAACTGATTACATTTTTATTACAAAAACTTAATATCTTGCAATTTGAATCAAAACCTTATATAATAAATTTAATAAAATTAACGAGGTAAAAGATATGGAAATGATTTATATTCATTTATTAATTGGTGTTTTAGTTATTGTAGGCTTATTCACATATTGGGGGAAAGCCACTGGATGGTATAAAGAAGGTGGACTTATGTATGAACTTTGGCAAAAATTAAAGAAAAAAGATAACACTGATGATACAGACGATATAGACCAAAATAAATAATTTAACTTTTTTCAAAACATGAAAATAGCATTCTTTTAAATTATTTTAACATAATCTCAAAAAAATAAAGCTCTAAGATATCCTTTCATCTTAAAGCTTTTCTTTATATTATTTATTCTTGTACACTAACTTCCATACTAAATTTAGCAATTGCATTATCAATTTCAGATTGTATTACAGACTCTTCAACATCTTCAGTTCCAGAATATTGTTCCATAACTCTTATTGATGAAAATAATATACTAGAAGAATTATCACCGTCATCAACAAACTTCTTAAAAGTAAATGTTACTGTATCAGATGCTCCTGGTTTTAAAACAATATCATTAAGTTCTGAACGACTTCTCGTTTCATTTGGTAGTGTTAATAAAACTTCATCTGTTTCTTGTCCATCTGCAATTACAATAGTATAATTAGATCTGTTTGTAAATTTCACTTTATATGTTTCTATACTATAATTTACAACCTTATCAACAACATCTATTTTTAAATATTCATTTTCTGATATGTTTTTTATATCTGTATGGTATATATAATTACCAACATTCATTTCAATACCTTCATCACCTCTATAAAAAGTAATGTTTTCTGATGTGTAATTATATGTTGAATTTGTTAATCCTGTAGCTAACAAATCATCTGTATATTTTACTTCATATATATACATAGTTTTTCCACCATACTCTGTAGATGAATAGTTTTGTAAAGAGTATTCTTTTGGAGTTGGCATTTTTGTATATACATAAGACATATATTTTTCTATGTTATTATCGAACTCATATTCTTTACAGTCATCTGATAGCATCTCAAATGCTTTATCAAACTCTCCATCATTACAGTATGTAACATATTCATCAATCATTTCTTCAATATTTTTTTGCATAGATGAAGAAGCAACTTTTGAATTATTTATAACTGCAGTATGGGGTTCATATGTTGTTTCACCAACATAGTCATTTGTCGTATTTGCTAATATTTTATTTATAAAATATATTATTGCCCATATTATAACTATTACAAATAATATTCTTCTGTACTTTCTAAAAAAACGTCTAAATTTTAACCTAAATTCTGTAAAATTCATGTTTTTATTTCCTTTCTATATAACTGAGAATGATAAAACAAAATCATTTAAATCATTTTCTTTAACAACAAAATTCATTTCAATAGCAGAATTACTACTTCCAAGAACGTCACTAATTGTAGTCCACAAAACATATACGTCTCCATTTCTTTCGCAGTTTGTATGCTCCATTAAAATAAATGTTGGAAATTTTTCTTTTACATATGTTTCAAAGCTTTCTAACGTTGGAAAATAATTTGTTTTAAATTCATCATAAAGCATTTCATAAGCGTCTTCATATTTTTTGGTTTCTATTGCTTCTGTAAATTTTGAAACATAATATTCCATTCTTTCTCTTTCATTTTTTTCAGATAATTCAATTACTTCTAAATTCGAAATTCTATTTTCGATAACCAATTGAACTTCCTCGTTTGTCATTTCATCATAATCAATTACTTCTTCTTTTTCTCTTGTACTAAAAGCAATTAATGCAAGAAGTATTACTACAACTAATCCGACTGCAATAAACCTATTATCTTGTTTCTTTCTCATACACTAATCCTTTCTTATTTTAACCATTTGCTCCTGTTGTATCGTAATATTGACTATCAGCGTTACTTTGAGCTTCCATAACATCAGTTATGCTTACTCTTTTTCCTGTTACTTTTCTAAATGTTTCTTGCCTAAATCTTTCTTGTTCACCATTTAATTGTCCATAGTTATTTTCTTGTTCCATGTATTGAGCTCCACGTTGAGCATTCTTATAATCATTTAACGCATTATATAAACTGTTTCCTGCTGCATTTTCTTTTCCAAACAAATCTAGTACCATCTTTCTAGTATTATAATTTGCACCAGTTCCTTTTACTTGTCCATCTAACAATGTTAATAAGTGTGCTTGTAAAGCTTTTGCATCTGCTTGTTCTTGATCAGTTAGTTCATATTGCTTATCACCAACTTCTTTTTCTCCATTTTGTTCATCAGCCATTCTCTTTTCATCTAGCATTGCCATTTGAATCATCTTTAATACTTCTTCTTTCGTTTTATCAATCTTGCTCTTTGAAGAATTAGATTCCATATGGTTTAATACTTCCATCATTTCAGACAATTCCATTTTGCTTACATCTTCTGCAATTCTTTTTTCAATATTCTTCATTCTCTCCGTTAAATCTTTGTTTTCTTTTTGTAAACCATCTTTTTGTTCTTGTAATTCAGCTCTCTTATCCAAACTTTCATAAAGAGAAATATGTTCGTCTTTTAACGCTTTTTCTCTAGCAAGAGCTCTTCGTCTAGTTTCTTCATCTTGAGATTTTTTCTTTTCTCTTATATCTGCCCATTCAGCTTCAAATGCTTTTAATGCATCTTCTGTGGTTTGATCTGGTTGTTTCTTTAATGTTCTTGCTTGAGAATTTATTGTATTGTTTATATTGTTTAAATTTTCATTTACTTGTTCCATATTGTGAGCATTTTCACCAAGCTGACTTTCAACTTCTTTATATTCGCTATCATTTTCTTTTAAATATTCTCTGGCTTGATCAGCAGCTTCATTTGTCATTCCACTCTCAGATGATTCAAAAAATGCACCAGTTCCTTTACTCATTGCATCTCCAACACCTATTGCTTGCATTATTCCAGACGATCCAGTTGCATAAGACATTGCAAATCCCATCATTGCTAAAGTCTTTGGTAAATATCGTTTATTCATATCTACAAGTTTGCGAACTTTATCTCCATGTTTATTCATGAAGTTACCTTTTAATGTTTTGGCTTTACTTATTCCCCTACCAAGTTTCGAATCTCCAAAAGCTGCTTTCGAATTTTTAACTACATTTTTTCCAGTTGTCATAGCATTTTTAAATTTATCTGAATTAACCATTTTCCCAAGACCAGTCTGGTCAAATTTTTCTTTAACTTTATTGAACTTTTCTGTTTCTCCCAAAGCTTTAGCCCATTTTGTTGGCATACCATGAACCTTATTCATAAATCCAGCTGCTTTAGTTCCAAGTTGCGCACCTTTTTTCATAGTATTTAATGCAGCTAATCCTACTGCAGCTCCTGCTGCCATAGAAGTTTTGCTTGAATCATCTTGGAAATTAAAGATTTTTCTTATTATTTTTTCTCCATCATTTACGAATTTCAAACACAATATAACTAAAATAGCATTTATAATTTCGTTATATTCACCAGTTATAACATTTCCAAATGCTTCTAACCACGAATTTGTTGTTGTTAATAGTGACATTGCTGTATTAACAAAAGCCATATATAATAAAACATGGAATGGTTGAATTAAAATTGTATAAACAAATTCTTTTAACCATGCATCTAATGCTTGCGCTTTACCATCTCCCATTTTGTCTATTGAATATGTAATAGAAATTAATGGTGAAATTATAATCAAAAATGCAACTTTTAGCATACGGTTTATATATGCAAGGAAAAATGCTAATGTTTGGAAAACAATCATACATAAAGCCACAACCGCAACCAAGCTTCCCATTCCTATTCCTAAAGAAGCTTGTAAGGCCATTTTTCCAATAATACCTTCCATATCTGTATATGCTACATCTCTTAAGAAACGTACAATTGTGTTATTTGCTTCCAAAGTAAATATTATAATATATTGTAATACATAAATTAATATTAAACTGCAAATCCAATCAAATAACATTTTTTTATATTTTGCTTTTTCATCAGCAACTGTTGATAAAGCCATTCTTATACCAACATATATTAAAATACAAGCTAATATTATAGTTGCAATATTTCTAAGAGTATAAAACCATGTTGCTACACTTATTCTCATATTATTAACTATATTATCAGTTGTAAGATCTTGCAGAAATCCACCATTGGATATATCAAAAAAGTTAACATCAATTATTTTGTATTTATTAAAAAATATGTCAAATGGAGTCATTGGTTTTCCACCAGACCAGTCGAAAAATGGGTCTTCACTTATTCCACACGATTCAGCAAGGCTATCTGTAAGAATATTCCAAGCTGTTATTATTATAGTTGTTGCTTGAATTCTTAGAAGCCATAATTTTATCGAAACTATGCCGACCCATTAATCCTGTAATTCTATTAACCCATGATTCAGCATCCATTTCTATGTCAAGAGCATAACTAACAGAGCTTGAGAAAGTGAACTCAAACATTATTACTAGTATTATTAAAATTATTAGTATTTTACTCATAATTTTTTTCACAACTGTTTTCCTCCAAACTTTTTCACCTTTATTTTATTGCTCCCATAGTAGATATTAAACTTTCAGCTTCTATCATTCTCGCATTTTTTGCTCCACCTGTTACTAAATCAATTCTCTTTCCATAGTTTTCGTCTTTTCTAGCAGAACATTCATTGTATCCTTTAAATTTATCTATATCTTTTTGGAATTTAGCATTTAAATCTTCTATTTGTTTTTGAATGCTTCTTCTCGCTTCATCTTCCATATCTTTCTTTAATTGAGCTGCTAATTTTTCATATTCTCCTTTACATCTAGCAACTGTTTCGTCTAATTCTCTATCATTTAAAGCTTGTACATTTTCCAATAATGCTTGTTGTTTTTGAGTTTCCATAATAGCAGTTACATCATCAGGATCATAGTTCTTTGTAGATTCGTTAAATTCTTCCATTAATTGTTGTTTTAATTCTTCTCTACTTTCTTTAGTTCTTTCCTCTATATCACTATCTGTAATTTTATATCTTTCTTCTGATGTTCTAGTAACAATTTCATCATTAGTTTTAAATCCAGCACTTCCAGCAGAATATCTTGATTCAACCATTTTACCAAATGTTTGTGGATTTAAGTTTAAATCACTTGCATTTTGCATTACATCATATAACTCTTTTCTACGTCTTGTATCTGCAACTGAATTAAGTGCATCTCCATAATCGCCATGATTTTTTACTAAATCAAAACTAGAAGCCTCTATTTCTGGATTTTTTCCAATTGTTGCTGCAATTTTATTCATAAGTTCAGTTTCACCTATATTAGGATTACTCTTCACTTCTCTTGCAACAGTATTTTTTATGTCAGTTTTGATTTTATTAGATTGTTTTGAAGCTTTATCTGGATCTAACTCTTTTAATGCATCATCCACACATTTTAGTAATGAATCTAAATGTCTATCTAAGTCTTCTTCTTTACCTTTTTCAAATAATGGAGCCATTGATTGTGTTCTTTGTAATTCAGCTGCAGCTCCTGCTTTATCTTTTACTCCTAAGCTATCCATAATTGTATTAGCACTATCAACTAAAGTTGTAGAAGAATTTTTAAAAACTTCTTGAGAACCTTTAAATGCAGTTCCACCAAAAGCCATCGATTTGAATGCATCTCCATTCATACCATACATAGTTGCCCCTGTAAATAAAGCAATTCCTGTTGAAGCATAAGCTTGTGCACCACTTGCAATAAGTTTATATGCTTCAGTACTTCTAACTTCTTTCATCATTTCTTTATATGGTTGTATCGCACCTCTTACACTTGATATTTTTGGATGTTTAGTTTTAAACTTAGATTCTTTAGCTTTTGCTCTCTTATCAGCAGCAACTTGGGCCCTTGCAGTAGCATATGCTAAATTTTTTGTCATACCAGTTTCTTTCATAAGTTCCTTTGCAGTTTGTGAAACTTGTTTTTGGTATTCTTTATCTTTAGTTGAAACACCATATTTCTTTTCATTTTTCTTTTCTGCTTTTCTTGCTTCGGCGGCTGTTACTTCTTCATTTGCTTTATCTTTTGCTTGAGCATATGTTAAACTTTCTCCTGATTTCTTTGCTGCCCAAACTGCTGCCAATGCTTTACCATCTACTTTTGCAGTTCTAACTGCATTTCCTATATTTCCTTTTAAACTTTTAGCACCATTTACAGCTTTTACAGTACCTTTTCCTATTTTAGATGCATTTTGGAAAGCAGCTGCAGAAAGCATCATACCAGCAGCAATTGATGCGTCTGATGTACTATCTCCAAATTTAAATATTTTTCCTAAAAGTTTTTCTGCATCTTTAGTGAATTTAACACAAATTACCGCTAACCAAGAACCAGCTAAATTGTAAGATTCTCCAATTCCAGAATTTAGTATTGATATAGCCATTCCCATAAATACCAAATAAATTATACAGTGAAAAGTTTGAATTAATACAGTATAAACAAATTCTTTTAACCATGTTCCTAAGGCTTGGGCTTTACCATCTCCCATCTTATCTATTGAATATGTTAAAGTTATAAGCGGAGAGATAATTATTAAAAACGCAATTTTTAACATACGATTAAAATAAGACATAAGTAAACCTAATGTTTGCCCAACCAACATACAATATACTATTGTTGCAGGAATTGAATCTAGTGTAATCCAGTTTTTAGCAGTTCTTTTTATTGCTTCCATTGCATTTACTAAATCAGTTGTATCTTCACCTGCAACACTTTTTAATGCGCTAATTAATGCCTCATTTACCGAGAATGTAAATATAATTATGTACTGTATTAAAAATATTAGAGCTAAACTACATACCCAATCTACAAGCATCTTCTTGTATGAAGCTTTATCTGAAGCAACAGTTGATAAAGCCATTCTTATACCAACATATATCAATACACAAAGTAATATTGAAGCTGCTATATTCCTCATTACATAATACCATCCAGCAATTGCAACTCTTACATTTCTTATAATTGATTCTTCTTGTGGTATGTTAAAGAAGTTTACATCAACTAATGCAACTCTATTAAAGAATATATCAAATGGAGTAATTGATTCATTTGTAAAAAATGTATCCGGACGAATAACACCATTTTCATCGATTGCACCTTGTGAATAAGCGATATCCGCTGTTAATCCATCTAATGCGTTTGCTAATGCAAGTGCTAAGGCTCTAAATGGCTTTGTTAACAGACCAACAACACTTCCCATAACACCACCCAAAAAGTCTTCTAGCACATTAACACCAGCAACAACAACATTTTCTACTTGTTCACCAGCAGTTCCTTCTGCTAAAACTATATTGCTAATCATAAAATTAGATAGCATTACTACTAATATAATACTTATAAGTAATTTTTTTAGCGTTGTTTTGTTCACTTATCTCACCTTCTTCCTTTAAATACATCTTTTTTTATATAATATTCAATATTTTGAACTGGTCCATCAATTGACATTCTTTGATTTCGTTTTGCAATATTGTTTTCTCTCTCTTTTATTTTTTCACTTAATTTATTAATATCTTCAGCAATTTCTTGTGTTGATCTTCTTGTTGGCTCTTTTGAATCTTTTTCAATTTCACATTCAATCATTTCCTTTTTATATTGTGAAATTGCAATTGTATCCGCACTATTGCTTCTCATATTAGATAAATATTTTTGTGAACCATCTTTTTTCAATTTTGTCTCACGTTTTAAAACTTTTTCATTCAATTCTTTCATTTCTAAAAGACTTTTTACTGTTGCATCTACATATGATGTTTCTTGTTTTGTTAATTTTTCTCCAGCAATTGTAACAGAACCATCAGTTGCCACTTCTCTTTTTAATTTACCATTTTCATCAATTAAACCTTTATCTATATCTATTGCTGCAGATAGTACTTGGCTTAATTTCTTTTGAATATTATCTTTCTTTTCTTTTTTATCAGACTCAACCGCTCTCTTAGCTCTCACTTTAGATTCTTCCTTAACATCTCCTAATAAAGCATTTACACCATCTCCTTTTATTGTTGTTGATGTTGCTTCTTTTTGAACTGATTTTAAGTATTCTTCTATCGCAGCTTTAGTTGCATCATCTATCGGTTGTTTAGTTTTTTTCTTTTTGTCTGGATCTGTTGCACTCTGACTTCCATCTTTTGAATCAACTGATTGAGAACCATCTTTTGAAGTTGGTTTCATTCTATCAATAATATCATCTACTGTTATTTCTGATAACTTTTTAGAATCTTTTTTAGAGCCTTCTTTATTTGGTTGAACAAGCTCTTCAATTATATTTTGTACTTCTTCAACTTTTTCTTTTTCTAACGAACCTTCTAACTTTTTCTTTGCTTCAACAACAGCCGCATTTCTTACTGTTCCTTTTAATTTTATTTTTCTTATTAAGGCTGCTTCTCCATCTTTTAATATCTCAGAAGCTGCTTCTCCTTTTCTTAAGATTTTCTTACTTTCTAAATCTAATCCTAAATTTTTCATAATTTTAGTTTGAACAGCTTTGGATGTTATATCTATAGTTTCACCAGTTGCTGTCATGTCAGCTATTATTCTGTCCAATTCTTTGTCAAGTGTTTTCGCTACATCAGAAGGTTTCCAGTCATTTATTGTTGCTCTCTGTGTTAGTTTCACTTCTTCTTCATCGACTTTTGCTGTTTTAACTTCCAATGTTCCATCAGTTTCTTTATAATCAGCATCTAGTATTTCTTTGTATTTCTTTTCAATTTTTTCATCTTTATTTTTATCTAAATCCTTATCAACTTGACCAAAGAAAATCATATTTCTATATTCTTGATCTGCTTTTATTGAATTTAATTGTTCTTTATCAGCTTCTTTATTAAATTTATCTATTTGTTCTCTTTGTTGTTTAGAACAATGTCTATCGAAATCTGCCATTTTTCCAGCTAATGCTGAGTGTCTTGTAAGTCTAGCTGTTGCCATTGTAGCAGCGCCTGTTGCTACAGCTACTGGTAAAAACGCAGATGCAGCTGCAACGCCTCCTGCAGTAAAAGCAAGTGCACCAGACTCTAATGTTCCTACCGTAACACCAGATGCAATTCCTTCTTTTAAATTTCTAACTAATTCTGGATGTCTTTTCTTAAGATCTGCTGCTAATATTGCATCATGCTCATATTGAGCTCTTGCTAATGCAGAATTTCTTATTGCATCTATACTTTGAGAACCAAATCTACCAAATTTATAATTTCCCGGACTTCTAGCAATATTTGTATCTCTACCAAAAACTTTACTAGTTGATGCAACCCCATTAGCTAAAAGCGCCATACCAGCTTTAGGACTAGCAACAATTGTTCCCATTCCTACGAATAAACTTCCCATTCCAACTAAACCTTTTATCATATCTCCGCCAATTTCTTTAAGTTGTTTTGTATCTTGGTCTGTAAGACCTAATAGTTCTTTTGGTCTTAGTTGATCAAATACAGAATTTCCATCTGAAACTTTCTTTCCAGTTCTTTTATCACGATGATATGTTCCCATAGCTGCTGTCCAAGCAGTTTTAAATCCTGCATATTTTCCTGTTGGTTTTCCTGTTGTAAATACATTTTCCATACTTATTAGTCTTTCTAAGTGACCTTTTGCAATTGCTTTGTTTGTAGGAATTTGTATTTGATTAAATCTATTATATCTCTGTGTAGCTTGTAAATATTGTTGTTTAGTTTCTTCTTTTGGATTATCTCCTTCAGCATCTAAAGCAGCTTTTGCTTTGTCCATATCTGCTTTTAATTGATGTCCGCCAGTTGCTCTAAGTTCATCATCAAGTTTTGCATTTGGATTTTTCCTTGCATTAACTATTGCTTCTGCTTTTGCTCTTCTTGCATTATACTCTTCGTCAGTTTCATAGTATTCACCTGATGAATTTTTCTTTGGTTCTACACCACCTTGGCTTCTATCCATTTCTTTATCAATTTCTTTTTGATGTCTCTCATCCGCTGTTTCTTCTCTATGGTTTCTTATAGCATTTGTTACTCCACCAGCTAGTCCTACTGCTCCAGCAACACCCATTTTTCCTATAGCTTTTACAGCTTTTCCATAAGGTGTGTTTGTTAATGCTTTTGCCATTGGTTTAGCACCAGCTGCAAATCCCATAGCTGTATCCATATTTTCTTTAAGTGAACCTGCAGCACCTTCTGTGTGTCCTAATAAACTATCTCCTCCACCAAATTTGAATATTTTCTTAAATAATTCATCTGCTTTTGATGTGTAATTCATTAAAATTAAAGCTACAATCATACCTGCTACGTTTTGTAATGATAATATTAACGCTTGAGATATGAATATTGAATATATTAAAGCATGAACAATTTGTATTATTACGTTCATTATGTACTCTGTCATCCATGTTTTTAATGCTGCACTCTTTCCACTTAACGCTTTTTGTAATGCATATGCAAGTCCAATAGCAGGAGCCATCAATGTTAATACTACAATTGTTAAAAATCTTTTCAAGTAAATTATTGTATATTTAAATGCAAAAAACACTAAAGTCATATACATTAACATACCAATCATACCATTTGAAAGTTTTGCGTCATACGCTCTTGTTCTTACTTCTTCATATATTTTTAATTCTAATTCAGAATCTGTATATACAGCTTCTTCTAATCCTAATTCTGTTACTTGAACTTTATTTATTGATTGTGCAGAATCTGCAATAACATTTACCACTACTTCATTTACATTTATAACAAACATCATGAAATAATGAATTGCAAATAATAGTATAAAACCTACAACCCAATCCACTAACATTCTTTTATAAACAGCTTTATCTGAAGCAATTGTAGAAACCGCCATTTTTATACCAATACCGATAAGTACTATAAGCATTGCTGCAATTGCTAAATATCTAATTATTGTGTACCATGTAGCTACTAATTGTTTCAATTTAAAAATTATTGGTTCATCTTGTTGTAATTGAGCAATATAAAATGCACAAGCATCACATCCTCCACAATCACATGTACAATAATCTTCTACATCTAGAGGTTCTACTTCTTCTCCTGCTTCACGTCTTGTTTTTAATGCAGCTGCATCTTGTTTTACTTTTTCTGTATCTATACATTCTTCAACAGGTTTTGAAATATATTCGTTTGCTTTACTACCTGAAGCTATTTCTTGTTTTTGACAATTTTTGCACACTAATTTTTGACCAGTTGCAGAAAGAGTTCTATCAAATTCCACATCAAATATATCTATATCTAATGCTGCAACTCTATTATAAACAATCGCTTCTACAGTCACGTTGTTTGATGAATCTGTTAATCCTGTTAAATCTGCTGAATTTATTTCTACCTCGCCATCTTCATTAACACTTGTTCCAACCATAGATCCATCTGCACTTACTCCCATTGTTGACTCTAATGCCCATGTTAGTAGTTTTTCTAACAAAGCTGTCCAACCAACAAAAGGCATTCTAACAATTAAAGAGAGAAAACCAAGTATGTAATCTGCAATTTGTGCTAAAGCATTTATTAACCAGGAGAATATGTTTTGGCTAGGAACATATGTACCTTTGGTAGTTCCTGAATAATAAAATTCTCCTTCTTCTAAATCTAATTTAGCATAAGTCACAGGAGTCGCCAAAAAAGTTATTAAAATTGATATAGTTATTATTATAAGTACTATTCTTTTTAATGTCTCTTTTAATAATCTCATTTTTTGCTCCTTTCTAGAATTGAAGTTGTCTTTCCTCATTATCAAATTTTAGAATTCCGTTTTCATATCCTTTTAATTTATATTCTTCTTCACCAGTTAACACTCTTTGTACTCTTCCTGTATTTAGGTTGTAAAAGAATATTCCTTTACCAGTTTTAGAATACAAGAAGTAATCATTTGTTAACCATAAATAATAATTCATACTATCTGCTAATTGCCTATTAGGATTCTCTCCATATTTTGAAATAAAGTTCATTTCATAAATATATCCGTTTGCATCCTTTTTAGCAAAAATTTTATAGTTCATACTTTCGCCTAATATTTCTTTAGTTTCTTCACTTAAACTTTCTAGATATTCATCACATTCATTTAATAAATTACTCTCTTTTTCAAAACGTCTTTTTTCGGCCTCAAAGACTGAATCTTTTTGAAGCCTTCCAACAAAATTTGTATTTTCTAAATATCTACTAATTTTTGACAAAGTGCTCTTATTATTATTATACACCAAAATTCCGTTTATGTCACCACTATTTATAGCAATTTCAATACCTTTTAGCGGATAACTGATAAAAACTGATGTAGAATTATACTCATATTCGCTATAATCAGGCCAAACGTATGTTAATTCGTTCATAAATTCCAATAAATCAATATTTTCTGCAATAAATTCATCTGATAATTCAAAAAAATCATCTGAATCAACACTTGAATTTCTGTAAATTGAAATTTCATTTTCGGTAAAGAAAACGTAAACATTTTCTCCTTTATATCCAATAACTTTCAATTCTTCGTCTTCAAATGTTGGTTCTCCCAAATTAGCTTTTATACTTGGAAAATCAATTCCTGGAAATAAATTATTTACTATATTTCCATTATATTTTTTAGTGAATATTATATTATATATTTTTCCATCAATAATTCTTGTTTTAATTCCTTCGTCAAAGTAAATATTATATTCATTATAAATACTATCTCTTTCTCCAAAATATATATCAGAGTTCCAATTATTATCTATACAAGATTGTAAAATCTCCGAAGATATCGAAAGGCTTGTAGTGCTTATTTCCGTATACTTTTTCATACTATTTTGTGAGTCCATATATATAAAATAATCTTCCATATCATTTATAATGATTGTTTTTATTTTTGTTTTATCACAAATAACTTTTATTGTAATTTCTCTATCTTCATCAATCATAATAAAACTATTATAATAAAGAATTCTTGCAGAATCTTCTAATAAATTATTAAAATATATTTCATTACTTTCACCATTATCATTATATAATGGAACTTTAAATTTTACATATACATCTAAATAAAATCCGCTTTCTGTACTTTCTCTTTCAGATATATATTTAGATTTATGATATTCAACAACTTCTTTTATAGAAGATAAACTATCATATGATATTTCAGATTGTTCAATATTCTTTTCTACATTTTTTAGTACAGTTAACGCTATAAATAATATAAAGATCATAACAAATATAACTATTAATATAAATTTATAGTTTTTTTCGTTATGATCTTTATATTTGTTTGTCTTCATTTTATTACTCCTTAATATTAATTAATCGTCAAGGTATTAATCACTATTTCTTCTTTCTTTCTCTACTTCATTAACTAAATCAGTATTAGCTTCAAACGAAATTTTTCCATTTTTTACTAATTGTCTTGTGTAATCTGTAAAATAATAATTACTATATAACTTTACCCCTTTTGGATTATTGTTTTTTATATCAATTTCTACACCACGTGTTGATATTAAAATATACGCACTTTGTGTTTCCGGATTATATTCTAATTTATCATAAACTTTCCATTTTTTCTTAATTCTATCTACAAATTGTTCTAAATCACCATCTTCAAGATATTCAGATAAAATCCACTCGAATTTTTCATTTTCTCTGTAAGCATATGAATATACAGAAACTTCTTCCGGATAGAAAAATATATAAAAACTGAATTGTCTATATCCTAAATATCCTTCTTCTACACTTCCAAAATCATGCTTTGGTTCATATTCTTCTATTTCTTTTAGGCTCATACCATTTTTTATTTGGTTTGTGTAATAAGTTTCATAACTACTGTCGTAAATAATATTTCTAACAGCACCTGTATCTACTGTTCTAATTTTTATTAATCCATCTTTATATGATGTATAACCATTATCAAGTTCTGTTCCTTCCCCTAATTCAGATGCTATTTGAGAGAAATATCCATCATGTACCTCTAATTTGTTTAAAAAATATTCTCTTACTGTAAAATTTGTTCCTTTAACAATCTCTGAATCTTGTACAGCCACATAATCTTTTCCATCTGTATTATCATAAAATTCTTCAACTCCATTTATAATAATATCATATGTTTCAGATTCTTGATCATAGTCTGCATCTATTGTAATTTTTCTATTTTTATCTATTATAGAAAAATCTTCATTTTCATAAAATGGTTTTAAATCATCTACCAAATCTTTTACAAATTTTTCATTACTAGAACCATCTTCATTATATAAATCTTTTGCAAGTGTTGCATATATTATATTATCTTCTTCCGATTTATCTATATGTGTAGACTCATATTTTTCCATAACTTCTTCTGGATTTTCTGGTTTTTCTTCAATATGTACCATTCCTTCTGTTGAAACCTTTATATTTTCTTGATTTTCAAATTTTTGCAATGCAAGCAATAAACATAATAAGCAGAAGAATAATATAAAAATTACTAAAACCAATTTTTTCATAGTTTTATTTTTCTTCATATACTATCCTTCTTTCTTCATAAATTTATTTATTCCTCTTAAAGATGTTAAACCTTTCATGTCAAATACAACCTTTACCATTCTTTCAGCAGAACCTACTACCATTAGTAACGCTACTGCTACTATTGGTGAATAAGTTGCAATTGAGTTTGCTGTAAATACGAATATCAAATATAGTAATGCATGTAACGGTTGTATTAAAACATTTACAATAAATTCTTTAAGCCAAGAAGAAAATACTTGTGCTTTTCCATCTCCAACTTTATCAATAGAATATGTAACTGTTATAAGTGGAGAAATAATTATAAGAAGACCTATCATTAAAAGTCTTTTTAAATATAACCAGAAAAATTTCATCTCTGTAAATAACAACACCCAATATACAATAGACCAAATTACTAGTTGTAGGCCTTCAAAAGAAAATACTAAATCTAAAGTTTTTGAGCGAATTGTGTCTTCAAAAAGATCTTTAGCAGTTCCAGTTTGTGCATCAAGCAATTGACATCTTATATCATAGAAAATTCCTGTTAAAAGTTCTCCAAACTCTATTATAAGTACCATTATATATGCCATAACAAATACATATATCAAGCTTTCAATCCAGCTCATTAACATCTTTTTATATTTTGCTTGATCAGAGGCAACTGTTGATAATGCCATTCTTATACCAATGTATATAAGAACTAATAATAATATTATAGTTGCTAACAGTCTACACATGTAGTAAACTGTTGTAATTCCTTCTTTTATAGCAATATTACTTGCATTTGAAGTAACTTCTAATTCACCAACATTATATGTATCCTCTGTATCAAAATAATTTATATTAAATAATGCTATCCTATTAAATACTATTCTATCAATTGTTAACCAAAACTCCGATTGTCCACCTTCTTCTGTTACAGTTAACAATCCCATAATCACATCTACTTGTACAATAAATATGTTTATAAGTCTTGCTAGCAAACCTAACACTTGACCAATTGCAGAAACACCCGCACTCCCCCAATCTAAAGTCTTTTTAGTTGCAGAACCTTGCGTTTGTGATACTGCACCACTTTCAATCAAATCCGATACTACAGTATTACTTGTTTGTGCCTCTTGATCGTACGGATTTTCAGCTGATTGTTCATCTTGATCTGGATCAGTTCCTTCAGCATACACAAAATTTTTGCAAAATATGAAATTAAACAATAGTACAATTATTAGTACACTAGATATGATTTTTTTCATATAATTTCCTCTTTTTATTGTTTTCCTTCAGCTTCTCTTCTTGCTCTTTCCAATGCTGCTTGTTTTGTTAAGTTTGTTTCTACGAATTCAAACTCTTTCTTAGTTGGTTGAATTGCAAGTATTGCAGAATCTCCACCAACTTTAAGTAAACCTTCACCTCTACTACATGTAACTAAGAATCCAGCTTCACCTTCACTTAGTTTAAATACTTCTTTTAAGTATTGGATTTCAGATTTATCTTGCGCTAAGAATAATTTTGTTTCTGAAGATGTTAAAACTGCTTGAACTTCTTGTTTTTCATAGAAGTCTTGGAATTTTTGTGAAATAACTGCTAAAGAAACATTTCTTTTTCTAGCACGTCTAGCCATTGTATTTAAGAAATCAACAGCTTCTGGATATGGTAAAAGCATCCAAGCCTCGTCAACTAGAACTCTCTTCTTAGCAGCTTTTGTTTTATCTTCACTATTTTTCTTAACGTATTTTTCCCAAACCCAAGAAAGCATGATTTGTTGTGCAAGAGGTCTTGCAAATCTTTCTTCAAGTTGAGAAATATCAATATTTATGAAAGGAACACCATCTAAAAGTTCAAATGTTGATTGTCCATCAAAATAAGCCATTTGTCCTTGATATTCTCTAACATATTGTTTCATAACTTTTACTAAATAACTATAGTGGAAACGATAATCTGGGTTTTCATTTTCTTGAGCTTTTCTACAAATTCTCTTATACCAAGATCCTATTGTAGGCATATCTTTTTTAGTTCTTCCCAAATAATTTTCATTTAAGTTTACTGGTCCACCATTTTCATCTCTAGTATATAAACTTTCCACATTGTTTGTTATACCTAAAGCTGCATATTCTTCTGCTACAGCTTCTGAAATAATTTGTTTTGTAAGCTCGTTTACTTCTTGGCTTCTCGTACTGCCTCTAGCCATTGTAAGTAAACCGTTTGTAACGTCTTCTACTTTATTTTCAACACTTAAAACTGTTCTTTCTTTTCCTGTAATTTCGTCTTTTACATTTTCAGGTTCTATATCAAATAGATTTATAACTGTTTTTGAGTTTGGGCTTAATGTTACATTTACACCTCCAAGAGCTTCAGCAACTACACCGTACTCACCTTCAGCGTCAAGTGCTAAACTTTCAATTCCCATTAAAACAGCAGATCTAGCTGTTATTGTTTTGATTGTAACAGATTTACCAGCACCAGATTTACCAAATATAACCATGTTATAGTTAGTTAGTTTTGGACTAAAGTTATCATATAGAATTGGTAATCCTGTTTGTTTGTTAAATCCTAGGGGAATACCATTTTCATGTCCAACTTCTGATGTAAAGAATGGGAAAACTGTTGACATAGCACGTCTATCAAAAGTATGTGTTTTTGTTAATTTATTATCACAATATGGCATATTACTTCTAAATGCTTCATCTTGCATTGCCCATGTTGGTTTTATATCTATTAAGTTTTTTGACATCTCACTTGATAATAATTCTGTATATTTATCAAGTTCATCCATACTATATGCAAATATTGTTGCTATAATTGATGAGTCAAATAATTTATTGAAACCAGCTGCTATAGCATCACGAAGCTCTTCTGCTTCCATTCTTTTTTGAGCTATAACTCTTTCTCTGTTTATATCTCCTCTATCTAAAGCAACAATTCTTTCAGACTCTAATTCATTAATTGTTCTGTTTAAATCTTGTTGTGATGTTGCTTCACTTACTGGATTTATGAATACTGAAACATTCAAATCTCCAAATGTATACATTCCTCTTAAGAATTCTGGGAAAGTACACATTCTAGGTAGATTTGCTACAATCATACTTCTTGCAAATCTTGTTCTTGCAGAAGAAATTTCGATATGGTTTGTATAACTTGCATCAATTCCACCAGGAGCAATTAAACCTTTTATTGTTTTTTCATTCTTCTTAAAAACACTAGGTTCATCTTTTTTTATTTTATCTAATTCATTATTAGGTTCTTCAACTTTACTTCCGAACATTTTATTTCCTCCCTATTCTTTAGTTCTCTTCGACTTTTCTTCTTCTAACAACTTTTTTCTTTACAACAGTAGATTTTGCTGCATCTAATTTAGGAGTTTCTTCTGCTTTTAATTCTTCTTTCTTCTCATTCTTTTTTACTTCATTTTTAGCTAATTGATAAACTCTTGGATCTAATTGATTTTGATATGTATCTAATATTTCATTTGCTTTTTGTCTAATCTTTTCTTCTTTATGTATAGCCATATCTAAATCTTCAATTTGTTTTAATCTATCAGCTTTTAATATACTGTCTGTTGCCATATCAATTGCTGCAATATTAATTTCTTGATCAAGTTTTTCTTTTTTCTTTTGTAATACATCTTTTCCTGAGCTATATAATGCATCATATTGTGCATCAAGTGCTTTACCTAATTGTAAAACTTCTGCTTCATCTCTGTTGTATGCTACATATAATAATTCAGCAAGTTCTTCTGAATCTAATATTGTACTTGAAATTTGAGATGTTGCTAATGCACTAGCTATATTTTGGCATCTTGTATATAATTCAGCAAAACACATATTATAAATTTCTTCTTTTGAATATTTATCTAATCCACCACCAATTTCTGCTGAATAATAAGAAACAACTACATATGTTCTTTGTTGTAATACATTTCTGTTTGAACTTAATTTATCAACATAATCAGTAATATCTATTCCATACTCCAAGATATTTATTTTTCTTCTCTTCTCAAATTCTAATTTTTCTTTTAATGCTTTATTTCCAGACATTTGAGCTTGAGCAATTTTAGCATCTAATTTATCAATTTCAATTGTTAAATTATCAACTCTAGATTTATATTCATCAATAATATCTCTTAAATTTAATGTTCTGCTTTGAATATATAATTGGATTGGAAATCTTAATGTATTTAAGAATTGAACGAAACCTTCTTCTACAGAAATTTTTTCATCTTCAGACATTAAATCATAGTTGACACCATTACATTGAAGAATCATGATATATTGAGTACCATTTTTTCTTACAATCATGCTATCAACTATCTCATCAAATTCCATAAATTCAAATATTGACTCTCTTGTTAAATTTCCAGTAAACTTTCCCCAATTTTGGTCATTTGTCTTAGTTGTACCAGATACATCGTCCACCATTTCTTCTTTTTCTTTAGCCGTTTTAGGTGCCTTTGGTTTCATCAAATAGAAGTATACGCCAAATAATACAACAATAACTCCCAATATGATATATATCCCCATTCTTAGAAGAACTACTATTTCGCTACTTTCCATCTATTTTTCCTCCTTTGTATACACATACATCTTTCTGTTTTTCTTAAACTTCATATATCTTAAAATAATTTCTCCAATCGGTTCTCCACCAATCTTTTTAGTTATTGGAAAAGCAACTATTGTAGGTATTTTCAAAGCACCTATGGCATATCCTATAAATGCAAATATAGCCATTAATATAATTCCGACCACTTTCAAATTCACCATACTAAATATAGCAAAAAATATTGCTCCTAAACCAGCTCCAACAGCTGTTGTTATTAATGACTTAATTGTAAAAATATATAGTATTCTTGATTCACCTCTATAATTACGTGGTATATAGTAAGTTCCCATGATACTTCCTCCTAAAATGTTGATACGATTTTTAAAACAATTTTCCAAATGTAATATGCTCCGAAAATAACCATTCCAGAAACAACTACACCTATTAATTGAACTTTTAATTTTGCTTGAGCTTCAGGTCCAGCTGTTAAATATTTAATTCCCATATATGTAGTAATACCAACCATTACACCAGCACCAATCATTGTTAAAATTTGTCCTAAATCACTAAATTCTTTAGTAACATTGTTATAATTAATATTTTGGTTGGCAGCTCCAGCATTTATAAAATTATTAGCTTTAGCTTCCATTTCTTTAAGAGTAATAGCTTTTACATTTGAAAAAGCAGATATAAGCACATATAATAATATTACTGCCATTAATAATTTTCCTAATACTTTATTTTTCACTTTTTATACCTCCATCCAATATTGCCTATTTATACTATTCTATTATATTTATTATACTCAAATAATAATTCTTTTTCAACATTTTTATTCAATATTTGCTATTTTTAACACAAATGTAATAAAAAGAGACGTTAGTCAAATATAACATTTGATTAACGTCTTTTTTTCATATATTTTATACTTATTATATTAAGCACCTGCTCCGCTTTCTGTATCTAATACAGCTGAAAAATCAGCAACCACTGCAACTAAATTTACAGCTCCAAATAATAATATGCATCCTAGTAAAATTGGCATTATCATTTTTTTAGTATCTGCTTTTTCGGATGGACTAGCAATTAAATATTTTATACCAAGCATTGTCATAACAATTACAGATATACCAGTTCCAGCTAATTGCAATAAACCAATGATATTATTGATAGTTGTTGCAATTCCTGTACCAGCATCTGCTTCTGATATTGTACTAGCATTTTTCATTCCAGATATAATCCCATTTAATCCTGCATCTGCCGCATATATATTTGTTGTTCCTACAAACAAACTAATTACCGATATTAAGGTTAACATTAAAATAATCTTTTTCATAGCATTTTTCCTTTCTTTCTATTTTAAAGATTCATCTACTAGATTTTTTATTACAGATAAAATTCCTGTAGCACCTAGTAAAACAACAGCACCTATTACATAATTAATTGCGTATTTTTTTATATCAGCTCTATCCCCTGCTGAAGCAACTATATATTTTGCGCCTATTGTCATTAGCATTAGAACAGCAATAACAGCACCAATAGTTCTTACAACACTTAGTACCGCTGATAATATTTGTTTTATAGCTTCTGAACCTTCACTACCAGAATTTCCTTTAAATTTGCTTTTTATTATATTAGATGTTGCATCAACACCATTTGTAATCGAAAAAACGCATACTACTACAAGCAATATGCATATTAATTTAATAAAAATTTTCTTCATAAGCACCTCTCCTAACTAAGAACCAATTGTTTGGGCAACATTGTTTAAAACAGTTAATATTCCTGATACTCCAAAAAGAACGAAAGCACCAATTACATAATTAACTGCATGTTTTTTAATATCTGCTCTATCACCAGGAGCTGATATCATATATTTCATTGCAATTACTAGTAACATAACAATTGCAATTGTTACACAAACAATTCTTGCCATACTTATTATTTGTGCCGCAGCATTATTAACCATATTGTTTGCTTTATCGGCACCAGGAGCACTGGTATTATCAAAAGCTTCCAAATCAAAGTTTGCATTTGCTGAAGCATCATCTGCTCTTACACTAGTACAACAAATACTAATTGCAACAATTAGGATAAGAAGTACCAAAGATATTTTCTTCACTATATTCATCTTAAGCCCTCCATTTTCATAAATATCTATATTCTATTTTATAGCAGTAGCAAGTTGGCTTATTATCTCTAATATTCCTACTACCCCGAAAAAAACCACAGCACCAATTACATAATTAATTAGTCCTTTTTTAATATCTGCTTTATCTCCAGGAGCTGCTGACATATATTTCATTGCTAAAACTAGTAACATTACAACAGCAACTGCTACACCTACAATTCTTATTGAAGTTATGATAGTCGCAACAATATTATTAACTTTATCAACCGAATTCGATGCATCTGTAAAGTTTTCAGATTCTTTAATCAAACCTTGCATTTCTTGGCTATATACAGAAGCTTCAGAACAAGTTTGAAAAGATATAAGTAAAATGCAACTCAATAATAATAAAGTTAATGAAATTTTCAATACTTTTTTCATTTAAACCCTCCTCTTCTGCATTAGAAACTAGCCGCAAATTGTTCAATTATTGATAATATTCCTGTGCAACCAAACATTATAACCGCACCAACTACATAAGGAACAGCATGTTTTTTGATATCTGCTTTTTCACCAGGAGCTGATGACATATATTTAATACCTAATATTGTAATCATTGCAACTGCAACACCTGCACATACAACCTTTACTATAGTTATTATAGATCCAGCAATAGATTTTACTGAATTTGTTGCACTTCCTGTAGCAGTAGCATTTACTTGGTTATTGATTGTGTCCATAAAATCAAATGCAGCAAAAGCTGAATTACAATTAACAATCGCAAATGCAAACATCAATATTATTGATATTGCTATTACTCTTTTCATATTCTTCATAACATTTTCCTCCGTTTAAGTTGTACTATTTTTATTATAGCATTTTTTTACATTTTTTTCAATAATCTACGTATTTATATTAATATTAACTTATAAATTCTTTTTTGTAAATACTATTTATTTAGATAATTTTTATTATATTTTAAAAAATTGCAAAAAAAAAGAATGCCAGAATGACATTCCTTTTTTTAAAACTAATTTGTTGTACCTTTGATATTTCCAGCAAAGTTTTTAACGATTTGTAAGATACCACTAGCTGCAAATAATACTACAGCACCAACTACGTATACAACAGCATGTTTTTTGATGTCTGCTTTATCTCCAGGAGCTGCTGAAATGTATTTAATTGCTAACACGATTAACATGATAACAGCTACACCACAACCAACTACTTGAACGATTGTTAAAACAGCACCGATTATTCTGTTAATACTGCTTGCTGCTCCTGATGAATCAGATGCATTTGCAACAACAGAATCTGTTGAAATGTTACCGAATGACATTGACGCATTAACTGAAGTTGCGATTGAAGCAACAACTATAACAGCTAATAAAACAACTGCCATAACTTTCATTAATTTTGCCATAATAAAATCCTCCTTTTACTATACTTAAATATATTATATACCATTTTTTTACGTTTTTCAACAAAATTTTAGTATATATTGAGTTAAGTTAATATTAGCACATATCATTTTTTTTGTAAATATTTTTTGGAAAATTTTATATTAACTCTTCCCATTCTTCTTTCTTAAAGCCAACTATTACTTTATTTTTCTTAATTAATAAAGGTCTTTTTATAAGCATACCATTACTTGCAAGCACTCTAATTTTTTCATCATCTGAACAACTTTTTAGTTCTTCTTTTAAATTCATATTTCTATATAACATTCCACTTGTATTAAAAAATTTACTAACAGGTAATCCGCTTGCTTCAACGATTACCTTCAATTCTTCGTATGTAGGTGTTTCTGTCACAATATGTTTTTCTGTGTATTTTATTTTGTTTTCATCCAAAAATTTTTTTGCCTTTTGACAGGTTGAACATTTTGGATATGTGATAAATATATAGTTCATAAATTACTCCTCTCTGTTAATATAATTTCTTAACAACTTTTTTCCGTGCTTTTCAATTATATCACTTTTTTATGTTAATTTCTACCCTTTTCAACATTTTTTTAAAATTCTTTATTTTTCTACATTTCTTTACATTTATTCAATTTATGATATAATTTTTTCGACTATAAAAAATTTCAGAAAGGAGTTCGAAGTTTTATACTTCTACTTAAAATATGGAAAAAAATCAAAAAAAATTAATGTTTATTTTATCAATTGTAGTTGCTATATTTACCATAGGAATCGTACCAAAAACATTTCAAAATGATACTTTTTTTAATGTAGCAATTGGAGAATATATTCTAGAAAATGGTATAGATATGAAAGAACATTTCTCATGGGTTCCAGATAACTTAGACTATGGCTATTCACATTGGGCTTTTGATATTGTCACACATCAAATTTATAATCATTTTGGATTTACTGGAATATATGTATCAGTAATTATATTTTCAATAATTACAACAGTTACCTTGTTTAACTTGTTATCAAAACGCAGCAAATCTCCAATTATAGCTTTTTGTGTTACCCTTTTATCCGCTTATATTGTTAATGATGCATTCACAGCTCGTTCTCAATTAATATCATTTTTATGTTTTATAATAGAAATTTACTGTATAGAACAATTCATTGAAACAAATCAAAAACGTTATGCTGTTTTACTAATTGTTCAAGCAATTATTGTAGCAAACTTTCATGCAGCTACTTGGCCATTGTTATTAGTACTTTTCCTACCATATATTGCACCACCTATTCTAAATAAATTTTCTTCTAAAAACATATATAAAGTTTGTATTAAAAAATTAGAAAAGAAAATAGCGAAATTACCAAAAGATTCAAAAAAAATAGAAGAATATCAAAAAGATATCGTTTATTATCAAAAACTTATAGATGAACCAAAAGGAAAATATGCTGATTATAAAATCGTTTATAGCCAAAATTATAATTTCAAAAACTTGATTATATTAATGATTATTGTTGCGTTTACTGGATTAATAACTCCTATTCAAGGAACGCCATACACATACATAATAAAATCAATGTTTGGACCTAGTAATTTTGAAAATGCTATTTCTATAAATTACATTAATGAAATGCAAGCACTCGTTCCAATTGAAAGTTTAGGATTTATTGTATTCTCAGTAGTTATCTTAGGATTTTTAATTTTTGTACCATCAAAATTAAAAGTTGAACACGGATTTCTTCTTTTAGGATTACTATTAATGACATTAACTAGTAGAAGATATTGTTATTTACTTGTTTTATTAGGTGCATATCCTCTGACTTCAATAATCTCTTCAGCTGCAACTTTACTTATAGATAATGATATTAAATTACTTGAAAAGTTGTTCATTCATCCAATTACAGTTAGTGTTTTAACTGCTTTGGTATTAATTTTCACTATATCAAATGTATTAGAAAAAGTTGATAATCCATATGTTAATCCCAAATTGTATCCAACTGAAGCAGTAGAATATATAAAAAATAATTTAGATTATGAGAATATTAGAATTTTCAATTCATATAATAATGGTAGTTACTTGATGTTAAATCATATTCCTGTATTTATTGATTCAAGATTAGATGTATATTGCAGTGAATTCAATGATACAGATATTTTTAAAGATTTCATTTATAGTAGCTATGGAAATCAAAATTATAAAGAAATTTTTGATAAATATGATTTTTCACATGTTTTATTAGAAAAAGAATCTCTTATTTATAATTACATTTCTAGTGATTCTGATTATAAGCTTATACATGAAGATGATGCTTATGTTTTGTATGAAAAAACATTAAAAAATTAATAAAAAGAATTTAAATTTATTCGAAAGTCAAGTTTTTTGAATAAAACACTTGACTTTCGAATATAATTGTATTATAATTCATCATGTTCTTATTTATATGTATCGCGGGATGGAGCAGTTGGCAGCTCGTCGGGCTCATAACCCGAAGGTCGTAAGTTCGAGTCTTACTCCCGCAACCAAAAAACACCGAAATTTCAACAAATTTCGGTGTTTTTATTATGTTTTAAAATTATTCGAGACTATTCAAAAGTGAGTAATATCAAGACCTATTTCATTATTTTTTGTTATCTTATGTTATTTTATGCTATTTGCAACCCAATTTGCATCCATTTTTGACTTTTTCATCAATTTTGGATGCAAATAGTTATATTAAATAAACAAAATTCTTTTCCAACAATATAGTACATATAGTTATCTAATGAAGATTTATCATCTAAACGATACGTTATTTTTGTTTTAAATCCAAAACTATAATAAATTTCTTCTTTTTGTTTTGAGTTATCAGAGTACTTTTCATCTATATGAAATACTATTAATGGAATCGAATTATTATTTACTTTAAGTCTAATACACTCCTCTACAATAAAGATTGAAAAAATACATATTAATGATATTAAAACAATTAATAATTTCTTTTTCATATAATCAACTCACTTTCAATTTATAGACAAATTTATTTTAAATTATTTTTCTATAACATTGTGAGGGTCAGCTACTAGTTTTTCCAATTGTACATTAGTACCATAATATCTACTTCCACCAATTATTTCTCCTGTAGTTGCGTCTACATAATATACAAATCTTTCTGGAAAATCTTTATCATATTTATAATAATCATAATAAATTGTTACTTCCCAAACTTTTCTAACACGATTATCTACTTTATAAAATACAGCATCTTCTTTTATTTGAACTTTTCCATCTTCTCCTTGTGTAAAATTAATTGTTCCTTTTTCATAATTTTTTATATCTTTTTCTCTATATACGACTTCTGTATTCATTTTGTCTATTCCAAGCTCTGCCTCTGTAGATATTATATTGTGCCTTGTTTCAATTTTTTTATCTTTTTCTGTTGCTATTCTAATTGCGTCATCTTTTGAGATTAATTGTTCATTATTTTCATATTTATAGTTTTCAAAACTTAAACTGTATAATCCATTTATTGTTGGAATCCAACCGATACAAATATTTTCATATTTATTAAATAAACCATCATATTTTTTATAAAATTCAGCATACCAAATATAAGCATCTTCATCGTTTTCATTATTTCTTTTTAATGATACTAATTCATATTCATCACTATTATTATTAGGATTATATTTAACTAATAACTCTTTTGCAATTTTTCTTGCTTCTTCTCTCGTTATACCATAATCATAAGGAATTGTATAATTACATGAAGGAATATTTAAACTGTCAAATTCTCCTTTACTATTAATTCTCATTGTTCCTTTTCCAAATCCAATATCCCAAACAACTTCGTTCTTATAAGCATTTTTTCTTAAATATAATCCTCGTACTTCGTCTTCTAATCCAATTTTTCTTAAATATTCAGTAGCTTTATTTTTAGCATCTTTTTCACTAATTGCATTTTGCTTGTCTTGTTCAGTTAATTCATAAGAATAGTTATATGTTTCAGGTTCTTTCCAAATTTTTTCAATTACACTTTGTGTAGCAAAAGCAACACCAGTAAATGCAAACATACAACAAGCAACTGTAGCAATTTTATATATATTATTTTTTCTCATAGCATTCTCCTTATTTTTCAATTTAGATATGGCTATTTTTAATTTTGTTCTCTCTCTAAAATCCATAATTAACCTCCTATGAATTCAATTCTTTTCTTATTTTATTTCGAATTCTAAAAAGTTTAGTTCTAACATTTATTTCTGAAATTTTTAGTTCTTTTGAAATTTCTTTTGTAGTTTTAGAATAATAATAAAACATAGTAATAATTTTAATATCAATTTCTTTTAATCCGTTGATACACTGTACTATAAATTCATTTTCAGATATATCATTTTTCATAATTTCAAAATCACTTGCAATATTTTCACATTCTGTTAAATCGTATGTGATTTTTCTTTTTCTTAATCGCTCTTTAACTAAAATTCTTGTAACACCTGCAATGTATGATTCAACAGAAGTTTGTATTTTACATTGATTTTTCCATAAAATAAAAAAAGCATCAGACAAAATCTCTTCTTTATCTTCATAGTTTAAGGTATTCATCGCCATATTATTAATTATTGTTCTTATATATGGTTCAAAATCATTCATTATTCTATCTAAATCTAATTCATTATTATTTTGATACTCATATATTAAGTGTTTTGTTTGGCTCATCATCTTCTCCTTTTATAAGATATCTTACATATACATAATGTCTTAAATTATAAAAAATGTTGCACTTTTTATAAATTTTATCATAAAAATAAACCCTCCTTATTAAACTTTTTTGTCTAATAATTTGGGTTCACTTCATTCCAAACTAATCTTTAAATTATAATTTATTTAACATTATCTAAAATTTCATCATCTAAAACTTTTACTGCTTGTTTTTTATCTTTTCTTGAATAATACTTTTTACGTATTGTTTCTTGAATATCTACTGAACTTTTTCTTTCTTCTAAATCTTTCAATTCACTACTTAATAATCTAACAATATCTTCTCTTGAAAATCCGGATTGAAGCGGACTGTCTTCTGGCTTTAAGGCTCTCATTCTTCTTACTAATTCTTCAGATTCTTCATAAGCAAATTCATCTTCAATTCTAGATGCTTCATTAAATTCCCTTGAGTCTATTAAGTTAGATATTTTATCTTTTATTAAAATATCTTCTTGCACTTTAAAAGGAGCAATTCCGAATTTAGTTCTTTGTTCTTCTGTTAAAAGGTCAGCATTTAATTCAAGAAGTAATATTGCAACCATTTTTACTTTTTCTTCATACTCATCCCAAGAATACTCTCCTGCTTTCTCTTTCATTCTCATTTTATATTCAGGAAATATAAGTCTTTTCTCTTTTAATTCACTTGCTCTCGTTTGCATAAACTCTACATATTCATCTATTTGTTCTTTAACAGGTTTAGCATATTCAAGAATTTGCTCTCTTGTAGCGTCCTTAGCAGCATTACATTTTAACAAATCTTCATCTCCTGCTTTACCTAGAGAATAAACTAATCTTGACAAATCTATATATTTTTCTAGTCCATCTACTACTCTTGTTAAACCAAAATATCCTCTTGAATTATCAAGTTTTTCTCCAACAGCATCAATACTATCATACCCTAACATTTTTAAGGCTACATTTAAATAAAGTTTTCTAAGCTCAAAAATTTCATGTGTTGGAAGATTTCTTTTTTGATAATTTTTAACTTCTTGTGAAATATTATATAACATTATAGCTGTATCGTTTAAAACTCCTGCATTAGGACGATCAGGATTAAAAGGTTCATCCATATATTGTATTCCTCGAGTCATATCGTTAGCCCAAGATAGTATCCCATTATCTTTAAGCCACATATGAAAATAATAGTCTATACAATCATCTTGTGTAGACGTAAATCTCCATCCTCTATCTTCAAGTACAATACTTTCTCTAAACTCGCTTCCTCTAGTTCCCCATCTTATTGGCATATCAATATATACCGAACCAGATTTTCCAATTCTTGCTTTTATTAAATCCCATCCATATTCAAATTCAAACACTTCCATTTTTAACATCCTTTCTAAAATTATTAACTAATTTTCCTTATTTAATTACTTTTCAATTGCTTGTTTTTTAAGCTATAACTCATTCATTTTTTTAATCATTCAAATATAATTTTAAGACATTTAATAATACATTTAAACATGCGTATAATTTCATTTTCACTATGTTCTGAATCCATTTTCCAACCTTCTCTTTCCTCTTTTTTATATAAAAAAGACATACTTAGTACTCTTGTACTAAATATGTCTCTTGACAAATATTATTTCCCTATAAAACAAAAAACTGAGACCTTATTAGTACCTTTGTACTAGTAAGTCTCATATTTTAAAATAGCACCAGGTTTTGTTTCCGCAAATTGTTGATGCTATTCCATATTTCTATGGTTATTACTCCCCTACAAGCTCATTATAACACGTCTTCGCTTTTATGTCAACCATTTTGCATTTTTCATTTTACATACTTTTACTTTACTCATAAATCTCAAAAGAAAAAAACACCTTATCCGGCGTTTTCTCTTATCTTGATATAAAATGGTGTACTTTTTTTATTTGTTCTTTCTTTAATTCCCAAAAGGTGATTTGAGCTCTTTCTCTATCTGCCGGAATCTCACTATAAATAAATCCTTCCCAGCTTTTTTCAAGAGCGTTAGTATAGTCATCGCCTCTTAATAAGCAAAATTCTCTATACACCTCTTCCCACTCATCATCGTCCTCAATATCAAAAAACGGAAAATGATTAAGTGCACAGTGCCAATTACCATAATCTGTGATAAAAATATCTTTTTCATCTATTTCAAATTCAATTCTCACACATTTCTTTCCACTAGCACACCAACAAGATTTTCTTAGATCAGGTTTAAATGCCCATGCCCACACTGGATATTCGACTCCTTCTGGAGCATTTCCAATTTTGTCCTTCATCTTTTTTACTAGCCAAGCATAAGCAATTCTAAAGCGTTCTGATTCTAAGTGTACTGACTTACTACCATCACAACGGTATTTACCCTCTGTAATAATAGTGTTGTATACTGCTTCATCCTGTATTGTCCAAAGTCTCATCTGTTCTATGTCCTCCTGTTAACTTTTAATATTATACCACATTATGTAACCCTTTACAACTTTACATAATCATTTTTCTGTGTTATAATAACTTTCGCAAAAATATAGAAAAAACGAAAATATTGGAATATGCAGACTGCATAGCTTTATTTACTCCCTAAGTTATTCTATAGGGAATTCCAATTAGAAAGGGGCTTTTATGCTTACACGGAAATATGCTTTATTCAAACATTTAAATCCACATGAACTTTCTCCAGAGCAGTTCAAAGAACTGGAAAAAGAAATCAAAAAACCTGATGCAAAAGTCTACTCAGATCAATATTGTGATTTTCTTCTCTGGTGTAATGGTCATCCTTCTCGCCAAGAATCTTTTGCAGAATTCATTTCTAAAAAACTTTCTAAGCATCCTGGTGCAAAAATTCTGGAAGTTGGATGTGGAAGAACAGCTCGTCTATCAAGGATTTTGAGTGAAAAAGGTTTTAATATGACCTGTATTGACAAAATCGTTGAACCTGATTTGATAAGTGGTGTAAAAGTTATTAAAGGCAAATTTGACTATCGTCACTTTGATTTATCAGATTACGATTTCATTATTGCTCAAGAACCTTGCGATGCCACAGAACATGTCGTTCGGGCTTGTACAAATCAGAACAAACCTTTCTTTATGTCGCTTTGTGGCGTTCCTCACAAACTCATATCTGGTGGGACTCCTAAAACATACGAAGAATGGTACGAGCATCTTTTAAGAGTGTCAAATGGCAGTGCTAAACTCATTTATTTATCACTCGACCCTCTTACAAGAACCCCTGTACTAAAAAGCAAGACTGGATTCTAACGAATCCAGTCTTTTCATTTTTTATATGTCTAATCATCTATTTATTTTTTAGAAACTAAAATCCTTTAAATTCCGTAATTGGCCACCATCTACAAAGTACAGTTCCTTCTATTTTGTCTAATGGAATACATCCTAACTCTCTGCAGTCTACACTATTTTCTCTATTATCTCCCATTGCAAATACATATCCTTCTGGAACAACAAAATCATTGAATACCTCTGAATTTGTCACAACAGATTCTTCTAAGTAGTCTTCTTCAAATAATTCTCCATTTATATATACTTTTCCACCTTGTATTTGCACATGTGTTCCTTCTAAGGCAATTACTCTTTTTATATAACTAGTTTTTGTAACTTCTAATATGTTATATCCAAATTTTTCAAAATTGCTCATTTCTCGTTGAGTGTAAATAGCTCTTGGATCTTCTTGATTGCAATTTTCTTCGTTAAATCCTTTGCTTGGCGCTTCAAATGTTATTATATCTCCTACTTCTGGTGTTTTATTAGTTATTCTGTGTGTTCTGTTTAATAATAATCTTTGGTTTTCTTTTAAGGTTGGATACATTGAACTATGTTTTACTATTGTTGGTGTTCCTATAAAATATCTTATTAAAAATGCTAATATTAATGCTATTATAATACAAATTATCCATTCAAATACTTCTTTTGCAATATTCATATATTTTCCTTCTCTTTTTATTTTTTCTATATTTTAAATATTATAATCCATTAGTTGTCAATCATAATATTTTATATTATATCAATAATTCAAATTTACTTAAACCTTTTTTTCAATTTTTATTAAAATACTTGCAACAATTTATATATCACGCGCATTGACAAGTTAACATAAATGTTGTAAAATTATTTTTATCGAGTGTTAGAAAACTGCACGGTTAAGAACAGTCGATACATAAACTTATCACCAATTAACTAAAAAAGAGAGGTAAGCAAAATGACAGGTGAAATGAAAAATGTTAACGAAGCTGAAGAAACTACTCCCGAATTCGAAGAAATTGAGGAAATCAAGAACTTGCAGGCACAAATAAAGAGTTATCGTTGGAACTTATTCTTTACTGCACTGATCCTTGTTCTGTTACTTGCATGCATGTTCCAGCAAAAGCTTTTGGCTGATCAGACAGAAAAAGAAGCCTATCTTTTATCTGTAGTTGTTACAGAATACGAAGATATCTTACTTTACAAGTACGGAACAACTCCAAATCACATTGGCTTGGGAGAATACAGAGATGCTTGGATTAGCAATCCTTGCTACGAAACAATTTTCTCGTACTATACCAAGCTTTCGGAAGTTGTAGAAATGTTAGAAGATGGTATTTTTCCTGACGAACCCACTAATGATGGCATCTCAGGAGAAATGCTAGCCGTGTAATTAAAGAGTAGCTTATACTCTAGAAACCTTGTCAACTCAGTTGACAAGGTTTTTCTTATTTTACTACAATATATTCTTTGATACTTTCATACTTTTTATCTCCAAATCCACTAACATTTTTTAAGTCTTCTATATTTCTAAAATTTCCATTTTCTTTTCGATAATCAATAATTCTTTGAGCCAAAGACTCTCCTACTCCTGGTAATTCACAGAGTTCAGCTACTGTTGCTTTATTTAAATTAATTTTTACAGAATTTTTATTTTCCATATTTTCAATAATTCCGCTTTCATTTTCTGTAGTTATTATTTCATTTTCTACTTTATTATTTATATTTGGAATGTTTACTTTCATTCCATCTTCAAGGCAATACGCCAAATTCACACCACTTATATCGGCATTTACTGTTAGCCCACCTGCTACATTTATTAAATCTTCAATTCTTGCTCCTATTTCTAATTCTTTTACTCCTGGATTATTAACATCACCAGTTATATATACTTTAATCTTTGAAATTTCTTCATTACCAACCTTATTTTCTACAACTTCTGTTTCATTTGTAAAAATTGTATTTTCATCATAATATTCAAATTCATCAATTTCCTTCTTGTACGAAATTATTGTATAAACTACTATTCCAACTATTACTAATATTATTAAAAATATTTTTATCTTTTCTTTTTTATCCATTAATCCTCCTAAACTAAATCTTTATCGTTTCTATAGCCATTCATTATCTATTTTGTTTCTAAAATCTTTATTCTTTAATTTAAATTGTTTAATATAAATTTCATCATTTATATTATCTAAATATATTTATTTAAAATTTTATTAATATTTTTTCTATTCAAAACCTGTTTTCACCTAGATTTACTACATTTTTAATATTTTTTACAATTTTTTTACTATTGAATTTTGTCGAATTTTGATATATCATATTTTAGAAATTAAATTTCATGTGAGGAATTTTATGAAACAAAAATTAAAATTTATTGTACTATTTTTACTGATGTTTATGTGTATTCAAACAAGTACGCTAGCAGCTGATGTAAAAATAAATTCAGAAGCAGGAATTCTGGTTGAAGTTAGCACTGGTAGAATTCTTTACGAAAAAAATTCTACTAAGCAAATGTATCCTGCAAGTACAACAAAAATTCTAACTGCAATACTTGTTTTAGAAAATTGCAATTTGACAGATATGGTAACTGTTAGAGAAACAGCATTAGCAAATATTCCAGATGGATATGTTACTTGTAATTTACAAATTGATGAAGAACTTTCTGTAAAAGATTTGCTTTATGCACTTATGATTCCTTCTGCTAATGACGCAGCTTATGTTTTAGCAGAACATGTTGCAGGTTCTGTTGATGCCTTTTCTACAATGATGAATGATAAAGCAAGAGAACTTGGTTGTACAAGCACACATTTTGTTAACCCAAATGGAATTCATGATGATAGTCACTACTCAACTGCTTATGATTTATATTTAATTGCAAATTACTGTATGAAAAATGAAACTTTTAGAGAAATTGTTGCAACAACAGAATACACTCTTCCTGCAACAGAAAAATATCCTACAGCAGATAGAGTTTTGAAAACAACAAATGAATTGATTAAACCTAATTCAAGAGGCTATTTCAAAAATGCAATTGGAATAAAAACTGGTTACACTTCTAAAGCTGGAAACTGTTTAGTGGCAGGTTCTTCAAGGGATAGTTTAGAATTTATCGCAGTTGTTCTTAATGGTGGTACAACAGATTCTGGTGAAAATGCAAGATATGCTGATTCAAAAAAATTATTCAATTATGCTTATGATAATTTTACTTTAACAAAGATAATTGAAAAAGATTCTTTTGTTCAAAGTATTGAAGTTGAAAAAGGTACAAAAGAAACAAAAAATCTTGATTTAATAATTGATGAAAGCATTACAGTTGTAAATAATAAGTCAATCGATATGAATGATGTTATTCCAGAAATAAAAATAAATGAAAACATTGAAGCTCCAATTGCAGCAGGGCAAAAACTTGGAACTATAAAATATAAAGTTGATGATATTGAATATAGCGCAAATTTACTTGCTAAAACAGAAGTTGTTCGAGTTAATTATAGTGTTTATTTCATCATAGCTGGAGTAATTTTACTTTTCATTTCTTTTAAAATGTTAAATTCAAAATCTAAGAAAAAACGTAAAAAAAGAAAATAATTTTTTGATATTATAAAGACTTGCAAATAAAAATGCAAGTCTTTTTTATAATTTACATAGATTTTTTTAAATTATATGTTATAATTTAATTATATTTACAAAGGAGTTTTTAATTATGGGTATGGTTTTAGCTTATTTTTTTATAATGTTTATACTTTTTTTCTTTTTCGTAGTACATGTATCTTCTTCGAAATATTCAACTTTAGGACTACTAAAAGAAGTATTAAAAGTTCAAGAATTCTCAAATATAAAAACTGTTTATAGTAATTCAAATTTAGAAATTATTAGAGCAGACAAAAGTGGCGAAAATTATTTATTTGGAGTTAGAAAAGATTCTAAAGGTTTTACTAGTAATAATATAAACGGTTTATACGAATATGCTCAAAAAGCTCACATTCATACAGTTGTAATTGCTACATATTCACCAATAGGAACAACAAGTCCTATTTATAGGTTAATTAGAGAATATGGTATAGATGTTTGGGACTATAATAAATTATTAAATTTATGTACAGAATTCGATGCCACATCAGATACTGAATATACAGCATCTGTATTATCTACAAGTGATACATCAGATGATACCTGTCCTCAAGATAGTTCATTTGATCCCATTCAAGATGTGCATCCAAAAACAACTAGTATTTTTTCTGGATTATTTAATAAACCAGATCGTTTATAAATTTACATATTTAAAAAACCTTTTGCTCAAATGCAAAAGGTTTTATTTTTTATATATCTAAACTTTTTATAAGTTCTTTTGTTTCTTTTTTATTATGAACAAAAAACCATAAATCATTACACTTTTCTGAAACTCCTGGTAGTTGTTTGCTTACAATAGAATCAATTTCAAATTCTGTTGCAGCTGGAATATAAGGTTTTAATTCTCTAATTTCTAAATTTGTTTCAACATTAGCAAACACAGCATCTATTATTGTTTTTGCTTTAAATAAATTTTTTACGTTCAAGGTTTGTTTTATTGTTTCTGTCATAAAAGCTCTTTGTGTTTTCATTCTACCATAATCATTATCTCCATACTCTGCAGGATATGAAGAACCATCATTGTTATGTCTAAATCTTAGTAATTGTTCTGCCTTTTCCCCATCAATTTTTTGCATTCCTTTTTCTAAATGAATATGCAAATCTTGAGTTGGGTCATCATAATCCATATCTATTGGTACCTCAAAATCAACACCACCTATGATATCCACAATTTCTATTAATGCTTGTGTTTTTACTACAGCATAATATTCTACATCTATGCCTGTAATATCCGAAACAGTTTTTAGTAGTTTTTCGGGGTTTTTAGCATATAATGAATTTATTTTATCATTTCCTTTAGCAGATGCTTTGTTTTTTCCAACAAAAGTATCTCTAGGAATTGAAATCATTGATGCTGCTTGTGTTTCTGGATTATATGAACACAAAATTATTGTATCTGTAAGTTTTGAACTTATATCTTCGCTTATCCCCAATACAAGCACATTTATTGTTTCTAAATCCTCTACGTTTTCCACAGATAATCCCAAAGCTGTGATTAAAGCACCTTTTACTCCTCCACCATTTTCTTCTGTTTTTTTATAAAATAACACGCCAAAAATTATAAGTAATAATAAAACTAATAAAAATAATTTTGCAAAAAATCTTCTAATTCCACTCTTTTTCTTTTCTTTTTTCACTTTTTTGGGCGGTGCTTGCTTTGTTTTTTTCTTTACAACTTTCTTTTCTGCCACATTATCTTGTTCGATTTTTTCATTTTTCTTTTTGTTATTTCTTTTATTGTTATTTATTCTGTTCAATAATATTCTCACCTCTATTTTAGTATGTAAAAAAATGTAAATTTAATTCTATTTATCTATAAAAAAAGCTGACATCTTATTGTGTCAGCCTTTCATGTTTTTTCTATTTTATTACTAAATTAACAATAAAGTTATCATTGTACATTTTCTTTCCTAATGTTGAATCCTCTATTGCGCTTATAACTCCCCAAGAACTAATTAATGGAGAAATTATTGAAAATACTGCTAATATTAAATAGATTGTTAAAAATCCTTTAACTATACCATAAACCAAACCACCTGATTTGTTAAATAATTTGATAAATGGAAGATTTCCAATTAATTCTGCTGCAAATCTTATGAATAATAAGAAAAATCTTGAAATCATAAATAATAATAACATCGTTCCAACTCTTATCATAAAATATGCAAGTTGAACTGATACATATCCTACTGGATCAACTTCTGCAAGTTCTAAAGCTTCTGTAACAAATGAATTAATCATTTCAACAACAGCTACTGAGAAATTTGATTCTGTAGGTTCTAATAAGTTTCCATCATTTAATGTTGTTCCTTCTAAATTGCTTCTAATTGCATTCGATAACCATTCATCTAATTGAGTATTTTCTATAATTGAATTTGATACTGGTTTATATAGTAAAAATACAATAAGCAAAGATACTACAAATACTAAAACTTTAAATAGTACTGCAACTAATCCTCTTCTATATCCCCAATAAGCATTAGATATTAGTATGGAAATAATTACTAAATCAACTAAAATACCACCAAAGGCAACCCAATTTATTACTCCCATTTGCTCCTCCTATAATTTAATTATTTCTATTCTATTTTTGTAAATAACACCAGCAACTGTATCTCCAATTACTATATTTTTAATTTGGTTATCTGATGTATATTTTTTTAATAGCCATCCATTTGTGTTTACAATTCTTATTTCATTTCCCATGTTTAAAGCCATATTATAACCACTTATTTTTATTGATTTTGGAAGTTCACTATCTAAAATATATAAACTTTCTGACTTACTAGTTGTACTTTTATTTATAAGTTCATATTCATAAGAAAATAATCCTGATGATTGTTTATCTATTATAGCAATCGAATCTTTTGAATTTATATCAACAAAAACATCATTTGCAGTTATATCATACAATCTTTCGTTTGAGGCAGTTCCAACCTTTTGAACATAACCATTAAACATGCATATTGCATTTTCTTTATCTTGATAATTAATATTTGTTATAATTTCTCCATTTTCTGATTCATAAGTATAAATAATTGATTCTTTAGGCTCTGTCTGAGCTTTTTCTACAGAAATTATTTTTACATATGATTTTAGGATTGTTCCTGAATAATCTATCTCCCCAATTGCTAAATATTTATTGTTTGTAGAAATTGAAGTACAAATTGCATAATTATTAGCAAGATGTGTTCTGAATAGTTCTACTCCTTTTAAATCATAAAAAGCAATTACAGATTTATAAGTAGTGTTTTTTATAACAATACTAACATATCCATTTTCATTAACATTAACTTCTGAAATACTACCTTGAATAGTATTTTGCCAAACAATATTCTCTCCTGAAATTAAATATATTTTTTGACCATTTTTCTCAGCCATTACCATATATTTTCCATTTGTGTGAACAAGAGGAACAGAAATGTTTGTATCTAACTGAGCAACTTCTTTTCCATCTGATGTATATTCTATTAGCTTATTCTTGCTAAGAACAGCTATATATTTATCATAAGCAAATATATTTGAATTAGATTCTAAATCTATTGCTATAGAAGTTAAGGTTGATTCATTTACTTCTTTTTTGAAGACATTAACATCTATCATAGTTCTAAAATCTTCATCAGTAGCATATCTTGCAGTAAAAAAAACAATGAAAAAAATAATTACTATAAAAGCTGTAATTTTTGAAGTTGCACGCTTATCTTTTATATTTTTTTCAATTTTCACTTCACTAATCACCTATTAAGATTTTTTCGTAAATATCATATCAATTAAATGTTTTTTTTGCAAGCAAATTACCAAAATTATTGACAAATTAAGGAACTGAGTTTATAATTAATAAAGTCGATGTGCACTCATAGCTCAGCTGGATAGAGCGTTCGGCTACGAACCGGAAGGCCGGGGGTTCGAATCCCTCTGGGTGCACCAAAAAGTCCTTATTTTAAGGGCTTTTTCTTTTTAAACAAAATCTATAAAAGCACTCAAATATAAGCATTTTTCCACTTTTTCAATTTTTAAACATTTTTTAACTTTTCTTAATTTTTTACAACTTTTTTAAACAAACACCCAAACAAATTTATCTTCAAAAAAAATTGTTTGTGTAAACGCCCCAACACATTTAAAAAACCTATAAAAATAGAGCCTTTCAGGCTCTATTTTGTTTAAACTATTTAGAATATAAATCATGAAAACTATCATACCAATTCGTATTTTGAGTTTTAATTCTATTATCATAGATTTCTAATGCATCTTTCTTTTCTAATCCCTCAAATAATGCTTTTACCTCATCTTTACTTAATTTATCTAATGCTTTAATCGCATCTACCATATTTTCTTTTAAGAAATATTGATTTACTTTTTCAATCTCTTTTTCTTTAAATGAATCATAAACCGATGTATATGTATTTAATGTCACTCTTATATCTTTATGTCCCATTAATTTTTTTACAACAACTGGTGCCATTCCTGCCTCAATACATCTTGTTCCAAATGTATGTCTCAGACTATGAGTTGTAATATCTGTTATTCCAAAATACTTTTTCATTATTCTTTTTAATTCTGAATTTACATTTCCTCTATCTGTATAAGAACAATAATCAGGTTTAAATAATAATTTTTCTGGATTATTAGGTTGATTTGTAGAAAATTCCATTTGTTCAAGAATAGCATCATATATAAAGTTTTGAATTGGTACACTTCTTTTTCCAGAATATGTTTTGGTTCTTTTAGCCATTATAACATTACCTCTTTCATCTCGTGTTAAGGTTTTATTGATATTAATTCTTTTATTTTGCAAATCAATATCAGATATTGTTAAAGCTAAAACTTCACCAATTCTCAACCCCATAAACATTTGAATTAGAAAAACATTTTTATATTTACAATTATCAATATTTCTTTCTAACAGAAAGTCAGTAAATTTTTTCTGTTCTTCAAATGTTAAAGCTCGAACTTCTTTATCTTCTTTTTCACTTTCAGGTTTTATAACAGATGCCATAGGATTTTTAGTTAAATATCCTCTATTTATAGCATTATGAAAAGTTGCATTTAATTGTTGGTATAATTTTTTTAATGTAGAATTACTTAAATTTTCGTGACTATTTAAAAAAGTTTGTAATTCCTCTGGTTTTATTTCATCAATATTTTTCTTTCCTATTGGATATTTTTCAATTTGAGCTATTGTTTGTAAAGTTCTCATATATGTCACTTCTGTTATTTGTTTTGTTTCTAATTTGTTCCTCGCATTAACTCTCATCATTTCACAAAATGGTATTCCATTATTTTTTATGTATATGGGATTTTCTCTTTGATACATTATCGTACACAAGAATTGCTTTGCTTCTCTTTCTGTTTCAAAACTTTTTGTTTTAATCATATCTTTCTTTTTTTCTTTATCAAACATTGGATAACAAGCATTCCATTTTTTCCTTTGTTTATTAAAGTAAACATATCCTTCACTATTACTAATCGATTCTCTCATTTGCATCACTCTCCTCTTTACGAGTCGACTTCCAAATTAAATAAGCTAAATAAGTAACAGTTTTTGTTTTTCCTATATTTATCGATGGAAAATCTGCTCTTTTAAATATTTCATTTGCAGTTGCTTCTCCACAAAGTAAGTCTTTCATTACTTCTTTTACAGTCCAATTTTGAAATGGATCTTTTACTTTTTTTATTGCTTCAACTATCGCCACCTTTAATAATTCAATTTCATCTTTGGTATCAATTATATTAATTACCTTTTCTTCCATCTTCTTTAATTCCTCTCACAAAATTATTTACTATTGACTTTAATCTTTCTATAGGAAAATCAAACAAGATGCTCACACACTCAAAAGTTTTATTAATATAATGTTTAAACCATCTATTATTTTTTTCAATTTTATAATAATCTTCTTCAAGTACTTCATAATCTTTTTCTAATTGTTCAATCTTATTTATGTTATTATCATGAATTACTTTTACTTTTGTATATTGTTTTGCTAATGTATTAAATTTTTTAATAACTCTCCTATAATCTTCTTTCAACTCCTTAACATCATTTATTTCTTTTTCTTGTTCCAATTTAATTGATTGTTTTTCTAATTCTTGCATTTCATAATTTGTCATTACTTTTAATTTTTCTATTGGAATATGTTCATTTTTTTCATTTTCTCCTCGTTCTAAATCAAATCCTGCTCTTGTCATATATTTATAAAAATTATCTTGTAAAATTTTATAGCTATTCTTACCTTTCCAAAATTCTGAACAAGAAATTTTGTCAATCATTTTTCCACTTTTTTTCTCCAAAATGTGTACAACTGGTAAGAAAACTAAATGCATATGTGGAGTTGATTCGTCCATGTGTACTTTTGCAGAAACAATATACTGTTCCCCTAAATTCTTATAATTTGCCACAAATTTATATGCTGTTTCAAAATATCTTTTTGTTTCTTCTTCACCAATTTCATTAAAGAAATCTTTATCCGAAGTAATTATATATTCACAAGCTACATTACTATTTTTCTTAATCTGACCTTTTAAGTTATACTCTTGTTTTATTTCGTTAAACATTTTCGTATATGGTTTAAAACATCTTTTAAGTGAATAATTCTTATTTGATTTATTCCTATCTATTTCTTTGTTTGAATAAGCTGAATTTTTTCGCTCGTTATGTCTAAAAAGAACATTCAATTTATCAATAGTATATTTTGAATTTCTAATTATCGCATAACTCACATAATCTCACCTATCTTTCTTTTTTACCTCTCATTTTTCCCATATATCTTGTTAACATACCTATTGATTCACTTATTGAATTTTGCATTGATTCTCCCAAAGTTGTGTCTTCATTTAACCAATCATGATAAAATTCATCTAATATATCACCCTGTATTAACATCATTTCTTTTTCTGCATCGTGAAGTTCCATATATTTAAGTTCTTCTTTTATTTCTTCTTTACAAATTAATTCATAAGCTTTTTCAATTATTTTTCCTTTTGGTAATTTCTTTAATCCTCTTTTGAATTGATTAAATTCTCTTTCAAGCATTGTTTCTAACGCATCATCTAAATCAATTACTTGTACTCCTCTTTCGTCAATTTCATATTCAACTTTATTTAATAAATTATTGTTTTTCATTTTTTTATCTCCTTATTATTTTATTTAAGCAAAGCTTCGTAGCCTTACTATATTTCTAATTACTTCTTGCACTCACTAATTACACAAAGAACGGAAGTGCTATAACATACTAGAGAACTTTAAAAAAGTTCTCTGTATGATTAGGGGATAAATTCCCCTAATAACCCCTAGCATAATTGAAATTTATTAATCCTCTAATAGAGAACTATTATCGATTAACCGTATCTATTAGACTTCTCTAATAGATAACTTAAATTTCTAATTATGATAAAAACAATTCAAAATATTTTTATTTAAAAATATATCTACTTGTTTTTATTTATCCAAGGTTCTCTACATAGAGAACCTTGGCCATTCACAAAAATATATAAATGAAATTTATACATTTTCGTGAATTTATCTTTCTTGTGTATTTCTATTTTGTCTTTTTATTTCATCTAGTTCGTCTATATTGACTATTCCTTTTCGATATAACAAATCTAGTTCTTCATCATATTGTTGTTTTTCGTTTTTAATACTTTGCTTCATCTCTTTGACTCCTTCTAGTGAATTAATATAAGTAGCCATATCTTCTTCACAAATAACTTTATAATCTTTAACTTCGATTTCATGTTTTTGTAATTTCTCCAATCTCTCAATAATGTCTTCTCTTACTTTGGCATTACATTTATTTAAAAATGGTCCAAAAGTAGTAATTATTTTTTCAGCAGTTGCGAAATCATAAATTTCCATATCTGTATGTACGAATTTATTGAAAAAATCTATTATAATGTCTGGAATATCTTCATATTTTGCAACCACTTCATCTGTTCTTGTTTTTATAAAAACTAATTTTTGATCACTTTCTAATAATTCTTTTATTTCTTCTTGTGTGTAAAATTGAATTTCTTCATTATTTCTCATTTTTAGATTTCTCACTTTCTTTTTTCTTCTTTGTCAGTTGGTTATTCTTTTTTCTAAAAACAATTTCATAATCTGTACCAAAACATCCAAAACTACTTTTAAACTTCCTTAATGTAACATCTAAAAGTCTTGTAAATTCTTCAAATGTTAAGTCTTCATCATAATTAAATACTTTTTCCTTTAATTCATTATCTTTTCTTTTTTGTTTTTCAAAAAAATCATCATCATTATAATCTTCTGCATAATCTTCATAATGCTCGATTCCAAGTATTCTTTCTATCCATTTACTCATCTATAATCTCCTTGTATTTGTTTTTAATCCATTGTTTGTATTGTCCGTTTCTTGAAAAATGACTTGATTGTTTTCTGTATTTTCTAAATACATACTTGTATTCTGTATAAACTTCATTAAGCAACATTTGTAATTCGTCTTTTTCATTAATCTTCATCCGATTCTTCTGCAAACTTTCTCAAAAACTCTAATATTATAAGTTGAATTCTTAAAAGCATTTTTAAAACACTCTCATCTCCTAACACAATATTAGGTGGTTCTACTCTATTAGGTTCTGTTGTTGTACTTGATTCTGGTGTTCTTTCTAAAACCAATTTTCCTTTATTATTACTATTAATCGAATTACTTGTTACCTCATTATCTTTTTTTGATTCTGAGGCATCCTCGTTCAAATTTACTGGGTTATTTTCTTGATTACTACTAACCATTGGAACCAATCTAAAATTCTTTTCAAAATAACTATTACTTACATCAATATCATCTTTCTTTATTTCATTATTAATATCTCTTACTTTTCTTTTTCTTTTTTCTTCATATGCTCGTCTTTTTCTTTCAGCTCTTGTTAAATATCTTCCGTGTTCATCAAAATTTGTATAATCTATCCCTTGTCTTTCTAAAAATCTAGCAACTTTTGTAGCTTCTTCAACATTTGAAAAGCTATAAAACTCTCCTTTTTCATTTTCTTTTACTGCAAATAATCTGCCTTTTATTGAAGTACCTATACCCTTTCCTTTTACATCAACACATATATTGGCTAACATCGCATCCGAATTCTTTTTATAAATAATTGTGAAACTGTCACATTTAATTGTTGCTATTTCTCCACCAATTAATTTTTCCAAATCTTCTTTTGTATTCCATATAACTTTTACATTAGGTTTCTGTCCAACTTCTTTCAAAACTCCAAATAATTTATCTGACATCTACTTCATCTCCTTTTTCTTCGAGATCAAATAGATAAACAAACTCATGCTTTTTACAAAGTTCTTTTGCTTCTTCAATTTGTTCATCTGTTAAGCTTTTAAAATCTGCATTTTCATAATCATCACCAATAAAGAAACAATCTCCTGCAATATAATCGAATTCAAAAACTAAATTAGGCAGCAGCCCATCTAACTTTCCTTCTTCATTACATACTAAAAGTAATCCATCTGATACATATACAACTTCAATCAACCCATCAACTAATCTTTGTTTAGCCTTTAAGGTATTTTCGATTTCAATTTCTTCTGGTTCTTGACCAACTTTTTTCATAAGAACTCTCAATTTTTCTTTCGATTTTTCATCATATTCTTCTTCATCTTCTCCTACTTCGAAAAATCTTCTATCAATTTTGCTATCAAATAATTCTGCATCATATTCTCTTGGAGCTTCTTTCACAATCATTAGTTTTTTAGATTTATGTTTTTGAAAACAAATTAAATCTTTAAAAGTTCCAAATTCTAAATGTTTTCTTGCTTTCTCATAAACTTCCTCATTATCCGTTGCAAAGAAAACTCTTGTTACTCCATTCATTCTTGCTATGTTTCTAAAATAATTTTTTAATTCTTCTTTTGGCATATTAACCATTCGATTAGGTATATCTAAAACCATTTTTATTCTACCTTGACCATCTGTTAATATCGAAATAGAGTAATCTTTTGAATTTTTCACATTATGCATCATATTTGCAAAATCTTCTCTACTTAAAATTTTCACATCATAAATATTCTTTTCTTTTAAAACCCTATCCATTTCTTCATTTTTTTCTTTATTTACTGGAATATGATTTTCTATTTCTGGGAAACCATATTCGTCAATCGAAATCCATGCATAAGTATCTGTATTAACAATTAAATGTCCTTTAAAACCTCTTACTTTACAAGCAAAATCTACTGTTGTTCTAATATCAATTAAAGATGCTTTGGCATTATCACTTGGGTGATTATGAACTAAATAATATCCATTAGCTCCTAGCCTATTCATTCTGTTATAAAATTTATTAAAGCATTTTTCAGAATTCACAATTCCTCTTTTATCTGCTTTTAATATACTTACTTCATTAGGCAATCTACTTGTTATTGATTCATACCCTACAATAGAATTATCTTTCATATAAACTACTCTAAAAGTTTCAAATCTTTCATCTCTAAATATAGACGCAATCTCAGCTAAATCATCTTTTGTATTAACTAATCTGTGGTTTAAGTTTATATAACCTTTCTCATATAAACTTTCTTCAATTCTTTTATAAATAATTTTGGTATTGTTATTCATTTGAAGCACCACCATTCCTTTTAGATTTCTTTTCGATTTCCTTTTTCACATTATCTTTAAAATGATTAATTGCTTTTGTTTTAATTTCAATAACTTCTTTTTTTGTCATTTTCATATCTGAACAAGCTTTTTCTAAATCACTACTTTCAAATACTGCTACAAATAATGCTTGTTTTTCTATTAAAGGAAGTTTCTTCATAGCTTCATAATAAATTTCATTTGTAAAAACATCTTCTAAATGTTTATAACTAACATTTTCTATTCCTTTGTTTTTATTTCTTAAAAAATTTTGATATTCTTCTTTTTCAAGTTTTCTTTGTATCCTTTTTGTATCGTTTGGATTTTCAAAATGATAATCTCTTAACTTTGAAAACATTCTTCCTTTGTTCCATTTTTCACTTTTACGAATTTTTTTCTTTTTCATTTCTACACCTCAAATTAATTAAAATTTGATTTCCGGAAATCTTATTTTTCGTTCGAACTAATTTCATGATAGCATGAAAAAAAGAACTTTTTTCTAAGTCCTTTAATCACATTTAATCCCCTTTAATCTCCGTTAAACTTTTGTTCGTCATTTAAAAGCAACAAAAAAAGCAAAGTCAGTTTACATCTAACTTTGCTCATATTCTATATATATAATTTTTACTATATTTTTTATTCGTTTTTATAAAACTTTATAGTCTGTTAGGTTAGTTGTATTCATAATCCAACCTTGTTTTTTCTTCATTATTTCATATTCTTCGTCTGTAATTATCAATCTTTCTTTTAAATCATTTACTTCTTTTTCATCATCATGATTAATTTGTTTTTTTAATATTATACATTTTTTAGTTAATGGTTGATTTGTTTCATCATAAGTACCATTAATCATTCCCATATATCTTTCATCACTTGCATATTTTAAATTAACTACCAACTCTACTTTTTCAAATCGTTTATTAGTAGCATAATAATTTTTCATATAAATATATGCAATATCTTGACTTGATTCCAATGATCCAACATACAATATCTTATCATTTTCAATATTTTTAAAATATACCTTTTGAAATCCACCCTCTGATTTTATTTCAAGTTCAAAGCATAATAAATTATTAGTAAATCCTATATAATACAAATATATATTATTTACTGGAAATGGGTTATTTGAGTTTTCTCTTGATTCTTCTATTCTATTTATATTAGCTAAATCATCAAATCCTACATCTAAAACATTACAAATTTCAAGAACAGTTAATAAATCTGGCATTAAAACATTTCTTTCGTATTTATATATTGTTGTTTCTGTCTTATTTAATTTTTCAGCAATTTCTTTTATAGAAACCTTTTTTGATTTTCTCGCTTTTCTTAATAATTCGCCAAACTTATATGAATCTAAATTGTACATAATAAATCCCCCAATCATCAAACTCTATATACTTAATTATACCACTTTTAAGACACTTTGTCCAACAAGGACACTTTTGTTTGCAATGGATTACTAAATATGCTATAATATATGTATAACTATTAAGTTATGTAGATAGGTTTAAAACCCTACAATATCTATAAGCACTCTTAATTGCTGATTAATCAAAAGTTAACTGGCAATGCGAGTGCCAGATATTACTGAGTTTTACATTTGAGTCCTCTCTTCTGTAATATTCTTTTGATTAATTATACTTAATGGAATATTCCCGAGGAGGACAATCAAATGACATTATCTGCGAAAAATTTTCCAGGTTTTCCAGGTTTCCCTGGTTCACCTGTTAAGGCATAATGAGCCTATCAATTTTCGGGGGAAAACTTCCCCCATCATATTACTAATTACATTATTGCTATCTCGCAGTAGCCAATAATGATAATTATATAAGCCATAAGGTCTTGTCATTTGAACCTTATGGCACTTTTTTTATTTATTAAAAAATTGTCCTTAAAATCCAATAATTTTGAATTTATAAATTTTCACTATTTTTTTATTGTATTCTTTCTAAATATTATCTCACTTTTCTGTCTTTTAAAGACAAATGTTGCTTCAAAAGACAAAAATATATTTTATTTTTGTGTCTTATTACGACAGTTATCTTTTTTGATTTATGTAAACAATCTTGTTATACTATAATTACAATAAGAACCGACACAAATTTATCTTAAAGGAGATTTAAGTGATAAGTTCAAATAATAAAGAAAGAAAAATTTCATATAATCAAAAGCTATTTATCAAAACTTCTTTAAGACAATTAGGAATTAATCCAAAAAATAATGGCTTATTGATATTTCAAGAAGCCATTACTTATGCATATTCCAAAGATATGATTATTATTAATTTAGAAGAAATATATAGATATATTGCTCAAAAACATGAAAACAAATCTCCTAGAACAATAGAAACTATATTAAGATATGCTTTCTATAATTTAAATTCAAAAAAACTTTCAGATAACTATAAGAAAATTTTTGGATTAGAGTTTTGCATTGAATATTTTAGTATAAAGACTCTAATCGAAGATTTCTTAGATATTTTAAATTCAAAATAAAAAGCAGACTTCATGTGTCTGCTTTTTATTTTTATAAATTTATTTTCAACATAATTTTATTTAATATTTCCTCTATTTTATTGTACTTAATTTTATCAAAGATGACATCTATAAATATGTCTATAATAACAGATGTTACAAATATAATAATTACTGATGTTATCATATTTATAATCATAAATGCATTATTACTCATTTCTTTACATTTTAATATATTCCATAATACATCTCTAACCAAAGGATTATCATGTAATATATACACATATAGTAAATGTGGAGTAATAATTTTAATCATCTTATTAAGATTATTATTATTTATTTTTATATCTTTAAATATTAAAAGATGGATAACTGCTAACCCAAATAAAAATGAAGATGTTATAGCTGTAAAATGATATATTCCTGCTTTTAAAGCATTTATTTTCATACTAAAATAATAGATACTTAAAGTTAAAACAAAAATTATTATAACAAATATTAATGCAATTATTTTATAATACTTTTTATACTTATTCTCTTCATTCAATCTAATATATGCCCCAACAATATATACATAAATAAACCATATTACATCGCTATACCATGGATCAAAAGATGTAAAAGTAGGAATAACTGAAAGAAGTATAAAACCATATATAATAATTCTTCTTAATATTTTAGATTCGACATTATTTATTAAATAATTTAAAATTGGAGATATTAAATATAATCCTACATATGCAGTAAAAAACCAATATAACCCACTAATCAAAGGTATTACAGAACAAATCCAATTTTTTAAAGTAACTTCACCTATATTAAAACTTTTAAATATTACACATATCAATACTGAATAAAATATAACTTTCAAATCCATCTTTATTATTTTTGAAAATTTTAATTTATTTTCTTTATAGAAATAACCTGATATTAATACAAATATATTAGCACCTAGCTTTCCACATATACTTATTAATAGAGCTAACCAAATATTTCCTGTCACTGTCGAATTTTCTACAATATTTCCATGATATACATAGTGCGACAATATTATAAAAATTATTGATATAATTCTTAATAAATCAATATTATACTTTCTTTTTTCCATAAAATATCCCTTCTATTTTTTGCTTAAATAAATTTACAAAATATTTGAAAGATTCATTTTTTATAGAATATATTATCATTAAAGTAGTGGTTACAATTAATGAGCAAATTACCTTTATACAAAATTCAAATATTTCTGAATTAATTGAAATTGCTGTAACAAGGTAATAATTAATAATAATTATTACAAATAAATATATAAATCTTACTATAAATCGTTTATAATAGTTTTTTACTTTCATTCTAAAACCATATTTATATAGTACTAATGGTTCTATCCACGAACTAGATAATAATGAACTTAATATTGTTCCCATAAATATTCCGTCAATTCCAAATTTCATTGCAAAAACAATAGATAATACAATATTCAAAAATGCTTCTATCAAAGATTTATATCTATCAACATAAAATAACCCCATAGAATCTCTAAAAGCCAATACTGACTTTCTCATTCCATTAATATAAAAACTTATAGATATAATTATTACAGTACTAATCGAAAGCAAATATTTTTCACCAATCCATAATTTTATAAATGGATTAAATAGTGCAATTAAACAACTTGTTGATATTGCATAAATAAAATATGTAAAAAAATCTATTTTTAAAAAAATATTTTCTTGTTTATTATTATCCTCTTTACTTGCACACAAATTTCCTATACTTGCCGTTATTGCATTATATATTTGAGTTATTACAGTCGTTAAAGCACTAATTATCATATTATAATTAGAATATATTCCAACTAAGGTTATGTTTATAAATTTTGATATTAATAAATTATCAGTAGAACTCACAACAACCCATCCAATTTTATGTAGCATCATCGCTTTTGCATTTTTGAAAATTTCTTTTTTTTCATTCTTTTCTAATTGTAATTTCTTATTATTAATATATGGATAATCTTTTCTAGCCTTCCTTGAAATCAAGTAATTCTCAACAATAGTAAATATAATTTGCAATATCAAAAACAATATGTAATTTTTTGAAACAATTATTACAATAGCCTGTGTTATATATAATAATACATATCCAACATATCTATATAATGCATCAATATATTTATCTTGATTTGCAATAATCAATGTTCTATCATATGAAAAAAAGTATGATATGCTTGTGTTAAGTACAAAAAGAATATAAATAAGATAAATATTATCATAATCTTTGATATTATCTATAAATAAACTTAAAAAAGGTATTATAAGCATACCTAAACAGAAAATAACCCATCCGATTATTATATAAATTTTTTTAAAAAAATTCATAATTTGAGTTATTTTAGTCTCATCTTTTTCATATATTGGTTTATATAAGTAATATGTTATAGAAGTTCCAACACCCAATTCTGCTAGTGATAGAATTGATAATATATTAGTAAATAAACTGTTTATTCCTAATAAGTCTTGTGATAAAAACTTTATAAAAATAGTTCTTTGAATAAAACTTGCAAATAAGGTAACAACTTGACCAATAATAGAATATTTAACATTTCTTAAAGATTTTTCTGTCCTCACAAGATTTTCCTCACTTCATTTTTATATTTCTTTTATATTTAATTTTTATATATATTTTCTTTAATATTCTATATACTTTTTCTTGTATAGCATTATTTTTTATTTTATTGATTAATATATTTCTCTTTTTTAATTTCCATTCTGAATATTCACAATCCATTGTGTATTCTTTTATCTTTTTTGTATCTAATGTTATTTCATCAATAAATTTGTTAGGCACTATATAAAAAGAAGTGTAAGTATTTGAAATCTCCATTTCCATACTTCTTTTTTGCAAATGAACATACATCACTTCTTTTTCTGAAATTTTATTATTTTCGTCTATAAATAATTCTATCAATTTTCCATTTTCATATTTAAATATTGAGTTTCTATTTTCACCATTTACATTTTTAAAAGCAAATTTGGTATAATCCACATCAAAATATTCATTTATATTTTGAGCTCTTATATCTGATTCATTCTCTGCAATTGTACTTACACCATGATCTTCATCAAAATGACAGCATAACTTTATTTTAAAAACTCTTTTATAATTATACAAAGTAGAATGATTATCTATTCTAAATAAAGTATTCATTCTCATATTATTTCGATAAATTTGAAAATGACCATATTTATTAATTTTATCACTATTATTTAGAACTTCTTTTGTAATATAATTACTTAAATTCCCTAAAATTAAATCAATGTCAACATAGCCCCAAAATTCATAATCCTTTATATAATCTTGTAAAGCTAAACCAAAAACAGCTTTATAATCACACAATTTATACGCATTTGGCAAACATATTTTAAATTCAAAAACATTTTGAAATATTTCTTTTAACTCTTCGAATTTAATATTAATAAATTTAATATTATCATATTTTTTATTAATTACATTATCTGTAAAAATTAAGAAGTCAAAATCTGGATTTTTTAAAGCAGACTCTATCCACAAATCAAAATAATTGGGAAATTTTCCAAAATAGCAATTTATCAAAACAACTCTATTCATTCTTACACTCTTCCTTTTCAAACTTATAATAATAATAAAATATAGCTAAAAAAGCATATAAAGTTGGATAATATGCATATATTTCTGATATCATCATAACAACATAACTAAACAAAAATGATATCATTATTCTATATTCTTTATTTACTTCTTTTATTTTTGGGATAGCTGAATATAACAATATAACAAATATAATTAAATTAACGATTCCACCTTCATATAAAATTTGAATAAATTGATTATGTCCTTGCCAATACTCGCCTCTCCAATATACAAAATTACCATCATTTTTATAACCGTGTCCAAAGAATAAATTATCATCAATATAATCATATGATAAATCCCATATTTCTGTTCTTCCTGTTAAAGATACACTTTTATGTAACACTTCTTCAATAAATATTGAAAATAAATTTTGAACTCTAAAAAAAGTAATTGACACTACTATAATAAAAGCTAATGTTAAAAATATTCGAGGATTTATTTTCTTAAAATATTTACTAATAAAATAGTACATTAAAACTACAATTATTATTCCAACAATTGCTGTTGAAATCCATGCTTTAAACATTGTAATTAAAGATATAATTATACAAAAAATATTAAATTTTTTATCTTTATCCATATCCCATCTAATCATTGAAATAAAAATTAATAAAAATAAATAATCTGTAAATCGCGTTCTAATCCCTAAAAAATGTAATCCCCAAAATTCATTTAAAATACCATCTGGATATTTTAAATATAAAACTAAATTTATAGATAGATAAGTTATTAATATGTTTTGAAGTGATTTTAATGTTCTATCTCTATTTCTTTCAAATCCCAATTCTATCATCATAAAAACAGTTATGTGATTAAGAGATTGATAACCCCATTTTATAATATCACCATCATTTATTATTGTAGGAATTAACAGAGACATTCTGTAAAAAAACATTATTACTATTAATTTTGATACTTTTTTATTTTTTATGATAAAGGAATACAAAGCATATAAAAAAGTAACACAAATACCAAAAATAAATAAATAATTTAACTTAGGTATTTTTACAAAAATTGTAGGTTCAAATAAAAATATTAGTAAGACAAACCAAACTTTCTCACTTATTTCACTATGAATTTTTTTACCCTTTTTTAGAACTAAACTTCTCATAATAGTATTCTTCATATCTCCTTTGTAGTTGTTTCGTTAATTTTTCAATATTAAAAATAGAATTATCAAAATCTTTCAAATCTCTTTTATAATGTATATTTTCTATAATACTGTTTTTCCAAGCTTCTTCGGATAATTTTATAAATTCTGATTTTTTCGATATATCTACTTCTCTCGTTATATTGTCTGAAAATAAACATTTTAATCCATTTGCCTGAGCCTCTATTCCAGTAACAGGTAACCCTTCAAAAAGCGATGGCATTATTAAAATATCCATAGCTTGATATATACGATTTACATCTTCTCTTATTCCTAAAAAAATAATTTTATTATTTATATTTAAATCACATGCTAATTTATTAATTTCTTCTTTTGTTTCTCCATCTCCAATTAATAACAATTTCAAATTTTCATTTTCTCTTAATAATTTTTCCATTAAATTTATTATAAATTTGTGATTTTTTTGCAAATTAAATCTTCCAACATGTCCTATAACAAATGTTTCTTCATTAATATCTAATTCTTTTCTAACAGTTTCTCTTATTTTAGGATTATATTCAAATTTTTTGAAATCAATAGCATTTGGAATAACATCAAAAGACTTCTTTTTATATAAATACTTCCCCGCTTCATTTGAACATGCCCATCGCACATTAGCATGTTTATCAGCAAATCTAAATAAAATGTACTTTGCAATACCTTTTACCGTTTTTAAAAATGATGTTCCATGACTATGTATAATCCTATATTTTACCCCATTTTTTTTTGCAATCCATAAATATATAAATGCTAAACTTGCCATATGTCCATGAACAACTTTATATTCTGTATGTTCTTTAAAAAATTTATCTAATTCTTTTATATATCTTATAACATTTTTATTTTCCATTACTGGAAATCTATATATTTTTCCACCTAATCGTTCAATCTCTTCATCAAAAAAACATTTTTTATTATAATGGACTAAAAAATCAAATTGTATCTTATTCTTATCAATATTTCTATATATGTTCATTATAAAATTTTCAATTCCACCTTGTTGCATATTTGGAACTATTTGCAATATTCTAATTTCATTTCCCATTAGTTATCCTCTATTTTAATATTTTTTTTATTTTATTTTTAATCTTTATAGGAATAATTGTTTTTATAAAATTTTTAACCTTATTTTTTATTATTAAATTCTTTTTTACAAATTTCTTAGGTGATAAAGTGTCAATTCCATAATAAATATTATTACGAGTAATTTTTCGTTCTGTTGGTCTCTCTAAATTCTTATTTTTCTTCAAAATATCATCTAAAAGAACTTCTTTAAATTCAATATCATTAACAAGTTCTAAAAAAAGTTTTCTTCCCTTTTCTGAATTAATTAAAACTGCTGAAACACCATTATCATCATAAAAATTACTATCTATTAATTCTATTCCCCAAAAATCCCCAAGAGTAATATCAGAAACTCTTTCTTTTTTGGCAAATTTACAATCATAGCAAGACTCCCTATAAGTATTTCCTTTCAAAAAATTATAATAATATGGGTCACTATTTGCATTTATATATACATTTTTATTATTATTCGTAAGAATTTTTGCACAAAAATTCCCCCAAACTTTCTTTTCTTTATTTCTAAAATCATAATATATAATGCTTTGGCGAATTTTTTCTTCTAAATATTTTATATATTTTAAGAATAGTTTTTGACTAGGAACTCCATGACAAATAAAATCTATCGTATATAGGTTATCAAAATCTTTTTTTAAAAAGGATTTTAATCCTGCAATTTGACATGGTGTTCCTATATATATTACCTTTTTATCTTTAAGCAATTCATTTTTTACATCAACAAAAGTTTCTTTTGTATCACTAAATATATATTTTGATCCTCTTATTTCATCTAAACCTTCTAAATTTGTTACTTCTATTTGATTAACAGTCATATCTTTATTTAATTTTGAACCAAATACACATCCATTTTTTTCTATTATTTTTTTAGAAAAAAGATATGCAATTCCCGCTGATGTACTTTTTCTAGCACATTCTTCATCTTTATTTTTAATAGCATAAGTTTTTAATGGTTTTTCTTTTTTTACTTCATTTAATAACGGACATACTTTCTTACAAATTCCACATTTTACGCATTTATCATCTAAAACTATTGGATATATGAAACCTTCTTCATCTTCTTGCATTATAATCGCTTTTTGTGGACAAATTTTTTCACAAGCTCTACATCCAACACAATCTTTTTTTTCTTTAATTTGTATATAATCTTCCATAAGACTCCTTTACTATTATAAAGCACTATCTATATACTTATTAGCAATTATTCTTTGCTCTTTTAAAATATCATTCGCAACAGAAAAATCTATTCTTTTATTGCACAAAGATATATCTTCATAATTATCAACAATTCTATCTTCTAATTTTGTTATTTCTAATATACTTCTAACTCTTGTACTATATTTTTCTGGAAATACAATCATAAATTCTGTGTTAAAATTAATAGAGAAAGCAGTTGCATGAAAAGAATCAGTAACAACATATTGAGCATATTTTAATAATGATAAAAAATCTTCTACTTTAACATTGCATTTCATTTTTCCTTTTTTATAAAATTCATGTAATGCATAAGACACATAATATATCTCTAAATTTTTTTCTTTTGCTAATTTTTCTACATATTTATCAATCTTTTTGTTTCTATTTAAATTATATACAAAAATAAACTTTTTATCTTTGTATCGTTCAGAAGCCAATTCACTCCACTCTTTTCCTGTTAATAAAAGAGTCGGATCAACTACATTTATAGCACCTTTAATCCCCAAATCTTCAACAATCTCAACTCCCGAAATTTCTCTCAAAGATAGTTTATTATATTTTTTTAAAAGTCTCTTAGTTTCGTCTTTTTCCCAATTCTCTAATTTACTTTTCCCAAAACTTGCAGCATAAGAAAAACATTTTTTTCCATTTGTATCAAAATCTAAAAAGAATGGTGAATCTATTTTTTCATTCCAACCAGTATTCCATACTTGGTCACTTCCAGTGCAATAATAATCTGCAATTGGTGGATTATTTTTCAAATCATCTTCATTCTTATATATAACATTAGATAAATTAAGGTTTTTATTAATAAATTTTTTAAATGTATGAAATCTTTGAATATATGATGGAATCATTATTACTCTCGCAATATTTCTTAAAATAATATTCTTTTTAAACTTTTGACTTTTATTTTTTATTCTTTTTAACATTCCTAACATATGCATTCTTTCAGGATAATAATCTATAAACTCAACATCTAAATTTTTATTTTCAAAAACCTTTTGAGTCGCATATGCTTGAAGAACTGAACCATAATTTACGATTCTATGTAATGTAATTATATTAATTTTTTTCTTTTCCATATTAATTTCCTTTTTTTCTTAATATTTTTTTATAAATGATTTCTCTAATAAAATTTGGCATTAGGCATGTTATAATACTTGCACTAGAACTTATAATATAATCTTTTTTTGAAAAAAAACCATTTTTTACTTGTTCCGTTTTAAATTTTAATATAGATTTTAAATATTTGATGCCACCACGCCTTTTATAAAAATCGTCACTCACTCGCATATATACCAAATTTTCTTGAATGTTATATGCTTTTGCATTTACATTAAACAACCTAATCCACATATCATAATCTTCACATAAATAATATGTCCTGTAATTTCCTGCTTCCAATATTTTACTTTTTCTTAATAACATCGATGGATGTCCAAATGGGTTTCTTTTTTTAGCAAATTTAATAATTTCATTATGCTTTTCAGGCAATACTCTATAAGCTCTTATGTTCTTTATATCTCCTGTAAATTCAGCTATATTAGACCCTACCATATCTAAATTATATTCTTGTATAATTTTCAACTCTTTTTCTATTCTATCTTTTCTAGAAATATCATCTGAATCCATTCTAGCAATATATTCATTTTTGCATTGTTTTACACCTATTGCTAATGCTGGTCCTAGTCCAATATTCTCTGATAATTCTATAATATTAAATATATCTGAATACTTTTTACAATATTCAGATATAACAAAATTCAATTCTTCATTTAATTTTCCATCTTTTACTATTACAAAATCATTTGTTTTTATAGTTTGATTCATCATACTTTCTATGCTTTCTATCAGCCAATCTTTATTATCTTTATAATATACACTCATCAAAACACTATAATTTATTGCATTTGTATCCACTTCTCTATACTGCTCCCTCTTTTTTTAAAACAGATATTACAGTTTTAAATAAAATTCCTATATCCATAAAAATAGAATTATTAACAACATAATGAAATTCCATTTCAACTCTTTCTTCGTAAGAAGTTTCACTTCTTCCATGTGCTGCCCAATATCCAGTCACACCTGGTTTAACACTTAAAACTGCATTTTTAAATTCTCCAAATTTTTCAATTTCACCATCTATTACAGCTCTTGGACCTACTAAACTCATCTCTCCTTTTAGTACGTTTAAAAACTGTGGAAATTCATCAAGAGATGTTTTTCTTAATATTTTTCCTATTTTTGTAATTCTTGGATCATCGTTCAATTTTCTATGTTCTTCCCACTCTTTTCTAGCATCTTCATCTTCTTTAAGAAGTTTTTCTAAAACTTCTTGTGAATTCATACACATACTTCTAAATTTATACATTTTAAAGTGTTTTCCATTTTTTCCAATTCTTTCATGAGAATAGAAAATTGGTCCAAAATCCTTATTTAAAATATTTATTATTTTCACAACAATAGTAAGTGGAATTAATATAATAATCCCTACTATCGCCCCAACTATATCCATAATTCTTTTGAAAAAAGAATTTATATATTTTATGTATTTAATACTTTTCCTAAAAACAATTAATCCTTGAATTTCTGAATTTAATTGATTGTTTTCAGTAACTTCTGTTTGTTCAAAAGTTTGTAAAACTCCTTCATTTATATTCATCTTCTACATCCTTTTTTAATTTTTCATTAAAAATAATTTTGGAAACTCTGAGTATATTTTGATTCAATGAATCACTTCTTTATATGCACTTCTAGTACATAATGCCGATACCCAAGCAAATTAAATTTTTCATATAGAAAAAATCAATTACCTATCTATTCCTAGTAGGATTTAATCTAAAATAAGTCCAAATTTTTTCAGACACATTTTTCCAATATTCATTGCAGTATTAAAATAATAATTCCCATTATGACCATTCTCACATGAGAATTCACTTTCATTTCTCTTCACTTTTGCTCTACATTTATGACATTTACTTGCTGTGTAATTTTGTCTAACAGTTGTAATAAGTATTCCTGCTCTAAAAGACTTATAAGATAAATAATTTATAATTATTCTTCTTAGTGTTATTGGACTGTATTTTCCAACTTTATGCCCAAATCCAACAACATCATCTTCTAATTTTGTTATAGAAATTACTTTGACATTGTTTTCTAAACAGAAATCAATTATTTCTTTACTAACTTTGTGAGCTGTATTTTGTCTAATGCGATTTAGTTTTTCCCAATATGTCCTATGGTCTGCTTTATCTAGTGTTTTCTTTCCATTTTGTCTATGTTTCTTAATTTGCTTCAAAATCTTATCTGTTTGAAACTTGTAATAATTTCCACCAGAAATAAATTTTGATTTTACAAATTCTCCATTTCGGTTTAAAATAGTGCAGATTGCAATATTATCTGTATTAGAAAAACTAATTCCACACACCCTCAAATTTTCATCTTGCATTCTTTCTTTAACTGGTCTTACATCTTCTACAATTTCTCTGACAGGAAGATGCATCATTACATATCGAGAATTAATAACAAGAGTCGGTGACATACTTTCTAAGTTTTCATCAAACGCTCTGCCTTTCAATTTTGCTTTAAACCACTCCCATTTATAACCATTCCAAAGTTTAAGCATTACAGAATCTTTTTTTAATTCTTTATACATTCCTTGATAAAAAACAGGAGAACAATTAAATTCAGTTGTAATCGATGGTTCTTTTCCTTTTTTCCCCTCTTGTTTCTCATAATCACTTAATAGTGAAATATAAGACCTTGCAGAACCAATTGCTTGATTTATTGCTGATCTTCTAAAATATGTTGGTAATTCCATATCTAAATAATTCTTAGGAACATCGCCATTTCGACTAATAATTGTTATTTTTTCAAGCTCTCTCAAACAATATTGATTACTTAAATTTAAAAACTCTATATTTTCTAGTAATAAGTTGTAATAAAATAAAACAACTTGGTTATAAATATTCTTAGTAAGTTTTACAAAATCCATATGATTGATATAAAGTCTCAACTTATATGTAATTGTGCAATATCCAGCCTTATTTTCAGTTAATTCCATATATCACACCAACCTTTTTTATTTTCGTTAAATATGCTATTTAACGAAAATAACCTCATTATAAATTACTTATGAGATTATATCAAACATGTATATAAATTACAAGGAAATTTCGACATTTTTCTATGTAAATTTTTTGTGTATTCGGCAGAGCCGTAAGAAAGGGGATTTCATTGTTCAAGATTAAACATTTATTTTTTACAAAAGATATTTATTTTTATACTATTATAGATAGTTGGTTAATCTATAAATATAACTCAGTAAAAGAATCGACCTATTTAAAATATAAATATATGATAAAAAAATATCTTTATCCTGAATTAAAATATAAAACATTAAAAGAGCTTATCAATTATGACTATAATAATTTTATAAGTAAGTTTTATTATTTAAATAACAATACCATAAAAACTTTAATAACCATATTAAAATCAATTCTTAAATATACAGAAAGAAAACATAATGTTGATTTAAAATTAGATTTAATTCAATATCCAAAAACATTAAAAAAAGAATTAGAAATATTTTCTGATAAAGAAAAACAAAAATTAATATCTTATTGTTATAATGATAATTCTCTGAAATCAATAGGGATATTAATCTGTTTATATACAGGAATAAGATTAGGGGAACTTTGTGCATTGAAGTGGAAAGACATTAATTTAAAAACAGATATAATTTCCATTAACGAAACATTACAAAGAGCTTATGATAATGACTCAACAAAAATTATAATAGGACCTCCCAAATCAACTTCATCTATAAGAAAAATACCTATAAACAAAAAACTTCATAATATTTTATATTCGGTGTATAAGCTCAATAAATATGATAGTAATGCTTATTTTTTAACAGGAACTATTGATAAATTTATAGAACCTCGTAACTATCAATATACTTTCAAAAAAATCCAAAAAAATTTAAATATACCAAATCATAATTTCCATATATTAAGGCACACATTTGCAACAGACTGTATAAAAATAAATATGGATGTAAAATCATTAAGTAGAATATTAGGACATGCAAATGTGAATATAACGCTTAATAAATATGTTCATCCATCTTTTGATTCTACCAAAAAATATTTAGAGAAAATCTAAGGCTCGTATAAAGATTTCAATCTTTATATGAGTCTTTTTTTTTCGTCGAATAGCATATTTAACGAAATTTTTTAAGCACAAAAAAGCAAATGAATCTTCGTTCATTTGCTTTTCTTCTTATTATCATTTAATGATTCTACCATTAATGAGTTTGCAAGAGAAAAACCATATTTGAAACCGACTCTCATCATATTAATTCCTTTTTCTTGATTTAAGTCCATACAATCAGAAAGCATTCTTTTAATATCTTTATTAAATCTTTTTCTAACATTATCTTCGCTCTCTTCTGCAAGTTCTGACAATTTTAAATATCTTTCATCTCTTTCTAGTTTTTCAAATAGTTTATTCTCATAATTATAATAAAGTTCTTCAAGTGAATTTTCAATTTCCACTTTTTCACCCCCATTAATAACCAAATTTATATTAATGGTAACACATAAAAACCCCATTTTCTACTTTTTTTGATGATAAAAGTGTTGAGACCGTAAAGCTTTCAGCCAAACATCTTGAAATTACTCATAACTTTTTTTAACTGTTTGGGGACTTTTTAAACTTTTAAACTCATTTTCAAACAAAAACACAAACAAAATCTCTATACTCCTTGAAAATACTCATCAAAAACCCGTCCAGCTACACCATTGAGTCTCTTTTTTAGAGACTTTTTTTATTTTTTCTTTTTATCTTTTTTTATCCTTTATTAATCACTTTTAGCAACTACAAACGCCTCTTATCACCTCTTATTTACTCTCAATTTATTTAAACAGAAACCCAAACAAAATCCCTAAAACATATTAAAAACAGTAATAACCACGCCGTCTGGGTGCACCAAGAAGTAGTTTTTTAAAACTGCTTCTTTTTTTATTTTATTGCCAATTCGTTAAGATGTATTATAGTATCAATTTTGCTATAATATTATAAATATGTTATAATATTGCTATACTACAAAAGTTAAAGGAGGAATAATTATGAAGAAAAAAATAATAATTATTTTGCTAGTTATTCTTGTTATTTTATTAATTGTATTAAGATTTTATAATGAAATCGGATGGTTTATACACGAAAAAATATATGACTATAAATATAAAAATGCATATTGCATTGAAAAAGATTTATCTTATGATATTGAAAATAATTTAATTGAAGAAAATTTGGTTGAAATAGATGATTTTAAAGTGGTTTTATCTGATTTAAATTATACAGAAAATAAATTAAATTTTAATTTAAAATTTTTACATTTAAAACCTTTAAATCATTCAGGATATATATTGAGGGTATTTAATGAAGACTATTGCTTAGGCGATAGATTTAACGGACAAATCTCTTTGGATACATCTTTTGAATGGTTTATAAGTATGGATAAATTTTACGAAAAACACTTTAATATTCATAATGCAACAAGAAATCAAAATGAGCATATGTTATTTAAAGGTAATATAATAAAGCATGACGAACTTTTTGACGATGGCACTTTAGTGCATAAAATATCTTTAGAAATACCAGAGGAATTTGTTATAGATGATATTTTAAATATTGATTTATTTGATATGAATTATCAAAATATTGGAGATACTAATTTTTATCAAGTAAAAGAACCTTTAACTGAATTACAATACAATATTAACTTTACAAACACAGATTCGACACCTAGCAATTAAAGATTATTGATATATAAACAAAAATGTCTGTAATGGCGCAACAAACACCAGTAGAAATACTGGTGTTTTATTTTTTATAAAATTTGTAGATTTTTGATATTGCTTAAAAACAATTGTCAATTATTTGATATTCTTTTAAACTCTTTCAATATATATCTAACAAAATAAATATATAATATATATCCTACAAGAGTTATTATTATTGATATTACTCCTAAAATATCGGTTATATTTTTAGCATTTTCATCTATAAGGGAAAAATATGAATCGGATATAAAACGTTTTTCTACTTTGTATGTAATATCTCTATAATGCACATACATATGATAATCATCTGGAAATCCTTGATCAAATCTAATTTTATATACATACTTATCTTCTTCAAAAACTTTTTCCAAAAATTCTTTAACTTCTACATTTGAAATTTCACTTATCTTAGAATTTACTTTTAATTCATATTGACTAGTTCCAGGATATAGTGAAAATCCTTTTATTATAATAAATAGTGTTGCTACAAAAAACAGTAGATTTCTAATAATTAATTTCTTTTCTTGATTATTTATATATTTTCTAGCAAATATAATACCTACTATAATTGAAATTATTAAATATGGTATTGCTAAAATAAACGTTATTAAAAACATCCATATAACTGGCATTCCAACAATATTTAATATGTTATAAAAAATTCTATACACATTTAAATCTATCAATATTTTAGAAAAATCCGAAGTGTTCATTAGCATCATTGTTAAATAAATAATAAAATACGAAACTATAATTCCTGTAATTATACCTAAAACTTTGATAATAACATATATAATTTTATCTGAACGCTTTGCATTTTCCATATTCTTCTCCTCTTATTACTTTTATATAATTAAATTTATATTAATTATATAAATTTTATAATTCTAGTTTTATTACTTACAGAAATTCTATATCATCTAAAAACTCTTTCACAGTTTCAATATTTTTAATATTATTTGGAACTTCTAATTCATACACCATTCCTTTGTATATGAACATATAAATATTATAAACATCACTACTACTTTCTGTCCACATAATAGCATCTATTTCTTTTAATTTTGTATTTTTAACATTATAAAATTTAAAATCATTAAAAGTAAAATTCTCAGAATTAATTTTTTGACCATCTATAATTATTTCTCTATTTTTTCCTAGTTCTAAAATTTCTGACCTATTTAAATTTATTGCATCTGCTCTATTTTCTAAATATATTGGATATTTTTCTTGAAATGGATGCACTCCCCAAGACACGCTATCAACATATCTTCTAAATTCTGCAAGCTCTTCTAATGTCCTATTTTCTAAATTTTCATAACATTCTAAACGAATAAAATCGTTATACTCCTTTTTATCACCAAAATATTCATATAATCTTAAGTCCATTCTATAAATAGTTCCATCATGTAAGGTTGAGTTGTTTTCATAAATATCAACATCTAATTCTTCATCATATTTCAATTTTAAATCTTGCCATTTTTTTGTAGTATATGAAATCTCTTTTCTTGCTTTTTTCTTAATATCATTTCTTAAATCAATAGTAATTGTTCCTTCAGATAATTTTTCTGTTCCATCAACTTCAGATATATTTATAGTAATTTTTGAATCAAAATCTATTTTCTTAAAAACAATTTCTGTTGGTGTTCCTCCTGGAATTCTTTGAATATTACTTGGAAGAATAACTTCACCATTTTCATCAATAATTTCTATAAAATAATCTACACCACCAGTAAGGTATCCATCTAAATAACATACCAGTTTTGTTGCCAAATCTGATTTTTTTATTTCTAATAAATTTAAAGTTTTATATATATGATTTTCTGGAATCTCTTCTAATTTCAATTCTTTTAATGTAACTTTCTTATCATCAAATATATATTCTTCATAATCAAGTACTTTTCGTTTGCTTTCTAATGGAATTCTAAAACTCCATTCTCCTATATGCTCACCTGTATCTAAATATTTAGGTAAATAAATTTTAGTTTCAAATATTGCATTATCACTAATTTTACTTGTATCGAAATTGTATACAGCAATAGCCTCATACTCTGTATCGTTTATTTTATTAAGTGTCATTTGAATACTTCTTTCTAGTCCATATACATTCTCACCATCTATAATTCTGCTAATATCTATCATATTATTTACAAAAGTTTCTTCTACATTATTTACTTTTAACTTATATCCTACAATTAAAGTGTTATCGTCAAAACCATAACTTTCTAATATCAAACTCGCATTTTCATCAACTTGTACATCATTTACTTGTGTTACATCGAAAAGTTCTAATTTGTCAAGAACATATGAAATTATATTTTGATTATATGTAGCATATGTATAAATATTTCCACCAACAATTCCTGCAACAATAATAAAAGAGGCTGCTTTGAAAAACATATTTGTTTTTTTCTTTACTTGAGTATTATTTTCTTTTCTAAATTCTTCAATTGCAATTTTTTCTTCTAATCTTTTTAATACTCTTTGATTCAAATCTTTATTTTCCATATTTATACCCCCTTTCTTCTAATGCTTTCTTTATTTTTTTTCGTATTCGATGTAACTTTGTACTAACATTAAATTCGGTATAACCAATTCTTTTGGCTATTTGTTTTATTTTCATACCTTTAAAATAAAACATTATAAATATTTCTTTATCTTTTCCAAATTTTTCAAGTTCATTTGAAATAATTTCAAATTCTTCTTTTGATTCAACTAATTCTTCAATATTTTCTTTGGATTTTATTTCTTCTTGAGTTTCAATAGATTCATAAGAAATATTTAAACTTCTTAATTTATTTTTCGCAATATTTTTAGTGACACCAGCTATATATGGCTTTAATGGAAAATTATAATTTAAATTTTCTTTATTTTTCCATAATACAAGAAAAACATCAGATATCATTTCTTCAATATCTTCGTCTGTTAGTAGATTTTTGGTTATATTTTTTATAATCACTAAAATATAATTACTGTAATCATTAACTATCTTTTCTACATTTAAAGAATTATCATTATTTATATAATTTCGTATTAAATATGCATCTTCCATTCGCTTCTCCTTTCTAATATTCTTTAAAAGCTGCTTTCACTAATATATTAACATTTTATCAAAAAACCTTACACAAAAAAAGATTAGCTATATTTCAAACTAACCTTTTACATTTCTTTAATAAAATACTTTTCTATAAATTATTTATTCTTTCTTTTAACTCTTCATCATCAATTTTATTACTATTCCCCTCTACCATCATTTGTGAAAATTCTCTTAAAACTTGTTTTTCTTCTTCTGTTGGATTCATAGTGTCAAATATTTCAACTACACAACGTAATAATGTTTTTCCAGTTTCTGAGAAAGTATAAGATTTAATCATATCTGTTTCTGGATTTTCGTTATTCATTTCAGCAAGTATTTGATTGATTTTTTCTTCTCCATGATATTTGTACATTATTGATTCAAAATCGTTTTCCAATTGTTCATATTCTTTAATTCTTGTATCTATTGCTTCTGGTGAGTTATAAGAATTCTTATTATCAGACACTACATTAATTTCTTCTACAACATTACCTATAATCACTATATTATTCTCTTCAATAACATTTCCTATAGGTTCTTCCTCTATTTTTGGTTTACTTTCAGCAGGTATCATTACTGACACCTCTTTTCCCATTAATTCTTCTGGAATATTTTCCCCAACAACTATAACTGGTTTTCCATTTATTGGATTATATTTTATAATTTTTGTAACTGCCACAACGGCACAAGTTGTAAAAATAATCATACAACAAGCAACTGCTACAATTTTAAAAATATTAGAACTATTTTCTCTCTTTTCTATCATTTCCTTATCATCAAAGTTGGACATAGAAATTTTTAATTTTACATTTTCTAAGATTTTTTCTTTATTTATCATCACTATACCCTCCTTTCGAAAATTCTTTTTTTATTTTGTTTCGTATTCTATAGAGTTTCATTTTCACATTAAAATCTGATATATTTAATACTTTCGATATTTCTGATATTTTCATAGAAGAATAGTAATACAAATTAAATATTAATATATCATCTTCTTTTAATTGTTTTACTGTCTTTTCTAAAATGCTTATCTTTTCTCTTTGTTCACATATCATATCAATTTTTATATTGTCTTGAATTATATTCTCATAATTTGAAATATCAAAATCTATATTTATTACTCTACACTTTTCTTTTACTAAGTTCTTGGTTATTCCTGCTATATATGGGCTCAACAATTTATCATCTTCTAGCTTCTTTGTGTTTTTCCAAAGTATAAAAAATGTATCTGATATAATTTCTTCAACATCTTCATCAGATAAATATTCTTTTGCCATATTTTTTATAATAGTATAAACATATCCACTATATTCATTAATAATTTTTTCCAAATCTAATTCTTTATTGTTTTTGTATCTTTTTATTTCATTTCTCAATTTAGTACGAACTCCTTTTTTTACAAAATATATTTCTTACTTATATATTGATTAATTTTTGAAAAAGGTAACACTTTTTTGTAAATTTATTATAAAAAAACAAGAACCCTATATTTTACGATAGAGTTCTTGAAAAAGGAAAGTATTAAGTTTTAATTATTGATTTGGTCAAAGACAATTAACAAAATGCTTATTTATTCATAGAAATATGTAGACACTTCATAACCTACATGATCATACTGCGGAACTACTTTCACCTGATAAGTGGCATCAGGAAGGTCCTTTCCGCTATACAGAATAACAGTTTGTTCTGTACCATTAAGCTTAATGTCTTTGCTTGTGACAATATAGTCGCCCGTCTCCATGTTCTTGATAGTGAGATAAACATGAAGACTACCACTGTCACTGGTGCCTTGAGCAGTAATTTTGCTACAATCAACAGTGGTGGTAGAAGTATAGGTTCTAGTTCCACCCGATTCAGAACCAGTGCCATTGACCTTATGGAATTCACTATCTGCAAATGCAGTTACAGACAGTGCAAAAACCATAATTAAGACCATAATCATAGAAACAATTCTAGTAATATGCTTTTTCATTATGTCAGTCCTTTCTTGAAAAATACCTTCCTTTTTTCCTTCTAATCCAACTTTCCAATTTGACTCTGTTGATTATTAGGTTTCCTATGACCAAATCTTAAGTATTATACGAGATTATATACTTTTTATTAATAAAAAATGACGAAAAGTGGCGTTATATTTATATTTACTTGTTTTATTGATTTTTATTTTTTTTATAATTATAATGTTAACAAAAGGAGAATATCTATGAATAAAATATTAAAAAACATCATTTTATCTGTTTTCATTATTTTTATATTAGTATTAATTTTTTATTTACACCAATATTTCACATATTCTTTAGATAATGTCAGTAAATTATTGAATTCTTCAAAATTACCTAATGAATTTTCTATTATTAAAAATGTACAAAGTATAGATTATACTGAACATATGGAATATTACAGAAAAAATGATATTATGTATGTGAGTCAAATAACTAAACCGCATACTTCAGGAGTGAACAAAATTGATATTTTATCTATTTATGAAGATAAAACTGAAACTATAATATCAAATATCAATAAAACTATTTCAAAATTTAATAATTCAGATGACTTCATATTAAAACCATTATACAAAAGTAATTTCTTTAATTCTGTACAAATGCATGGTTCAAATGATAATATAGGTATTTACAAATATTGTGGAAAAGATATTATAAATGGAAAAAGATGTATAAAAGTTTCTATGACAAGTTTTTATTCAGACTATGTCTCAGTAGAATATTATTATATAGACTTAAGTAATAATCTTATTGTTAAATATTTACTATATACTGGAACTTCTATTGATGATATGCAAAAAATAAAACAAATTAACATAGATTATAATTTTAATTCAGTAAATGATAATTATTTACAAAAATTTAATTTAGATAGTTATACAGATTATACTTATAATGAAATTTAAACTTCTTCTTTTTTATAAAAAAACTCAATCAAAATAAGCTTCAAAAAATGACAAATCCCCGCAGCACACACTGCAGGGACCAAAACATTTTTGCTAATTAGCCTGAGAAATTATTCTGAAATATAAGGAACAAAAATAACAGGAATTTCAGATATACGCTCTTTAAGCAACTCTTTTGTACTGTCGGTGAATTTACTTGCAATTTCGGCAACTTCACTTTCTGTAAGCATTTTAATCTTTTCAGAATTTTTTCTCCAGTTCATTTCTCTTAAATTTTCCTTCCAAAACTACTCCCAATATTTATAGACAAAAAAAATCCAATATGATAATATATTTGTATAATTTAATAAAGATGAGGATTTAATAAATGTTTACAAAAAAGACGATTAAATTTATTTTACTAATCGCTTTATGTATTCTTTTTGCAACCTTCATACAGATAATGCCTGAAGAAGAAATCGAGCCAGGTATTCTTATTGAACAAAACAAAGGTGATATAAATCTCGCTGAAATCGAAGCAACTCTACAACTTAGCACAGAATTAGATATAAATCTAACTCTTTGGGATATTGAACCTTATTACAATAAATTAGAAAACACCTATTATTTTCTAATTAATGAAGAACATGCAGAAGAATATCTTAAACCAAAAGTAAAAATAGAACCTGAAAGTAATTTTCAGTACTCAATTCTTAGTGAAAATTATAATCAAAAAGATGGTTTATGCGTAAAATTTAATGAACCTTTCGAAATGATAGTTTTCAATGATTCTACTTATTATAAAATCCCATTCAAATTCACAAATCTTCCTATTGTAAATATTATTCCTGGTAGAGAAGAAATCACAACAGATGCACAACCTGCTTGGGTTCAAGTATACATGGAAGATACTGAAGATAATGTCGGAACAACTTTAGTTACATCAGAAACTATTATTTATGTTAGAGGAAGAAGTTCTCTATACTATCCAAAGAAACAATATAGATTAAAACTAAGAAAAGACAATGACTACAATGAAGTTTCTCTAGTTGGTATGGAAGCAGATGAAGATTGGATACTGGATTCTCTATATTCAGATTATTCGAAAATTAGAACAAAATTATCATTTGATTTGTGGAACCAAATGAATTCTTATGCCCCAAACAAATTTGATAATGATTTGGAAATGGAATATGTTGATGTTTATATCAATGATGAATACCATGGAATTTATTTGTTAAAAGAATTTTTGGATAGAAAGAAATTAGACTTAGAAAAAAATTCTGAAGAAGATTCTGGAATTTTACTAAAAGGAATTCAATATGGAGAAATCGATTGGGATAATTACAATAATGCCAAACGTTCTCAAGACGTCTTCCCTTGGATATTAAAATATCCAAAAAATTTACCGGATCATTCTAAATATTGGGATACAATTTTACCTAAAATATATACCAACTTTTTCGAGAAAGAAAAAATTACAAAAGATTATATTTTAAATAACTTCTTCTTACATAACTACCTAGATTATAATTTATTAATTAATTTCATATATGCAGCAGATAACTTTGAAGAGAAAAATGTTTATTTATCTATGAAAAATATGAACGAAAATACAAAAGTTCTTATTACTCCTTGGGATTTAGATATGAGCTATGGTTATACTTGGGGAGCTGGTCCAACTAATCTAGTTGAAAATTCAGAACTTGTAACTGATGCTTCACATTTATGGACAACTTCAGATTATATAAACAAAAAATTAAAAAGTAGATATTGGGATTTACGTTGGCAAATTTTCAACACAGACAATATAAACTATAAAATTGATTCATATTACAATAAGATAAAATATTCAGTTGCAAGAGATAATGAAAAATGGTTACAAACTGATTTAGAAGAAGAAATAAATAAAGTAAAAACTTGGGTACAAGAAAGAATAGAATTTTTAGATGAAGAAGTTAGGAGAAAATAATGTATAGATATGAGAAAAAGTACTTAGTTACTAACATCCAAATGGAAATACTGAAAAACACTTTATCAGCAGCATTATATCTTGATTCTAATATAAAAAATCCTGATGGTAGCTATTTTATTAGAAGTTTATATTTTGATGATTATAAAGATACTAGCTATTTCCAAGTACTAGATGGTATTAGTAAAAGAGAAAAATATAGAATTAGATATTATGATTTAGATCCTAGCTATATAACTTTAGAAAAAAAATCTAAACAAAATAATCTAGGAAAAAAAGACAAAGATAAATTAACCAAAGAAATGGTTATGAAATTTATAAATAATGAAGAAATTGAATCAAACAAACCTGTAGTTGAAGAACTGCAAAGTAAGATGAAAACCGACCTTTACAAACCAGTTATTATAATAGATTATGAACGAAGAGCTTTCACTTACCCTGCCAATGACGTTAGAATAACTTTAGATTACAACATCTCTTGTTCATATGAAATTTCAAAATTCTTTGAAAAGAATATTAATTCAATTCCTTTGTTAGAAAAAAACACAGCAATCTTGGAAGTAAAATATAATGACTTCCTACCAGATTTTATAAAACATTTAATAAACATTAATAATTTAGAAATAACATCTTTTTCAAAATATAGTACTGGAAGAGAAATGTTAGAAAAAATAGAAAGAAGGGTTTAAAAATGGGTATTAATGATATAGTAAAAAATAGTTTTTTAAATAATTTCACAGAAACAGTTTCTCTTTCAACTGTAATTGCAACAGGACAAATGAGTTTAGTTTTTGCAGCAGTTGTATATATAGTTTATTTATTAACTTGTGATAAAACAATTTATTCAAAAAAATTCAATGTTGCAATGAGCTTAATGACAATTATAACTTCTGCTTTAGTTATGGCAATGCAAGCCAATATCGTTATTTCATTAGGTATGGTTGGTGCTTTATCTATCGTTAGATTTAGAACTGCAATCAAAGAACCAAAAGATTTATTATTCTTATTCTGGTCTATCTCTAATGGTATAATTATCGGTGCTGGCTTATATTCAATAGCTTGTGTTTTAGCAGTAGTTTTAAGTATAGCTTTAATAGTTTTCGAACTTATTCCTGCAAGAAGAAAAAGCATGTTATTAGTTGTTAATCTTACATCAATTGAAGCAGAATCAGTTGTTGAAAAAGAGCTAAAAAAATATTGGGTTAGATTTAAAGTAAAATCAAGAAATGTCTTTAGAGATAAAGCAGATATTATGTATGAAATATCTACTAGAAAAGACAGACAATTAGTAACAGACCTTTCTAAATTAAATGAAATTCTTTCTGTAAATTTAATAAAACAAGATTAAAATATAAAAGTAATTTGTATAAAATCATTAATAGAACTACATGTTATGTAGTTCTATTTTTTGTTTTTCTCCCTACCAAAATTGCAACTTATATTTTCACTATAAATTTCCTTTTTACATTGACAAAAATTTTATTAATTTATATAGTTATTTTATATAATCGTAGTAATAAAAGGAGCATTCAAATGGAAAATTTACTCGTAATAACAGAATTACAAGTTTTAGTTTTAAGTCTTTTAGCAACAATTATTTATTTTTCTTTATTAAAATTCAAGAAACCCTCAAAAAGTGTTGCAAAAGCTGGTATCTTAATATTTATTTCATTTATTATTTCTTTATGTGCTTTATACTATTTCAAAACAATATTCGAACCAAATCATTTATTTAGTACTGTTTTTATAGTATTTTGTGTAGCTTGTATAGTAATCTTGAAATTATTAAAAATTTATACACCTAAGATTGGAGTCATTTTTTCATTTTTAATAATTACTGTAGTTGCTTTATCTTATAATTGCTATTCTCCTTATTGGTCAAGACAACATGATAGCAGGTCTTTTGATTCACCAGAAAACGGCGGTCATTTCGGATATATTGGATATATTTTTAGCAACAATAAACTCCCAAGTGGTTCTCCTATTGGCATTTGGTGCTTTTACAATCCACCTTTATTTTATATAATTTCTACAATTGTAATGAAAGTTGTAGTTGCGATTAAAGATTCTGTTGACATCGGCTTTGAAGTAGTTCAACTTTTCTCATTTGCTTATACAGTAATTTTTAATATATATGTTTATAGAATTTTAAAAGAAATTAATATTAAAAAATCAATAATTCCACTATTATTTTTTGTTGGATTATCACCAGCAATGATAATTATGTCTGGTAGTATTAACAATGATATTTTATCTATTGCATTGTCTACAATGGCAATCTACTATACAATAGTTTGGTACAAAAAAGATTCTTTGAAAAATCTTATTAAAATTGCTCTAACTATTTCATTAGCAATAATGACAAAAATTAGTGCAGCTCTGATTGCTGTTGGAATTGCAGTCGTATTCTTAACCAAAGTAATAAAAAATAGAAAAGACTTTATTAGATATTTAAAACATTTTACTATTTTTGCACTAATTGCACTTCCAATTGGACTTTGGTACCCAGTTAAAAATTTAGTACTTTATGATGTTCCTATTACATATGTCCAATCAGTTGATGAATCTAACAGTGCGAATATTTCTAGATATTCTGTTTTTGATAGATTTTTCAAAATTAATGATAATCATTTAGATACAATTAATATTGATATGTCTGCAGAAAATGCTGAATATAATCTTTATACAACAACTTTAAAATCCTTTATAATTGATGAACATATTGAATATGAAGAAAATAAAATATTGAAATTCGTGATTCCGGCTCTATTCTATGTTTCAATAGCAATTTCTATTATTTATCTAATTAACATTATCTATGCACTTATAAATAGAAAAAAACTAGATAACTGGATGTATTTATTTTTACTAATTGGAATATTACAAATCGGATCTTACATAAATTTCTGTTTTGGTTTTCCATTTACTTTTACAATGAATTTTAGATATATTGTTCCAACATTAATTACTTATAGTGCAATCACTGGAACCGTTTCAGACAAAAATAAAATTTTATTTAATGTAAATACTGCATTAATTTCAATTTTCTCTTGTCTGTCAATATTAATGTTTACAAATTTAATTTAAAAATAGCAATATTTAATCAATAAAAATATCTTATGCATAAAACAAAAAGAAGGCTCGCTATTGGAGCCTTCTTTTTTTAATTATCTTTTAAATTCTTATCGTACAATATAGCTAAAACAATTTTTGTTTCTTTCATTAAGTTTTCTGTACTTTGCAAATTTATTTTTGCTGGATCTGGTATGTAATCATTATTCTTATTCTCTTCTAAGAATTTAATAAAATTTATGTTTATTCTTTTTCTAATATTTGGATGCATATTTTCAATTATGCAATAAACTTCAGAAAAAGCATTTCTATATTTTTCTTCCATAGATTAACTTCTCCTTATTGTTTATTTTTCATTTCTTCTTCAAAATTTTTACCAGTATATTCATTATATGCAGAAACAAAAAGTTCATAAAATTTCTTATATTCTTCTGTATTTCCTTGTTCTTGTGCTATAATCATCAATTCTTTGTATTCAGCTAAATCACCTATTGTCATGGTCATCTCCTCCTCCAAAAAATCTTCCTATTTTTCTTTTTATATCTTTTGCTTTTCCTAAAAAGAATTTTATCATATTTTTACCTGCTGAAATTTCAGTAGCAGGAACATTATCTCTTATCTCTTGTAAAGCTAACATTTCTTCTTTTTCTGTGTCTTTAACGCTTACAATCTCGATAGGAATTTCCACTACTGCCTGCTCAACTGAAAAATCTTCTACTTCTACAGTTTGATTCCTTTGTTGTACTTTTTCTAAAGCCTCTCTTTGTATTTCATCTATTATTGGAAGCATATCTGGATGTTTTTTTTCAGCACTTTCTCTAGCCTCATCAATAATATTTGTTACATTTTCTTCATCAAAATACGCTTTTTCTACTAACGCATGTCTTAATACTGCTTCACCTTTCTCTCTTAACAAGTTACTATTTGCATATATAAAGAATACTGACATAACATATTTCCTATTATGTTGATATTGCCCAAGCTCTAATTGCCTATATAGCAATTCTTCTGATTCTAAATTTCCATTTTTTATTTGTGTTTCAACTAATGCTTCAATACCTTGTTTAATATCATAATATTTGGCACCTCTGCTTTCAGCTTCACTAATAGCAACATCCAATTCAGCTATATTTTTTGGAAAAGTTAAAAATGGTAGTTCCTCTGGTTTCAAATATTCACCAAAAGTTTCTTCTGCAAAATTTGGATTTTTTTCAAATTCTTCTCTACTAAATTTACTTAATGCATTAGCTGCAAATTTCAAATTAATGGTTCCATATTTACTAGCTACTTCAAGATATTTTTTTATATTATCTAATCGCATTTCTTCAGGCATATTATTCCAATAATATTCTATCAGAGAGTCTTTGTTATATCCTTCTGAAATTAGTTCCAATGACATACTCAACATTAAATTGTAATCTAACTCAGATTCTTTATCAAAATTTTTCTTAAATAAAGAACTAACTTCCCACATGAAATTCCAGTCTTCAGGATTATCTTTTTTTAGTGTTTGTAATCTTTCTCCAAACTCTTCTATCGTTTTTATTTTATTTTCTGGTTCGCTTATTTTCTCTGTTCCTACTTCTGTTTCTTGAAAAATATTCTCTCTTGGTTTTGACTTTGCTTTTTCTAAAGCTTGGTTTTGAATTTCTTCAATTTCTAATAATATATCTGGATTCTCTTCAAATATTTCATCTCTAACATAATTTTTTGTATAATTAATAGTATCATTTACTGTATTTTCATCAAAATGTTCTTTTTCTAATAATGTATATCTTAATATCTGAGTAAGATACTCTTTTTGAAACTCTTTAGGTGTATAAATAAAAAATCCTGATATAGCACTGCTTTTTTTATAATCTTCTTTTAAATAATCCAGTTGAGAATATAGCATTTCTATAGATTCTAAATTTCCTTCTTTAGCTTCATTTTTGACAATTAAATTAATCCCATGTTCTATTACGTCATCATCCACATTTCTATTTTTTAATTCTTCTATTACTTCTTCTAATCCCTTTTTGTCTTTCGGCATTTTAAATATTGGAAATATTTCTTGTGGTAAGTATTCTCCAAAAAGTTCTTCTGCCAAATCAGGATTCTTTTCAATCTCTTCCTTGCCAATCTCCAAAACCTTTTTGTAGGCATATTCCAAATCTATTGTTCTATATTTACTACACAAATCTATATAGCCTTGAATATGTTTCATTCGAAGTTCATTAGGTACAGCATCCCAAGAATATTCTAGCATGTATTCTCTATTAGCTTCTGTAACAGATTCTAATGCCATTTCTAATAAAGAATTAAAATCAATTGTCGGATCATTTTTAAAATAATTTTCAAATAAACCTTTGAATCCAAATCCTAAACTAAAGTTTTTGTTTTCTTTATTTATAATTACTTTTGGCAAATCTTTTAAAACTCTTTCAAAATCTTCTCTGTTTTTTATATCCCTTCGTAGTATTGTTTCAATAGCTGCATCTGAAAGTCGACTATCTTTTTTCATTTCAATATTTATTTTTCCATCACGCGAAAAAGTGTCAAGCATTTCTTTTATATATTCAGAAATCTCTAAATTTGGATTATCAGTTGAAATTGTATTTAATAATGATAATACTCTTCTACACTCTATATCATTTATATCAGCATCACGTAAAGATTCAAATGTTTCATTTTTAATAACTAAATCTACTAAATCAACTATATTATCGTCATATTCCTCTCGAGTTACCAATAATTTTGAAATATATTCTAAAGTTTCTGCCGAATCTTCTAACGATACTGTAACCCCTGTTCCTAATATTTTAGTATATATATCATATATTGATGGACTTGTACATGAAATAGCACTACTTAAAATTTCTGGCGTCTTCTTTCTTTCTCCATTCTCGTCAAACTCTAAACCCAAAACAGGATATTTTTTTAGCCAATCTGGCTTATTTCTTATAAGTTCTGCTGCTTTTTGAGAGATTGATACAATTCTTCCATCTCTATCAACTTTGTTTGAAGCAAAATCAGTGTTTACTTGTTCTTCTTTTTGATTTTCTTCAACAATTTCTTTTAATGTTCTCTTTGTGCTTCCTACATTCTCAATTACTTGTTCTTCTGAAATACCTAGATATTTTAAGTATTCGGCTTGTCCTCTTGTTCCAGCAAGTCTAGCATCAATCTCACAATACATTCTTGTATAATTTCTTTTGTAAAAATTATTCTCATCATCTCTAATGATTTCTTCTTTTATCATATTATATCTAGAGCCATCTAAATTGGTGAAATCTGTAGTGTTATAATGTTTTGCTTGAATAGCATGTCTTACTTCATGATATGCCGTATTTATAATATGTGAATTGCTTTCATCCAATTCTAGTAAATTATCTTCTAGAAAACCTATCGTTCTTGTTGCTTTATTATGGTATCCTAGTGTATTTCCATCTTTTTCAAAAAATTCAATTGTATATCCTTCTATTTCTTCTTTTGCTAACATGTGTTGCACTTTATCTTCAAAAGCTCTTTTTAAGATTGGTAAATATTTATTTATATTCTGATTAAGTAATGAATCTTTTGTTAATTTTTGTTTTATAACATAATCGCAGTATTCTTCTGGTATACGTCCATCAAATAACTTTATTATTCCTAAATCATTAATGAAACTATCAAAAGTAGAATCAGCCATAGACTCTAAATCTTCCGAATAATTTTCTGGCAAATACTCTGAATATTTATTCATATCTGGAAGTTCATATTTACTTTTTTCTTTTTCTAACAATTCCCTTATTTCTACAAACTCTGGTTCTGTATTATTAGGATACAAATTCATAAAATTAAATATTGATGTTCCTATACTGCTTGTTACTAATGACATTTCAGGATTAGAAACAACATATTCAATATATCTTTTATATACACTTAAATTTTTATCTGTTACTTGGGGATTTAAGTTTTCCTCATAATTCTTAATTATATTTTCTGGTAATATTTGTAAAAAATATTCTCTTGATTTATTAGGTATTCTGTTACCTAATACTGTAACTATGTATTCTGAATTTTTTTTGATAAATTCTTCTGGCAATTTATTAATTATATCTTCCCAACATTCGTCTGCATCATATTTATCAAAGATAATTTCATAATTATAGTTCTCATCTATTTTTGATTTTGCAAAAGTTAATAGCTCTTTAGTTTTTTCTTCATCAAATTCTTGATTTTCTTCAATATCAAATAATTTAAGGCATAAATCCGCTACATTATCTTTATCGAAAAGTTCAGAACACTTTTCAAAATTTTCTTCAACAAATATTCTTGGCAAACTTTTTATTACGTTTTTAAATTCTTCTTTGGGTTGCCACGTATATTGACTGTTTGTTTTTATAAAATCATATACCAAGTTCAAGTTCTTTAATATTTGTTCATTATCTATAACTTCATTTTCTGATATTTCAAAAAGTTTTGGATATAATTTTTTAAAATCTCTTAAAGAAAATGTTTCTGTTAATGTTTGTACATTTTCTTTTACAAAGCTTGGTGATAATAAATCTGGTATTTCACTTAAAATGATATCTTTTGAAATATTTGCTTTTGCTGCATAGTCTTCTATTTGAGCCATGACCATTTCAAATAATTTTTCATCATTTCCATTTGATTCACCTCTAAACGCTTTAGCTACAAATTCAGTAATATCCGAATTACTTAACCCGTTTATTGAGAAATATTTTTTTGATACTTCTTCAAAATTATCTGCAATATATTTTTCTGATAGCGAATTAATTACTTTAGTTCCTACCATCCTTTTATAAGATTCGACTATCCTTGTATTTTCACTATCTATTTCGGCATCTTCAAATAAATTTAAAATATGTGAATAATTTTCTTCTTTCTTTAACTGAATAGGTAAATTATACATTATATATAATTGTGTACTTAATTCTACTGAATATTCTTTGTCGAATATAAATTCACATAAATCTTCAAATTTTTCTCTTTTCACATCTTCAGGAAGATGCTCTATAAACTCTTCAATAGCATGCCTTTCGCTCCATTCAGTTGATTTTTTATAAGAACCAACTTTGTTTAATAATCCCTCAAAATTTTCAAAAATAACTTCAACAGGTAAATTTTCAGCTAAAGTACTCCAAGCCTCTGCGCAACTAAATAAATAAATTTTTTCTAATACTGCATCCATATATTTTGTAATTTCATCCAATGTTCTAAATGATCCTGCTGCATTAGCCAATTCATTAATAATTTCACTGTTACTAAGTCCGAGCATATTGTTCATGCTTTCTTCAAACAGTTTATCAAACTCTTCATCATTCATGTTTTACATTACCTTTACTTATATTTTTTCATAATAATTATCTCATATTAAAACTTCAAATACAAACACAAATATATTTCATTTTTAATACAACTGCAAAAAAAGAAGCAACTATCAAAATTGCTTCTTTAAATTTATAAACTTTATCTATCATCACGATTATCTCTAGAATTTGTTAATACTTTAGTTGGTTTCAAAGTTTTCACTTTGCTTTTAACATATTTTACTGTAGACATTACTGGTTTTTCTTCATTTACTTTTGGGTAAATATTAGGATAATTTTTCTTAATCATATCTTCTAAGAAAAATCTTACAACTCTATTCTTTACTAAAACACTTCCACTTAACAATAAATCACAATATTCTTTACTATCAAAATCACCTTTTTCATAAGCTGCAACTACATTTTTAAACAATTCTAAGGCAGCACCTTTTAAAACATCATTTGCAACTTCATCTCCTTGAAGAGCTGCTTCTTCAGCAACTTTTCCAAAAAGATTTCCTACTTTTGCTCTATCAAATGGTCTTCCATTTTCTTCTGTTATTGAATAAACCAAAGAAACGTACTCTGGAAGTCCTGCTTCTCTTAATCCTAAAGCTTTGGCTCTATATACATCATTATCAGAATATCCATTTAATCTTAATAGCTTTTCAATTACAAGTTCTCTTAAATAATATGTGTTATCTCTTACAACTTCACCACTGCTATTTATATAAAGTCCTAATTTTTCAATTTGTCCAACTCTTGTTAAAACTTCTTTTGCTATCCAATATCCAGAACCTTTATCTCCAATGTATTCTCCGTCACCATCTAGTTTTTCAATTGTATATTCTTCTGGTTCTACATCTGTATTATCATATGGTTTTATATCTTTATATTTTACTGCACCAACAGTTCCAGTTCCTGCCACTAAAGCTATATCTGATGAATGTAATAATATATCGATATCGTTAGTTACAAACAATTCTGGTGTTTTGGCTCCTGGATTTTCTGTTTTTATTTTAGTCACAGCATTTTCTAAAGCTGATGCTAAATCTCTTCTATTTTGTTCAATCTCAGTTCCTGCACTAGATAAGCCTATTCCAGAAAGTTCATATCCAGTTGGAATATTTTGGTATCCTTCTAATATTAGATTTTGAATATTACTTATCGCTTCTCTTCTATTTGGAACTGTAGATAAATTTGTTCCTGTATTTATTTCATTAAAATAAATTGGTTGTTCTGAATCGTAGTCTGCAACTACCATTCTTAAATTACTTCCTCCGCCATCTAAGGCTATAATTGCTTTTTTCATAATTCAACATCCCTTTTCTTTTAATTTTTCCAGTCCCTTTATATCACCATTAATACTTGAAGTCAATATCTTTTGAGGCATTTATTTAAATTATATTTATCAATTTATTTTTTCCCTTCTAAGTTAATTTATATTAAAAATTTAGCGTCAAAAAAGATAGTAATTTCTTACTATCTTTTTATCTATTATTTTAATTTTTCATATTCTATTATTATTTCTTCACCTGTGTTTGTAAATATATGAATAGTTAAAGTATCTGTTGCATCATATTTAGTTAAATCAAAAGTTTGATGATAATCTATTATTTTATTTTCACCATTAGCTCCACCATATCCATTTGTTCCATCTTTAGATATCTCAAATCTTTTTCCATCTGATGTTTCAACATATTCTTTTTGAAGAGCAATTAAACTATAAATACTCTTCATATTTTCTCTATCATATAAAGCTTTATAATCTATTTTATCTGTAGTTGTAACAGGTATCGATATTTTAAATGCAGTATTTGAAAGCACAGCATCTTCAACAACAGTTTTATCATCACTACAACTTTTTACTTTATAAATAACCGTTTCTCTATTGTACATCTCTTCTGGAATATCTTCTTCAAATTTCCAATTTCCTTTATATACTTCATCATTTGGCAAATCTTTTAAAACAATTCGACTAAAACTAATGTATAGTTTCTTACTTTTTGGAAAAGCTTTAACTTCAGCAGCTGATGAAAGAGATATCATAATTTGATTATCACTTACCACTTTTTGTAGCATACTATATCCATTCCAATATTCTGGTTCAAGTGTTTCATCATTTTTCGATTTTCTTTCATAATCTGTGCTAAATACAACATTGTTATTCTCATCTATTATTTTCAAATCTTCTAATAGTAGCTTATGTTTTGCAATCTCATTTACGTCATCATACTTATCATTAAATGTTAGCAAAAAGTTCATTCCAAAATTATAATCATCCATAATAAAGCTTTTTATACTAACAGTAATTCCCTCTGTAGTATTTTCAGTTTTACCTTCAGCTACAAATCCATGATTAACAGCTGTATCTACTCCATCACTTGCATTTGCCCCAAACAATTCCTTAACAAATTCTACAATCTCGTCAGCGTATGTAACTCCAGTAATCATTGCTGTAACAAATAAAATTATTGAAATTAATCTTATTATTCTCTTATTTCTTATTTCAACAACATTTTCCTCTATTAATAATTTTCTTAATTTCTTTTTGCTATTGTGTGCTAAAGTTTTTATTTGACTCTCTGTTTTTTCCATAACTTCCGCAGTTTCTTTATAACTTAGCCCTTCTACTTGTGTTAGATAGATTACAAGTTGATAATCTAGTTGAAGTTTATTTATAACATTTTTTATTTTCTCTTTCCTTTCATTTGAACAAATTATTTCTTCTAACAAATTTTCATCTGCCATATCTTCTGGCATTTCTGTGGTCTTTTGATTTTGATTTATGTAATTTATACTTCTCGATTTTGCAATCATATACATATATGTTTTTAAAGAATATTTCGAATCATATTTTTCTTTATTTTCTAACATATATAAAATAACATCTTGAAAAATATCTTCAGCAATTTCCACATTTTTCACATATCTTGTTATAAAAAATATTAAATTTTTTTCGTACTTTTTAATAATTGAATTAAAAGCCTCTTCATCTCCCCTTAAAAATTTTTCATATAATATCTTATCTTCCATATGATATCTCCTCTTCTTAAGATTACATATATTATACAATCAAAAATACAAAAAGTTGTACTTTTTATAAAATATTTTCAATAAAAAATCGATTTGTTATAAATTTATCTAATCCTCATTGATTAATATTTTCATAAACTATTAATTATTTTTTCAATCCAATTGACATCTCATAATTTTCCCTATATTATAGTTAACGAACGAACAAACCGCGTTATAAAGGAGTGATCGAATATGATTATACGGTTGCCCGAACGATTTATCTACAGCAATAAAGGACATGAAGACGGTGCATATGTCGAAAATGGCATTTTATATATGAGTAAATATACCAATTTCGAGGACTTGATGTACACCATAACTTATGTTCTTAAAGGCTATGATAGATGCTGTTACTGTGGCGAAAAACTTTCGATGAAAAATCGAACTTTGGATCACATGTATCCAAGAAGATGGGGCGGTGTCAGTATTCCTGAGAACCTTCTCCCCTCTTGCAAGAAGTGTAACCAAGACAAAAAAGATATGACTTATCGGCAATTCCAAGAATGGAGAAAACTCGCAACTCAGAGTGAAAAAGAAAAATATTATCAACAAACTCTAGTGCGAAATCTTGGAGTCGCTCGCCGTGGAAGATTTGTTATAAAAAGACGTTGGCTTTCCTCTTACGAATTTGAAAATGTTGCTAAATATATTTCTTTCAATCGGCTCTCCGACCGAAAGAGTAAATTAGTAAGTTCTTATTATCGTAACTGGGGTCAATATCCACATCCTGTAATTGTATCTTCTAATGGTTGGGTCATTAAAGGTTTGCATGTATTGCATCATGCTAGAAAAGCAAAAAAGAAATATGTTATGGCAATTGTTCTAGAAAACGTTGTTGTATACGACAAAGACACCTCTTGACTTCAAGAGGTGCCTTTTCATATTATTGACATATTATAAAATTCATAGTAAAATATATTCATAGGAAACGGAGAAACCACAAACGTGGTTTGCCAGTATATTGTGAAAAAACACATCTATAACGGTCAAATCACAGATGTGTTTTTTTATTTTCTATTTGCTTAACTTTAAAACAAGTAAAATTAAGGCAAATACAACGATAGTTTCGGTAATTAAGCCGATTAATAACAAATATATTATTACTAAAAATATTTCTATCATATGTACCACCTCCGTTCTCGTAACACAAGTTACGGATTAAAAGTGGCAAACCACATCTGCTTATTCTCATTTCCTATTGAGAGTTAATATAACATAGTAAAAATAAAAACACAATAAGGTATTTCTACATTTTAGGGATGAATTTTATTCATCTCTTTTTTGTTATTTTTTTAAATTTATGCAACAAATATGTTAAATTTTTTATCTATTATGTATAAGTACTTATTAATTATAAATAATTAGTAAAAGGAGGAAATCATGACAAACAAGCTAGTAAAAATGGCCAAAGCAGGAAACAAAGAAGCATTTAATCAATTAATTATTCATTATCAAAATGATTTATATAGAATTGCAAAAAGTAGATTATATAACGAAGATGATGTATGTGATGCTATACAAGAAACTATTTTAACTGCATATCAATCAATTGATAAACTTGTAAAAACTTCTAGTTTCAAAGCATGGATTATAAAAATTTTAATTAATAATTGTAATAAAATTTATCAAACAAATAAAACTTCGACTTCTCTTTTTACAGAAAATGATCTTTCTCTATCTTATGGACTAGAATCAAATCTTGAATTTTTAAATTTAATGAATTCTTTAAGTATAGATGAAAGAACAATTTTCATTCTTTATTATCAAGATGGTTATAGCACAAAAGAAATCTCAAAAATTTTAGATATTAATCATAATACGGTTCGTAGCAAAATGCTTCGAGCCAAAAGTAAACTCGAAAATATCTTAAAGGAGGTGTTATAGTTATGGATAAATTAGATAAAAAAATAAAATCAATAATGAACTCTAGTAACTTTCAAGAATCAGATAAATTTCACTCTACAGTTACCCAAACATTAGAAAAACTTCCAAATAAAAAACAACATAAATTTAAAAACTTTAAAATTGCTTTAGCAACAGCTTGTTGCTCATTAATTTTAGTTACTGGTATCGTATTTGCAGAAGAAATTAAACAATATATTCATAAACAATTTAATTATTTTGGAACATCAGATGGTACTGGCACAGCTATTGAAAATGGATATGTTGCAGAACCAGAAATTTTAGTAACACAAGAAATACCTTTAATTCAAGATGGAAAAACTGTTGATACTCAAACTCTCAATATTTCTGTTGAAAGCTTTGTTATGGTAGATGAATCTTTAAATTTAGAACTTCATTTTGAATTTGACAATGATATAAATAACTACGTAGATTTAGGAAAAGAAGTCAACGGCTTTGTTAATTATGAAGGTTCTCATGCAATTGAACTAGCAGATTTATTCATTGTTGATGAAAATAACAATGTTATTTTTAATCAATATCGTAATTACCAAAACAATAAACTATTTGTTGATTATTGCAATAAAAACAATATATCAATTGAAAATATTCCATTTAACAACAACGGTTACTATCAAGCATTAGTACGAGAATACTTCTTTAACGAGAACACTTTAGGTGCAGATTATGTTATTAATATGGGATCTACTCCAGGTCTTCCAAAATCCAAAGAACTTCATATATATTTTTCAGAAATTAGATTAATTCCTGATTCTACAAATCCTAATGGAAAAGAGGCTTCTATGCATGGAAATTGGGAATATCATTTGGAAGTACCAGATATAATGTCTAATCGTACAAGTGGTTCTTATAAAGTAATAAGTTGTAGTCACCCAGACTTCACTGTTTATGAAACAGAATTAACAGAAACAAAATTTAAAATTGGAATAGAAGTTCAAAATATTACTGAACCTGTTTATCCTGAAATGCTTGCCAAACATGAAGAAGAAATTAGACAAACAAATAATGGTAAACTATCTTTTGGATATGGTTCAAGAGAAGATATTGTTAAATTCTATGGTTCTGAGGAATATGCTGATATGCATATAAATTATAGAAATGAGTACGAATTATTTGGAGATGCTATTAATCTATGGTTCCCATGGCAAGAACCAAGAGAGGCTTGTTATGTGATAAACGAAAATGGTGAAAAGTTTAGATTAAAACCAACTGAACCAAACCCTTTCAAGGAAAATAATATTTACATTTATACAGCTGAATGTGATATGACAAAATATAATGCAACAGACAAAATAACTTTGTCTCTTCCATTTAAAGATGAAGTGGTTTCTATAGAATTAGTGAAAGTTGAATAAATTTAAAAGGAAGTAGAAATTCTACTTCCTTTCTTTTTTATTCTTCTATAATTGGTTTTGCTACATTTTCATCCACTACTTTATCAAATTCAAATTTATATTCATGAACTATATTTATTGTTTCTAAATCGTCATTATATGTTACTGTTTTTATAAGCTCACCTGAAAATTGATCATAATATATTTCATAGTTTTTACCTGCTTTAAATACATAGCAACCATCTTTTGTTTCAACCATATTAGAAACGCAATTTTTAAATAGCGAAAATTCTTTTAATTTTATTAAGCTTTCTAACTCATTTATAACTTCAACATTATACTCAATGTCGTAATCTCCTTGTGTTGTTGTTACATATGCTAATCTTTCTCCAGATGATAAATCTCTCCAGTTAATTTCATTTAATTCATCATGATTATATACATATATTGTTTGAAGATTATCTTTAGTATATATTTCTTTTCTAACAGAATAATCATAATCTGGCATTGACGAAGTTATTGTTACGTGACAATTATCTGATTTTATAATCTTATTTCCTTTAAGTCTTATTGTTCCAAAGATTATTAAATTTTTTCCAAATACGCATAAAATTGCGATTAGTACAATAACTAGTATTACAATTAAAATTCTTAGTATTACTTTTAAAAATTTTTCCATAGCAATATCACTCTCTTTTCATTTGATTACTTTTTCATTATAACATATCGAAAATTTTATGGCAATAATATATATTTGTGTTTATTGATTATTGGTTATTAATTTTTTCATAAATTTCTCTCATTGTTTCATCTAACTTACACTCTATATTATTTATTTTATAATCCTTATATTGTTCTCCCTCTAAAATAGATTCATCTACATCTGCATCTGTTACTACACCCTCTTCTAGTGTAAATACTTCTTCATGATAAAAATTTTCAGAGCCAGATACCACTCTTACTAAATCACCTGTTTCTTTCTCTATATAATTTTCTCTAAAAGTTCCATTATATGCATCACTTATAACATAGCATTCTTTATTATTAAACATTTCAGTTCTTACTTTTAATCCTAATCTATGAACTCCCGCATCAGTTTCCATTGTTCTTGAAATAATTATATTTAAAGTATCTCTTTTTACTTCTGGGAGATAATCATATGTTGCTTTATCAATTTGTTTTAGAGAATGAAATACACTAGCACTTTCATATCCATAATCATCACTAAATATTATTGTTTCTTCTATCATCTTACCATCTTTTAAATAAGAAATAACCTCTTTATTTTTTCCGTCTTTATAATAACATACAGCTTCACTTACACTTGTTTCATTTGTTTCTTTATTAATTTGAGTTGTTTTTTGCACTAATTTATAATTATTAGAATTTCTTTGCATATCTAACATTTTTACAATATTTAAGTCGTTAATACTATCTATATACACAATTTTAAAATAGAAATAAAACATAAGTACTAATATTGTGACAATAATTCCAAACAATATCCATTTTAAAATTGTCATTTTTTTATTAACTTTTTTCAAATGATCCACCTCTGTTTGGTCATTAATCTTTTCTTTTCCTTCCTCATAAAAAATATCAGCACTCATATCTTCATAATATTTTTGACAATCTTTGCACTCTTTCAAATGCTTATCTACAAATTCTTTGCTGTTTTTACTTAGCATATTATCTATATGTAGTGAAGATAAGTCTTTTACAATATCACATTCTTCTTTTTTATTCATTTTCAAACTCCTCCTTCAATTTTACTTTTGCTCTATAAAATGTCACCCTCGCCCACTGTTCTGATTGTCCTATTATTGTTCCAATTTCTTTAAAACTCAAATCTGCTCTAATTCTTAAATAGATTACTTCTCTAGTTTTTTCATCTAATTTATGAATCTTTTTATACAAATCTATAACCGCTTCTTTATTTGAAAATTCCTCTTCAAAAGAATTTACTAATAAAAATTTTTCTTCTATCTCATCAATTCTGGTTTCATTTGTTTGTTTTATTTTTTTCAAATAATCTAACCACTTATTTTTTGCAATCCTGCAAAGCCACGTTTTTAGTGCAGCTTCTCCCCTATATTTATTAATATTTTTTACAGCACTATAAAAAGTTTCTTGCATTAATTCTTCTGCAATTTCAGGATTATTTGTAAGAGATATAAGATAGCTATATACAATTTTCGAGTACTCTTTATATATTTCTTCCATCCTTTTCTCCTTTCTATATATACTGACTATTATTTTCTTTAATTCGTTACAAATTTATTATAAATTATTTAAAATATTATAAAAACAAAAACTTTATCTTTTTAATAATTATTGCTTTTACAATAATTATATTTAACCAAAAAAGAGATTACAATTAGTGAAATATATTTAAAATCACTTCATAATTTGTAATCTCCTTTATTTGATTTCATATATAATTATCTAGGTTCGTCATCATCTAAATTTGCTGGATTAGATTTTGATTTTGCTTGACTTGCTATATATTCTTCTATTCTTTTTCTCTCAGCTTCATCTTTTTTCTTTTTGTCTCTTAAAACACCTTTTATATATTTAGGATCAAGTTTTAAATGTTCTGCATAGGCTCCTATAATTTCTTCACCCATTGCTTTTCTATCTTTTGCATCTTCTATAACAGCTACACGTTTTCCTAAAAAGCTATATAAATCTTTTTCTATTATCTCTCTCTTTTTTTGTTTTACAATAGTTGCAACTATTGGCTCTGTCATTTCTTTTGAAACACCTGTAACTTCACAAAAAGTTGACATCATTTCATTAGTTTTATCTTCATCCCAAATAGCTCCGCTTTTAATTAATATTGCTGCTAAATTTCCTCTTATTAAAGATTCTTGACCTCTTTTTGATTCAGGAATTATATCTTGCATTTTAATATTTATTCCTTTTTTCAATAATGAATTTACTTTTTCAAGAGTTTCTTTTATTGGATATTTTCTTTCACAGCAATATCTAATAAAATACTCTTGTACATTATTTTTTATTGTAGATGGGTCTGGTGATTCATGAAACAATTCGATTGCTTTTACTAAAACCCATTCTATTTCTGCAATTTCTTTTCCTGTAAATTCAAATGATTTATTTATATTATTTTCCATATAATTCTCCGCTTTATTATATTTTAACTTACTAACATCTTTAATTATACTACTTTTCTTGAAAATAGGCAAATTTGCCTATTTAATTTTCTTTATTTATGTTATATTTACTTTGTAACAAATTTAGAATTTTTACGTCTTATATTATAGAAAGGAGTAAAACATGCAGGAAATTGAACAGATTTACAAAAAATATTATACAGTTGTATATAAATATTTATTTTGTTTGACTCATAATTCAGATATTGCAGAAGAATTAACTCAAGAAACTTTCTATAAAATGATAAAGAAAATTGACACTTTTAAAGGAAATTCAAAACTTTCTGTATGGCTTTGCGAAATTGCAAAAAACCTTTGGTATGATGAATTGAGAAAAAAGAAATATCAAACAGTGTCTTATGATGAAATTGAAGTATCAGATTCCACAGCCTATAAACAAAATGTGGAAAACAATTACATAAATAAAGAAGAATTTGATGAAACAACAAAAAGAATTGAAACCTTAGACAATTTATCAAAAAGAGTTTTATATCTAAGATTAAATTCGGACATGTCATTTAAAGAAATTGGTGATATTTTAGGAAAAACGGAAACTTGGGCTAGAGTTACTTTTTATAGAGCCAAACAAAAAATAAAGGAGGATTGCAGCGATGGAAAATAAATGTAAAATTATACAAGATTTGTTACCTACATATATAGAAAATTTAACATCAGAGGAAACAACAAAATTTATTGAAGAACATTTAAAAAATTGTTCTGAATGTCAAACAGTTTATAACAATATGAAAGAATCACTTGAACAAGAAACTCTTGAAAACACTGAAACTGTTAAGAAGATAAAAAAATATAAAAGAAGAATAAGATTAATAAAAACTATTTTCGTGTTAGCTATTTTAGCTCTTCCTATAGTTTTTGTAGCAAATACAATTTTTAAGTTTTATGTTATAAGAAGTGCTTATACTAGAAACACAAATTATAAAAATTTTGAAAGTTTTACAGTAGAATATTATGAAGAAAGTATCGAACGTTATTCCAAACATTACACAACTTATTATAAAGATGATGTTATGAAAAAATATTATGGAGATGAGCCAATCGAGTTTTATGATGGCGAAAATCATTACTTCTTTGATAATGAAAATATGACATACTGGGTAAAAAAAGAAAAAGTTAATACAAATTTAAATATTGATATAAGCATTTTAGACGGTATGGAAAATATTGTAAAAGATAATGGAAAAATCAGCAATCTTGAAATTTTAAAATTTGTTTTATTTCAAGACGATTTAGAAATAATTGCAAATTCTGCTTTTAGAGAGAAGCCATATTATTTAGTAACTTGCAATAATGAAAGAATCTATTTAGACAATGATACTTTCTATGCAGAACGACTTATTGAAAAAGAAAACGAAGAAACTCGTGAAGAAGCTTATGAATACAGAATTACAACAGGAAATGTTAATTATAGACAAATTCAGCTTCCAGACCTTTCAAAATATACTCAAATAGAAAAATAATCTAGAAAGGAAATAATTAATATGGAAAATAATAAAGAAGAATTAAAAAAATTAGAATCTCAATATAATAGATATATGAAAATAATAAAATTTATTTTACTTATAGTTGCATTTGTTCTTTTAATACTTGCAACAAGATTTTTCTATATCTTTTCAATTATGAGCAAATCAATCAAAACCGAATATGCCGATTTAACAAACAAAAACATGAAAAAAACTTATTCATACACTTATCCAGACTATCCTGAAGAAAATATTGATTGCATATATTATTGTAAAGATGGAATTACTGTTATGGAAACAAGTTTCTTCAAAAACTATACTATAGATAATAAAATTTATAATTTTTATCCTTTTGCAGAAGAAAAAACTTATTCTGTACACGATAATGTTCAAAGTGAAACCTGGGAAGATTTGAGTTTCTTCAAAAAAATTGCAGTTATTGCAGTAAAAACAAGTTCTTATTTCACTTCTAATATTGGCCACGAGGAATTGAATGGTCAAAAATGCATTGTTTTCACTGAAGAAAACGAAAAAGCTTATTATGATGCTAAAACATGTTTACATATAAGAACTTTATCATCAAATTCAATAACAGATATAAAATACGAATTTGACGTTGTAACTGATGAAGATATTAAATTACCAGATTTAAGCGAGTATGTTTTAGATGAAGATTAATAGTTAAGATATTTAAAAAATTATATAATAAAATATACATGAAAAGCACCTCAATTTATGAACCAACTTCCAAAGTTCATTTAATTGAAGTGCTTTTTTGTTATAAATACTAGTCTTCACCCAATTGAATCATTTTTATATTGTTTTTTATTCTATATCTTATTTTGCCTTTTATTTTTAATTTATATATAAACTTATAATTCAGGAACTGTCACATCATCTATATTTGGTTTTATTTTACTCATTTGAATTGACACTATTTCTCTAGTTTCAGCAATATCATTTTTATAATCATCTGAATAAAATGCCATCCAATTTGAATTTGGTGTAATAGTCAAGCTTAATACATCTTCCTTTTCCAAATTATTTCTATCTCCAAAACTCCATGCATAAGTTTTTATATTATGCTTTCGCCATTCAAATGCAGTAATTGAATTTTCTGAATTTTCAGCAATCAATTTTGATGGATTTGCTCTATTAAAATAATTTTCATCAAGAACATTTCTAATTTTATCTAAAGGAGAAATAAATGTATAATCATCTATAACTTTATGGCTCCAATCATCTGTATAAACTTCCACAACGCCATTATATGAATATGTATTTGTTTTCCAATCATAGCCGTATTCATTTATATTGGATAAATCTATATATATCTGTTTTTTTATTTTTTCAGAATTCTCTCCATCATACTCTGTAACTTTAACTAATCTTTTATCATCTTCAAAATACATATGATATTGTCTATTCGTTTCTATTATTTTATCATTTTCTTTTTTACTATATTTTTCTGTTATAAGATAACTTCCTTCATAATTAACAATCTCTTTATATGCATTCATTACCTTTTCAATATCTTTTTCTCTTTTGTATAAATTCATCTTATTAGAAATAACTTTATAAGCAACAATTATTATCAAACTAATTATAATCGCAGTAATTAATTTTTTTATAAATTCTTCTTTGCTTTTTAAAAATTTTGAAATTTTATTCCATAATTCATTTTGCGTTTTATCTGAATCTGTTTTATTTTGTTGATTATTTATATCTAATTCTTCTTTTACTAATGCATCTACACTAATATTAAATAAATTTGCAAGAGCTATTAATTTATCAAGTTCTGGAACGGCTTTTCCTGTTTCCCATTTAGAAACAGTTTGTCTTGAAACATCTAGTTTATCAGCTAATTCTTCTTGACTCCAATTATTAATTTTTCTATACTCAAATATTTTATCATTTAGTTTCATTGGCATTCCTCCTTTGTAAAAAAGTATATATTAATTATACAATTAATATCAAAATTATGCCACCACCAAATGTTTGAAGTTTAGCAACTAATAGTTGCAATGATTATATTTCAAAGATTTTCTTTAAAAATTATAATAAACTCTAAAAACTTTTTAAAAAGTTTCAAAAAAACGTTGACAAAACGTTTCCAGTGTGGTAATATTATTACTGTCGTATGGACCGGTAGCTCAGCTGGATAGAGCAACGCCCTTCTAAGGCGTGGGTCGGACGTTCGAATCGTCTCCGGTTCACCAAAAGTCTTCTTTTTAAGAAGACTTTTATATATATCGAGGTGTGGCTCAGTTGGTAGAGCGCGTGGTTTGGGACCATGAGGTCGCAGGTTCGATCCCTGTCACCTCGACCACTAAAAGACTTGAAAGAGTAATCTTTCAAGTCTTTTTTCTTAATTTATATTCATTGTGGGTAAGATTCTTTAATTTATTCACGAAAATCTTCTATAGTAGGATGCCTCATTGGTAATTCACCTTCTTCTTTTACTATGTCATCATAAATTTTTTGTATTTTCTTTAATCTTTCTAATAATAATTGATTTTCATAAGTACAATAGTCTATATTATGTAATAATTTTTTATATAGCAAAATTCTTTCTTTGGCATTTCTAATCACTCCTTCTGAACTTTCATCTTGATTAGAAAATATTTCTTCATCACTGTTAACATACTCATCTTCGTCTGTTTTCGCTCTCACTCGTGTTCTTCCAGATTTTTCCCAATATTTTTTTTCTTTTTCCTCACAAAGTTCTGTATACATTTTGCTAATATCAGATTTTCCTTTATATACTAATCCATATTTTTCGTCAATCTCTTCAATAAAATCGCATACATCATCAACATCCTCTACTCTGTGTTCATTATTTAAAGTAAGTAATAAATTATAAATCTCATTTTTCACGCCACTGTTTTGCTTTATTGCTTCTAATGCTGCAGCTCTCCTATGTTTTAATACTTCTCTTGCAAAATCTTTTTCTAAATCATCCAATCCATTAAGAGCATTTTGTGTTAATTCTTCATTTACACCTAATTCTGCAATTGTTTCTCTTGCTCTTTGAATTCTTTCAAAATATTGTTCTGGATTTTTTAATAATATTTCTCTTTGTCTTTTTCTTTCTACATCAATAGCTTCTTTAAAGTCTTTGTATTTAGTATCTCCTTTTTCATATACAAGAATTGGATCATCATTCGCTGTCTTTCCTCTAGTAAAAACATTAACTTCATCAAGTAACCCTAATCTGTCTAATTCTCTAATTGTTGGTTCAAATGAATTATACATTCTTTCATGTGATTCTTTTGAAATCCCTCTTGGTGTAACACCTCTTTTTAAATCTAAAGCTTCTCTTTCAAAACAAGATAGTCTACTTACAAATATATCTGTTGCAATTACATTGGCTTTAATTTTATATCCTGCTTCTTTAAATTTTCTTGCTTCTTCAATATCAGATTCTCCATGGTCTAGAGTATTTTCATTTATAAGCGAAATTCTCGAATTTCTTAGTTCTTCCAAAATAACTGGTGCTGCAGGTCTAACAAATTTTCTTGTTACTTTATAATATATTTGTGGTAATAATCTTTTTAATGCTTCGCTTGCTTTAGGATGATATGTTGCTAATTTATCAGAATTAAATATAAAAGGAATTATAGCCTTTGTCCAAAAAAGTTTATCTTTAAAATATCTTTCAGCAGAAGATTTTCCTGCACCAGGACCAGCTGTTATATAAATTAGTTCTGGTTCTTCATCTGATGTACAATTTGCATATGCATCTGCTAATACCTCACGTTTAGATTGTATCTTTTGTGGTAGTGTTATTTTAAATTCTTCTAAGTTTTCTTCCATTTTTACCTCCTTTTTTTATAAACTATAACGAAAAAGAGAAGATTGGCTTAAATTTCACCAATCTTCTCTACCTAGTTTATTTTTATAATATTTTCCTACCATGTTAAGTTTTATTAATTCTCTATAACGAAATAATACGTTTATACTTAATATAAACATTCCGTTAATTTTATTAAATAAATTTAATGATTTATTAATTTCATTATAATTTTTATTTAAAACTAACACAATAACCTCCAAACTCTTATATCAATCATTTTTGAGGAACATTTATTTTAACACCATATTAATCATTTGTCAAGTTCTTACTTTAATTACTTAGTAATTGTCACTTTTTTCAAAGATTTTAGTGGGGCTGAATTTAATCCCCCGCCTACTCTTTATAAAAGTAAGCCCCGCAGTTTGCACTGGGTGCTTACTGCGGGGGTTAAGAAAGTTATGCTTTAAAGCTGAACCCAACAAGTGAGACAATCCAGTACCAACCAGCCAGCAAAGTCACAAAAAACCAGATGACATATGCTGCTCCCACACCTGTAGTGTAATAGGAGAAAATATCGAAGACTCTATCAGAGGTTTCAACCAGGTAGACATCATTCTCAGTTTCCAGAATATCCTTAAAATATTCCTGGTCAAAGGAAAACTCTGTTACACCTTCTTCAAAATTCACTTTTACCTTCTTCTCTTCGATATTGCCCTTGGCATCGATTTCATTTACGATGACATCGACACTTGTCTGATACATATTTTCTCTGACAACCGTCATGCAGTTGTCCTTGATTTCGACTTCAGCTTCTGCGAATGCGGGGATGTTTGCGCCGATTACTAGCAGAGCCACAACTACCACCAGCCGGATGAAAAACATTTTTGCGCGATTCTTAAAGCCTTTCTTAATGGTCATTCTTGACCCTCTCTTTCTGCTCATTAGAGCAACAAAATATGGAACGTGGTTCCATCTATAATTATATCATATTTACATAATATTTTCAACATAATAAAAGAACCTAAGCTTTTTCACTCAAGTTCTTTCACTTTATTCTCTACAATGTAAATCCATTTCTCCTAAGTAATCGGTTATATCAACTAATGCTTTTTCAATTATTTTATATCTTCTATAATTTCCATTTTTATCTTTTATCAACTCAATATACACTTCTAAATCTCTAATTTCCAATTCATTAGTGGTTTTATAAATAGGATAAATATATTCTTCATCATCTCTATCATAAATTGATTCATATGGGTCAAAGACAAATATTTCACCTTTTAGTACAGCATCATAATTTACTTTTACAACCATGCTGTCATTATCCTCTTGGTCATATATAATTTCAGATACGTTTATATTATATTTTTTAATTTCAACATCAATAATATCATTAATATTTGCACTCTCAAATTCGATAAGTTCTATATTTTTAAGAACATCTCTTTCTTTCAAATAATCTTCAATTAATCTATATTCATATGTGTTGAAATCGAAGAATTCTTTTAAAATTGTATCCATTTTATTTACCACAATACAGTCTATTTTTGATTGTATTGATTCAATAAATCCTTTATCTTCAGAAACAATATATTTATTTGAATATTTATTTTGCTTTAAGAAATTTACAATTGCTGAAATAATCATAGCATCTGGGAATTCTTTTGGCTTTGATGTTTCAAATGGTTTTTCTTTATTAAAATACCATTTATTTACATCTGACATATCCATGTATTTTTCACAATCTAAAATTTTTATATCATTTCTTTCAATAAATTCATCTAGCATTCTCAAGTTCTCTTCAAGAATTTTCTCATAAAATTCTTGCGATAATTTTCTTTTTACATATATTGATTTGATATTATTTCTATCATTATCAATACTCTCTTTTATATGTTTTTTCAGCTCTTCTACAACTATACTTGGAAGGAAAACTTCAATATTTGAAAACCTTTTAAGCATCGCTAATATGTTGTTTTTATAAGTATGCTCAAAGTCGTATTTTTCTTTTCTTCCAAATACATTCGTATCTAAAAATATAATATCTTTTCCCATATTCTCACCTACCTTTTACGAACTCGTAATAAGTAAATAGTATTATTATAATTATACCATTATATGGTCAAAAAATCAAAAATCTACGGTCTTCTTGAACAGAAAAATTATTAGAACTTTTGCCAGTACTATAATAATTGACTATTAAACTTTTCCGTAGTATAATGCTATGGTCAAAAATATATAGTAAGGGGTACAATACTATGGAAAAATCAACAAACAGTTTTGTCCTATTTTTCACAGACAAAGATTTCCGGAAAAGTAAAATACAGTATCTAAAATTCAGGATTTCTTTACTTCCCGGCATCAGGCACATTCTCTCTTGGATATTTGCATTTCGATATGCAATGAAAACCAAGGATTTGAGCCCTTGGGATCAGCATGTTGCAAAGATGAACCTCGAAAGAGCTTCAAGAAAAACAATTTTTATCTGCGCTCTGATTAGACTTTATGGTTGCATCGCAGCTGAAGAAGAATATCGAAATACAGAAGGATTTCTCACAACAAAAAAAGAAGTTTTGGAATGCGAATATTGGAAAGATGTTCCTGAACTTTCCGATTTCAAGAACTGGATTGAGAATATCACTCCGGAAGAGAGAGATGCAGAACGTGTTTTGAATGTTTTGCGGAAGTACAATACACCTGAATGAATAAAAAAGGCACATGAATAAGCAAATTCGCTGATCATGTGTCTTTTTTTACCAATTAACTCCTCAGAATAAAATTGACAATTACTCATACTTTTTATAAAATATCAATACAATTTTACATACATATTATTTAAGGAGGACATATGGAAAAAAATAAAATTAGAGTAGCTATTAGTGGATATGGAAATCTTGGAAAAGGCATTGAAAGCGAACTTAGTAAAAATCCTGACATGGAACTTGTTTGCATTTTCACACGTAGAAATCCAGAAGATTTAAAAATAAAATCAAATGTACCTGTTGTACATGAAAATGATATTGAAGCTTGGAAAGATAAAATAGATTTAGTATTTTTATGCGGTGGCTCTGCTACAGATTTACCTGTTCAAGGACCAAAATACGCAAAGCTTTTTAATACAGTAGATAGTTATGATACACATGCAAAAGCATTAGAATATACAGAAAAAATGAACAAATCAGCTTTGGACGGTGATAAAATTGCAATGATTTCAATTGGTTGGGATCCAGGATTATTTTCTAACATGAGACTTATGATTGGATCAATTTTACCAAAATCTAAAATATATACTTTTTGGGGAACTGGTGTTAGTCAAGGCCATTCAGATGCAATTAGAAGAGTTCATGGTGTTAAAGATGCTAGACAATATACTGTTCCAGTTGAAGAATCTTTAAAAAGAATTCGTAATGGTGAAACTCCAGAACTTACAAAAAGAGAAATGCATGAAAGAGTTTGCTATGTTGTAGCAGAAGAAAATGCTAATAAAGAAGAAATCGAAAATCAAATAAAAACAATGCCAAATTATTTCGACGAATACAACACAACAGTACACTTTATTTCTCAAGAAGAACTTTTAGAAAAACATTCAAAATTACCTCACGGTGGATTTGTAATTGCAGTTGGTGAAACAGGCAATGGAACAAAACAAGTTGTAGAATTTTCATTAAACTTAGAATCTAACCCAGAATTCACTTCTTCAAATTTAATTGCTTATGGTAGAGCAACTTATAGAATGTGGAAAAATGGAGAAAGAGGTTGTAAAAACTTCTCAGACGTACCACTAAAATATATTTCACCAAAAACAGATATCGAAATAATTGGAACAATCTTATAAATTCAAGCAAAAACTATAAATAAATTAGTTTTATATAAAATTTATAGAATCAAAAATATTTATATAATAACAAAAAGACCAGAGGCATTAGTCTCTTGGTCTTTTCTGTTTATTTTAAAAATCCACTTACTATTTTTGCTTCAGCTTCTTTTTCACTTAATCCCAATGTCATTAATTTTGTTAATTGTTCACCAGCAATTTTTCCAATTGCTGCTTCGTGAACTAAACGTGCATCTATACTGTTTGCAAGAATTTCTGGAACAGCTTTTACAACTCCATTATCCATAATTATTGCATCACATTCAACATGTCCATAACATTCTGTGTTTCCTTCAATATTTGAGAAAAATTCTTGTTTAGAATTCTCTTTTGCAACACTTCTTGAAATAACATGTGTGCTTGAATTTTTTCCATTTAGTTTTACTTCAAAAACTGTTTTGGCATATTGTTTTCCATGTGTCATTATTTTTT
>JAFTJF010000008.1 GCA_017456555.1 Clostridia bacterium
CAATTTTAATTTATCTTCTTTTGACCAATATCTATTTGGTTTATTTCTTTTTCCTGCCATATTATAACCTCCTATAAATTTATTTTAACACAAAAAAATAAAAGCAGACTTTTGTGTCTACTTTTATCTTACCACATCATTTCCCAGTGGCATCTCTTAGGAGCTTTAATTAATATTACAGTTACATCTAAACCTTGAGGTTAGCAGCAGTTGTTGCCTTCCTCGTAGTCATCTTCATCGGGATTCTCTTCCATCATGTTTTCCAGAAATTCCAGGAACTCATTGCCGTCCATGGCGATCGAACCTTTTCCGCCGAGCATTGCGACCAATCCTGCAACCTCAGGAGGAAGTCCGACAGGAACGCTCACTGCCATCATGAAATCTTTAAGCAGGGAATCGGCCAGTCCTTCTGCGAAATATTTGACCATCTCCAGCATCTTTCCATCAGCCTCATCCATAAAGGACTTGATGAAAAGATTGGAAATAGTTTCATCCACAGGAACAAAGTCCTCCAGAACCTTAATCACCCGAACAATGTTGCAAACCAGGTTGCTTTTCACGTCAGAGCTATAAGCTTCTTCTCTTCCAATAGCTTCCGGCAGAAGTGCCTCTCCTCTCTTTCGGATTTCTTTCGGCATATTCTGAACCAGATTTTTTACCTGTCCCTCGTACTTTTCATACGTAGTATGGATAACCTCTTTTACCAGATCGGTAGCAAAGAAGGCATCCACATAGCCGGTGAGGCCGAGCTTCTCAAAATAGTCCTTGGCCTCCTTCAAAATTTCTTCAGGCTTCATCCGATTAGTACTCATGTTGTCAATCTCCTATCATAATATATATTACATTCCGTAAAATGCAAGATTATTATACTATATTTTTGTTCTTATGTCAACTTAAGTTACTTGTACTTCTATTTCTTTAACTATATTAATAAAAAAAACAAATACCACAGGTTTCCCTGTGGTATTCGCTTTTAGGAGTTCACTTATCCCTCACTTATTCAGCATCGCCGCCGCAGTTGCAGCCACCTTCATGCTTACAGTGTCCATTTTCTTCGCACTTTCCATCACACTGACAATGTCCTCCACATTCGCCATTGCAGCAGCAATGATCATGTTCATCATCCTCTTCCTCGTCGTCATCATCGATATGATGAATCTCGACACCAATAGGAAGCACTTCAGAATTGCCGGCCATATCAGCCACATGCTCAGCCACTTCGATAGGAAGACCTTCCATGCGCAGTCTTACAATATTGGCATATCTGCTTGTCATCATTTCGATCATGTCAGACATAGTAGTCATTACCAACAGCTGAAGATTTTCATCTTCATGGTTCTGAAGGACTTCCAGCACCTGTTCAGTAACAGGAATAAATGCTGCAGCAGGAAGCAGGATTTCTCCAAATCTTTCCTTGAAGTCCTCGAAAATTTCTTTCTCAAAATCCTCCTGGGTCTTCTCGAACATCTCGGCCACTTCAACAGCAATTTCTTTAATCTCTTCCGGAGCGGTTTTCTTTGCTTCAGAGAGAATGTTCTGGTAGGACTGATAGCCTTCGTTCAGGAGCTGTTTGATTTTAGCTCCATTGAAGAAGTCAGCCAGTGCCTGCTCCAGTCCGTTCTCAGCGAAGAATCTGGTAGTTGCATTTTTTACGAGTTCCTTTTTGTTCCGCATTTCCATTGTGTTTACACTCCTATTTAATTTATTTTACATTTTTAAAATGCTTGTCTATTATAACACAAATTTATTAATTATGTCAATTTTCTAATATAACTATTTTTACATTTATTAATATAAAAATTTTAAAATTATATTAATAATTAAAAATTTTTATAAATTTTCTAGATATTCTTTTACTTCATTTATTGATTCTTTTGGTGTTGATGCTCCTGCCATAATTCCAATATTCTCTATTCCTGTAAATTCTATATCTTTAATTTCTTCTACAGTTTCTATTAAATATACTTTTTGACAATTATTTTCAGCAATTTTATATAATTCCTTTGTATTTGAACTATTTTTTCCACCAATTATTATCATAGTGTGGAATTTTTTAGACATTTCTAAAGTTTCTTTTTGTCTTATTTCTGTAGCATTACAAATAGTTTTATCTATACAAACTTCAGCTTCATAAAATTCTTTTTCTATTTCTTTTGCTAATATATCAAAATATGAACTTGATATTGTAGTTTGTCCAACAACATACACTCTTCCTAAATCTGTTATTTCATATTTCATATAAGCATCTAAAATATCATCTTCAGTTTCTATAACAAAACTATTTTCACCAGCAAATCCTTTTGTTCCTATTACTTCTGGATGATTTTTCTTACCTAATACAATTATAAATGAATCTTCTTTTTCTCTTTCAACTTTTTTATGAATTGAAAACACTTTTCCACAAGTTGCATCTAATAATTCTAAATTTTTACTTTCAGCTTTTTTATATGTTGTTTCTGGTTCTCCGTGAGCTCTAATTAAAACAGAACTATTATTTGGAACTTCATCTAGACTTTCTACAGTAATCATTCCTTCTTTTTCTAAAGAATTTACAACTTGTTTATTATGAACAATTTCTCCTAAACAATATACTCTATCTCTTGTTTCTAAAGCTGTTCTTGCCTTTTTTATTGCACCTTCAACTCCAGGGCAAAATCCTGCCATTTTTCCAACTATTACTTCCATTATTATTTCCTCAATTCTTACTTAATTTTCTAAATTATACTATAGCTTATTTTAAAAATCAATTCTACAAACATTGTAAAACATTCACAAAACTATATAGTAAAAAAATTAAAACTCCAAAACTAATGCTTGTCCCTATTAATAAAATTCTAAATAAAATCTTTTTCATATTCTCTCCTTTTATATTTATTAATAATATATATTCATGAAAATTAATTTTATTACAAATTTATTTTATATAATTCTAGACATTGTATAATAATTTGGACTATAATAAACTTATACAAAGGTAAAATTATACGGAGGTAATTTTATGAAAAAGAAAATACTAATTATACTTTTAATAATAATTCTTTCATTCGCATTAGGAATGGCAATTCATACAGTACAAGTTAAACGTCAATATACAGCATTTATTGGTGCTGTAGAATACATAGAAGAAAATAATGTATTCATAATTTCAGAAGATGAAACTTTAAAAAACAATTATAAACATCTTTACTTTAAGGTTGCTGAAGGTTCTGAAACAACTTGGAAAACTGGTGATAAACTAGAAATAAAATTTCATAAAGAACATATTAATGAAGACGGATTTATAGAAAATCCAACTTTAACTTATTTAGGAAAAGCTAGATTATTTGAGAATAAATCTGGAGTTCCTGTTTCAAATTCAGAAAATTTAGGTGGAAATTATGTTTTTAAATCTTTTTATGATTATAATACATCTTTAAATTTGAAAGAATTTAGTCAAAAAGAAAATTTCTATTTAAAGAAAATAATTTCATATGAAGAATATTTAGAATATCAAAAAATAATTCCTGAAATAAGAACTCTTACTGAAGATGATTTTATTAACTATTATTTAATAATTCTTCTTTCTACAGATGTAGAAAATGTTTATACTTTAGAAGGACCAGATGAAGAAACAACATCTTTAACTTTAAATATTTTAAAACATCAATCAATCTCAAAACCATCTACAGAATCAGAACCTACTTATAGTGGTGTTTCTATTGTAGTTCCTAACCGTTGCGATTTTGATATAGAAAATATTAATTTACTTACAAAATCAACTTCAAACTAATATAACTCGTAATCGAAATTTAAATTTCTTGTTAAATTTTATTATACATATAAAAAAGTATTTCTTATAGAAATACTTTTTTTGTTTATTAATACGCATTTGCAATATTATGTATACCGTGATATAATCTAATAAGAGAAAATCATTTGGAGGTGTGCAACATGGCAAACCAAGCTTTTCAACTTCGAAAAGCAACTACAGATGATTTTTCTATATTTTACAACTTCCATGTTCATCATTGCTATCATTGGTTATTCCATGATGAAATAGCAATTGAAGAAGATAATCCTTTTGATACCGAAACTTCAGAAGATGATTTTGAAGATAATTATTTCTTCTCCAGAGAAGATTTAAATCGGATACATCAAGAAATTGTTGGATTCAATATTCATGATTTCGAAAAACACCAGAAATGGTATCGAATATTCATGATAATAGTTGATGGAAATGTGGTTGGATATGTGAAATTAGAAAACTACTGTAGAAAATTTATTATTCGAGAATGGACTATGCATTTTGAATACCTAAAACCAGAACTTCTTGACGCTCTTTTGAAAAAATTCGAATCACTTACTCCTATTAAAAGCAAAGCTATTCAAGTTATTGCTATGGGAAAAGTGGCAGAAGAGCTTCTAATACGGCATGGTTATTCAGGTAAAATAAAGCCATTTTTCGAAAAACAAATTCTCTAAAACCCCGAGTACTGGCAATCAATTTACCAGCCCTCGGGGCTCCTTTTTTTATTTTTACTTTTTATATCTAATTAAAAACTCAAATTATTTATGATAAATTTAACTTTTATTTATCTATTTTTTCTTAAAATTCTATTATAATTCTTCCTTCAACTTTTTAGCTAAGGCTTCATTTATTCCTTTTACTTTTATTAATTCTTCTATGTCTGCTTCTTTTATTTTCTTAACACTTCCGAATTTTTTTAGAAGCTCTGTTCTCTTCTTTTCTCCTATACCTTCAATATAATCAAGTTTAGATTTTGTCATTTCTTTATCACGAACTTTTCTGTGATATTCTATAGCTGTTTTGTGAACTTCATCTTGAAGATTTGTAATAAAATGAAATAAACTTTCAGAAATTCTAAATTCATTTTTATCTTCATCAACCAAAGCTCTTGTTGAGTGTTTATCATCTTTTACCATACCAAATACAGGTATTTCAACTCCCACCTCATTCATAGCTGCTTTAATTGCTCTAATTTGAGTAATACCACCATCTGCTAAAATTAAATCTGGCAAAGTTCCAAAACCACCTGATGGATTTTCTAAACTTTGTTTTAGTCTTCTTGTTACAACTTCTTGCATACATCTAGGATCATCTTGATCAAAAACTGTTTTAATTTTAAATCTTCTAGACATATTTCTTTTTATTACTCCATTTTGAGCAACACACATTCCTGCAACAATAAAACTTCCAGAAATATTAGATATATCAAAACTTTCAATTTTAAATGGAATATCATCAAGTTCTAAAACATCTCTTAATTCAATTAAAATATCAGTTTTGTCTTTTACTTTATTTTCTAAAGTTATTCTACTATTAAGTTCTGCCATTTCAACAAATCTTAATTTTTCGCCTCTTTGAGGGCTCTTTAAAGTAACTTTTCTATTTCCAATATTTGAAAGCCAATTTTCTAAAGCTTCTTTTTCCTCTAAATCATATCTTAGCATAATCTTGCTTGGAAAATCTTTTTTATCAATATAAAATTGTTTTATAAATCCAGAAACAATTTCATCTTCATTCATGTCTTTTAATTCATCAAAGAAGTAATGTTCTCTTCCTATCATTTTGCTGTTTCTAATAAAGAAAATTTCAATACAAACAGTAACTTCATTTTTAAATAATCCAATAACATCAATATTGTTTTCAGAAATATTAGATACTTTTTGTTTCTCTGAAACTCTTTCAATTGCTAGTATTCTATCTCTTACAGAAGCAGCTTTTTCGAATTCTAAATTCATCGAATAATTATTCATTTCTTCTGTTAAAGTTTTAATAATACTATCAATTTTTCCATCTAATAATAAACAAATCTGGTCAATTTGTTTTCTATAATCCTCCTTAGAAACATATTTCATACATGGTGCTAAACATTTTTTTATATGATAATTTAAACATGCTCTATCTTGATTTCTAAAATTTTTACATTGTCTAATTTGGAATTTTTCTTTAATAAAACTTACCATTTCTTTTGCAGCACTTACATTAGGATATGGTCCAAAATATTTAGCACCATCATTTTGTATTTTTCTTGTCATAAATACAGATGGATAATCAGATTTCATATCTACTTTTATATATGGATAAGTTTTATCATCTTTAAGAAGTACATTAAACTTAGGTCTATATTTTTTTATTAAATTACATTCTAAAATTAAAGCTTCATCTTCACTTCCAACTACTATATATTCAAAATGATCTATTAAAGAAACCATTTTTTCAATTCTAACTGTTTTATTATTTTTTCTAAAATATTGTCTAACTCTATTTTTTAGAACAACAGCTTTTCCAACATATATAACTGTGTCATCTTTATCTTTCATAAGATAAACACCAGGTTTTTCTGGAAGTTTCTTTAGCTCTTCTTCAATATCAAACATCCTTGTTTCCTCTTATTTTACTATTTTTCATAATGCTTATTAATAGTTTTGCTTTTGTTAATTTTATAATCTTTAGTTTTCTAAATATCCAACATAAGGTATGTTTCTTCCATATTCATCAACATCAAATCCATATCCAACTACGAATTTATTTGGTATTTCATATCCAACATAATCAACTGGAACTTCAACTTTTCTTCTTTCTTTTTTATCTGCTAAAACCGCTATTTTTAATGAATTTGGTTTTCTTGAAAGTAAGTCTTGTCTTAATGCTCTTAAGGTATATCCTGTATCTATAATATCTTCTACAATTAATACATCTTTTCCAGAAATATCACAGTCTAAATCTTTTTTTATAGAAATCGCACCTGTTGTTTCTGTTCCTGAATAACTAGAAACTTGCATTACTTCAAAAATAATTGGTGTTTTCATTTTTTTAACTAAATCAACAGTAAAAAATGCTGCACCTTTTAATATACAAATTACAATTAATTCTTTTATATCTTTATAATCTTCATCAATTTGTTTTGCAAGTTCTGCAATTCTTTTTTGAACTTCTTCTTCACTATATAATACTTTTAATTTTTCCTCTAAATTTTCCACAAATAAACCTCCTATTTATATTATATTATCATCTCTTTCTTGGCTCGGATTTTTATAACCTTTTTGAGAAGTTGAATGTTCTTTTAAAACACTTTGTACACCAATATTAAATCTTTCAAGCTCTTCTGGAGTCAATTCCATAAATCCACTTTGATTTTGTAAATTTATATAATTTTTATGTTCTGACGGTGGATTCAACCCCTTTTGCTTTGTAAATAAGTTTTTTATTCCATCTACCAATCTATCTTTAAATTCCAAAATTTTCATTTTCGAAGTTTCCATTTGGTCTCTTGCAAGCTCATATGTATTATATATTATATATTGATTATCCCAGGTTCTATTAAAATCCATTCTTTCCACAGAATCTTTTGCAGTGTCTGGAATCGAAAACATTTTAGCAAATTCTACTTGGACACCAGCTTGCTCTAAACTTTCTCTATCATAATTCCATAAATTACCATGTCTTGCCCATCTCATCAACATTATTGCTTCTTCTTTTGATTCAAAATTTTCTTTATTTCTAGTTACTTCTGAAAAATCACATATTCTAGATATTGTCGCATCACGAAACGATGCCACTCTTCCCTCAACATTTTCTCTTAATTTTTTTGTATCAGTTCTATATCCAAATCCATTAATTCCATGTTCCATTGCAGTGACAAGTTTGTTATGATCATATTTAAAATCTAAAGCACAACGATCAGCTTCATTAAAATCTTCTATTGGTTGATTTATAATTCTTTTTTGCATTTGATCTTCACAAATTATATACATAGATGACATTGTATCTGTTAGTGTTTGTTCCAAAACTTTTCCAGTTTGAGCCGGCTTACCATATAGTGCTCCATGTAATCTTGTATAGTTCATCTCAATTCTATCTAAAAAATCATAAGTTTCAGCTTTCTCTTCATTTGACACAGAAGCCAAAAATTCAACTAATCTATCTCTCCCCATAATAGCATGTTTTAAAAATGCTTTTTCTGTTACTCCATACGTTGCTTCTATTGCATCTGTTATAAATGTTATGTCAGAATAACCAAATTTGTTTTGATGCAAATATGGTGCTGTTTTTTCATTTGGATTTCTACTAAACACACATCTGTCTGCAGCTTTTTCAACAATAGCTTCTCTCAGTGTTGCATTATATTGATTACAATATTTGTTATATGATACTAATCTATCTTGACCATTTTCATCTGCACATAATGCATGATAAACTTCATGAGTAAATATTTCATATAATGTTTCGTAATCACCAGTATTTAATGCTTGTCTTAAGTATTTAGGAGCAATTCTAATTGTGTTTTCCTGTCCCATATATACACCGGCAGCAGATTCATATCCTTTTGGCATTTTTGAAATTTCAATTTTCTTTAAGTTATTACATAAAGATATCATATCTTGATAAATATCTTGTGAGCTAAGATCAAATTCATTTGCACGACGTAATAAAACCTCTACTAACAAAGGTTTCATTTGCTCTGGCATAGAAATTCCTTCTATATGCCTATAATAATATCCAATTAAATAATCTTTATATTGCTTATCCATTGTACATCTCTTTCTTCTACATTTCTGGTATTTCTACATCTACTTTTTCTTCTGTTTTTTTAGTTTTTCCTGTAATATCTCTATCAATAACATCTGTTTTGGCTGGTTTATATAATGACATTATTTTTTCTATAATCTTTTTATTTCCGTCAGTTAAATTTTGCACTTTTGCTAATTTTCCATTTTCTTGAGTATATAGGTTACCATCACTATATAAATAATATACAGTTCCATTTTCAAGAGTTACTTGAGTTACTAACTTTATCTTCTCATTCATATTTTTCCCTCTATTTTTAATAAATAATTACGCTTAACATTTATAATATAATTTATTATATTACAATTATTTTTTAGTGTAAACACATTTTATCTACAAAATTCTTATATTAATCATGTTAACTTTATCACAAAAAAATCATTACTTTTCTTTTTTATTTAACTATTATCTTCTAATTCTGTTGACAATTCGGATAATTTCTCATATTATAATAGAGAAATAGGTAAGTTATAATTAACGTAGGCTAAAATCATATGGAAGGAGTTATTGCTTAAAACAGATAGTTAGCGCCTGGACTATTTATTAAAAATAGTTGACGAGGTCTAGAGTTATCGAAAGATTCGGCGGATGCTCTAGTTGAGATGGCTACTCTCAAGTAGATTAAACCAAAAACTAGTAGTAATACTAAAACAAAGTTTAATCATGTAGTCTGTGCTTACACCTATTATAAAATTGGTCTTTGGACAGATGCACACTTCTGCCCTTAAATTTGATAGCCAATTTTAATAAGAAAGGTGGTTTTTTTATGTGTGGAATAGTTGGTTATATAGGAAGAAAAGAAGCAAAACCAATAATATTAAATGGATTATCAAGACTTGAATATAGAGGTTATGATTCTGCAGGAATCGCAACAATCGAGTCTGGTAAATTAACAACAATAAAAAGTTTAGGAAGAGTTTCTGACTTAGAAAAAGTTCCAGGAATGGAATCTTTAAAAGGTACATTAGGAATTGGTCATACAAGATGGGCAACTCACGGAAAACCTTCAAGAGAAAACTCTCATCCTCATATGGATAATTCTGAATCTTTTGCAGTTGTACATAATGGAATTATAGAAAATTATGCAGACTTAAAAGATTTCTTAAAAGATAATGGATATACATTCTTATCTCAAACAGATACAGAAGTAATTCCTAATTTAATTCATTTCCATTATTCAGTATCAACTGAAACTGGAAACAAAAAATTTATAAAAGCAGTTACTGATACTTGCAATATGTTAAAAGGAAGCTATGCATTGGAAATTTTAGCAAATGACTATCCAGATAATATGATAGTTGTTCGTAAAGATAGCCCTTTAGTTATTGGAAAAGGTCAAGATGAAAAATATATTAGTTCAGATATTCCTGCAATTTTATCATTTACTAAAGATTTTTATCTTTTAAATGATAATGAATTTGCATTTATGTCTAGAGAAAATATAGAATTTTTCGATAAAAATTTAAGACCTATTTCAAAAACAGCTCAAAGTATTACTTGGAATGCAGGTGCTGCTGAAAAAGAAGGTTTTGAAGATTTCATGTTAAAAGAAATTCATGAACAATCAAAATCAATTAGAGAAACAATTGGATCTAGAATAACAGAAAATGGTAGCTCTAGCATCCCTGATATAGATGTAAGCAAAGACTATTTAAAAAGTGTAAATAAAATATTTATAATAGCATGTGGAACAGCAATGCATGCTGGATATGTAGGAAAAACAATTTTCGAATCACTTTGTGAAATTCCAGTTGAAGTTGAAGCTGCTTCAGAATTTAGATATAGAAATCCTATCATAAATGAAAAAACATTATGCTTATTTATTAGCCAATCTGGTGAAACAGCCGATACTATTGCAGCATTAAAACTTGCAAAATCTTGTGGAGCGAGAACTATTGCAATATCTAATGTTATAGGCTCTTCAATTTCTCGTGAAGCTGATTACACAGTATATACTCATGCTGGACCCGAAATTGCAGTTGCTTCTACAAAAGCTTATACAGCTCAAATTGCACTTCTTGCAATAATTGCAATTCACTTTGCTGAAATATTAGAATTAAATGAAGAAAAAGTAAACGAATTAAAGAAAGATATTTTAGAACTACCAAATCAAATTGATGAAGTTTTAAAAACAAAAGAGCAAATCAAACAATTTGCACAAAGAGTTTATAAAGAAACAGATATGTTCTTTATTGGTAGAGGTGTTGATTATGCAGTAGCTCTTGAAGGTTCTTTAAAATTAAAAGAAATTTCTTATATTCACTCAGAAGCTTATCCTTCTGGAGAATTAAAACACGGACCTATCGCATTAATTGAAAATAATGTAACAGTAATTTCTGTTTTAACAAATAGAATGTTAGTTGAAAAATCTGTAAGTAATATCCAAGAGGTTTCAACAAGAGGAGCAAAAACATTTATAGTTACAAATCAAGAATTAAATCATTCATTTGATACTGTAATTAATATTCCAAAAACTAATGTACTTATCTCTCCTATTTTATCTGTTATCCCTCTTCAATTACTAGCATATTATATTTCAAAAGAAAAAGGATTAGATGTTGATAAACCAAGAAATCTTGCGAAGTCAGTTACAGTTGAATAGACTAAAATTATACAAGAAAAGAAGCCTTATATTCTAAGGCTTCTTTTAAAATGCAATATTTAACTTTTTCTTTTTAGCTTGTTTTATTAAGTAATTATATTTTGCCTCTTCTGCTTTTATTTGATAAGTATAATAATCAATCAAATCACTATCTGCATATTGCAAATTATTGTACATATTCCCTAAACTCTTTTTTACATATTTTATTGTATCAATAAGTTCAATATCTTTTTCCTCTTCTGTCTTATCTTCAATTTTAAATTCTTTAATAAACTCACTATACATAAGTAATCTCCTAAAATAAAAATAGAGTAGAAATTAAAAATTCTACTCTACTATATTTATTCAAAACTTTAAAATTTATTCAGGATTTACATATTTTTCAATCTCTTCCCAAACTTTATCTATATAAATTTTTCTTTCAGAAGAAAATGGTAATATTGTGCTATAAGAAATTCCTAAAGTTTGTTTTATTCTTTCAACTTCTGCATCTACTTTAGTAACAGGTATTTTATCTGCTTTATTTGTAAGAACTATAAAAGGTAAGTTACTTCTTAAAATATAATCATACATAAGCATGTCGTCTTCTGTCGGTTTATGTCTAATATCTAATAGTAAAATAATTAAAGAAACATTTTGTCCTTCTTCTAAATATTTTTCTATATAATTTCCTGAAATAACTTTTTCTTCTTTAGACATTTTGCTATAACCATATCCTGGTAAATCAACAAAATAGAATTTGTCATCCATATTATAAAAATTTATTTGACGAGTTTTACCAGGAACATTACTTGTTCTAGCTAAACTCTTTCTATTGGTCATTGTATTTACAAAAGAAGATTTCCCAACATTAGATTTTCCAACTAATACAATTTCTGGTAAATTTCCTTTTGGATATTGTTTTTTACTTACTGCTGATATTTCAAATTTAGGATTTTTTATTAACATCACTTTCTCCTTTTAATTATTTATAAAAAGTTTATATTGCATTAATTTTCTGTTTTCATAAACTTCATTCATCTCTTTTGTTAATTCAGTTGGAGCATAAAGATTTCCCTCTTTATCAAAAGAAATATATTTATTTATACCTGGTAAAACTTCTGTTGTATTATATAGCCATTTGTAATAAGGCTCTACTTCTACCTCTAATTGATTTACTACATAATTTAAAAGTAAATCTGTTCCAATATATTCTGGTAACTCAATCTCTTCTTCATAATTAGACAAAATTAATGCTTGAGAATTATATAATCTATAATTATTTAACAATTCATCATCTGTATTGAAATAATCTAATTCAAATATAACATTTTTTCCATCTTCTGTATACATAAATGGCAAATGATCACCTAAAAAGATTAATATTGTTGGTTCATCAAAGTTTTCAATAAACTCATATAACCTTCCTAATTGATAATCTGAATTATAAATTCCTTGTGCATAACTTAATACTGTATCATTCATACTTTCAGACAAATTTGATTTTGTTATTGATATATCATAGTTATCATACTTATCTTTAGAATATGGCATATGTCCTTCTATTGTTGCCATTACATACAATAACGGAGTATTAGATTTTTGTTCTAATCTTTTTATTAAAATATCTGTACAATATTTATCAGAAAGATGTTCACTTTTTCCCTCTATAAATTCTCTATATGTATCAAAACCTAATTTTGAATAGGCTTTTTGAGAATTATAATAATCTTTTCCAAAATTTATTTCCGTTATATAACCATTACTTTTTAGATTCTTTACAATTGATGGAATATTTTCACTATTTTTTCTAGAATATAATGACATTATTGGTATATATCCTTTTGAAAAATAATTCATGCTTCCACCAGTCATAACTTCAAAAGTAACATTTTCAGACATTCCTCCATAACTCGGAGTAATAACATTTACCAATTTTCCTTTTTCTTTCAAACTATTATAATTACTTGTAATTGCTTTATCAAACTCAATTTCTTCTAATTGATCGATGTCCCAAAAAGATTCTGAAAATACAACTATTATATTTGGCTTTCCATATTTTTCTGTTTCTACTTTAGCAGAATCAAGCATGTTATTTAAAGTATTTTCATCATAATTTTCTGGTTCTACGAAAATGTTATTTAATAATATTCCATACATTCCATTTATAAGACCATTTCTATTATAAAAGCCTAAATTTGTTGTATAAGAATCAAAGTCAACATACTCATCTGTATTGAAAAATACTTTTAAATATAATTCTTTAGTATATTTATTTGGAATAAACAAGCATAACAAAATAACAATATCTAATATTATAAGCGGAATTCTTATTTTTTTATTTTTAAGTTCAAAATTAGTTTTGTAACTAGCAAATGTGAGTAAACTTAAAATTCCACCATATATTGCTATTACACCAATAAACTGTAAAACAAATTTTAAAGAAACATTTCCAACTACTAATCCTATTAAATCTCCAGATTGACTTAAAAAGTTAATATCTGAAAAATATAATGGTTCTCCTGAAAATATAACTTTTAATTGATTTATAATTGAAATTATAAATATTAATATATAACTTATTAGAGTTGCTTTCCAAGTCTTTTTGGTAAAAGCTAAAAACAATGTATATACAATTATACTTAATAACATTGAAAATTTTAACGAATATGATGGTGTATTATATGTATTCCATGTAGCCAATTTAAAAAACACATCACATACCACAAATACTGTACATGCAATTAATACTGTTAATGTTATACTAATTATTTCTTTTATTATTTGTTTATTATCCATCTCATTTTTCCCATTTTATTATTTCTTTGGTTCTAATACTTTTGTTCCACCCATATATGGCCATAAAACTTCTGGAACTTTAACTGTTCCGTCTTCTTGATAATTGTTTTCTAAAACTGCTATTAATCCTCTTGGGCTAGCAACAACAGTATTATTTAATGTTGCAACTAAGTAGTTTCCTTTTTCCCCTTTTGCTCTAATTCCAAGTCTTCTTGCTTGTGCATCACCTAAAGTTGAACAACTTCCAACTTCAAAATATTTTTGTTGTCTTGGGCTCCAAGCTTCAACATCACAAGATTTAACTTTTAAATCTGCTAAATCTCCACTGCAGCATTCTAATGTTCTAACAGGTACATCTAAACTTCTGAAAAATTCTACTGTATAACTCCACATTTTGTTATACCAATCCATTTGGTCTTCGGCTTTACAAAGAACTATCATTTCTTGTTTTTCAAATTGGTGAACTCTATATAGTCCTCTTTCTTCTATACCATGAGAACCAACTTCTTTTCTAAAACATGGAGAATATCCTGTTATAGCAATTGGTAAATCTTCTTCTTTTAAAATTTGTCCTTTAAATTTACCAATCATTGAGTGTTCACTTGTTCCAATTAAGTATAAATCTTCACCTTCAATTTTATACATCATAGCTTCTAATTCTTCAAAGCTCATAACTCCATTTACAACATCTGATCTTATCATAAATGGTGGAATACAATATGTGAATCCTTTATTAATCATGAAATCTCTAGCATAAGCAATCATAGCTTCATGAAGTCTAGCAACTTGTCCCATTAAAAAATAGAAACCATTTCCACTTGTTCTTCCAGCACTTTCTTTATCTAATCCATTTAAATGATCAATTATATCTGCATGGTGTGGTACTTCGTAAGCTGGTACAGCTGGTTCTCCGAATTTTTCATTTTCAACATTTTCAGAATCATCTTTTCCTATTGGAACTGTTACATCCATAATGTTAGGGATTTTCATCATTCTTTCTTTGATTTCATTTTTTAATTCTTCTTCTCTTCCTTCGTTAGCAGCTAATTTTTCATTAATTTCATTAACTTCTGCTTTTTTAGCTTCAGCTTCATCTTTTAATCCTTTAGCCATTAATCCACCAATTTCTTTACTGATGGCATTTCTTTTCATTCTTAAATCATCACACATTAATGTTAATTCTCTAGATTCTTTGTCTAATTCTAAAACTTCATCAACTAAAACTAATTTGTGATCTTGAAATTTTTTCTTAATATTTTCTTTTACCATTTCTGGATTTTCTCTTAATAATTTAATATCTATCATAATTTTCGCTCCTTTATTTCTTTAAATAATCAATTGAAAGTTCTTCTACAACTTCAAATCTATGTTTTTGACCTGTTATATTATCTGGTCTTTCAGGAATTTCCTCTAAAAACATAGCTTCTCTTCTTACCCAAATTCCTGAATCTTGTCTTGGATACAATGGTTTATAAACAACCACTCTTTCTTTTGTTTCTGAGTCTAACGCAACATTTTCTACAAAATAATAATTTCCTTTAAAATGTCTGTAAACCTTTCCAATTTGAACTTGTTCCATAAAATTTTTCCTCCTATATTTTAAATTTAAAGGGCGATTTTTATTATAAATATTTTATAATTTTGTTTTTACTTAAATAAAACAAAAACGTCCCTATACTACTGTATAAGGACGATATTATCGCGGTGCCACCTTTATTTATAAAACACAAAAATTTTATAATCTCTATTAATTGCTATAACCTGCAACCACTCGGTCTAGTTTTCTAGATAGCTCTTAAGAGTAGATTTCATAAATACTTTTGTTTATTTCCACCAACCATAAACTCTCTATAAAAAAGCCCCTTTACTACTTAGCTCTTAATCAAACGCTTTAATCATTATGTTAATCATAATAACACAATTTTTTCAATTTGTAAATACTTTTATTTCGATTATATATAATTTATTGATTTTTTCAAACCATATTGCTATAATGATTTCGAATAAGGCTAAAGGGAATTTATTAATTATGGAAAATAAAAGACAAAGTTTTAAAGACAAAATAACAGAAACATTAAATTTGCTTCAGGATGATGAAGCCGTGGAAAATATTATAAAATCAAAAGTTCCAGTTCGGAAAAGAAAATTTCAGGTCAAATTTATGGTTTGGTGCTTGTGCTGCTACAATAGCTACAGGTTGCTTTACTCATTTCATTAATTGGAATCCTTTAGTAAGAACTGCAGCCCATTTAGCTGGTGCTTTTCTAGTACCTGCTGTTGGCTCTCTTGCTTCTTCATTTGCAATGGATGGAATAGAAAAAATTACTAACTTTGGAATAAATTTATATAATCAAAAACATCCTGAAAAAGCGAAAGAACCTTTTGAAATAAATCCGAAAGTAAGAAATGCTATAAAAATTTTATCTTCAGTAGCCATTGGAACATTTTATTATTCTGTTACATCTTATCACGAACTAAATCAATTAGGAGTTGACAGTTTGCAAGATTTTTTTGCAAATGTTGATACATTAAAACCTCACTTGCAAATTGATCAATATCTTGCTGACTTTGGTGGTATCGCTGCAGGTATTGGTGCTTTTCATAACTTAGAATTTAAAGATGCATTTTGGAGCGGAATGCCTTATGCATGGGAAGCTGGGAAAGTTATTTCAAATGTATTAAATAAATTTGAAGATAAAATAACGGGTAAATCAAAAAACGTACCACAAGAAACAGCTTTATCTGTTGAACAAATTTCAGTCGACTCAAACTTTACTAAACCTGAAAATCAATCACAACACAAAATTACAACACCAACTATAGATACTACTCCAAAAATAAATTCTGATATACAACTAGATAAATCAAATCCTAAAAACGAAATTGAATTATAAAAAAATAAAAAGGTAAATTTTTCATGAAGTGACCACCAAAAATGTTCACTAAAATTAAAAGTTTACCTTTTTATTTTATAAATAATCTTTTTTATTTTTCTATTATATATCTTTTTTTTCAACTTTTTTAGTAATTATTTTCAAAGCTTTTTCTCTTGGAAGAACAACCACGTGTTCACATCCACAACATTTTAATTTGAAATCAACACCAATTCTTGTTATTTCCCATTCTTTACTTCCACAAGGATGTTGTTTTTTTGTTTTTACTATATCACCAATATTATATTCCATATTTAATATCTCCTTTTTACATTAATTATTATAACATAAAAAAGAGCATATTTAAATATGCCCCTTTAAAGTTTATTATTAAATTCTTCTTAATAATTCTTCTTTTCCTAATACTTGCATAATTTCATATAAATCTGGTGTATTTGATCTACCAGTTAATTTTACTCTTATTACAGTACTAATATCCCCAACATGACCTTTATATGCGTCTGGATTTGCTTTGTATTCTTTAACTTCACGACAATATCCCATTTCTTCAGCAAGGTCTTTCATTTTATTGAACCATGTTTGTTTATCATCTGATTCACTATAATATTTTTCAAAATATGTTTTTACTATTTTTTCAATTTCATCTTTATCTGTTACTTTTTGATATTCAAATTCACCATTTTTATCAAATTTATCAGCATACATGTATGAAATAATATTTTTAACATCTGACCATTTTGCAATATCTTTTCTTGGTTTTGCATTTCCTCTTTCAATTCCTAAAACTTTTAATGAATATTCTTTGTTTGAAAGCATTTCAGCAAGTTCTGGATCAAATTCATTTGCCCATTTTAAAGAAGCAACATACACTTCTTCAGCAGATAATTTAGAAATTACATTTTTTGATACATCAAGCATTTTAACCATATCAAATAATGCACCACTAACACCCATTTTCTTTAAATCGAAATCAAAATCATACATTGATTTTTCTGGATTTTGTTTTCTCCAAATTTCGAAATTTGAATTTGCTATATTCATTAAATATTCAAGAACTGATTCTTTTGGAATTCCTTCTTCTTTATAGTAGTTAACAGCAGATTCTGGATCTTTTCTTTTACTTAATTTACGTTTTCCTTCTCCATCCATTTTCATCATTGGAGCAATATGTGCATATCTTGGAGCTTTATTTCCAAGTACATAGAATAATTGTAAATGAAGTGGAACTGAAGCAAGCCATTCATCTCCTCTTATTACTAATGTTGTGTGCATTAAGTGATCATCAACAGCATGAGCAAAATGATATGTAGGTAATCCATCTGATTTGATTATTACTATATCTTGATCATTTTCTGGAAAATCAACTGCGCCTTTTATAACATCTTTGTGTTTGATTTTTTTATCTGGATTTCCTGGTGATTTAAATCTTATAATATATGGATCACCATTTTTTATTTTTTCTATAGCCATTTCAACAGGCATGTTTCTACATTTTGTCCATTTTCCATAATAACCTGTTCTTTCTTTGGCTTTTTCTTGATTTTCTCTAATATGTTCTAAGTCTTCAGGACTACAGAAGCATGGATATGCATTCCCTTCCTCTAACAATTTTTTGGCATATGAATGATAAATTTCTCTTCTTAATGATTGTTTGTAAGGACCATATTCTCCGTGATCTACATCGTTTTCATCAACAAATTCATTTGGTTCTAAATCAAAATCATATAGTGCATCTATAATCTGTTTTGTTCCATTCTCAACTTCTCTTTTTTGGTCAGTATCTTCAATTCTGATAAAGAACACACCCTGGTCTTTAGTCATAAGTTTTGCTATTAAACTTTGGTAAATACCACCAATGTGAACAAATCCTGTTGGACTTGGAGCAAATCTTGTTACAATCGCACCTTCTGGTAGATTTCTTACTGGATATTTTTCTTCATAGTAAGTATAATCCTTTGCATTTGGGAATATTAGGTTTGCTAAATCTTTACTATCCATATTTTCTATCTCCTTACTTTCTTTGCAAACTTTACTTAGAAATTTCAATTATAATTATAAAACAAAACACTACAAGTTTGCATAATATTTAATATAATAACATACTTTTTAAAAAAAGGAAATACCCAAAATACTTTTATTTGTAGATTTTTTGATATTTCCTTATCTTTTATTTTATTATTTTATATTTACTATAATATTATTTTTATAATTTTTTCAATATATTTTTTATAATATTTTCTTTAATTCGTTCATATTTTTTATAACAGTATAATCTTTTGCTACTATCTCTTTCTTATCTCTTTTATTATTATAATCATATAATATTGATTTCATATTTAAATTATTAGCACCTAGTATATCTCTAGATTTGTCATCACCAATCATCAAACATTCTTCTGGTTTTGCATTTATTTCTTTTAAAACACCTTCAAAACATTTTTTGAATTGTTTACAACCATACTTATCAGCTCCAAATACCTTTTTAAAGTACTTTGAATATCCAATATTTTTTATTCTTTCTTCTTGCACATCTTGGAAATAATTAGTATAAACATATAAGTTATATTTTGATGATAAATACTCTAATACTTCCTCTGGGATTATAACTCTTTTTGTCCATTCTCTTCCTGCAACAGCTTTAATTTCTTTAATAACTTCTAAATTAAATTCTTGTTCTAAATACTCATTTATGAATTCTAATAATTTATTTTCATCATAATAAGGTTCGTCTTCTGTAATAATTTTATCATATTCATCAATAGCCTGATAAATTCCATAAAAATAATCATCAGTAAATCCAGCATTTATTAAAGCTTCTCTATAATATTCAGAATCCTCTTCTGTATCTAGTATTATTGTATTATCCAAATCAAATATTAAATTTTTAACTTTTGAGTAATCTATATCTGATAATCTAATATTATTATTAACTCTTTCTAATTCTAAGAAAATTTCTAATATTTCACTAGCTGTTTTTTCCATATCGTATATATAACTATAACTGCCAATATCAAATCTATTAATATCTCTTCCAAACTCTATTCTGAACAAATTATTTTTTAGTGAAAATGAAAATTGTACATTATATTTATTATAAATATCTAATATTTTTCTCTTTAATATTTCATCAATTTCAAAAGCCTTAGTTCCTGGTTTTTCTCCAAAATTAGCATGATAAAATTCTTCACTTAAGTTTTCGTCTAACTCTTTAAAATTTTTAGAATCATATTCTATTATATATTCTTTTCTATCTAAAAAGCTCTTTTCAAAAACTTCTTTTTGGCTTTGAAAATCACGTACTTTAGTTTTTATACAAATTCTATCATCTATATTCAATTTCAAAAATAAAGATAATCTTTTTCTGTTAACCCTATATCCATTACTAGTTATTACTGTATAAGACTCTTTATATAAATATATATCTTTGCTGTCATTAAGACTTAATTTTATTAATTCATCGTCTGTTTCTAATTCTGGTTCTACATAAAAATATGACATTCTTTCTAAAGCTGAATTTTCATAATCAATAATAGCCGAAAAATCTTTTTTTAAATCTTTAATTTGTTCCATTTTTGAAAATGATTTTTGCGAATATTTTTTCAAAAAATCTTTTATAAAAATATCATACAAATCTGGTATTTCTTTTGAATTTGATGTTGATTTACTTGCAACTTTTTTCGAATATCTAAAAAAAGAAATTGCTGATATTAATCCAAAGATAACTGGAATTCCCACTATAATTTCCACTATTTTTTTATTTTTCAAATATAGAGATGCTATTATAACTAAGAATATCAGAATTACTTCAATCACAAACATTCCAAAAATTTTAATACTTTCTTTATCAAACAACTTTTGCTCACCATATTCTTTAGCCTTTTCTTCTATGAAATTTTCTTTTTCACTATTTACATTATCTTCTTTATTCATAATGACTCCTATTTTTCAAATTTATGATAATATTCTATTCCACCTTCTGCCATAGTATCATTTAGTGCATTTGATTCTTTTTTTATCATAATTTAATTACAAATTAACTATATATTTTTAATTATATATATAAAATAAAAAAATACCAAGATAATTCTTGGTATTTTTTATTTTTATTAAATTTCCATAACGATTGGTAAAATCATTGGATTTCTTTTTGTTGTTTGGAATATATAATCTTTCAAAGCATCCCTAATTGAATTTTTGATTGTAGACCAATCTCTTATATGATTATCTACACATTTCATAACTTCAATATTTATTATTGCTTTAACTTCATCCATTAAGTTTTCAGATTCTCTTACATAAACAAATCCTCTAGAAATTATATCTGGACCAGCAACAACGTTTCCTTCTGAATCCATTGTTAATACAACAACAATTAAACCGTCTTGTGATAAATGTTGTCTATCTCTTAAAACAATATTTCCAACATCTCCAACACCTAAACCATCTACAAATATTTTTCCAACTTGAACTGTTCCAGAAACTTTTGCTTCTGTTTCATTTAGTTCAACAATTTTTCCATTTTTCATTAAAATGATATTATCTGCTGGAATTCCCATTTGTCTAGCTGTGTTTCTATGAGCTATTAATTGTCTATATTCACCATGGACTGGTATAAAGTATTTTGGTCTAACTAAAGAAAGCATTAATTTTTGTTCTTCTTGACATGCGTGTCCAGAAACGTGAACATCAGCTAAAGCACTATAAACAACTTCTGCTCCTATTTTCATTAAATCATCAATTACTTTAGAAACATATTTTTCATTTCCTGGAATTGGTGTTGCAGAAATTATTACTAAGTCATTTGAATTAATATTTATTTTTCTATGTTCACCATTTGCCATTCTTGTTAAAGCAGACATTGGTTCACCTTGACTTCCAGTTGTAATAATTACTAATTGGTCATCAGAATAATTTTTAATCATATCCAAATCAATAAATATGTTTTTTGGTGCATGAATATATCCAAGTTCTACTGCAGTTTGAATCATATTTATCATACTTCTTCCACAAACTGCAATCTTTCTGTTGTTTGCAACAGCTGAGTTAACTATTTGTTGAACTCTATGCATGTTTGATGCAAATGTCGCTATAACAATTCTTTTTTTGCAATTTAAGAATAATTTATCAAAAACTTCTCCAACTGTACTTTCAGACATTGTATAGCCTTTTCTTTCAGCATTTGTACTATCTGAAAGAAGTGCTAAAACACCTTTATTTCCAAGCTCTGCTAATCTTCCTAAATCTATTTTTTGATCATCTATTGGAGTATAGTCAATTTTAAAGTCACCAGTATGAACCACAGTACCAACTGGAGTATGAATTGCAAGAGCAACTGAATCTGGAATACTATGACAGCTTCTAATAAATTCAACTCTCATTTTTCCAAGTACGATTGTTTGACCTTGTCTTACTTCATTCAATTTTGCAACTTTATCTAAATGATGTTCTTGTAATTTATTTTGAATTAATCCACATGTTAATTTTGTTGCATAAATTGGTATGTTCATTTGTTTTAAAAGATAAGCAATAGAACCAATATGATCTTCATGACCATGAGTTATTACTAATCCTCTAATTTTTTCTTTATTTTTTTCTAAGTAAGAAAAATCTGGTATTACTAAATCTATACCAAGCATATCTTCTTCTGGGAATGCAACACCACAATCCACTATAACAATATCATTTCCATATTCGAAAACTGTAATGTTTTTTCCAATTTCTTCAATTCCACCTAAAGGAATTATTTTTAAATTTTCTTTTTTAAACATAAAGTCTTCTTTTATTGCAATTGGATTTTCTTCTAATCCTAAATTAATGATTGATTTGTTTTTCTTTCTTATAGCAGTTGGTGTTAAATCATCTTTTTTACTCACAGCTGGTGCCAAATTTTCTTTTTTTGATACTTTAGGTAATTTGTTTTCTTTAACACTTATTTTTGGTAAATTATTTTGTTTTTTTATTATTTGATTTTTCACTATAGCAGGTTTGTTTTCTGCTGTTTTTTCTGTAGTTTTATTTGTATTCTTTTTCGTTACTTTAACTCTTTTTCTAACTACCTTTTTTCCTTTTTCATTTGATTTTTTTATTTCTTCCATTTTTATTCGCATATTAAAGACCGTTCCTTTAATATACTCTCCTTTCCTAATTATTTCTTTTCTCGTATTCTAAAATTTATATTTTATCTCTTCTATAAATAAAATTATTTTCAATTTCAAAGCAAAATAAACGTACACTTTTACAAAATATACATTTTTTTCTATTTTTATAAAATTAGAGCATCAAAAAAATAGCCTACTTCTAGACTATCAGAAAATACTTTTTGCGATTAAATATTATAAACATAAATAAATTTCGTATCTTATGTTTTTTTATTGCATTTTTAATAGTATAAATATTATTTCTTGCACACACCTACTTTAATTAGAAAATTACAATCTCCTTATTCTCTAATCTTTTATAATATTTATTTTTCCGTACATTTTTATTTCTAATATTTTCCGAACTCTTTTATTTTTATATAAATCTCATTAATACTGTTAATTATTATACTATTATTTCCAATTATTGTCAACCTATTCAGTTTTTATGTCTATCATAATAAGCAATAAAAAACAATCATCCCGTCCTTTGAAAAGAACGGGATGATTAAAATCTGGATCACTTATCGAAATTATTCTTCAAACGATATTCCCAGACGCAGTTGCTGTTAGTCCTGATATCTTGCGAAAATCATTATACAGCCACAACCGCTACTTCAGGCTCTCTCGAGAAGAAAAAATCAAAAATCTTCTGATACCACTTACGGGATTTCAGATACGCTTTATTGGAAATAATCTTCACCTGAGGATAATCACCTTTCGACTGAGAAATAAACTTCCGATGAGTGATTCCCCACAAGCTATAGATATAGTCGAAAGTATCTCCAATCTGCTGCAAGGAGGTAATTTCATACCATCCTCTTTTCATTTCGATTTTTAATTTGCTGGATGCACCTTCATTGTTCATAAGATACTCCAAATCTCTCACTGCTTCTTCAGTGCATGGCTTTACATACATTCTGCAGCAATGGTTTTTGAGCCGATACTCTTCATTAAAATTGTAGCTCATTGCAGTAGTCATAATATTCCTCCTTAATATTGAGTCTAGAACTTACAGCTTCAATGTTTTTCAACACATTATATTATACCATATTATGTTAATAAAGTCAATTTTACGCACTCATGCAAAACCTCTATAAACCTTGATTTAAAAGCAAAAACTTGCCATATAAAGTTTCACACAATGTTCACTTTATTTTGGCAAGTTATATTTATCTGTTGATTTTTTAATTATCGATAGTTGCACCTATAATTCCTGCATCATTTTTAAAAAATGCTGTAACAATTTTTGGTTTTTCACCTTCATTAAAAGTCATATCTGGTTTGTTTATATCTTCAATTAATCTATTTAAAACTGGATGTCCTTCATAATAAGAAAAACTTCCACCGAAGCATACAACTTCTGGTTCAAAAATATCTATTAAATTACAAATTCCTATTCTTAAATAACTTAAGAAATCTTCAATATCTCCTTGAACTTGATCATGATATTCAACCATTAAATGTTCTCTCATATATTGACCTGAAATATCTGAACTATCTATGTTTAAAGTTTTTGTAATTCTATTTTTTAATGATTTTATAGATGCATATCTTTCAAAACATCCTTTTTTTCCACAAGTACATGGAATGCCATCTTTTACTAAAGTCATATGACCAAATTCAAAACCAGAATATTTTTTTGGTTCTAATAATTTTCCACCTAAGAAAGCTGCTCCACCAACACCTGTACCAATGTTTACAAAAACACAATCATCATAATCTTTCATAGCACCATATTTCTTCTCTACAAGAGCTGCACATTTTCCATCATTTCTAACAGTTACAGGTTTATTAAACATTTCTATAAGTTTATTTTTCAAATCAAACTCTTTTAAACCTAAATTCCAAGAAGTAACTTTTCCATTTGCAACAGTTCCAGGGCAAGCAGCACCAATACTTACAATCTCATCTAAATTTACTCCTGTTTTTTCAAGTAATTCTTTTACTAATTCATTTATATGTCTTAAAATAGCTTCTTCTATATTTGTTCTATCTTCTTGAGTGAAAAATCTATCTACTGTTTCTTTTAATTCAACACCTTCAATTAATCCGATTCCAATATGACTTCCACCTAAATCAATTCCTATTTTCATTTGTACCTCCTAAATTTAAATAAATAATAATCCGCTCAAATATATTTGCATACAAGGAATTAGAACTGTTACCACAAATAATAGTAAAGCTAATCCAACAAAAATATATGATATTTCTGGTAATTTTTTTAAAACTTTATTAATCTCTTTTTCGATGTCTTTATCCAAATATTTAAGTGCTGAAGAAAAGTCTTGAACAGCTTTCGTTTTTTCACTTCTCTTAAGTAATTCTAGAATTATTGGATTTAATAATTTTTCATTTGAAAAAACATCTAACCAAGATTTTCCAACATAAACATTATTAATTGATTTTTCAATCAATCCAAACATATATGTATTTTTAGTAACATTTTTACTTATTTCAAGAGCATCTTGAATTCTCATTTTATTTTGTAAATTTAAAAATATACTTCTTATAACTCTTGAAAAATCTAATAAATATAATAGCTTTCCAACTAATCTATTGTTATATTTAAAAGAATCTATTTTTATTTTTCCATTTTCAGAATTAATATATTTTGCAAACCATATTCCAAATCCAATTATTATTAATAACCAAATATACCAAAATCTTATAAATACATTAATTAAGCTTGAAATTACACTTAATATTTTTGGCATCTTTATGTTTGTTCCATATGACATTAATATATTTTGAAGGTTTGGTATTACAATTAAAATTGCAAGAATAAGCATTATTATAATTCCAAAGAAAGACAATATATTAGGTAATAAAATATTTTTAACTTTCTTTTTTATTTTTTGCTCATCTTCAAGATATGTAATAGCATGTTTTAAAGATTCATCTAATGATTTGGTTAGTTCTCCTGTTTTAATTAAATTTATATATACAAGAGGAAAAATATCTTTATGTTCTTTCATAGCTTTATATAGATATTTACCAGCTTCAATAGAACTTAAAACATTTTTTAAACATTCTCTAAAAGCAGGATTTTCAGTTTTATTTATTATTGTAAGCAAAGAATGTTTTGTAGAAAAATTTGACTTTCTCAAAGCATATAAGTCTTCTGTAAAATCTTTTATTTCTTCTATAGAAACTTTATTAAATAATTCAATATCACTTATAGTTCTTAATAAAAAAGCCTTTTTCTTTTTTCTAGAATGTATTGTTGCTGTGATTTTTTTGGATTTTTTATTTTGCAATATATTGAAAGAAGGTTCTATACTTATTGGTGTCATACCATTTCTTTTCAATTTTTTCATACATGACATTTTATCATTTTCTCTCAAGTTTATTTCAGCAACTTGTCCTTGCGGTGTTAATACTTTACATGAAAAGTTTTGCATATAGTTCCTCCTTTCCTTTTTTTAATAAATATTTATTGGTGCATATTTTGTTAAATTAAAATTTTTATAATATGCATCTTCTTCATCTCCCAATTTTTTCCAAACTCCAGATATTCCTTCAAAACTACATTCTTCTGATATATCTTTAACATCTTCTCCTGTTTTATTTAAATACAAAAATTTATTATTAGTATATAACAATTCCATTTTTATAGCTTTTTTACCTGTTCCATATCTAAAATAAGAAATATCATCTTTTATTGAAAAATTTGGAATCCATACATAAATATAATTTTTTAAGTCTAATATAGAATTATAGTAATTTACATTTTCATTTAAAGTTCCATCTTGATTTAAAAATAAATCTTTTAAAGAATCACCTTCTCTCGAAAATACAACTACTTTTGCCCATTTTTTTGAAGAATAATTATACCATTCAATATCATCAGCACTTGTTACAACATAAGAATTATCATTTTCTGAATATTTAATTGGTATAATTTCATAGTCGTCCAAATATATTCCCAAACTATTAAAGTATTCATCATTAATCACTGGAGAATTACATTCTCCAATGTTTTCTCTTTCAATTACTGTAGATACATCTACACTCTCTACTTTTTTATTTACAGAATACTTTACAGCTACTTTTATATTTTTAACTAAATTAAATTGTTCTCCATAATTTTCAATCTGTAATTCTACAATATAGTCACTTGGAATTTGTGTTCCAAAAAAATTCTCTGAAAATTCATTTCCATAAACAGTTATATATTGCACATTTCCCTCTATCCTTTTTGATATTCCAACATAGGAAAGTTCTTCAATATATTTTTCTATATCATCAAAATTTCTAATTTTAATATTTTCTAATATACTACTAGAAATCAAGGCTGCTTCTGATTTTTTATTTATCCTTTGCGATGATATTTTTATTTCAAATGAAATTAAAGTTATACAAAAAATAATACTGCAAACTACGATTATTGAAAAAATTATTTCTAAAGGCATAATTTTTTTCTTCATAATTCAATCCTAAATATATACTAAATTAGGCATATACATTACAAGAAAAATGCATATGCCTATTTTTTTATTTTTGAGTTGTTACATTAGCCTCTTCTACTAAATTATTAACAAGAGGTTCAACTTCTCTTTCGTAAATACCATTATCTTGCATAACAACATATGTAGTAACTCCTAATAGCATCATTAATACAACAATTAGTACTACAAATTTTTGTATTGCCATTCCCTTTTGAGATTTCATATTATTACTCCTTTATTTTGAATTCTTATCTTCAAAGAAAGTTCCTACTGAACTTTCTGTTTTCTCTTTTGAAATTGTATTTTTTACTGTATTTTGAACAGTGCTTTTTACTGTATTTGATGTCTTTTTCTCTTCTACAATGTTTTGGTTTTCAACTACTTTATTTTCAACTTCTACAGGATTGCTAGTTTGTGAATTTGTTGTTGTTCCTGTTTTTGTTGTAGTTGTAACAACTTCATCTATTGATTCTGAAGTTTCTGCAAAAGGATCTTTTTTTCCACTTTCATAAGAATTATCTGATGCATAAACTGTTAAATCTTCTGCACCAATACTATAAGATTGTAATACTGAATTTGAAGTTTGTTTTGTTACATCTACACCACTATTATTTTGAATTTCAGTTAGAACATTATTTACATTATCACTAGTTTCATATTTTACTGAAACAATATCATCTGTGTCTATAGACATAGAATCATAAAATAATATTCCTAAACAAAACATTATTACTATGAAAAGTAATAGTATTATAAATGCTTCTTTAACAATTTTATTATTCATTACATTTACCTCTTTATTTTAATTTTCAGTTACGATATCTGTATAAACACTACCAGATGTTGTTGGAACTGTTGATAAGTTTTTACTATTGATTGGTACATCTTTTACAATAAATGTTGCTTGTAAGTTTTCTCCGCCTTTTTCCATTAAGAAATCTCTTATTTCAAAATTTAGTTTATCATCATTTTCCATACTATAAATGAAATCTGTTATTGCTATATAATCACCTGTTATCGTGAAGTTTAAATCACATATAACATATTCTGGTAAAATCGATGTTTTTGTTGCACTTTTTGACACATCAAATTGTAATGTAACACCTTTTTGTGTTGCATAATTTCCAATTGTTGTCCATAAGAAATCAACATCATATAATTCCATTGAATTCACTGTTGCTTCTGTTATTTTTCCCTCTTGAACTAATGTATCATATTGTGCCTTTTTATTTTTGTATTCTTGAACAGCAGAATTCAAAGATGTTTTCTTAGCTAAAAATTCTGTTGAATTTTTAGTATTTAACCCTGCTAAAACTTGTTTTTTCTCTGTTGAAGATATGTTAACTTCTTTATAACTTGGTATTATAGTAAAACCAAAATTCATTAATAAAAAGCATAATAAACAAGTTATCACAAGTACAAGAATTAATAAATATTTTCTCATTATTTTAAATCTCCCTCTATAGTAATTTGGATAAGCGAGTCACTCTTTGTTCCAGTTGTTGATTGAACATTTTCAAGCATTCCATCTGATTTTATTGCTGCTAGAAAATATCCTAATTGTTCATATTTTTCTGATACTGCTTCTATAACTATATGATTATCTTCTGTATTCTCTATAGAAATTAATTGTACCTTTTGAGGTATTATAAACATTATTTTGTTTAGCATATTTGGAACTGCATTTTTTGAAATAACTCTTGTTGATTGAGAACTTGTATCACTTGTTGATTCTGCACTACTTATTAAGCTTGCATATGCATTTGTGTAACTTTGAATTTGTGAAAGTTCTGATTCCATTTCTGCTATTTCTGAAGTTGATTCTTGCAATTTTTCATTTGCAACTTCAATTTGTTTTTTATTTTTACTATAAATTCCTCCACCTATACAAGAGAAACCAACAATTGCTATTAATGCTGCTGCAATTCCTCTGACAATCATTTTTTCTTGAATATCAAGTGGTTCTTTAAATAATTCTCTCCAATTTTTTATATCAAAATTTTCTTTTGAATTTAATAAATTCTCAATTTCAATATTGTCGAATTTTGAAACTGGTGCAAAATTTAAATCTTTATTTATATATCCTAAACCATCTAATGCAAGAGCTATTGCTGAGTTAACTTCAATATATTCTTTTGTTGGAATTTTAAGTGAATTTGGCTCTATAAAAAATGGTTTTAATATTTCACAATTAATATTTTTTAAATAGTCTTGGAAATATAAATCTATATTGCTTATTGTTGCTCCCATACCTGTTATATAAATTTTATTAATTTTTTCTTTATAGCTTCCAAATACTTTTTTCATTTCGCTAGCTATTTTATTTAACACAGGCATTACAATATCAATATATTCATTTTCGTTTTCATCTAAGCTTTGTGTTTCATGATCATATATTGTTATATTTTTACAAACTTCATAAGCTTTTTTCCAAGATAATTCTAATTTATTAACTTTTTCAACAACAGTTTCTAAACCAGAATTTAAAACATCAACTCTTGTTATTTGACCATCTATTATTGTTGTAATTTTTGTTTCATTTTCGATATTAACAATTGCTATATTTTCATTTTCGTTTGCTTCAACTAAATTTGTTATACTTGTTGAAACAGGAGTCATTGTAAATAATCTGTAGTCAGATAAAATATCTAGTTTTTGATCTATTTCTTTTTTATTTGCTGAAATATATAAAGCATTATATTTTTCATAATTTTCTTTATTATCCATCAAAATATATCTAGATTCTAAATATTTTTTATCATAACCTTTTTCAGAACATAACATTTCAAATTCTATATCTAAAGATTTTGTAATATCTTTTTTCTCTAAAACTGAGAAAACATCAAAATAATTGTATAATTCATTTGAAATATTAATACTTATAGGAACTTTATAACTATTTGTTTCATCAATTACTTTTATTAAAGCTTTTTCTAAATCTTCAAAAACTTCAACATTAAATGCTTCAACTTTAAAAGTATCTCTTACTTTTTTTAATTTTGCATATTTTATTAAGTTCTTATCTACATAAATTCCTAAACAACTTGACATTATTTTTTCTCCTTTGTTACATTAATACTTATTTTGCATTAATATAAAAAATATATGCAATCTCTAAAAGATCTAACTTTATGCGTTTTATTAAACAAAATAAGGCAAATGAAAATTATTTGCCTTATCACCAAAATTTACTGTACTTTTTATACAAAAATTATTATTTTTTGCCTCAAAATTTTTATCTTTAAAAGTCCATTTTTTATTAAGGTAAAAAAACACATATTTCTATGTTATTTATATCTTTTTTTACAAAAAAAGTCAATATTTTTGGGGCATTTATTGAGTAAAAGTAATGTAAATGTAATATTAAATTTTTTCTTTTAATTCGCCTTCTCTATAAGCTACTAATAATTGTTTTAAATCTTCAACTTCTTCTTTTAATTTTTCACCAATATCTGTATCAGCAACTCTTTTTCTTGTTTGAATATTTTCTTTCAAAATTGTTTGAGCTTTAATATCTAAACCTTCTTCAATTGCTTTACATTTTGATTCAAAAGGTTCATTCATTGCGAGAACTAAACCATGAGAATTATAAGTTAATGTATATCCAGCAATACCAGTAGTTGGTTGGTATGCTTTTGCAAAACCGCCATCTATTACAATCAATTTTCCATTTGCTTTAACTGGACTTTCTCCATCTTTAGCTTTAACTGGCATATGACCATTTATTATATGGCTATCTTCTTCCTCTCCAAGTCCAAAATTTTCTAAAATTTTGTCACAAATTGTTTCTTCATTTATCAAAGTATAATATGGATTTTTTGATTCTTTGTGAAGTTCTTTTTCTTCCACAAAATATCTTTCAAAAGTTGCAGCTTTTTCTTTTCCAAATAATGGTGATTTTGGACCAGCCCAAAAATACCACATTAAATCAATTGCGTCTTGAGTTTCTTCACTCATTTCTCCAAAATAAGCTTTGTGTGCAACATTTTCAATATAGTCTAATAGTTCTTTTCCTTTTAAAGATTTTCCCATTATTTCAACACTATCAAAATCTCCATTTGCTTTCATAGGAACACATCCATGGAATAGCAAATTAGAATTAAATTTTTGATACATATGACCTTTTGCATATAAGAAATTAACATGTTTGTTTAATTTTTCACTATGCATAAAAGACATCTTTAATCTTTCAATAATTTCTTCTTCCTCTTTTGATAATTTATATGGATTTTTCTTATCAACCGTTGGAAAATTTGTATCTGTTAATTTATATTCTGTTCCACCAATTACAACAACACCTTTTTCAAGATTCATTTTATCTAGTAAAAGTCTATCTTTCATTTTGTATTCAGGATGTTTTTTTATTAATTGACCTTCAATTTTAAATTGAATAATAGCCATAGCTTTTTGAATTTTAGATAAAACAATTTTATCAGTATTACTATATTTTGAAACTTCTTTATTTCTAGGCAAAAATGGTTTACAACTATCTCCTTTATATGTTTCTGTTGCAAATATTGAAAGAGGTCTAATATTAATTCCATATCCTTCTTCTAAAGTTGCCAAATTATCATATCTACTACAAATTCTTACAACATTTGCAATACAAGCCTCATTTCCACTTGCAGCTCCCATCCAAAGAATATCATGATTTCCCCATTCTATATCTAAACTGTGGAAATTCATTAATTTATCCATAATAATTGGAGCACCTGGACCTCTATCATAAATATCTCCAACAATATGAAGATGATCAATAGCCATTCTTTTTATTAATTCTGAAATTGCAACAATAAAATTATCAGCTCTATTTAAGTCTATAATGCTATCTACAATTTGACTATAATATAACTCTTTATTACTATCATCACCTTGAAGATGTAGCAATTCATCAATAATATAATCAAATCCATCTGGCATAGCTTTTCTAACCTTTGAACGAGTATATTTTGAGCTTACTGCTTTAGTAACTTCGATTAATCTATATAAAGTAATTTTATACCACTCATTTAAATTTGTTTTTGTTTTCTTAACCAGATTTAATTTTTCTTCTGGATAATAAATTAAAGTTGCTAAATCTTTTCTATCTTCTTCAGTTAAACTTTTTTCATATATACTTTCAATTTTACTTTTTATAATTCCAGAACCATTATTTAAAAGATGTATAAATGCTTCATACTCACCATGAATATCACTTAAAAACAATTCTGTACCTTTTGGTAAATTCAAAATTGCTTGAAGATTTATAATCTCTTCACTAACTTCTTGAATATTTTTATAAGTTTTACTTAATTGATTTAAATACTTATCCATTTTCATTTTAAACTATATTTTTATATAGTATCTCCTTTTTATTTTTATAAATAATTATTTTATTCTACGTTTGCAATTTTACTAATCATTTGTGATTTTTTTATGAATAACAAATGTATTTTTAGGAAAATATATTTATGAATATTTTTTTAAAGGAGATGATTTTTTGAAACCTATTCAAAGTAAAGAAGAATATCAAGCTTATGTTGATGACAAAACACCAAACTCACCTATTTTAAAAAATTGTTTTAATGCATTTTTAGTTGGTGGATTAATTTGTAGTATTGGTCAAATTATTTTTGAAATTTGTAAAACTCGTGGTGTTGATGAATCTACTTCATATACTATTGTTTCTATGATTTTAGTATTTTGTAGTGCATTTTTAACAAGTCTTAATATATTTAATAAAATTGGAAAATTTGCTGGTGCTGGGTCTTTAATTCCAATTACTGGTTTTGCCAATTCAATTGTTTCTCCAGCAATGGAATATAAGTCTGAAGGTTATGTTATGGGTGTTGGAGCTAAAATGTTCACTGTTGCTGGGCCGGTTCTTGTGTACGGTATTTCAACAAGCATTTTAGTCGGAATCATTTACATTATTTTCAATACACAAAGTTTAATTTTAGTTTAAAAAAGGAGAAAAAATGAAAAAAGTTGGTAATCAAAGTTATATGTTAGAAAATCCTGTAAATATTGCTGCTACTGCTAGTATTGTTGGTCCTAAAGAAAAAGGCGGCCCTCTTCACCAATTTTTTGATCAATGTTTAGAGGATGAATTTTGGGGTGAAAAAAGTTGGGAATCTGCTGAGAGTAAAATTGTAAAAGAAACTGTTAATATGGCTATTTCAAAATCTGGAATTGCTGCTCGAGATTTTGACTTTTGTTTTGCTGGTGATCTTTTAAATCAATGTATTGCTTCTTCTTTTGGTTTAAGAGAAACTAATATTCCTTTTATTGGTTTATTTGGTGCTTGTTCAACTTTTGTTGAATCAATGCTTGTTGCTTCTAGTTTTATTGATGGTGGATTTGCTACTAATTGTGTTTGTGCTGCTTCTAGCCATTTTTGTAGTGCAGAAAAACAATTCAGATTCCCTCTAGAACTTGGAAATCAAAGACCTCAATCAAGTCAATGGACTGTTACTGGTTCTGGTAGTGCAATTCTAACCAAAGATGGAACTGGTCCTTTTATAACAAGTTTCACTCCTGGAAAAATTGTTGATATGGGAATTAAAGATGCAAACAATATGGGAGCTGCAATGGCTGGTGCTGCAGAAGATACACTAATTCGTCATTTCAAAGATACTGGTAGAAATCCAAGTTATTATGACGCAATTTTTACAGGTGATTTAGGTCATATTGGAAAAGATATTTTAATCGATTTAGCTAGTTCAAAAGGTTATAACATAAAATCAAATTATAATGATTGTGGTGTTTTAATTTTTGACAAAGACAAACAAGATACACACTCTGGTGGTTCTGGATGTGGTTGTATTGCAACTGTTTTTTCTGGTTACATTTATAAAATGCTTCAAGAAAAACAATATAAAAAAGTTTTATTAATGGCAACAGGAGCTTTAATGAATTCCACAAGTAGTCAACAAGGAGAATCTATTCCTGGAATCGCTCATGCTATTAGTATTGAATTATAGCACATAAAATAATAAAAATTTATTTTGCTATTTTATAACAAATTGAAAGGATAAATTTTATGGATTGGTATATGATTTTAAAAGCATTTATTGTTGGTGGTGCTCTTTGTATTATTGCTCAAATTTTAATAGATAAAACGAAATTAACTCCAGCAAGAATTTTGGTTGCTTATGTTACGATAGGCGCAATTTTAGGAGGTCTTGGATGGTACAAACATTTAGTGGATTTTGCTGGTTGTGGTGCTACTGTTCCCCTTACTGGTTTTGGAAATTTACTTGCTAAGGGTGCTGTTTCTGAAGTTCAGTCTAGTGGATTAGTTGGTGCATTCACTGGTGGAATTAAAGCTGCTAGTGGTGGAATTGCAGCTGCAATCTTTTTTGGATATATTGCCTCTTTAATATCAAAACCGAAAATAAAAAAACAATAAAAAAAATATTTTTGTTTCATATTTCTTACTCTCTCTAAGTACAAAAAACGTTCGCAAAAAATACCGAACATTTTTTCGAAAAAAGTATTGACATTTTATTAATCAATATGTAAAATAAAACAAACAAACATTCGCGAACAAATATTTTGTAGGAGGAAAATAAAATGAATATTTTTAAAAGAGTAAACTTCACTAATACAAAGGAAAAAATCAATTTTAATAATAACTTTATACTTGGAAAAGATGAAACACTTTTACCAAAATTCACAAGAATTTTTGGAACAAAATATTCTGTTAATATTTACTATTTAAGAACAGAAAAACCAGAACTAAATTTAACAGAAAATTGTATAAATATTCATTTACCTATGAATTATAGAAAAAGAAATAATCAAGATTTATTAGATGTAATTTTAGTAAAAATGTATACAAAAATTGCTGAAAATGAAATTGAAAACATTATGGAAAAAGCAAGACATACTTTTGGTTTCGCGCCAGAAGATTATGAAATCAAAAAAATGGCATCTACTCTTGCTACTTGTGATAAAGATACACAAAGTATCTCAATAAATCCATATTTAGTTATGTACTCAAAAGAAATCGTTGAATATGTTGTTTTTCATCAATTTTGTCATTTAAAATATAAAACTCATTCAAAAAAATTCTATGACATGTTGAAAAAATATGTTCCAAATTATGAAACTTTAGCAAGACAATTACCTAACCTAAAATATTAATATATCCTTCGTTCGTAGCTTAGTTAAGGTATATACAAATTATTTTATTTATGGTATAATGGAATCCGAAAAATTTTGGCGGAGGTCATTTTAAGATGAGTTATTCAATTGAATCCGAAAGACTTCTGCTTCGGCCATTCACAATAGCAGATGCAGAAAGTTATTTTCAAATGACAAGTGATGCTACAATTAGAAAATATGTCCCCTATTGTTGGAATGAGAATCTGGAAGAAACTCAAGAATTAATCTTGGACTACTATTCCAGAGGTGATTTTACAAGAGATTTCTATGTCGTAATCGAAGACAAAATCTCTCATCAATTAGTTGGAGCAATTATTGCAGTTGCTTTAAGAACAAAACCATTAGAGCTCGATATGGCAATTTTAATCGATGCTAAGCATCGCCAAAAAGGCTATATGTCTGAAGCGCTTGAAGCTTTTACTCGGTCTGTTCCCAAACCTGCTTATTTGTCTTTTATGATAGAAAAAGACAATATTGCCTCTCTAAAAACAGTTGCAAAATTACCAAACATTCAAGAAATTCCAATATCAGGAAAAACCAAAGAACACGAGAGAGCTTTTGTTTTAGCTCTAAAATAACGTAGCACCCCAAAACAAAATCCCACTATAAGACTAAGTCTTGAGTGGGATTTGTTTTTTAGACCTGGATATTTCCAAGACTCCACTTGTACTTTACATAAAAATGTGCTATAATTTGTTTTGGTTAAATTTTTATATTTTTTCCAAGGCACTAAACATATATATTACACTTCAACAATTGGAGGAATTAAAATGAAACAAGTTAGAGTTAATGTTCAATTGATGGATGAAAACGACGTTATTGATTCTTCTTTTGAAGGAATACAATTCACTGGTGTGATGGATGAAAATTTCATCTACGCCAAGCGTACCTACGGCAGTGCTCCGGATTATGTTCAAATCCCTATCAGCAGCACACATGAAGCAACAGATGAATATACCCTTCTTCCCGGATTCGCCACAAAGGAATTGAGAATCCCCAAAAACTCTGTGGAAAATTTAAGGAAGTTGGATGTGTATTCGACTCTCGAATTCACTGAGAACACAAAAATTGCCATCGCCACTGCTGTGAAAGCAGAAGAAATGGCATACGCATCCCAACATTAAACCAAGCTTTTCCCTCGTACCACTTCGTACGAGGGATTTCTTTTTATTATCTAAATTACCATTCCCACCCGCTTCTCGCTAGCAATTATATATGCATAAACATACAAAAATGACGATACCTTCAAGTATCGTCATTTATTAATATATAATCAATGCATAATTAGTATATATAAATTATTCACTATAATTCATATATATTATTTTACAACAATATTGTAAATTCTACCTTTTACATAAATTTCTTTAACAACTGTCTTTCCATCAATTGCTTTTTGAACAGATTCATTAGCTGCTACAACAGCTTTTACTTCTTCTTCAGAAGCTTCTTTTGCTACTAAAACAACAGCTTTTACTTTACCATTTAATTGAACTGGTATTTCAATTTCATCATCAATTGTTTTTGCTTCATCATATGTTGGCCAAGGTGTTTCATTAATTGTTTTTGACTCTCCTAAAATAGAGAATAACTCTTCTGTCATATGAGGTGCAAATGGATTTAATAATTGTAAGAATGTTTTATATTCAGCTTTATTAATAACTTTATCTTTGTAGAATTCATTTGTCATTTTCATAAATTCAGCTACAGATGTATTAAATTTCATTTCTTCAATATCTGAAGTTACTTTTTTGATTGCTTTATGCATCATTTTTTCATGTTCTTTAGAATATTCTTCTCCATCAACTAAAATTTCTTGCATATTCCATACTCTGTCTAAGAATTTACCACATCCACGAATTGATTCCATAGACCATGGAGCTGTTTGATCAAATGGTCCCATAAACATTTCATAAACTCTGAATGTATCTGCACCAAATTCATTTACTATATCATCAGGATTTATAACATTTCCTTTTGATTTAGACATTTTTTCTCCGTTTGTTCCTAAAATCATACCATGAGAAGTACGTTTTTGATATGGTTCTTTAGTTGGAACTACTCCGATATCATATAAGAATTTGTGCCAGAATCTTGAATATAATAAGTGAAGTGTTGTATGTTCCATACCACCATTATACCAATCAATTGGTGACCAATATTCTAATGCTTCTTTTGAAGCTAAAGCTTCATCATTATGAGCATCCATATATCTTAAGAAATACCAAGATGAACCAGCCCATTGAGGCATTGTATCTGTTTCTCTTTTAGCATCTTTACCGCAGCATGGACATTTAGTTTTAATCCATTCTGTTTGTTTTGCTAGAGGTGATTCTCCATTTTCACCTGGTTCATAATCTTCAATATCTGGTAATACTAAAGGAAGTTCTGATTCTGGAATTGGATTCCATCCACAATCTTCACAATAAACCATAGGAATTGGTTCTCCCCAATATCTTTGACGAGAAAATACCCAATCTCTTAATTTGTAATTTACTTTTCTTTCACCTAATTTATTTTCTTCAATATATTGAATTGCTTTTTCAATTGCTTCTTTACTTGGTAATCCATTTAAAAATCCTGAATTTACAGAAATTCCATTTTCAACATCTGTAAATGCTTCTTTCATATAAGCAGGATCATTTTCTTCATTATTTCCATCATTAAATAAAGCAATAAATTTTGCTTCTAATTCTTCTTGTAATTGACCACATTCTGTATCTGCTTTAGGCATAATAACAGGTTTTACTGGTAAATTGAATTTTCTAGCAAATTCAAAATCTCTATCATCATGAGCTGGAACAGCCATAATAGCACCAGTTCCATATGTTATTAAAACATAGTCTGAAATCCAAACTGGAATTTCTTCGTTTGTTAATGGATTAATAGCTTTAATTCCTTTAATTTCAACACCTGTTTTCTCTTTATTTAATTCTGCTCTTTCAAAATCAGATTTTAAAGCAGCTCTTTCTTTATAAGCATTTACTTCTTCTAAGTTTGTAATTTTGTCTGCATATTTTTTAATTACTTCATGTTCCGGAGCAACAACCATATATGTAGCACCAAATATTGTATCTGGTCTTGTTGTGTAGATTAATAGATTAGAATCTAATTCTTCTCCATTTGCAGCTAATTTAAAATTAACTTCTGCACCTTCGCTTCTTCCTATCCAGTTTGTTTGTTGTGCTTTTATTTTATCTAAGAAATCTAAATCTTCTAAATCATCAATTAATCTTTGAGCATATTCTGTTATTTTTAACATCCATTGTGATTTTTCTTTTTGAACAACTGGACTTCCACATCTTTCACAAACACCATTTACAACTTCTTCGTTAGCTAAACCAACTTTACATCCTGTACAGAAGTTTATTGGCATTGTAGCTTTATAAGCTAAACCTTTTTTGTATAGTTGGATAAATATCCATTGTGTCCATTTATAATAGCTTGGATCTGTTGTGTTTACTTCTCTTGACCAGTCAAAAGAAAATCCTAATGCTTTTAATTGCTCTCTAAAGTGATTTATATTATTTTCTGTTGTTATTTTTGGATGAACATGATTTTTTATCGCATAATTTTCAGCTGGGAGTCCGAAAGCATCAAAACCAATTGGATATAAAACATTGTATCCTTCCATTCTTTTCTTTCTAGCAATAATATCTAGAGCAGTGTAACTTCTAGGATGTCCTACATGAAGACCTTGTCCTGAAGGATATGGGAATTCAATTAATCCATACCATTTTTTCTTGTTACTAAAATCTTGTTTTGCATTAAATGTACCTTCACGATACCATTTTTCTTGCCATTTTTCCTCAATTTCTTTAAAATTATACGCCATAGCTTTCTCTCCCTTTTCTATTGAATTTCGATAGCAAGTATTATATACCAAAAATATAGCATTTTCAAGGTTTTATATATAATTAATTCTTTGTTTTTTATTTATACATCTCCTTATATTAGTATAAAAAATAAAAGTAATAGACTGTTATACTCATCTACTACTTTTACTTCTATAATTTTTATATTGAATTATTTATTTTACTATATATTTATCTTGTCATTTCTTGTTCTAATCCTTTAATACTTAACAATGGATTTTTTTGAGTGCATTTTTCTAAATTAGCTTTCATTTTTTCAATTAATTTTCTTTGATATTCAGGATTTTTTAAAACATCTTCTAAAGTATCTCTAACATATGGATATGCTCTTTCATAAATTTGTCCACCTGTTTTTGAAGTCAAATCATAATCTTGAGCAACAACATCTCTCATTGCATAAGTGAAAGAATCTGTTAAAGCATTACTTAATAAAGTATTATAACTCGGATCAATCCATTCTTTTTCTCCATTCATTTTTTCATAACACGCTTTATTTTTGATACCTTCCGGTGGATTAGGTACAGCTTTTACATCAGGTGCATATCCAATATAACCATCAACATTTCTCATAAAAGGATTCATATTTTTAGAGCCTTCAAATAATTGAGGATATTTTTGTCTAGTTCTTTGAATTGTTTGAATAACTCTATTCATTTCTTTTGGCTCTGATGATACATAAAAAACAAATTGTTCTGATCTTCTTTTTGACGAAGCTTGTTCATCAGTACAAAATTTAAAATAATATGGGTCATCTCCAAATTCTTCATAAAATTTTCCTGCAAGCTCTGCAATATTTTCTCTTTTACAATTAATATATAATCTTCTATCTGTATTACTTCCATCCCTTTGATTTTGAATATGCCTGAAATTGATATATTCTTTTCCTTGTGGCTGATTTCTTACATTGACACGCTTATCTCTCATCACTCTGTTTATAAAATTAGCTTCATTTTGTAAATTATTCCCCTGATTACTTGTATCCATTCCACATAATGATGTTAAAATAGAATACGAATCAAAAGTTCTACCATCATTATATTGTTTCATCATAGCATATAAATATTGTTGCAATGCTGATTCAATTGTATTAGGCTCTGGCATATAATTTGTTTTTTGTGGTTGTGGAGTGTAATTTACCTTAATACTATCTAATCCATTACCAGCAATACCTTGATTTGTTGCATATGGTGTTGTTGCCTTTGGCTCTATCTGTGCTTCTGGCAAAGCTTCTTTTTTTCCAAATAATTTACTTTTTATAAAATCCCAAAAACTCATTTTTTCCTCTTTATGTTCTTATATTTATAATTAATTTTAACAAATAAGTACTTATAAGTCTATTTCAAACATATTTCATTTTTTATAACATTGTTTTAAGTTAACGTTAGTCCTTTTTTGACTATTTATGTATACTGTGGTATAATATAAATGTAGGAATTCATGAAATTTGTGACAATAAATTGTCACTCACAACGCAAAGGAGATTACATTTATGAGCATGAACAATAAGAACATTGAAAACTGTAACGCACGCAAAATCTACGGCTTCTTCCCTGAGGTTTCCGGCAATCTCTGCCGTGTCGACATCGACTCCAACTGGGTCAAGGAAAATGTCAACACGTACAAGCACCTTGGTTTCGACCATGATAAGTGCCACGCCGAACTGTCCACTGTGGTAAACCATCCTACGTTCCACTGGACCAGCCCTGAGATGAAGAAAGAATTCTTCAAGGATATCAAGTCCTATTTTACTGCGTAACAGCCCTTGCCTCCGCGAACTTTCGCGGAGGTTTTTCCTTTTATAAACAATTTTCTTATATAAAATACAGCAAATTTAACATAACAAAAAGGCAGCGGAAATCCGCTGCCTTTGTTGCTGTTTAATACATACACATCACGTTCTTGAAAGAATCCTCTGCACTATGTGCATTGTTGTCAATCTTGTGGAATTCTGCTCCAGCCTCAATAAGAGTTTTCAGAATCGGAGGAGTCTGTTCATTATACTGAGCAAGTCTCTTTCTTACGATACTCTCTTCATCGTCATCTCTTTTAACAAGAGGGGCACCACAGTCGTCGCACACGCCTTCCACCTTAGGTGGGTTGAAATCGTTGAGTGTGTAAGGCTTCTTACATTTACTGCAGATAATTCTGTCTTTTGCACGCTGAACCACGACTTCGTCGTCAACGTGAAGTTCTACAACTGCGTCAGGTACATGTCCCATAGCAACCATTGCGGCCGCCTGCGCTGCTGTACGAGGGAATCCGTTACAAATAACGGTCTTGGTTGCGGATTCGAGTTCCTTTGCAACAATGGAAAGGATGATGTCATCAGGAACAAGATCTCCTGCCTTCATGATTGCATCAATTCTTTCCCAAAGTTCAGGATCGGTTTCTCTCACCTTTCTGAGAAGATTACTCATCGCCAAAACCTGGAATCTGTCTTCTCTTCCCTTCATGAACTTGTCGAGCCGTGTATCCTTTCCAGCTCCGTTCTTTCCAGTTAATACAATTGTACTCATCTAAAAAACGCCTCCTTCTAAAATTGTCTAATGCTAAAATGAGCAGAGCAATTATATCACCATTTTATGAAAACCGCAACCCTAAAGTGTTTAAATACCAACTTTTTATCTTATTTAATTTATAATTTTATTTCATATAAACTTTTTAAATAAAAACTCCAACAATTAACTTAATTATATATATCAAAAACTTCTAATCATATTAATATTTTTTCCAAAAAAATAAAAACCTCAAATACTAAATAAATTTAATACTTAAAGTTTTCATTCTTTATTTTTTTTACTTAATTTAATTAAGCTTTTTTTGCAATTTCAGCTAATTCTGTAAAAGCTTTAGCGTCTGATACAGCGATTTCAGCTAACATTTTTCTGTTGATTGTTACATTAGCTTTCTTTAATCCTGCGATTAATTTGCTATATGTTAAACCATTCATTCTTGCTGCTGCGTTGATTCTTGTAATCCATAATTTTCTGAAATCAGATTTTTTATCTTTTCTTCCTACATATGCATACATTCCAGATTTCATAACTGCTTGTTTAGCATTTCTATATCTGTAGTGTTTTGCACCATAGTATCCTTTAGCCATTTTTAATACTTTTTTATGTCTTGCTCTTGTTGTTCTTGCTGTTTTTACTCTTGCCATTTATTTTCAACTCCTTTTCTTTCCAATATCATTCTAGTTACCATATGGTAATAATCTTTTAATTCCTGCTTCTACTGTTTTATCTGCATAAGCATTTTGTACTTTTCCTGTTTTTCTTTGTCTTGCTGTTTTTGTAGCTAAACGGTGTCTTCTGTTAGCTTTTGTTCTTTTTACTTTTTCTGTAGCTGTATAAGAATATCTTTTCTTTGCAGCTTTATTTGTTTTTAATTTTGGCATCTTGAAATCTCCCTTCATTTTTTATACTTTTTTTGATAATATTACAAACATTGTTTTACCTTCCAAGAATGGCTTTTTCTCAACTGTTGATATGTCAGAAAGATCTTCAACAAATTTATTTAAAACTATTTCACCAGCTTTAACATTATTTAATTCTCTTCCTCTAAATCTTACAGTAAATTTTACCTTGTTACCAGCTTCAATAAAGCTTCTAGCATTTTTACTTTTGAATGTAATATCATGTTCACCAATATTTGGTGTAACTCTTATCTCTTTTATTTCAACAGTCTTTTGATTTTTTCTAGACTCTTTTTCTTTTTTAGCTTGCTCAAATTTGTATTTTCCATAGTTCATTAATTTACAAACTACAGGTTTAGCATTTGGAGCAACTAAAACTAAGTCTAAGTTTGCTTCTTCTGCAAGGTCTAAAGCTTTTTCAATAGAAACAACTCCTATTTTCTCTCCTTCAGCACCTATTAATTGGACTTCTTTTTCTTTTATTTGTCCATTGATTGGCAATTCTTGTTTTATAGTAAAACACCTCCCAAAAAAAAAATTTGACTTATTTTAAAAAGTCAAATCCACATACTAATTCATTATAATATATTTATTATTGTTGAATTTTAACCTTATGCTCTTAACTTAAGATAAGGTGAGAAGTGGATGCTTCTTCTTAAAACATTAATATATTACTACTTTTTTCACCAATTGTCAAGCATTTTATTGAATTTTATTTAAATACATAAAAAAACCTTTTCTCTAAGGAAAAGGTTTCTAAATTTATTATTTACAAATTTATTTTTGTGTTGCTTTATTTTTTCCAAAAATTGCTACTATTTTTTCTTTTAATTTTTGGAAAAATGATTTTGGAGATTCATCATTATTTGTTGGCAAATTATTTGCATTTGGTGAGTCTACTGATGTGTTATTTTCTTCATGAACAACATCTGTATAATCTTGTATATCTGTGTTTTGTATAGTATATTGAGAATATCTTTGAACAGCTCTTGGCTTTGTAAAATCTTCTTTTTCTAAATCAGATTCATCTTTTACAATTGTTGCTGATGCATTATCAAATAATTTTTCCACACTATATTTTTCACGCATTTGTTCATCTAATTTTTCTTGATTACGAAGCATTCTTCCATATAGTTCTTTTTTTCTTTCTTCATCTTCACACCAATATTTTAAATGCAACAATGCTATAATTTCTAGAGCATATCTTTGCAACCCTTGTTTTTGTAAAGGCACATATGGATTAATTTTCACTTCATATGTAGGATCTTTATATGTTTCAAAGAAATCCAACATTTTTTGTGGAACTTTTTCTCTATATTTTTCATTCATATGTTTAATTATATAATCTACTTCTGCATAAGCACGTATATCTTCTAATGTAATTACAACACTCATTTGTAATCCTCCAAAATCTTTAGTATTTTATCTTTCTACATTATCTTTGTTTACTTCAATTCCAACTTCAGTTTTTCCATTTTCTAAAACTTCATTTACAATTTGTTCTGCAGTTCTAGAATCTTTTTCTAATGCTTTTTGTTGTTCTGTTACTTTTTGTCCAGCTTCTATTGTTGCATTTAAATTTGTGTTTTCTGCATTTTCTAAAGATGCATCTAGCATTGCTGCTTCATCTTTTGAATTAACAACTGTTTCTGCTGAATATTTAGCAATTAATATAAGTCGTTCTGTTACTGCTTCCATTCTTTCTTCGCCAATCCATCCAGAAAATGTATATGTCATCATATTTGTTGGTTCTTTAGTTGGAGTTTTTCCTTTATATTCTACTTTTTCTCCTTCATTAACCATTTGTCTATCTAGTACTGTTATTTTATCATCATCTAAAAAAATTACCTCATATTGTTCCAACTCTAGTACCTCCCTTTTATCCTTCGTGGTTTTTGTCACTATAATTATATTCTTAATGTTTTTATTTTGCAATAGTTTTTATAATACATTTTCAATACAAATTTATTAATGTTTCTATATATTTTATAATTATTCCAAACAAAAAAGATACGATTTTCATCGTATCTTTTTGATATGAATTCATATATTTAATTTATATATAATTCTTATTTTTTATTTACTAAATCTTTTAATGCTTTTCCAGCTTTGAATACTGGAGCTTTTGATGCTGGTATTTTGATTTCTTCTTTAGTTTGTGGGTTTCTTCCTTTTCTAGCAGCTCTTTTTCTTACTTCAAAAGATCCAAATCCAACTAATTGAACTTTGTCACCTTTTTCTAAAGATTCTGTTACTGTGCTAACAAAAGCGTTTACAAATTCTTCTGCAGCTTTTTTTGTGTTTCCTGTTTTTGCAGCGATTGCTGCGATTAATTCAGCTTTGTTCATTTTAAAATTACCTCCTAATAGATTTTAGTATTATGTAGAAATCATATTTTTTTGTTCTACAATATTTTTATTCGCCAAAATATGCTTAAATCCTTCTTTTTTTTTATTTTTTTTAAAATTTTTCCTTATTTTTCAAGTTTTTCGTGTTTTGTGAACCCGCAACCCCAGTATTTTCAACACTTTCAAAAATGTCATTTTTTTGTATCATTTTCATAACAAAAACGCCTAATATATAGATTATTACTGCAATTCCGATGGAAATCAGTCCACAAATTCTAATATTTAATATATAAATTTTCAAAAATTTATATACCATTTTTGAAATAACTATCATAAATATACTTAAGGTAATTGGTTTTATAGATAAGATAAAAATTTTCTTTTTTAATATAATTGTTTTTACTAATTCTCTATATACTATTATAAAAGATACAATACTTGAGAAAACATTTCCAATAATCGCTCCTTTTTCATATATTCCATAAATTGGAATTAATATTATATTAGAAAAAATCTTCACAATAACTCCAACCAAAGATGCATACATTGGAATATTATTTTTCCCAAGACCTTGCAATATAGAATTAATGGTTTGTGTTAACATTGAAAACACAATACCTAATGAAGCAATTTGTAACAATAACGCCCCTTCATTTGCTTTAGGAAATAAAATTTCTAAAATCTCTTTAGAAAAAAATAAACATCCAAAAGCATAAGGAATTGAAATAATTAAAGTTATTAATAAAGAAAATTCTATCTTTTTTATCATTCCATTTAAATCATTTTTGCTTTTATTTTTGGCAATTTCTGGTATTACAGCTGTTGCTATTGAAGAATTAAAACTAAGTGGCATTGATATTAATATGTCTATTTTAGAACTTATTATTCCATATTTTTTTATCGCAAGCTCCTCTCCTAATTTCTTTTTTAAAAACCTTACTACAGTTATTGAATCAATATTTTTCCCTAAAGAAGATAGAATTGCATTTAATGTCATTGGTACTGATATTTTCAAAATTCTTCTTATTAATACTAATATTCTTTCTCTCTTATAGTTGTACCCTATTTTGTTTTTGTCTGTATTTTTTAAATATTCTATACACATATAAATCAAACTAATTAAAGTAGCTATTGTTGTTGCTAAATTAGCACTTGCAGCCATTAATTCTGTATTATTTTTTGAAATTTTACCTATTATTTCTACAAAAAATACTGTAAGAAAGGCTTTTATTAATTGCTCTAAAAATTGAGATTTAGCAGTTATTTTTATTTTATTAATCCCATTAAAGAATCCTTTTATAACCGAATTTAAAGTAACAAAAAATATCGCAGGTGATAAGACCATAAGACTAAGTTTTGCTTCTGGAATTTCCAATATTTCTTTTGATATAAATCCAGAAAAAACAAATAAACTTATACACCCAAACAAGCCTACTATTGCAAATAAAAATAGCGAAAGTTTAAAAATTCTATTTGAGTTTGTATAATCTTTTAAAGATATTTTTTCTGAAATTAATTTTGAAATTGCATTTGGAACACCTATTGAAGAAACAGTTAAAAGTAATGCATAAATCTGATATCCACTCATATATATTGCATTTCCTTCATCACCAAATCCTGTTTTATTTGTTATATAAATATTATAAATAACACCAAATACTTTTATTAAAATTTGAGAAATAATTAATGATATTATTCCGCTTGAAAAATCATTTATTTTTGTCTTCAATTTCATCTACTCCCTTTAATTTAATTGTATTATTATATTTTTTTAATATTCATTATTTGAAATTAGTGATTTTTCTTACGGAAATCTCGTTTTTTTGCCAAAAAAGCTTGATTTTTTTACATTTTTGTAAGATAATATATATGTGTATATTTATGAGAAAAGGAAATTTTAGTTATGATTTTAAAATACATAGATAAATTTTTAAAGAAATTAAAAACAGATAGAAATACTTTTGTAACCTATATTCTTACATTGTTATCTATCTATATAGTAATTGATAGAATTGTAGAAATTTTGCTTATAATGTTTACTGGTTTATCAGTTGATTATTGGGGACCAATTAAATATACCTTAGCATTAGCATGTCCAGTTTTTGCATTCTATTTTTCTTTTGCGTCAAAATTCGCAACAGATAAGTATACAAAAACCTATTTCTTCTATACTTATGCTGTAGTACTATATATTGTTGGAATTTCAATGTTAGTGCAATGGGTTAACCAATTAGGATGGCTTTTATTATTCTCTGTACCTAATTATTCTTACATCATAACTACATTTATGGATTTAATAAAACCTGCCTTCTCTGCATTTGGTTGGTACATTCCAGTATGTACATTCTTCCCATTATTCAAATGGTTATATACAACAGTTGATGATACTTTATATATCAAAGAATCTATTTGGGACTACAAAGGAATTGACTTATCAGACAAATCAATTGGAATGGGGCCTTACACTTGTGAAATGTTCCTATGTAAAGATAGAGAAACAGGAAAATCAATAAAAACACCTGAGGCAAGAAGATTTGAATCAACATTAGTTGTCGGAGTTTCAGGTTCTGGTAAAACTTCAATGGTATATGAACCAATGATTGCCAGAGATATAGAGAAAAAATACTTCTTTAAAGAACAAGCAAAAGAATTAGGATATACAGCTTTAAAAACAAATATTGCAACATTAAATTGTCCTTATTCAAACGATTATATAAACGAAAACTTTACATTAAACATGATATCTCCTGTACCAAATAAAGAAAAAATATTCAAAACATTTTTTGAAAAACTTATTTATGAATACAATGGAGATAAAACAATTTACAAAAACTTAGGTATAACATATATGGCTCCAGATTATGAATCACTTTCTCATATAAAAGATGTTGCTTCAAACTTTGGAATGAAATACCATATTATAGATCCAAATGATAATGAATCAATCGGATTAAACCCATTTACATATGAGGATCCACTAAAAACATCTATTGCTATATCTTCTATTCTAAAAAGAATGTATGCAACAGAATCAGTTCACAATGGTGGAACTCATGATGAAGCATTTATGCAAAACATTGTAACTCAAGCAATTGAAAACTTAGTTTTAATGTTAAAAGAAGTTTATCCAAGATTACATGAAGGTCTACTACCTAACTTAGAAGATTTATTAGACTTATTAAATGACTTTGATTTAATAGAACAAATGGCTGAGCAAATGAAAGAATTCCCTGATCTTGCTCAAAACTATAAAATCCAATTAGGATACTTTAAGAAAACATTTTATAAAGATGCTCACAACCGTGAAGAAACAGAAAAATATTTACAAGCATCTGCAGCACAACTTGAAAACTTATTAAGATATCCTGGAATTAGAACAATATTATGTAATAGAACAAATAACTTAAATTATGATAAAGCTTTAGCAAATGGAGATATAACTCTTGTTTGTACACGTCGTGGTGATTTAGGAGCAAGTATTCACAAAGCTTTCGGTCTATTCTTTATTTTATTAATGCAACAATCAGTTTTATCTAGACCTGGAAATGAAAAAAATAGAATACCTCACTTCTTATACATAGATGAGTTCCCTCCTTTCGTATGTAAAGCAACAGAAGATATCTTCACTTTATATAGAAAATACAGAGTTGGAACAATTATATCTGCACAAAACTTATCACAATTTGGTATTAAAGATGATTATAATTATAGACAAACAATATTAGCAAACTGTACAACTAAAATTATCTTTGGTAATAACACTCCAGAAGATAATGAATGGTGGGAAAAAGAACTTGGAGACAAGAGACGTTGGATGTTTACACATGATTACAAAACTGATCAAGGTAAATATGACGATACTTATAAAGGAATCAAATGGCAATGGATTTCTAACTACAAGGCTGGTAAGGTTCAATCTTTAAAATTCAAATACATTATTTATAAAACTAAAAATTTAGGTGGTGCAAACCTTGTTGGTCAAGCAAAAATTGACTTCCTTGAATCAAGATATAAAGAAAAACAAAAAATCAAAACATTTAACTTTAGTAAATTTGCAAATAGTGGAATCAGTCAATCAACAGCAGAAGACGAAAAAGCAACTAAAGCAAAATTTGATTTAAAAAATATAAACTTTAACAGTAATCCAAACAATCCAAACGATATGGATCCTGTTCAAACAAATACATCTGATTTAACTTATAAATTCGATAATGAAGATGCAATAACATCATTCAATTCAAATAATAACAACAATAATTAATTTTAAAAGAAACTAATTCATATGAATTAGTTTCTTTTTTACTTTCCTTTTTATATCATTATAAAAAGTTTTAAATTTATCTAATATTTATACCCATATAAAAAAGCTGGTAGTTAAATTACCAGCTTTTTATTTATTATTCTAATATTTTAAATTCAACATTCTTTGCAGAGAATTTTCCTGTTTCTTCATTTTTAACAAATTCAGTTAAAGATTTTTCTAAGCTTTCAGAATTTTGTTTTAAATCAGTTGTGTAGTATACTTTTATTCCGTTTAATTCTAAATTGTTTTTAACAATTTCTTTAAAAGTTTCTACCATATGTTTATCATCTTCACAAACTAAGATTAATTGTGGTCTAGCTTCATATCCAGAATCAAATGGTACAAAGTTTTCTAAGAAATCTTTATATAATCTCATTCTATCAACAAATTTTGCTTCCCAATCATCTTCTCTTCTTACAGCTTCAAATAATAAGCATAATGATTTTCCAGCTTTTGCTATTCTTACTTCGCCATGAGCTTTAAATGTTTTTCCATTCATTTTTGCTGTTATTGCAGGTTTTACTTTAAAGCCATCAAAGTTTTTAGATTTTCTCATATATGCAACAATTATTTGGTTTCCAGCTAATCTCTTTTTCATTAAAGCAACTGGTTTTGTATTGTCTGTTGGTTGCCATTTACATTCAACTTCTTTTGAGTTTAGTAAATATTTACCCATTTTTTCCATACAATAAACTCTATAAATACCTTTTCCTTCTTCTGAAGTAAAGTAATATCTTGTTAATATTTTTGTTTTTACTAATTGATCTAATTTTGTATTAAGTTTATCTTGAGATTTAATTTCATCTCCTTTATGTTTAAGCATTTGATAAATTTGTCTTGATGTTAAAAATTCAAATTCATTTACTAAATCTAGTATTTTGAAATGCACATCTGATATATGGCCAAGGTTAATTTTATGGATAATTTGATTTATAGACACATATCCATCCTTCCCATCAAATGTCTTTATTTCTCCCTCTCTAATAGCGAATGGAGAAACGGTAGTTTTAATTTCTTGATCTTCTACCATTTTTACATACCCTCCTTAAACGATTAAAAGCTTAATCTTTTTTCTTTCTTTAATAATTTTTTTAATATAAACATTTACTTTCTGTCCATACTCAACACCTTCTTTATATTCAGCAAGACCAACCAGATTAGGTTTTAGTTCAATGAAAATTCCATTTTTGAATTTATCTGCTTCTTTTACAATTCCTTCAACAACGGTCTTTTCAGTGTACTCTTTTATATTTTCATCCCAATCCCCAAGTAATTCTTTATACGATAAAACAATTTTGTTGTTATCTTTGTCTATTGATTTTATCATAACATTAATCTTTTGTCCAATAGAAAATCTTTCTTCTGGAGATTTTATTCTTGAAACAGAAATATCTTCTATATGAAGTAATCCAACAACACCTCCACCAATTTCAACAAAGGCTCCAAATTTCCTCATATTTTTTACTATTCCGGTTCACTACATTTCCAGGTTTTAGTTCTTCTTTAACCCAACTAAGAGCTTCTTCTTGAACTGTTTTTCTTGAAAGAAGAACATTATTGTCATCATAAATTTCTTTAACTTTAAATTGAACAAATTGATTAACTTTATTTCTGCAAATATTTGGATTACAAAATCCAAAATCATCAACATTTATTCCTTCAAGCTCATTTCTAGGAATAATACCTTTAATATTATTTCCTAAATTTAAATGTAAATTATAATTGGAATCACATTCATTTACATATCCTTGCAATACTTGTCCAGACTCAAAGGCGTTTTGAATAAATGTTGTATTCAAGTCTTCTTTGGTTTCTTCCCAACCTTCTGGAATAAATTTTTGATATTCCATAAATTTCTCCTCTTTAGTAAATTATACTTATATTTTATAAACAATTTAATTAATATTTAGTCTATTTTAAAATTTGTTCAACTTCTTTTTTAGTCATATATCTCCAAGTACCTAATTTCAAATCTTTAACTCCAAGATTTCCAATTTTAGCTCTGTGAAGTGCAATAACTTTTTTACCTATTGCTTCACACATTTTTCTTACTTGACGATTTTTTCCTTCATGAATTGTTATTTCTACTCTTGAAATATTTTTTTGTTCATCTATTTTCATAATTCTTGCTCTTGCAGGTTTTGTTATATATCCACCATCAATTTCAACACCTTGTCTTAATTTTTCAATATCTTCATTTGAAACTTGACCAACTAAAGTAACTGTATAAGTTTTATTTATTTCATGTTTTGGATGAGTTACCTTATAAATAAAATCTCCATCATCTGTTAAAATCAACGCACCTGAAGTATACATATCTAACCTACCAACTGGAACCACTCTTGTTTTTACTTTCACTAAATCTAATACTGTTTCTCTATCAAATTGGTCTTCTGCAGTTGTTACAACTCCAATTGGTTTATTTAGCAATATATATGTAAATTCTTTTTTCTCTTGTTTAATTATTTTTCCATCAAATTCAACCTTATCAGTTTCAGGGTTTATTTTGTGTCCAAGCTCTACTGTTTTTCCGTTTACTTTTACTCTACCTTCTTCAATAAACTCTTCGCATTTTCTTCTTGATGCAACCCCACATTCTGCAAGATATTTTTGAAGTCTTATTTCATCCATATTTATCCTCTCAATTCTTTAAGGACACTTTCAAAATATTCTGGTAGTTTAGCTTCCAAATTCATTTTCTTTCCACTTGTTGGATGAACAAATTCTAGCTTACAACTATGTAGCATTTGTCCTTCTACTCCAAATGGATTTTTTCCATTTGAATATACAAAATCTCCAACAATTGGATAACCTATTTGTGATAAATGAACTCTAATTTGATGAGTTCTACCTGTTTCAATATTTACTTCTAAAAGAGTAAATCCCTCAAATCTTTCTAATACTTTTATATGAGTAATAGCTTCTTTACCATTTTTTGAAACTGCCATTTTAGTTCTATCTTTTGTACTTCTAGCTATTGGCATATTTATTGTTGCTTGGTTTTCTTTTACAACACCTCTAACTAGAGCTATATATGTTTTCTTCACTTCATGATTTTTAATTTGCTCACTTACATTAATATGAGCCGCATCATTTTTTGCAATAATTAAAAGTCCAGAAGTATCTTTATCTATTCTGTGAACAATTCCTGGTCTAATTTCTCCACCTATTCCTGAAAGGCTATCTTTACATCTAGCCATTATAGCATTTACCAATGTTCCATCTGGATTACCATTTCCAGGGTGAACAACTAAACCTTTTTGTTTATTTACAACCAAAATATCGTTATCTTCATAAACAACATCAAGTGGAATATCTTCTGCTTTTATTTCCACTTCTTTTGGTTCTTGTTTTATAATAGTTACAACATCATCTAATTTTAATTTATAAGATGTTTTTGTAGTTTTATTATTAACAAGAATATTTTCTTCATCTATCATTCTTTGAACTGCTACTCTAGATAAAGATGTATCTTTCATACTTACAGCTTTATCTAATCTTAGTCCGACAAATTCTTCAGATATTTTATATTCTTTTTTATCCATGATTCTCCCCTATTTATCAAATTTTCCTTTTGTTATATCTTTTGTAAATGTGATTTTCATTAAATAAATTGGTAATGCAATCATTCTAAAAAATCTTGATGGTTGAAGAACTAATCTCCAAAACCATTCAATTCCAAGTTTTTGGAATACAACTGGTGCTCTTTTTATTTTTCCAGCTTCATAGTCAAATGTTCCACCTTGTCCAGCTGCAACATCCACTTTTAATTCATGTTTATGCTTTTCTATCCATTTCTCTTGAAGCGGAGCTCCCATTGCAACAAATAAAACATTAGGTTGCAATTTATTTATTTCATTAATTACATCTTCTTCTGAATCTTGTTCAAAAAAACCTTCATGATATCCAACTATTTTAATATTTGGATATAACTTTTTAATGTTTTCTGTTGCAAGTTCTGGAACATCATCTTTTCCACCTAAAAGGTAGAATGTCCATCCTTCTTTTTCTCCAACTTCTAGAATCTTTCTAAAATACATTTGTCCTGGTATTCTTTGTTTAAATGGTTTTTTTTGTAACTTTCCACCAATCATAACACCAACACTATCTGGAGTTGCCAAATCAGCTCCTTTTAAAATATTATAAAACTCTTCATCTTTTTGAGCCATCATAATAAATTCTGTATTAGGAGCTACAATTACCTTGCAACTTTTATTGCTATTTTCAATTAAATTCTTTGTTATTTCCCCTGCTTCTTCAACATTGATATTATCTATATCAATACCTAGAATTCTAACTGTTTCTCGCAAAATTACACCTCTATTTTCCTTGTAAATATTACTAAAAATATTATTAATAAAATTGTTCCAACAACAATTAAACAATCTGCTATATTAAATATTGGAAACTTTAAAATTTTTATAAAATCAACAACAGCACCTCTAAAAATTCTATCTAATAAATTACCAATCCCACCAGATAAAATCATTGAAAGTGAAATTGCTGTTTTTGTATCTATTAATTCTATTTGATTTTTTACAAATCTAATTACAATAAATAACACAAATATCATCAAAAATATATTCTTCACATTGCTTCCATCATTAAATCCAAATGCTAAACCTGTATTGTTTGCAATTTGAAATCCAATATATTCATTTCCTACTTGTCCATCAACCAAATTTGTAACTAATATTTTACTAACTTGATCTATTATAACTAATATAGTTACTAAAATAACTATTAGTTTTACTGTTTTATTTTTCAAATTTTACCTCCAAAATTTGATTTATCTTCATGTATTACATAGTAGCATCTAAAACTGCTTGTTGTGCTTCTTGTGCAGTTTTTTCTGTTAATCTTTCATAAACTACAAAATAGTCATCTCTATATAATTCTTTATAATCACCATCATCATCTAATTGACTAGCTAATTTTGCATTATCATATAAAATAACATGTGTTATATCATATTCTTCAAATCCTCTTTTATAATCATAGCTTAATCCTGCAATATCTAAAGCATCTGAAAATATATCTCTACCATCATATTCTTTTGTTTCTGTATTATATTCACCATTAAATTCAGGAGAATATAAATCACATCTAGAATCGATAAATACTGGAATTCCTCTGAATACCAAATATGCTCCGTAATTATATTCATTATATAATCTCATATTTTCTAAATCTAAGTTTTCTAGCATCCAATCTGCAGCAGCTACAGGATAATCAGTTTCATCAACAAAATCTTCTCTTAAAGTTGGTTTTATTAAATGTGTTGTCCAAATAATACATAAACATATTACTACTACTGTTCCAAACCAGCTTGCTACCCATTTCTCTATTTTTCTAAATGTTTCTCTATCATATTTACCAACTAATCCACCAATTAATCCTGCTAAAATTGGTCCACAAAATAGAGCAAACATTGAAACTTGTCTTCTAGAATTAAATGCTAAAAATGTTATTCCTGCTAGCATAAATAAATCTGGTAATTTTATTTTTGAGTCTGTAAAAATTAATACTAATAAATATATAACAATTGCAACTGCAAATTCTGTATTTTCAACTAATGTTAATGGTAAATGTTCATTAATTGACTCTGTTGTATTTCCTTGTAATGTTTTAACTAAGTAAGTATAGGCTCCATCACCTGCAGGATTTAAAAATCCTGTTAAAGCAGCAATTGCCATTACCGCGATAAGTAACAATACTGTGTGATTTTTTTCAACTTTAATTTTATAAGGTTTCTCTCTTATTATTTCTCTTTTTCTTATTCTTTCTGAAATATCTGCTTCTACTCTTGCAACTTTTCTATCACAAGACGCCTTTTTATCTTCGGTTTTAGCAAATTTCTTTTGGACTTTAAATATTTTCTTAAATAATTTTAAATCTAAATCAGCATCTTCTAATACCATTAATAGATATTCTCCAATATATGGTAAGAATAATATAAAGTAAAATGGAAATACTGCACAATGTAGATTTGTTATTAAAAGTGGAATTAAAATAAGCATAAGTGCATATCTTAATTTCTTTGTTTCTAAGAATTTCTCAATTGACATTACTCCCCAAACAAATAATATAAATGTTACTAATTGAGCTCTAGCTGCAACAAAAGATTTTACTAAATACATAGCTCCTAAAGTTACAACTAATGATATTACTTTATTTTTTGATTTTTTATTACACAAGCAATATACTGATATTCCTAATATTGCATTTAAAACCATTGTTGAAATAAATATTCCTTGATGACCAAATGAATTATATATTAAGAAAATACACAAATCATAAAGCCAGTGTGGATAAGTATATGGTAATTCATGCCAAGAATATAAATCTTGTGTTAAATCTGAAATACCATTATTATAAATATATTCACCAATTGTTATTGTATAATAAGTATCATTTTGTAAACATTTTGGTGATATTGCAGCACAAAACATTGCTATACACAAAATAGCAACTATATGAAATATTATTCCATGTTTTTTTGTTAAAACAACTGGTCCTTTTTTATTTTCTTTTTTTGTATCTTCTTGAGTTTTTTCTGTGCTTTCAGCTTGTTCATTTTCAACGGAAGCAGAGTTTTCTGCTTCTAATATTTTTTCGTTTTCATTGTTTTCTTGATTTTCTGTTTTCATATGTTCCTCTTCTCGTAATAATATTTATTGGATTATATCAAATAACTAAAAAAAAATATATAGTTTAATTAAAAATTCATATAAATTTCAAAGAAAAAATAAAACGAATTTACAATTACTAAATAATAAGAAAAACGTCCACATACCAACCTCTGTTAGCACGTGAACGTTATATAATTTGCTAAAATCTATATAAAAATAATTTATATACTAGTTATTCTAAACAACCTCTTCAGCTTGTTCTTCAGTTTCATCTTCATTTACAACTTCCATGCTTGCAATTGAAACTTCATAAGCAACTCTAGTTTCTGTTGTTCCATCTTCATGTTTTTTCTCGTATGTTCTTGATTGAACTCTACCAGTGATTTTTACTTCTGTTCCAACTTCCATGTTTTGGCAGAATCTAGCGTTTCTTCCCCAAGCTATACTTGGTATGTAATCTGATTTATTATAAGCTCTATTTACAGCTAATAATACGTCTGCAATTTCTCTTCCAAATGGTGTTTGTCTGTAGATTGGTTTTTTACATACATAACCAACTAAAACAACTTCATTTGTTACTTCATCTTTGTCTTCTTCACCTTCAACTTCTTGAATTTCTTTAGCGAATACTGTTAAGATTAATCTGTTTCTTTCATTTTCATAGTTGTTATAAGATCTGAATTGTCCTTCAACTACAACTTTTTTACCTATTTCTAAGTTTAATCCTGTTAATAATCTTTCTGATATTGTAATTGGAATAATATCCACTGTTGAACTTAATCTAATTACTTCTAGATTAAAAACATAAAATTTTTCTCCGTATATCTCATGACTGTAGCTCTTTTCACTTACTATTTTACCTCTTAATACTAAGTGATTGTTTTCTGAATAATTTGTATTCAATTTTAATTCCTCCTTAAAATTTATCTACTGTATTCTTCATATAATGCGTACCTTAATTTCGTTTTTTTCCCTAAAAACAATTCCATTATAGCACATTTTTTATCTTTTGTCTACATAAAATTGTATATTTTTCCATCTTTTTGTAATTATTTTGTTATATTTCTATATTAATAATGGCTTTATATCAAAGATAACTCTGTAAACCAATTATTTGTAAACCACATTTTTGTTATGTTAAGTATCTTTTTATGTTTAATATTTTTGAAAGTTATAATATTTATTTTAGCATTTTATTAATAATATTCTAATTATTTTCTAACACATATTGCTTAAATAATTTTCCTCTCTCTTCAAAATTTTTGAAATATCCGTAACTAGAAGCAGCTGGAGATAATAAACAAATTGTATTTGGTTTTGAAACCTCTTTTGCATATTTTACTGCCTCTTCTAATTTATCAAAAAAAGCAACATTTTTGTTTACTCCTACTAAACCTTCTTTTATATATTCACCAGTTTTAGGTAAGCAAATTATATTTTCTATAGTTTCATTATTTCTCAAAAATTCTATTAATTCACTTAAATCTACACCTCTATCATTTCCACCAACTAATATTGTATTTACATTTTTCAATGCATTTACTGCATTCATTGTAGATTCAGGAATTGTAGCAATAGAATCATTATAATAATCTACCTCATTAACTGTAGCAACAAATTCCATTCTATGTTCTAGCGGCTTAAAGTCTTTCATAGATTTTATAGCAGTATTTAAATTAAGATTTAAAATTTTGCATGCAGATAATATAAACATTATATTGTTTATATTATGCATACCTTTTAAATTCATATCTTCATTTATATTCATTTGCTTTTGCTCATTAATATAAATAAAATCATTCTCTATATATACATTATTCTTTAAGCTTGGTTTTGTTTCCAAAGAAACTGCATAATCATTTTTCTTATAATTGAAATCATAATTTCTCATATTTTCATTATCATAATTATAGATTAAGAAATCATTTTCACTTTGGAATTTTGCAACATTAAATTTAGCTTCAATATATCTTGCAAAAGACTTATAGTGATCTAAATGCTCCTCATAAATATCTAATAAAATTGCTATATTAGGAGATTTTTTGACAAATTCTAAAGCATGTGAAGAAAGTTCTAAAACAACAATACTATCCTTTTTAATCACTTCTATATAATTAAAAATCGGCTCACCAATATTACCAAGTAAAAATGCATCTTTTCCTTGGTCTATTAAAACTTTATACATTAAAGAACTTGTAGTACTCTTCCCTTTAGTACCTGTGATTCCAATAGTATATACATTTATAAATTCAAAAAATAATTCTAATTGACTTGTTATTTTGTTCTCTATATTAGTTAAATCAACATCTTTTAAAGATATTCCCGGAGCTTTAATTATTAAATCATATTCTTCAATTCCATTTAAATAATTTTCTCCAAGAGATACTTCTAAATAAGGATCTTCCATTAATTCTATTTTTTCATCTAATAAGTTCATCTTCTTATCTGCTATAAATAGATTTTTTTCAGGAAAATATTTTCTCAGTAATTTATAAGTTGACTCCCCTTCCCTTCCAAATCCTAAAATAAGTATTCTTTTATCTTCTAAGTAGTTTAATAATTTCTCTATCATATAATCTCCTCTTTAATAACAGACTTTCTATTTTGTAACAACAGGTTTTCCTTCTGCATCTAATAGAACTGTCATTCCTGCTGCATATCCACATTGTTTAAATACATAATTCACACCAGTTTCTTTATCTCTCCAAATTTCCATTATATCTATTACACCTTGTGAATAAATTTTCTCAAATCTCTCTTCATTTTTTCCCATAATTTTTTTCTCCTTTTTACTTCAAGTTTTCTCTCAAAATTTTCTCAAACTCTTCTGGTACATTATGTTCTTCATTATAGTAAGATAATAAATCTTCATCAGATAACACATAATTATCAAAATAATATTTTAATAAATATGGTAACTCTTTTCCTTCTGAATTTAATTTTTTAATTGTTTCAGAAATTGCATATCTAATTTCACTATAAGTCCCAACACACTCAAATGGCTTTGTTTCACCATATCCACAAAGCTCAATAAATGTTTTTAACAAAGATTCTTTCTCATAAAGGTCTTCACCAAAAATATTTACTAATTCTTCTTTATATAAAAATGGACTTAAAATTGTGTAAACAAATAAACATTTTGGACAATCGCAACACCATTTCCAAGGTTCTGATTTACTACCAACATTGCAACTTTTAAATATTGAATGATATTTTTTTAATCTAGAAAACATCATTGCAATTTGAAGTTCTGATATTGGTCTTAACATACTGAAATATTCAACATTTCCTTTTAAATATTTTTCAGCATATTCTCTAAAATCATTTTCAAATTCTATTGTTTTTGAATATTGATGATTTATATTTTCTCCATCTACATTTGACTCATTTGCACTTGCTTCATTTGATAAAGCAACATATTTTTTTCCTAAAAGATATGAACATAAATATGTTAAAAATGCTACCATTGCTGAAAATGGAGTGTGTCCATTTAAAAATCCTTTAGAATTTAAATCTATTAAATTTTTATCTATTATTCTTTTTACTTCTATTATTTCATTTTCAGAAAATCCTGCTGCTTTTGCACAATCTGTTGACACTTTATTAACTCCAATTCTAAAAGCTAAAGTTTTATCTTTATAATCTTTTAGCAAATCTAAAGTAACATTAGAATCTTTTCCACCACCAACAGGAATTATTATTCCATCTAAAACTTCAGCATTTTCATCTATTTCTAAACTTTCACCATATGAAATAAATTCTAAGAATTCCTCTTCTGATACTTTTATATTATTTACATATCTAAATTCTCCTAAACCTAGATAAAATAATTTTTTAAACCATTTTTCTTGGTACTCATCTAGATTTCCACATTTTATAACAAACTGTGGAGAACAAGTTGCTTTAAAATAGCTTATAGCCTCAACCATTCCAAGATTGAATACCATATTTTTTACTTTATTTGAATTTACATCTTTAAAGCAAAAATCTTTTTTCAAAATTTCAACTCTTGGATTAAATTTTGTTAATCCTTCTATTTCAAAGTCATATTCTATACAAATTTTTTCATTTTCATCCATAATTTTATAATCATTGTATATAAATTTTGGATATTTCGTTCTTAACGTTTCAAACATTCTTTTATTCCCTTCTGAAATTATAAATATTTATTCTATTTATAATTATATTCACTTATGCAAATTTTTTTCAGTTTATATTAATATAATTTTAGTTCTGGTTCTCCATAGCACACACCATATGTTGCTTCTGAACCTTTGAAAATTATGTATGAAAAATAACCTTCTTCTTCATCTCTTACATAAATCTTTGTACCGTCATCAAAATAATACAATATTTGTTCATAATTATAATCTTCTGGTAGTCTTTCTCTAAATATATCTAAAATCAAACTTGCAGTAGATTCTGATGGACCATAATTAATTTTTACCACACGAGATCGATATGCTATATTATTTGTTTCCATAGTTTCTTCATAAGAAACAATATTATCATTGTCAATAAGATTATTAGGTGTAGGAATTTTTATTCCATACTCAAATTCTATATTATTTTTTGTCTTCCACAAAGCATCCTCTAATTCTGTTACCAATTCAATTTGAGCGTTTTTTTCTGCAATTAAAGCTTGCATTTCTTCTTGTGCTTTTTCTTCTTCTTCCATTGCTTTCATATTATTTACAAAATTAACAATTGGTAGAATTAAAATATAAATCATAAAAAATAAAATAATCATTCTCACAATATTTATTCTACTTTTTCTTCCATAATCTATTATAGGTGAATTATTATCTTCCATAACAAAACCTCTTTCTCATTTTTCAGTTAACAGTATATCACTTAAAGTTTTATCATTCAACTTTAGATATAAAACTTATTAACAAAATTTGCTCTTATTTCATAAAATTAAATATAGACATATGTCTTAAAAATTTTTGAAAGGAATTAATAAAATGGAATTTGATAAAAAAGTTATTGTTGATGTTGATGGCGTTATTGAAACAGGAAAGCAATTTGATTTAGATTTAAAATTACCAGAAGATGACAGAAATGTTATTTATGGAATAATAAAAGATCATAAAGGAAAACCAGTTGCTGATGCTGTTGTAAAATTAGTTGAAGTTTGTAAAGATGAGAGAAAAGCTATTTCTCACAGTTTCACAGACAAAGAAGGTGAATTTGTATTTGGTCCACTTTGTCCAAATAAATCTTATGCCGTTGAAATTTGGGTTAATAGAGTAAAACATGTGAAAATCTGCAAGGTTTGTGAACATGAAGGAAGATGTTTAAAAGGTGTTGATTTACGCTGCGAGCCACATTTCTTCGATAAAGACGACAAACATGAAGAATATAATCGTAAAGAAAACTTCGACAAATACGAGTATGATAAAAAACCAAAATACGAAGATTATGAAGAATACGACACTTATGAATATTATAAAAAAGATTGCAAAGACGAAAAAAAAGATTATGAAAAATATGATTACAAATATGATGATAAAAAAGATGAAAAATGTGAATGCAAGTATGATGATAAAAAAGATGAAAAACATGAATGCAAATATGATGATAAAAAAGATGAAAAACATGAATGCAAATATGATGATAAAAAAGATGAAAAACATGAATGCAAATGTGATGATAAAAAAGACGAAAAATATGAATGTAAATGTGATGATAAGAAAGATGAAAAATATGAATGCAAATGTGATGATAAAAAAGATGAAAAATATGAATGTAAATATGATGATAAAAAAGATGAAAAATGCGAACAAAAATATGATGACAAAAAAGATAATCAATATGATAGATATGGCAAATACGACTGTAACAGAAGATATTAAAAAAATGCCCCCTGCAATCAGGGGGTTTTTGAATTTCAATTCAAAAAACTATATTGTTTTAATATTTATTACATAGACATTTTTACTTTTTTAGCAATTTGTTTACCTTTTTTCATCATTTTTTTCTTATTTTCATCAATACCTTCTGAATACATCATCATTGTTCCCGCAGTAATTAAACTTCCAATAACAACACCTTTCATAAAACTCATATTTACTCCCACCTTTCTTCTAATATTTATAAAGAATAATATTTTTAATTTTAACCTTAATGCAATAAAATTTTATATAAAATTACATATTTTGATATTATTCTTATTTTTTATATTAATTATTATCTTCTTATTTCTTCATTCTATACTTTTTAACTAAAGAATATATTTCAAATCCAGCTATACAAAGTAAAAAAATTCCAAAATATTTTTTCAAGTTTTCATTATCAAATTTAAAAGATAGTTTACTACCTATAACAGCCCCTATGCACCCTGAAATTATTAAACTAATTGCCATTTTATAATTTATTGTTTTGTTTTTTACATTCATATAAATTGCTGTAATTGAAGTTGGAATAAAAAATATTAAATTTGTACCTTGAATTAAATGTTGATTCATATTAGAAAAAATTCCAAGTAATAAAATTAAAACTGTTCCCCCACCCATTCCAAGAGCAGCAACAGTTCCTGATATCATACCAATTAAAATTTCTTTCATAAAACTCCTATTTTTCAACTTATCACTTCTTTTTTCATTACTCACAAAATAATTGATTTAAATTTAATCTTTATCAATTTACTCTTTCATATTTAAATTTTCCTAGTTATTAATTTTAATTAAATAATAAATTTAATTCCTGAATAAAGTAAAAATATAATAAAAATAATTTGTAAAATATTTTTATCTAACTTGATTAATAATTTTGATCCAATAACTCCTCCAATAATTCCACCAATAGAAGCTTTCATCGCAATCAACCAATCTATAGAATCTTGTTTAAAATAAAAAATACTACTTGTTAAAACCATAAAAAATATACATAGTATTGTTGTTGCTCTAGCTTCAACTTCCTCTTTTCTTAGAATCAAAGTTAAAAATGGAACTAATATCATGCCACCACCAGCTCCGAAAAAACCACTAACTATTCCTGCCAGAAAACCTGCTAATAAATACAAAAAAATACTCCTATTCATAAGAGTATTTTTTGTTGTTTTTTTATTAATTATTCGAAAATTTTGTTTTAAATTCATTCTATTAATCTTCTATATTTTCATCTTTAATAAAATATTTTGTTCCAACCATTTTATCTGGAAGATATTGTTGTTCAACCCAGTGTCCTGGATAATCATGAGGATATTTATAACCTTCATGATATCCAAATTGTTCCATTCCTTCTGCAGGTGCATTTCTAATATGCATAGGAATTGTTCCTGTATCTTTATTTGCAACATCTTCTAAGGCTTGATTTATTGCATTATAAGATGCATTTGATTTTTTAGAATTTGCAACATAAATTGCAGCTTCTGATAAAATAATTCTAGCCTCTGGCATTCCAACCATTGTTACAGCTTGCATTGCTGATGTTGCAAGTTGCAAAGCCATTGGATTTGCTAGTCCTACATCTTCTGCAGCTGCTATTACAATTCTTCTCGCTAAAAATACTGGATCTTCTCCACCATTTAAAGCTCTAGCTAAATAAAATACTGTTGCATCTGGATCAGAACCTCTCATTGATTTTATAAAAGCACTTATATTATCATAGTGACTATCTCCAGATTTGTCGAACATTGCTTTTCTTTTATTCAAGCTTTGACTTGCAATTTCATTTGTTATTTCTATAACACCTTCAGCATTCATTTTGGTTGTTAATACAGCAACTTCTAAACCATTTAATGCTGTTCTAACATCACCACCAGAAACTTCTGCAATTGTTTTTAAAGTTTCATCTGAAACTTTTATATTAAAACTTCCTAACCCTTCTTTATTTGTTAAAGCATTTTTTAAAACTTTAAAAATATCCTCTACAGTTAAAGGCTCTAGTTTTATTACCATAGATCTTGAAATTAAAGCTTTATTTACTTCAAAATATGGATTTTCTGTTGTTGCACCAATTAAAATTACAGTTCCATCTTCTACGTATGGTAATAATGCATCTTGTTGAAGTTTATTGAATCTATGAATCTCATCAATAAACAAAATACATTTTCCACTTGGATTTAAAAGCGGATTATCAGCTTCTTCAATTGCTTTTTTGATATCTCCAACACCTGAAGTTACAGCATTTAATTTTGTAAATTTATATTTTGTTGTTTCACTAATAACTTTTGCAAGTGAAGTTTTCCCGCATCCTGGTGGTCCCCATAAAATTAGACTTGATAATCTATCTGCTTTTATAGTTCTATATAATAATTTATCTTTTCCAACAACATGTTCTTGACCAACAAATTCATCTAAAGATTTTGGTCGCATTCTATATGCTAGTGGTTTACTTAAATCCATATATTATTCGCCTTTCTTTTTTATCTAGCTAATATTGATAATCCTTTCTTTATTAGCTCTTCTACTGATACATCTGTATTAGCAATTTTTTCAAACGCTTTGTCTATTTCTTTCTTATTGTATCCTAATATTTGTAGTGCTTGAGCTGCTTCTTCTAGGTTTTCATTACTGTTTATTACTTTTATTTCTGTTTGTTCTTCATCTTTTGTTAGCTCTTGTTCAGATTTTAATTTATCTTGTAATTCTAATATAATTCTTTGTGCAGTTTTGGGTCCAATTCCAGGAATTTTTTTAAGAAGTGCAACATTATTTGAAATTATTGCACAAGCAAAACCTGCTGGTGTTATATTAGAAAGCATTGCTATTGCTGATTTTGCACCGATTCCACTAACAGATAATAAAAGTTCAAACATTTTTAATTCTTCATGAGTTAAAAATCCATATAAACTTATATTATCTTCTCTTACATAATAATGAGTATGAACCTTAACTTTATTTCCTAATTCTCCTATTTCATTTATTGAAATATTAGACATAAAAATTTTATAACCAATTCCACCTACATCTATAACAACATAGTTTGTAGATTTTTCTTCTAAAGTACCTTTAATATACGCAAACATACATAATCTCCTTTGTTTTATACAAACATCTTTTTGCTATATTCTATCACATATATTTTAATTTTCAAGTTGTTTTAATAAAAAAATAAAACAAAATAGAAGTAGCTCGAAATTACTCGTTCTACTTCTACTTTGTTTGGATATTTACTTTTTTCTTGTCAGCTTGACATACGTATCAAAGAAGTTTACTTTAACCATCCAGTATTCATCCTGAAAGAACCAAACTCTGAGTTCATGTTTCTCATAGTCAAGTTCAAAAGGATTTCCCAAAGAGCTTTCGCTAATCCATTTTCCAGTGATATCTTTGACGAAACAATTTCCGCCTAGGATGCGATATTTGTTGTCGTACTCATAAGTTTTCACATCATTGAATACACGAATAACACAATTGGCTTGGGACGGTTTTACGAATTGTACTTCGTATCCTTTCTTCTCCAACTGATTCATGATTTCCCTTCGAATCTGATCCCATCTCAGGTCCAGATACTCTTTCCCTTGAATTGGGTTTGCAGGCTTACCATGTTCATCTACCAGGTAGAAAGACCAGAGTAGAATCTCCCGTATTTCTTCTTTTTGTTCTGCTGTTAATATCATGTTGTTACCTCCTTATGTTGTTACTTTCACGTACGTGTCAAAAAAATCGGTTTCGATTTTCTCAGAGTTTTCAGGCTCGAAAATATTTTCAATTCTATGGTTTTCATACTCCATAGTCTCAATTACATTTTCGTTTTCATCATAAGCTACCCACTTGTTAGATCCATGTGCTTTGGTGTAGCAAACTGCGCCAATCAAGCAGTAAGATTCCACATTATGAGTGTGCTTCAAGTTCCTGTATACTCTGATAACACAATTGGCATCAGCCGGTCTTATTGTTCTTGCCGAATAGCCTTTTTCTGCCAACTCTTCCAAAACCATTTCTCTGATTTCTTCAGAAGTAGGCAATCTCCTTTTTGGAAAAACACCAATAGGATCACCATTGGGCTTGAGCATAAAGCACCAAGCTAGCCGTATGCAACCGATTTCCTTTTTTCTCTTCAAAGACAAAGACATAAATAATCCCCTCCTAAATACTCATTCCCAAAGAGATGACATTTAAAATTGTCATTTTCAAAAAGTTGTCGACCTATTTTATCACAAATTTGGCAATAAGTAAAGAAAAAAGGCAATATTGACATTCGTCGCTATCGCCTTTTGCTTTTGATTTAGATGTTGATTATTACTTTTTCACCACTTTGAGATAGATATCATAGTAATTTGCCATCACAAGATTATCATACCTCGTTACTAAAGATGTCCAATATTGAACTGGGTAGAATCTCAAATGTGACAACTCAACAATATTCTCTTGGCTATCCAAAGTAGTCCATTTTCCAGAAAGAGTTTTTACAAAACAATCTGCTCCACACAAACCAGCAGGCATATCATCGATTTCAAATTCTTTTCGATAGATACGAACTACACAATTTGCTTTTTTCGGAGAAACCGGTCTAATGCGAAAACCACTTTCGGAAATTTTGGAAAAGATTTCCTTTCTCATTTCATCATAAGTCGGAATCGCCATTTTTGCATTTGCCTTATAAGTTTCTTCGAAATCTAGTCTTGTATCCTCGCTTTCGGAAGAAAAATAACAATTCCGTACAAATTTGTGAAAAACCATTTTAATGTTTCTAAGTGTGTTTCTTGAAGCTTTGTTTAACATCCATCTCACCTCTTGTATAAATTACAATTGTTTTAGCAGTATACAACCACCGAGTTACTCGTCTATTCTAGCATAAAATTTTGATATTTTCAATATTTTTCCAATAAACGCTTGACTTTTTACCCTATTTGTATTAAAATAACTAAGCATTATATGTAAAAGTACGTGATTTTGAAATGACTTCTCCCCGGTAGTCTGGAAAATGAAGGTATTTTTATATACAATCGGAAAATAAAATTAAAATTTGAAATGGAGGGTATTAGTACCATGAATAATACTACATATAGCCCAAAAGCTGGGGAAATTGAAAGAAAATGGTATGTAATCGATGCAACAGATAAATCTTTAGGTAGAGTAGCTACTGAAGTTGCAAGACTTTTAAGAGGAAAACACAAACCAACATTCACACCAAACCAAGATGTTGGAGATCATGTAATAGTAATAAATTGTAAAGACGCTGTTTTAACAGGACACAAATTAGATCAAAAAATGTATAGACATCACTCAGGATTCATTGGAGGAATGAAAGAAACTCCAGCTAGAGTAATGATGGAAAAATCTCCTGAAAAAGCTATGTATTTAGCTGTTAAAGGTATGCTTCCTCATACAAAATTAGGAAGACAAATGATTAAAAAATTAAGAGTATATGCAGGTTCTGAACATGACAATGCAGCTCAAAAACCTGAAGTTTGGGAGGTTAAATAATTATGGCAAAGAAAACTGAAAATATAGTATTCCAAGGAACTGGAAGAAGAAAAGAATCAATCGCAAGAGTAAGATTAATGGCTGGTAAAGGTGAAGTTACAGTTAATGGTAAAAAATTAGATGAATATTTCGGATCAGAAATATTAAAAACTATCGTTAACCAACCTTTCGCTGTTACAAATACAGTTGCAAAATATGACGTTGTAGTTAAAGTTGTTGGTGGAGGTTTAACAGGACAAGCTGGAGCTATCAGACATGGTATAGCTAGAGCATTAAACGAAGCTAACTCAGAATTCAGACCAGCTTTAAAAGCTGCTGGATTATTAACTAGAGATCCAAGAATGAAAGAAAGAAAAAAATACGGAATGAAAAAAGCTAGAAAAGCTCCACAATTCTCAAAAAGATAATCTTTCAAAAATATACAAAATCAAAGGAAGTATTTATATACTTCCTTTTTTGTTATATCTACAAATTTTCCATTCTCTAAATTATTTTCTCTTTTTCCCCTCTCCTCTTTTATATATAAGACAAAACCCTGGAGAAAAAATCTCCAGGGTTAATTTTTACATCTCACTTTTGCAATTCTGCAAGTTTTTTCTGTCTGTCCGCTTCCTCGTACTGCTTATACACCTTCATGAAAGAATCCAGATCCATCTCTCCCTTACGCACGATGTCATAAATTTCCTTATATACAGGAACAGACATCAGCTCTGCGCGAAGTTCAGGATACATGTAATGAATCATCTCATTGGTACACTTCTGCCATGCAGCCTCGTCATCAATGACCAGAAGACCACGAACCTGAGTTCCGGAAATCGGAATGGTACTTCTCGGAATAACGATTTCTGCCGTATTGACCAGATCCTCTGCCGCAAACCACTGGCTTCTAAACTCATCGTTTCCATAAACCATCAGGCTTGCAAACTTGTGCATCTTGGCAATAATGTGGGATTTAAGATATCTTCCCCACTCTGTGTTGATATCCAGCTCATTTGTCATGTCGTTCAGACCGCCGATAATGAGCTTGCTTTCTGGAACGCCAGGATAGCATTCGCGAATTGCCTTGATTCTGGTTTCAACAGAAAAAGGATTTCGAAGAGTCCCTCTCTCCTGAGCCGAACCGACAATTACATAAGTACGCCGGCAAAGCCTCATACTCATGTCAAAAAGAGAATTGTGTCCCAGTTGCACATGCCCAAATCGCCCAATGGTAACTCCCATATCAAAAGTTGGTGCAAAATCCATGTTGTTTTCCTCCTTGTTTGTGAAATGATTTTTATATTTTTGCCTTTGCTATTATAGCACAGAAATCCAGTATTTTCAACACTTTTACATTTTCCATATTTTTTCTTAGCCTTTCACACTATAAAAACTATTTATCGAAAAAGAAATTATTTTCTTTTTACTATTTTAAAAAAATTTTCTATATGATACAATTTTATATAGAAAAAATACAAAAGAGGTAATAAAAAAATGGAATTCGAAAGTATAAAACAAAATTTAGTTGGAAAAAAATATGAAAAATTTGCAAAAAAGAATTTCTCTTTTCTAGCTTTTCTATTTGGTGGACTATATTATGTACATAGAAAAATGTATCTAGAAGGAATAATCTTTTACTTAATAAATATTCAACTTTCAAATTTAACTTTTTATTCTGGTGATAGCAAATTCATGCTTGCTAGCCTACTATTCTCATTAGTATATGGGCTATTGTTTGGTGGATTATATAGAAATCACATTAACAAAAAAGCCAATTACCTAGTAGCAAAGCAAACAACATCAGATAAAGATTGTAAAAAACATGGAAGAACAAACTTCTTAGCAGTAATCCTAGTTATGATTATTGTATCTGTATTTCAATCAAGTGTTATCAATAAATTTTTATATGAACCACTATTTGGAAATCCAGTTCTTAACATGATAAAACAAGTTGTAAACTCTGTTGATGGAGTTGATCCAAATGTAGTAAAATTATTAAATCAAATAAATACAGTTGATGATTTAAAAAATATAGAAAATCTTATTGAACAGTTTGGTTTAGATGCATCAGCATCTATTGAATCAGACTTACAAGACTTTACTGACGACGAAATCGGTAACGAAATTACAGATAACACTATAGACGAAGATACAAATACAGTTGACGAAGATTTAGAAAATACTACAAACACTATTGATGAGGACTCAAATACAACTTCAGCTGAAGAAAATGATGAAACAAATATACTTTCAGAAGATGCCCTATCTTCTACTTCTTCTGACAATAATGTTTCTTCTGAAAAAACTTGGAATGGAATCTTTAAATTAGATGAACTTGCCGATTTAAAAATTTATCGTACCTCTGAAAAAGAATTTAATGTAACATTAAAAGTTTATAATAGTGACAATCAAAATGATTTTGAATCTAGTAAATTAACAATGAATTATGTAGATGAAGAAACAATTCAATTAAGAGAAACCCAAGATTCAAAAAATAATATCATTACTTTAAAACTAACAGATAGCGGGTTAAAAATAGAAAAAGTATCTGCCCCATCTTATACTCTTTGGGAACAACTTTTAGATAAAGAATTCACAAGGAATGCATTTGAAAAAACTGGTTGGGACGGAGTTTATAAAACAGATAATTATATAATTGCATTATCAGAAATTGAAGAAAATTATTTAATTCTTGCCTTAACAGATGGTTTTTCAGATTATGAAAGAATATTTACTGAATATGCTTCAGATGAAATTAATTTCAAAGATGAAAGAGAAATATCAGACGTTGTAGAAGTAGAAAAAATAAAAATAACAAAAACAGAAAAAGGATTCTTGATGCAATCGTCTTGCTCAAATAATCCATCAAATGCATTTAATGATATAAGTGATAAAGAATTCATAAAAATTACTAACTAATTTATTATAAACATAAAAATACTCTCAAAAAATATTGAGAGTATTTTTTTATTATTTATATTTTTAGTTTACAGTGTCTATTCTTCTATTTTTATAATTCCATCACTTGTAAATCTCACTGTTTGATCCCCTTCATAAGCTACATAGTTTTGAGTTATATCTTTCATCCATTCATTTCTAACAATTAAAGTTTTCCAAGGTCCAGAGTTCTCTCCTCCACCATTATCATTATTCCAAAGCCATTTTGGACAATTATAAAAACATACTTCAGGATCTATTGCATCATAAACTTCTTTAGTTACACCATTTTGACCATGATGTGCCATTTGAACAGCGTCTGCTTTTATTTCATCTTTATGATTTTTTAACAATTCATCACTTACTCTTAAAAATGCATCACCTAAAAATATCATACTTTTATTTACATCTTCAGCAGTAATTTTAAAAATCATGCTAGTTTCATTTCCATTATCTGAATTCGTAATTTCAGGATTTGCAATTCTAATAATATCACATCTTACATTATCAATTTGAATTGCTTGTCCTTCTTGACAGTCAATTACATTTTTTATTTTGCTACTTGAAAGATTTTCTAACATAGCATGTTCAGCTTCATATCCTCTTTTATCATACTCTTTATACCATTCATCAGAAAGTAATGAGCAATAAATGTTTTCTATTTCTAAATTATTTTCTTGAACTAATAAATTACAAAGAGCACCAACATGATCACTATGAGCATGAGTTATAAACCAATGGTCAACTTTTCCATTACCATATTTATTGATATAGAACATTACTAAATCACTATCAATATCTCTACCACCATCAACAAATATTAACTCATTATTTCTAGTTCTTATAAAATATCCCATAGAATTTATATTACCTTTGTCTTCCATGTTGCTACCACCAAGAATAGTAACTTTCATTCCCTCTATAGATTTTTCATAAGCTAACAATTCTTCATTAACACATACCATATGATTATTTCCAGCTTTTTCTATAAAATATTTTCTGGCACAAAACCCAATTGCCACTAATGCAACACATATTACAATTATTAAAATTACTTTTTTCATAATTAATTCCCCAATAAAAAATTCATTTTTATAATACTACAATTATAAAACTAAAATTCCTAAATGTTCTAAAAGAATTTTTAAACCAATTAAAATTAAAACAATTCCACCAGCAAGTTCAGCTTTTTTCTCATATTTATCTCCAAATACATTTCCAAGTTTTACACCAATACAAGAAATAATAAAAGTTAAAATTCCTATTAAGCTAACAGCTAAAACAATATTTACATTTAAAAATGCAAAAGTTACACCAACAGCTAAAGCATCTATACTTGTAGCTATTGCTAAAACAACCATTGTTTTAAAATCAACTTTATCATCAACTTCGTCTTCTTCGTTTTTTGATAAAGCTTCTTTTATCATATTTCCACCAATAAAAGCTAATAAACCAAAAGCAATCCAGTGGTCAATGAATTTAATACTTTCTTCAAATCCAACACCTAAAAGATAACCAATCACAGGCATTCCAGCTTGAAAAATACCAAAATATAAACCTATTATTATAGCTTTTTTCCAATCCATTTTTTTCATAGATAAACCTTTACAGATTGATACTGCAAAAGCATCCATTGCTAAACTTACAGCAATTAAAATAATTTCAACTAGTCCCATTTCTTACTCCTTAAATAATTATATTCATATTGATTTGTATTATATATCTTTTTTATATTTTATAAAAGCACTTCCAAAAACATTTAGATAGATTTTTCAAATTTGCCTCTGAATCCACACCTTTTGCATAGATTGTGGATGATTCTGTTCTCCTCAAAGGCTTTCACTAGTTTCTTAGAATATTCTGAATTAATTATACTTTCAAAACTATCTTCAAAAATATTTCCAAGCTTAATTTCACCATCTCCATCTAAGCAACATGGCACAACATCACCATTTGCAAGAATTGCAACTTGATTTCTTAAGCCCCAGCAAGTTCCTTCATCAGAAATAACTTCATTTTCCATACTTGGCCAAACAAACTCTAAATCCTGGTTTAGAAAAGCATTTTTAGCAAGTTTTACAAATTTTTCTTTTTTAGCAATTTCTTTCAAGTTTTCCACAGAAAATGCACTTTCTAGAGCATTTAAAATATGATAATTCTCACTATTTTCAGAGATATTTTCTAAATTCCAAAGCCTATAAGAAATAATTATATTTGTTTTTTCTAAAATTTCTTTTGAAGCATTTAATACACTATTAATGTATGCTTCAAAATTATATGTATCTGTGTTTTCATTTTTAGTTATACTATGAAGCGATAAATTTAATTGCCTAACAGCTTTGCTGTTAATTAATATTTCTAAATTTTTCTCTAGTAAAGTCGCATTAGTAGTAATGTTTACAAGCATATTGTTTTTTTCACAAACTTCTAGTATTTCCTTTAATTTTGGATGTAAAAGAGGCTCACCTTTTACATGAAGAGCAATTAAATTTGTATATTCTTTTATTTGATTAATTATATTTTCAAATTTATCTACTGAAATAAATTCTTTTGCTCTTTTCCCTTCTGGACAAAAAGAACATTTTAAATTACAAGAATTTGTTATTTCAACATAAATTTTTTTGAATCTTTTTTTCTCCATTTTATAAATCTTTCTATTTATATTTTAATTTCAATTTACCATTTAATTTTTTATTTAAATTTGTCCTTAGATTCTATTATTAGTTTATTTTTTTAACATCAAAGCCTTCTTTTTCTAATACTTCAAAGCCTTTATCTCTTTCTTCATAAGTTCTTACAATAACACGTAAAGCACCAAAATTGTTTTCTCTGTTATTTAGAACTTCAATGTTTTTAATACCAATATCGTTATCACTTAAAATTGTTGTAATTCTAGCAATAGCACCATTTTCTTCTTTTACTGAAATATTTAATTCTGGCATTGTATTACCATTAATTTTTCTATTAATAAAGCTATCTCTATATTTTTTTGAAGAGTCAAAAAACTTATAAATCTCATCTTTTTTGCCAATATCATTTTCAAAATCTTCTAATATATTTATTAATTTTCTTAAGACTTTTAAAACTTCATCTTTATTTTCTCTGCAAATATTTTCCCACATTGTAGGATCTGAAGATGCAATTCTAGTTATATCTTTAAATCCACCAGCAGCAAGAGTTTTCATAGTTTCGTTTTCATCATCTAACTCTTTAACCATGTTTACTAAAGCTGCAGCTACAACATGTGGAACATGACTTATACTAGCAGTTACATAATCATGCTTGTCTGCATCTATTATAATTGGAATAGCTTTTATTTCTAAAACCAATTCTTTCAATAACTCAACACTTTCTGGTTTGTTACTTTCTGTTTTTGTAATTATGTAATAAGAATTTTCAAACAACAAATCTTTTGAAGTTTCATAACCAGAACGTTCAGAACCAATCATTGGATGTCCACCAATAAATTCTCTTTTTAATTTTTTAGAACTTTCTAAAATTGTTTTCTTTGTACTTCCAGTATCTGTAATTATGCAACCAGGCTTTACAACTTTTTCTAAAGATTTTGCATAATCTGAAATATAACTTACAGGAGTACTTATAAAAACAATATCACAATCTTTAAATTTTTCATTAACGTCTAAAGTATAATCCGTTATAACACCATCTGAAAATGCTTTTTTTAAGCTATTTAAATTCTTATCACACGCTACTATTGATTTTACTTTTTTAGATTTAACTAAAGCTTTAACTAAAGATCCACCTAAAAATCCAATTCCAATAATTCCTATATTGTACATCTATTCTACCTCGCTAATTTTCAATACATTTATAATAATGATTTTATCCATTCTAATATTCATATATTCTTTTATAAATTTTCAATGATATTTTAAATTCCCAAAAATTATATCATTTTATATATACAATTTAAAGTTTTTTATTGAAAAAACTAAAGATTTTGTATGTTATTTTCTAGTTCTCATACTTATAAATTATAGCAAAATTTGACCCAATTTATGTAAAGTGGTATAATTAAAGTACATAGGTATATTCCTATTTTATATATAATTTACATATATTTCCCCTTTTTAATCGCTCCAACTGGAGTGTTCATCATAGATAGCGTATCCAATATTTTAAAAACATCAAAACATTATAATCATTAAGGAGAATATTCACATGGAAAAAGCAATTGGTAAGAACATGAACGCAACTCACGCAACCGCACTCAAGGCTAACAAGACGAAAATGGCATCCTGGTGGACCACCAACAAACCTGCCATTTCTGCAAAGGCAACCAAGGTCATCAACATCCTCGACAAGTTCTTTGACAACGTTCCCAAGTTTCTTGGCAGATTAATCGCCAGCGGTGTTATCTGGGCAATTGTCCTAAACGTCGTTTCCGCGTATTTCTGGCCGGAGCTGCCTGACAAAATTCCCGTATTCTATGAATTCTGTAATGGATTCCTCGTTCTCGTGGAATATCTCATCAAGGTAGCGTTTGGCGGCATCGCTTCCATCTTTAACGGAAGTTTCTTCGAGGTAGCTAAGTCTAACCTTCAAGAGTTTGCCAATCTTTGGAACACCTTCTGGAGCTGGGCTGGCAGTTTGACGTTCTAATTTAAGTTTTATCCATTGCACCCGCTGACACTAAGTCGGCGGGTGTTTTCATTTTTATATAAAATAAAAATATATTCTATTTGCACTTTAATTGCAAATTTCTAAAAATCTTCTATTTACTTCTTTCCAATTAATTATATTCCAAAAAGCAGAAATATATTCTGGTCTTCTTGTTTGATATTGCAAATAATAAGAATGTTCCCACATATCAAAAACTAAAAGAGGAACACATCCCCATAAAGTTAAATCTTGATGCTTTTCACATTGAAGAATTACTAATTGTTCAAACTCTGGAACCCAAGCAAGAATACACCATCCAGAAGCTTCAACAACTGCCGCTGCTTCTGAAAATTGCCTTTTAAAATTATTAATACTTCCAAAATCTTCTGATATTTTTTGCATTATTTTAAACTGTAATGAATTTTGATTATTTGGCGGACTCATATTTTCAAAAAATAATTTGTGAAGAATGGCTCCAGAACCTTGAAAGGCAAGTTCTTTTTCTAAACATTTTATATTGCTATAATCATTTGCTCTTCTCGCCTCTTCTAATTTTCTCAAAACATTATTAGTTTTCTCAACATATCCTTTATATAAAATATTGTAATGTAAATCTAAAGTTTCCTTTGAATAATAAGGTTCCAACGCTTTTAGCGTATATGGAAGCGGTATCATTTTAATCATATTTTTCCTCCTATAGTGTTTTTAGTTTAGTTAATTTTATTAGTACTAGATTGGAAATATGAAAAAAATATAAACAAAAAAAGAAGTTGATATTACTCAACTTCCGTTTATAATTATGGATTACATCTACTACAAGCAGTGTAACCTTGAGCAATTGCAGAAGCTTTGTCTTTTGCAATTTTACTTTTTCTTAAATAACTACATCCACCACTATGATATTTGTCTCCAGTTTTAGTTACATATACAGTATATGATGTTGTAGTAGCTGGAGCTGAAGATGCAGTTTGAGTTGAAGAACTTGTTGTAGAAGTCCTTGCCTTTGCAGTTGACTTTGTTGCTGATGTTAATTGTTCTTGTAAATCCTCTTTTTCAGAATTCAATGTTGTTATTTTGTTTTCTAAATCTGATTTTTCTGTTGTTAAAGAATTCACCTTATTTTCTAAGTCACCTTTCTCAGTTGTTAAAGTTGTAACTTGGTTTTGCAAATCATTTTTCTCTGTTGTTAGAGTATTTACTTGATTTTCTAAATCACCTTTTTCTGTAGTTAAACTTTTGACTTGATTTTGTAATTCTGATTTTTCATTATTTAATTTTTGCACATCTTCACTTGATTCTACAATAGAATTACTTGAAGTTGAAACTGTTGTATTAGAAGCAGTTGTGTTCTCTGTATTTGCAGAAGCTGTACATAATAATAAAAAAGATAAAATTACTATTGCAACATTCTTTTTGTCTTTCCAAAATGATTTCTTTTCTTCTACTTCATTTTCTTCTTTATTCTCGTTTTTGCTTTTCCAAAAAAACTTCTTTTTCTCTTCTTTCTTCATTTTTACCCCCAAAATATATTTAATTTTCTATTCTTAAATTATATTTCGATTGTAAAAAATAGTCAAATTTCGCCACTTCTTCGCCACTTTTTTATGAACAAATAAATTTATCTCTATACAAAAAAAGAGCTTCGAAATTAAAGCAAACTTTCGCTCACTTTTATCTCAGCTCTTTTCTACGAACATCATCATTTATATTAAGCTATTTTTAGTTATCAAAATAAGAATCACTATGGTAAATTGCATTAGCATTATTTAAAATATTTGCTTCTGCATTTTGATAAATACTATTCATTATATTTTCATTCATTTTATTATTTTCTTCCATCTCCACCACCCAGTTAAACCTTTCTTCAATTAATTTAATTTTAACTTGAAAGGATTATATCACTAAGAAAAAAATCTTTGGTGTTTTCTGTGTGAACATTATCTCAACTTTTTGTGCTCAATTAAAGCACAATTATGACTAAAAAGTGAATTTAAATTATGAGAACTATCCAATATAAATGCTAATTTAATATGTAAAATAAAGAAAAATAGACCCGTGCATCGCCCCCGAGTCTATTGTTTTTATATAATATGCGCTCTTATATATGTTCAAAATACAATCCAAAGAATCAACCTTGTATTTTGAACTTGAATTGATTATAACATTAAGCTCAAATTTTTGAGTGTTTTTTATATGAAAGTTTGTAAAATTTCTTGTAACTAACCAATGTTTGTTTTGTGAAAAATATGAACGTTTTGTTAATTTTGAATTAAATTTAAAAGCTCTGGATAGCTTCTAGTTACAAAATCTTGAGGGATTTCTTTTCCCTCTTCTTTCAAAACTTTATATACTGCAATTAAATATAATCTATCTCTTAAATTGATTAGAACTTGAAGTCCAGGATCATCATAATTCTTGTCAAAACCAATTTTAAGAGAGTTTTCAAAGTTCAATAGAAAATTACTCTCTACAGAATATTTATCTTCAATTTCAATGATTTTATCTTTATTATAATCATTTTGCAATATCATCTCTTTTATACAATTGGCATCTTCTAAAATTTCTTCCAAACCTTCATGATTCTCTAACTCTTTGTGTAATTCCTCTCTTCTGTTTTGCATAAATACCTCCGAAAATTTTCTTTTCGTTAGTATGCGCATATTAATATATTTTATGCAAAAAAGAAGGCGATGTGCCTTCTTTTAGGAAATTTAATATTCTAATTTTTTCAAATTTATTTTAAACTATTTATTTCTTCTTCAGTTAACTCAGTAACTTTCATAATCACAGAAATATCTATATTTTCTTTTAATAATTTTTTGGCAATTTTAATTTTTTCATTTTTTTCTCCGGTTTCAATTCCTTTATCATATCCAGCTGCTTTTATTGCTTCTTTGTCCATCAAGTATAAATCTCTTTTAAAAGCAAGTTCTTGTTCATATTCATTTTGACTAATTTCTTCTAATAACTTTTTAGCATTTTTTAATGCTTCATTATTTTCAATTTCACTCATCTTTATCACCTCTGGATATCTTAAAAATTTGACCCAAGTATTTATTGAAGCACTGTCAGCATATTGTTCATACTTTGGTAATTCAATTATATAAATTTCAAAATTCTTTGTCAATACGACATTTTTATACTCATCTTCACAAATATGCCATTTCGTAAAATACTTCTTTATGGAATCCAAATTTTTAATGCAATAATCTGCAAATAAAATTATTATTGTTCTTTGAGCTTCAATATAGTTCGAACCTAAATTAATTGATTTTGAATATAATTTACTCCAATAAAATAACAATCTATTTTCTATATCTTTTTTATCTACGATTTGCATTTCTATATTACATTGAATGTTATTATTTAATACAGCTCTAATATCTAAAATTCCAAATTTATCTGATGATAAATCTTGTTCTAAAATTTCTTTGCAATCTAATTTCACGCTATTAATTTCAACATCTTCAATAATCGAACTTAATAGTCCTTTTGTAATTTCTTCATTTCCTACATAGCCAAATAATCGTTTAAATACGTAATCGTTTGTAGGCTTTAATAATTCTCTTATGTATATCACTTCCCTATTTTTTTATTTTCTTGCTTTGGATTTTTTTGGCAGAATTGCCTTAGAATTAATTTTTAGAATATTAAATTTATGGAATTTTAACATGATTTGGAAAGGATTGCAAGAGAAATTTTATTTTATATCAAAATACTATATTGTAAATAATGCATAATATATCTATAATAAAAATATGAAAATCCATTATTTGGATTAGTCGTTTCCATTATAAAAGGAGTTCGTGGTGGTGTACGAACTCCTTTGTTTTATTTTTCATCTGAATTAATTAGTATCTTTATAAACAAATTAAAAGTATATATTGATAATAAAATTCTTATAGCAGATTCTGTAACTAATCCCATAATCATTATTATAAATAAAAAATTTATAATATAATTTAGTCCATATGTGGTAAAATAATATATAATAGATATAATTAATAATATTCCTAATGAATAAGAACTATCCATAAATAACTTATAAATTCGTAAAAAAGCCTCATTATTCACATATAATATTAATGGATTATTTTCATTTTCTGTTGTCAGTTTATACTTTTCATCGGTTTTAAAAACAATAAATATTGATAAAAATGTAAGTATAAAACCAAATAAAGTTCCTGATATACTAATTAACATATTTAATATTTCACTTTTGTAATTCCAAAAATATTCAATTAATGTTTTTGAAAAAATAAACATTATAATTAGAGTAATTGTAATAGAAATTTTTGTTACATTTTCAAGTATTTTTTCTAAAATCGAATCTCTAATTTTTTTTAAAATCTTTTTCATTTATATCACATCCTAATTTATATATTCCCCTTTTATTTTTATGTAATTCTCTTTCATTTTTTCATAAAAGTTTTCTGATTCTAATTTTGTAGGTTCTAATTTTATTTTTGATGTAATTAAATCCTTTGTATAATTCACTCTAATTTGCTCATTAAGTTCATTTATACCGGTTATATCCAATTCAAAACCAGTATTTTTTCCATCCCTTAGTAATAGAGTATCGTTTTTTAAATTATTCGCTTTTTTTATTTCTTCTTTAAACTCATTTGCATCATAATAAGGATTTTTATTTTCTTTCGTAATTCTATATTTTGGAGTCACAATAATTGTTATTTGGTGCTCCATGTCATTATCATTATCAATTAATTCTAAAGCAGCAGTTGCAGCTTTAAATGGTCCCTTATTTAAAGTTTTATTCAAATTTAAAAATCTACTACTAGTTGTAAATCTAAATTTTTTTATTCTCATTAATGAATCAAATTTTTTCTCTTTATTCTTATTTAATAAGTTTTTAAATTCCACAAAGTATTTCATATCCGTTTTTACTTTTATGTAATTTGATAAACTTGGCGAATGAGAACTTTTTGGATTATATTCAAATGCCATTATTTTATCTTTTATGAAAATAACAAAATGTGAAATTTCAGCAATAGTTTGATTTTCTTTTAAAGCTTCTTTTATGAAAGTTAACTCTCCATCTTTTTCATAATATGTTAATCCTGTATCATCACAATTTATAAGCTTTCCTTCAATATAATCATCTGTAATATTATCAATTTTTATAAAATCATAACTACCATTTCCCTTTTTTAAATATTTCGAATAATCAGTATTATTTTTATCAAATGGTAATTTTTCAAATGCTTTAAACATATCTTTACAATCTTCTTTAAAATTTTCGAACTCTACATATAAATTTTTTTCTGCTACATACTTACTAAAAGATACTTCATAAAAATAAATATTTCTATTAATAGTTTTCATATTTTACCCCCTATTAAAAAGCAAAACGAGAAAACGTCTAATGACGTTTTCTCGTTTCTCTTTGAACAGTATATCATATTTAATAGCTTAAAACAAGCTATTTGCAGATATTTCTTTATTTTTCGACAATTTCTTTTTGGGTTTTTAAAAAAATTTTCGCCACTTTTCGCCTCTTTTTATTGTATTTTTGTGGTGATATATATTATATTATTTGCGCACGAGCGTTGTGCTTGCGCATAATGACTCGTTTCTCTAGATGCCAGAATCTTTTGTAGTTCTTACATATAGGTTCTGGTTTCTTTTATGGTTGATTTTTTATTTTATTTAATTTATCAATAAATATATCACAAAAATAATCTAATACCTTTAATAAAATTGAAGAAATTTTTATTATTCCCCAAATTGCAGGTGATACAATTACTATTATTAAACACGCTACTTGCATCATTGTAATCACATCTGTTCTTATATTAAATCCTTCACTCAATATAGCTAAGATTGACAATAATCCAATCGAAAAAAGGTAGAATTCTCTAAAATCTTTAGTATTATCTATAACAGTAGTTCTATTATAATTTTCAATTTTATATTCTATATTGTTTTCTTTTATATTACTTTCAATAAATATCTCTTCTATCTTTTGAAACACTTTTTCTTTTTCTTCATCTTTTAATAATCTTGTACTCGCAATTTCCAATATCAAAGCATCTTTTATTTCCATCAATGAATAAACTTCATTCGTTTTCAATTCATCTTCTATAGCAACAGTATTTTTTACACTAAGAACTGTATTTCTGGTAATTGCTATATTTTTTATAAAAAAAGGAATTAATATTCTTAAAATCCTTTCATTTGATTTTTTTATTCTAGTTTTCATTTTTCTGTTACTAAAAAAGTTCTTTATCCAATCTATTATTCCTGCCACAATTAATGGTGCAACCCAAGTTACAACAATTGTATTCGTTAAAATCGGTTCAAAGAATTCAATATAAATTTTTTCCATATATTCTCCTTTTTTTTCAGTATATCAAAAAACATAACATTATCATTTTGATTATGTCTCAAAACGACTGTTCTTTTTTATTTATATTTTTCTAATATTTTTTGTTCTCGCTCATATGCATATTTTTTTACATCAGCTATTGCTTTTTGATAATATTGATTTGAATCTTTAATATAATTTATAATTATCTCTGTAATAGTTTCTCTTTTCAGTTCCATTAAATCATTATTATTATTTTTTTTAGCTTTCTTAAAACTTATAATTTCAAAAATTATCTTTTCTAACGTTTTATCTGTATAAATAATTAATTCATCAATAGAATATGAACAAAGTTTATTAAACTGATCAATATCTTCTTTATAAATCATATTAAATGTCATTTTATTTTGGTGCGTTAATAATTTCATCTTTTCAACACTCAATTCTATTTGTGTTTTCTCAGCATCATAATAAAAGTTTTGGATTTTACTTAACAAATATCCAGGCAATAAAAGCTCTAATTCGCTTCTTATATCTGCTACTATTAAACGATGTTTTTCTAATTCTGTATTTAGCCTATTTTGTCTTATCTGTTCTTTTTTAGTTTTAATAATTTCAACAACAGCTACAAGAACTGTTAAAAATGTCAAAAAAATCATTATAAAATCCTGTACTAATTCTTTCTTTACACCATCTTCATTTGTAAACCAAAATATTAGAAACGCCTTAGTCTCCTTACTAAACATAACTATAAAAATCAACATAATATTCATTATTGAAATTTTCTTTATATATTTTTTTATAAATTTACATAGTTTATTTTCTTTAAATTTCTTTACATATTCTTGTACTATTTTTTTTCCATTTTCCGTATTCCTAAAGTTTTCTTCAATAATATTATTACAAAGTACATCATAGATACTTTTTACTTCATCTACATAGTTATATGAATGATTATAGTCAAATATAGTTTGATCTATTACATCACATCTATACAACTCTTTAAAATCTTTGTTCTTATTAACTAGATAATTCTCTTTTATTTTATTAATTCCTAATTCTATACTTTCTACATCAGATATTAATTTTGATGTAGTAACTTGCATTATTCCTAATGTTGCTTTTCGAAAAATCAAACATTTTAGATTCTCAAAACATCTTACAAACCATGGTCTATTAAAATTTTCATATATCATAATTGCAAACACTAAATTTATTATTTCCTTATCTTCTTGAAGTATAAAATTACCATACTTATCATAAAAATACTTATATTTTTTCAATATGTATTTTTCTTTTCTTTGATTTTCTTTTTCATTATCTATATAAGCATTTTTGTAAATAAATTCTTTCAATAAAACAAAAACAAATGTTATAATGGCAATCCAAATACCATCTCTTAATTCTTCTATTGATACAAATATTTGTGTAGTTTCAACTATAAAAAACTTATATGCACAAAAACTTATAATTACACCAATTATAGATATTAAAATTTCAATTTTCCAATTCTGTAACTCTTTTCTTTGTAAAATAATTATTAAATATATCCATCTTATAAAATAATAAAAGATGCTTATTAAATATATATTTTCAATTAGTTTTTCATTTTTAGTTTCATAAAAAATTCCTGAACAAATTATTATCAAACAAACTGGAAATAATATTCTAATAACAATATTTAAACCATACGGTTTTCTTTCTGTATTAGAAAACTCAAATGAAGAATATTTTATACCAATATATTCCTTTTGTAATATTCCTATTTGATTAGTTATAATTATTGTCATTACATATCCTATCATTGCTAATCCTATAAAAATAATATAATTCATACTTTCCTCCTCAAAAAAAGACAAGAAAAAATATTTTCTTGTCTTTTGTACACATTTATTTTAGCACTTTTATGTCAAATGTCAATGTTTTATATTTTATAAATAAAAAAACTTATTGACTTTTTACAATATTTACATATAATATTTATATAAGAATATATTTATTATATATTCTAAAGGAGGTTGATATTATGTATCAAGAATGGTTCGAAAAATATAAAGAAATAATAAATTGTGAAAATAATACAAATACAAATCAGAGACAGTCAGTTTAGACTGTCTCTGATTTTATATGTAATAATTTTTTTATTTCCTTGTCCATTTTTTGTTGTGTCTTGTGTATCTTTTCCATAGTTTTATTATGTTTATTTATCCTTTTTATTTTTTCTTTATTCCACATATTATATACTTCAATTATATTAGTATTATATTTATCTATTGAATCTCTGTTTTTACTAGATATAAAAATATATAATATATGTATTGTCTGTAAAAATATTTGATGCAACGATTGATATATAAACTGTGAACCAGCTGCATTACTACTTATATTCATACACAAATATTCCAATCTATTTAAAGTTGTTATAATTAGAAACAAAAATTTATTTGGAAATCTTTTTATTTCTTCCTCTTTATATCTTTCTTCTAATAATCTTATATATGATTCTTGCGTTTTTTCAGATTCTATTATATCTAATACACTATTCACAAATGTTTCAATTTCTTCTATACTTCTATTTTCGCCCAACATTTCTTGTAATTCATATACATCAAATCTGTTTATTTTATTAGAATCTATTTGATTAAATTTACTTGAAAATTCATTATTATCAAGTAAAACATCTGAAATTATAGATAATTTTTCTACAATTTCCGTTGAAAAAATATCAGCAATTTCAGCAGCTTTTTCTTGTTGTGATATAACTCTCCTTTTATCATATTCATACATAGCCCAAAATAATGTTGCTATTGTTCCAAAAATAGCAAGTATTGTTCCCCAATTTTGTAATGTTATACCAAATATTGTTATTATTTGCTCTGTTGATTGAATATTTTCTGGTATATGACCAATTTCAGAAAAACTCAAAAATAGCACAGACGATACAACCATAAATATAATTAATGCTAACATTCTTCTCCAGTGACTTATTAGATATTTTAAGAAATTCATTGAAATTCCTCCTTAATTCTTTGGCTGTATTATATAAAAATATTTGTCAAAAAGCAAGATTTTTAATTTATTCTTTATATTTATAATTTTCATTATAATTTCTTAAAATTTAAATAACAATTCTTCAAAAAATCTCCTTCTTACACTATCAATTAGCAATCCAATAAGATAAATCCCTCCAACGCACACGGCAATATGCGCAACAAGGATCAAAGGGCTGGCAAAATAAAACCTCTCAACCAAGCAAATCTTTTTCCAAAAATCCACGCGGAAGATGCTGTCGTGAAGCAAATAGACGCCTATACTAGACTTGCCAAGCACATTTATAACCTTATTATTTTTAATCTCAAGATTTTTAAAAGCGCCAAAAATCAAAACAGACTCAATCAAAACAATAATACTGTTCATACTCGAAATCTTGTTAAGAATCCTAAAAATACTAGAATTGTATTGGCTCATAAAAGTAATGCCACAAGCAATAATCATAAAAGCAACATAGCCAATAACACTAAAAATCTTTATACTCTTAGAACTCACTCTCTCAAAATCATATAGCCTAATATAAGCCCCAAGCATGTATAGCAAAACAAACCACGACAAATTACTCATAAGTCCTGTATCAGAAAAAACAAATCCAATACCAGACATCATAAATATCAATATTCCAATAAGAATAAGTAATTGTTTTTTAGAAATGCCTTTAACAAAAACATTAATGAAAGGACTTAAAACATAAACACATATATAAGGCAAGATAAACCAGTATGATTTAGATGTAAAAGGAAAAACTGTCAGTTTTATTATATCTGAACTCGGCATACCATTAAACAAAACATATATTATAAAAATTGGTACTGAATAACAGTATACTTGAACTATTAATTTTAAAACTTTTTTCACTTTTAATTTTGATTCAATTAAAAAATATCCACTTATCAAAACAAATAGGTTAACAGCTAATTTACCACCTATCAAACAAACTGTTCCTATATATTTGTTCACTACAAATCTGTTGATATAAATTAATCCACCATGCAAAGCATAATGATGCAATATAATTAACACCATTGCAAATATTCTTAATAATTCAAAATTTGATTTTCTTTGGTTTTCTACTATTTTTTCCATATATTTACCTTTTATTTTTTCATCTCATTCTAGTCTGACTATTTCAAAAATATTATACACTCCCCTCGTTTAAATTTCCATATTAATACAAAAAATAGCTTAATACATTTTCTAGTATTAAGCTATTTTCTTTTTACTATTTTTTTATTTATGATACTTTTTTATTAGTTCTATTTCCTTACTATATCCACCACGTTTTTCAAGTTCTTTAACTAAAATATGCCATGGTGGAATATTACTTTCATAAGCTTTTCCAGGTCCTGTATAAGCTCCGCCACTTGGTCCTGTATATAATCCACCGCCTGGTCCTGTGTATAATCCACCGCCTGGTCCTGTATATAATCCACCACCTGGTCCTCTATAAAGCCCACCACCTGGTCCTGTGTATAATCCACCACCTGGCCCTGTATATAATCCACCACCTGGTCCTGTATATAATCCACCACCTGGTCCTGTATAAGCACCACCACCTGGTCCTGTATATAATCCACCACCTGGTCCTGTATATAATCCACCACCTGGTCCTGTATAATTATTTCTTGGCCACATTTTTATTCCTCCTCCATTGATTCATTAAATAAATAATCATGTAATTCTATCATCGTATTTAAAATTCTTTTTTCTATTAGCATTATTAATGGAATATAGTTTTCATTAATATCAATTTCTGAGAGAGCCGAATAATATTCTCCTCTCGAATCCTCGTCAATATAAATTGGAGAAATTCCCTTTAAACTTAACATCCAATTTAATAGGGCTCTTGAAATTCTGCCATTCCCATCCGGAAATGGATGTATTACCACAAATTTATATATAAAATATGCAATTTGCTCTATATATTCACTAATAGAATATGTATCAATTTTATTTAGAAAAAACTTCCATTCTTCTTCCAAATCTTCTATAGCTTGCGGTATTTCATAATATGGAATTGGCTGAATCGTTCCTTTATTTATTATGGCATCATTTGTTCTAAAGAATCCATTCCCATCTTTATATGGTACAAAATCATATAATAAACAATGTAACATTTGACATTTAGATATCGAAGGCTTTTCTCTTGTAGAAACAACAAACTTTTGTAATTTCAAATTTCCTAAAGTCATACAAATATCAGGGTTGGTTTCTTTATAAAATTTACTTTCACTACCATTATATGCTAAATCTGCTAATATATAATTTAATTCTTCTCTTGATAAATTAACTCCTTCTAATTTATTGTCATAAAATATATAATTCTGCATAAATTTATTTCCTGTATAATGATTTAAATCAGGCATTATGCTAGATACGGAATTAATCATATTAGCCAACAATCTACTATCTATACTTTTTTTAATCAATTCTTTTCTTTTTTTATTAGGACCATATCGTTTCATTCTTCTCTTTAAAGATTCTGAAGATATATCTCCATCTACTAATTTTAAATTATAAGCAATTTCCTTTAAACATGATGTAAAACTTACGCCAAAATATTCAGAAATTATTGTAATACTTTCAAAATCCAAATATCCTTTTGAATTTTTATATTGATTACATATTTTTTCTAATTCACTTCTCGGCATTAATAAATGCCTCGCAAATTTGTTTGCGTATATCTCAATATCCTTTTTAGAATTTTTTATACAATCTATTCTGTCTTCTTCATCTTTATTTCTCTTTAAGTCTTTAATAAAATGACAATATTCGTGTGCAGCAGTAATCCTTTGACGTGCCAAAGAATCTCTCTGATTTATACCAACAATTGTAATATTCTTCGAATCATTTATAATTATTCCAGACAAATTATCTGTTCGCATCAATGATATTAAAACACCTTTGTTTTTTAATAATTCAAATGGGTCTATTGGAAATTCAATTTTTCCTTTTTCTCTTTTTATTTCTTCTATTACATTATTAGCTAATTCTTCTGCTGACAACTCTACCATATTTATTTATTAGATTTAAGATTGTTTTTTAATTCAATTAAATCCAATATCTCCTTTCTATCATTTTCAGTTAATTTTTCAAATCCTCTTGCTAGTGCTGTTATACTTTCAAATTTGTTATCCTCAGAATTTATAATGCTATCAATACTGATTTTATATAATTTAGAAAATCTCATTAATTCTTCTAAGTTGATCTTTCTTGTTCCTTTTTCAATTCTTATAATAGCATCTCTTCCTAAATTTAAAATTTCAGCAACTTGCTCTTGAGTCAATCCCATATATTCTCGCAATTTTCTTAATTTTTTTCCTATTTCTTTTTCATTATTCTCCATTGTTCTTGTTCCCCCTATATTTGTATTATAAAACACAATGTTGAAAAAATCAACATTTTTTTATCAATAAAAATACTATGGATTATCTTTTTATTAATTAGTACAAACTGTTCATATATATTTGTTTCATTCAAATCCTGCAATACAAAATCATCCACCATGTAAAGAATAATGATGCAATATAATTAGCACCATTGCAAATATTCTTCATAATTCAATATTTGATTTTCTTCGATTTTCTATTATTTTTTCACTCATATTTTATTCCTTAATTTTATATACATATAATATTATTATTTAGATTTTCACATTTTATCATTCATAATTATTGTTTTTTCAAAATTTCTACTAAACTTTCAAATTCATCTATTGCCTTTTCTGCAACAAATCTTAAATCTTTAGTTATTTTCATTCCATGTACAATTTCATTTCGTTGATCTTTTATTTTTGAAATTTTTTTGTTTAATTGTGTTTTTGTCAATTTAAATTCTTCATATTTATAGCATTCTGAATAAATTCTATAAATTGTTGGAGGATTATCTTTTATAATTTCATTTGTTTTGGCTTTATTAAAACTTTCTTCTGAAATATACTCTTTTAAAAAATATTCTTCATATATGACTTTACCTTCAAAAAATTGAGCTAATTCTTCTGTAGTCATATACTTTTTTAATATTTCTTTTGAAAAAGAGTATGTGAAATTTTCGAAGGCTATATTTATCATAATTATTGCATTTTTATAGTCTTTAATTAAATAATAGTCTTTTGCATTATTCAATGATAATTTCCACATATCTTTGTTTGGATTTTCAAGTTCTTTTCTTAATTTTTCTATTTCACTATTTGTTAATTTTAACGCATTACTTCCTGGTATAGACAAAGTTAAACTCATGCTTAACGGTACATTATGAACCTCTACTTTTCCAACATATACTATGGTTTGAGTATTTACTATCATATTCTCATTTATTTCTGGTAACCAATACTTATTTGTAGCAATAACATAATTTCTTAAAAAATAATTATATATATCGATTGATTCTTTTAGTGGATTTCTAACTGTTCCTACAGCTTTATTCACCTCTATCGAATCCCATATATTTATATATTTTCTTATTTTTAAAGTAATTACAGAATTATTTATTATTCCATACTTATCTTTTTCAATAAATACCGTAGAACCTTTCAAAAAACCCGACTCAGTATTTATAACTGTTTTACTATTTATACTACATTCTATATCATTGTATTTGAAGTTTATTTCTTCATTATCATCAATTAATAAATGATATGGAACTTTAAATGTTACTATTGATTTCACATCTTTTCGCATAATTCCATTATAAATTTCTATAACATTATTTATCCTCTTTTTAAAATCTTCATCCCATTTTTCATCATAATTTTCTTTCAAAAATTCTATACAAGAATATGCTTCTTGTAACCTTTTTTCATCATAATTATTCAAATGAATTAGCATCTTAGTTTTAGCAAGCATTTGTTTTGTTATACATTCATTTTTTAAACTTTCTATATCTTTATTTCGATTTTCTTCTTTTATATTTAAAGAACTTTCAAAAAAGAACTCAGCATTATACAATTCTGTATTAGTTCTAAAATATAACGCACCTAATTCTCTATATATAATATATATGTGTAATGCTATTTTTTCTTTTTCTTGTTTATTTAAACTTTTATATAACTCACTTGCTTCTAAACCTATCTTTATTCTATTTTCATCATTTTCAATTTTATTATACAGTACATTAGATGCTTGCATTATTTTTAACATCATTTCGTTTCTATCCATACTACACCTTCTTTCGTATTTTTATCTATATAACATTTTCTTCAAATTGTAAAGTATTAATAAAATATATCCATTATCATAACATTATAAAAATTCATTTTTTATTACTTCTTACATGTTATATGTCATAATATCAAATAAAAGCACCCCAGATTTCTCCGGGGTGCTTTCTTTTTTAACGGTTAATCAAGTTACTTACCTGTACAGCAATACCAACTACTGCCCAGCTAGGAAGAAAAATGAAGTTGTGGATGCCAAGGATTGGCTTAGGCTCGATGTATTCGCCAATATCTCCATAAGGGACTGTGCTGAAATATTCGTTCTGTTTGTAAATCTTCACGACGTCGATAATGCCAATAATCACAGACAAAATTACATACGCCATAATCATAATCTTTAACCTTTTCCTTTCAATGTGCCAATTAAATGCTACAAATCTATTTTACCACATTATGTAAAGTTTTGCAATTTTCTCAATAAAACATAAACAAAAAACTAGAAACCTAAGTTTCTAGTTTTTATCTCTACTCACAATTTATGCAATTATCAATTTTTTCAAACCATTTATCAAATTTATTAATCTTAAATATAGGTCCCTCTATGACTTTAGCTCGAACAAGTTCAATTAATGTTCCTACTAAATAAATTCCTATTGTGCATCCAATAATATGCAATATTAACCAATATGGTTCTGCAAAATAAAACATTTCAACTTTAAGCAACTTCTTCCAAAAAAATTCTCTAAACATATTTTCATGAAATAAATACACTCCAAAGCTGCTTTTTCCCAATACGTTAATTATCTTATTATTTTTCACTTCAAAATTCTTAAATGTCATAAAAATACAAATTGATTCTATGAATGTTAATAAATAATTCATTCCAACAATTTGATAAATTCTTGAAAAATGATTTGAATTTTCAATACTAATATATGTAATTAAATTTACTATTCCTATAATTAAAATGAGTCCAAAAATCGAAAGTAAGTAAAATATTTTTTTACTTATTTTAGGAAAGTCATATAAATTAATATAAGCGCCAACCATATATAAAAAAACGAACCATTGCAAATTTCCCATAAATTTAGATTCTAAAGTAACTGTTCCTAATATCGAAAACATAAAAGTTAAAATTACAAGTAATGTTCCCAAATTTTTCTTTGAAATACCATTTAAAAATTTATTAATAAATGGAGATAATACATATAAGCCAATATAAATTGTAAAAAACCAATACGTCCCATATGTTATTGGGAAAAACGATTTTTTAATAATATTAGTTTCAGGCATTCCTTTTATTACAATATATAAAGAAATCAAACCAATTGTATAAAATAAAACTTGAAGAATTAATTTTAAAACTTTTTTACATTTAAATTTTGAATTAATTAAGAAGTATCCACTCAAAATTACAAACAAATTAACTCCTAATTTTCCACCAAAATAAATTGTTGTTCCTATAAATTTATTAATTCCTGTACTATCTATTTTAAACAAACCACCATGTAAAGAATAATGATGTAAAATTATTAATATCATCGCAAATATTCTCAATAATTCAAAATTTGATTTTCTTTCTTTATTTTGTACTTTTTCCATTATATCTCCCCTAATTCATTAAGTTCATACAACACTTATATCATATTTCAATAATAATTAAAATAGAAAAAATAAAAGATGTGAACTTCAATTCACATCTTCTATATTCTAATCTTTACTAAACAAATCTCTTGTATAAACTTTATCTCTTACTTCTTCAAGTTTATTATCATATCTATTAGCAATAATTACATCTGATTTTCTAGCAAATCTATTAAAATCATTCATAACTTTGCATCCATTAAATTCTTCAGCTTCTAAAGTTGGTTCATAAATAACAACTTTAATACCTTCAACTTTTAATCTTTCAATTACACCTTGAATTGCACTAGCTCTAAAGTTGTCTGAATCTTTTTTCATTGTTAATCTATAAACACCAACAACATCTGGATCCTTGTCCATAACCATATCTGTTATGTGTCTTTTTCTAGTTCTATTTGCTTTTACTATTGCTCTAATAATATTTTGTGGAACATCATCAAAGTTTGCTAGTAATTGTTTTGTATCTTTTGGTAAGCAATACCCACCATATCCAAAAGATGGATTGTTGTAATGACTTCCAATTCTTGGGTCTAAACAGATACCATCAATTATATCTTTTGCATTTAATCCTTTTAATTCAGCATAAGTATCTAATTCGTTAAAATAAGATACTCTCAAGGCTAAATATGTGTTAGCAAATAATTTAACAGCTTCTGCTTCTGTGCTATTCATAAATTTAACTTCAACATCTTCTTTTAAAGAACATTCTTTTAGAAGGTTAGCAAATTTAGTTGCTCTTTCAGACTTTTCTCCAACTATAATTCTTGAAGGATATAAGTTATCATATAAAGCTTTTCCTTCTCTTAAAAACTCTGGTGAAAACATAATATTATCAATATCATATTTTTCCTTCATTCTTTCAATAAATCCTACTGGAATTGTTGATTTTACAACCATAGTAGTATCTATTTTCATACTTATAACTTTTTGAATTATATCTTCTACTGTTGAAGTATCAAAATGATTTAATTCATCATCATAATTAGTTGGTGTACTAATTACAACAAATTCAGCATCTTTAAAGGCCTCTTTATAATCTAAAGTTGCTTTTAAATTTAATTCCTTATTTTCAAAAAAATCTTCAATCTCTTTATCTCTTATTGGAGATACTCTTTTGTTAATCATTTTTACTTTTTCAGGTACTACATCTAATGCAACTACCTCATTTTTTTGACTTAATAATGTTGCTATTGATAATCCAACATATCCAGTCCCTGCTACTGCAATTTTCATTTCAACATCCTTCTTTCTAATTATTTTTTATTCCACTTGGTTCTACCGTTATTACTTATCTTCTTGGCAGGCACTCCTGCTATTGCAATATCTTCTTCTTCAAAACTTTTATTTACAACAGCATTTGCTCCAACTGCAATATTATTGGCTAAAGTTACTCCACCTAGTATAACAGCTCCACATCCTATTACTATTCCATTATTCAACGTTGGTACTTTATTATCAGTTCCTCCTGCAACAATACATGTGTTTATATGCATAGTACAATCTTTCCCAATTTTTGCATTATTATTTATCAAAATTGGACCTAAATGCATTATTTTAAAACCCTTATCACAAACATTTATTGGTATATGTAAAGAATATTTATTCTGAATTCTACTTAGTCTAAGACGATAAATTAGTGACATAATTTTATTGTTAGTATTAACAAAATATTCTGTTTTTCTCAATATAATTTGATGTTTTTTTAAAATTTGATTTTCTGTTATTCCTAAAAAATTAAATCTCGAATTGCCGTATTTACTTAATTCATAATCCAAAAATTCTTTTAATGTTTTTTTATCATGTATTAACATTATTTTCAATCCTTTTTTCTTTTTTTATAGCTCTTTTTAAAGTTTTTATCATTTCATTAAAATCTTTTTTAAAACATATATAATTTATTATCAAAGTTTCAGCACATGCAGTACAGCCTATAATTATAGCATATTTAAATAATTCATAATAATTTTCATTAATAAATATTCCACCAAAAATTTGATTATTAATAACAAAAATTAATATAATTTCAATACTTGCAATAATTATTTTCTTTATTGCAACTAATATATTTCGTTCCAAAATTTTTTTTGAACTATAAACAATAAATTCTATTGTTCTAATAAGCATTGCAATTAATGTTCCAATCGCAATTCCTATTAAACCATGTTCTTTAACTAATATTATTGAAATAATCAAATTAGCTCCAGCTTCAATCCACGCGCCAACTCTTGTTTCCTTAAAATGTCCAGCTGATAAAACTAAAGTATTATATGGTAATCTTATTGCATATATAAATTCTGATAAGACAATAATAAATGCAAATATTGAACGTATATAGTTTACATCATTAATTTCAGACGTATACACTTTTACAAATGGTACAATCAATACAAAAGTACAAGAAAAAACAATTGTAATGAGTGTAATATAAAAAGTCTCATATATTCTAAACTTCGTATTTAAATTGTTATTTTCTTTTCTAGCAATCATATCACCGAATGAAGCATCAATTCCACCTGTTAAGGAATTAACAATTTTCTTTATTCCATTTATTACCATTAAATATATAGAATATACAGAAACTTCCGTCATAGTTGAAAAAAATGTTAATACGGCAACATCTGTATTTCCATGTACCACAGCAGCTATATGTTGAGCTAAACCATCCCATTTTTGTTTTAATTTATAGCTATTATCGGCCTCTTTGATATCAATTTTATATTTTCTTTTTACATAGATATTTTGTAAAATAGGTCTAAATACAAACACAATTGCACTTATTAATTTTACTATTTGTATTGATACATTCATTTTTACCAATACAACCACAAGAATTGTATTGATAATTGTTGTTATTATTTGTATTAAAGAAACAACATAGTTTTCTTGCTTAGCGTACAAAAAGATTCTATATGTCATTCCAAAATAATATTCAGCAAATGTACTTATTGAAATTATTATTACTAACGATATTGTATATAATGTATCAAATTGATTATTCATAATTATAGGATAAGCTAAACATAATACAACTAAATATCCCACAAATATATAAGCAATTTTTTTAAAAAATTTTTCAGAAGCTTTTAATATATCAGCAATTTGTTTATTATTTTTTTCAGCAATTGGCTTATATAATTGAGCCCTGACAACGGGTGCAATTCCAGATTCCAATAATGTTATATAAGCTAAAAATTGCGTAATAGAAGATACTAGTCCATTAACATCTGAACCGTAATTTTCAATAATTAATCTAGGAACTATAAATCCACAAATAACAGTTATAAATTGCAACATTAATGCCAAAAATATATTTTTTAACGCTTTTTTACTTCTCATTATTATCCCTTCTACTAGAATCTTTCTTTCTTTTTAATAAATAACATAACATTCCGAATGAAATTGTATATATAATTTGAGTTGGTTCATTACTATAAGTTATTTTAGTTATTTCTGCGAAAAAATTAGTTATACAAAAACTTAGTAAAAAAACATACTCATATTTTTCATCAGATTCTAAACATTTCCTTTTTTTCAATAATTCCAATACACAAAATATTCTTGGATAATAATATATTATAAACCCAACACAGCCCAAATTAGCTAATATCTCTATATAATTACAATGCGAATATACTTCCTTCCAAATATCATATTCATAATAAGCTATATTAGCGTAATTTCCAGCACCTACACCTAAAACTGGTGATTCAAGAAACATTTTTAATCCAACAAGCATCAATTTTGTTCTTCCAGTTGTACTAGCATCAACCTTTGTAGAATTCGAATTAAATATTCCCAATATACCTTCAAATCGAAATCCAATTAAATTATATAGAAACGGCACATTTAGAATTGAATATACTGCAATCACACTTATTACAACTATTAATATTATTTTTTTTATATTTTTAATAAAATCATTCTCTTCCAAAATCCAAAACAAAAAAAACATTACTAAAAGCTGTAATATTGCACCTCTTGATTTGGAAAATAATAATAGTGCAACGGACAAAAACATCCATATAAATGAAAATTTATTTTTTTCAGTTTTAAAAATATATAACCAAATACAAAAAGTAATTACACATAAGCTTCCCATCGAATTTGGATGCACCCCAATTGTATATCCCAGTCTTCCAGCATCGTCAGCTACATTGTCTGTATAATTATAAATTTTATTCCATTCAGATAATGGTGTTTTTATAAATAAATATATAATCATGATTGCCATAGCAATTGATATAAACTTTAACATTTTTTTTATGCTTTCTTTATCTTTACAATATACAGATAATAAAATACACACAATTGCACATTGCCCAATCTCTCTTAAAAATTTCAATGCATTGTTAGTTGACGTTGCCCATAAAAAAGATAATACAACCCAAAAAATCATTACCATCCAACTTAATAAGAATTTTATATTTATTTTTTTATCTTTTTTTGACAATAATATATTTATTAGAAAAAAAGCTTGAGTTCCATAAAGAAAAATCGGAATGTCTCTTATTGCAAAAAACGCAATTATCAAGAGCAAAGCTGAAAAATCTAACATTGTTAAATTAAGTATATTAAAATTACTATTTTTTTTCATCATTTTCATCCTACTTTGTATTTATATTAATTAATCTTCGGTAATTTTATTAGTTCTCCTAATTTGTAATCCCATTCTTCTGGAGAAAATTCTTCTACACCAGAGCCTGGATAAAAAGTTAACTCTCCAAAATATATCTTTCCTGTAACTTCATAAAAATCTACTCTAATAAAAGGAATATCTTTTCCTAATAGTTCAGCAAATTCAACCATCAATTCATAATTCTCAGGTTTTTTTATTTCTTTATTATTTTTTGGATAATGTCTTTCAAAAGGCATTGGATTCCATTCTTTATCATAAAAATTAATACACAATCCTTTTTTAGAATTTCGATTAGTACAAACAAAAGAGTATTTTACTTTTCCACCAAATACCATTAATTTATAATCTTTTAATTCATATCCAGATTCATCTACCATATATTTTTCTGCTATAATTCTTGGTTTTATATTTTTGTATGGCCATTCTCTTCCTATATAATAATAGTTCTTTTTCATTGACTGTTCTAATTTCTTCTTAACTTTTTTTATATCAATTTTATCTTTATCTTTAATAACAACTACTCCACCAGAGTCATGAGTACATTTTAGTACAAATTGCTTTGGTAATAAATTAAAATTAATTTCATCGAAGCTATCCCACACGCCTAATGTTGGAATAATATAATCTTCGCCTAATTTATCTGATATGTATTTTTTTACTTCATATTTATCAACCATTTTTGTATATTCTGGATTTCTGTCATGTAATTTTAACCATTGCAATTTTTCATTAAATGTCTTAGGATTTTTTAAATCTAGTTTTCTCCCCATTTTTAGCTTATAATTAAATATTAAATATCTTTCATCATCCCATGAATTGAAAAAACTAATTTTATCTAAATACCACTTTAAATGAATTGCAATTTTTTGAATATATTTATTCATAAAATTCTCCTATTATATTAGAATAACTTTTCCCACTGTTTTGCAATCTTCTCTATCGAATATTTTTCTTTTATTAATATCGATTTTTGGGAAAGTTGTTGTGCAAATTCTGTATCTTCTACAATTTTTAACATTGAATTAACTAACGCATCTTCGTCACCAACAGGAATTAGAATTCCATTTACACCATTCTCTATAACCATTTTGGCTCCACCAACAGGACAATCTGTTGAAATTGTTGGTACTCCCATTGCTAGAGCTTCCAACATTGAATTTGAAATTCCTTCAAAGTTTGATGAAGACACATACATTGTTGCATTTCTCATTCTTTCGTTTACATTTTTTACATAACCTGAAAATAAAACTTTATCTTCTATATTCTCATTTTTTACTAATTGTTCTAAATCCGATTTTAAAGGACCTTCACCACAAATTTCTAATAAATATTCAGAATAAATATCAGCAAATCTCTTAAATGCTCTTATTAGTAGCTCAAAGTTTTTTTGTTCAGTTAACCTTCCTGCTGCAATTAAACGTTTTTCTCTTTCTCCTTCATATGGATTTAATATATTTTCATTAATTGGATTAGGTATCACTTCTGTATTAAATACTTTAATTTTATCATAATATTTTTTTACATCATCTGTTTGTAAAACGACTTTTTTACATTTAGGATATAATATTTTTTCTAATTTTTTTTGAATTTTTTTTCTAGTATTGGATTGCGGATCCGCTCTTTCAGAAACTATTATCTTTTTTCTTTCTTTATATCCAGCACACAATGTAACTATATTAATATCAATCATAAAAGAGATTATTACATCTGGTTTTTGTTCTTTAAATATTTTTCGCAATTGAAAAATTCTTTTTAATAAAATTAATATTTTATTTTTTGTACCGTAATTCAATTGATGGACTTTAATGTTAGGATTCAACTCATATGTTTCCTCATTCTTCTCACGAATTAGTATCATATGAACATCATAATTTTCAATATTAGAAAAATAGTTAGCTAAAATAGTCATTACTCTTTCAGACCCACCATTAGACAATCTTGAATTTATAAAAAAAATTTTTTTCATTAATTAACTCCTTATTTTTCTTTAGGCAATTGTATCCATTCTCCAAATTTATAATCCCATTCTTCTGGAACAAATGGAACTAATCCACTCCAATGGAAAAATGTTATTTCTCCAAAATATATTTTTCCATTAATATTATACAAATCAACTCTTGCGTGAATTAAGTCTTTTGATAGTAATTCAGATATTTTTATCATTTCTTCAAATTTATCCGGTTTATTTATAAGCTTAGTAGCATTGGGATGTCCATTTGTAAATGGTAAATGATTAAAATCCATATCATAAAAATCAAAACAAGTTTCTGTATCAGCACTTCTATCTGTTGCTATAAACATTGATTTTGCTTTGCCGTCAAAACAAAAGAACTTATAATCTTTTAATTCATAGCCCGATTCATCTACCATATATTTTTCAGCAATTATTCTTGGCTTTATGTCCTTATAAGGCCATTCTCTATTATTATAAAAATAATTTCTTTTTAAGCAATGTTCTATTTTTCTTTTTGCTTTTTTCTTATCAAATTTAGATTTATCAGTTACAATAACTAATCCACCAGAATCATGAGTACATTTTAATACGAATTGTTCTGGTAATTCTTCAAAATTAATTTCATCAAAAGAATCCCAAACTCCTAGCGTAGGAATAATATACTCTTCTCCGATTATCTTTTTTACATATTCCTTTACTTCAAATTTATCTACTAACTTTGTATATAATGGATTTCTATTATACAATTTTAAGTATTGTAACTTTTCATTGTACGTTTTAGGACTATCAAAGTCACATTCTTTTTTCATTATAAATTTATACAATATTTTTAAATATTTTTTATCTTTTTCTACATCTCCTTTGATAAAACGTCCTAATAAGTAAATCATATACAGTTGTATCTTCTCAAACATTTTTTCGTTTCTCCTCTATTTTATCATTTCTTCATACAATTCTTGATATTTTTCACTCATACATTTAGAACTCAAGTTATTCAAAATCGTTTGATATGCATTGTTTCCCATTAAGTTTATTTTTTCGCTATTCAAACTTTCAATTATATCTGTTACATTTTTTAAATTATCTTGTTCGTAGTAATATCCAATATTTTCATTTAATTCAAAGAACTCTAAATGTTGTGGAATATCTGATAAAATTACACTTAATCCTGTCGCCATACCTTCAAGTACACTATTAGGTAATCCTTCTGATTTACTAGTTGAAAAATACACATCACTTGCTTTCAAATATTCTGGAATATTTTTAATTTTTCCTGTAAATATTATATTTTCATACTCCTTATATTTTTGTTTTAATTCTTCAAGGGTTGTTCCATCTCCGCACAATATTAGTAATATATCTTTTTGGTTTTTAGAATTTAATATAGATTTAATCGCAAACTCTTGATTCTTTCTTTCATTAAATGGTGCTGTATAAATAAAAATTATTTTTTCCTTCGGTAAATTTAATTTCTCTCTTAAATTTAATTTTTCTTCATTAGAACAAGTTGTATATTTTTCTATATCAACTCCATTTCTAATATATGGTAAATTTAATTTTTCTTTTTCTATATATATATTACTCAAACTTTCTGAACAAGTAACAAATTTATTACCTTTTTTATGTAATTTTTTTATTAAGCTAACATCTAAATAAGCTAATATTGGTCCTATTAGTTTATTATAATATGATGGATAGTCTTCATAAGCATAATTTCTAAGTGTTACTAATGGTTTAGCATCTTTATATTTTAAGGATAATCTATACGGTGGCATCCCCAAAGCATGCACAACATCTGGTTTTATATCCGCTAATTTTTCATATAATTTCTTTTTTCCAATCACTAAAGAAGATATTCGATTCAAACCTAAACAATAATGATTTTTGCATTCTTTCAAATATAAATCAATCATAGAATTATTTTTTTCTTCATCAAAAAGAGTAATAAAAGAAACTTCATATCTATCTTTATTTAAGTTTTTTATTATATTTAATGTTTGATTCATTGGTCCAGTTATCTTACAATTTACAATGACATAACAAATTTTTATTCTTTCCATTTACTCCCCACATTTATAAAATTTTTTTAATAATATCTTCTAATTCTAAATTAAATTTTTTATTATTACTTAAAATTTTTCCTGATATCCTTTTCACTTTTTCATCATAATTTACAATTGCATCTATAATATCTTCTTCATTTTCTGCAACAATTATATTTTTCATTCTTTTTTCTACTTCTTTTGCAAATTCTAATTGATGATCATTCACATGTTCATTATATTTATATTGCCTTGGAACAACTACTGGTATTCTTCCTATTGATAAAGGAGCAACAAAACTAGCAGGTCCACCATGAGTTACTACAATTCTTGCTTCCTCAATATATTTTTTCATTTCATCATATCCAATTAATTTATGACACTCACAATTTTGTGGTTCATAATCTGTATAACCTTTTTGGATAATTACCTCTTCTTTTATTTTACCATCAACAATCATTTGATCTATACATTTTATTAATCTATCAAATTGCTGTTCATGTGTTCCTACAGTTACAAAAATCATTTTTTACTCCTTAAAAAATACTTCCTAAATTTACTGCTTTTGGATATACTTTTTTCATTTCTTCCCATTGAACTATAAATTTATCAGTGATTGGATATACTAATTTTCCTGTCATTGTTGATTTATCTATTCTATCAAACACTTCTATATAAATAGTTTTTGCACCAAATATTTTTCCAATATAAAAAAATGGGACCGCAACTGCTGCCCCAGAAGATATAATCAAATCTGGTTTTTCTTTATGTAACACCTTTATTGCTAACCATGTATTTTTTATTAAATTTTTTATATTTCTATTTGTAGGATAATAACAAAAATATTTTCTTTCATTTTCTAGTATACTATTAGCATCAGCTTTATCAAATGTTACCCAAAATCTATCTTTATCTTTCCAAACTTCATTTAACATATATAAATGAGTTAAATGTCCTCCAGAAGATCCTACTAAACAAATTTTTATATCTTTATAGTCTTTTTTATTTTTTTTCATAGCAACTTCTTTCATTTACATATAAAATTCTTTATACCATTCTGCAAATTTTCTTAAACCATCTCTTAATGAAGTACTTGGTTTAAATCCAAAATCTCTTTCAAGCGGTGTTGTGTCTGCAAAAGTAACAGGAACATCACCTGCTTGCATTGGAACCAATTCTTTATGTGCTTCAAAATCATAATCTTTCGGTAAAACACCAGCTCTTACTAATTCTTCTTGTAATATATTAACAAAATCTAATAAATTTTCTGGATTACTATTTCCTATATTATAAACAGCATAAGGTGGAATTGGTAATCCATCTTCTCCATTTTTCTTTTCTGGAGCTTTTTTCATAACCCTTATAACACCTTCAACAATATCGTCTATATAAGTAAAATCTCTTTTACAATTTCCATAATTAAATATTTTTATTGTTTCGCCTGCAATTAATTTGTTAGTAAATCCAAAATAAGCCATATCTGGTCTTCCTGCAGGTCCATAAACTGTAAAGAATCTTAATCCTGTTGATGGAATATTATATAATTTTGAATAACTATGTGCTAGTAATTCATTTGATTTTTTGGTTGCTGCATATAATGACACTGGATTATCCACTTTATCATCTGTAGAATATGGTACTTTTTTATTTGAACCATATACGGATGAACTTGATGCATATACTAAATGTTCAACTGGGTAATGTCTGCAACATTCCAATATATTATAAAATCCAATTAAATTAGATTCTATATATGCGTCAGGATTTGTTATGCTATATCTAACACCAGCTTGTGCAGCTAAATTAACTACTATTTCCGGTTTATATTCTTTAAAAATGTTTTCTACACATTCTTTGTCTGCTAAGTTTCCTTTAATAAAAACAAAGTTTTCGAATTTTTTTAATTCTTCTAGTCTATATTCTTTTATTTTTACATCATAATAATCATTTACACTATCTAATCCTATAACACGGATATTTTTTTCTTCTGTTAAAATTCTTTTTGCTAAGTTTGAACCTATAAACCCAGCTGCGCCTGTTATAAAATATGTTTTCATTTTTTCTCCTTTTGTTTATTTATTCAGCTCCATCCCTATTCAAAACAGCCGAAAATGTTTTAAATAATATCATTATATCCATTCCCAAGTTGTAGTTCTCGTGATAATTTAAATCCATATCCAATCTATCCTCGAAAGTCACATCACTTCTACCACTCACTTGCCATAATCCTGTTATACCCGGCTTGCATTTTATAATAGTTTCATAAGCATCTCCCATTTCTGGTTTTTCTGTAACCATATATGCACGAGGTCCTACTAAACTTAGCTCACCTTTTAAAACATTTATAAATTGAGGAAATTCATCTAAACTTGTTTTTCTAATGAACTCTCCAACTTTTGTTACTCTAGGATCATGTTTTAATTTTTTATATGTACTATATTCTTCTCTGGCAGCTTCGTCTTTTTCTAAAAGTTCTTTTAGTTTTTCTTCTGCTCCAACTACCATACTTCTATATTTATACATTTTGAAGATTTTTCCATTTTGTCCTATTCTATCTTGTGTGTAGAATAATGGTCCTTTATCTCCACAAATTCTATTTCCAATAAATATTCCTATTGATAATGGAATTAGGAATATAGATCCTACTATTCCACCAAGAATATCTACAATTCTTTTTAATGCTCTTGATAATGTTTTTGCCACATAATCAAGTGTATCCCATGTCATTTCTCCAACATGGTATGTTTCTTTTCTTCTGAAAGTAACTAGCATTGTGATTAGTGCTATTTTTAAATCTAACAATAAACTTTTTCTATAGTGATATCTCACATCCATATCTAATCTATCATTAAATTCTACTCTTTCATTTCCTGCTATTTGGTAAACCCCTGTCATTCCTGGTTTGTGAGCTACTATGTAATTATAGTAATCTCCCATTCTTTCCTCTTCTTCAGGTAAATAAGGTCTAGGTCCTACCAAACTCATTTCTCCTAATAATACGTTTATAAATTGTGGGAATTCATCTAAGCTTTTTGCTCTTAATATTTTTCCAAATTTTGTAAGTCTTGGGTCATTTTTAAATTTTCTATATTTTTGATATTCTTTTGCAATTTCTTTATCTTGAAGCATTGCTTCTAAAACTTCATCTGCATTAGTTACCATTGTTCTAAATTTATACATTTTGAACAATTTTCCATTTTTTCCAATTCTATATTGAGAATAAAACACTGGTCCGTGTTCACCATTTTTTAGATTTTGAAAAAATGCAACTACTGCTATTGGTATTAATAAAACAATTCCTACTAAAGAAACTATTATTTCAACTATTCTTACTATTATACTTACAAGTAACGATTTAATTTTTCTTGATAATCTTACAAAGATATTTTCATGTATACTTTCGATATCAAATGGTATCGCTATTCCATGTTCTTTCAAAACGTTCGTCCCCCCAATTCATTTCTTCCGTAATTTAATCACCCCCATTATAACACGAAAAAACACTCCTTTCAACAATATTAGACATACTTTATATTACATTTTTGTTACAATCCCAACATTTAAAAGATATTGAATTTTACATAAAAACTACTGTTTTTCATTATAAATTTCACGTAAAAAAACGTTGACTACAAATACTTGGTAATCAACGTTTTTATCTTCCTTCATCATCTTCTACTTTTCTTTGACCAGCTTGTTGTGTTTTATCTGTTCCTGCTACCGCATTTATAAGATCATCTTCTATCGTTGTTTCTGGTATATATTTTGTTTTAAGACCTTTTTGTTCAAAAAATGCTTTAGATTTTTCTGCCATTTTTCTCCAGTTTGGACCTTTTAACTTATCAAACTGAATAGCAAATGCTACATCTCCTTGTTCAATATCTTCTTTTGTCACTGTTTCTAAAGTCACTTCTCTTTCTGGGTCTTCTCTTACTTGTCTATCTCTTCCGAGTGCAACAGGTTGTAATCCGAATGTTTTAAATACAGCCATTTGTTTTGCAAATTCTTGTGGTGTTAAATCTTTTAAATAACTCAAATCCATTTCTGGAATTTCTTTTCCTTTTTCTATCGCATCTCTTGCTTTTTCCATTGCTTCTAAAACTCTTAATGATTTTTCTGCAATTTGTCTTTGTCTGTCTTGTAAATCTCTTTGTTCTTCTTCTCTATCTATTATTCTTTCACCATTGCCGTTTGCAGTTAATATAAATAAATCTTGATTTTGGTCTTGATCTTGTTTTCTATCTTCTTCAATTTCTCTATCTTCAAGTTCTTCTACTAGTTCTGGGGCTAAACCAGCTTTTTCAAAAGCATTTCTCAGTCTAGTTTTTAAAATCTCTTCTAAACGTTTTTTCAAATCGCCTTTAGTTACCACACCTGATTTACTAGAAGCTAAAAGTTCTTTCTTTATATCTTCTAATTTTTGTTTTAGTTTTTGAGGATCTGATAATCCAAATGAAAAAGCAACATTATTTGTAGTACCATTTATAATTTCAGCCATTTCTTGTTTTTGGGCAGCATTATTAATAACTCCTGCAGCATCTAATTGCATTGCAGAAGCTTTATAACCACTACCAATTGACTTTACCATACTATACATTTGACGATTAAGTGGTGGCATATTTTTAACTTGTTCTAACATTAGCTTTTCTTGAACTTGCATTTTTACTCCTCTCTATATCTATATTATACCACATCTCCCATCTTTTCTCAAGCTTTAAAAGCTTTATTTTAGCTTATTTTCCAGTATTTTCGCAATATAAAAAGCTATAACATAAATTTAGAATTTATATTATAGCTAGAATTTAAAATTGTTTTATTATTTTACTGATTATTTATAATTTAGTTCTATAATTGCTCTTTGAATAAAAAATATGCGTAACATATACTTCGCTTTTATCTTCATTAATTGTATACAATACAATATAATTTTTTACAATAATTTTTCTATATTCTAATATTAAATCATTTACATTTTCTATTTTGGCATGAATAAATGGTGAGTTTTCTAATCTTGCAATTTCTTTGTCTACTTTTTCTAAGATTTTATCAGCTGCATTTGGTGCAAATAATTCAAAAAATATATACTCATGAATTTTTTCTAAATTTCTAACAAACTCAGGCATTAATTTTATTTTTAATTTTCTTTTGTTCAATACGCGCTCTCAACTCCTTAAACGCCCTCTTTGCTTCAATTCCTTCCCCTCTTTTTATTTCTTCTTCAGCTCTTTTCATTGCCTCAATATCTTCTCTTGTTAAAAATATTCCATCGCCAATATCTATTAATTCTTCTCTATTTTCTTTTTCCATAATTAATCATCCTTTCTTAAGTAAATCATATAAAATTGGTTTTACTGATTATCTATAATTTAGTTCTATAATTGCTCTTTGAATAAAAAATATGCGTAACATATACTTCGCTTTTATCTTCATTAATTGTATACAATACAATATAATTTTTTACAATAATTTTTCTATAGTATAATTTAAAATCATTTGTATTTTCAATTTTCATATGTATTAACGGTGAATCTTCTAATCTCTTCAATTCTTTAAATATTTTTTCATAAATTCTATCTGCAGCATTAGGTGCATATAGTTCAAAAAATATATATTCATAGATTTTTTCTAGGCTTCTCAAGAATTTAGGCATCAACACGATTTTTAGCTTTCTTTGCTTCAATACGTTTCCTAAACTCCTCTAATGCTATACTTATTTCTAGCCCTTCCCCTCTTTCAATTTCAGCTTCCGCTTCTTTGATTGCCTCAATATCTTCTCTTGTTAAAAATATTCCATCACCAATATCTATTAATTTTTCGTTATTTTCTTTTTCCATAATTAATCATCCTTTCTTAACTTATAATTTAATTATAAAAATTTTGAAAATTTTAGTCAATATCATAAATCTACATATTCATCATTTTTTGAAAATTCGGCAGAATCGCCATAAGAATAATTTGAATAAAACTTAATAATAAAACAATTTTAAACTTGAGAAATCTTAGCACAGAATTTCTTAAACTTCAATATATTTTTCAAAATTCTATTTTTTAATTCTCCCTCATATACTTATAAAAACACTTTATAGGAGATCTGGCTTTGAAAAGATTTAAATTTTTTATTTTTAATACATCATTTCTGATAATCACATCGTTAATTTTTAGAGGAATTGACATCTATTTTACTGCATACATCTCGAAAAAGATTGGCTCTGAAATGCTCGGAATCTTCAACCTTATAATGTCAGTTTATCTTTTTGGAATAACACTCGCCACCTCAGGAATTAACCTCGCAGTCACAAGAGTAATTTCTGAAGAGCTCGCACTAGACAATAATGGTCGGTGTTAAAAAAGTAATGAAAAAATGCCTCTACATCACTTTAATAACAAGTATCTTCACTAGCTTAATTTTCTGGGTAAACACCGATTTTATAATTGCAAAATGCCTACATAACAAAGTTAGTCCTCAAGTAGTTCACTTGTTTTGTTTAGCACTTCCACCAATTGCAATGTCCTCTGCTATCTCTGGGTATTTTGCAGGAGTTAGAAGAATTTATAAAAATGCAATTGGTCAATTTATCGAACATGTTGCAAAAGTTATAGTAACTGCATTTATAATTAATATTTACTTACCCAAAGGATTAGAATTTGCATGCTTTGCATTAATTCTAGGAGACTTAATTTCAGAAGTAATTTCATTTGTTTATATTTACATAGTTTTTATGTTAGATAAAAGAAAATATAATAATTCTCCAGAACTTGCCCAAAATCGAAATTACACACATAAACTTCTTAGAATTTCTATTCCAATAGCAATCACATCTTACATACGTTCAGGACTTTCAACATTTAAACAACTAATAATTCCATCAAGTTTAGAAAAAAGCGGAATTAATTGTAGTGAATCACTTTCAAAATATGGAATTATAAATGGAATGGCACTACCAATAATCATGTTTCCAGATATTTTAGTAAAATCATTTGCCAACCTTTTAGTACCAGAATTCGCAAGATATCATGCAAAAAAAGATTATAAAAGAACAAAGCAAATTACAACAATTTTACTTTTCTTAATCGGTGGAGCATCTACTGCTTTAACTGTTCTTTTATTTGTATTTTCAGATACATTAGCTCTAACACTTTACAAAGACATTTCTGTAGCACATTACATACGAATCCTTGCACCACTTGCAACCTTCATTTATATGGATACTGTTGTAGACAGTGTTTTAAGAGGTTTAGACGCCCAAGTTGGAGTAATGATAATTAACATCTTAGACTTAGCAATAAGCACTTCTTTTATTTACTTCTGCGTTCCCAAACTTGGACTCACAGGATACCTAATTTCAATATATATGAGCGAAATTTTAAACTTCGTAGTAAGCACAATTCAACTTATAAAAATTGTATATTTTAGAAAAGAAAAGACTTCAACTTAAACTTGAAGTCTTTTAATATTTACTCAATAAAATTAAACGTATCATCTGCCTCATCCATTCCCTCTAAATTGTAATATGTATCAGGAACCTCACCAACAATAATAGCCTCTGAAATCAAAACATCAGAATTAATATCTTTACCAAAAGCAGAAAACGGAGTCAAAATTCCAACTCTAGCATCAATATCTAAATAAATCTTATGATGAGTTTGATTAATACCAACTGCCTTAAATTCACTTCTAACAATAGACTTAATATTCCCTGCACTCTCAAGCTCAAGTTCAAACTTAGGTTCAATATTTTTAAGAGCACTAATACCACTAACAGAACCCATATTAATAAAAACAGTAATTCGCGGAATTTTATCAAACTCCTTTTGAATATTGGAATTAATTTGAGCAACAATTTCATTTATATAAACCGAATTAGCCTCGATTAAACTAATTCTCCCATTAACATCTTTATCAATAGTAATTAAATCATTATAAGAATAATTTTTCATAACCTTATTAACTTCATCATTAATAATCTTATTTCCTTTAGAAGAAGCAGCAGTTTCACAAGAAGACTTAAAAACCGGAAACGCACTCTTCAAAAATAAGCCAACACTAATTAAAATACTAAAAAAAGCAATAAGTAAAATCGCCTTAACACTATACAATTTCCTAAAATCCGGAAACCTAATTCTCCATCTCGAATACAGTTTATCCATCTAACCATCCTTTAAATGATTTGGGGACGGAGAAAAAAATCATTATTCGTCCAATTTTTCAACAATAATGATTTTTTTCTCCGTCCCCAAATCATCCCCAATCTTATCTCATAATGTAAAGCCTATCCCCAACTTGAAGCCTCTCCGGACTCTCCAAATTATTAAGCTCAATAATATCACACATCGGCACCCTAAAACGTTTCGCAATCTTCCAAACAGAATCCCCAGCCTTCACAAAATACATAAACATCTTGTAATCATTATCCTCTTCACACTCTTTGCAAGAAACATTCTCAATCATACTAATATTTTTCAAACAATTATTAGAAGTTCTAGTCAAAATTTCCATATCACAATTCACATTTTCACTACTAACTGTGAATTGTTTTTTAGAAACTATAAGCTCAATATCCTCTGGATTCTCTGTTTTAATCATAAACGGAATAGTAACATTTTTCACATTAAGACCATTTCTATTATCTGCTTCATAATAAATATCAAGCCCCATTTCACACTCGCAATTAAAGCTATTTCCAACTTTGTTTTTATTAACAATTCTAGGCTTTGCATCCACATCTAAAACATTCAAAATATCTTCAACAACAATTCTCTCATTAAGGTTCACAACTTCTTTTCTAGAAGTTCTTGAAAGCTCGACTTCAACTTCTTTTCTAGAAAATTCTACTGTATTTCTTAAGCCATACATATCTTGCACAACATCAATTGTTTTTGTTTCATAAGCCATCGCAAAAACTTCAAAATCAACTTGGCAAGTTATTGAATTTGTATTAGGTTTAAATAACATATTTCTCACAGAATAATCTATCTCACAAGTATTTGAATCTGTTATTTTATCAATATCAATAAAGCTCATAATTGGAATATTTGCATTTGCTGTTCCAATTCTTCCATCTTCAGATAAGAAAATAATTTTCACATTTGAATCAGCTTTTGCCAAAACTTTATTATGACTTATTTTATTTTCTAAATTTGAAACATCAACATCAACTTTTAGAATTTCAGCAACACTGTAAGAAGCCTCTAATTCAATATCTTCTTTAATTGATGTCTTAACTCTATTGCTTCCAATAACAGATTTTATATTTAAAGTTTCTTTCAGCATTTCTATGTTTTCAATTTCGTTAAAGTCATTATTAATTTCTATTTCGCTTTTTTCAAATACTTCACATTTTATTTTCATACTAGCTCTTATAGAAATTTTTCTTTCGTTCAAAACCTTAGCTTCAATCATTTCTAAGCTTACAGATTGTCTTGAAAAAGATGATTCGGTTATAGTCGCCTCTTCAACACTTTCAGAAAAAGACAACGTAGTTTGTATACTTCTTGTTTCACCATTATCAGCTAAATACACAACATATGTATCTATATTTCCATCTAATCTTACTCTTCCATTTCCTATATCTTCTTTATAAATATATGGAATACCATTTGTATTTATTATATTTAAAATATCTGGCTTAATATCTGGAACAATAACATCTCCACTTATTTCTAAAGTTCTTGAAACGCTTGCCATCTTTTTATTTATTACCACCATATTTTTTTCCATAAAAAAATCCTCCTTAAATGATATCTTTTCTCTACCATTTATATGAGGATAAACAAAAAAAATACCTAAAATATTTTAGGTATTTTCTACATTCTCTGCAGTTTCTGCATGAGCTCTTGTTTTCTTAACTTCTAATTGTGGTTGTACTAATGGTTCATAAGTTTCACCATTATACATAGTAACTTCTACTGATCTAGTAAATAAATCTGTATAATTATAAGACCCCACTCTATTTGCATCTTCAAATTTTACTCTGAAGTAACTATTATATACATTTTCAATTACCGCTGCTTTTTCTTGTGGTTTGCTTCTTTTCCCTGGTGACTCTTTTATTATAATTTTTTGTCCTATGTTATCTCCAATATTTTTTCTTAAGTCTGCAATTTCAGATCTGTAAATTCCCATTTTCCATCACCCTACTTCTTTCGATTTGTTGAACTTCTTATATCACGGTTTGCCCCAATTGTCAAAAGCCGTCGAGAGAAGTATTTTCGCCGTACCAAAGTCGTTCCAAGCATTTCAAGGTTCGCTAGTCTTTATTTATCATTTAAGTTACTTCTTTATTACATAATGATTACAAATCTATTTTTGTTTGATTTTCAAGCCTTTCTCTTTAGTTACATTTTTCAATTTTTTCATGACTATATTTTAGTTTGGTTGCCATCCCTCCTCTTATATGTCGTTCTGCTTTATTTTTATCTAAAACTTTTCTAACTTCCATAGCTAATGGATAATTAATTTTGAGTAGCCTTTGACTAACATCTTTATGAATGCTGCTTTTACTTATCCCAAATTTTTTAGCCGCTCCTCTAACAGTATCTTCTGTTTCTATTATGTACTGTGCAACTTTGATTGCACGCTCTTCTATTGATAATCCTTTCATATATAAGAAAACCTCCAACTGAATACTTTTGTTAAAGTGTATTCAGCTAGAGGTCGTACTAGAACTGAAAAAAATGCCACACAATATTTGCTATTATGTGGCTATTTTTATATTTCTTTATTTTTTACATACTAATATTCTTCTATCTTAACAACAATTTTCTCTACCTCGCCATAGAACTTTTCTACTTCTAATTTTGTAATTTGATTATCATCTTTAAATGCCATTTTGTTTAAAGCATCTAAAATAATTTTTACAATATTATCAATATCTGGCTTTTTAGTTGGACTTAATTTTCCTTCAGCAATAAGCTCCTTATCTTTTTTAGTTGCTGTTTTTGGCACTTTAAAATAAGCATCAATTTTAACTGAAATTCTATTTTCTAAAGGAACAAATCTTGGATATTTAAGTTTAAAATATTGTTTTATTAACATTTCATAATCTTTAGTATTTTCTGGAGTATAAGCTTTGCAAGTATAAGTATTTACTCTTGGTCTAGCTTTTCCTTTTATATCTCCTATTACTTCAAATTCAAATCCCATTTCTTTCTCCACTTTTAATTTATAAGAAATCTAGATTTTCCTTTATCCAGATTTATCATACATCTATCCTTTTATAAATAATTTTGCGCCTTCTGATGTTGCTTCAACTCTAGCATGTCCACCAACAGGGAAAGTAATTATTGGTGTTGTATGTCCAAAATCAACTCCAGCAATTACAGGAATATTTTTTAATTCTGGTTTGTCAAAAATTTTAAACCATTTTTCTTTTGTCATACAAGAACCTTTTTGTGCTCTCCCACAAACAATTCCTTTTACAGTTTTGAATTCAGGCATGTGCATTAATGATTGTAAATTTCTGTCAAATTCCATTAAGAAAATTGGTCCTGATAGTTCATCATCTTCTAAGAAAAGAATTTTATTTTCAATATTTGGCATATATTCTGTACCTTGTAATAGATTTAAAGTACATAAGTTTCCACCTACTATATCACCTTCTGCTTTTCCTTCGTTAATTACATACATTCCATCATTAGCTTCGAAATGTCTATTTTCTTGATCAATAAACCAAGCTTCATCACTCCACTCTTTCGAAGAAACAACTTCAAATTCCTCTTCTTGGAAAAACATTTTCTTGAAATGTTCTAAAGAATATTCAAATCCTTTAAGCATACCAAAACTAGAATAATGAACTCCTGAATATGTTACTAATCCTGTTTTTGCATGAATTGCATTGGAAAGTGCTGTTATATCTGAAAATCCACAAAAGATTTTTGGATTTTCTCTTATTGCATCATAATCAATATAATCTAATAATTGATTTGAATTGAATCCACCAATTACTGTTAAAATTGCTTTAACATTTTTATCTCTAAAAGCTTCATTTAAATCTTCAACTCTAGCATCTCTTGAAGCACACATATAATCTGGATCTGCTTCCATTACGTGTTTTCCAAAAGTTACTTTTAATCCTAAAGCTTCTAATCTTTCTGTTGCAAGATTTATGCAATCTTCTTTTAAAATTTTCATACTTCTTGATGGAGCAATTACTCTTACTTCATCTCCTGCTCTTAATTTACTTGGTATCATAATTTGTCCTCCTTTAATTTGAATTATTATATCACAGATTTTTATTTCTTTGTATCTAATCTATACATTCTCATCAACAGATTTATCATTATTACTTCTATTTGGGGCTTTTTTTTGTAGCATATTTCCTTCTGCGTTAATTCCAGATATTTGAGCATATGCATTTAATCTTCTTAGTACCGGTGGTTTCTCTGGAACTGATTCTCCTGTCCTTTCTGCATCTTCATATAGTTTCCTCACTATATCTATAGCTGCAGAATATACTTTAGGATTATTAAATCCAATTTTACTATTTAAAACCATTTCATCTGGTAGTTTTCTATTACATAACATCCTTGTAATCAATCTTGAAGAGCTTGCTTCATCATCAGTTAATTCATATTCTTGATATTCTGATTTTAAAAGTGTACTTTTAAAATATTCTGTCCCTTGAGATAGTGCTGACATTATTCTTAAAGATTTAATAAAATCATCTGGTCCTGTTGGTGATGAAATTTCCCAATATTTATAATGTGAATTCATCTTATCCATAGTTCTTTCCTCTACAGGTACTGTTTCAATATATTCGAATGCTTCATTCATTTTTTCTAATAAAGATTTATCCCATGGACTAGAAAGTCCATGAGGTAAATACTCTGTTGTTACGCAGTCAAGTCCACTAGATATATATTCAGATGTACAACTTTCAAGTGTTGGTAATACCCAAAATCTTATTCCTTGTTCTCCAAAATCCTCTTCTGTATATGAGATTTTATGAAATGAAAATTCTCCTGGTAAAAATGCAATTACATTTCCATTTTTAGAATCTGAATCTTTATCTAATCTTAAAGTAAGTAGTTTTGGATTTTCCTTATATGCATTTAGTAATGATAAACTAGCAGTTTTAGCAACACTACTAAAACGTGATGCTAGTTCCAATTTTTTCGCAATAATTGGTAGAACTTTATCCATATCAAGCAAAATTTCTTCATATTCAACTCCATGAATAAAATCTTCAATATCTTTTGAAAATTGTGCCGCCCTTGCTGGATTAGCACTAAATTTTACTTTCGGTATTCTTGCATGAGAAACAGTTCTTGCTTTTAATACATCTTCTAGAAATTTCGAAAATGGTACAATTTTCAAATTATTTGCATTATCCATGCTTGTCATATATTGATACCATCTCATTGCATTATAAAGATCTGCCACAATATCTGAACAATAAAATTCAAGAGAATCTCTTTGAATTAACCTACTTTTCTTTGCAAATCCATTTTCATTATTATAAGAACCTAGTTTTTCTTTTCTCTTCTTTTCTGCTTCAGCATAAGTTTTTTCTCTAAAAAATTCATTTTTTCCAACAGATTGTAGCATCAAACTAGTAACAGCATATGCCGAATATCCATTTACTAATTGATTAGCATAGCTTATCGTATATAAATACATTTTTATCGCATCTTCTTTTCGAGACATATCTAAATTTTCAATCTCATCTGCTATACTACTTTCTGAAATATGAGAAAACATTCCATTTTTTACCCAAGTACGATCATTTATATTATCGCCCTCTTCACTAAACATTTGATTAAACAAATCTCTTTTGGAATTTTCTATAAAAACAGCTCTTCTTAAAAAACCTGCATTACTCAAAATTTCTACCATATCTTGCAAAAACTTCTTTTGCTTATTCAAAGTTTCAATTGAACTTGTTGAAAGTTCTCCACTTTGAATCAAATCATCTCTTTTAGAAAACTGTTCATATCTTAAAAAACGTTCTACTGATGAACTCATCAAAAAATCATATCCAGATTCTACTTCTTCAAATTTACTAGCATATTTTGTATCAAACCTTTGAATTAAATACTCAGAAAAAATATTAGCATTTTCACCTTTATTAGAATCCCTCATTACTTTTTGTAATTCATTACATTCAAATACTGTAAATTCATCTGGTTCATAATCATCAAATTCTAAATCAGATGCAGTTTCAATTATAGTCATCAAAAACGGATTTCCAGAAACAATATCTCCACCTGTATAACAATCTAAAAATGACTCCACTTCTAAAAATATACGATACGCTTTTTCTTTCATACTTTCTTTTTTAGGTGGATTTTTCCTTTTTAGTTCTTCCAAAAAATTCCTTTCTTCACCAGAATAATTCCCATCAGGAATAAGTAAAGTATCTATTTGAATTCCTTTTTGTGCTTTTTCTCTTAATACCGCAACTAACTTTTCCGTTTCCGAATTGGGATCATATAGTCCTTCTGGCACAGCAATTAATGATTCCTCTGATTCCTCATACATTTTTTTTAATTCAGCAAAAAAATCATTTAATTCTGTTCTTTTCTCCAATAATTCATCTGGTATTGAATAAAATCTACCTTCTTTATATTCTTGAATTAAAGCATATTTTAATTTTTCTATTCTTGTTCTTTTCTTGATATATTCACTTAAATATTTGCCGCCTTCGGCATTATACCAACAATCAAATCTCATATTTTTTCCTTTTATTTTTTATCTATTTCCTTGTTCTGCTTCATCATGTTCGGTTACATCTTGAGTTCTTTCTTCATCTGGATCTAAACTATGTCTTCTACAATAGTCAATAACCACTGGATCTTTTATCTCAAGAATTCCACCTTTAGAAAGAAGATTAATGTCAAATCCAGCCTTAATATATTCAAGGCATATTTTAGCCATTTCTAGTTGTTCTGGATTTAATTTCTTATCACAATCTACTTGAACTCTTTCTTGAGCATATTTTTCTTTATAAAAATCAAGTCCTATAGCTAGTGCAGTTCTTAATTTTAAAACATCAAAAAATTTCTCTTCACCTTTAAAACTTTTTATTTTTCCTTTTATTCTTTTTATTGCACTATTTAATTTATATTCTTCTTCTGTTGCTTTTGATGAATCAATTATACCTAATTCATCTAATTTAATTTTTTCTGCACCATTTATTTTCTCTATCGCTTTCCATGCTTTCTCTAAATCAGACATTTCTTTTTGAAGTTGTCTCATTTGGCCATTAAGTGTTTCTTTTTCATTTTTATCTTTTTCTTTACTTACTTTTGAACCCAAACTTTTAACTTTTTTTCGTTTTTTTGTCACTTCATCCTGATATAAAATCATATCAGTCTTTCTTCTCTCAAATTCATCATGCATTGCACCTATTGAATCAGCTGTTTTCTTTACTGAATATAATCTTTTCACTTCTTCTAACATAAAATATTCTTTATTATCATCTACAGTCCCATTTTCAACAGCAGCGATTGTTTCCCACAATCTTGCAAAATCTGCCCTTTGAGCATCTGTTAACTTGTTTAATGGTATAAATGTATTAAATGCTTGTCCATCATTGGATTCAAAAAATGATATTCCAACAACTTTAGGTACTCTTGGTAATGATTGAACCGTATAATCTTCTGCAAGAGCCTCATAAGGCTTATAATGACCTCCAAAAGCTTGCATATATCCATCCATATACACATCAACAACTCCATCGTCATCTTCTGGTAAAAAGTTTTCCATAAAATACGGTGAATTTTCTGAAAATCTTTCTGCTAGAATATATGTATATCTATTTTTTATTTCAAATAATCTTTCTGCGAATTCCATTTTTTTAGTTATTTCTATAAATAATTGTTCTGGATTTTCAAAGTTATTTTGTGCATCTGTCAAAAATCCCCTTATGGTTTTCGCTATATTTTGAATTCCCTCACCATTTCTTTTTTCAATTTCACCAAATTCATAACCATCATTATGTTTTTGTGATTCTAATACATCTTTGAAAAATTCACTAAAACTTGGAACATCAATCAAGTTTGCTCTATTAGCACGAATCGCTTTATTATAATCACGCATAATCAAAAATAATTTGTTATATGCTTCCAAAATTGTAGAAATTCTATTATCATCGTTTTTGGGTAATTTTGAATATGGTTCGATATTCATCATTATATAATCATCATAATTGTGAGCTAATTTATTTGCATAAGTTCTTGCAAACACTACAAGTTTAACTCTATCTTCTTCCGTCTCAAAATTCAAATTAGTTATTTGATTATATATATCATCTTCTGTGATTGTCGCAATTTTATTCGAATCACTTAAAAATTTATTCATTTGCTTTATGTTTTTGTTTTCTGAAAATACTAAATCTTTTAAGCAACCTGTTTTAGAAAGATTTTTTAAAATTGCAGTTAAAAATTTTTTTTGTCTATCAAAAACATCTTCAGCTTCTATTCTTTCTTCTTCAGTATCTGGGGATCTTAATAATAAATCTATTTCTTGTCCGTTCACACTATAATTTAGCATTAATTCTAATTCATCATTTGCAAATTTTTCATAGTCACGTTCTATTGCTTGAAAATCATCTTCATATCTATCTCTATATAGTTCAATAAAAAGTTGTCCATAGTCTGTATAAGCATTTCCTGGATTACGTTTTTTATATTCTCCTACAAAATAAGTGAATTTCTTAATATTTAATGATCTTAAATTTTGAACTAAAGCATCAGATGTCAATGGCATATTAAACCAATCTTCTGGCACTTCAAATTCTTCTGTTTGAATTTTTCTTAGCAAATTTCCTCTACCATTTGTAATAACATCAATCATTTCTGGTGAAATATTCAAATTCATTACTTCATACTCAATGATTGTTGTTAATTTATCAAGCATAGATTTTTTTCTAATATGCTTTTTTAATGATTCAATTCTCTTTTTTACAACTTCTGTTTCTTTTTGAGCCATTGTCATTCCTCTTCTTAATTAAATATACTTTTTATAAAACTAATAATTTTCTTTATTTTTGAAAATATACCTTCTTTTATAACTACCGGTTTTTCTATTTTGTCATCATTTGTAATTTCGACTTTTTGAGCTTTTTCAAAAATTCTATTATAAGCATCCTCATCAAATTTATTTTTGTATTCATTTTCAGTTGCTAGTTTTAATATTTCTTTTTTCTCGTCTTCAGTAGAAAAATAGTTAACTGTAAGCCAAGTAAAAAGATTTATGGTTCTTTGATCAACGTTATTTGGATTATCTATATCATTTTTATTTACTCTTGTAACATAAGTATCTGATTTTTCTTTTTTAATATATTCTAAATACTCAACAGGAATTTTCATTACTGTTTGCTTATTCATATATTTTAATAAATCAAATACTTCTGCATACATTTCAGCATCAGTTATCATACTTTTCTCCTTTCTTTTATTCTTCAACATATCTTTTAAAATGCAAAAAAATCCAACTCCTGCTAGCGTTGTAAAATATATAATTGTCAAAAATTTTAGTAATCTTTTTTATCTTTTTATACTCGTTTATTATATCATTAATAAAAAATAAAAAAAACAGTATATTCCTTAAAATATACTGTTTTTATTTATCATTTTCGTTTCATTTTTATTTCTATTTTGTATTAAATTTTCGCAAGTTTACAACATACAGAGCTTATTGCAAGTAATATAATATATACCAAAACAATTCCTGCACCTGTTGGCATATTTAAGAAGAATGATGTAAATATTCCAATTAAGAAACATACAACTGAAGTAATTACACTCATTACAACTAAACCTTTAAAACTTGTCGTGAATTTTTTTGCTATTATTGCTGGGAAAACTATTAAACTTGAAATTAACATTGTCCCCATCATTCTCATTCCAACTACTACAACAAGGGCAGTTAAAAGTGCAATTAAGAATTGATAAAAAGTAACATTTATTCCTGTTGTTTTTGCATACTTTTCATCAAATGTTACTAAGAATAATCTATTATAAAATGCTATGTAAATACCAATTGAAAGCACTGTTAAAATTATGCTTAAAATGACATCTCCTGTGTTCATTGCTAAAATGCTACCAAACATATAATTATAACTATCTGCTCCAAATCCACTTGTTGATGCTGTTATTATTACACCAATTGCTAAAGCTCCTGTTGCAACTAATGCAATTATAATATCTGCAGATTCACCTTTCTTTTGGCTAATAAACATTATAACAATTGCTGCAACTATTACTATTGGAATTGATACAGCAATCGGTTCTAAGTTCAAAGCCATTGCTAAAGCTAAAGCAGCAAACCCAACTTCACCAAGTCCATGTCCTATCATAGAATAATTTTTTAATGTTAGTATAACACCAATTAAAGCAGCAGAAAATGATATTGCTATTCCACAAAGAATTGCTCTTTGCATAAATGTATATGATAATAAATTCATTATATCGCTCATTTTAAAATCCTTTCCACCCCTCTAAATCTCCGTCATACTTAACTGTTTTTGCTAAAGAAATTATTCTAGGTTTAATTTCATTTATTTCTTCTAAATCATGTGTTGCCATTACTATTGTCATTTTATTTTCTTTGTTTAGATTTTCTAAAATTTTGTATAGTTCTTTTGTTATGTTGTAGTCTAAACCTGTTGCTGGTTCATCTAAAATTAAAAGTTTAGGTTGTCTTACTAAAGCTCTTGCTATTAAAACTCTTTGTTTTTGACCACCAGATAAATCTCCAATTCTTCTGCCTTGAAGATCTTCAATTTTTAAATCCTTTATAACTTTTTCATATATTTCTTTATCTTTTTTTGTATAAAAAGCAAGTTTTCCATGTTTTTGAGTTCCAGACATTATTATTTCTTTTGCTGTTGCTGGAAAATCTAAATCTTTCAAATTTGTTTGTGAAAGATATGCAACTTCATCTAAAGAAATATTTAAATTTACTTGTCCCTCTTCTGGTTTTAAAAGTCCAACAATAGTTTTTACTAAAGTACTTTTACCAGAACCATTTTCTCCAACTAAACAAACATATTCACCATCTTCAATTTTAAAATTAATATTTTCTATTGCTACATGATTTGAATATGAAACCTTTAATTTTTCAACTTCTAATATAGTCATTATTTTAAACCTTTCTTCAAACTCTCTATATTTTTTCTCATTAAAGACACATATGTATCTTCTTCTGGATTTCCATTATGAATTGAATATAAGACTAAAGCTTCTGCCTTAGTTTCTTCTGCAATCATTTTTGCAACAGTTCCTTCACTTAATTCTTCATAATAAACTGCTGGCATTTCATGATTATTTATATAATCAATTACAGATTTTACTTTTGCAATACTTGGGTCTTCTCCATGCCCACAATTTGTATAAACACTTACAAATTTTAAATCATATTGTTCTACAAAATATGCATATGCAAATTCTCCACCAACTGCAATCTCTTTTTTCTCAGAGTTTTCCACAATTTGTTCAATTTCTGTGTCTAATTTTAGAATTTCTTGCTTATATTTCTCGCAATTTTCTTTATAATATTCTGCATTTTCTGGGTCTATTTCACAAATTGCATTTAATGTATTTTCAAGCATTTTAATTGCATTATCTGTACTTTGCCAAATATGTCCATCATACATTTCTTGATGCTCGCAAGAATCTGTATGAACATGTTCTTCTTCACTATGAACATGATTTTCTTCATGCTCGTGGTCATTGTGTTCATGTGTTTCGTTTTCTTCATGGTCATGCTCTTCAGTTAGAATTTCATTGTTTATATATCTTGCTTCAAATTCTTCAATTTCTATTAGTTCGATATTTTCTGAAAGATCTACTATTTTACAATTCGATTCTTCTAAAGTTTCTATAATGTCTGATGTCCATGGTTCTAAAAATTCACCTGTATATAAAAACATATCTGTGTTATCTAATAATGTTACCATATCTTGTGCTGTTGGTTCATAATTATGTGTTTCAACTCCTGCACCAACAAGTAATTCTATCTCAGCTTTATCTCCCACAATCTGTTTTGCAAAATCATATTGAGGAAATAATGTTGCTACAATTTGAATTTTATTTTCATCTTTTTTTATTACTTCTGGTTTAAAACAAATCACAACAGTAACCATTATAATTATTAAAATTAAAAAACTTATAAAAGCTGTTATTAACTTTTTCATTTTACCTCTTTATCTTAACACATTGAAAGTCCTTGTAATACTGACTTCCGTAATGCTTGTTTTATTTCTTTTCGCATATTATAGAATACTATATTTTGAGCAATTTGTCAACTTTATGTAAATAAGTGAATAGTTGCTCATATGTTAATTTCAAACAAAAAAAGAACTAAACAAGATTCCTCTCATTTAGTTCTTCTTTATTTTTTGTTTTATCTTTACTAATATTTTATCCTATTTCAAAAGTTTATTAACCATTATAAATTTATCCTTTTAAAGATTTTAGAATGATGCTAAGAATAATTTTATTGTTGCAATTAAATCATTTGGATTTGATAATTGTAACATGTGATCTCCTTCAACAACTTCTGTTTTTTGAATTAATGAATTTGTTATCATTTTATCTGCTAAGTCATTTAAATTTACAGTTGCTTCTCCATTTGTTTTTACAGTTTCATATTCTTTAACTGTTTCAGAAGATAAAACTTGTAAAACTGGTAAATAATCTGGATAGATATAATCTTTCATTTGATTAACATTATCTTCTAATTTATTTATTTCTCTGACCATTGTTCTACTCAAGTAGTTACTTCCAATTCTATTTCTATATACTGAAATTTCTTCTTTTCCAAATATTTCTGGCATTTTTCTCATTTCTTTTATATAGAAAATATCTTCTCTTACATAACTTAATATACGTTCAAATCCAGTTAATTCAAATATTGATGTTATATTTATATTTGATACATCTTCTTTTAATTTTGTTTGATAATATTCTTCATTAACTTCTGCTGGGAATTGTCCATCGATTGAAACGATTCCTTGAACAAGTTCTGGATATGCTTGTTGGAAATACATTGCATAAATTGCTGAATGTGAGTGTGGCATTAATATGTAAGGTCCTGTAATTCCATATGATTCTAATGATTTTTTTATTTCAGCCGCAATATTTTCATTTGTTCTTGGATGGTCTTTCATTGACATACTATAACCATATCCAAAATATTCTATGATTACAACTTTATATTCATCTTTCAAGCCTTCAGCAATTGTTTTGTATTGAATTACTGGTGATTGAGAACCAAATCCTGGTAATACAACAATTGTTTTTGAACCTTCCCCAATTGCATATACATTCATCATTTTATCTTCTTCTTCATATACAGGAACTAATTTTTTATATTCACCTTTATATCTTGAAGATATTTCACTCATTTTTACTACATTATGTAATATCATACATGCAAATAATACAACTGCTATTTTTATTCCCCATGTAACTAAAAAATCTTTAATTTCATCAAATAATCCAAATATTTTGAATAAAATTTTATTTAACATCTTGTTTTCTCCTTTGTTTAATAGTTTAATGCATATTGCGAATTATAAACTTTATCAAGAATTTTTACTTCTATAGAAAAACTTTGCCTTTCAGATTTATCAACAATAATTTTAAAACTTTCAGCATCTTCACACAACTTTATTTTATTGCAATATATATTGTTCCCCAGTTTTATAAAAGTTGTTGTTGCTCCATCATCTCTTTGAAAAGTAATATAATAACTAGAAGTATCATCATAATCTACCAAACCATAATTTTTTATTGATAAATTGCTAGTTTGAACAGTTTTCAGAAGATACAAATTTAAAATAGAATAATCTGAATTTGCTTTGGTTTCTCTATTTATTTTCTGAATATTTCCATAAAAATATGACATTAATCCACTTATAATACAAACAATTAATGTAAAAACCAAAACATATATAACTAGATTTATCATAATTTTATTTCCACTAGTTTGCATATCACAAATCTCTTTCTAAAATAAAATTCTTATATAAAAAATATAACATATAATCAATTAATTATCAAACACTTTATAGTAAATAATTTATATTAGATAAAAATAAAAGCTAATTATAAGTTTTTACTTATAATTAGCCTATTAATTCCCTTAAAAATCCAAAATACATTTCTAAGCTTTTTGGTGTTTGGTTTTCTTTTATTAATTCTTCTAGCTCTTCTGGTTTTACCCATTTAACTTCTGCTACTTCTTCCTCTTGCATTACTATATCTTCTAAGTTTATATCTTTTTTGGCTAAGTACACATCCACAAAATCATGGTTTCTTTTGTATGACATCATAAGTTCTAATTCTTCTGGTTTTAGTGTAATTCCTAATTCTTCTTTTACTTCTCTAAAAGCTGTTTCGAGTGTTGTTTCACCTGTATCTGTTCCGCCACTTGTTATAGACCACAAATTTGGATATAGCTTTTTAGTTGGTGTTCTTTTTTGAATTAGTAATTCTCCTTTACTATTTGTAATCCATACATGTGCTCCTTGTGAGTATTCTCCTTCTACATAATTATAACGTTCAGTCACTTTTCCTAATGCTTTTCGTTTGTTGTCAAACATTTCAACAAATTCCATAAAAATTTCCTCCTAAAATTTTAGAAAATTCTTGGGTTATGAGAACTTTCTAATAATAAAATATTTATTGCAATCAGAGTTAAACTCTAATATTACAACCAACAAATAATAAATAAATTTATTAAAACATTAAAATTTTACACAATATAAATTATTAAAACTTCTTATTTTTAATACAACAAAAAAAGAAGAACTTGAACCGTTCTTCTTTTTCTAGTGAAATTATTTTAATTCAACTGTTGCTCCAGCTTCAACGAATTTAGCTTTCATAGCTTCTGCTTCATCTTTAGCTACAGCTTCTTTAATTGTTTTAGGTGCTCCGTCAACTAATTCTTTAGCTTCTTTTAATCCTAATCCTGTTACGTCTCTAACAACTTTGATAACAGCTATTTTGTTTGCTCCAGCGTCAGCTAAAACTACATCAAATTCTGATTTTTCAGCTGCTCCACCTTCAGCTCCTGCTCCTGCAGCTGGTGCTGCAACAGCTGCTGCTGTTACTCCGTATTTTTCTTCAATTCCTTTAACTAATTCTGCTAACTCAACTACTGTTAAGCTATCGATTTCTTCTAACATTTTATCTGTTTTTTCACTCATTTTAATATCCTCCTAATTTTTTTATATTATTTTTATTTTTTTAAATTTTATTTTGATAGTTTACTATCATTTTAAGTGAATTGTACTTTTACAGTACTATTTATATTAAATGTTAATTTAATACTATTTAATTTGAAACTAATTATTTAGCTTCTTCTTCTTTTTTAACTCTAACTGCATCAAGTGTAGCAGCAAGTTTTGAAACGTTTGCAAGTAAGCATCCAGCCAATTTTGCAATAAGTTCTTCTCTTGATGGTAATTGTGCAAGAGTTGTTAATTCTTCTACTGATGATTCTTTTCCGTCTAATACTCCACCTTTGATTTTATAGAAATCATTTGCTTTAGCAAATTTGTAGATTGCTTTTAATGTTGGTAAGTATTCTTCTTGAGCTATAATAACAGCTGTTGGTCCTTCTAAAGCAGCATCTAATGTTTCGATTCCACATTCTTTTAATGCTCTTCTTGTTATGTTGTTTTTGATAACAGCATATTCTCCACCAACTTCTCTTACAGCTTTTCTTAAACCTGTTACATCAGCTACGTTGATTCCTCTATAGTCTACTAAAAGAACTAAACTAGCATCTTTCATTTTTTCAGCTAATTTTTTTACTTCTTCTTCTTTTTGTTTAATGATTATTTCACTAGCCAATTTAATTTCACCTCCACTATTTATATTAACTTATTTTTTACTAATACTAAATGCAAATTGTTAGAAACTCTAATAATTTGCTTAATTTTATTCTAAATAAGTTTTAAAAAACTTACTAGAATAAAAGAACCCTTTGTTACCAAATCTCGCGAGGTAACAAAGAGCTCTTTAAATCCGATCTCTTTTTATTATTACCTCGGTAGGATTTACTTTTTTACCTACTGTCTTTGGTATCTATTTTTAAAATTTAAACTTCATTATTTTTGATTTACATATACGCTAGGTCCCATTGTTGTTGTTAAAGCAACACTCTTAATGTATTGTCCTTTAGCAGCAGCTGGTTTAGCTTTGATTATAGCATCTATTAATGTTTGGTAGTTTTCTGCTAATTTTTCAGCACCAAATGAAACTTTTCCAATTCCAACGTGGATGATGTTTGTTTTATCTAATCTGTATTCAACTTTACCAGATTTGATTTCAGAAATTGCTTTTGTAACATCCATTGTTACTGTTCCTGATTTAGGGTTTGGCATTAATCCTTTTGGTCCTAATACTTTACCTAATCTACCGATAACACCCATCATATCAGGTGTTGCAACGATAACATCATAATCAAACCAGTTTTCTTTTTCGATTTTTGGAACTAATTCTTCAGCTCCTACGAAATCTGCTCCAGCAGCTTCAGCTTCTTTAGCTTTATCTCCTTTAGCAAATACTAATACTTTTTGAGATTTACCTGTTCCATTTGGTAATACAACAGTTCCTCTAACTTGTTGATCAGCATGTTTAGAATCTACACCTAATTTAACGTGTAATTCAACTGTTTCATCAAATTTTGGTTTTGGCATTTTTTCAATAATTTCTAAAGCTTCTTTAGCTTCATATTCTCTTGTGCTGTCTACTAATTTAGCAGCTTCTTGATATCTTTTTCCTCTTTTCATTTTTCCTCCCGTGGTACTAACGAGCAATTATACATGCTCTCCCAAATTTTAATTTTTATTTATATATATTTTTAATATATATCGATATAAGATTAGTCAACTACAACTACACCCATTGATCTAGCTGTACCTGCAACCATACTCATAGCTGCTTCTACTGATGCAGCATTTAAGTCTTCCATTTTTTGTTCAGCTATTGCTCTAACTTGATCTTTAGTTATTTTAGCAACTTTATCTTTGTTAGGTTTTCCTGAACCGCTTTTTAATCCTAATGCTTTTTTGATTAGAACTGCAACTGGTGGAACTTTTGTAATAAAAGAAAATGTTTTATCTTTATATACAGAAATAACAACTGGTATGATCATACCTGGTTGGTTAGCTGTTCTATCGTTGAATTCTTTAACAAATTGCATAATATTAACACCTGATGAACCTAAAGCTGGTCCTACTGGTGGAGCTGGAGTAGCTTTTCCAGCTTCTATTTGTAATTTAATAACATTTACAACTTCTTTCTCTGCCATTTCTACTTAGCACCTCCTTCTAATTAACTTTTTGAACTTGTGAAAATTCTAATTCTACTGGAGTTTCTCTTCCAAACATAGAAACTAAAACTTTAACTTTTTGTTTTTCTTTATTTATTTCTTGAACTGTTCCAATAAATCCTTCTAATGGTCCGTTAACAACACTTACTGTATCATTTACGTCATAGTCGATATTTACTGGAACTGAGTCAAATCCCATATTTCTTATTTCAGTATCTGTAAGTGGAATAGGGTCTGTTCCAGAACCAACAAATCCTGTAACACCTCTTGTATTTCTTACAATATACCATGATTCTTCAGTTACTATCATTTTAATAAGAACATATCCAGGGAAAACTTTCTTTAAATTAGTTTTTCTTTTTCCATCTTTTATTTCTACTTGTTCTTCCATAGGAACAACTATATTAAAGAAGAAATCCTCTAGTTCTCTATTTTTAATAGTTTTTTCTAAGTCTGTTTTTACTTTGTTTTCATAACCAGAATATGTATGTACTACATACCACTTTGGCTCTAATTTATTCTCTTCTTGAGACATATTTTAGCCTCCCTTTTATATTCTTCGATTATTAGTAACTAGAATTACTAATTATTTTCTACAGAATTTTCTACAGTATTAGTAGCTTCTTCATTTGTTGTATCTGCAGTTACGTTTTCAACAGTAGTTTCAGTTTGAGTAGCATCTGTTGTTTCCGCTTCATTAGAAACCTCATTATTCTCCCCTTCAACTATTTCTGTTTCAACATCTACAGTTTCACTTGAGCTAGATGTAACTAGGGCTTTTAGTTTTTCTACACCATAAGTATTTAAACTTTCGAAGATAACATCTAAAATAAATACTGTTACACATACTATTAATACTATAGCGATAACAGCAAATGTGTTATTTACTACTTGTTTTAATGTAGGCCAACTAACTCTTTTTAATTCTGCTTTAAATTCTTTAAAAAAGCCAGCTTTTTTATCTTTTTTTCCAGCATCTTTTTTATTTGATGCTTTTTTTGTTGTTTCTTTTTTTGTGCTTTCTTTTTTTACTTTTTTCTCTTTATCATTTACTTCTTTAGCCATCTTAACTCCTCCTATAAAGGTTTTATCTATTTAGTTTCTTTATGAGTTGTACGTTTTTTGCAGAATTTACAATATTTAACTACTTCTAGTCTTTCTGTGTTATTTCTTTTATTTTTTGATGTCATATAATTTCTTCTTTTACATTCTGTACATTCTAAAATAATGTTTTCTCTTGGTCCTTTTGCCGCCATTCTAACTACACCTCCGTTTTACTTTTATGAAGCTTAAATTTTTTATATTTTTTTATTTAACGATGTGATGCACGTTTTCGTAAATACATGCTTATATACTTTACCACAAAACACACGATATGTCAACAATTTTCTAAGATTTTTTGTTATTTTTTATCGTCTTTCTTCTTATTATATATATACAATTTTGCTTCTTTTTATTTATTTTTAAAATTAATTAAAAATCTAATTTTAAATAGTATCTTTCAGTACTCTTATTCGTTTTGGCCGTTTATTTTATTATGGTCTTTTGTAAGAATAAGATATTATTTAAAACTACTATTTATTTTTTCTGATTGGTTTCTTTTTCTTTTCTACGGAATAACCAAATTTTCCGATTTTTTTGCCTAATTCATAATAACCGCCATTTGCATAAGCAATTAAATCACATTTAGATATATCAAATGCACCTTTTTCATCCATATATTTTTCGTCAGCGTCTATTGATAAAACCTCAGCAATAAATGTTGTATGACTCCCATAGGTTTTCTCTTCAATTACTTTGCACTCAATAGATACAGGGCTTTCTTTTATTAATGGAGCCTTAATGAAATTTGCTTTTTCTTTTGTTAATTTCATTTCTTTAAATTTATCAAATTTAGCACCACTTCTAACGCCACACCAATCTGTAGCAAAAGCTAAATCTTTATTCGTTAAATTTATTGCGAACTCTTTATTTTCTTTTATTAGATTATATGAATATCTTTCTGGCCTTACGGAAATGTAAACAATCGCAGGGTTGGTATTCATAATTCCCGTCCATGCGACTGTTAGTATGTTTGAATTTTCCATAGTTCCAGAAGTCACCAATACTGCTGGTATTGGATAAATAAAAGTTCCTGACTTCCAAACTCTTTTTGCCATTATCTAGCATCCTCTCCTTCATTTAGTATAGGCTTTTGTTGATATACAGACATATCAGCATCTCTTTCTACATATGAAACTGATGCTTTTTGTCTTGCTATTTCTTTATCAAATTCACCTTTCATAACTGCTCCAACTAAAGCATTATGTCTTGCTCTAAATGATGGTGCTTCTTTTATATCTAATAATGTTCTTCCATCTTGTTGTTTATATTCAGGATATTTACAAGCATATGCTACTGCATTTGCTTCTGCTCCTGCTAAATCTTCATTTTCAATTTTAATTCCAGAACTGCATCTTTGTTGCATTCCTAAAAATTCAATTCCATGTTCATCAAATAACTGTAAACGTTTATCCGCTGTAAAATCAGCTACAAAAGAATATCTATAATCTTCAGGTACTTTTCTTGAATGGAATCCGAATAAAACATTTTTTGTTTTATCATCTTTTACATTTATCTCTTTACCTTTTGTAGAGAATTTAACTCTTCCTTCACCTTTTTTAGCTTTATCTGTATCTCTAAAGCTTATTGTATCTAATGGAATTATTTTTGAATAACTATAAATTCCATCTTTACCTATACGGCTTATTCCAACAAGTTCAGATTGAACAATACTACTATCAAATAAACCATCATTGTAATGGAATTTTCCATAACTTATCATTACAACTCTTTGATATTCATCACCATCATCTGAATATTTTACTACTGTATCACAAATTAATTCAGGTTTTTCAAAAGCTTGATAATGCCAATCAACTGTGCCTTTTTTAGGAACAGTGTTTCCAGATCTTCTATATGTTAAAACACTTTCCCAACCTTCTTTATCAACTTTATTTTTCTCTTCTACAGTTAGAGTACTACTTATATCAGCTAAAAATCTATCTTCTCTTTTAGCTTGTAAAGATCTCTTCATAGCTGTTTCTCTTTGGAATTTTTCAATCTCATTCATATATGAAACATACATATTATCATATTTTTCAAATGAATGTCTTGAATCTAATGTCCATTGAACATATTGCATGATTTCCCATTCTGGAATTGTTTCATTTGCTCTTTGGAATTGATCATATTTCTCTCTAACTTTTGTTCCAGCAAGTCCAACATAAAATCCTACTAAAGAGAATTTTATATCTTGAACCATTTTTTTACTCGCTAAAGCAACAGAAACTTTAACTAATTCATCTCTTAATGGTTTTGATTGCTCATTTTCTAAATTATCTTTTCCATATCTTACAAATTCATCTATCGTTTCAAAATTTTGACATTCATATATTCCACTTGAAGCTTCTTTTAATTTATCTAATACAACTTCAACTTGTTTTGGTGTTAGTTGCATTCTAACATCAGAAGATTCTGTTCCATTTGCAGCTAATAATAATATATCTGTTAAATCTTTAAATGAAAGACTATATTTATTTGTAATAAAATTCTTTGCATTATATGCTTCAGCAATTTCCATTGATTTATTTATTAAATTTGCTGTTGAATAATCTTCTTTTAATTCAGGAATATAGCTTCCTATAATTTCATACATTGAACCATATTTAGTTGTTCCTGATTTTAGAAAATCATACATATTGAATTCTGTTTTTTTCTTCATAACTGTTCTCCTACAACTTTTTTCTTAATTTTAAAACTTTCTGTAATTATAAAAATCCTATTTAACATGTTTATTATATATATAACGATATAAAATTTCAAGATTAAATCAAAAAAAATAGCTATTATTATATAGCTATTTTTATATATTATTTATTCATTTTTTACTTATATGCTCTTAGTATACCAATATTAATTATTTTAATAATTTTATATTATTCTTCATATACATCAGCAAAAAAATCAAAGGCAGAATTAATTAAATCTTTCCAATAATAATATGAAGCTTCTGGCACAATTTCTTCAATATCATCTAATAGGTCTATTATTTTATCTCTTCTATGTAAATCAGTCTTTTCAATCATTTCTAATATTCCAATATATTGCTCAAATGATTCAGCAACTTTTTCAAAAGAACTCCAGTCATCATGAAACATACTATATATAGGAATATCTTTTTCATCAACTTTTGCAATTATTGGATCTCCTAATGCAGAGTCATTTCCAATAACCACATACTCTTTTCCCTTCCACTTTTTAATTTCTTTTTTATTATTATCATATCTAAAACCTATTTGTGCATCTTCTATTTCATCTTTTTTATAAAAACTTAATGTACTTACTCCAACATCAACTTCTTCAAAATTTCTATCAAATATTTTTTCTGGAACATTAATCATAATTATCTACCTCCTCATGTTACTTATACTATCATAGAGGTTTTGTCAGAAAAATGGTTATTATGTGAAAGTTGAGTGTCTTCGTAAACTCGGGAGCTAAACCTCGGCTCCTCTTGTTGGATGGCCCAAGGCCACTTCCTCGCTTGCTCCGCAAGCTCAGGGCGCTAAACCAACTCCCTAGTAATACTTCGTATTACGGTCATTGGTTCAATGAATTCAAATAATAGGAATTAAAAAAGAGATATAAGCATTAAGCTTATATCTCTTTTTTGGCTCCTCTTGTTGGACTCGAACCAACGACCTATCGGTTAACAGCCGAGCGCTCTACCAACTGAGCTAAAGAGGAATATAAAAACTGGCGACTTCCTATTTTCCCAACAAGGTAACTCGTAAGTATCTTCGGCACTAAGGAGCTTGACTTCTGTGTTCGGCATGGGAACAGGTATTTCCTCCTCGTTATTATCACCAGAAATTTTTGTATACTATTTTTCAATAGCACACTCAAAAATACATAGATAAATGTTACTCATTTCGATGAGCAAAACTTTTGTGGTTAAGCCCTCGATCTATTAGTAATGGTCA
>JAFTJF010000009.1 GCA_017456555.1 Clostridia bacterium
AAAATAATAAAAAATTAAAATCACAAAAATTATAAATTTTGTGATTTTTTAATAATTTAAAAAATATTTTTAACTAAATTCAAAATTTCGTAATTATTTTTTATAAACCGAACAACAAAAATTAAAAGCGAACAAATGAGCGTTTTTAGATAATAGATTTTTTTAAATTAAATTTACAATTTTGCAAATTTCTTAAATACGAAAATCAATTTTAAGACTTTTATAATTACTATAATAAAATTAGCTATTACAAAATTGAAATTCGTTTATTCTTGATTTTACGATTATTAAATATCAATTATTATTACTAGTATCATATTTAAATTTGCTAATTAATGATAATAAAATTATAAATATTGATATTATATAATTGCGAGTTTTGCTCTAAAAAGTGACTTACGAGAATCGATTTTAAGCCATTTTTATTTTTAATTAATATAACTTATTGTCTTAAAATTTAGCCAAATATTGATATCAGTGACTTCACGAGATTTTTATCATAAAATATAGCTAATAAAATAAGAAAATTTTAAATTGCCAAAAAACCTAAAAAACGCCTAAAATAGTAACGCACGAGAATCGATTTTAAGGCGTTTTTATTTTTTATTAATATAGTTTGTTGTCTAACATTTTAGCTAAATATATTGAAATAGTATGTTTTCGGGATTTTTAAATTTTTTGCAAAAAATTATATTAGAGCTAGATAAAAATTTTTAAAATATATAAAGCTTTAAAATCAAATTTTAAAATTCGAGCAACAAGTTATCTAACAAAAATATAAAAGAGCCTTAAATTTGATTTTCGAAAGAGATAGATTACAATATTATATAGAGAGTTACTATATAAAAATAATATATATATATGATAGATAATGAAGTCTTAAAATCAAAAATAAGAGCAGTAGAAATAAAAGTAAATAAAGATATTGAATAATAATATAATTAAGTATATAATTCAAAATAAGTAATCAATAAAAACTTATATAAGCAACAAGTCAAAAGGTTTGAAATCAAGAGTAGAGGCTTAATTCAAAAGATTATATAATTCCTACTCCTATTTGCACAAAACTTTGATTTTGCGCAATGTTATATATAACAAAATACGACTTTATATACTACTCTTCCTACTTTAAATTCAAAAAATTTATTACATACCCTTCTTCTATTATTTATTTTATCAATTAATTTTTAGTTATCTTTAAATTTCATTTTGTTATTTATATATTTTATATCATTTTAAAAAATTTATTTTCATAATTTTTTATTATTTTAAATTTTTCCTAAAATTAATTTTTTTATAATTTTCAAAAATTTCATTAATTTTATAAATTTTTATAAAATTAGCCTCTACCTCGAATTTTCAAAATTAGCCCTCTCTCCTGTCTTTTTGATTTTTGAGAAAAAAAGAGCTACTATTTTTTAGTAACTCTAACTTCTTTTAATTATTATTCCTTATTTATTTTGATTAGATTTAAAATTTTATCAAATTGTAATTTTTAGTTTCTATAACTAATATTATTTTATAGAATCTTTCTTTACATATTCAATGCCATCAATTACTATTGTATCTTCTACAGATTTTGTAACTAAATTTGCAAATAAAGGTTGAAGATGTGATGGAACTATACTTTCATCAAGATATGATTCAATATTGATGTCACCATTATAATATTTTCCTTCAATATAGTCTCCAATCTTATATTTTTTTTCAGTAGCTAACCCTATTACTTCTTCGACATTCTCTAGTGTTCCTGTTGATTCTACATATACTGTTACAAGTGCTTTTAATTCTGGTACATCATTTACATATGTTCCTGATTCAGAGATATCTATTATTCTTCCATAGCAAATTTCACCGTATTCACTTGTTCTATAATTTTTAATTATTTTGCTAATACCTAAATATAGCATAAATAATCCAACTGCCCAAAATATTCCTAAAAATATTTTAGGAAATAACATTTCATTAAATTCTTCTTGTGAAACGATTTGACCATTAACTGAAATAGTGGTTCCACTAAAATAACTTGCAAATGTAACAACTGCTGTACATGCAGTCCAAAATAAACCAAATATTATTTCAAACATCTTTTCTCTTCCCCTTAAATTTCAATATAAATTTGAATTTTATTATTCATTAATAAATTTTATATCATAAAAGTAATTTTTTTACAATCTTAACTTCTCATTTTTTGCCACATTCTTCTCTTAAATGGAAAAAAGCCCCGGTCAGTCAGACCAGGGCCTTTCCCATAGGGTGATTATTTTTTATAAGCTGCAAACATCTCGTTAATTTCTTCACCAGATACGGTTTCTTTTTCGAGAAGTCTGTTTACCAGCTCATCCAACAAACTACGATGTTCGGTAATAAGCTTTTTAGCATCTTCTTCAGCCTTCTTCACCATCTCAGCAATTTTGTCGCCAACAGAACTTAAAGTTTTCTCACCAAAGATGTCAAGATCAGTCCTAGATGCTCCTGCAAAGGAAATAGGACCAATATCTCCATCCATACCGTAATAGATAATCATATCTCTTGCGGTCTGAGTGGCTACCTTCAAGTCATTGGACGGACCTGTAGAAATGTCACCAAGGACAATGTCTTCAGCTGCTTTACCACCAAGTAAGCAAACGAGTCTTTCTGTAAGTTCTTTCTTGCTGATGTAGTTTTTATCTTCAACGGTATCGTGAAGAGTGTAACCACCAGCAGAACCTCTAGGAATAATACAAACTTCTTTGAGGTTTGCCTGAGTTTCCAGAAAAAGACTTACAATCGCATGACCAGCCTCGTGAACTGCTGTAAGCTTTCTCTCTGCTTCAGAGATAATTCTTCCAGTTTTCTTAAGACCGACCTGGATTTTCATCATTGCTTCAGTGATATCATCCATGTTGATGGCATTGTGTTGCTTTCTAACGGCAACGATGGCTGCTTCATTGAGCAAATTCTCCAGTCCTGCACCAGAGAATCCTGCAGTATTGTATGCAAGATTCCTAAAGTCCACTGTTTCATCAAAAGGCTTATTTTTTCCATGAAGCCTTAAGATTTCTTCTCTGCCCTTCAAGTCAGGAAGATGGATAGTAATTTTTCTATCGAATCTACCAGGACGAGTAAGAGCGGGATCTAGCGATTCAGGTCTATTTGTTGCTGCAATGACAGTAATTGCATGTTTGCCTGCAAATCCGTCCATTTCAGTCAGAAGCTGATTAAGAGTTTGGTTGTGTTCAGATGCGCCAGCATTGTGATCACGATTGCCACCAAGTGCATCAATTTCATCAAAGAAAATGATACAAGGTGCCATCTTTTCTGCTTCTTTAAAAAGCGAACGAATTCTGGATGCACCAACACCAACATACATCTCAACAAACTCTGAGCCAGAGGTTGCAATACATGCAATTCCAGCTTCTCCGGCTACAGCTTTTGCAAGCAAAGTTTTACCTGTACCAGGATGTCCGTCTAGCAAAACACCATTCGGAATCTTGGCGCCAAATTTCTGATATTTTTCAGGATGCTTAATAAAGTCAACAACTTCCATGAGTTCCTTTTTCTCTTCGTCAAGTCCTGCAACATCTTTGAATGTTACGGTGCTCTTGGCGGTTTTCTCATAGAAGTGAGTGTCATTATTGAAAAGACTTGTTGTAAATGGAGAATTAGGTATATTACTACTTGAACCACCATTTTTTCCTTTTTTAAACATTCTGACAAAGCTTGAGATCATAAATACCAGATACAGAATCAGCATTAATTGCGGTAATAACAACAAAAAAGAAAGACCGCTACTTGATTCTTGCTCATCAATAGTAAGTTCTACAGATGAACCTTCTGCAATCTTGCTCTGAATGTATTCAGATACAACAGTTACACTCGGTATTTCAACCAAATATATGACTGAAGTATCTTCGGCATTTTGAGCTTTTGCATGTGTTTCTCCTTGCTGCAGATCGATGTTAGTAATAGTTCCATCATCGATCATTTGAATAAACTGCGAGTAAGAGATTTCTTGCTCTACCGGTGAATTGTCAGCGGGTCTGTAGAAAATCGCAAACAGAATTGCCGCAATTCCCAGAATCAGCGCAAGTAATCTCAGTTTTTTTCTAATTTTTTTCATACGGTTCCCTCCATATGTTAGTTAATTTGTTAATAGAATCAAACTGCACAGTTTTAATCACCCTATATTTTCAATGTGCAATCTAAATAATTATAACATAATATTATGTTAATTTCAAGTTTTCTTTTATTCTTTCATAGAAGTTTTATAAATAACAAAAATTTCTGTGCAACAGTTACGCGTAGTGTTTTATTGTCTTTTCCTATTAAATAGAAAAAGTCCGCAAGAGCGGACCTTTGTTTGTAGTGCTATTTTTTCTCTTCTACAAATTTTACCACGTATTCCCGGGGACGTTCAACCACATTTTTTTGCTTTTGTCGTTTTTGACTTGCTTCTGTTTCAGTAAGTTCTAAACCATATTTAAAAAGCATTTCAGTAAGATCAGAAATGATTTTATCATAATCAGAACTTTGAGCAATATATCCTCTAAAGCAAGTGTAGCCAGACTTGTGTGTTTGTATGGAGAAATGATGTTTCGAAGGGTAGAGCGCGATTTCAAAGATTGGTTCAGAAATATAATTTCTTTTTGTTCTTGTAGCAATCTCATCTAGGTAATTGTACAAGATTGTCCATAGGTGTGCTGAATCGGAATGGCCATGTTTGAAATGCCACTTTCCGAATTGTTGAACTTTTGCTTTTAATTCAGCAAATTGCCGAGAAAGCTTTTCTGTGTCTTCACGAACATACCGCATGAAGTAATTCCTCCTGTCTATCAATACGGGTAAATATATATTTTTTTGAAGCAGAATCAATTATACTCTTATGTTATGTAAATTGCAATACTCTTTTATTATTATTTAAAATAAAGCTATAATAAAAAGATAGACCTAATTTTACTTAAATCTATCTTTGCTTTATTTAATAGTTTTATAATTATTTCATTTCAATATTATATTTTTCATTTATATTATCCAGAAAAGCACCAAAGTTATTATAATCAAATATATAACCATTGATTTTGCAATTGATTGCTGTATCTATATTTTCTTTTTTATCATCTAGAAATAGAGATTCTTCCGGATTTAAAGAATATCTGTTTAATAATATTTCATATATTTTAGGATCTGGTTTTGATACTTTTTCTTGAGCTGAAATGATTTGTCCATCAAAATATTTATCCAAATCTTTTTGAGTTAAATATTCTGGAATTTCATGAGGTGCATTTGATAATACATATGTTTTATAGCCTTGTTTTCTAACATTTTCAATAAAATTAATTATATTATCATTTATTACTAACCCCTCTCTCCAACTTGCCATGATTTCTTTACATGGCTTATGAAGATTTTCTGGTAATTTTGATATCATAATATCAATCGCATCAGATTTTTCAATTGTACCGTTATCAAGCTCTTTCCATTCTTCAGAATTAAATATTACATCTTCTAAAATTTTTTTATCTGAATCATTATCAGAAAACTTATTTAGCACTATCTCCCACTTTAATTTTAATACAACATTTCCTAAATCAAAAATAATATTTTTTATCATATGTTCCTCTCTCCTATTTTATAATTTTGGCTATTCATCTTTTATTTGTATATATTTTATTTATTTCATAAGACTATTTTTATAAATCATCTTCATAGTCTGGAAATTTTTTACCTTTTTTTGTAGGTTTTGCTCTGTAAGTATCAGAAACTGTTTTCTTTCCAGATTTTCCATAATATCCACTACTACGGTCAGATGTTGCTCTTCTATAACTATCATCCAAAACTCTTTGATCTGCTTGTAATGTTTTGCTATCAATATAATTTAAATTAAGTTTAAAGGCTAAGAATCTTTTTAAACTTTCAAATCCGTCACCATTTTCAAATAATTCATTTAATAAGAAATCATCGATTGAATATTTATTTATTCTTTCAGAGATAATTTCTGCATCTGAATCTAAATGATAGAAAAATTCTTCGTCTGCAAAGCCATATTTAATATATTTTTCTTTATTATCAGCAATAGTATTATATTTTTCGCTTGAATCTCTTAAATCTTTTGATATATATGTTTCAAAAGTTTTTTTCTTTTCAGAAGAAAAGTTAGAGAATGGATTTCTCTTTGGATTTCTACCATTTTTTAATTCATTCATTAATTTTAAAAGAGTTAATCTATATTCTGCTTCAATTAATTCTTTGTATAGTCTGGCAGAATATTTTTTATCAAAACTATTACTTTTTTTACTGATTAATCTTATATAACCTTCTGTTTGAAAGATTTTATTTCCTGTTTGACTAGTAAAATTACTAGAGAACAAATCTATCATTTTGTTATTTAATGTAGATAATTCACTTAAATAACATAAACTTTGAATTGCTTTAATATGTGTTTGGTAATCTAATTCAAATTTTCTAAAACTACTTTCTAATTGATAATTATTCATATTGTTTATAGTAGAATTTTGACTAGAACTAGCAAGTTCTTTTATAGCATTTAATTGTCTTACTAAAGATAGATATGCTTCATATTCTGAACCACTGTCAGGATAATCCTTTGGATTTACTGTTTTGAAAAAAGCAGCTAAATTAATAAGTTCGCTTTCTCTACGTTCAATCTTAGAAGAAATATCGTTAAGTACTGATGTTTTTTCATCTCCTGTAACAAAAGTTGATTTTATTCCATCATCAGTTTCCTCTGGTACTTCTTCGTATAAGAAATCGAAAAAACCTTTTTTCTTAGCTGGAGTATCGTTTTCTTCAGCATTTTCAGAAACATCTTCAAAAAAGATATCTGTCCAACTTCCCTTCTTTTCTTGAGTAGAAGAAGCTTTTTTTGTTTTGTTTTCATCACTTGGTTCTTCTTCAAATATTAAATTAGATAATTTATTAAATAATCCCATTTTTACATCCTTTCACCTGGGTAATTATATCACGTTTATGTAAACTATTCAAGAGTTTTCGCATTATTTGCCATACTTTTTAGGAAAACAATATATTTTAAATTTTATATTAATAGAAAAAGGACCTAGCTGAAGTTAGCTAGGTCCTCGGAGTTAAACTAGACGATTGTTAGATTTGAGCAAATTAATATCCAGCCTGATAGAAGGAAATCTCGCAACTACGGTTGTTAGATCTGCCTTCTTCAGTATCGTTGGTGTCAATCGGATAATCGCCACCAAGGCCTTCGATGATAATACGATCTTCATCAATGCCCTGGGAAACCATGTATTCTTTCACAGTTTCGGCTCTCATCAAAGAGAGTTTGTAAGCAAATTCGCTGCTCTTGAAGCCCGGAGCAATCTTGTAAGACTGTGTTGCTTCATCCCAAACAGAGCTTCCTTCACCAAGATTAACGTGACCGGAAATCTTGATAACGGTCTTGTTCAGAACTTTAGCTACCTTGATGAACTGATCCAGCAATTCCTTGTTGGTCTGTTCGTAGCCAGTCTTAAAGGTTGCGGAGTCACCATTGAAGAGCACTTTCGCATATTGTGTGATAAGTGCTTCTTGGTCCACATAGTCTTCTGCATCATTGGTGATGGAAGAGTCATTTGCATTTTCTTTTCCATCCCATTTGGAGCCGAGAGAAACAATGTAGGAATCAGAAATCAAGTTATACTCCTCATTGGTTTCAAAGCCAAGCTGCTTCCAAACCTTGCAGAAGTCCTTATAGATATCTTCTGCAACATCCAGTGCTTCAAGGTTACCGTTAAAACCAAGGAATTTGGCATAACTGATTTCAGCAGCCATATCTTCGTTGGAATACTCGGAGAAGTCAGGAACTGCGCTACGAATTGCATCATAATACCCCTGGATATTAACATCGTTATTGATGTCATTTACAGTTGTAATGAGTGCATCGATAATGGCAGTTACTTCGTCCTTGTGGCTTTCTGCAAATTCCTTATTGAAGACAATACCGTCAATAACAAGATACTCTGCAGAAGCAGTGCTGAACAACAGGTGGCTGTTTTCCTTTTCAAGTGCACCTGTCATGTTCCAAGTGGAAACTGCTCCTACATCACCTCTAACGAAGGCATCGACTGCCTCCTGGGTGGAGTCAAAAAGCACAAAGTTATCAACGATTTTCTGGACTTCTTCTTCGCTAAGACCAGACTCGTTCAAAAACCAAACAGGAATTGCAGTAGACACGGAATTTTTAGCCATACCAATCTTTACATTTTTAAGATCAGTAATGTTTTTAACCGTATTGTCAGTAACAATTCCGTCGCCACCAGTACTGGTGTCAATGAAGTAAGGCATAACAGTCTGAATGCCCTTATCTTCCAACTGTTTGGATACCAGAGCCATCTTGTTGACAGTCATCGCAAAGAACTGGATTTCTCCATTCTCAAAAGCCTTAATGATGTTGTCATCATCGTCTTCAATGTAGATTTCCACATTGAGTCCGGCTTTATCAAAATTCGATCCATCCTGAGTTACATTTCCACCGTTTGCTGCGAAAAGACTGGTGTAGCCACTGAACGTGTTTACATAGCCTTTGATTGTTTCTTGGGTTTCTACAGGGTCAGTACCTTCTGTTTCAGAATTATCATCATTCTTGCTGTCAGTAGGCTTGTTTACATTTTCCTGTTGCTGAGTTTGAGAGGGATTCGTGCTGGCACTAGGATTGTCATCCTTGCCAATCAAACGACTCACACCAAAAACAGCGGCGCCGAGAATCGCGATTACGATTACGACCATTGCGGGAATAACCCACGGCTTGAGCTTTCTGTTACCCATCTTAAATCCTCCTGATATTTTTAAATTGAATAACGGGTTGACGAGTTACTTCAGATAGTTAAGCCACTCAAGGATTTGAGCGATAACCATCTGACCTTGTTTTTCGGTTTCTGCGACAAGCGCGGCAGACTTGCGGAGAGCAGCTTCATTCTCAGCACGCTGTCCAGCGATACTTTCCAAAGTAGCATCTCTCTGCTGTTTTGCTGCTTCAGTTGCTGCCTCAGTATCCTTACGAATCTGAGCAATAATTGCAGCAGATCGTGCTTTTTCTTCCTCGATTGCCTGCTCGCTGGCAAGATTTGCCTGAGAAATTGCTTCTGTACATGCTGCTTCAGCATCTCTTTCTGCCTGGGCCAGGTTCTGTTCATCAGCAGCTTTTTCCTGCTTAAGGATAGTGGCTTGATTCTTAACCTGTTCGATTGCAGCCAGAATTGCATCTTTACGCTTGATGCCGTCTTTTTCCAGCTCAGCAGGATCGCAGTGAGCAAAATTGGTCAGAATGTTTCTGATCAACTCATGACTGGCATCAGCACCTGTCGTTTCCACAACGGACTGAACGTTGGAAATGTCAGGAAGTTCATCACTGTCAGCTTCTACCTGAGAATCTGCGATGCGCTTCTTGGCCATTTCGACAACGTCTTCCCCGCCGGTTTCGGAAACCGATGCTTCGAAGTTTGCCATTTCTTCCGGAGTTGCTTGTGTTTCTGTTTCTGTGTTGCCTCCATCTTCGTAAAGAAAACGATTCAGGAATTCTGCGAATTTTGCCATGTTGTTTTACTCCTTTCACATGATAAATATAAAGTTTTCAATTTACCCACATATATAAATATATGCCAGCGATTATTATAACACAATTGAAATATTATGTCAATTGTATTTGGAATGTTTTGTATTGATTTGCGCCATTTTTAACAATTTCGTTGACATAAAGCCATAAATATGATAAAATATGCTAGCTGTAATTTTTACAGTTTATGCACATTGAGTTATTTATAAGAAAATCTATTTATTAGGAGGTCTACTTACATGGAAGCAAAAGCAACAAACACTAGTGGAACCGGTTCATCTCTGTTTTCGACAGACATTTTCGCAACTGCACCTGCTCAGCAGGCTGCACAACCTGTAACAAAGGAACCTGCTCCTGTGCTGACTAAGGCTGAACAAGATATCTTTAACAGCCTCAAGCCTCAGGAGAAAACGGAACTCGCAAATGTCGTCAAGTCTATGGATTTGACCCAGCCCAATTTCACCTCTGAATATGGTAAAGATGTTCGAGTTGGAATTGGAGATGTCAACAAGGAAGCTCTCTCTGTCACCCGTACCAAGGATCTTGGTAAAGTTGGTACCAGCATGTCCAACCTTATGCTTCAGCTGAAAAAAATCAGTGTTCCGAGCCAGTCCCAGGGACTTTTCGGAAGAGCAAAATCCTATGTTGCTCAGCTGAATGCAATGCTTGCTCCTGCTGAGCAAAACGTTGAAAAAGCTGTCGCAATCATGGAAAAGCATCAAGGCCAGTTGGCAGCTGACAATCAGTCCTTCGAAGCTCTCTACAATCAGAATCTGGCATATTACAGAGCACTTACTCTCTACATTATCGCTGGTAAGATGAAGCTGGATGAAGAAAGAAAGACAACTTTGGTTCAGCTTCAGCAGAAAGCTACTCAAAGTGGTGACATGGCAGATGTTGAGGCTTTCAATTCCTATAAATCCAAGTTGGATCGTTTTGATTCGCTCTTAAGTGAATTTGAAAGCTCCAGAGTTTTGTGTCTGCAGACAGCACCTGCAATTCGTATGGCGCAGGAGAATAACAATCTTCTTATCCAGAAGTTTGATTTTATCTTCACCACTGCCGTTCCTGCATGGCGCACTCAGATTCATTTGGCTTTGAACATGGAGAATTCCAGACAGGCTGCCAATGCTGCCAACGCAGCAATTGACTTCACCAATGAGCTGATTCGTCAGAACGCTGATATGCTGAAGCAGAGCACTATCGATGTTGCCAAACTGTCCCAGAGAGAAATCATCGAAGGTGATACTCTCGAGTATGCAAACCAGAGACTTATCGAAGGTATCGAAGCTGTTTTCCAGATTCATGCCGAAGGAAAAGCTCTGCGTGAAGCCAACCGTGAAAGGCGTGCTATGCTGGAAGAAGACCTCAAAAATGAACTTCTTCAGCTTACTGCGCGTCAGTAACTCGAAAACCAATATACGCTTGCTAAAAGTCGCTATATGTAACTAACTCAAAACAAGAAAGGTGTCGCAATTAATATTGCGGCACCTTTTGTTATCTTTAATTTATCCTAAGCTCTCATAATATGAATTATATAATTTGGAGTAATAACCACCAGTTTTTAAAAGTTCTTGGTGACTTCCCTGTTCTACTATTGTTCCGGTTATCTAGAACTATAATTTTATCAACATTAACTATTGTTGATAATCTATGAGCTATAAAAATTGCTGTTTTTTCTGCTGATAATTTATCAATCGATTTTTGAATTAAGTTTTCTGTATATGTATCTATGTTTGCAGTTGCTTCATCTAGAATGAATATATCTGGATTGTGAGCAAATATTCTAGCAAATGCTAAAAGTTGTTTTTGTCCTGCTGAATATGATTCTCCACGTTCTTTTGAAACTTCTTCAATTCCATCTGACAAGCTGTTTACAAAATCTTCAGCTGAAGCCATTTGAATTGCTTTTCTTACATCCTCATCAGACATTTTTTTATTTAATTTTATATTATCTTTTATGCTTCTTGCAAAAATAAATGGATCTTGAAGTACAGTTCCTATGTGGCGTCTTAAATCTCTTTTATTTAAAGTTTTAATATTTTTTCCGTCTAAAAGTATTTCTCCTTTTTGTACATCATAAAATCTATTTACAAGATTAGTAATAGTAGTTTTTCCAGAGCCTGTTTTTCCAACTAAAGCAATTGTTTCACCTGGATTAATTGTAAAACTAATATCTTTTAAAATCCAATTATCTTCTTCATAAGCAAACCAAACGTTCTTAAATTCAATCTTACCTTTTAGATTTTCTATTTTTTCACCAGATTCAAAATCTTCTAAATATTCTTTTTGGTCTAAAATATCATATATTTTATTTATTGAAACAATTGCTTCTTGAACAATTTCAATATTGTCAATAGTTCTATTTATTGGTTCAAATAAAGATTTTATATAACTTACAAATATGTAAATTGCACCGACTTCAACAGTAATTCCAAACCAATTATTAATTGCAATCAAAATTATTATAGTTATTGCTAAATTTTCAAATAATTTCATTGCACTAGGAAATAATCCCTCAAAAATTGAAGCTGGAATTCTTGTTTTTATAAATTCATTTGTTAAATCTTCGCATTCTTTTTGCTTTTCTTTTTGAATATTAAATATTTTTATTAATTTTGCACCATATATAGATTCTGCTAAAAAAGTATTTATATTAGTTCTAACGACTTTTGAAGCGTCATAAATTTTATTTAAAATAATTGTTAATACAATAGATGTTATTATAACGAATGGTAATATAGTAAAGGTTAATAAGCTTAACTTTACACTAAAATAAAGCATTATAATTATTATTGAAATAATAGAAATAACATCTCTAAATATTGTTGCTATAACATCTTTAAAAAGTGCTGAAATATCTTCAACGTCATTTGTTATTCTTACAAACAATTTACCTGCTGGAGTTTTATCATGAAATGTGATATTAGCATCTTGAGTATATTTATAAATTTTATTTCTCATGGTATAAAGTATTTCTTCACCCATAATATTTGTTTTCATTCTAGATATATAGTCTAAAACGTTTCCTATTATAACAAGAGCTAAATAAAATACTCCAATTGTTGTGATTGAAACAAATCCTTTTTCAGCAAGCCCAAGCGTTAAATAATCATCTATTATAACTTTAACAAGGTATGGTTTTGTTATTTCTAAAATATCAATAATTATAGATAAAATTGAAACAAAAATAATTGTTTTCATATGTGGTTTTGCTATTTTATAACATCTATCTAAAGTTTTATTTTTCATATCCATACCTCCTTTTTATTAATTTAATATTGAATCTTCATCTCTTGAAGATTGTTGATTATAAAATTTATTATATAATCCATTATTTTTTAGTAACTCTAAATGAGTTCCTTGTTCTATTATCTTGCCTTTATCTAAAACTATAATATTATTTGCATCTTTGATATCTGAGATTCTATTAGAGATTATTATACAAGTTTTTCCTTTTACAAGTTCTTTTATATTTTCTAGTAAAAGTTTTTCTGTTTTATTATCTAATGCTGAAAAAGTATCATCAAAAATTACAATATTACTTTTATTTAAAAAAGCTCTTGAAATAACAACTCTTTGTTTTTGTCCTCCAGAAAGGTCTATTCCCCTTTCTCCTATTACTGTATAAATTCCATTTTTCATATTTCCAATATCATCAGAAATCATTGACTTTTCCGTGCTTTCTTCTATTTCAGAATCTTCGAAATTTTCTCTAAATAAACTGATATTATCTTTAATTGTAGTTGAAAATAAGAAATTATCTTGTGTTATATATGATACACTATTTCTTAGTTTTGCAAGCTCTATATTATTAATGTCTGTATTATTAATAAAAATTTTTCCATCTTGAACTTGATATAACCTTAATAATAAATTCATTAAAGTAGTTTTTCCACTTCCGATTGTTCCAATTATTCCTAAAGTTTCGCCTTCTTTTATATCAATAGAAATATTATCTAAAATAATATCCATATTTCCTGGATAATTAAAAGTTAGATTTTTAATAGAAATATCTCCATGAATTCTTTCGTTATTGCTTATTCCTTCTAATTTTAAATTTTCTTTTTCTAAATTAAATACTTTTTCTAATCTATGGTAAGAAATTATTGCTCTTTCAATTTTTGATATTATACCTGGAAGCCAGAATAATGGTGTAAAAAACAAGTCAATGTAACCAGTAAAAGCAACTAAATCACCTATTGAAATTGTTTTATTTAATACTAATCTAGAACCATATAAAATAGTTATTCCATAGCAAAAACCAAAGCAAATCATAACTGTACTAGATAATAGAGTTGAATAAATGTCAACTGCAATATTGCTCATCTTTAATAATTTGTTTTTCTTAATGAATTTTTTTAATTGATTATTTTCTCCTGAATAAGCTTTTGTTGTTCTAATTGCATCTGTACTTTCTTGTACATATTCAGATAATTTTGTAAAATGTTTTTGCGATTTTTTAAAACTTTTTTCGACATATTTTTTTAATATTATTACTAAACAAAGAGTAATAAATATTGGACAAAGAGCGGCAATAGAAAGTTTTAAATCTACTCCGAATCATTGTGTAAGTTGCAATTATGAATATAAAAACAACTCTACTAGCATGAGATAAAACTCTATAAGTTGCTCCTCTTATTTCACCTATGTCTTTTACAAAATATGACATAAGTTCACCATTTTTTATATCTTGAATACTAGATAATTTTATTTTTAGAAAGTGGTCAAAAAGCTTATCTCTTAAGCCTTTTTCTACTTGTCTAGTTACATAAGCAAGCATATATTTCCAAATAATTCTTGTTATCATAAAAACAAAACTTACTATTAATAAAAGTATTATATTATTAATAATTAAACTTCTGTTTTGTTCTATATTTGCTAGTAAATCTATTACTTCACCAAGTATTTTTGAAGGGCAAGTTAAAAGATATACATTTATAGCTACTAAACATATTATTATAAACATTTTAAATGCAAGTTTTTTATATATTGATTTTATAATTTCTTTCATCTCTTCCCTCCTTTTAATTTTTATCCTATTAAATTTTATCAAACACAAAATCTTAAGTCAACACAGTAAATAAAGGTATTTCAATAATTTTATAATAAAAAACCGCTTTCAAATTATAGATTTATGAAAATCATAAATTAACAATTGAAAACGGCATTTAATTTAATTTTTATTTAGAGAATTACTTAATATTTCGATAAATTCTTTATTATTTTTAGTTTTCATCATTTGGTTAATTAATCTTTCTGTAAAATCTGCTGTAGATAGATTAGAAAAGTTTTTTCTAATTGCATTTACAGTTTCATATTCTTGCTTAGTTAAAAGTAATTCATCTCTTCTAGTTCCTGATTTATTAACATCAATAGCTGGAAATACTCTTTTTTCTGAAAGGCTTCTGTCTAAGAATACTTCCATATTTCCTGTTCCTTTAAATTCTTCAAAAATAACTTCATCCATTCTACTTCCTGTATCTACTAAAGCTGTTCCTAAAACTGTTAAACTTCCAGCATCCTCAGTGTTTCTAGCAGCACCAAAGAAACGTTTTGGTTTATGAAGAGCTGCAGGATCAAATCCTCCTGATAAAGTTCTTCCAGATGATGGAATAACTAAGTTATAAGCTCTTGCAAGACGTGTTATACTATCTAGTAATACTACAACATCTTTATTTTGTTCTGTTAATCTTTTAGCTCTTTCTATAACCATTTCAGCAACTTTAACATGGTGTTCTGGTTGTTCGTCAAAAGTAGAATAAATTACATCTCCTTTTATTGAACGTTTCATTTCAGTTACTTCTTCTGGTCTTTCATCTATTAATAAAACTATTAGATATACTTCAGGATTGTTAGCTGTTATACTATTAGCTATTTTCTTTAGAATTGTTGTTTTTCCAGCTTTTGGTGGTGCAACAATCATTCCTCTTTGACCTTTTCCAATTGGTGACATTAAATCCATAAGTCTCATTGTATAATCATTAGAAGTTATTTCTAATTTTAACTTTTCTACTGGATATATTGGTGTTAGATCATCAAATGAAGTTCTTTTCATTGCTTTTTCTGGATGTTCTCCATTTACTTCTCCAACAAATATAAGTGCTGGAAATCTTTCTCCTTCTTTTGGTGTTCTTTTAATACCTTTTACCATATCTCCAGTATCTAGTTTAAATCTTCTTATTTGAACTGGTGAAACATATACGTCTTTATTTGTAGATAAATAATTATCACCTCTTAAAAAACCATATCCGTCTGGTAATAATTCTAAAATTCCTTCTACATATTCATCATCTTCACTAGTTAGTTTATATTCAACTTCTTGTACAGGTTCTTCAACAAATGTTTCTTCTTTTTTTGAATTATAATTTTCTAATATTTTTTCAATTAATTCAGACTTTTTTAACTTAGAAACATTAGGAATTCCCTTATCTTTTGCTAGATTTCTTAAATCAATAAGAGATAAGCTTTCTAATTCCATAAAATGGCCCCCTTTAATATTTATATAATTTTAATTTTCTTGGAAATCTTATTTAGAAATAAATTAAGAAATTAAAAAAAGTAATTTAATATAACATTAAATTACTCAAAACAAATTAAAAGATTATTTGCTAATGTCTACAAAAACAATTTCATTAGGCAAATACATATCAAGTTCTTCTCTAGCAACTTTTTCGATATATTCTTCTGAATTAACGTTTTCTTGAGTTGCTAATAATTCTTCTTCTTTTTCTTTTAATTCTTCAATTTGAGCTGAATAGTGTGAGATATCTTCTTTGTATGAATTTAATGTTGCTTGTTGATTTACAAATGTAAATATAGAATAAACAACAAGTACAATTAATATTAAGTTCATTATTTTATTGATTTTAAAAATATTCATCCTAAGTATCTCCATTACTATTTTTCTATAATTATTATTCTACAAAAATATTAAAAATCCTTCTTTTCCTTCTGTTTATTGAGTTTTATAATATTTTTGTAACATTTGTAAGGAATTTTTAATATTTTTTTACATATTTTTACAAATACAAGAAAAATTATAACACACAAATCGCTTATTGTCAAAAGATAAATTAAAGCACCGAAAAAAATACCTAGAAAAAGAAATAAACGTACTTCCCCACCATTTAACTTTATAATTGATGTTATTATTAGCATCCCTGAAAATACTAAAAATATTATGTCTTGAATTAATGTAGAAAAATCAGAAATTTTAAAAGATTTTCTTATAACTCTAAAGAAATCAAAGACAATTCCTAAAACAACTCCTATAATAAAAAAGAAAATAAAAATTTGTTCTTGAGAATATAATTGCATATCTTAACCTCATTTAAAAATTTTGCTTAATATTCCTTTATTTTTCTTCGTACCTATATTAGATGCATCTGAATAACTTAAACTCGCTATTTTTCCATCTACAGTAAAATCAGAAGTATCTAAACTTAGTTTATTAATCTTTAAATTTTCACCTTTTATTGTAAGAAGTCCTAATTCTGTTTCTATAATAATAATCTGATCATCAAAACTAAATACATCAACAATTCCAGTTATATTAAGCTTTTCTCTATTTTCTAATACAATATTTTGAAAAGAACTTGTTTTTCTATTATCCTCCATATCTCTTACCTCCAATAATTTATATAAATATATTTATTCGAGAATCCTTATAATATAACTTTATAATTAAAATTTATTTTAAGGTAATTAAAATCATTAAATTTTCGCGTTTTATTGTAAGAAATCTTAGTTCTGTTTATGTAATTGCTTGTATTTAATTTGTGCAAAAAAATCCTTTAGCATTTAAACTAAAGGATTTATATATGTTCAAACATATATAATCGCCGGTGCAAAATTTCAATTTCGACGACGATTTAATTTTACTCTACAAAGAATTTTTTGTGAATTGCTTTTACTGCCAAATCAGCATCTTTGGAATCTACTAAGACAGATATTTTTATTTCAGAAGTTGTTATCATATAAATATTAATATTATTTTCAGATAGTGCTTCAAACATATCTGCAGCCACTCCTGGTTTATTTGCAACTCCTACTCCAATTATAGTTACTTTAGACAAATTTTCATTATGAAGAATTTCTTTTATTCCAAGATTTTCTTTGTTAGTATCTAAAATGTTTAAAGTATCTTTTAAATCATTCTTTTTTACTGTAAAAGCAATATCTTTTGTAAGCTCTTCTTTAAAAGATTGAGATATTACATCTACATTTATATTATTGTTTGCTAAAACTTTAAATAATTGATAAGTTCTTGATATTTTATTTTCAAGTCCTACTACTGTTACCTTTGAAATATTATCATCTTTAGCAACACCATTAATAACCAAATCTTCTAAATTTTTATTATTTACTAATGTTCCAAGATTACTTTTTTCAAAAGTTGATTTTACATAGATTGGAACATTATATTTTTTTCCAATTTCAACACACCTATTATGAAGCACTTTTGCTCCCATGCTTGCCATTTCAAGCATTTCATCATAAGAAATTGAATCAATTTTTTTTACATTTTCTACGATTCTTGGATCTGTTGTATATACTCCATCAACATCTGTAAAAATATCGCATCTTTCAGCATTTAAACTTGCTGCTAATGCAACTGCAGTGGTGTCTGATCCACCTCTACCAAACGTTGTTATGTTTCCATTTTCATCAATTCCTTGAAAACCTGCAATTATAACAATATTACCAGCTGCAAGATACTCTTCGATTGTTGTATTATGAATATATCTTATTCTGCTATTTGTAAAATCACTATTTGTTATAATTGGAACTTGCCATCCTGTTAAAGAAACTGCTTTATAATTTTTTTCTATTAATAGCATTGCAAGTTTTGATATTGTTATTTGTTCTCCAGTTGATACAAGAACATCGTGTTCTCTTTTATCCGGATTTTTAGATAATTCTGCTTCTTCTGAAATTAACTTATCAGTAGTTTTCCCTTGAGCAGAAACCACTACTACAACTTTATTACCTTTCTTTACCTCTTTAATAATTTGTTCTGTAACTAATTCTAACCTTTCTTTATTGGCAACAGAACTACCGCCAAATTTTTGTACAATTATACTCATTGATGTCTCCATTTTATAATGTAATAGTAAATTTTAAATTTAAAAAATACTATTGTAGAAACTTTTTGTTAATAAGAAAAAAGTACTTCTAAAAATTAGAAGCACCTTCTTAAAATTTATCTTTTTGCATATTTACCGCAATCACAGTCATCATTATATTTTTTATATCTTCCTGTTTTATCACAGTCAGCTTTTGTTGTTGTGTGATCACCTTTCCACCAGTAACAATATTGACATTCTTGTGCCATATTTAATCACCTCCGATATTCATGAATCTATTTCTATTTTAGCAAAAAACTGATTAAAAGTCAATTTAGAGATATTCGCCTCTTAATATTTTTTCTGCATTTGTAGTTGTTAATTTTTCAAGTTCTGAATTTGAAATATATTTTGATATATACGAAATTGCTTTTGGTACTTCTAAATAAATAGATTTTTCTTTATGTGCATCTGTTCCTAAAAGTGAAATTAAATTATTTTTAAACATCTTTTTTACAGTTTGCTTTGCTGCAAAACCATATTTTCCTATAATGCTTCCATAATTGGCTTGAAATAATACTCCTAATTCTTTTAATTCATACAAAAGTTTGAAATTTTTTTGTACTATAAAATATCTTTCCGGATGAGCAAGAATTGGTATGTAATTATTTTCTTTTAAACGATTTATAACATCTTTTAAATTAGGGAATTGTTGCCTTAACGGTAATTCAAATAAAACATAATTTGTTCCATTAATTGTAGATGCTTTATATTCTTTAAGCAATTCTATTATATTGTATGTTAAAAATATCTCGCTTCCTAAAATAATATTTGGAAGATTAGCTTCTAGATTTAAGTCATCGATTAATCTTTTTCTTTTATATTCTGGTGCTTCATAGCAATCTATTGCATAATGTGAGGTTGATATTATTTGGTCAAACCCCACATTACGAGCTTCTTCAAGCATTGCTAAAGATTCTTCGTATGACTTTGATCCATCGTCTATATCTGGCAATATATGTGAATGAAAATCTATCATTTTCTTGAATCCTTTTCTATCTTCTTTGTTTTGGTGGTTTTACATTAGATATTTTTTCTCCATAATAATATGAGTTTTCATAGCTTTTTGCATTAACTTGTACTTTATTTAATACAACTCCTGCAACTTTTCCACCAACATTTTCAATTGCTAGTTTTGCTCTTTTTAAATTTTCAATTTTTGTTACATTTTGAGCAGAAACTATAATTGTAAAATCTACAAGTCTTGCTAAAATTAATGCATCTGTTACGATTAAGCAAGGTGGTACGTCAAAAATTATAATATCAAATGTTTGAATTAAATCATCTATTATTGCTTTCATTTTTGTTGAAACTAATAATTCAGATGGATTTGGTGGAACATTTCCTGCTGGAATTAAATATAGATTTTCTATATCTGTTTCTTGAATATAGTTTCTTATATCTTCTTTTTCTCCAACAAAGTCTTGCTCAACAACACCTGAAAGAAAATTTGATATACCTGGTCTTGGTCTTAAATTAAATATTGTATATTGACGACCTTTTCTCATGTCTGTATCTATTATTAAAACTTTTTTATCAAGTTGAGCAAATGCTGCTGCTAAGTTTGCTGAAACATAGCTTTTTCCTTCTCCAGGAATTGTACTTGTTACAACCATAACTTTTTTATCTGAATCTGCATTCATAAATTGAATATTTGTTCTTAAATTCCTAAACATTTCTGCTTCAGGAGATTTTGGATTTTCGACTACAATTATTTCTTTTCCCATTATTTTCTTCCGCCCTTCTTTTTATGATTATTAGAATTATTCTTTTCTAAATTCTCTTTATTCACGTAAGAGAATAAACTAACATTTTTTTCATCACTAGAATCATCTAAATCATTATCGTAAAAGAATTGAACATTATTTGAAAATGGTATATTAGCATCTGAATCAGATTTTTTAGTTGATTTTTTTGATTTTTTATTTTTCTTTTTAGCACTTTCTCCAGTTAAAACTATTGAAGCTAAAACAGGAATTCCTAAAGCTCTTTCTATATCTGAATCTGTTTTTACTGTTGTATCTAACATATTTATTAATAAGATATAACCAGCAACTAATACTGCACCAACAAAAGCAAATATTACGATGTTCTTACCTAGGTTTATGTTGCAAGGTTCGTATTGAGTTTCTGCAACATCTAATACATATAAGTTTTCTACTTTGTAAATTTCTGTTACCTTATCTTTAAATACTTTTGCTAATTCATTTGCTATTTTACATGCTGATTCTGGGTTAGTATGTTTTACTGTTATTACTAGTTCTGCTTCTGAATTAGAACTAACAGCAATCGCTTCTTGCAATTCTTCAGTTTGCATGTTTAATTTAAGATTTTTAATAACTGTATTTGTTACTATTTTACTATTAGCTATTACTTTATATGCATCAATTAATTTTGAGTTAAGTGTTAAGTCTGTTGTTGTAATAGACTCAGAAGTTTCGGTTGCACTTCTCTCGCTTCCTGTTTGAACTAAAACCAAACTTGTTGAAGATTGATACATTGGTGTTATAAAATTATTTGTGTAAACTGCTCCAAGCACTGCAAATAATACTACAACAAAAATTATTAAAAATTTCTTTTCTAAGAACATTTCTATAAGTTCTTTTAGGTCGATTTCTTCCATAATTCCTCCATTTTTATTAATTAGATTAATTTGTCTATAAAATATTTTTGTTTGGTATAAAACATGCCAAACAAAAAAACAACTACTAATCAATTAATAGTTGTTTTAAATTACTAATTGTTTATTTTATAGTAAAACCATCTATTACTGATTATCTTTAGTTCAGTAGAATTATATTATATAAGCCTTGTTTTTGCAATAGGTTTTTTACTATTTTAGTAACTTATTTTTTGCACAAAAAACTTAAATTTTATTTTGAAATTAGCATTTTAAGATATGCTTTCATAAAATCATTTAAATCCCCATCCATAACAGATTGAACATTTCCAACTTCATAATTTGTTCTATGGTCTTTTACCAAAGTATATGGACAAAATACATAAGAACGAATTTGACTTCCCCATGCAATATCTCTTTGTTCGCCTTTTAATTCTGCTATTGTTTCTTTATTTTCTTTTTCTTTTAAATCAAGCAATTTAGATTTAAGCATTCTCATTGCAGTTTCCTTGTTCATTGTTTGAGAACGTTCAGATTGACAAGATACAACAATATTTGTTGGTAAATGAGTTATACGAACCGCAGAATCAGTTTTATTAATATGTTGACCTCCTGCACCAGAAGCTCTATAAGTATCTATTCTTAAATCATCTGAGTTTATTTCTATTTCAACATCATCAGTAATTTCCGGTAAAACTTCTAGCGATGCAAAAGATGTATGACGTCTTCCACCACTATCAAAAGGAGAAATTCTAACTAGTCTATGAACTCCCATTTCACCTTTTAAATATCCATAAGCATTTTCACCAGAAATTAATGCAGTAACACTTTTAATTCCAGCTTCATCGCCATCTAAATAGTCTAATTCTTTTAAAGTAAAACCATTGCTATTAGCCCATCTTCCATACATTCTGTAAAGCATTTCAGCCCAATCTTGAGATTCAGTACCACCTGCTCCTGGATGAAGAGTAATAATTGCATTATTTGCATCATATTTTCCTGAAAATAGTGTTTGGATTTCTAAATCATCTATTTTTGCAACAATTGAATCACTGTTTTCTAATAATTCTTTTAATAAATCATTATCAGGTTCAACTTCAAGTAATTGATTCATTTCTATTAAGTTATTTAGTTCAGAATATAAATTTTCATAAGAATTTATTTTTCTTTGTAATACTTTAATTTTTGAAAAAACTTTATTTGAATTTTCTTGGTCATTCCAAAAATCTTCTTTTAAAGATTCTGCTTCTAATTTTGATAATTCACTTTTTAAATCATCTATTTTCATGGAATCTTTTATTTGTTCTAATTTTTCTTTTAATTCATTTAATAATCTAAGATTTTCTTCTAACTCGAACATTTTTTCTCCTATACTTTAAATTTCATGTGTATTATATACTACTAATTTTAAAATATCAATACTTCACTATTTTTGAAATGAATTTACAGATAAGAAAAAGGCCTGTGCAAATACTGCACAGACCTCTTGAAAAATTACTTATTGAAGAAATGCTTCATAGCCAAAACATGCTCTTACAGAATCGAATTCTTTCATAATAGCTTTTGTAATCCCCTTCATCTGTTCGAACTGTTCCTCTGTTAGTGACAAAAAGTCTTTCAAATTTTCAATACCGTTTTTTCTTAGTAATTCAAAAGCCTTTTCACTAAGACTAAGCTCTGCTATACTCCAATCTGAAGAGAAAGAACTTATGAACTCTTCCTTTACTTTCAAAATTTCTTCCACAACAGCATTTCTTGTATAACTACGCTCATGTAACTTGGACGGTGTAGCTTTTAAGAATGCTTCAGTATCATAAATTCTTATTCTCATAAGAACTTCTTTGGCTTGTCTGCTTAGTTCGAATTCGTTAAGCTCTTTTTTTAACACAGATTCTAATTTCAAGTACATTCCGCAGTCAAAGTTTCTAGCAGCTACACATAACTTTTCTGCGTTTTCCAAAGTAATTCTAAGAGTCTTTGCAAGTTCTTCCGGATTAGAAATTGCTATTTGGTAAATTGTAAGATCTCGGTGTTTTTCTATGACATCCAAAATTCTATAGTCAAAATCGTTTTGTTCTTTTAATTTATATGCTGAAATATATCTTTCTGGATGTTCTTCTCGAGCCTTCTTCTCGAGCCTTTCTTGTTCCAGTTTTTCTGCATAACAATTAGCATAATATACAGAAATTCTTCTTCTAACCTCTGGGTGTCTAAGATGTCTTCCGATTGTCACTTCCACTCTTCTGAAAGTTTCAGCATGGTTTTTACCAAAATGTTCTGCAGTTGCTTTCAAAGTATGGACTTCTCCATCCTCTGAAATGCCGTATCTGTAAAAAACAGCAGCTTGATTCCTGAACTCTTCGTGATTTAACTCTTCCAAAATTTTTTTACCTAACAAATCGCCATTTCTTTCAGCAATCTCTATTGCATAAACAAGACGACCAAGTCCTAAGGCAATTTGTTTATTCAGCTTTTCTAAATCAGCAAAAACCAGCAAATATTTAACTTCTTCTAATTCTTTGATTGCTGCTTCAAAAGCTTCTTTGGAATTGTCAATTCCTAAACGTTCATTAAGTTCCTTAAAAGATTTGCAAGGAGCAGATGTTTCAGTTAATCCAAACTTGCATTCAATAACCTTTCTGGAGTGCTCACTTATATTGCTCATCCAGAGCATAAGAGTTTCTCCTGTAATTTGGTGCTTGAAAAATCCTTGCAATTCTTCAAAGTTTTTGTTGTAGGAAATATTCCCATTTGTAGTGCATAATTGTTGGTTTGTGGTGTTTACAAAATTTTTCATGATGTCTTCCCTTTCTAACCAGCTTTATATTCTGGCTTTCATTTCTTTCTTAGTAAAATTTTCAATGTACTTTTTATCTAGCGATAAAATATACAAATAGTATCTGCATTATTATAACACACTTTACATAATATTTCAATTACTTATTTTAAACATAAAAAGAGCTATGTTCCCATAGCTCCTTAAACACTAGTTATTTGGCAGGTGTGCCAAATCCTGCATCTCTTTTGACCACTAGGGTGTGTGGATGGCACTATTGTCCACTTCAAATAACCTACTTATATTGTACTATTTTTACCTATGTCATCAATTTCTTTTAAGTATATCATCGTATCTTCGCGTCTGTTATCTTCAACTATGTAATCTGGATCCTCAATTATGCTTTTTATATATGGTCTTAATTGTTTATATTCTTCTTCGTGAAATAAAAGTATGTGTTCATATAATCTTTCATCAGTTAAAATTACTTCTTCTGTTATTAATCTATTTTCATACACCCCAAGCTTCTTTCTATCTAAATTTGTTATATATTGCAATCTATTACCTTCTTTTGATTTATATTTTCAGTTCATTATATTTTTAGAACTTGTGTTCGTATTATACAAAAAGTAAAATACCTTGTCAATAACATATATGAATTTTTTATTCTATATAATTTAATACTAATTCTTCTAAAAATTTCATTATTTCTTCTTCTGATAACATATTTTCATTTTGATTATAAGAACACACAATTACTTCTTCTTCGTCATATTCTATTAATAATTTACCTGTTTTTTGGTTTGAACGTATTCTATAATCAAAAGTTATATTTGCGTACTTCTTTCCTTTACTTGCCGGATGATAATTTATAGATATATAAGCATTATCAAAGCTTGAAGAATATAAATAATGTGCTGAATTATTATCTATATTAGTAGTTGTAAAATTTACTCCATCTTTAGATTTTTGCAAGTATTCTGAATGTATTCTTTCAAAAATATAAAATTCAGGATAAATGTTCATCATTGTTTTAAGTGCATTTAATAATTTTAAACTAAAAATATTCACTAATAGTTTATTCTTTTTTAAAATTTCAATAAATTCAATATTTCTTTTTTCTAAATATTGTTTTACTTTCATTTTTTTATCATCATTAGGAGTTAATTTTTGAGGATTAAATGTTTCTTCAATCATATTTATTAACTCTTTATATTTACATCTTTTTTCTGGTTTTATATTCAAACAAGAAGATATTATTAAATTAGCACTAATCATTAAAGGATCATCCTTAAATTTTTGCGATAAATCATATTCATCTATGAACCAAAAATTAGATGGCAAAAATGAATTTTTTTCACCATTAATCATACACCATATAATTTTTCCAATAGAAAATATATCGCCTGTTTCATCTACATTTTCTACTCTACCCACTTCATATTCAGGAGACATAAACATTCTAGCTCCTACCGCAATATTATTTGGAGTAATTCTTTCTTCATCATTTTTTAAAAAACATGTTCCAAAATCTGCAAGGTACAAAGCATAATTGTCATCACTATCACGCTTATATAAAATATTATCTGGTTTTAAATCGCGATGATATATGGGAATCGGTAATTCTGATAGTTTTTTTAAGGTTTTAATTATTGGCAGAATTAATTTCAAAGACAATTCTACATTGCCTTTGGTAATTGGTAAAAGTTCTTCCAAAGAACCATCATATTTTTCATTGTTATATATGATTTCGAAATATCATTTTCATCAATATTTACATCAAGCACTTCGACAATATTAGGAATATTATCTGAATTAAGTTCTTTTAAAACACTTAATTCCTGCCTAAACCTTTGTATCTTTTCTAAAGAAGAAGTGTTACGTAAATACTTGGTAGCGGTGTTATTTTCATTATCAAAATATATGTTTCCATTTCCACCTTTTTTATCTATAGTTCTTTTCATTATTATCTCCTTCCAAAAAAGATGTCAACAAATTTTGTTTTGCTGACATCCTTTAATTTCAATGGATTTTGTTCATATTTTTATTTATTGGGTGACAAACAATAAATTTGTTACCTTTTTAAATTTTATTATGCGTTTTTACCGCAACATTGTTTGTATTTTTTCCCACTTCCACATGGACATGGATCATTTCTTCCAACTTTTGGTCCATCATTAACAACTGGTTGTGCTTTAGAAGTTTGATTTGTTTTTGGAGCTGCTGACTCTCCTTCAACACTCATACTATTTACTACAGAATTATCTAAACTTGCATTTGTAATGCTTACTCTAGATTCTCTTTGTGCTGTAGTTGATGTTTTAGCTATATGAAGCATAATTTTGGCTACTTCTAATTTGATTTGAGATATCATTTCATCAAACATATCTCCACCTTCAAATCTATATTGAACAACTGGATCTTTTTGTCCATATGCACGAAGTCCTATACTACTTTTTAACGCATCCATAGTATCAATGTGTTCCATCCATTTTGAATCTACAACCTTTAATAAAACAACTCTTTCAAGTTCTCTAATATCATTTGCATATTCTTTCTCTTTTTCTTCATAGCTTGCTAAAGCTTTTTCTTTTATTTCTTTTAGCAATTTATCTGCATTTACTTTATTTTCTTTTAAAGCTTCAACTTCTGGAATATTTAAAGAAACTCTAATTTCATTTAATAAAGCATCTTTATTAAATTTATTGCTTTCAATTTCTGCTCTATAAGTATCAACTATCATTTCGCAAGCAGCTTCTATCATGTCTACAATATTTTCTCTGATGTTATCTCCATCTAATACTTTTCTTCTTTGAGTATATATAATATCTCTTTGAAGATTCATAACATCATCATAGCTTAATACATGTTTTCTCATTGAGAAGTTTCTACCTTCTACTTTACTTTGAGCGCTTTCGATTGTTCTTGATAACAATTTAGCTTCAATTGGTAAATCTTCTGGAATATTTCCTTTTTCAAATATTGTAGTTATCATATCACCACCAAATATTTTTAGAAGGTCATCATCTAATCCTAAATAAAATCTACTTTCACCTGGATCACCTTGACGTCCACTACGTCCACGAAGCTGATTATCAATTCTTCTTGATTCATGTCTTTCCGTACCAATGATTTTTAAACCACCAGCATTTCTAACTTTTTCTTTTTCGTCTTTAATTTCTTGATTATATTTTTCTTCTAATTCTTTAAATTTCTTTCTTGCATCTAAAATTTCTTGATCATCTGTTTCATTAAATGCTGTTGCTTGAGCAATTAAACTTTCTTCATATTTTAATTTTCTCATTTCTTGTTTTGCAAGATATTCGCTATTTCCACCAAGCATAATATCTGTACCACGACCAGCCATATTTGTTGCAATTGTAACAGCACCATATTTACCAGCTTGAGCTATAATTTCAGCTTCTTTTTCGTGATTTTTAGCATTTAATACTTCGTGTTTTATTCCTTCTTTGCTTAATAAATTACTTAATTTTTCTGAGTTTTCAATTGAAACTGTACCAACTAAAACTGGTTGACCTTTTTCATTTGATTCTTTTATATCTTGAATAACTGCTCTAAATTTTGCCGTTTCATTTTTATAAATAATATCTGAATGATCAATTCTTGCTAAAGGCTTATTTGTTGGAATTTCTATAACATCTAAATTATAGATTTCTCTAAACTCTCCTTCTTCAGTCATTGCTGTACCTGTCATACCAGCTAATTTTTCATACATTCTAAAATAGTTTTGGAATGTAATTGTTGCTAAAGTTTTTGATTCATCTGCTATTTTTACATTTTCTTTAGCTTCAATAGCTTGGTGAAGACCATCATTATATCTTCTACCATACATGATACGTCCAGTAAATTCGTCTACAATAAGAACTTCTCCATCTTTTACTATGTAGTCTATATCACGTTTCATAATTCCATTTGCTCTTAATGCAATATTTATATTATGAACTAAATCTGTATTTTGAACATCATTTAAGTTTTCTAGATTAAATTCTTTTTCTGCTTTTTCTATACCTTTTTGAGTAAGTGTTGCAGATTTTGCTTTTAAATCTACTATATAATCATATTTTTCGTTATCTTCAGTTTGATTTTCATCTTTTACATCTTCTTCGATTATAACTTTAGCATTTAATTTTTTTACAAATTTATCTGCTAATTTATAATAATCAGAAGATTTGTTTGCTCTACCAGAAATAATAAGTGGTGTACGAGCTTCGTCAATTAAAATACTATCAATCTCGTCGACAATAGCATAGTTTAATCCTCTTTGAACCATTTCTTCTTTTCTTATAACCATGTTATCTCTTAAATAGTCAAATCCGAATTCATTATTTGTACCATAAGTTATATCAGCTTGATAAGCTTTTTGTTTTTCTCTATGGTCCATTCTTCCATAAATAAGTCCTACAGATAAACCTAAAAATCTATATACTTTTCCCATCCATTCACTATCTCTTTTAGCTAAGTATTCGTTAACTGTAATAACATGAACACCTTTTCCTGTAAGAGCATTTAAGTATACTGGTAAAGTTGCAACTAATGTTTTTCCTTCACCTGTTTTCATTTCAGAAATTCTACCTTGATGTAAAATAATACCACCTATTAATTGAACATCAAAATGTCTCATTCCTAAAACTCTTTTTGAAGCTTCTCTAACAACTGCAAAAGCTTCTGGTAATATATCATCTAAAGTTTTTCCTTTAGCTAATTCTTCTTTAAAATATGCTGTTTTAGCTGTTAATTCTTTATCAGATAATTTAGAAATTTCTTCTTCTAAACCATTGATTTTATCTACTATTGGTCTAATTCTTTTTACTTCTTTTTCACTATAGTTTCCAAAGATTTTATCAAAAAGTCCCATCTGTAATCCTCCTAATATTTAATGTACTTCACAACTATATCACTATTTAGGTTTTTTTGCAAGGTAATTAAATATCATAAATAAGTATTTTTAGTAATAAAAAATCTTCCTCTTCATAAGATTTAATAATCTATTATAAAGGAGATTTGATATGATTATTTATAATATTAAATTAAATAAAAAAGTAATTTTCAAAACCTGTTTAGTTATAATGTTTATCCTTGCTATAAGTATAGGTATATTAGGAATAACTAACTTAATAAAATCAATACCTAGAGAAGACAATTTAATTAATGATTCTATTCCCTCTTCAGAAGTTGCAGAAATAAAACCAGAAAATTATACAAATATATTAAAATCAGTTCACGAAGATTTAGATACATATATAGGTCAAAAAATATCATTTTCAGGATATGTGTACAGATTAAATGGTTTTAAAGAAGATCAATTTGTTTTAGCAAGAGATATGGATATTGGAAATAAACAAACTTTAATAGTTGGTTTTTTATGTTCTTATGAAAAAGCCGCTGAATTCGATACATATACTTGGGTAACTGTAACAGGTGAAATAACAAAAGGAAATTATAATGGCGAAATTCCCCTTCTTAAAATAACTTCAATTGAAAAAACAAATAAACCAGAAAGCCCAACTGTTTGCATGCCTGATAGTAGTTATGTTCCAACAGCAGTTATATATTAATCTTCAACCAAAGAATTCACTATCCCCTTATCTAACATTTCTGAAAATACATTTTTTAAAATAATAAGGATGATTGGTCCAACCAATAAACCGATTATTCCTATTATTTTAAAACTTGTATACATAGCGATTAACGTAAAAATCGGATGAATTCCAATATTATTACTAACAAGTTTAGGTTCGATAAATTGTTTTTCTACTAATGTAAATATATATAATCCAATTATAGAAATACCCAAATTTGTGTTTCCATTTAAAAATAATATACCTGCCCATGGAAGCATTATAGCACCAGCGCCAAGTATTGGAAGAGCATCTACAAACCCTATTAATATTGCCATTAATATTGGATATTCTACTTCCATTCCTATTAAATAAAAAATGTTTAATCCTGTAAGTACTACTAAAAAAGTAATTATGCTTAAAGTTATTTCAGCTTTCAAATAAGCTCCTAAACTTTTTGTTATTTCTTTTGTATGAGTAATAAGTTTTCCCACCATTTTTTTAGATAAGTGATGTTCTAATCTATCTAATATATAAAATTTATCAGAAGTAATAAAATAAGTTGCCAAAATAGTAATTATAATATTAATTAGTATATTAGGAATTGATGTTATATATTTTAATACTTTTGTTAATATGTTTTTTATATAATCAATAACACTATTAATAAAATCTGTAGTTGACTTTTCAAATACTTTAATTACATCTTCTGATAAATTTAAATTATTTAAGTTTATTTTTTCTTTTACATCATTTATAAGATTCATAGATTTATCTAAATACGTATTTAATCCACCCAGTAAATTTGTTGTTTCTGAAATTAATTTTATTCCTCCATAAATAATAATTCCACTTAAAAGCAAAAAAATAGTTGCAAGTATTATAATACTACATACTTTTCTGCTCATGCTTGTCTTTTTATTTAACCATTTTATGATAGGATCTACTATTAGAAATATTATATATGCAATAATAAAAGGAATATAAAAAACACTTAATTTGCAAGCTATAAAAAATAGCACTATTAATAATGCTACTAAAATAATTTTTTTACATATAAAAAAATAGTCCATATATATCACCTCTTAGTTCTTAATAAAAATTATATTCAAAAATATTGTGATTATTCTCCATTTTTGAATTATTCTTTAAACTTTGAAATGTATATATGGATTATTATAATATTTTATTTTGTTAAATCATCATCTTTAGATTTTTGTTTTAAATGCATGCCTTGTTGCTGTTGTGTAGGATCATATTTACCTGCAATATCAACACGTATTCTTTCATCAAATTCTTTAGACGAGCTTACATTAGTTCTATTTTCTTCATTATTTTTCTCTTCTATATCTGGTTTTTCTGATGGCATAAAAGACTCTTTCATCCTTAATATTTTACTTCTCATATTCTCAAAGAATCTTTTAAATGGATTTTTTGAAATTGGTTTTAATGAAGTAGATGTATTATCGTTTTCTTGTTGCGCTACTAATTTACTTGCTTCTAATGATTCTTCTGGTTCTTGAGATTTTTCTTTTGACTCCAATTCAAGTGCTTGTTTTCTAGCAATTTCTTCTGGAGTATCAAAAGATATTTCTTCTTTGATTTTACGGTTTTGTGGTATCATTTCTATTGCTTGCGCAGAAACAATCTCATTACCTTCTATCATATAAAATGATGGTGTATTAGTATCGTCAGTTGAAATGATTATACTCTCAACAATTTGTATTTTGGCATTTGGAGATTTTTGTTTAATCTCTTCTTTTAACTTTAAGAAATTATTTACAATTTCTTGCATTGATTGTAAATCTGATAGTGTTATATCGATAATTCCGTCTGTTTCAGTAATTTCATCACTCGCATCAAGTGTTTTTGATGAATTTGTATATCTTGAAAAATGATTTTCTTGTTTTGTATCGAAAAACAAATTTTCTTGTTTTCCTTTTTCTGTATTTAACTTTAGTATTTTATAGTCAAAAAGATTAGATAATTTATTCTCATAGCTTAAAGCATGAAATAACTTTTGGTACGTATGAGAATCCTCTGGCAGCATTAACTTAGATACTTCGTCTTCAAAATTTATAGCATTTTCTAAATCAGCATTAAAAACACTCTGATATGATTCTAGTTGTTCTGCTGATATTGTTCCATCTAGAAGTGATTTTTTTATATTATCTATAGTTTTATCAAGAAATCGCGTTCTCAATGTTTCAATCTTTTCATCAAAACTTTTCATCACATCGTTTTTACGTTCACCATAAACCAAAACTAAATTTGCCATGCGTCCAAATTTTTGGTATTGTTCTATAGAACAAGAGCCTTCCTCTAATACAGTATCAAGCTCTTTCATGAAATATTTAGAAATAATAGTTGCATGAATATCATGAAGCAAAACTTTTGATTTTTCACTATAAAAATCATCTTTTTTCGAAAAATATTCTTTTATGTTCTCATCTGACTCTAGTTCTAAATTATTCTCTTGAGCAAATCTTTTATATTCAGGGTCTCTTAAAACTCTCCTATATAAATCATTGCTATTTAATTTTTGTATATCCTCAAGTATATATTGTGGAACCTTTCCTTCTATTCCATTTTTCAATTTTATTTTACTAGAAAGTAATAGTTTAGCCTCCATATAATCCCTAGATTTATCATCATAATCATATATTGAATCAGCTTTTGAAAAAAGTTCTGCACATTCTTCTAATGGCATATCAAGTAAAGGTGCTATATTTTTTTCAATGTCTCCCTTACCAAATTGCATTACTTTTTCAGGACCTATTGCCATTTCAAACAATCTTACCATATTTGTAAATTTTGTATATGATTTAGGATCTAATCCAGCCTTTTCACACACCCAGTTTGTATAACCTTCATTAACTCCTCTTCCAAGTTCGTTATTAGCTCCATGATATATACAATGTATTCCGCTTCCATATGCTATTCCAAGTTTTTCACATTCTTCTGGTGTTTTATTAAAGACAGCATGAACACCTTCGTGTAATGTTGTAGCTTTTAAGCTTGAATCTTCTTCGATATCTTTAAATGTTAATAAATTTCCATCAAAGCCTTTAGAAAATAAAGTTATTTCTCCTGAGGTCCCTAATGAATATTGTCCTGCGGCTCTTGAATTTAGTTCATCTGTATAAACTTTTTTAAAATTTTTCTGTAGTCTCTCTTTTACAAATCCTTTTCCATATGTTTTTACAAAAAGTTCACAATTTTCAAGTGTATCAATTAAAAATTTTTCTATATATGGTTTTAATTCAGGATTTTCTTTTCTTCTTTCCATATTTTTTCTCCATCAAATTCTTCTAATAAACTATATTTCCATAATCTTTTTCAAAAAAAGATCTCACATTTTCTAGTTCACTATCTGGTATTTCATTTATAATATCTTCTGTTATTTCATAGTATTTATATTCAAAATTAAATCCTTGTTGCTTTAATACAACCATTGCTTTAGCATATTTTTTGTTATTAATTTCTAAAGTATCAATTAGTCTTACATTTTTTTCTAATAATAATTTTTCTTTTATTTGTTCTTTATTCACCGTATTTCACCTCATCTTATAAAACACGAAAATTAATTTATAATAATTGTGTATAAATTTATATAAGTAATTTTATCATATACATATTTTTTTGCAATTAAATTTTTATAAATTTATTGTATTAAAAAAATGAATTAAATCCCATGGGCATTCCTTGAGTTTGAACGTATTGTCTTTGGAATTGATTTCTAGCTAATAATTCTTTTATTATAAGAATCCTAATAAGATCTCTAAGTAAAGAATCATTTCTGTTATTTCTGTTGCTTGTAGCTTGCATTGTTTGGGTTGTTTGCCTATTTGTTTCTGTTGTTCTACTTGAAGAATTGGAACCTGATGTCATATTACTTGAAGAATTCAAATTTGTTTGATTTTCACTTTGAACATTTCTTTGTGTAGTTGATTCTCCCTCAAGATCAATTTGCCCTTCTACTATATTAAATACAGTATCCACCATATTATTTAAAGAATCTTCATTTACTATTTGATTATTACCATTTGAAACCACCCTTGAAACTACAGGATTAATTATTCTATAAATACTTGGATATAAACTACTCAAATTTTGCATAGGCATCATATTTTGTTGATTACTATTCATTTGCCCCATAAACATTCCATTTGAATTCATCACTCCCATATTATTTGTCATCATTGGAGTGCCTAAATTTTGATTCATAGAATTTCCTAACATATTATTTCCCATCATATTGTTTCCGGGATTATTCATATATGTATTATTAGGCATTTGATTATAGTAATATAAATCTTCCATGTAACCATTATTATTTGAATAAAACATAAATTTACCTCCTTTATAAAATTGTATGAGGCAAATTTTAATCTATTCTTATATTTGTTAAATAATTTACTCTGCCAACTATACTTAAAACTTTATTTTGAATAAATTAAAAAGAGTCTTATTATGATGAAGTTCAAAAATTCACTTCAACATAATGTCGACCCTTTACATTTAATAATTACATTATTTAACTATTTCTTTTACATATTGTTTAAATAATTCTCCCCTTTCGGCAAAGTTTTTAAACATATCAAAACTTGCACTTGCTGGTGAGAATAAAACAATATCTCCTTTTATTGCAATTTCATTTGCTTTTTCTACAGTTTGAATTAAAGACTCACATCTATAGATTGGAAAATCATTTCTTTTAGTTTTCTTTAATTCAGCTTTTACCGCTTTTTCAATTTTATCTGCTGTTTGGCCAAGTAATATTAATGCTTTACAATTATCTAATATTGGTTTTGCTAGTACATTGTAATCTAAGTTTTTATCATATCCACCAGCAATTAATATAAGATTTTTAAATGAAAAAGCATTTAATCCAGCCATAGTTCTTGTTGGACTTGAACTTACTGAATCATTATACCATTTAATTCTTGTTTTGGTTTCTTTAACAAGCTCTAATCTATGTTCAACACCTTTGAATTCTGTTAATACTCTATCAACTGATTCTTTTTTTACTAAATCCTTTGTAGCAATAATAGCGCAGCTTGCATTTTCGAAATTATGAACTCCACGAAGTTTCATATTTTTTGTGTCAAACACATGTTTTCTTAATCCATTTTCAGATACTTTTATTTTTCCATCATCTGTATCTACTAAGTATCCATTTACATTTTTGTTTTTACTACTAAAGAAAACTACTTTTCCTGGAGCCTCTTCAGCACAACTTCTAGTAATTTCATTATCGTAATTTAAGATTAATAAGCCATCTTTGTCTTGATATTTAAATATGTTTTTCTTTGCTTCTACATATTCTTCCATGTCTGCGTGAACATTTAAGTGGTTTGGTGTTATATTTGTTATTACAGATATTTTAGGACTAACTTTCATATTCATTAATTGGAAACTACTTAATTCTAAAACAACAATATCTTCTGGTTGCATTTCTCCAATTCTTGTAAATAACGGTGTTCCTATGTTTCCACCTAAGAAACAGTTATGTCCATCTTCTTTTATTATTTCATGAATTAATGTTGTAGTTGTTGTTTTTCCATCACTTCCTGTAATACCTATTACTAAACCTGGGCAAAGTTCTATAACCATTTCAATTTCGGTTGTTATTATTGCTCCTCTTTCTGCTTCTTTTGCAAGTTCAGGAACTGTTGGAAGACAACTTGGAGAACGGAATATAATATCGAAACCAACTAGTTTTTCTAAGTATCCTTTTCCAAAAGAAAAACTCATTCCATAATCTACAAGTTTATCTAATATTCTTTTATCTATATCATCTATTTCTTTACCATCAAAAACAGTTACATTTGATTTTAAATCATGTAAATAATCAATTAAAGGAATATTGCTAACACCTAATCCGATTACAGCAACTTTTCTTCCTCCTAAATAATTATTAAATTCTACTAGTTTTTCATTAACGTAATCCATTTTACCTCCTTAAATTATTTCTTTTTATTTTGTTTTAGAAATAAATTTCTTTTTTAATCAATAACTCTATTTATATAAGCAAAACTCTGTTTATTAATTTTTAAATACCTAATGGTAGCTTCATTTTGCTTAAAACTAAATCTGTTGATTCTTCTACAGTTTTACAATTTGTTACATCTACCTCTTCAGTAATTGAACTAAAGTCGTAAAATCCTGCTTGTTTTTGAAGTTCATCTCTTTTTTGAATATTTTCTCTTATTTCTTCTCTAGTTTCTTTATTTTCATATTGTATACATTTTCTTTTTACTCTTTCTTCCAAATCTGCAGTAATAAAGAAATGATAATCACAATCTGGATATATTTTCATTACACTTCTTCCAGAAACAATTACATTATAATTTTCTTTTAATTCATTTATAAATCCTCTTGCAAATATAAACAAATTTTTATTATCTGCACTTCCTCCAACTGTAGAAACAGCCATTGATGCTTCTTTTGATTGGATTGCGTTTTCATCAACTTTTTCATTGTCTATGTATACAATTGTTTCATTATTTTCGACTTTTATTTGAACTTTGAATAAGTCCATCATTTCTTTTATGTCTAAATTTTTTCCTTGTTTTTTAAGTTCTTCTACTTTTGAACCATTTTGCATCATTGCATATACTATTGCTCTATAAAGGTTTCCACCATTTAGAAGAACTGTGTTTGGTATTCTTTTTATTAATTCTCTACATATACTCGTTTTTCCTGCTCCAACTAATCCTTCAATACCAATAACTATATTTGCCATTATTTTCCCCTTAATTCCTTTGTTTATTATTACGTTATGCATTATATCAAAATTTTGTTCTTGTATCAATAAAAATGCATAATAAATTTATTTTAGTAAATACTATTTTTAGTCAAAGGAGGTGCTTCTTAAGATGTCAAAGAAAAATAAATCAAACAACAACAATTCAAACAATAATAACAACAATAACAATAAAACAAATACTGATAGATAGTTTGAATTTTTATTTTAATTAGTAGCTTTTTAAGCTTATTTTAAACTTGAAAATAATTTATTAATTTTTATATACTTATTTTTAGTATCAATTTTGTTTAATTAGCTATTTTTTAAGAGAGCCCTCTTCTAAATTTGAAGAGGGTTTTATTTATCTTATTAAAATTTGTAAAAACTAATCTTATTTACCTAATCTTTTATTCTGTTCTACTATAAAAAATATCTATATTTTTATTTCTTCATATTGAATTAAAAAGGTTTCATGATATATAATAAAACAAATATTATTTTAGGAGAAAGAAATGAATAAATTAATCAAATTAAAAGAAAAAACAGACAAAATGTTAGATTTTATTTATAAGTATCGTTTTATTATTGCAATCATACTTATAGCACTTGGTGTTTTATTTAGTTTGCATGGTTCTTCAATAAGTCTTTGGAATACAGTATATAATACTGGTATTACAGATGATTCAATTCTTTTTGGAAATTGGAGAACTATTAGAAGTGATGAATGGGCTGTTACCACTCCCTTTATTTTTTCACAATTCCATAATGGCTTTAAATATTTCACTGACATTATAAGAGGAATACCAAATACAGAAGTCTTTTCACTTTATGGACTTCCTGTTTTAAATATTTTAGAAATTTTTAGACCTTTCCATTTAGGTTATATTTTATTAGGACTAGAAAGAGGATTATCCTTCTTTTGGGTAACACGTTTTATAGCACTATTTTTAGTTACCTTTGACTTTTCAATGATACTAACTAACAAAAACAAACGCTTGTCTTTAATTAGTGCTTTCATGGTTTCTCTAGCTCCAACAGTACAATGGTGGTTTGCGACAAATGGTACTGTAGAATTATTTGTATTTGGAGAACTTGCAATAGTCCTATTATATAAATATATGAATACAGAAAACTTTAAATCAAGACTTTTAATGCTATTCTTTATGATGATTTGCGCTGGTGGTTATATTCTTATTTTGTATCCAGCATATCAAGTCCCAATGTTCTATGTATTCTTATTCTTAGCAATTTATATTATTGTTGATAACAGAAAAAATTGTAAAATGACTAAAAAAGACATTTTCTCAATAATAGTTATGCTTTTAGTATTTATTTCATTAATGACATATGCCTTTTTTATGTCAAAAGAAACAATCTTTTCAACTATGAATACAGTTTATCCTGGTTCTAGAACAGAAAATGGCGGTGGCGCTTTTAAAAAATACATAAGTTATCTTACAAGTGTTTTCTTACCTTATAAAGAATTAGGACTACAAAGACCTACTGCTGAAATGGCTACTATGTTCGGTCTTTTCCCACTTGGAATAATTTCTTCTATTTTGTATATGGTTAAAACTAAGAAAAAAGATTTACTTACAATCTTTCTTTTAATTCCTTATGTTATATTAGGAGTATTTGCTTTTATAGGAGTTCCAGATTGGCTTGCTAAAATATCACTACTTAGTTTCTGTCTTCCAGAAAGACCTCTTTTAGCAATAGGTTTTATAGATATATTATTACTAATAAGATCAATTTCTATAACAGAAAAATCAATGAAACTTTGGAAAGCAGCAATCGTTAGCGTTATCTTAAGTGCAATTTTAGTATTTATTTGTCATAAACTTAACTCTGCTTATATTGGAATTTATTCATGCGCACTTTTATTTGCAATGTGCTGCTACCTATTCTTCTTTGCACTAGAATATAATACAAAATACGGAAAATACTTATTTACTTTAGGAATAATTGGAACTATGTTTATCGTTGGTTTTACAGTAAACCCTATTGTTAAAGGGACAGATATGATTGAAGACAGTAAAATTCTTGCTGCTGTTGAAAAGCAAAACTCTGAAGAGGAAGGAATTTGGCTTGTTGAAGCTATTGGTTTCCCTGGTCCTAATTATTTAACAATGGCTGGTGTATCAACTATTAATAGCACTCACGCTTATCCAAATTTAGAATTTTGCAAGCTATTAGATCCTGAAGGAAAATATGAAAAAGTTTATAACAGATATGCACACATATATATTGAAGTAGTTGAAAAAGAAGCTCCTGAAAAATTTGTTTTAATGGCTCCTGATACCTACCACATATACATCACTGCAGATGAATTAGAAAAATTAAATATCAAATACATTTTCACTGTTAGAATTATGGAAAACTATGAAAACGAAAATGTTTCATTTGAACTTTTATATGATGTAGATACATATCGTATTTATAAAGTAAATTATAATTAATAACAAATAAAAGCGTCTATTTTTTATAGACGTTTTTTATTTGCTTATGAGTACCAAAAACTCACCCTCATTTATTCGAGGATGAGTTTTTTCATCTTTTTATTATTTTCTTTATTAAGTTTATGTATTTTTAATTAAACTTCTTAAAATCAATTTTAAGGCTTTTAGTACATTTTTTGTTTGCTATATATGTATATTAAAACATTTATAAATTGTATTACTGCTGTGAAGTTAATTATTGTTTTTGCAATATTAATTGTTTTTTCATGTCCTTTATTTTCATTTAATTTATCCCAAATCAAATAGCTAACTGCTATCATCGCAAAATCAAAAAATATCATTGTTCTTGTTTTAGATAAAAATACTGTTGGTGAAAATGCTACTACTATTCTTGAAGCTAATCCTGCTAGATAAATTAAAATCGCAACATTATTTTTTAAATTCTTAAATATTAATAAAATAGACATTCCTATACAAATGAAATTTGCAAATGCAAAAACAATTGGAAATGTATAATATAAATTATTGCAATTTACTGGTGTTAGTAAAACATCTTGTGTAATTATTAGTGTTTTAAACACATTTAAATAAGGAAACATTCCATTTAATATTGTTAAAAATGGTCCTAATAATAAAACAGATAAAAGTGGTATAATTGCTACAATTCTATATAATCTTTCTCTATGATTTAAAAATACATATAGTGCGATTAATGAAGTAAGCAATATATATACTGGATTTTGTTTTAATATTATATTTCCGAATGTTGCTGTAAATCCAAGTACGAACTTCTCTATAAAAGATAACATTTCATACCCTTTAAACCTATATAATTCTTCAACTTGTCTAATACTATTTCCTGGACAAGTTAAAATAAATACAACAGATAAGATTGCAACAATTGTTTGTATAAACATATAAGGTTTTACTTTTTTATCTTTTCTTACAATCATTAAAATTGTAAATACTAAATAAAATCCTAATAATAAGGCACCAGCTTGTTCTTGATTTGCAGCGAATATTAAGCTGATTGTATAAATTGGATATTGCCACCATCTAATTTTTTCTCCATCCCATATTTTCTTAATTGGAATCAAAGCAAATAACCCTGTTGCCAATGGCCATAAATAGTTTACACTTGTAGAAGCCCATCCTGTTTGATGCATTGTATAATAAGGATAAATTAATATCATAGCCATAAGCATAAAATTATTTTTATCTTTATTTTCTTTTACAAAAAGTTTAGATAAAGAATAACAAACAAGAACAGCCATTAAAGATTGAATTAATATCCATAAATATTTTGATGTTTTTAAAACTGAGCATAATACTAATTCTATAATAACTCTAGATGACCAAGTTTGATATCTTTCTTTAATAAAATCTGGTATTGTATGTTCTATTATTTCGTTAGTTTCAACATTTAATTCGTCTGTTATTTGATTTATAAACCACTCATCATCATAAGTATTTGGAGTGATAAATATTGTTAAAACAAGTTGTAAAACAAATAGTAGAATTAATGCTCCTCTTCCATCTTTAAAGATTTTATTGGTAATCTCTTTAAATTTTTCTTTCATTTTTTATTTCCCCTAAATTTATTTTTAAATCTCTACATTTATTCCTGTGTTCTTAAACATATTATTTTCATTATTTTTGTATAAAACACAAATATCATAATTTCCTTTTTCTATTCCTAAAGTCAAGAAACGTGTATGCATTCCAGCATATGGATAAACTTCTGGAACATTTACATTTTTTTCGTGTCTAGTTTTTAATAAATACATCTCTCCAGATTCTTTATTTCTTAAAACATAACTACAATCTACTGTAAAAACTTCATCATCTGTCAAATATGCATAACCTACAATTTCCATCTTTTTACCTGGTGGTGTTAAAATATCTATATGTACTACTAAATCTTCTTGTTCATTAAAATCAGCAACTGTAGTCGTTTCCTCCAAAGTAAATTTTTTCGGAACTAAAAGTTCGATGTAGTATAAAACAAGTATTAGAGCAACTATGAAAATGCTTAAAACTATTATTTTTATATAATTTTTTTGATTAATTTCTAAATCTAAAAAGTTCATAACCTCTTCCCTTTTCTATTTATTAATTTTAGCAACAAATCCACTTTCATTTGAATATAAAACTTCAACATTAGGATATTTTTCTAATTCTTTTAATGCTTCTTTTCCCTCTTCTAGTTTTCCTTGTTCTGGTGGATCTAGTCTTATCATATATTTGATTCTAGAACTTTTTACAGAATCTTTTATATTATATTGATTTGTTGTATTTAAAATATGTCTAAAATCATATTTTTGTCCTGTATATTCCAAAGTTGCCATCGCCCATATTGTTCTATTAAAGCTTTCTGTAAATAAAACTGTATTATCTGCTGTCATATCTTCTAAATTTTCTCTTGCATATTCTGTAATTGCTATATTGTCATCTGTAAAACTATATAATAAATCATAAGCTTTTCTATGTTCACAATTTTCTATATAGTACATTCCAACATAATTTGGAAGAGCATGTTTTTCTTCTTCTCCTAAAATATGTCCTGCTTTTATCCAAACCCAACCACATACAAAACCAGTCCAAGTAATAACATATATTGGAATAATCCATTTTAAAATTTTTGTATTTATATATCTATTTACTAAATCTATTGTTATAGCAAATATTGCTATCCATAAAATAAAATAAATTTTTGCTATATAGTATGTTGAAATCATTCCTAAAACATATGCTATATAAAATACTGCAAAAAATCCCACTATACCAAATGAAAAAGCATCTAAAAATTTTATATCTTTTTCTTTGATTCTTTTAAATAAATCTACTAAATACAATAAAGCAAATGGTGCATAAACAATAATTTCTTTATATTTTTCCATATATATACCGCCATCATCTTTTAAAGCAGATACTAAGTCTTTTTGTCCTTCTATTAAAAATGATGGGATAAATAAATATCCTATTCCAAAAGCTGTTATTAAAAGTAAAATTCCTGTTATTATTAATGTATTTTTACCAAAGAATTTTAAATATTTCTTTGTTTCTTTATCTTTAAGTTCCATAACAAATGTATAAATACATATTGCAGCAAAAATTCCTGGAACAAACATACAGTATGAGAATATTAATCCCATTGAAGCCATCATTAGCATTGTTATTACTAACTTTTTATTGATTTTTTCTTCTGAAAATAGCATTTCTCCAATTGTAAGGATTAAGGCTACCATAACTAATCCAACAGTTAAATATGAAAAACCAAATATCCAAGAATTATATGGGTATCCATATAAAAATAATCCTAAAAGCATTAAACTTAAAATAGCTCCTCTTTTAGTCTTAATCTTATCTGCAATACTTGTATATAAAGCTAAAGTTGTTGAAAATAAAACTAAGCATTCAAATAATTGATATATGTATATTTTATCTAGTCCTGTTATACCATTTACAATATTCATTAATATTCCGTCATTTATATAAGCTCCTGTTTGCATTATATTAAAATCGAAAAATGTTTTGTCATCTGCATATATAAACAATTCTAAAGTATCAGAATAATGTTTTGCAGCTCTATAATGAATTGCTGAATCAATTGCAACATGTGTTACATCACCTTTGTGAATATATAAATCTTTAAAAAACATTACTGTAAACATTATTAGAATTATAGAAATCATAAATATATCTAATTTTGATACTTTATATTTTTGACATTCTTTATTTTTTATTGGTTTATATAATAAAGCTCCACCAATTAAAGCATTTATAATTGATAAAAGCCAAATATTTTGTTTGATATTTATAATACCAATCAACATACATATTGTAGTATTATAAGCCAAAATTCCTACAACAAAAATGCATATCCATTTTATTAAATTTAATTCTTTATCAGATTTTTTAAAAGCTATAAATCCAACTCCTAAAAGAATAAGAGTTAGAATATATAAATACCCCATTTAATTTTTCCTCTTTCTATAATAAATTTTAGTTCAAAAAGATTATATATTATTATTAATCTTTTTTCTATACTAATTTTAATAGTTTTAATTTAAATACTTTCAATTTTATTATTTATAAAGTATTGATATATAACTTATTGCATGAAGATTTAAAAACATCATAAACATTAATAAATATCTCGCTGACATTTTTTTGTCTGAAACCAAATATGAATTATTAAACAAATACGGTGTCAAAATTAAAATTGGTATAAAATATCTTCCTTGTACTCCTTCAATAACAACATTTTTTACAGGATTCCATTGTACATATAAACTTGTAAATATCAAAGCAATCACAGAAATAATAGTACAAGAAATTATTATTCTAGTCGGGCTATCTACTTTACAATTTTTAGAATTATTTAAACACATAATTGATATAAGAATTATAAATAATAAACTCTTAAATATCGGAGAAAGTGAAACATTAAGTAATGATAAATCACCTAATATATTGCTTATATATACATCACTTCTATTTATTAGAATTTTTATTACAACAGACATATAATCTATAGGATTTGTTAGTATAAATCTTATTTGTTCTTTTGAATTGACTCCTTCATTGTATTCAATCAAATATCTTGACGAATAGCCTAACCATAATAGATTAATAACAATTGCTATTAATATTATACTTGTTAATAATAAATATTTTTGTTTTTTATTTTTGAATTTCTCACATGAAATTGTATATATAATAAAACAGATTGGTACATATACAATTTTGCACAAAGAAAGTATTACACTAAGAAAAGTTAAGATAACTATATTTTTCTTAGTTATATTTTTATCTGAATATTTCAAATATAATGTATATGAAATTAACATCATTGAGATTGCTATAGTAATTGCATCTGGCGATACAGATACTGCTTCTTGAAATACTATTGGCATAAGAGCAATTGTAGTAACAAACATTTTCTTAAAAGGAATTATTTTTATAGAAAAATATACTAATGCTATAAAAAACACAAAATTATATATCCTTGCCAAATACGCCATAACCAATAAATTATCTGTAAAAATTCTTGCGAATGCAATTCCAAGAGCCTGAGGCAAATAACATATGAATGAATATAATGAAGCATTACTAAACCATTGAAAAACCATTTCTTCTTTTAAAGTTTCATCAGTAGCTGTTTGAAAATATTCTTCATAGTTATGTGTTCCAACATTAAAAAGTATTTCAGAAAGGTTTATTGGTAACACTCTACCACCATCTCCATTTTCTGATTGTTCTGAAACTGGATAACCTAAAGAAACTTCCCAGCTTCTTAAATAATGAGTTTGATCATCTGGAATTGTTCCGATAGGAAGTGCTATTATATATGCAATTCCTATTGGTATTGCCACAATAAGAAATATATTTTCCAATTTAAAATCTCTTTTTTTAGCTAAGTTTAATAAAAAGAAATAAATTATTCCCTCTACAATTATGCTTGAAATAATCACTTTTTCGAAAGTATCTAATTGAAGAGGCATATGTTCGGTATCAAGAGTATAATTTTTAGTTACAAATAGACTTATTGTTAAAAAAACTAAACACAACAATACCATAAAATAAGTCACGTTTTCTTTAATAATCTTTTTTAATTTTTCCACTTCTAATTCTTCCTTTCAAACTGTACTCATTACATAAACACTAAAAAAAGATAATAAGATTATATCTTATTATCTTTAATTTTTGTATATTAATTTAAATATTTTTTATCTTTTAAAACAGTCATAGTTTAGGATTAAAATTAGCACAAATATTTTTGTAAAAATTTTCCTGTATGAGATTTTTCATTTTTGCAGATTTGTTCTGGTGTTCCTATTGCAATAACTTCTCCACCTTTTTCTCCGCCTTCTGGTCCTAAGTCTATAATGTGGTCTGCTGTTTTTATTAAATCTAAATTGTGTTCAATTACTAAAATTGTGTTTCCAGTATCTACTAATCTTTGTAAAATGTCTACTAATCTATGAACATCTGCAATATGAAGTCCTGTAGTTGGTTCATCTAAAATATAAAGAGTTTTTCCTGTTGCTCTTTTTGAAAGTTCTGTAGCAAGTTTAACTCTTTGTGCTTCACCACCAGATAGAGTTGTTGATGGTTGTCCAAGTTTAATATATCCAAGTCCAACATCAGCTAATGTTTGAATTTTTTGTTTTATTCTAGGAATATTGTTAAAGAATTCTAGAGCCTCTTCAACTGTCATATCTAAAACATCTGAAATAGATTTTCCTTTATATCTTACTTCTAATGTTTCTCTATTATATCTTTTTCCATGGCATACTTCACAAGGTACATAGATATCTGGTAAGAAATTCATTTCAATTTTTAATACACCATCACCTTGGCAAGCTTCACATCTACCACCTTCAACATTAAAACTAAATCTACCTTTTTGGTAACCTTTCATTTTAGCTTCATTTGTTCCAGCGTAGATATCTCTGATAATATCAAACACACCTGTATAAGTAGCTGGGTTTGAACGTGGACTTCTTCCTATTGGTGATTGGTCAATATTAATTATTTTATCTATATTGTCTATTCCTTTTATTTTTTCACATTTACCTGGTTTTTCTGTAGATCTATTTATTTCTTTTGCTAAGTTTTTATATAAAACTTCATTTACTAAAGTTGATTTTCCAGAACCAGAAACACCTGTAACACAGTTAAATACTCCTAAAGGAATTTTTACAGTTACATCTTTTAAATTGTTTTCTGATGCTTTTACAATTTCAATAGATTTTCCATTTGATTTTCTTCTTTTCTTTGGAATTGCTATTTTTTCTTTTCCACTTAAATATCTACCTGTAATAGAATTTGAGTTATTTTTAATTTCTTCTGCTGTTCCTTGAGCAATTACATTACCGCCATGAACACCAGCTCCTGGTCCAATATCTATAATTTGATCTGCTGCATACATAGTATCTTCATCGTGTTCTACAACAATTAATGTATTTCCTAAATCTCTTAATTTTTTAAGAGTTGCTAACAATTTATCATTATCTCTTTGATGAAGACCTATACTTGGTTCGTCTAAAATATATAATACTCCAGAAAGTCCAGAGCCGATTTGAGTTGCTAATCTAATACGTTGAGCTTCACCACCAGATAAAGTTCCTGCACTTCTTGATAATGTTAAATACTCAAGTCCAACATCCATCAAGAATTGAAGTCTTGTATTGATTTCATTTAAAATAACATCAGCTATCATTCTATCTTTTTTACTTAATTCAAGAGAATTTAAGTAATCTTTTAATTTATTAATTGGTAAGTCTGTAATTTCGTTGATGTTTTTCTCACCAACTCTAATAGCTAATACTTCTGGTTTTAATCTTGCTCCGTTACAAGAATAGCAAGGACTGTTACTCATATAAAGCTCATAGAAATTACGCATTCCTTCTGATTTTGTTTCTCTATATCTTCTATCTAAAGTAGGTAAAACTCCTTCAAAGGCTTGTGTAAAATGTCTTGTACCAGCAGCTGAAGAATATTCAAATTCAATTTCTTCATCACCTGTACCATAAAGAATTTTTTCTAAAAATTCTCTAGGTAATTTTTTGATTGGTTTTCCTTTTATATCTACACCATAGTGTCTACCAATACTTTCAAAATACATTCTAGCCATGGTATCACCTTTTTTTAATGTAGATGAACCAAAGGCTTTTACTCCATCATATAAAGTTTTTGATTTATCTGGAATGATTAATTCTTCATCCATTTTCATTAAATATCCAATACCTGTACAGTCTGGACATGCACCAAATGGATTATTAAAAGAAAACATTCTTGGAGATAATTCTTCAAAACTAATATTACATTCTGGGCAAGCATAATTACCACTAAATAACTTTTCACCTTGTCCTGGAATATCTACTTTAACTAAGCTATTTGAATGTTTCATTGCTGTTTCGATAGATTCTGCGAGTCTATTTCTAATTTCTTCTTTAACAACTAATCTATCTACAACAACATCTATGTTGTGTTTTTTATTTCTGTCCATGTCGATGTCATCTGAAATTTCATAAATTTCACCATCAACTTTAACTCTTACAAAACCTTCTTTTTGCATGTTTTCTAAAAGTTTAGTAAATTCTCCTTTTTTACCTCTTACTATTGGGCTTAAAATTTGAATTCTTGTTCCTTCTTCTAAACTCATAACAGCGTCTACAATTTGATCTACTGTTTGTTTTTCTATTTTTCTACCACATTTAGGGCAATATGGCACACCAATTCTAGCATATAACAAACGTAAGAAATCATAAATTTCTGTTACTGTTCCAACTGTAGAACGTGGATTTTTAGAAGTTGTTTTTTGATCAATAGAAATTGCTGGTGAAAGACCTTCAATACTTTCTACCTCTGGTTTTTCCATTAATCCTAAAAATTGTCTTGCATAGGCAGATAAACTTTCTACATATCTTCTTTGTCCTTCAGCATATATTGTATCAAAAGCAAGTGAAGATTTTCCTGATCCAGAAAGACCTGTTACTACAACTAACTTGTTTTTTGGTATTTCCAAATCAATATTTTTTAAGTTGTGCTCTTTTGCACCTTTAATAATAATTTTATCGTTCATTTCTTTCCCCTTAAATTAAATACTATGAGCGAATAATATTAGTATTATTCTTTCCTTTTATTCTTTTTCATATAAACGGGTTTATTATATCATACATTTATTATAAATGGAACATTTTTTTGCTAATTATTTATTTTTTTACAAAACAAAAACGACACCTTCCATAAGGTGCCGCCAAAGCTTGATTGTTTATAAAGTTCCCAGAATATATTCAACTTCTTGCTTAACATGTTCTGTTGCCGGATGTTCTAAAATTTTCTGCAACAATTCTTTTTTACCACTTGCAGAAGCGTAGAGAGCTAAACCGAGCTGAATATCTTCGCTTTTTGGAAAACGTTTCATAATTTTTTCAATATGAGCATTTGTTAAAGAACCAGAGTATGAGCCAAGTGCCACTGCAACCAGAGTTTCATCTGTACACGCTGCAAAAATTCTTCTAAACTCGAGTTCTCTCACTTTAATGGAATCCTCATTAAAAAGATATTCCAAAATCTGTGACCATTTTTCGTTTGAGTTACCTGTCACTTTTAATGGATATTCTTTTTCCACGTTTCCATCTTTAATTTTTAAAACAATCTGTCTTTCCATTCTACTATCTCTCCTTATGAAATTATTTACAAACGGAGACCTAGTAGCGGAAGTCTCCATTTGTATGAAGACCTCAAAAAAGTCTGTTTTAATATTATATCATAAAACAGACTTTTTGGCAATTTTTGTTTATTTCTAATCCTAGCTTGTAATAAAAGATGAAATTTTATTTTATCTTGATTCTAAATCACTCGGATTTTCACCTAGTCCTTTTGAATCTTTTTCTGAACTATCTTTTTTATCTTTTTGTTGCAATAATTCTTTTGCAAATTCAAATCTTGATTCATACATTTTACTTCCAAAAGTTATATATTCTTCTGGTAAGTTTTCACAAGACTCTAAATACATTCTTACATTTCTTGGAGTATTACCTTTTAAATGTATTGCTAATAATTCTTCTGCCTCTGGGTAATTATTAAGAATATAAGTTATAACTTTTTTATAAGAAGAACCTACTTTTTCTTCTCCTGGAGCTTTCATTCTAGAGAACAGAATTCTTTCCGAATCTTTTTCCACTGAATCATTATCTAAAGCACTTTGTATTGTTCTAATGTTTTCATACAAACCTAGAACTCTTTCGTTATCATATAAATAATATAATGAAATATCTCTTCCTTCTGAATCTTTAACTAAAGCCCAATTTTCATCATGTCTATCATTATTTCCATATAAGCAATCATAAATAATCATGTTAATAGCTTTTTTTCTATTTTCTTGAACTTTTTCTTCTATATATTCAGGAGTTCTTTTTAGCTCACTTTTTTCATAGAATTTTCTTGTTGAACATTCTATTGCTTTCAAACAAACATCAATATTATCATTAATATCGCTTCTATAATTTTCAAAATCCCCATGATTTTCTGCTAAATAATTATCTATACAAACTTTTCCATGTTCTAACATTTGAGTTCTTTCTAAATGACTATAAATTATACAACCATCTTTTGTTTCAGGAGTTCCATTATTTCTTTCTTTATGAATATTTTCATAATATTTTGAAAGATGTGCAAGTTCTACTTTACAAGATTGAGTTCTTGAACCTATTGCTAATAAATATCCAACTAACTCTCCATAATGGTTTGCACAATATACTTTTTTATCTCCATACTCTTTTCTTTTTGGTTTGAAAAGCACAGAAACAGATCTGAAGTCTTCATCAAGATCTTCAGTATTTATGTACCATCTTTTACCTTTTAACATTCCCATTCGTTCAAATCTACCAGCAGTAAAACCATCGATATTTCTAAACTTAAACACTATTATTTCTCCTCTTCTATTATAAATTTATCTGTTTCTAAAATTCCTTTTGTTCTTCTCAAATATTCAAATTCATCGTATTCTTCCATACCTAAATCTTTTAGAAATTCTTGAAGTTCCTCTTCTGAAAATCTATCAAGTTTCGGTAATCTTATTTTAAAAATTGCAAAAATTTCATCACTTTCATAAATTCTATCATAATCGGAAAATGGTAATATAACTTCTGATATTGCTTTTTCTTTTAAGGCCTTTTCTACATGAGCTCTGCTTAGTTTAAAATAATATTTTCCTTTTTCTTTATCTCTAAATAAAGCTCCAATTAGATATTTTTTATTAGTCTTATAATCAATCCATTTTAAATATAAATATTCCATATTTTTTCTATGTTAATTATTAACTAACATTTCCTCCGTTTCTTATAAAGATACTGCATCATCATCTGGTCTTACTTTATTTTTAGCTAATTTATATTCTGTAACTATATCTCCTACTTCTTTTTGTCTATCTAAAAATATTTTTTTAGCAAATGTTTTATGTGGTTCTGACAAATTTTCAACCCTATCCAATAATTCTTCTAAATGAGTTATTTTATATCTACCAATATCTTCAAGTGAAGAAATTATTTCGTCTGGATATTTTTCTAGCAAATATCCTAATAATTCTGTTGATTTGATTTGTTGTGTTTTATTAGGAATTCCAATACAAGAAGTTAATTCTTTATCTTTAAACTTTTGGAATTCTTTTTCATTTTTTAGACATTTTTCTACATCAGTTAATGGTTGTTGCATTCCTAAAATTTGTTCATCATCAAATAGGTGATAAAAAGTTAATTCATTTGTTTCTTGATTAACTCTTAAACCAAAATTATCATCATGTCTATCACGATTAGCAAATAAAATATCATATGCACACATATCAAAAAATGATTTTCTCATTTCTGGAATTTTATTTGCTTGTCCACTTTTTCTATATTTATTTTCAAATGCTGATAGAATAATTTCAACATTTGTATAATTTCTATCCGAATCTGTTTTTCCTCTTTCAGTTAATTCCTTATACTTTCTAGGATTTATTGTTTTAAAATCATCAATAACAACACTAGCAGGTATCATCATTTCATGCATTCTTAATTGTGAGTGGCTTAAACATCCTTCTATTTCAATTTCTTTATTTGAATACTGATTTACTATAGTTGTATATCCTAAGTCAACTTTGCAAGCTTTTTTTCCAAGTTGTTTTAAAATTATTGAAGATACATATTCTCCAATATGATTTGCATAAACTTTTGTACATTTATATTTTGAATTATAACCTTTTTTTGATTTAAAATGTCCAAAAGAAGTTGGTTGATTTGTACCATCAAAAGCTAATTGTAATTTTACTTTTGTATCTTCTAAATGAAAACCTCTACCATCTCTAAAATTGCTAATAAAGTATCCGTTTTTTCTAGTTAATTGTTTAAATTTACCAATATTTTCTGGTTTTTCTCCTATTTTTATTGCTACTTCATCAAGTGTTAATACTCTTTTTTGCATAATATCTACATCCTTTTTGTTATGTTTTATTCAAGCATCTTCTCAAGTTCTTTAATTTTATCTCTTAATTCTGCTGCTTTTTCAAATTCCATGCTTTGAGCATGTTTTAGCATTTCATCTGTTAATCTTGAAATAATATCTTCAACAGATTCATCTTTATTAATTCCATACTCACTTTGAAGATCTTCAACAATAGTTGCTTTAATAACGTCTCTAACAGATTTTCTAATTGTTTGAGGAGTTATTCCATGTTTATTGTTATATTCTTCTTGTATTGCTCTTCTTCTGTTTGTTTCTGTAATAGCTTTTTCCATAGATTCTGTAAGTTCATCTGCATACATTATAACTCTTCCTTCAGTATTTCTTGCAGCACGTCCTATTGTTTGAATTAAAGAACGTTCTGAACGTAAGAATCCTTCTTTGTCTGCATCTAAAATTGCAACTAAAGAAACTTCTGGAATATCTAAACCTTCTCTTAAAAGGTTGATTCCGACTAATACATCAAATTCTCCTATACGTAAATCTCTAATTATTTCCATTCTTTCTAAAGCTTTTATTTCAGAGTGCATATAACGAACTCTAATTCCTGCATTTCTTAAATATGCTGTTAAATCTTCAGCCATTTTCTTAGTTAAAGTTGTTACTAAAGTTCTATCACCTTTTTCTGTTTGTATTGCTATTTGTTCCATTAAATCATCAATTTGATTTTCAGTAGGTTTTACTACAATTTTAGGATCTAAAAGTCCTGTTGGACGTATAATTTGTTCTACAACATTTTCTTTGGCATGTGTTTTTTCATAATCTGCAGGTGTTGCACTAACAAATATACATTGATTTATTCTTTCTTCAAATTCTTCAAATTTTAAAGGTCTATTATCAAAAGCAGATGGAAGCCTAAATCCATAATTTACTAGTGATTCTTTTCTTGCTCTATCTCCATTATACATTGCTCTTACTTGAGGTACTGTAGCATGTGATTCGTCTATTAGTAATAGATAATCATCTGGGAAATAATCGAATAATGTGTATGGTGGGCTTCCTGCTTCTCTACCACTAATATGTCTTGAATAGTTTTCTATTCCTTGGCAAAAACCAGTTTCTTTAAGCATTTCAATATCAAAATTTGTTCTTTCTTCTATACGTTGTGCTTCAATTAGTTTTTTATTGTCTTCGAAATATTTTTTTCTTTCTTCCATCTCTTGTTCTATTGTAACAATTGCTCTTTCTAGTTTGTCTTTGCTTGTTACATAGTGAGAATTTGGGTATACCATAACATGTTCACGAGTTGCTACTGCTTTTCCAGTTAATGGATTTATTTCTGAAATTCTTTCAATTTCATCTCCCCAGAATTCCACTCTTATTGCTGTTTCTTCTTTATTTGATGGGAAGATTTCTAGAATATCACCTTTTGCTCTAAAGGTTCCTCTTTTGAAATCCATTTCATTTCTTGTATATTGCATATTAATTAGTTTTCTCATTATTTCTGTTCTATCTTTTTGCATTCCAGGACGTAGAGAAACTATCATATTTTCATAATCTATTGGATCTCCCAAACCATATATGCAAGATACTGATGCAACTACAATTACATCTCTTGTTTCAAAAAGTGATGCAGTTGCTGAGTGACGTAATTTATCTATTTCATCATTAATTGCCGCATCTTTTTCTATATATGTGTCTGAAGAGGCTATATATGCTTCTGGTTGATAATAATCATAGTAGCTAACAAAGTATTCAACTCTGTTATTTGGAAAAAATTCTTTGAATTCTGAATATAATTGTCCTGCTAAAGTTTTATTATGAGCTAAAACTAAAGTTGGTTTTTGTGTTTCTTGTATTATATTAGCCATTGTGAAAGTTTTACCAGAACCAGTAACACCTAAAAGTGTTTGGAATTTTTTACCTTCATTTATACCATTTACTAAATATTTAATTGCTTCTGGTTGGTCACCAGTAGGCTTGTATTCCGATACAAGTTCAAACATTATTTAATCCTCATTTCTATATATTTAATTTTCAAAAATAATTTTCTTATAATTAATATTAAAATTAAAGTAATAGTCTTATTAAATATTATATATAAATCTTTAGTATTATATCAAAATATCGCAAAAAAAACAAGGCAAAACACCTTGTTTTTTCAACGTTTTACTAATTTTGTTATTCATTGTTCTATTCGATACTTTAGAAGTTAGATATATCTATTTATTTTTATTGTATTCTTCCATATTTTTTTCATAATTCTTGTAGTCTGTAGATAATCTCTCATATACTTTATCCATTGTATCAAATTTACTGATGTAAGTTTCACTTGGATTAGAAAATCTTAATAAGAAAAGTGAACCTTCGTAAAATGGATAATGCTCAGCAACATCATATACCAAATCTTTCAAATATTTATCTTTTTCTGTTACTTCAACTCCAACAAATTCAAGCATTTCTCTTAATAATTTTATAAGCAATGCTTCTTTTTCTTTATATAAATCTGAATACGTTTGACCTTCTTTTAATTCATAATCTTTATAAACATCAGCATAAGCTTCATATCCTGCATATTTTTCTGTTGGTGTTAAATAATTTAATAAATCATCTGCAAACATTATTCTTTCTACTTCATTTAATTCCACATCATCTTTTTCTATATCAAAACTAGCAAATCCTCCAACTAAAGCATATTCTGTATTATAAATATCTTCATGAATAAAATTATAATAATGTGCAATCTTTCTTGATAATTCGTTTAAAGTCCAATCTTCATCAAATTCTTTTCCTTTATATTTTAACATTTCAAAGTAAAGATTTTTTATCTTATTTAATCTTTCTTCACAAACTGTTTCAAATCCTCTTTCTTTAATTTCTTGTTCTGTTTTTCTATAACACTCTAATTCATGAACAAGAGGATTATAAGCATTAATGCAATACTCAATTTTCTTTTCTTCTGTATCTGCAAAATAATCATCTTCATCATACATATTTCTAGCATTTCTCATAAGATAAAACATCCCTCTAAATGCTCCAAAGTTTCTATCAAAATAATATTCTATACTATAAAATGCTTCATAATGCTTTGGATAATAATCACTTAAATCTTCAGTAATATCCATATCTTTTATTTTTCCAATTTCTATAGCAAGTTCGTAAGATTTCTCTGCAAGTTCAGCAAAAACTTCTTCATATTTTTTCTCTTTAATTTGTTTCTCATAATCTTCAATTTTAATCTCTTTAATCATAAATTTCTCCTATATAAACTATTTTTATACAATAACTCTGAATACAAATTTATAAGATACATAATTTATATTCCTTTTATTACATTATATAATTGCTATTGCACTTCTTGCATTGATAATGAAAATCCAAACATATTTTATAATTTTCATTTTCATAATCTTTAATTATTTCAGTTAAATCTTTAATACATTTATCATGATAAATATAATAACATTTTTCTTGTATATTATATACTACTCTTCCCCTTGGGAAATAATCAAAATCCACATGATATTTTGATGCATAATTTTTCTCCCAAACTTCAAAATGACTTTCTGGATAATTCAGAAAATCACCATATTTTTCAGCATCTTCATTATTACACTTATGAATTAAAAATTTATTATTTACAAGAAAAAATAAATTAACCATTTCATTCTCCATTTATCTAATTTCTAATATATTTTATCATATAAAAATTTGTTTGCCAAATAGTATTATTTATTTTATAATTAACTCAGATTTAATACTTGTAATTAAGAAAGGTATATCTTATGTCATTAATTAAAAAAATTTCAAAGTTATTTAAAAAAGAAGATTTAAATAACAAAAATAATGAAGAGGAACTATTTAATTTTGATATGCTATTTGTAGATAAAATTGAACAATTACCTAAAGAAAGCTATTTTCCTATTTCGCAGTATCAAGCATTTAAAATTGCAGAACAAAACGAAAATCTAAAATCTGACTATTTTAGAAATGCAGACAAATATATTAGTTATCTTGATTTTACAGACTGTAAGGTTGAATTATTGCAATTAAATGATAAACAATACTGGCTCATAAAAATTACTGATGGTGAGGTTTCATCTATTTATACAGATGAATTTGGAAATTCTACATTCACTGATGGGACTTTTGGAGAAGAGCCTTTAAAGAAACTTCAATGTTTAGTTGATGTTAATACTGGTGAATATATTTATTATCCAGAAAAATAGTATTCAGAATTTATTTATTTTTTTACTATATACATTAATTATAAAATAAAAGAACTATAATATATCCGTTTTTGTTAAACAAATACTATAGTTCTTTTTATTAGTTTTATTTTAGATTTTTAATAATTTTATTTTGATACTTCTTTATTACAAATTTCAATTTTTTCTTTGATTCTTTCTAGCCATTCTTCACTATTTATGTAATAATTTTTAACTGTATCATATAAATCTTCATATCCAACTTTAGCTTTTTCATATTTTTTATTTAATATATATACTTCTAATAATGGTTCTAAAGATCTTAGCGGACTAGAATTATATTTTTTAGCATGTTTTAAACGTATTTTATATGATTTTTCCAACAGTTCCTCAGCTTCTTCATATCTACCTAATTTAATATAAATTAATCCTTTTATTCTATATACAGATGAGATGTCTGCATTTTCTACTTTAAATAAATTGAATAAGGTTTTATAAGCTTTATTTGCATATTCCAATGCTTTTTCATGTTCTTCTGTTTGGAAATATAATTTTGCAAATGTAATATAAAGTCCACCCCAATAAAAACCACTTGTTTCTTCAGTATTTGAATATATTGTATTAGCCCTTTTAACACAATCTTTAGCTTTATCAAGTTCATTTAAAGCCATATATCTTTCAGAAAGTTGTCTGTAGGCATATCCTAACTCTAATGGATATTTATCAGTCGATTCTAATAATTCAATTTGCTTTAATATATATTCGCTGTCAATTTTGGGATTATTTTCTATAACCAAATACCAATATCCTATACCACCATATATTTTACATAGTTCAAGTAAATAATTATCAATATCTTTTTCATATAAATCCTTTAATTTAAATAATATTTCTTTAGCTTCTTCGACTTTATTAAAATCTCTAAAAGGATCTGAAATTGCTTTAAAATCAAGACCATATTGTATATCAAAATCTTTGAATTTGTTATATATGTTATAACTTATATTAAAAAGTTTTTCCTTTTCTTCAACCATCATATTCCAATCATATTTAGTTGCTACATTATGAATTAAAACGCTCGCTTCATCTATAGTTATAGGGATTTCTTTTTCTACTAATCCAGAAATCAATGGATGCAATGAAATTTTATCTGTAGAATAGTCATGTAATATAAAACTTCTTTTTATTAATCTATTAATTGTCATTCCATTTTCAATTTCACATAATTCCATAAAATCATCAAAACTAACACCTGAAATTGGAAATATTGTCAATAATTTTAATATATTTTTCTCTTCTTCTGTTAAATCAGACACTTTAAATAAAACTGATAAACATTGATATATTGAATCATAGTTTTGCATATTATGAATAACTTCACCTTGAAATTCATTATCAATTCCATGAGTATTTAGTTCTTCATACATTTTGCTTGGTTTAATCCTCATTTCTTGCATAACAGATGCTAGTAATTGTACTGTTAAAGTGTGTCTTCCAATTAACTCAATAATATTTTTTATTATAGAAGAGTCTTCATCATTTATTTTTATCATATATGATTCTTGGAAAAGTTTTAATAAATCTTCTATATCAGTCATTGGTTTAAGTTCTAATATAGGTACTTTATATTGTTTAAAATCATTTCTTGTAGTAAAAATTAAATGATAGTTTCCTTTTAAAATATCTTTTAAATTAGAATCATCTATTACATCAAAATTGTCAATTACAATTAATGTTTTTTCATCAGCTAATTGATAGATTTTTTCTATTTTTCTTTTAAAATAACTTTCATCGTCTTCTTGTTTACCATTCTCATCTAGTTTTCTAACAAAATTAGTGATTTTAAAATATTCATCTTTGGTGACTGTTTCTATAAGATTATTTTCATATACTGCAAAAATTATAGTATTGTATTCATCTTTATGATCATTTATATATTTTCTTACAAGCTCGCTTTTTCCAATTCCGCCCATTCCTTTAACAAATACTTTTCCGTATTTTGCTAAATTTTCTTCTAATTCTACAAGTTCTTCTTTTCTACCTACAAAATTTCCTACAGATAAAGAATAGTTACTTTTTAAACTGCATTCTTCTTGCTGTGTTTCAAAATTCGAATCAACATTTTTATTTAATATATATGCAATTCTTGATACAAGCTCATTTATTCTTTTTTCCATTGGTGGGTTAATTGCGTCCACCCAGTGGATTCTTCCCAAATAATATTTGGCGTCTGGGCTAATATCTTCTTCAGAAATATGGAAAGGAATTATTGCTATTTCTTCTCCTTTTCTAACTCTTTCAACCGCTAAATTTATTTCATTTAAAACATCTTCTGAATAAGATGCTTCTTTATTTAAAATCAATAAAAATATTTTACATTTTCCAATTGCATCAACTATGCTTTTGGCATAACTTCCTGCAATATTTCTTGGAGCATACCAACATTTTATTTTTTTGCTTTCTAAAGCATTGCAAACCGCTTCTGTAATATGTGTTGATGATTTTGTATGATAACTTATAAATACATCAAAATCCATAATTTTTCTCCTTTTATTTAAGATATCCATCCTTATTTTTGTAACGAATCTTGTATCATCATTTATATAATTTATTTATATATTTCTTTTTTCAAAATTTTCTCGATGTTATTAATAATATTTATATCAGCAGATTTAAAATCTTTTTTCAAATACTGTTCTAGTTCATCCAATTTTTCATATTCCACAATGGCTGGATGCAATTTAGCTAAAAAGTGTTTTGTATTTTTAGTAAATTCTTTATATTTTAAAACTTCTTCTTTTGCAATATTTTTAAATCCATCTGTTCTTACATACGCATTCCATCTATCATGTTCATTTTTGGCTAATTCTTCCAAAACATTTGCATTTTTTATATTATTGTATTGTTTCAATACTTCATCGATATTATTTTTCAAGTTATCTTCCAAATCACCTGAATAAATATCTTTTAATACAGAATATAATTTATACTTGATATGAACAGCAACTGCTCTAGAAGATTTTTTATTATATTCCAATTTATAAAAATCTTCTAAACTCTTCTCTAGGTCGCTTGGGTTATAAACACAATGCACTTGCATAGCTAATTTTTCTATTTCAGAATTTACAATTGATTTCGTATTATACATTTCATCAATACAACCAAATGAATTTAAATTATAAGAATTAACAATTGAATCATGCTTTAAAGAATCAATTTGAATTTTCTTATCATTTTTCTCTATCCATAAATTTATACTAGGCATTCTTGAATATGAATCTTTGTCTTGTTCTAAAAAATATCTTCTTAAAAAGATTGCCACATCAATATTTTTTGCTTCTGAATCTAGTGCTACCATTACATAATTTATATTTTGATTTTTTAATTTATCTAATTCTGTTATCGCTTTTTCTGAATAAATATCAGCTTCTATAAAATTATAATTATAGTTTTCTATTAATTCTGGATAAACAATATTTATTTTTTCCTTTATTCTATTTGCATTTATATCTATAATGTTTATATTTAATTTGTGATTAATTATTTGACCACACCATGTAATTGCTTTCAAAAATTCTGTTCCTAATTTTCCACAACCCACAAGTAAAATTGATATTTGGTTATTTACAGAATTTTTATAAAGTGGTTCATCATAAATATGTTGATATATAGCTCTATCTCTTTCGTTTATCAACTCTAATTTGATATTATTCTTTGGAGCTGAATCTAAAATGATTCTTGCTTCTTCTGAATTATTCAAAATATATATTTTTCTAACTCTTTTCTTTTTATTACTTCCTTGTTTTAACAAATCTAAAGCATTATTTAAATTTTCTTCTTCATCACTTGAAAACAAATAATAAGTCACATTTCTGTTTTTAAAATTCAAATCTATAATTTGTTGACTTAAAGTTATAGCTTTTAATTGTGCTAATTCTTTTTTAAACTTTTCTTTTTCTTCTTTACTATCTACAAATACTATTTGAGATTTCTTTTTATTATATTGTTTCTTTGCAATTGTAAGCGTTTTATCATTTATTTCAGAAAACACCATTATTTCTTTAAATCTTGATAAAGCCAATTTTAATTTTGATAAATTATTTCCTAATAGTGCAAGTACTGCTGTTGCCGTTATTAATGGTTCTAGCAAAAATAATATATAAATTGCAATAACATATATTGTATTTACTACATTATTTAATTCTATCGTATTAATAAGTTCAAAGTCTTGTCCCAAAAAGATTACTTGCAAAGAATAAAGAATTGAAAATACAGTTTGAGAAATTAAATTGTATTCATTGTATAATGGAAAAATTAGAACTATCAAAGCTATTGTAAAACCAGCAAGAAATATTAATAATTTACTTCTAATATATTTTTTGTTTCTAGCAAAAACAATTGTAATTAGTGTAACAATTATTGCTATTATTAAATAACTTAATAAATTCATAACTATTCTCCTTTTTCAATTTTATAACCTAGTTTAATAATTAATTTTAAAGTTTCTTCTGAAGTTCTTCTATCATAATTTTTCTCTTCTTCTGATAATTCTTCATATGGAACAAGTCCTGGATGAGTTTTTAAAATATCATCTCTTTTTTCTCCATATTTCCAGCCATCATCTATTCTTCCTTTGGCCCAAACCTCATGTGTATTTTTCGCAAGAATTTCTGATAATTCAATAATATCTTTATTTAACTTTACTTCGTCAGTATTGATTGGTAATGGATTATACATTTTACATTCTCCTTTTGTTAAAAAATATATAGCTAATATAATTTAAAATAATTTCCTTTAAAATTATATCAAATTTAGAGCTTAAATACAACATTAATTCTCACTCACATTATAAACAAGAGAGGCTATTAAAAGGTAAACTTGTTTTAGTTTACTTCCAAATAGCCTCTTTTTTAATCATCTCTATCTCTGTCAACAGATTTATCTGGTTCTTCTAATTTTTTTGCATCTATTTTTAATTCAGGTACATTTTCTAAAACTACTCTATCATTAAATTCTTGAGCATCTTTTTCTAATCTTTCTTGTCCATCCATTTTATCTTTTCCAAAGCTTAAAATGTTTTTTATATTTGGTACTTTTTTTGTTAAAAATTCTAATTGATATGCTGCATTTATAAGCCTTTTTGATGTGTTATTTACTAGAAAATTTGGATTTAAATTTACTTTATAATTTGGAAATTTTGTATCAATTCTTACTCTATCCAAAGCATCAGCATCCCTTACGACAGAATTTAATTTTCTAAGTACTTCTATATTTTCTGGATTTTGTATATTATATTTTTTAATCATTTTTTCTATTTTATCTGGTTTACCTTCATGCGCTTCTGCTAATGCCATAACCATTTTTTTATCTTCTTCAGGAAATGGAGTTCCATCTGTATATGTTAAATCCATTTTTGATATTTTTCTAGCACTACTTCTTGCATGAGGTCCATTATCTAAAATTCTTCCAATATCATGATACATAGCAGCTGATGATAATATTTCTTTTATTCTGTTATCATTATCATTTTCGAATAATCCTTCATTACGAGCAATCATCATTGCAGTTAATGCCACTCTATTTGAATGTTCTTTTCCGTGTATACCTTTTCTGGTTATATCATTAGAAATTTGTCCAAACTTTTTCTCAAAAAATTCTCCATCTTTACTTTGAGTAAAGTCTGTTAAAACATCATTTAAATCTAGTTGAGATAAACCTTGCTCTGCTTGAAATTTTGCTACTGTTAAAGCGAATTTTTTATCTCTATATGGATTTTTTCCTTTAAAACTAAAATCTTCTAGTGTTTCTTCTGCTGATTTTCCAATAACAGGTTTAAAAGAAAATACTCCTCTTAAAGATTCAATTAAATTATTTACTACTTCTTGTCCATTTTGAAAAAAGTTAGTTTTGGCTTCATCAGTTTCCATTCTCAAAGAATCTATTGCAGCAACTGTTTTTGCTATTACTTTAGCTCTTTGAGTTCCATCTTTGTTTAAATAGCCATATTCAATTCCTTTTTCAGTCATATAATCTAAATAATCTTGTTTTGCATTATAAGTTTTCCCATCTGCTGAAAGTTCTTCTTCTTTTGCTTCTCTGAATCTTAAACTATATTCTCCATTCTCATTTGGAAGTGGATTTCCATCCTCGTCCCTCACCAAATCTGGGACCATTTTCAATTTTTGAACAGCATTTTCTGGTAATATACAATATCCTTCATACATCATAGCAGAATCAGTTAAAGCTCTACATGTATAATTTTGCAAATCTTTCATTGTAGGTATAAATTTTATTGCAGTTGCCACTCCAGTAGGATTAATGTATGGGTTATATTGATTTTCCCATAAATTATTTTTATTAAGAGCATTGTTATCAGTTAAATTTTTAGCATAATTATCAATACTTGGCGCTCCGCAGAACATAAAAACAGTTTCTCTTCCATATGAAGCACTCTTACTAGATGGTCTAAGATGTTGACTTTCTATTATCTGGTCTGCAACACTTTCTTCTCTTACAAAGTGATATAATCCTTCTTCAACTGCTTGTTGTTTTATTTTTTCGGTTAATTCTAATCTTGGTATCTTTGCAGCTAATCCAGCAATTCCTCCAACCAATGTATTTACTGACGCTGTTACAAGTGATGATTTTAAGAATTTCTTTAAAGCCATATCAGACATTGATACCAACATATCATCAATTCTCATATTTTTTCCTTTTATATATTATATTTTTTTCTATCTTCTTCTGTAAGTTCAAAATATCTAATCGTAGTATTTTTCTTTTTCCATAATTGAAGTGATTTTTCTCCAACAAAGGAAACTATTCCTTCTTGTCTTCCAATTCTATATTTACAAGTTTTAAATGGAATAGATATTCCAGGTACATTTGCTACTTGTATTTTTTGTAGTTTTGGACAATCTGCAATTGCAAAATTAAATGCTGATTGAATATCTGAAAATACAATTTCTTCTAAATTTGTTCCTCTAAAACAATTAATTACATTTTGTGGTCTATCCATAATGTATAATTTTGGATCACTTAAAAATACAACTTTAGTTATATTCGTACATCCTAAAAATGCATCTTCGCCAATGTTTATTAATGATTTAGGGAAAATTATATTTGTTAATTTTTTGCAATTCTCGAATGCTCTCTCTCCGATTAATCCTATTCTTCCAAAATCTACATGTTTTAAATTTGGACAATTAGCAAATGCCTCATTTCCAATACAATTATAACTCTTGTCTGGGCTTAAATTTACTCCTGAACTTTTTGGTTCTTCAATAAATTCAATTTCTTCTAAATTTTCCCAATTTGCACCTTTTTCGAAGTTATATTTGGCAATTCCATTGCTTGCAATTATTAATTTTTTTGTATTTTCTATAATATTTTTATCAAGATATTCACTTGCATATTTCACATCTTCATCATTAAATTCAACTTTAATGCCAGGTCCTTTATCTGTTAACCAAGTTGCTTCCATTCTTTTTTGAATAGCATTTTCTCTTACTTTTGAAAACCAATTCTTTAAACTTTTAAAAAATGATTCTTCATAATATAAATCCATTTCTTGTTCTTCAGTTGAAGTTGGTCTAACTTCAACTTTAGGTTTATAATTCTCTTCAATAAAGTAATTAGAGTTTTCTTTTTCTTGAATACTTACAATTATTTCTATATGGTCATCTCTTGATCTAACATCTTTTATCATTAATATTTGTTGCCATAATTTATAATCATATAAATCTTTTTCTGATGCATTTTTAGCTAAATTAATTATTTTACGTCTTCTAATCTCATCTTGTTCATCTTTAGCACCTTCAAATAAAAGTTCTTTAACTGCATTTACTAAGGCATCTTTTTTACAATATTTAAAAACTTTAGAATAATTTATAATTCCTTCTGTTTGTAATTGATAAATAATAATTTCAAGTGTAATCTTTCCAACTTGTTTATTATATTCAACTTCTTCAATTGGATTATGAATAGATTCATTCCAAAATTTAATATATTCTTCCAAAGTTGTCCATAAGCCCTTAATTTTTTCTAAGGCTGCTGCATCAATTTTATTTTCAATAGCACTTTCAATTATATTATTTGTTTTTAAAATATAATAATCAACCTCTGTATCTAACAAAATTAATTCAGACAATACTTCTAAAGATATTTCATCAAACCCTTCTGATTTGTCATTTTCACTTAATTGTATATCTCTAGCTTTTTCTTTAATTTTATTTAAATTTTCTTCATATTCAGTTGCTTTATCATATTGATTTAAAATTTTAATTTCAACAATTTTATTTTCTATTTGAGAAATCTCTTTTAATAATAAATCAAATTCTTTTTTACTTATCATATGTAGCTCCTAAATTCTTTCGTAATTTCATACTAAAAATCAATACGAATATTATCTTTCAAAATTTTGATTTTTTCTTCTCCAATCAATGTTTTTTTCTGCATCTCTTTCAAAAGTTCTATTATAGTTATAATCTTGCAACATTCCACCATGCACATCTGCTAATGCAAGTTTTGGAGTATAACCCATTTGAGGGCTACTAAACAATTCACTAATCTCATTTTCAAGAGCAAGTGCACCTTCTTTAAAAACATCAACAGTTTTATTTATAAAATTAACACAAGTTCCTAATATACTTCCTTTTTTTGCAAATCTTTCTGCCCATGATACATCATTAAATTCAATATTTCTTTCATCTTTTATTCTTAGAATTCTTTCAAATATCCAATCTGCAGCCGCAAAAATTTCAGTTGTTATATGTTCTGGAACAAATTTGTCTATAGCTTTTGAGAAAGAACTTAATCCTTTTGATACCAAATCTTGTTTTCCTCTTTCCGCTTTACCATTTTCATCAAACATTAAACTTTTGGTACTATGTCTTGTTATTACTTTATATTTTATTCTTTCTTTGGGATCATCTTTATATAAATCTTCATTAATCCCTAAAAACTCTGAATGTTCTCCTGGTATATCAAAAAGTAATGTTCCAACTGCACTCCATTTATATCTAGTAAGTTTTGGTGCTGCTTTTTCTATTTTTTCTTGATGTTCACTCAGATATTCATCTGAAACACCCGGTCCGTCCCAGTTAATTGATTGTTTAATTTTATTAAATAATTTTTCTTTTCCACTCTCTGCGGAAGCTATTGTAAAATGACTAGCTAAATTTCCGCCTAGCGAATGTCCTGTTATTGCAAGTGAATCATACTTATCAATTAGCCCTTTTTCTAAAAGATATTCTCCATATTTTTCTGCTTCTTCTTGTTGCCTTGTACTACGAGAATTTAATAAACCAAAATCTGCTCTAGCCCAATCATTAACCATGTTTGTATATTCTTTCATATTTTCACTTCCTCTGAAAGCAATCATCGCTTCCTTTTCTGAAGTTTCTATACAACATGAAAAAAATCCATTCAAAGAGTTCATATCTTGAATATCTACAATTTTCCAATCAAACATTTCTGGTGAAAATTCTTCTATTATAGATTTATCAGAATCTTTTAAATCTGAATATTTTACCAAATCTTTAAATCTAATATCTTTTTGACTCATTCCATCTGCAATTGCTGCATCAAATGCACTTTGAACATTCATGCAAGATTTTATCATATCCATTACAGAAAATGGTGGTTTAATTCCATCCATTCTCATATTTTCAGCAGCATCTGATAAAAAGCTTAGATATACAATTTGAGTTCCTTCTTTTAATTCTTTTTCTGTGTACAATTTATTTCTCCTTTTACTTTAGCACTTTTACTGTTCCTTCAAAAATTTTAATAATTCTTTCGTCTTTTATAGAGTATTCGCTTATTATTGAATTAGTTATTGAAGGCATTTTATTTGCAACTTTTGAAAATTCTTCAAATTTGTTTTCATCAATAAAATATACGGACGATTTTAAATGTATATTTTTATATTTATTTTCCAACTTATCATAAATATTTTTTAAATCATCTTCTGAAACATTTTCAGAACATATAATATGTGCAATAAAATTTGTAGTATTATATTTTTTTATAAATTCTTGAATTGTTAATTCTCTTTCTAGCTTATTCAATCCAATAATTTTAGACTTTACAATAACATTAATGTTGTTTTCTTTAAATTCGCTCTTTATATTTTCTTCTAAATCAAAAGTGACTTTTCGCAAATAAAAATCATCTTCTAATACTGTCTGTTCTTTATTCATCGTAGCTGTAAACAATAAATTCTCATTAGATTTTGGAAAACAATATGTTGTAACTGCATTGTCATCAAAAGTGCCATATCTATTTCCAATCATCTTTACTTCAAACTCTTCGCCATATTTATCTTTTAACATCTTAGTTATAGCATTACTTATGTCTCTATTACTAACACCATTTTCTACTATATCAAATATTGATATATCCATTTTTTTCTCTCCTCGTTTAACTATTTCTTTTGCAACCTTTTATAAAATCAAGTATCTTTTGATATAAATATGCTATCTTTGATTTCTTTTTTATTTCATTTGTAGCAGGTAAATTTTCTTCAACTTCTAATTTAATTTTTTGAGTTTCTTCATTTAATTTTTTTGAGGTTATTTCATTAGCATATTTTTCTTTTAGTTTCTCTTGAAATTTCTTTTCGTTTTCATTTAATCTATTTAAAAATTCTTCTTTATCTTTTTCATTTTCGCACCAATAATTATGGCAAATAAAACAAATGATTCCTTTGGTTTCATTCATTATATTTAAATCTTTAAGAGGTTTTGTATAATCAAAATTCGGACTATATTCTTTTGAAGAATTTTCTTTTAAATATTTCATAAATTCTTCTGGTATTTTGTTTATATCTTCTTCTCTTATTCCTTTTAAATAGTATAAAGTTTCTGCAATTGCATTAGAGTACTTTAAATTTGTCATATGTATCTCCTGTTTCATAATTTTATATCAGTCGCTAATCACCAACATAAAAAGCCAATTATAGTTATTAATATTTTTTCATATACTTTTGTATAAGTCAATAAATTATAGATTAAATTAGTGTCACATTTTCTTTACAATTCAAATTTATGACATAAACATAAATCGTAGTCGAAATTTCAATTTCTCGTTGACGATTATATATGTATAGATATAAAAATAGATATAAACTATTAGTCTATATCTATTTTTTACTTAAATTTATTTTATAATATTAAATACTATCTATCTTCATGTTCTTCTTTTATAGTAAACAAATTTTTATAACTTGTTTCTCCTGGCTCTTCTGCTAACACATGATTTCTAGAAGTTATATGATTTACTTCGCAATATCTTTCTTTAAATTTATCTCCATCTGCCAAAAGTAATCTCATATCATTTAAAAACTTTTCATAAGCTTCATCAGCAAAAAACATATTTTCAGGATTTTCTGTTCCATAACGTTTTCTTAATCTTTGAAGAGTAAACTCTAAATAATCTTCTATTCCTTGCGTCGGATTTTTTCTTTTTCCAACAAAAAAGCTTCTTATAAATACCATTTCAATAGTCGTATTTCTGTCTGCTGAAGATACTAATTTTCCATAATCACTTCTTGGATTATCTTCTAAAGAAGAACTATGGTCTTCAATCGCTTCTTTTATAGTTTTTCTATCTGCTTCATCAAAAAATCTTGCAAAATCATTATTTTTTGAAAATCTTCTTCCAGCAATAATTGCATGTTTTTCACCCGTCTCATGTTCTTCATATTTTCCCAAATCATGAGATGCTGCAACAACATAAATCATATCTGGATTTAAATTTAAATTAAGTCCTTCATTTAATACAAAAGATCTTCTAACGACTTCCAAAATATGTAATATTCCATGACCTTGGTCATTTTTTGAATACTCTGGAAATATTTTTTCTTCAACATATCTCTTTAATTCTGGATTTACATTTTTTGTACATTCATCATATGCTTTAATGCTAGTATCTGCAAAATTTTTCATTTCAACTCTCCCCTTATTATAAATTATTAATCACTTAATTCTCCTGCACCTAAAACTTCTCCACTTATAGCATCAATAAAAATGTATAAACTTGTTAATGGATCAACTTCATCAAACAATCTTACTTTCCACATAATTCTATCATTATAATCTTCAGTTTTTTGCCACTTTTCATCCCAGTCTAATTTACCTTTATCAAGTCCCAAAATTATATCTGCACTTATCTTTTTATCCTTATTTTTTCCTCTTGAATAAAATTCTGAATTCCAATCTTGGTATTGATAGATATCTTTTTTTGCTTCCTTATCTGCAATATCAGCAGCTTTTTCAACTGTAATTATAATTGCCTTTTCTTTATTTTCCATTTCTTCATAATTATTAAACGTTTTACCACCATCAATTGTTATTAACAATCCTTTATTATCTCCACTAGCTACAAGCCCTGGATCATTGATAAATCCTATATTCTCATCTATAAATAAAAAAGTTGAACCATTATGAATTTGGATTGCTCCGTCATTTTCTGTAGTTTGACTAATCCATGTTTCTCCATTATCAACGCTTTTCTCAACTGAAATTAATGTTCTTTGTGCAAGTACTGCACCTTTATTAACTACTCTAATAATTTTATTTTCATCTAGTCTTTTTTCATACATAACTTCACTATAATCATCTTCATAATATGTTACCTCTGGTGCTCTCTCACTTACACTTATCCATTCCCAAACGGAATAGTATGCATTTACAGAAAAATGAATTGTTTCTATTGTTGTTTCATTTCCATATGATATCATACTTCCCATTCTGTCTTCTTTATAAAAACCTCTTTTATACATATATTCATCTAATAAATCATTAGCTGTTTTTTCTCCTTGATTTGGTTTTGCAACTATTACCTTATATGGATTGCTTTGGATAACAATATATTCTTCATCAGTAAATAAAATCTTTAATATTCCATATCCGCTAATAGTCGGATTAAAACTTGAGATTTTATTAAAAGAAACAATTACTCCTATTATTAATAAAAATAGCACAAGAATAACTGTTATAATTATTTTCTTTTTCATAAAACTCCTCCTATGAATATTATTCAAACGAATTATATCATATTTTATAAGAGGAGTATATTATTTTAATTAACCTATTTTTCATATAATGTAGTGATTACAAATTTTGCGACAGCTGCACAATCAAAAAAAAAAATCCGCCAGTTCAACTGGCGGTTTTTCATATAAGCCTATAAGGCTTTCTTACTAGCTAGCACTTAAGTGCTACTTTGATTCCGACAGCTGCATCCAACTACCGGCTACCCTTTAAAAGGGTCTTCATATTCT
>JAFTJF010000010.1 GCA_017456555.1 Clostridia bacterium
ACCAATTTTAATTTATCTTCTTTTGACCAATATCTATTTGGTTTATTTCTTTTTCCTGCCATATTATAACCTCCTATAAATTTATTTTAACACAAAAAAATAAAAGCAGACTTTTGTGTCTACTTTTATCTTACCACATCAAATTAAATTCCGAGTTTTTTAATTTATTTTCTTGCCATAAATGAAGCTTTTATAATTAATCCAATTCCTCCAGCTATTAATAACATCATTATTAAATAATCAAACATTGAAGTTGTTGTAAAAGTAATTCTTATATTTACAATTATTGAACCAACAATAAATATAGCTCCTGCTATTGTTAGTAATCTTGCCATTATCGATTTTGGATTATTTACAAGCCATATGATTCCAAACATAAGTGGAATTACAACAAGGCCTGTTGATACATTTAATCCGCCTATATTAAATCCATAAAATCCTGAACGTACAACTGCTTTACTTAATAAGAAAAATACACCTGCTATTATAAGTAGTATTCCCATATAAAATTCAATAAAATCACTTGCTTTTTTTCCATTATCATTTGCCATAACTTTTTTCTACGTTATTATGTAACGCATCTCCTTCTATTTTTATTAATAAAGTTATTTCAAAATTTTAGCATTTGTATTATTAAAAAACTAGAATTTAATTAAAATTTCAATTACTAATTATTAATATAAAGTTTTCTTCTAATCTCTATGCAATTATTACTATAACTTTATTTAAATTTTCTAAAAACATTATACTTATATTTCAAAAAAAATACAAGTTTTAAATTTTACTTTAAAACTTGTATCTATTTTATTTTTCCTAATTTCTAGAATGGGAATATTCCAAATAAAAATCTGCTTGGCATATACCATAATATGATTGAACCACCTATCATGTATCCCCACCAAGGAATTGTATTTAAGAAGTTAATTGTCCAATTCCAAGCATTTGCTCCTGTTGTTTTTATATTATCCCAATTGAATATGTCTGCTAATCTTACACCAAATATTGATAAGTCTGATAAATCCATTCCGAAGAAATTTCCTAAATCGATTTCCCAACCTAAAATATTTATAACATTTGATTTATCTGGTACTTGTTCTTTATCTACAACAGCAATTTTATAAGAACTTAATTCGTTACCATTTAATTTTACTTGATATGTTTTTGCAGTTCCTGGTTCTAAGTCTGTTATTTCAACATACTTTGTAGCAGCTAACAAACCTTGTTCACTATATAAATCTATTTTAACGTAATCATCGCATGTAGCATTTGATTTGTTTGATAGTCTAAATTGCATATATCCATTTACATTTGAGGCTTTTCCTGCATCATTATCAATTATAATGCTTGAAGATGAAGCAACTTCACCTGTCATTTTTACATACATATTTTCTAGTAATGCATCTTCTAATAATAATGATAAAAAGAAAAATCCAACAATTCCTAAGAAATATAATAAGAATGTTTTCATTCTATCCATATCTATTTTCCCCTTTTATTTACAATTTCTAACATATATATTATACACCGATTTACAAATTTTGTAAACCATTATTATTAAATTTCCTTTATTTATAGGCTTTTTTAGATTATTAACGTAATTTTTTTATAATATTCTATCTTATAAAATTTGTAAAATTAATTTTTATTTTTTCAACTCTTGTAAATTCCTATGAGTATTTTTGTGTATAAACTACTTTTATATTTTCACTTCAATTTCCTTATTTAAATAAAGGGAATATATATACACTTCTTTTACTTTTTTTCCAATAGCTTCTTCTAATGCTTTTTTATAGACTTTCAATTGATTTCTATATTTTTTTACTAATTCCTCTTCATTTCCAATTTCTACATAATCTGTTTTGTAATCTAGTAAAATCACATTATCATTTTCATCTATTGAATATAAATCTATAATACCTTGTACTAATATGTTTTCTTCTTTAGCATCTTCAAAGACTTCTCTTGCTAGCATTTTCATACAAAATGCTTTTTCTTTTTCAATAATTTTTGAAACTTTGATTTTCTTATAAAGCTCTGTTTCTAAGAATTTCTTTGCTTTATCTATTCTAATATTTGATGCCTCTTCTTCTGATATTATTTTTTTAGCTATTAATTCTTGTTTTAGATTTTCTAAATCTTGCAAACTATATTCTTTTCTAAAATCTATTTTTTGCATAAATAAATGCATTAAAGTTCCTTTTCTACTTGCACTTATTTTTTCTTCTACTTCTAAGAATTCTGGTTTTATTTCTGCAATTCCAATTTCTTTATTTCCTAAATCATCAAAATCAATTCCTTCATTTTGCATTTCTTTTATTTTGCTTACTGTACTTTTTATTGGAAGTTTTGTTGCTAATTCATTTTCGTAAATCCAACCAAATTCTTTTTCATATTTTTCAAAATCAATTTCTTTTTCGAAATCAAATTCTCTTATCTCAAGTTCTTTTTCCTCTTCTTTTGTGATTATATCTTTCTTAGTATATTCATTAACTTTTATTAATTCTTTCATTTCTTCTGAATTCAATAATACAAGTTCAATCCAATCTAAGTAAGAAATATATTTTTTCAAAATTATTGGGTTTAATTTTCCGTCTTTTGAATTATAAACTTTTAATATTTCTTTTTTCTTTTCTAATTCTTTTTTATGATCTTTTGAAGTTCCTGTTATTATCAATTTTTCTTTTGCACGTGTTAATGCAACATAAAGAATTCTCATTTCTTCTGAAATTGATTCTTCTTTTATTATTATTTTTATTGCATCTTTAGCTGATGTTGAATATTCTATCATTTTCTCATAATTTATGTACTGCGGACCTATCCCTAATTTTTGATGTAATAAAAGATTTGAATTTAAATCTTGCATATTGATCTTTTTAGAAGTACTACATAAAAATACTATTGGAAATTCTAATCCTTTACTTTTGTGAATACTCATTATTCTAACAACATTTTCGTTCTCACCTATAATCTTTGCTGATGACATATCACTATTTCCAGATTTTAATCTTTCAACAAACATTATAAAATTAAACAATCCTTTAAAACTTGTTTTTTCGTATTCTTTAGCTCTTTCAAAAAGCATTTTTAAATTTGCTTGTCTTAAAAGCCCATTTGGCATTAACCCTACATAATTATAAAATCCAGTATCTGTATAAATTTTCCAAATCAATTCTGCTAAACTTAAATATTCAGATTCTTTTCTCCATTCATCTAAATTGTTTAAAAATTTATTTACTTTTTCTTTTAATTCTCCTTCTAGTTCATCTTTAGCTGTTAATAAACTATCATAAAATTTCCCATCTCTTTTGCATAATCTTATTTCTACAATTTCATTATCATCAAAAGTTCCAATTTCTGAACGAAGTACAGATACCAAAGCTATATCATCGATTGGATTATCTAAAACTTTAAGTAAGTTAATTATTGTTTGAATTTCTATTGTATCTAAATATTCATTTGAACTATCAGAAAATACTGGTATGTCATTTTTTATAAGCTCTTTTTCATAAACAGGTGCAAGCTTCGATGTTGAACGAAGTAATATTACAATATCTTTATATGTAATATCTCTATAACCTAATTTTTTATCTTTTACTTGAACTTTAGAATCTATTAACTCTTTAATTCTTTTTACTACAAATTGTGCTTCAATTTGTTCTTTTTCTAGTTGATTTATAAATTCATCTAGTTCTTCATCATTTTCATTGTCATCATCTTCATTTTTCCATGCCATTATTGAATCATCATCTTTTAAATCTATGATATCAAGTTCAGCAATATCTAATGAATTTTCATGAGGTTCAAAACTAGCACCCAAATTCAAGTATTCCTCTTCTGTATAATCTATATCTCCTAAAGATTTGCTCATTATTGTTTTAAATACTTCGTTTGTAATTTGGAGAACATTATCTCTACTTCTAAAGTTTTTGAAAAGTTGAATTTTTAATCCATCATCATTTCCATTCAAATCATATCTATCATATTTATCTAAAAATAATTCTGGACATGCTTGACGGAATTTATAAATACTTTGCTTAACATCTCCTACCATGAATAAATTATTTCCACGTGATACTGTAGACAAAATATATTCTTGAACTTGGTTACTATCTTGATATTCGTCTATTGCAATTTCTTCAAATTTTTCTCTGTATTTTTTAGCAACATCTGTACCAACATAATTTCCATTTTCATCTTTTTTTACTAAGATTTTTAATGCATAATGTTCAATATCATTAAAATCTATTATGTTTCTTTCTCTTTTCTTTTTCATAAATTCTTCATCAAAAGAAAAAATTACATCTTTTAAAATATCTAAAACTTCATGCATTGCATAAATATCTCTATATGCAGATTCAGAATCATAAATTAATATTTCTTTTATAATTTTCATTAATTTATTTTTTACTGTATCTCTTGATGCTTTTGCTTCATCTTTTGCATCCATTACTATTTTTTTATCAATAGGCCAAGATTTCAATTTTAATTCCTTAGCAACTTCATATGCTGCATCCCAAGATTTTTCAGTAGCATCATATAAAGATTTAAAAATTTCAATATCTGATTCAATGGTTAATTTATATTTTTCAAGTTCATAAAATTTTTCTAATTTATTTCTTACTACTTTTAAACTATTAATTCCATCTATAATTTCTTCTTGAAGATTTTTTATCAAAATTTCTCCCCAAGCGCTTTTAGCAAAATCTTTTTCTTCTGTATTTTCAAACATTCTTACTTTTTCTAAAAGCCATTCTTTTGGAAAAGGTGAACTTTGCATAAATCTATAAATTTTTAGAACAATTTCTTTTAAAGGTTCATCACCTCTATATCCTGTATATGTATCTACTAATTTTGCAAAATTTTCGTCTTCTTCATCATATAATTTTTCAAAAACATTTTCTAAAACTTCTTGTTTTAAAAGTTCGATTTCTTCTTCAGCAGCAATTCTAAAATTTGCAGATAAATCAATTTCAAAGAAATTATTTTTTATTACATCTAAACAGAATGAGTGAATTGTACATATATTAGATTTTCCAAGTAAAATTATTTGTTTTTGTAAGTTTTCATTTTCTGGTTCTTCATCTAATTTTTTATAAATCGCTTCTAATACTCTTTCACGCATTTCAGAAGCAGCAGCATTTGTAAAAGTAACTACCAAAAGTTTATCAATATCAACTCCGTCTTTTAAAATCTTTTGAATAATCCTTTCAACTAAAACCGCAGTTTTACCACTACCAGCTGCAGCTGCAACTAGTATATTAGAATCTTTTTTATAAATTGCATCTTCTTGTTCTTTTGTCCAATTCACTTTTTATTCTCCTTATATTTTAATCTTTTTTGTCTTACTAATATTTATTTTTTCTATTATTAATTTTATATTTTTTATTAATTAATATCTTTCTATTTTAAACTTTTATATTCCTTCTTAATAATAATACAATTTTGAATTTTTTTCCACATTTTCTAGAAATTTGCTTGTTTTAGAAATAAGTTTTCCACAGTTTATAAACTTTATGTGCTATATCAAGGGTTTAGAAAATTTTATTGTCTTTATAACACATTCTGTTCTTTAACACTTACTATTACTCATTTTATTTTTTCATTGTATACCACACAATAATTTGTAAATACTAAATATACAAGGAGGAAATTAATATGGATGATTTAACAATATTAAATGAAATTCATAAAGGTGTTACAACTGGAATGTCATCTTTAGAAGAAATTTCAAAAAAATGTTCTGATCAAGAATTCAAATCAGAACTTAGTACACAATACAATAGTTATCAAACAACTTTAGATAAAGTAAACGAGGCTTTTGAAGAAATCGGAGAAATTCCTGATGATGCGCCTATGGGACAAAAAATCATGGGATGGACTGGAATTCAATTTAATACAATGAACGATACCTCAAACACAAAACTATCAGAACTTTTAATTCAAGGATATGATATGGGAGTTATAAAAGGATTCAAACTTCTTAATCAAAGTCCAGAAGCTACTCAAAATGTAAAAGATATTTTAAATGGCTTCATTAGATTTCAAGAAAATAGTATTAATAGATTAAAAAAGTTTTTATAATTAATCACAAATTAAATTCTATAAAATAAATTTATCCCGCAGCAATATTTATATGTAAAAAAGGATTTAAAGTTAAACTTTAAATCCTTTTGTTTTTATATCATATTTTCAAGTATTTTATTTATTATGATTTTTTTACTAATTATATTTATATCCTACCCCTATTTAAATATTATTTCCTTCTACAATTTCGTTTGCTGAAGTATCTGGAGCTTCTGGTTCTGCTACATAATTAGGATCTTTGTCTTGGCAAACTTTACACACACCATTTTCAAAACTATGACCAGTTGCTTCTATTGTTTTTGAATCTGTTTCTGTACAAGTACTGTCTGAGCATTTATAATTTATTGTTCCATTAGAAGTACATGTTGCATTTGTTCTTGAAGTTTCTACGAAATTGTGTGTATGCGTTGTTGGTGTTTGAGTAGTATTATCAACAGTTGTATTGTTATCTTTATCTGCATCGCCACTTCCTGATGTATTGGTATTTAAATTTGTATTAGTACTTGTATTTGTGTCTTTATCTGTTCCTGTATTAGTATTAGTATTAGTGTTTGTATTTTCATCTGTTTTTTCTATATCTTTTGTCTCTTCTTTTTTACACACACTACAAATTCTTGTTTGAATACCTTCTTTATCAGCAGTAGCCTCTGTTGTTACTTTCCATTCTCCCCAAGTATGTTTTCCTGTTGCTTTTAATGTAACTGTTTCTTTTTCTCCACAAGAACAAGCCATTACTTTGCTTCCATCTTCACCACAAGTTGGTTCTTTGCGACTATTTTTTACTTCTTCATTATAATCATGAGTATGTTTTGGAGCTGCTACAGTTCCATAATTAAAGTAAGCAATATTCATATCTACCCAACCAGAAATTCCTGGAACAGTTCCTTTACTTGTGTATTGCCACATATTAACATTTCCTGTGTAATCTGTTTGACTTGTGTAATGTGCAAGCCAGAATTTACAATTAAATGAACTTCTAGACATTCTAGTTGTTATATCATTTTTGTTAGCATACATCATTGGTTCATATCCATTTGCTTTAACAAAATTTAAATATGTTAATGCATTACTTGTTGCTTGTGCTCCACCTACATTTGCACATCTTTTTGAATTAAAATCTTCAAAATCATATACTACTGGAAATGTTACACTATATGGAGCAATTTTCTTAACAACCCATGCAGCTTCTTCCAAAGCTTCTGTTTCATTTATTGCTGTTGAATAAAAATATACACCTACTTTTATTCCATTTGCAATTGCACCACTCATATTTGTTTTGAAATATGCATCTTCATATATCCCACCTGAAGTTTGTCCTCTATATCCAACACGAATAATAGCAAATTCTACACCACTTGCTTTTACTTGTGCCCAATTTATTCTTCCTTGATGATGAGATACATCTATTCCCATAGATTTTTGCCCAACATTTTCAAACATTGTTTGAGCTTGTTCTTGAGAAACTTTATTTCCACCTGTTTTTTTATTTGTTTCAGCATCTTCAGAAGATTTAACAGAAGAAACTTTTGATTTTGGAATCTTAACTTCTTTATCTTTATATTTTACTACTTCTTCCTCTTTTTCTTTTAAAGATTCATCTATTGTAGTATCTTGTGCAACAAGAACAACTTCTTCTTTTATTTCTGGTATTACTTCTTCTTTTAATCCAAGATTTTTAGAAGCAGCAGCCTCTGCACTAACAAACTCAGTTTTATTATTTTGATTATTTACAATAACTACTCCTGCAACTACACCAACAATTAATACTGGTACTAGAATAGTTATAACTTTCATTTTCATTGAAAGACTTAAAAATTTATCTATCATTTGCATTTACCTCACACAAGATATTATATCTTTTATCATCCATATGGTCAATACCAGTTTTTTCTACAAAAATAATTTTAGGACAGAGAGAAAAATCATCTTTTATTTTTTATGAGATTATTTTCTTCCCCGTCCCCAAAATCTTATTCTATTTTCTTAATTCAGCTTTTAAATTTTTCTCTAAAGCTTCAATGATTTTCTCCATAATTGGATTAATTTCATCATCAGTTAATGTTTTTGTGTTTGATCCAAATGTTAATGAATAAGCCATACTTTTCTTATCACCTAAAATTGCACTTGTATAAACATCAAATAATTTTGAACTTACTAATAAGTTTCCTGCAGCTTTTTTGATAACTTTTGAAACTTCATCTGAAGTAATATCTTTATCTAAAATAACAGCTATATCTTTATTTACTGTAGGATAAATAGAAATTTCTTTAAATTTCATTTTTCCAACTTTTTTAGCTAATAATTTATCTAAGTTAATTTCTAAAACATAAACTGCATCTTTTGAAATTTCTGGATGTATTCTACCTATAACACCAACAACTTCTCCATTTACATTTATTTCAGCAACTTGACCTGGATGGAATTCAGTTAATGTTTGTTTTGGAAGTACAAAACTGTATCTGTTTCCATATCCTAAGTAATCTAGAACTTCTTCTGCAACTCCTTTGATTATATAGAAATCAACTTGTTTTTTAGAATCTAATCCTAGGTAGTATTCACCTGTCATTAAAGCACATAGTTTCTTATCTTCTCCACGCTCTTCTTCTCTTTTCCAGAAACCTTTTCCAATTTCATATATACAAACATCTTTTGTATAATGAGCTTTATTATATTCATAAATTTTATAAAGTGATGGAATTAAACTATATCTTAATGTGTTTCTTTCTTCTGTCATTGGATCTAATAATCTTAATTCTTCAAATCCATCATTTGTATATTTATGAACATCTTTATCATTTATTAATATATAAGATAATGTTTCATTTAAACCTAAAGAAATCATTTTATTTCTAATTTCTCTATCTGTTTTATCAACATGACCTAATTTCATTGGAACAACTGGTAATTTTCCAACTATGTTGTTAACACCATAAATTCTTCCAACCTCTTCAATTAAGTCTTCTTTAATTGAAATATCAATTCTTCTTGTTGGAACTGTTACTGTAATAACATCTCCGTTTACTTCTGTTTTAAATGCTAATCTTCTAAATACATTTAAAGTATCATCTAAAGAAATATCTGTTCCAAGTAAATCATTTATATCTTTTACTTTTATATCAATTTTCTTTTCTTCTTTATTAGCTACGTCATATACAACTTTTCCTGTTTGGATTGTTGCATCTGCATATTTTTCTAATAATTTAACAGCTCTTTCCATAGCCATATATGTTCTGTTTGGATCTAATCCTTTTTCAAAACGGTTACTTGCTTCACTTCTAACTATTTTTTTAGAAGTTTTTCTAACTCTTACTGAATTAAATACAGCAGCTTCTATTAAAACATTTTTTGTTGTTTCTTCGATTTCTGTATCTAAACCACCCATTACACCAGCTAAACCAATAGCTCTTTTTCCATCAGAAATTACTATATCTGTATCTTCTAATGTTCTTTCTATTCCGTCTAGAGTTGTTAGTTTTTCACCAGAAGCTGCCATTCTTGTTTCAATAGTATCTCCTAATCTATCTGCATCATAGAAATGTAGTGGTTGACCACATTCAATCATAACATAGTTACTAATATCAACAACATTATTAATTGGTCTAATTCCACATGCTATAAGTCTATTTTTTATAAAATCTGGAGATTCTTTTATTGTTACATTTAAAGCTTTTCTTGCTATAAATAATGAACAATTTTCTGTATTTACTTTTACATTAAATGAATTATTTAAATCTTCACCTGATTCTCCATGAGATAAACCTAATTCTTTAACTGGATTATCATAAATAGCACCAACTTCATATGCTAATCCCAACATGCTTAATAAATCTCCTCTATTTGCTGTTAATTCAATGTCTATAATTTCATCATCTAATTTTAAATATTCTATTGGATCTTTTCCAACTGGTGCATTTTCTGGTAATATATGAATTCCATTTTTATCTTCTTCTGATAAATATTTTTTATCAAGTCCAATTTCATATAAAGCACAAATCATACCATTTGATTCTTGCCCTCTTATAATACCTTTTTTGATTGTTACTTCTGGAAGCTCTGCTCCTGCTTGAGCCACTATAACTTTAATTCCGGCTCTTACATTTTTAGCTCCACAAACTATACTTAAAACTTCGTTTCCAATATCAACTTTGCAGCAATGTAAATGGTCTGAATCTGGATGATCAACGCATTCTAAAACTTTACCTATAATAAGTTTTGTTGCAGGAATTAATTTTTGAGCCAAATCATATTCATTACCAACTCTAGTTAAGTCTTCTGCTAAAGTTTTGATATCTAAATTTTCATCTATATCAACATAATCTTTTAAGAAATTTTTACTTAATATCATTTTAATTTTCCTCTCTTTTTTATATCATTTTATGATTGAAAAAGAATTGTAATTTAACTAGGCAGATAAAATAAAAATTTATGAGACGTACGTGTTGTACGTTGGTATAAATTTTTATTGAAATCTAACGACGTTAAATTCAATTATCTTTCAATCATCTATTCTTTATCTTGACGATCAAATTGAGATAAGAATCTCACATCATTTGCATAAAGATATCTCATATCTGTAATTCCATATTTGAACATTGCTAATCTATCAATTCCTGTACCAAATGCAAAGCCAGAATATTTTTCTGGGTCATATCCATTCATTTCTAGAACTCTTGGATGAACCATACCAGAACCTAAAAGTTCAATCCATCCTGTTTTCTTACAAAGTGGACATCCTTTTCCACCACATTTAAAACATGTAACATCAACTTCATAAGATGGCTCTGTAAATGGGAAATAACTTGGTCTAAATCTTAATTCTGTATTTGGACCTAACATTTTTTTCATAAATACTTCTAGCGTACCTTTTAAATCTGCTAAAGATGTATTTCTATCTTTATAATCAATTACTAATCCTTCTACTTGATTGAATTGATGAGAGTGAGTTGCATCATCTTCTCTTCTATATGTTTTTCCTGTACAAATCATTCTTATTGGAGATTTCTCTTCATTTGCAAGCATTGTTCTTGCTTGAACAGCTGATGTTTGTGTTCTTAATAAATATTCATCTGTTATATAGAAACTATCTTGCATATCTCTTGCTGGATGTCCTTGTGGAAGATTTAATCTTTCAAAACAGAATTCATCTGTTTCAAGTTCTGGACCATCAACAACATCATATCCCATTGAAACAAATATATCTTGAATTTCTTCAATTACTCTGTTAATTGGATGTTTGCTTCCTCTAATAATTTTTGTACTTGGAGCTGTAATATCGATTTTTTCACTTTCAAGTTTTGCTGCCATAGCTTTTTCTTTAAAGATTTTTTCAGCTTCACTTATTTTTTCTTCAATTTCTTTTCTTGCTTCATTTACCCAAGCACCAACTTTTGGTCTTTCTTCTTGAGCAACTGCTCCTAATCCTTTTAAAAGACTTGATAATTCACTTTTCTTACCAAGTAATTTAACTTTTAACTCTTGTAATTCTTGCAAATCAACGATTTCATCAATCATGTCTTTTGCATTTTTTCGAATCTCTTCGATTTTTTCTTTCATTTTGACTCCTCCCATTTATATAATTTTTATTAATAACAAAAAATCCTATGCGAAATATTCGCATAGGACGATATTTTACCGTGTTACCACCTAAATTCATCAACTTAATTGTTAACCTCATTAATAGTTATAACGTAACTAACGTTTAGACCTACTTTTACGTTCAATCTAAAAACTCAAAAAGTGAAATTTCAGTAAATATATTTTTAAGTAAACTCTCAGCGCATCATTTACTCTCTCTTTAAAAACAATCTTATTTACTTACTTTGCTTTTTTCTAACGTTTCAAATATTATGTTAATAATATAACACACTTAATTCATTTTTTCAAGATATATTTTTAAAATTTCAAATTATATTTTGATTTAATCTCTTTCCTCTGCAGTTTTAGGATTAATTGTTTTCTCTGTAACTTTTGATTTTGATAGTTCTTCAAATTTTTGGGCTTCGTCCTTTACAAACTTTATTCCATCTTCTATTGACAAAACATTCCCATTCTCTCCCATTATTTTAGCTTCAGAACCTTTTTTCCATGCAGCTCCAACTTCTTTAAAAAAATCCATTTCATTCACATCCTATTAATATATTTTTTATCCTTTCATACTACTTAATTCATTAGCTTTAAAACTTTCAATTCTTAAATTTAAAGGATCTATTATTGTTGTTTCTACAACTTTTGCTGTATTAAATCTACTAGCAAAAAAGCTAGTAATTTTCTTTATTACTCTAGGTTTTCTAATCGAAGTTGTTACTTCTTTATTTCCAACTTCCATTGCATCTATTATTGATTGTTTTTTTCTATCATTAATTCTTTCAATTTCTGAATTAATTAATGCAAGTTCTTTTTCTATTTTCTTTGAAAATTCATCATTACTAATTTTATCTGCTTGTCTTTTTTCAATTTTGTTTGAAAATTGTTGTTCAATTTCACAAACAACATCTTGTTGATCCATCAATTTTGATATTTCCATTGGATTTATTGATTCTGTTTTATCTGTTTTTTTATTTTTAAATCTTTCTAAAACAGCTCTTATACTATCTTTTACAGAAGTTTTAACTTTGTCATTTTCTTTTTTATCAGTGTTTGATACTAATTCTTGTCTTAAATATTCAGCATTTAAAATTGTTCCAATTAAACTTGATTCAAGTTCTACTTTTCTTAAAATTAATTGTTCAATTTTACCGTCGTAAAATTGGCTAAGTTCTATTAAAGCTTGTTCGTAAGCGGCCAATGACTCTGTTACTAATTTCTTAGTTAACTCATAATTTTTAGAACCTTCTTTAAATTTAGGGTTTATATTATAAATACTGGTTTTTATTGAATTCATTTGTGATGTAACTTTATTATTAATTGTTTCTATTGAAACTTTATCAATAAAAGCTCTACTTACCATGGCATTTGTTTTTACTTGATTTTCAGTTTCATTATACAATCTTTTTAAATTTACACAAATTTCTTGATCTGTTAAATTTTCCAAAGCTACTCTGCCCCCTTTAGTTTGCTTTCAAAATATTTTTAGCTTCTGTAATAGTTGCTTTTTTGTCACTTTCGATTTTTGTTAATAGTTGTTTCATTTCTTCTGTTGTCATATAGTCTAAATTATATATTTTATTTTCATATACGACTGTTCCTAATTTCATAGGCTCCTCCAACTTACAATTTATTTATACCTTCAATACTCTAAATTGTCAATACATTTTTAATATTCTATTGGTTTTGCTGCATTACCATTTGTTTTTACTCTATACATTTGGTAAATTCTTGTTTCACTTTCACTATCATCTAAATAATATAATATATCATTTGCTATATTAATTTTTGTTCTTGATGCTTTTAAAGAAACAATTGCATTTGATTTTTTACCTTTTAAATCACATCTACAAATTTGTTTATTTACTTCATCAAAATAATAAATATATTTGCTTGTTACATTATAAGTTTCGTTATTTACAAAAGTTGCAACAACTTTCATTTTAGAACCATCTTTTTTTATTTTGCATAAAGCATTTTCTTCTGTATTATAGAAATAAATCCAATTTTTTAATATTTGAATTCTTTTTATATTATACTCGTTTGTAATTGTTTTAAATTCGCTACCATCTGTTCCAACTGAATATAAAGTTCCTGTATTATCTATAAAGAAAATTGTATCTCCATCTAATACAAAATCTTGTACATTATAAGTTACTATGAAATTTTCTTCATTTGTATCTAAAGAGAATTTTACAATTCCCATTGCATCTTTATTTGAAATATAATATACAAATCCATCTTCTACATAAAATTTACTTGATGGTGTTGATAAAGTTTTTATTTTCTTTGGTTCGTCACCATTTGTTTTTACTGATTTTAAATCTAAAGTATTTGAATTAGATAATGTTAAATAATAAACAGTATCACCTTCTAAATGAATTGAATATGCAGTTTCATCTGTTATTTGATATTCTTCTCCACCTTTTACTTTTACAATTCCTTCTTCATATTTATTATAAAAAGTTTGCTTATCTTCATAAACAGCAAGTCCCATATTTCCTAAATTACCAACAACATTTTCTTTTGCAAAAATTAATTTAAATAAATTTACAATTCCTAATAAAATTAATACACAAATTATTGCTAAAACAATTAATACTATTACTCGTCTTTTATTTAATTTTAACTTGCTTTTTTTTCTTTCCATAATATTTTCTCCTCTTTAGAATTATTTCGATTATTCTGCATCAGTTAATGTGAAATTTGCATCTATATTAAATGTATATGTGTCTACAACTATTTTTGCATTTTCTTCTGTTACAGTAGAAGAAACTTCGTATCCATCTATAGTTAAGTTCTCAAGATTTTTTATTGTAAATTCTTGGGAATTATCAATTGCTTCTTGCATCATATTTGATACTCTTGTTATTAAAGCATTTTTTGCATCTTCTCTACTAACAGTTGAAGATACATCTTCTAAAGTAACTCCTGTATTTGTATTAATAAAGTTTAAATTTTCTTTTTTACTATTATATAAATTTTGAGTTTTAATTTTTAAATCTTCTAAAGTTATTTTTAATTCTTCTTCTGGTAATTGATCTAAATATAAACAATTTTCTCCTGTTAATTCTTCTAGCCCTTCTACATTTTTAAATTCTATTGTATTATCAATTACTACTTTTGTTTCACCTTCACTTGTTGAAACAGTTAAAACAACATCATTTTTTAATTCTTTTGAACTTGTTGTTCCATCTGTGTTTAAATCAATTATAACTTTTTTATTTATCTTTTCATTTTCTATTACATTATAAGTTGATTTAATTGTTGTATTTGCATCGTTTTGAATTTTATTAAAATCTAAAGAAAAACCATTTTTTTCTTTATTATTTTCATCTTCATTTAAATATGTTATTTTTATTCCATTATCTTTATCTGAATTTTTAACAAATTCAATATCTAAAGTGCTATTATCTGGAAATGTTGCTGTGATTTTTTCTGTTTTTTCTTTACTTGCATATACATTTACTATTAGTCCATTTCCTTCTGTTCCATCAGTTGTTTCATAGTAATCATTTAATTGAATTTTTTGGTCAATTAATTCTTGTAGTTCTTCTACAGTCATATTAACTTGTTTTCCAAAAAATAAATTTTTAATTAGATTTGTGGCATCATAAACTGGTGTTTTTGTACTTGATAATTCAGACTTAATTTCTTTTTGACTTTCTGTTACATTTTCCAAAGAAATTGATGCTACTGGATTTATTGTTATAACAGGAATATCTGAACTTTCATCAGTATTACCTTCTTCTTGATTTTCCGGATTTGCATTTTCTTCTGGATTGCTTTCTACAACATCCTCTGGATTATTTTCCACATTTTCTACTGGATTTTCTGATGAAACTTCTGAAGAATTTTCGTCTTGAGTTTCTTCTGGTATAATTTCTGTTGATTCTTCAGGGGTTATTTCAGGTGCTACTTCTGGTGTTTCCTCTGGAATTTCTTCTAATACTTCTTCAGAAACTTCACTTTCTTTTACAATTGCAATTTTGTTTAATAATTCTGTATTTTCTTTTAGTTCTGTTAAAATTGTTTTTATTAAAGAATTAACTTCTTCTTGATTTAATTGAACTGTATAAGCAGTAACATCTATTGTATCAACATCTTTTTGGATTGCAATGTTCTCTTGAATACTAAATTTTTCTTCTGGTATATTTTCTATAATTTTTGAGAAATATTTTTTTATATATTCATTTCTTTCATCTTCAGTAATATTAATATTTTCTGCCGTTTTTAAATTTTGAATAAGTTCGTAATCGTATGTTATTCCTAATGTTGATTCTAAATTTTCATAATTACAACCTACATATTTATCATTTATTTCATTTGAAAATAAAGCAATTGAATTTTCATTTGATAACATTTTTAATCTAAAAACTTCATTTTCTGCATAATTTAAAACTGCTTCATTTAAAGACTGTAAATTATCTACATCATTTTTATTTGAAATTTCTAAAGTTACTTTACTTACATCTATATTTTTTAGTTCTTCATTTTTTAAAGTTGTTGAAAAACTTATATTTGTATTTGTTTCAAAATCTTTTTCTTGAATTTTTTCTACAGTTGTTGTATATATATTGCTTTGTAGTAGTTCTTTAATATTTGATTTAGAAATATTTGTTACAAACATTTCTTTAGCAGATATTGTATTCATATTTGTGAAATAATAATAAGCTCCAATAAAAAGAGCAAGAATTATTATTAGAAAAAACATTACTATTTTTAAACCAGTATTTTTTTTCTTTTTGGTATTATAGCCATTTCCAATTATAATATCTTCAATTCCATTATTTTTCATAACACTACTCCTTATTTATGATATTATATATAATATTCAAAAAAATAACAATATAAATTTAGATTTTTTACCACTTGTTTTTAGGGATAAAAATATATATTTTTCCAACAAAAAAAGCGTTACTTGGTAACGCTTTTTCAAACTATCTAAAATTATTCTGCTGATTCTGCTGTTTCAGCTTCTGGAGCTTCATAAGCTTCTAAAATAGCTTTTTGAATTTTTTCTCTAGTTTCAGCATTGATTGGATGAGCTATATCTTTGAATTCTCCGTTTGGAGTTTTTTTGCTTGGCATAGCTATGAATAATCCATTTTGACTTTCGATAACTTTAATGTCGTGAATTACGAATTCACCATCGAATGTTACAGAAGCAACTGCTTTCATTCTGTTTTCTAAATTTACTTTTCTTAAACGTACATCTGTTATTTGCATTGTTTTAAGCACCTCTTTCTTATCGTTTTAATACATATCTTAAAAAAATCTATGTATCACTATTTTAATATTCTACAAAAAAACTTTTTTTCCTTCTTTTTTTATATATTTTTTTATTAATTTTTATATAATTTTACAATTCACAAAAACAACTTTTAGTCATATTATGCCAGATGCTGAAAATCGATTTTTAATCAATTTACTTGAAATTATATATTTATAATAGTATAATGGCTATAATATTTTAGGAGGCAACTATGAATTTAGAGATATCAGATTTAAAAAAATATAAACATATTCACCTTATTGGAATTGGCGGAATCAGCATGAGTGCTATTGCTGAAACTTTAAAAAATTGGAATTTCACTGTAACTGGTTCTGATTTAAATCAAAGCCAAATTACAGATAATTTAAATAAACATGGAATAAAAACTACAATAGGTCATGATTTAGAAAATTCAAAAAAGGCTGATCTTATTGTTTTTTCTGCCGCAATAAATGATTCTGATCCAGAAATAATTCTTGCAAAAGAAAATAATATTCCTTTAGTTGGTAGAGGTGAATTTGTTGGTTATTTAACAAAGCTTTATAAAGAAACTATTTGTATTTCTGGTACTCATGGAAAAACAACAACAACTTCTATGATTTCTATTTGTTTTGTAAATGCAGAAAAAGATCCAACAATTGAAGTGGGTGCTTTACTAAGAAATATTGGTGGTAATTATAGAGTTGGAAATAGTGAATATTTTATTTTAGAATCTTGTGAATATAAAGGAAACTTTTTAAAATTCTTCCCAAAAACAGAAGTAATTTTAAATATAGATAATGATCATTTAGATTATTACAAAACTTTTGATAATATCGTAAAAACTTTTAAAGATTTTTCTTCTCTTTTAGATGAAGATGGTCTTTTAGTTACAAATGCAGATGATGAAAATTGTTATAATTTGAAAAATATTGTAAAATCTCAATTTATTTCTTATGGTATTGAAAATGAAAAAGCAGACTTTTTAGCAAAAAATATTTCTTATGATGAAAATGGTTTTGCAAAATTTGATATTTATAAAAAAGGCGAATTTTATATAACAATACAATTATCTGTGGCTGGAAAACACAACATCTTAAATGCTCTTGCATGTGCTGCTGTTTGTGATTTCTACGGAATTGAAAAAGAAATTATTCGTGATTCATTAAAAGAATTTACTGGTGCTGAACGTAGACTTGAATTTAAAGGCAAATTAAATGATTCTGTTTCTATTTTTGATGATTATGCTCATCATCCAACAGAAATAAAAGCAACAGCAAATGCAATAAAAAATAAAACTTATAACGAATCTTGGGTTATTTTTCAACCTCATACTTATAGTAGAACAAAATTATTATTAGATGATTTTGCTGATGCAATTTCAAACTTTGATAATATAATAATTTTAGATATATATGCTGCTCGTGAACAAAACACTTTCAATATTTCTTCTGAAGATTTGGTAAATAAAATAAATTCTTTGGGAAAAATAGCAACTTATATGCCTAATTTTGACGAAGTCATAGAATATGTAAAATCAAATGTAAAAGACAAAGATATTATTATCACTCTTGGAGCTGGAACTGTTACAAATATTGGTCCAATGCTACTTGAAAGTAAATAATTTAATTATAAAAAAATAAATGTAGACACCATTTGGAGTGTCTACATTATTTTTTACTATACTGAAACTCTTTTTTGTATTATATTAACTATAAATTTTTCCAATTACATATCTTTATCACTTACTCTTTCATAGATTGAGAATTTGTCATCTTGATATATAAGATTCCAATCTTCATCTTCTGAAATATATATTGTTATTAATTCTTCATTATATAGTAATGCATGGGTTATATTATATTTATCAAATACTTTACTATAATGTGTAGAGCCATAGCAAGCTTCCCACCAATCATTTAATATTGTTGTTCCTGGATTAAATTCTTCTGTAAAAACTCCAGAACGTGAGTCTATAAATGCTTTTATTCCGTTCAATTCTAAGTAACTTCCAAAATTAAAATGATTATATATTTTCATATTTTCTAAATCAACATTATTTAATATATAATTGGTTGCATTAACTGGATAGTTTACAGTGTCTACATAATCGTATATTAATTTAGCATATAATCTATTAATTGAAGTAATTCCTATAGCTATATATATCATAGTTACAATTAATATTTTTATTTTATTATTAATTTTTATATTCTCAGCTTTATTTTCTTTTATAAAATCATTAATCATTCTTATTATTCCAATAGACGAAATTAAATAAAAGAAAAATATAGTTCTATATGTTACTAATGACATTAACGCAAAGCCCAAAATAAAAAATCCATCAGTTATTTTCAATTTAGTTTTTGTAAACATCATTACAAAAATTGATATAATTAACATCATCCAAAAATAAAATTCTTCTGTTATATCTATTGGTTGTAATTCTGTTATAATATCTATTGAAATTCCTCCCATTGCTTTAAACATATCTGTATATGGAGAAACTCCTTTTGGTGTGCAAAAACTAAATATTATTCCTAATATTAAAGCTATAATTAATTTTTTAATATTTCTGTTTTCTATTACAATATTTTCATTAATATTTATTTTTAATTTTGCTAAAATAAATTCTGCTATATATGGCAAAAATATTACAAAATACATTGGAAACACTGATGCATGAACATTTACCAATAATAGTGGTATTACTGATAAAATTACAAAATATCTATTTTTATTGGTTTCCAACATTTTTTCTATTACATAAAATTCGAGTATAAATAACAAGAAAGAAACAACTTGTGATCTAGCTGCAATAGCATTTCTTGAAGCATACATTATAAACAAGGTTATAAGAAAAGATATATATTTATTTTTTGTTATTTTATTTATTATATAATAATATAAAATACCTTGTAATGATGCTATAAACATTACAAATACATATATTCCTGTATAACCAAAATTATTGTTTATTATTGCTATTATTGCATCAAACAACCATCTTGAATTAGTATATTCTAATCCTTCATGCCAAACTAAATGCTCTTCTGTTTCTACTCCATGTTCTAGAACTCTATTCCCTATTACTATTGTAAAAAATGTATCATTTTGAAATTCTTTTGGAGTAATAGAAATTATAAAGCAAATAATTAATAAAACTTGTATTACATGTATTATTATATTTTTATTTTTCATTTTAATTTTTATTAGAAATTAATCTAATTACCTTTCTTATTTTATTTATATATTATTGTTCTAAAAGCTAATTTTGACACTACTGTAAAAAAGTTTTCATCTTCTTGAATTGAAAATCTATCAAATTTTTCAATATCATATCCAAAATCTAATACATATTCTTGAATTTCATCTGATATTTCATACGGAAAACCTCTTACTATTACATTTGAATATGTGGTTTCTGAAGTAATTTCCATTATATTATCTGTAAAATCATATATGTTATTATAAGCACTTCTACCTGATAAAGTTTTTTCACTATTTTCCATATCTATTATATTGGCTTTTATTTCATTATTTTCAGTTATCCATGTTAAGGCTGTATCATAGGCGTAACCATTTATTAAATCACAATTTATATTATCATACATTGTTTCAATAATTTTATTTGCTTCTGCTTTATTAAGATTTGCCCAAACTTCTACTCCTTTTTTTGAAACAGGTTTATCATTTTCTTTTCCTATTTCAAATCTTGAAATATAAAAACCTCCGTTTTCTAAAGCACTTTTTATAAATTCTTCATATTCATCATTATTGCAAAGATCTTTGCTTATAAAATCTTGTGTTGACCAAATTTTTCTTTCAAGTTTTGGAATTTCTAAATTATCTTTATTTGTACAAGGAACCCAAACATATTGATTTTGATTTGAATCTTGAATTACAAAACCAGAATTCCACTCCCCTTCAACATATGTGAAACCTTCTGGAATATATGGTTCATTATATTTTTGATTTTTATAATTTAAATTTATTTTTTCATTGTAATATTTATTTTCTTTTGCAATTAATTCATCATATCTTTCATATAGTTTGTCATTTTCTTTAGCTATTTTATACCAGTTTATATTATTTATTAATCCATTTATTTGACCATATATATAATAAATAAAACAAGCAATTAAACAAATTAAAATAAATATAATTATACATTTTATTAATTTATTATCTTTATATTTTTCTAATTTTTGTGATAATGTTTTTAAATTTTTTATTACATATATAAAAATTACTATACAAGCTATTGCAATTCCTAATAAAACAATTGTACTATTCATAATTACCTCTTTTTCTATAATGCTATTTAAGGTTTTACATTTGAAATGATTATATAAATATATATTTTTTTAGTCAATAGTTTTACTTAATTCTTTTACCATCAAATCCGCAAATATAGCATATCCTACGCTTGGATCCGATACTAAAACATTGGTTATTGCTCCTATAAATTTTCCATTTTGAATGATAGGTGCTCCTGATAATCCTCTTATGATCCCACCAGTCTCTTCTAATAATTTTTCATCTACAATTTTTATTAACATACTCTTATTATTATAATCATTATCTATATAAATCTTTTCTATTTCTATTTCATATTCATTTACAGTATTATTTTCATTAAAAGCACACAGTACCGTAGCTTTTCCTTCTTTTATTTCATTTCTTAATGCTATTTCAATTGCTTTTGAAGAATCTATATTCAAAGCTGTTATATTATTTAATTTACCATATACACCAAATTGTGTATTTTTTCTTATATCTCCTATTGTTTGACTATTAATTATTGTTCCTTTTATTTCACCTGGAACTCCATTTTCACCTTTTTTTAATGATATAATTTTTGCTGTTACTAATTCACCAGAATCTATATTTATTAAATTGTTTGTGTCAGTATCTGTAATTCCATGACCTAAAATTCCATATTCATTAGTTTCTGGTATATAAAAGCTCATGGTTCCAACTCCAGTTGCCGCATCTTTAACCCAAAGACCTATTTTATATTCACTTTCGTCTGTTTTAATTGGTTTTATATCTGTATTTATAATACTTCCATTTCTAAAAACAGTTAAATTTAATTCTTCTCCTTTTGATTCATTTACAATTCTTTTTAAATTATCTATATTTTCGACAATATTCTCATTAATTTTTAAAATTGTATCTCCTGATTTTATATCAGTATTTTCATATGGCTTATTCAAAATATTATTAGTATCTTCTATTTCTGAAACTCCCACAACTAAAACGCCATTTGTATACATTTTCAAGCCAATTATTTTTCCAACTGGAACAACTTTAGTATTTTTCATTTTAGTAATTACTACATCTTTTAAATTAATTTTACCAAATAATTTTATTTCTAGTTTACTTGTGTTAATATCATCATTAGAAGTTTCTGTAACTTCTATGAATTCAATTCCAAATATTTTTCTTGGCTCATATATTTCTCCCTCTAAAAGAACAATATTATTTGGAATTAATGTTATAAAAGATACATAAATGTATAAATTTAACAACAAAAAAAAGGTTAATATAAATTTTATTTTCTTCATAAATTTATATTAACCATTTTTATTTTATTTATAAATAATTCTTACATACTTTATTGCATCTTTAAATACTTTGTTTTGCTCATCCTTTGTTTCATTACCAGTGTAAGCATCTGTATATGCAGTAGAATTTTCTGCTTGAGTTTCAAAATATAAATTTAAAGAACCACCTTCTAAAATAGAAGTACTTTGAGAAGCTGTTTTATTTGGATCTAATCTAACTACAATTGTATTTTCCACTACAACATTTGATGAAAGTGAATATAATTCATCTGTAAAAAGATTTGCCGCATTTCCTAAACCAACTCTATATTGAAGAACAGTTTCTTGTGGATTTGTTGTTTTTATTGTTCCAACTACCACTTCTATAGCTTTTATTTTTGATATTGGTAATGATGCTGATCTAGTAATACCAGCTGGTGCAGTATCTTCATTATATATAATTTCATATCCTTGAGGAATATCTATTGCATTCATCTTATATAGATTATTTTTACATTTTCCAACACCTATATAATATGCCTTTTTCAAAGTAGCATCTCCTGATGGGAAAACATTGTTTACTTCATAATTGCCATCATTTATACATTCATAACATGCATAATTTTTATGATCATATCTATAAGATAATAATGAATTATGTTTGTTATATACTTTATCATATTTTGCTTCTTTTGAAGTAAATGCTATATATTCTCCTGAAGCGCTCGTCAATTTTGGACAATCTATTTTATGATATTCTGAACTTTCATTTGAAAATTTTTCTTTATCTACATAATAAACATCTTCTGTAGATACAGATATTTCATTATTTGTACTAGATACTATCATATAATTATTATAAGTTTTTAAACCACAGTGATATCCTTGCAAGAAAGATACAATTGAAGGGTTTGTTAATATTTTTTGCCACTCTTCACTTTCCATAACTGGCATAGCATAAGAACTTTGACCAGTTGTCATATTGTTATAAGTAGACATTGCTAAATTCAAATTATATTGTATAGAGTTTCTTATTACATTTAATTTATGTGTATAAAAAACAGAGTCTTCTGGTATATCTGTTACACCATTTGTTGTTGTTCCAGTAATCATAAATATTTGTGAGTCTGAATCAAATTTATATGTTAATTGTTCATTTCCATTTACTGTTCTATATTCTTGTCCTGAAATTTCAATTAAATATTTCTCCTGAACAACATTTAACGTATCTTGTACCCACTCTGTAAAAATTATACCTGTTACATAATATGTCATAGCTGACATTTTATCTAATTCATATTGTAATCTATTTATTTCAGCATTAGAATTTGTCATTACTTCTTCTAATTGAGCTAAAACATTATTAGTGTCAAAAGTTAATCCTGCATCTGTTATAACTTTCTTTACTTCATCAGCATCTTTTAACATAGCGCCAACTTGAATTGCTATTTTATAGTAATGAGCATTATCAATTCTAGTATTTAAAGTTACAATACTTTCACTAATTGATTCGTAGCTACCAGATCCACCTGATTTCAATTCAGTTCCGTCTGCTAAAACTAAAGTAATTTCTCTGCCTCGTTCAACTTCATTTTTAGCATCTTCTTGACTATATTTTTTTAAATCTACTATATCGCCTGAATCAACATAACAATCTATAGGTAATAAATATCCAGATTTTGTATAATATACATTTCCTACATTACCTTCTATTGTAATATAGTTATCTAAAGTATAAACAACTGAAATATCAAAATCTGTACCTTTTTTATATCTTGCAGAATATGGCATATATGATTTTAAAACATTTTTTGTTTTTAATTCAGCCTCATTTATATCAGTTGTATATTTATTAGGATCATCTTTTGATACATATAAAACTTGTCCATAATCATATTTTACAGCATCATGTCCTTCTATTTTTGTATATTTCATATAATTATTTACATTTGAATAATCTGCATATTTTATATGAGTAGTACCACCTGTAGCACAAACCTCACATTCATCTTCTGATTCTTTTGTTGAATGAGCTACTGTATAAGAATAAGTTGCATAATCACCATTTACAGTCACTCCCGCATCACCCACAGAAACAGCGTTTCCGTCTGCATCAGTTAACACTGTTGGCACTCTAGTTGGAGCATATATATAATATCCATCATATAGAGTATATAATAGTGATGGTACAAATGGTTCTATATAACTTTTACTTGCATTTGACATTCCTAAATTTGTCGCTAAAGTATTAATAAAGACATTTGAAGATGCATCTATTATTGTACGCAAAGAATCAGACACGGTTGATAAATCCTCATTTGCTGTATTAATTTCAAATGCGGATAATGCATCACGTGTCGAATTCAATAATTTAGCGTCATATGTATTTTGCAAATTTATTGTTTCTACTTGCAATCTTATGTAATACGATAATACTAAAATTAGTGGTAATACAATTAATGCAAATAGAACACTAACTCCTTGTAATTTCATTAATAACTTCCTTTATATTAATAAGATCCATTAGCTGTTACAACACCTGAAGATTGTGCTGCAATTGTGTATACATCACTTCCTGAAATAGAATAAAATACACCTCTAATTGTTTGAGATAATGTTTTATTAGTATTTTTTACACTAACAGAAAAAATATCTCCTTCTTTCATTTTATAAACTCCATTTGAGTTGTATTTATTATCTTTATCCTCTAAAACTTCAACGATTTGAGAAGTATATACAGAGTAATAAACATTTTCACCAATTACAGTTCCTTGTGTCCATGCTGATTTTTTTCCAATGTTTTCATCTAATACTTTTACTTCCATTTCAACATCGTATGAATTTCCTGTAGCAGCTATTGTTGTTACTAATTTGGTATAATTATCCATTGTTATTTTTCCAATTGTTCTTGAATTATCCACAAATTCAGCTGTTGCAGTTTGTACTGATAATTGTGATATATCATCACTTCTTTCAGATACTGATAATAATGGGAAAATAAACATTAAAACAGTTGCTAGTAATATTGCAACAATTGTAATTAATGTATCACTCATATAATTCTTCCTCCTTAAAATTTAAATTATTATGGTGTTGCTCCTTTTATGGTAGCATTGTATAAATTATTATAGTTTTATCTTTTGCACTTGCCCCAACAACTAAAGAATCTCCATCTTCTGTTTCTATTGTTTGACCTGTATATGAATAGTTAATAAATTCTTCTTTAAATTGTTTTGGGGGATTTGCTTTTATAGCTTGATAAAATTCATTATTTGTATAGTCTAGATATTTATCATTTATATATCCAGCTTTTCCATTAACAAATAAATCAATTCTTAATTTTACTAATTCTGGGTTACCTAACCATGGTGCTCCGTTTAAATAATATGATTTAAAATCCGTAGTTTTATTTCCAAAAACAGAGTTATATGCATAATTTTGAATAGATGTAACTGTACCTCCTAATCCATTAGAGGTATCACCTATAGCTCCATTTGCTTTTCCTTCTAAATATACATCAAAAATTTGTATTAATTCTCCGGCTAGCATCACAGATTTTAACACAGAAGTTTTCTTTATAATATCTATATAAGGTTGGAATTATTGTTTCAGCAGAAACAATTCTAGCAGTACCATTTGTTAATGAATCTTCATCAGTACTAAATGGATCACCACAATTGTCACAATATACATTTCTTGATGGATTTGCTTCTGAACAAGTAGAGCAATATTTTACAAGCTCAACATTATCATAATATATTGTTGAGTCTGAATAAAAAGCTAATGTTTCTGAAGTTGAAGCAACCATAGAAAACATATATATAGCTAATGATAAGGCAAACACCAAAACTATAACAGCAAATGCCATATTTAACGCTCTTGTTGCATTTTCATCCATACTTTTCCCTTTCTTATATAGTATTTATATTAAAGTAAAGTGGTATATAAGTATAATATATATACCACTTTTATTACTTTATTAAATTATTTTCTAAACATAGGTTCTATTTTATTAGATTTATTATATGATATATTAATATAATCTAATAATCCATTATCTTGGAAAGATATTTCTACCCAATATTTATGTTTAACATCAATATTCTTTTTTATATTTTCTAATCCACTAATATATTCTGAATTACTATCTGCTTCTGGTATTCCAGAATCATAAGTACTATCTGATGTTTCCATAAAAACACCAGGTATTTTTGTTATTTCAGACTTATTAGTATTAGAATTTGCAATTAGTGTTCCCACTAATGCTTTTATATTAGCTCCTGTTTGTTCTCCTTCATACATAGTAAATTTCAAATTGAAAGCTTCAATTTCTTGAGTTGACATTGAACTCAAAGCATCATCTACTGTGCTATTGGCATCATTTGTAACAAACATTCCTATAGCTATTATTAGTATTACAACTAATATTGCTCCAGCAATTAAAAGAGCTTTTGACCCATTTTCCATAAATTAAATTTCCCTTTTTAAGAATTAAGGTGTTTGTCCCATAGCACATTGTACGTTACTTTGGTTTGTTCTCATTTGAGCATCTGGATCAACTTTATCAGAAGCATCATAAGAAATTATGATATAGTCAATAATACCATTATCTTGGAAGTTGATTTCAACCCAGTATTCATGTTTTGTTTCAACTGAATTTCTGATTTTTCCTAAGTATGTGATATAGTTTTGTGGCATACCTGCATTGTTTGCATCAAATGCAGCTCTAACAAAATTTTTCTTTGTGTTGCTTAATTGGTTGATATAAACTTGTGGAACTTTTGCTGGTTCATCTCTGTATGTATCAGCGTTAGCTATTAATCTTCCAACTAAAGCTTTAATATTTGATCCTGTTTGAGCACCTTCATATCCTGTAAATTGGTTATTGAAAGCGTCGATTTCTTGTGTAGACATTGATGTTAATGAGTCTGTAATTGTACTTGATGCACTATTGTAAATAAACATACCAATAGCGATAATCAAAATACATAATAAAATTGCACCTGCGATTAAAAGTGCCTTTGAAGCATTCTCCATAACTTCTTCCTCCTTAAAAATTGTATATTTTATTTAAAATTAACTAGAAAACATAGCCCTAGTATAACATTAAAAACTTTAGTATTCTTCGGCTTCAAATGTCATTGTTGCTATTCTACCAGTTTTTTCATGGTAAGTTACCTTTGAACATTTAAAGTCGATTTCTCCAAAATGTCTTACAAAATTTGTAATATCAGATAAGACTATTTTTTCCATATTTAAGGTAATTTCGTCTAATACTAATGTTACATAAATTTCTATACTATATTGGTCATCCAATATATATAGACCATTTTCATCTTTTGGAATTTCATATTTTTCATTATTACTTGTTGCTTTATTTATAACTGTAGTTACATCTAATCCATTTATTTCTTCTTTATTATATAACTCATATTGAGAATTAAATGAATCTATTTCTCTTTTTTGTGTTTGATAATCTTTATATTTAAAGAAAAATATTGATAAAACTGCAATTACAATAATAACAATTATAAGAAAATATTTTTTCATTTATAAACCCTACTTTTCATATTGTTTTATTTCTCATGTCTAGTTGTATTTTACCTAATTATTTTTCATTTTTCAATATATATTAATTAAAAATTTATATTTTTTTATCTAATATTCTGGATTAATATATAATTTTAATTTTATAGATTTTACTCTTCCTGTTTCATCATAATATTCAAAATCATCACCTGATTCACATACAAAAATATATTTATATATTCTTCTATTATTTCCATCTAATCTCGTTTGAGATAATGTTTCTGATAATGTATCTGTAATATTTACTGTACTGTTAGATTCAGTATTATATTTTGTTAAAGTGAAAGAACTTGCAGTTCCATTTAATTGTTTTAATTGATTTACAGGGGTATTCATCAAATTAAATATAGAAACTTCTTTTTTGTCTGCCCCAAAAGCAATTGTGTTTCTTTGAGTTAAGTATTGTTTCTCACTTAATTTTGTGGCATTTTCATTTTTATATTCACTTGGAATTGAATAGATTGCTCCTGCTATATCAATTTCTAGTTGTATTGCATATCCATTTGTGTATTCACATTCTTCATTTGTACTATATACTAAATTGGCCAATGATACAACATCAGTAATAGTATTGTAAGGTGTATCATAATATTCAAATTGACCATTATGAGCTTCTAATTGTTGATTTATCTGTTTATCATCATAGGCTTTAGAAACTCTCCCTCCTGCTCTAAACATATATATCATTATTGATAAGAGGAATATTCCTAGTAAAACAGTTGCAGCCATCAACAAAGCTCTTGAGCCATTCTCCATATATTACTTCCTCCTATATTATATTTCTGAAAAATATATTTCATTAACTCTTCCTGTAATATCACTATATTTTATATCATCACATCTAAATCTTCTTGTTTTAAAATCATATAAAGCCGATGTCCAAACTGCAGAACTCCATATTTTTAACTGGTCTTGACCACCTTGGTTTGTAACTGTTTGCTTCATATTAGTACTAGCAAAACTAACTAAAGTTTGAAGTGGAGTTACGTCATAGTTTTCTGTTCCATTATGTAATTTATTAGTTTCAGTTGTACTTAACCCCTCTATTCCTGATAATTCAGTTGGTGCTATTTCTTCATATTTAGTTAGTAATGGAGTTGTTTCATCAAATGTAGAATATATATTTCCATCTTTTTTATTGAATACAAATCCTACATCTCCCATTTTTATTGCACTTGAACCAGTCACGTCAGATCCTTCTAATAGCATTTTTTGTTTATTAAATCCAGCAGTTGTTTCATCAAAGTAATATACTTCAAGAGATTCTTCTAAATCAGATTTTATATTTACATATACATTAATCCAATATTTTTCACCATATTTGTTTCCAGTTAAATATTTTTCACCAGCAACATATTTTTCATTATTACTTTGAGCTTTGGTTAGGCAAGATATGACATCAGCGCCATACATTGCCTTTTTATCAAAAACTTCATATTCTAAATTAAATTTTGCTAATTGTTCCGCTGTTTCCATTGAGTCTTCTTCTTCAGGCCATAATCTAACTGAAGAAAAGAAGTAAGCAATAAGCGACATTATTAGTACAGCTAGCAAAACTCCAGCTGCTATTTCTAAAGCTTTCGCAGCATTTTCCATTTTATTTTACCTTTCTTTATTACATTGACATTGAAGACATTGTTGAGAATGCTTTTGTCATACTTGTCATACCGATTACACACATTGGTACGATCAAGTAACCAACAAATAGTACAACCATTGGGGCAAAACCTATTATTTGACCAATTTTTGATTTTCTTGCAATCAATCTTTCGTTTGATTCTTTTCTCTTTTCTTGGTGGTAAGCTCTTTCTGTATCTAACTCATCAAAAGCCTCTCTAATTGGTATTTGCTCAACAGCAGCTTGTAAGCTTTCTACTATTCTTATTAATTGTTGGAAAGATATATCATTTTTTAATTCTTCTAATGCTTCCCAAGGTCCACTTTCGTAGTTATTAACACATTTACTGATTGGCTCTCTAAATATATTAGAATATCTTTCTAGCCATTCTAGAATCATTTCTACGTTAACCCTTTCAATTTTCATAAGCATTAATATAATTGTTTGGAATTGCATTACTTCATTTTCCATATCCATTTGTCTCATGATTTTTTGGAATATTAATAACCATACTGGTCCTTGATATGAAAGTACCATTATTACTAATGCAATTAATACTTCAAACCATTTAACATATTCTGATTGAACAATTTGTAATTTATCCCAAATTCTTGTTGTTATTGTTTCTAATTCTTCTGCAGAACTCATTCCATATTGATCTGATTCTGCAACATCTTCAGCTAATTCTTCTTGAGTTATATCATAATCATGTTGATATTTTTTCAAGAAATAATTATCTTTTTCAGTCGTTTCCATTGCTTTCTTTTCTTGAGATTCTGACATTGTTCCAAGTAAGTTATAATCTGACGTTGGCTCTGTAAATTGATAATTTATAGCCATCTTATGTGCAGCAAATAAAATTATTATTCCAAGTATAAATCCAAGAATTGCAATGCAAATTCTATTTATGTATAACCATTCAATTTTTAATTTTGATGCTGAATCTTTTAATAATTGAACTATTTTTCTATAATCTTTTGATCCTTGTTTTGGTATAAAACAATCAACTAATTTTTTAACTAATGGTTTTTTGTAAAGTTTTGCTTGCCAAGGGTTTTCCATGTTTTTTGCTGTATTTACACTACCATTGTCTTTTAATTTTCTTACTATTATAAAAGATAAGAAAGTTAATATAATAAGACCTACTTGTACCATGAATCCTAAAGTTCCATTATAGAATTGTCTTGTAAAAGCGAACTGTCCAATTGCCCAGTTTTTTACAACATCTAAGAATAATATTGGAACTGCAGAAATCATTGATAGAGATTGGAACACATAGTCCAATTTATCTCTTTTCATAATTTCGATTTGCATCTCTTGTGTAATATTATTTAAGTTTTTTAAGTAAAGAGATGCACCATCTTTATCTTTTCTATCACCAAATTCTTTTGTTAAATATGATACTCCAGCAAACTCTTTTAAGTAACTGTTTGGAGCAATATCATAATATTTTTCAAGTTCTGTTTCTGGATCATCAGAAATTAAAACTTCATATATTTTTTCTGCTTGTCGTGATACTTCTTTTTCATCGTCTTGTGAAACTTCATAAATAGCTTCTTCAACCATGTTGTATTCATGATAAGCATGTCTGATTTCAGCAAAGAAATCTAATTGTTCTCTTAGTAATTTATTATCAATACCGTCAACCATACCTTCTAGAAGAGATTCTAGGAAGAATAATTCAAATAGCAACAATGAACTTAACAATAAGAAGTTTGAATAAGTCATATAAATTATAAATGCTGTTAGTGGCACAACTAATATTATTGCTTTGAATAATATTTTAGCAACTTGTTTTCTTGTTATATACTCATCTTCAAGATTTATAATTTCAAGTCTTCTTCTTAATTTTAATGTATATCTTCTTAGGAATGGCATATTAACACATTTAATATAGAATTTTTGATAAAAAATATCCATACTAAATGAAGACTTTTTAGTTCCTTCAACTAATTGTTTTACATATTTAGTATTTTTGTTTTGCATTTTGCTTGACATTATAACATATGCAAGAACGATAATACCAAATAAGCCACCTACAACAGCTATTAATATTACTGGCATGCTCATTTAGTTGCTTCCTCTCTTTCTAAAAGTTTTATAATTATTGTTTTTTATACTGTTGGTTTATTTTGTGTATTTGTTGTATTTTCTGTTTTTGGTTTTTGTGTTGATTGGCTTCCTGTAGTATTACTTACAGGTCTTCTTTTCATTCCATTTGCATTTTGAGGTTGATTTGGTCTAGGAACCTTTTTTACCTCTGGTGCAGTTTCTTTCTTTTCTTCTGTTTTTGGTTGTTCTACTATTTCATTACCATTTTCATCATATTTTGGTAGTTTTGGTGGTTTAATTCCCCAGTTTCTTTCCAAGAATGCATCAAACGCAACAACGTCTGTATCATTCATGTTTTCTCTCATACCTCTAATATTTTCTGGTGAAATTGGATTTGTTAAAATATAAGAATCATCAGCAAATTCTAATACGTTATGGTATTTATATAATTCTCTATTTGTTTGTTTTGTAAAGAATATTGTAGCATTATCGAAAAATTTATCAAATTTTCCTTCTAATGTTTTTTCATTTCTATGGTCAAATGTATATTCGTTCTTCTCTTCTACTGGAATACACTCTGTTACTCTTTCGATATAACGTCTACCTCTAAAGTCTTTTACTAAGTGAATGTTAAAGTTTAAAACTTGAACAACTTGCTCTGCAGCTGTTTGCTCATCTTTAAATACACCAGCTCTTAACATTGAGTTACGAAGTGCTGTAACTAAGTTAGGGAAAGTTTTAGCGTGGTGAGTAAATAATGTAAATTTAGAAGCAACTTGGGCTGATTGGATCATCCAAGAAGCAACGGGGTCAGTAGCAACCTCACCGATGATGTTAACAGAACCGTCAGTTTTCTTTTGAACGTCTAGACAGTCTTGTCCAGAAATTGTTTCAGTTTCACGCATTGATACGATATTTCTTGTTGGATATATCTTTCTTAAGTGCAACTCAAACGCTGTTTCTGTGATACGAAGGTTCATTGTTTCATATATATTTTCAATCATCGCCATAAGCATTGTTGTTTTACCACAACCTTGCTCTCCTGTTAGAGCTATAATTCTAGCTCCTTTTACAAGGAATTTTAATAATTCAATTGTTTCTTCTTTTCCATCAAATTTAATGATTTGTTCTAGAGTAGCTCTTTTAACGTCGAACTTTCTTACGAAGAATGCCCAAGTTTCGCACATTGAAGGTCTAACAACAACGACACGAGAACCGTCTTTCATTTCATTAATTTTGAATCCGTTTGTGTCAGATAACTGACCAGGGTTATTATATTTGTAAATATTTTGACATACTCTTTTTAATTCTGCCTCAGTACCAAAAGATAAGAATGCTAAACGAATAGATTTACCTTGGAAGAATATCCATATAGCATCACAGGCTCTTGGTATTTTTGATTCCATAGCTTGTTTCAAATAGTCTCCATCAGTTTGAGCAACTTGGCTTAAGAATGATTCAGGAAGACCTGATGTACCACCAGATACACCATCTATGTTCATATCTCTAATTTCATCTATACTACTGAATCCTTTATATTTTTGATAAATTCTTTGAACTACAATTTCTAGTTTATCTGGAAAATCTAGATGAATTTGTTCTTGTTCATAAATATCATCAATCTCTTCTTTTGTTATAACATAACAAGGTTTAGATTCTCCCTCTACATATTTTAAAGCTGCTAGATTGTATTTTTTAATAAGTTCTGTTAAAGCTTCATATGAGAATGTTTTCTTATATTCATGAATTAAAATATCAAATTTATCTTGAGCTGTTAATAAAGATGGAGTATCAAATGGAATTGCTTTTGATATATTTGTTTCATCAACACCATATTCTTTTGATAATAAGTCATATATTAATTCTTTAACATATTTCTTATCATTAACATCTCCATATGTACAACCTTTAAGAGCTTTCTTTAATTCATATTTTTTGGCTCTTCTTCTTTTTAATTCTTCTTCTGATAAACCTATATCATATAAGTTTATTTTTGTAATCTCATCTAATCTTTGTTTAACGAATTTAATCATTTTATCCATTGTAAATGTTTTATCGTCAACTTCGATAGCTTCTTCAATTTCTTGATTTTTGTTTTTCTTAATCATGTAAACAATTGCTGCTATCGCTGCAACAACTACAACAAAGATTAAAGCTAAATTTGGTAAATTCATCTAAAGGTCTCCCTCCCTTTAAAATTTTGAGTTTATGATTTTAAATTTAATTCTTTTAGTTTTTCTATAATTCTTTTGCAAGAATTTTCTACTGCACCAGCAAATTCTGAATTTTTGTCATTTAATTTACTTGCTAGTCTTGTTGTTAAGAAAAATTGTGCAACCCCTGCTTCACAAATATTTTTTACATATGATGTATTATAAGGAATTGAAATAATTTCTCTTTTTTCATTTATATATCTTGTATAATTTTTTGGATTGTACACTGTATTATCATCTGAATTTGAAAGTAATGGAATTACTTTCTCTCTTTTTAATAACTCAGGGTATTTTTGCATAAATTGTAAATATTCATCTGCTTGTTTTAAATTTTTAGTAAAGTTATATACTATTATGTGTGATGTTTCTAATAAAGTTTTTGTTGTTTCATCATTTAGTGTTTTTTCTAAATCTACAAATACTATATCATAGTATTTATCTGCTGCTTTTAATAAATCTTTATATAACATTAATGATTTTACATAATCTTCTCTTACTTTTGTTTTTAGTCCACAAACCACATCTAATCTATTTTTAAATACAACTCTTGTAAAGTTTGTTATTACCTCTGGAGTAGCTTTATTACTTGCAACGGCACTTACTAAACCTTCTGCTCCAGATGAAATGTCCATTTTTCCTTTATTTAATTGTTTTGCAATGTCTTTTTTTGCGTTAACATTTACATTCCAGAAACATCTTTCCATTGTATCATCATCAAAAGTTGCATCTATTAATAGTATTTTGTAATTGTGTTCTATAGCCATTTGTGTAGCTATAGAAGCAATTGAAACAGTTTGTCCTGATTCTTTTTTGCTACCGCTCCAAAAACCTATTATCGCCATATTTTCCTCCAGATATTAATTTCTTTCAATCATTTTTACAGCCTTTTTAATATTTCCACTAGATTCTCCGGAAATTTCTTCAGCCATAAATGATATTCCATCTATGTATTGAATACTTAACCCTCTTAATTGAATTCTTCCTGATCTTTGATTTGCAAATATAGCATTTTGGTCACTTAGATCAAATGGAAAATATAAAATATCTTTTGCCCATTTAACTTTCAATCCTTTAGCCAAAAAATCTAAGTATCTATCTTCTTCTGGTAACATTTCTTTTGTAAATAAAATTTTTGTTACTTCAATTGGTTCTTCTATTTTTTTAAAAACTTGTAATCCTCTCCTCAAGCAATATACATCAAATGAAGTAATAAAATATTTTTTATCTTCTGTTTTTATTTGATAATAATAATATCCTCTATACGAATCTATATCTATTAAAGCAAAATCATAATCAAGAGCTTCACCTTTATACTCTTTTATTTGATTAAAATTTTCAAATCCAATCGCAATATCTATTTTTTCGAAAGTTGTAATATATTGTTTAAGCGCTTTCATAGTAGGTACTATGTATCTAGTTTTTTGTGTAACTGTAGAATCTACAACTAACACTTTTTTACCTAAATTAACTAAAGTTTTCGCTATATATATAATCATATCAGCTTTATCATAACTTCCTATAAAAGCGACTTTTTTCATACTTTCCTCCTATTTTTATCTTGTGAATCCTATATCTTCTGTTCCAGCTAATGATTCAACATAAGATTGTCTTGCAGCTTGAACTTTTGATACTTCTTCTTGTGTTTTTGATTCAACTGTACTATTTATTGAATCTCTATATTTATCTAATAATGTTTCTATATTTGTTGTTCTTGCAACAGAATCATATCTTAGCCATAAATTATCTTTTGCTTCTTGTGTAATGTTAGGGCTATTTTGAATCATAGTAAGAACAGCACCACTAACTGTATATGTAGTTTCTGATGCTTTTTGCATTCCTGGGTTTGTATATGGTGTTGCATATAATTTTGAACCAGCAATTACATATGATTCAACTATAGCATTGTTAATTGTTAACATTTCTTCTTCATCCATATTGAACCATACTGCACTAGCATCTGTTCCAAGAACTTTCTTTTTACTTAATACTACATAGTCTTGACCAGTTGGTAATGATAATCTTATATCAACATAATCTCCATTTTTTAATTGAGATGGTAATACAATCATATTATATTCTTGAAGTCTTTCTGTATTTGAAATTTCTTCTTCAGCTTCTATAAACATATCTTTTGTTACAAAAGCACCAGCTGGAACATCAATTCTCATAACTAATTCTTTATATTTTTGAGTCCCATCTTCATTATATCTAACTTCAATATTACCTTCTGAATCGTAATATTCGAAATCATCTGATGAAATTAATGTTGATTGGTCAATTGTTGTTTGAACAGTTGCCATAACAAAATCTTCATCAATTGTTATTGATTCTCCTGATTCTAAATCATCAGCAGCTACGTAACATTGAACTTGTAAAGCTTCTAAAGCTTCTTTTGCTTCATTTATTGTTTTGATTCTCATAAGTAAAATAATTACTACTATAGTCATTAAAATTAATGATACTAAAAATCCTATTAAAAATGAATTTCTAGATCTTCTTTGCATTGGATTCATTGCCATGTTAAGTTCCTCCCTTTATCACATGTATATAATAAAAAATCTAATTTTTACAATATTCTCACCGAATATCATTTTCTTTATTCTACAACAATTTTAGTCCAAAATCAACGAAATGAAACATTGTAACACAAACTTATTTTTTTTGTAATATTGTTGTAAAGTTAACTTAAAACATAATTCTTTATTGCTTCTAAAACTCCTTCGGAATTATTATCTGCAACAATTTTATCTGCTATTTCTTTCATTTTAGGATTGCTATTTCCCATTACTATTCCTAGCCCAGCCTCTTCTATCATTTCTTTATCATTTACATTATCGCCTATTGCAATTACTTCTTCTTTATTTATATTTAATTTATCTAAAAGAAATTCTATTGCGCTCCATTTATTTACATTTTCATTTGTAATTTCTGTATAGTAATATTGTATATCAACGTCATCAGTACCATCTTTAATTTTCTTTCTAGACATATAAGCAACTTCCAAAACATCAATTCCTGGTATTGCTTTTAATCTTTTCATAATACTATTAAATATAAATTGAGATTCATCACATACTGTAATTTTTAAGAATTTTTCTTTTCCAGATTGTTCAATATATTCTGCAATATTTTGAACAACATTTATATGTGTTCTTTTTTCTTCAATTTTTTTAACATTTTCTTTATGATAAAATAATACATTATAATTTAAAGAACTCGCTATTACTTCATCTTCTGTATACACATTATAAAAGAAGCTATTTTCTTCACACATTTTTGCAATATTAAGAACTTGTTCTTTACTCAAAAACCTATCATATATAATTTTTTGATTTTGTATATCATAAACAGCCGCACCATTACCAGAAATCAAATAATTATCAACTCCTAATTCCACAGCTAAACTTTCAGTTGAACTAATTGGTCTTCCTGACGCTAGAACAATTTCAGTCCCTTGCTCTTTTGCTAGTTTTAGTGCTTTTTTAGTTTCTTCTGAAACTTCTCCAAATGAATTTAGTAAAGTTCCATCTAAATCAATTGCCATTAATTTATACATATTTTTTCTCCTTTTTTCTTTTTAACAAAGTCATTATATCATTAAAAGTTTTTTTGACAATATCTATCAAAATAATTTTTATATACTATAATTTTCCTTTTTTATCAAACAATATACGAAAAAAACGAAGCAAGATTTCTCCTGCTTCGCCTTTCATATTCAGTTCAATTAGTAAAATTGAAACTTACTTATTTGTTAGCCATTTGGTTTTCAGCTTGTTCGATTAATTTTTTTACCATGTTACCACCGATTTTACCAGCATCTCTTGCAGATATATTTCCGTTATAACCATTTTTTAAATTAACACCAACTTCACTAGCAACCTCATATTTGAATCTTTCTAATGAATCCATAGCTTCTGGAACTACGTTTTTATTACTTCTTGCCATTTTATTCACCTCCGAATTTTACTTGTCATTTTACATTTATAGAAAATTCATTAGATTTACCAAATAACTAATCATTCGCATATATTTTCATTTATTGTAAATTATATATTTACAATTTATATATACGAATCATTAAATATTTGAAAATCATTCAATGTATTTTCTAAATATATAATGTGCATTTATAAAAAAAATAAACAAGTAAATTCTGGAAAATACTTTTTTAATTTTATAAAAACAAAAGAGCACTACAAAATGTAGTGCTCTTTATTATTTGCTTATTAAGCTTCTGGTTCTACTAAACCATAGTTGTTTGAATCTTTTAATTTGAAAATTACATTAACTTTTCCTGTATCAACATTAACGAAAGTATAGAATATATTTCCTTTTCTTTCGTCTAATTTTATTTTTGCATCATCTACTGAAATTGGTTTTAAATCATAAGAAATTGATTTTACAATTTCATCTTCAACTTTAACTTCTGCAACTCCACTTAAGTTCATTTGTTTAATTGAAGAATCTTTCATCATTTTTTCTCTTTTTGCTTTTGATTTTCTAATTTGTCCTTCTAGAATATCTATATCTTTATCTATTGAAGCATATAAATCCTTATCTTCAGTAACTGCTTTGTAAGACATTCCTTTTACAGAAACATACATTTCTGCAATTTCTGATGTTACATTTTCTTTTTTGATTGTTACTGTAACGTCAACTTCTTCTTCTCCAAAATATTTTTCTATTCTTGCTAATTTTTTCTCTGCGTATTCTTTAATTGCATCTGTTGCTTTTAGTTCTTTTCCTGTTATTGTTATATTCATAATAACCACTCCTTCTCTTTAAGTATATTTGCATATTCATTATATAAGTAATTTGTCTATTTTGCAAGTAAATTTTTCATGTCCAATTTTTTAAACAAAGTCATAAAACTGTTTTATTTAAAATTAATATAAAATAGTATTAATTCCATTAGAATATAAATTAACATACATACTAACAGATATTACTAATAATAAGCCTATATAAATTGTTTTTCCTATACCCTTTTGCTGTCTCAAAATTTCTACTGATAAACAACTATTTATTAATGCTAGAAAATAATAGGTTAAAACAAAAATTCTATTTCCTGATGCAAAAATAGTTGGTGAAAACCCTAAAACTATTGCAGAACATATGCTAGCAAAGTACAAAATACTAATTATTAATCCATTTTTTCTATTCTCAAAAACATACATTAATTCCATTCCTATTACTGAAAAAATTATAGCATTTAAAATTAATTTTAGTACATTTTCTATTTTATAAAAATGGTTTATAGAAATATTGCCTAAATTGAAAATATTATATTTTGCAAAAGATACACTAACTAATAAATACATCAACAATATGTAAGATAGCAAAAGCTTTAGCCAACTTTTTTTATTTTTTTCGATATTTAACAAAAATATATTTATAACCAAAGCTCCAAATAATATAAAATTATCATTAATTATATTATCCACAAAATATGAAAAACTTTGAAGTATTTTATCTCCAATTGACAACATTCCAAAATCATAATACCATAATAGCTCTTCTGCTTCACTTCTCACAGCATTTCCTGGAGCTAAAAATAATATCATAGAAAATATTACAATCATTATGTAATGAACTATTAATAATTTATTTAATTTTCTTTTTTCTAACTTACATATAAAAAAAGTTATTAATCCAAAACAAATTAATACCATTGCAGTTTGCTCTGCAAATGCAGCAATAAAATTTGCTAGAAAAAATATTATATAATTTCTTTTTTTACATTCAATTTCTTTTAATTCACATATAAATGGATATAGTGCAATTAAACAACATCCTAATGGCCAAAAATAATTTAACGCACCAGACAACCATAAACAACCAGAACTAATCACTCTAATATTTATACAATAAATAAAACCTGGTATACAAAATAATAATAATTTTTTTATAGTTTTATTTAAGTCCTTACTTAACACATTTATAATTCTATACATAAAATAAATTATTAATCCAAATATAATTGTATTAGAAATCTTAAATACTATTATTGGTATATTAGCAAAAATATTAATTAGTGTTGATACTGTTATTCTACCACTCCAACTACAATAAAATTCTTTTAACCAATACCAATAAGTTGTTACATCATAAAATGCATCTTTATAAATCAAATCGTCTGAAGTTTGTATTCCTCTATTTAAAATAAAAAAAGTTATAAACAAACAAACTGTTAAGATTATAGGTATTATATTTGATTTTATCTTTTTTATCACGTTTTAACCTTCTCCTTTATATACGAAAAGTTCATTAGTATCATTATTATATAGATATATATCTTCTGACAAATATTCATTTTGTACATATGCATCAAAAAATATTTTTTCATATTCATAATTAAAATTATTTAATAAAGTTTTCAATTTATAATAGTTTCCATCTTTTTTTACAATAACAGAAAAATCAATTTTCTTTCCAATATCAATTCCAAAAATATAATTATTTAAATATTTTTCAGATATGTACTTTTCATTTATCATGCATGTAATAATCGATTTCTTTTCTGAAACTTTTGTAATATTTATCGAATCATTTTCTTCAATTTCTACAATGTTTTCAATTACTATATCTACTTTTTTTGGAAGAAAAAAACTATATCTATATATTAATATCAAAACAATTATCAATATAATCCAAGCTACTATAAAAAACTTTTTACAAAATTTCATACATTTCCTCATTTTAATGTAAATTTATTTAAAACAATTTTTCTAATTTATATTCTTTTTCAAGCTTTTCATTTAAATAAATATTTGCAATTAATTCTAGTTCTTTCATACAATTTTCTGAAAGCTCAAATGAAAATATTTTTTTAGGATCAGCTGTCATTATATACATTATTGCATTTCTTGTCGGATCACTCATATTAATACTTCCAGTATCTTGTTTGCTACAACTCGAGCATTTAAATCCATTATCTATTATACTAAAATGATTTAAATTTTCTTTTGACCTGCAACAAACACATTCTCTAGTATTTGGTGCAAATCCTAATATTTTTAACATTCGTAATTTAAATACTGAAGTTATAAAATCTAAGTCTTTATCAGTTTCTGAAATCATATATAAAGTGTTTAAAAATAATTTTAAAGTATTAAAAGAATTTTGATTTTCTGTTGTAACATCATTTATTATTTTTGTTATATAAGATGCATAAGTTAGCTTATCCAAATCTGTTCTTATATTATAAAACATTTCTATTGTTTCACAAGAATTCATTGTATAGTGGTCTGAACCTTTAAATAACATATATTCTCCAAAACACAAAAATTGAGTGCCACTAAGCAGAAGGCTCTTAGGTCTCCTAGAGCCTTTTGCACTGCACCCAATCTTTCCTAAATTGGGAGTTAAGATAGTTAGCATCTTATCAAAATCTCCCATATTATTTTCAGCAATTATTATCCCATTTACCTTTATATTTTTCATCTATCGTTACCTTCATATTTTCTTCTATATTTTTTACTTCTCTAAATTCAAGATAAGAGTTTATATCTCCAGTTTGTTTAAATGTATTCCACGCTATGTTTTTTATCATAATGTATCCCACCCTTTCTATTCATATCTTTTGTAATTTTAAGAAGATTATTCAAGGTTTATTTTAATTTAAATTTATTAACAATACTATCTTTTTCTTGCCAGTCTTCTTTAACTTTTACCCAGACTTTTAAATTAACTTTTGTTCCTAGCATTTCTTCTATATCATGTCTTGCTGCTGATGCAATTTTTTTCAAAAGATTTCCACCTTTTCCAATTATTATTCCTTTATGTGATTCTCTTAAACAATATATTGTTGCATCAACATCATATATATCTTCACCTTTTGAAGTTTTTCTATCTTTAAATTTTTCTATTTCAATATATATTCCATGAGGAACTTCATCATTTAAAAATTTTAAAGCTTTTTCTCTTATTATTTCTTCTGCAATTTGTCTTACAGTTTGATCTGTATATTCATCATCAGAATAATATTTAGGTCCCTCTGGTAATATTTTTACAATCTCATCTATTACAGCTTGAACAACATCTTCTTTAGTTGCAGAAATTGGTACAACTGCTTTAAAAGCATATTCATCATTATAAATTTTTATTAGATTTAATAATTTTTCTCTTTTTACTAAATCTATTTTATTTATAATAAGAATACATGGCTTTTTAGATTCTTTTATTCTATCTAAAATTAGTCTATCTCCTCTACCAATTTCAGTAGAGTCAGCTTCTATCAAAAACAATATTACATCAACTTCAGAAAACATTGTAAATGCTGTACTTACCATTGTTTCACCAAGTTTTGTTTTAGGTTTATGAATTCCTGGTGTGTCTGTTATTATTATTTGATAGTTTTCATCATTTAAAATTGCTTTAATTGCAGTTCTTGTTGTTTGAACTTTGTTTGCTGTAATTGCAACTTTTTCTTTTACTAAAGAATTAAGTAATGTTGATTTTCCTACATTAGTTCTTCCTACTAATGTTACAAAACCTGATTTAAATTCTCCCATAAATTATACTTCCTCTTCTACTCCTGTAAATGTTACATTTGCATCAATTGGACATACGTTAATCCATGTATTTCCATCATTTACTTTGATTTCATTTCCATTTAAATCAACATATTCTGTTTGTTCAAATCTTGATGCTTTATTACATTTTATTTTTATTGCTTTTCCGTTTGTTATATAATATCCATCTAAGCTTCCAATTGTTAAAACATCTTGTCTACCTTTATTTTCACCATCATCTAAAGTATAGTTTTCTGCAAATGTTATTATTATGTTTTTTGTTGTTACTTCTTCATCTGTCATTTCATCAAACATTTTTTTACCTTTAGACCATCTTGTGTATCTTCCAGTTTCACTATTGTATTTATATTCTACAGTATGTCCTTTTGCATAAGGAATTTTTACTGATTCTACTGAAAATGCTTCTTCTTGTTCTAAATTAACTTCTTCAGCAACATAATTTAAAACACTTTCTTTTTCTGAAGTTGTTTTCCATCCAAATCCTTTTGCGATTTTTAAAATTGATTCTGTATTTGTATATGCATTATGAGGTGCATTTTTATGTTTTACTCTCCAATATAAAGAAGTTTCAGTTCTAGCTTTTCCAGTGTCATATACTTGTCCATTTATATGCTCGATACCAAATTCATCAAAAGTAGCTTGAGCTTGTGGACTCATACCTAAATGAGCATATATTGCATCATTTTCCATAGCATAATCTATAAAATAATGTCTGGCACTTCTTATTGGTCCTACTTCGTCAGCAGTTACTCCTTTAAATAATGCCATCAATCTTGATTCTCCACCTTCAACAATAATTTCATATACCATATATGTTGAATTTAAAGATGCTTGTGGTTGAGCATTCTTGTTATTGTCAATCATAAATGCAATTGGTCTATCATTTCCATTAAATATTTTTATTTCTGGTTCTTTTACTTCTTCAACTTCTTGATTTTGCTCTATTTCTAAATTTGTTTCCTCTGCTGCCAAAAAATCTTCTGCTGTTGAACCAGCATTATTTTTTCCAGTTCCAAACCAATAAATTCCAAATCCTACAGCTCCAATTAAAATTAGTACAAATAATACTTTAATAAAATTTTTCATATGTATCCTCCATATATTATTACTTATTATATTGCTATATAATTTATTATTTTCGGTAAAAATAAAATTATTCCAATTATAATTGACATTATTGCAGAAAGAGTAACTGCTCCTGCTGCAACATCTTTAATAATTTTTGCTATTTCATTATATTCTAGAGTATATAAATCCACTAATTTTTCAATAGCTGTGTTAAAAACTTCACAAATTAATACTATAAATATTGTTAATACAAGTATCGCAAATTCGATTTTAGAAATCTTCAAAATTATTCCTAATATTGTCACTAAAATCCCAAATACTACTTGAATTTTTATGTTGCTTCCATATTGCCAAACAAATTTAACACCATTTAAAGCATTTTTTAAACTCTGAAAAAAATTTTTATTTTTCCACTTATTTTCCATATAACCTCAAGATTTATTCTTCTCTTAATATTTTTAATCTGTTTAGTACATTTTCTTCTTTTTCTCTCATTATGATTTTATCTGCTTCTTCAATATGATCTTCTCCCATTAAATGATAAAATCCATGAACTACCATATATGCAAGTTCTCTTTCAAAACTGTGTCCATATTCTATTGCTTGTTCTTTAACTCTTTCAATAGAAATTATTATATCTCCAATAGCCTCTTCATATTGATAATTTTTCATTTTGGCTATTTCTTCTTTTTCAAACATTGGAAAAGAAAGTACATCAGTTTCTTTATCTATGTTTCTGTATTCATTATTTAATTTTCTTATATTTTCTGGATTTGTTAGAGTTATACTAATATATAATTTTGACTCTAACATTCCCTCAACAATAAAACATTCATTTAGAACTCTGTTTATTACTTTTTCATATTCTTCATTTGTTTCAAAATCTAAATATTCTATTTCAGCAATTTTTTTCATATATATTCCTCTATTTTTTAATATAGAGTTGCCAAACTATTAATTTGGCAACAATTATAATTTTGTAAAAAATCCTTTCATTGTTCTACAAGTTGATTTTTTGATTTTTTTCATTACACCTAATTCTACTAATTTATCTTTATAAAATTGTCTTACCTCTGCATATTTTTCATATTCATCAGCAGTTTCATATAATTCTCTTTTTAAAGATAAAATTTCTTTTTCTTCTGATGAACCAGTTTTACTATATGCATCCCAGAATTTTTTGTAAGCTTCTCTTTCTTGTGGTTTATCCCAATATACTTTTGTTGATAATAATTTTACATTATAATCTTCAATTAATTCTAAAAGCATTTTATAAGTTGTTTCTCTTTTTTCTGGTGCTTTAGTACTTACAATTAAATTTCTTGTATCTTTTAATAATTTTTTATAACATTGTTCTGCTGCAACTAAAGGCAAACTATGTGTAAATAAAACTCTACTTAAGCCAAGTAATATCATGTTTTTCTCTAAGAAATCTTTTTCATCTAATTTTCCTACAGAGAATTTTTCATATTCATCATATTCTTGAAGAATTTTACTATATTTATTTTCTCCTTCAATTTTAATTTTTATAGGTAACATATTTTTTATATAGTCTTCTAAAGTTTCAAAAATTTTCTTATATAAATCAACTTGATTTACAACTTTTGCTCTAATTCCATCTGCTAATTTTACTGAATAATTTTTTAATATTCCTTTATAAATTGTATCTATTTTTTCTATGTAAATAGGTTCATATTTATTTAAAACTTTATCTTTTCCGCTAACTACTAAACTCTCATGATCTAAGTCTAATAAGAATTTTTGTTTTCTATATTTATATTCCAAATATTCGTTATCTTTTAAGTGAACTATTGTATAGTAATTTGATAAAGCATCTTTTTCATAATTTGATGCAGTATTATTTTTTACTTTTTTATAAATAGAATCCATTATATGTTTATCTATTGATTCTAAATATAAAGTATAGCTCTCTTCATATCTATTTTGGAATTGCTCTTTTTTAGAAACATCATTATTAGCTTCAGCTGTTTTTAATTGCTCATATGCTTTTACTGTTGCAGTTCTTTTTATATTAATCATCATTCCATTAATACCAATTTTAGTTGGTATTAATAATTTTGTTAAAGTATTAGAAACCTTATTAAAAAAAGTTGTGTTGTTAGAAAGTACTTTTAAACTTCTCTCTTCTACCATATAAATCCCATCCTTTCAAAACTATTAATAAGTCTGAAATTATTCTGGACTTATTTATCTTTCGTCTTTTTCTCCAATCTTTTGCTCAACTTCATATACTAATTTTACTGTTATTCCATCATTTTCAATATTAGTATATAAATTTCTTTTTTTATATTTTTCTTCGTAATTTGATATTTTAAATTCTAATTCTAATTCTTCTTCTAATTGTTTTTCTATTTTACTAATTAGTTCTTCTTCTGAAAATGTTTTTTGCTCATTTTTGTATTCTATATATGTTGTCTTTTTTATCTCAAAAGGAAGATAAAAATCAGAAAAAACCTTTATTTTATTTCTTGTGCTTATTGTATCATAATTTTCAAAATTTGAAAGCCTTTTATTGAAATTTATTGCAAAATTCTTTATACAAATTTCGTTTTTTTCTTCCTTATTTCCAGTTTCAATTTTTACATTTTGCACAAAGTTTTCTTTTGCCTCTTTTGAGTATATTTTTTTACCAAAAATATCAGCATCTGCATGAACTTCTCTAATTCCAGTGTTAGCTCCTTCCATTATTCCTTCAACTAATATATCACCTTTTTTTACTTCATCCCCTACCTGAACTTTGGCAGTCCCACTTCTAACAATGATTTTAGATATTATAGAATCCTCTGTAGCAATAATATTGCATATTTCATTTTCATCTATGATTTCAGGTACCTCAATACTTTCCTCAACAGTAACAATCACATTTGTCCCTTTAACAGTTATTCCAATCCAAGATAAATCTTCTCTATTTAATCTAATAAGATTACTTATTTTTTCAGCATTTATTTTAGATTTCAAAGTTCCCACTTCAATTCCATACTCTGAAACTAAAGCTTTAATATCATCTTCAGAAATATCTTCATTTCCAACAACTTCAATATTCCAAATAAATTTAGTCAGTATAAAAATAAAAATTGCAATTACCATCCCAGCAATTGCAAATATTTTTCTTTTCCTATATCTATTTATAAAAAATGGAACTCCTGATTTTTTCTCAATTTTAACTTTACATTTAGTCCTTTTTGCAATATGCCTAATTTCTTTAAAATCAGATTTCAAAATTTTCATTTTAATATATGTACTATTTTCTCTATGTAAATCTTTTAAAAATATTTCTTTTTGCCTACAAATATTTAAAAAACGCTCTATAAAAAAGCCTTCTACAATTATATTTAAGTAGCCTGCAAAAAACATATATATTAATTTTAAAAACATTTATTATTCACCTTTACTTTCAAAATCTAGATTCTCAATTTTACCAGTAACCAAAATATCATTATCTGTCATTTGATTTAGCTTCAAATTAAATCCATTAATATTAATATTTCCAATAGAAGTACTTATTCTAGCAAAAAAATCTTCATACTCTAAAATACCTTTAAAATTCTCAATAAAAATCTCATCAAATCCAGTTACAGTAATTTTAGGAACATCGCTAATAACTTCTCTAGGAATCTCCAAAAATTTACTAACTCTACTATAATCTCTCATAAAACAAAACCTCTCTTTAAAGAATATATATTCTAAAAAGAAATATTTATTACAAATAATGATTTGGGGACGGAGAAAAAAATCATCTTTCACTTTTTGATGATTTTTTTCTCCGTCCCCAAATCATTAGTCTTCCAGTAAAGCTTTAATATCTTCATCTTCTTGGAGCCTAGGAGAAATGTATTCTATAACTTTTTTCTTAGCTTTTTCAATAGCAGCTAAAGCAATATCTTTATCATCTCTCATTTTAAAGCTCGCATATTTTAAGATAATTGGTTTTTGAGTTACTGCAGTCAAAACAACATCTTTATCATTTCTTAATTCTTGACTTGCAAAATACAAAGCTTGCCCATCAACTTTAGAAGCGGCTAGAAGTACATCTTTATCCCCTTTTAATCTATCACTCGCATAGCAACAAGTCCAACCAGCTTGAGATACAGATTTTAAAATCACATCTTTGTCATCTTTTAATCTGTCGCTTGCAAATTCTAAAGCCCCACCATCAACAGCAACTGCTTTTAATATGATTTCTTTATCATCTCTAATTTCTTCATTTGCCCATTCTATTAATGTTGGATTTTCTAAAACTATTTTTGAAAAATATTCTTTATCATTTGTTTTCTCTCTAGCCTCAATTACCTCTGGACTATCTGCCATTTTGATTTCTCCTATTTCCTAATATTTTAAAAATAAAAATCTGATTTTTTCTCATACTTTTCTCTTACTAGTTTTCTGTCTAGTTTTCTTTTCTTTAGTCGATTATCATAATATATTATTCCAATTAATACCAATATACAAAATGCAAAAAAGATTTTATTTTTTAGTAAATTCATAACTATACCAAATTTAGGCATCGTATATATAACTTTACCTATAATATATTTATATTTTACAATTTCCTCATCTTGAACAGTATTATTATCTCCTTTAGTAACATATGCTTTTTGCAAATCTACTGTTGTTATATCATCAATTCTATGAGTTACTATTTCACCATTCTTCTTTTTAAATGTTATTATGTTTCCTACTTTATATTCTTCATTTGTATATCCTTTTTTTACTATGATAATATCATTTACCTTTAATCTTGGAGACATACTTTCTGAAGTTACAGTATATATTTCTATATTTAAAGAACTAGGAAATATTCCTGAATTCCCTAGTTCTAAACATATTAATAATAAACTAAACAAAATTGTAGGAATCAACATTATATATAATATTATAATTAAAATCTTTTTTATCTTTTGATTTCTTTTTATATTTTTAGATATAACATCTGATTCATATCTCATACAAAATCACCTATTAATTATTATTTTTTATTATTAATGGTTTCATTTTTTCAACAAAAGCGATATCTTCTATTTTTAAACCACTTCTATTAATATTGTGATAATTAACTATTTTTTCAACATCTTCTATTAAAGACTCTATATTTTCTGGTTCTAGATGTTCTTTTTCAATATTGATATTTAATATTTTATATCTATTTGCAATTATTGATGTAATATCTGGTTCTTCAACAAGTTTTATGTTATTAAGCATAACTTTATAAGGTTGATTTATAAAGTCTATTAATACTTGTAATTCATCTGCTACATTCATTTCCATATCATCTTCATAATGCTCTTTTATTAATTTATATGCATATGAATAGAAAGAAATAGCAATTTTAAACATATATTTGATTGAACAATTATCATCAACAAATTCTGCAATTCTAAGATTTACAGCTTCTTCATCTAATTCTAAATACATTTTTTGTAATTCTTTTATTTGGCTATTAGATGCAACTGGGAATTCATAAATCTTACGATCTAATTTCTTTTTGAAGAATCTAAATAAAGGATTATTTGATTGTTTAATCATTGCTTGATGTTTTTTGTTTTCTTTTAATAAAGCTTGTTCTTTTTTTCTTAATTCTTTATTTTTCTTATCATAAGCATCTTTAAATGAATCTTTATTTTTGTATTTATTTTTCAAATCATCAATAATATATTTATATCTTACAAATATACTATATTCTTCAAGAGTATTTAATAATTTACCAAAATTTTTATTTATTTCCTCTTGTTTTTCTGGTGATGCTTCAAAATATTTTCCAGCTAATAATCTGTCATATAGAACGCTCATTTCTTTTTCACTAAAGTCTTTAATTTTCCATTCATCATTTAAGAATTTGTCTAAAACAGCTTTTCCATCTTTTCTTTTTGCTTTTATTAAATCTTTATTTAATTCGAAATATCTTCTAACTAAACCGTTTTTATCTAATTGCATTGAAGCTAATATTTTATTATTTCTATCATTTAATTCTGTTTCTATTTTTTTGGAATTTATATGATACAAATATCTCATATTTAATTCTATATGTATAACAATATCAGGACATTGCCAATATATTTTCTCAAAAGTCTTTTTTAGTTTTTCAGAATTCAAATTACCATTTGCAGTTTCTTCAATAAACACACTAATATATTCGTTTGTATATTGACTGTAATTAAAATCATCTTTTGTTAAAACAATTCCGAAATCTTTAAATTTATCCATAAACAATTTGATATTGTTATTTACTAAATTTAAATCTCCTTCAAAGAAACTGTTTAAACTATGAGTTATTCTATCAAATCCAAGCTTTTCAAAAGGTGTATTTAATTCATTAAATACATCAATATTTTCAATTCCTTTGATTGTTTTTTCAAGTTCAGAAATTTTTGGACTTTCTAATATATCTGTTATTTTTTCATATCTTTCTTGAATTTCATTCCAAATAACTTTTCTGATTTTTAATGCAGTTTCTTCAAATTCTTGAACTTTTTCAACATATTTACTTTTGTTTTTCTTTGTGTTTATTGGCAAAACACTTAATACGTCTTTATTACTTGATATATATTTATCAAATTCTACTAATATATCGTTCATTATTCTTCCGTACCTTTCATACTTTTTTCTTTTTCTAAATAAGCTATATAATCTTCTACTTTCTTATATAACTCAATTAGATTTTCGTTACTTAATTTCGATAATTCAAAATCTTTTTCCATTGTACAAATTTCCTTTCAAGAAATTATCCTACTATTATATTCAATATTATATATTAATCATAAACTCAAGTCTATATCTTTTTTATAATATTTTTTTACTTTTTTATAACAAAATTATTTTATTGATTTGGGGAATAAAATTCCCCAAATCTTATTTTTATGTTTATATTACTTAATTATAATATAAGAGAAAGTATCTCCTATGTACATATAATCTTTTATTTCAAATGGTGTCTTTGAAATAACTTCTCCATTCTCATCTGTCTCTTCTTTATATACAGTTGTATCACTTACGTCATATAATTTAAATACAACTTTATAAGTTCCTGATTTTAAATTTTCTTTTAATGTATAGTTTGAACTTAAAGTTACTGATACAGTGTTATCAACAACAGATGCTTTTATTGTATCTGTATCTAGCGCCACATATTCGTATTCAAATTGTTTTATTGAATCAACAAATTCTTGATCCTCTTCTGTATATTCTTGATTTATCTCTACAGGTATTTCTAAAGTATCACTCACATATTCTGATAAATCAACTAATGTATAAGTATTTTGATAAGGATTATTCATTGTTTCATCATATTCTCTTCTTAATAAAGAAACTGTTATATATGGATTATTCAATCCAGATAAATATTCAACACTAAAGTTAAGTTCATTATGTCCAGCTTCATTCATTTTTCCTGTTGTAGCATCTAATGTATATCCTGTTGTTTTATCTATTATTACTTGTTCTTCTGGCAATGTTGAATTTAATCCATAAACATCATTTATTAGTTCTAAACTTACCCAAGCTGTTGCAGAAGCTTCTACTCCATAATAAATACCATCTGCTGAACCAAAACTTTCAACTTTTATTTGATATTCTCCTGTTGCTAACGCACTATTTTCAGTTCCTATTTTTATTGATGATGATGCGTTTGAAACAAGATCTGCAATTTTTATTCTTGTTGTTCCATCAGCTCTTGGATAATATTTTTCGCCATTTAATTCAAAATATGTACCAAGTAAGTTTGCTCCATTTACAATTTCATAAACTCCAGTATCATCATTTTTCTTATAGAAGGTTAATTTAACGCCAAGTTTTTTATCAAAATATCTTGTGTCATAAATTGTAACTGATTGCTCACCTTTTTTAACATCATATATAGTATTTACATTTAAGAAAACTTCATTTCCTAAAAATACTCTTGATTTACTTACTTCTGCATTAATATCAATTGTTGATTCAGTATCATAAATACCATAAACAATACTATCAATTTGATCATCTAATAAACCAAATAATATTTCTTCTCTTCCATCTATCATAGTTTTTAGATACATTCTAAAATGTTGATCATGCGTTATTGCTGTTTCTCCATCTGGAAGGTCTGGAAATTGTGCATTTTCGAAATTCGATATAAATATGAAGTTTTCATATTCATAATCCATTCCATTTTCTGTTATATGGTAATTCTCTCTTGCAGCTTTTTCATCAAACATCTCATTTGAGCTTCCCATAACTTTAAATTCTGATAATTTATATTCTACTTTTCCTGCTGCATAATCACTAGCTGTTACATCATAGTAATAATAAGATGGATTATTTTTATCCCATCTATCAATCATTGTAATTGTTGTTCCTGTTGGGAAAGCATATTCTGTTGTTATTACTCTATAAGAATCATCATAATAGTTTTTAACATTTTCTATTTCTGAAAAATTATCTTGTGCAAATTCAAAATATGTTGAAAAACTACTCTTTGTTGTAATATTTGTTACAGTATTTGCAAATAAGTCATAATGTGAACCAGGAGCAATCGCACCATTGTAACCTGTATCATCATATACTTCTGAAAGTAATACTGCATCTATAATTACTCTAGCATTACCTCGGTTTAAAGCATCTTTCCAATATGATAAATTCATATTTACTTGAACTGTTCCAAGTTCTCTAGCTTCTGTTATGTTATTTGAGTGATATAAGAAAAATACAAAAGCAGGAGTTGTTTTCAAGTTTTCAATTATATATTTATTTGTACCACTATAACTTGTATTATTAGTGTTATTATCTTCTGTTATTGCATCTGCATAAAAATCTGTACTACCTGTCATACTCCAACCAGAGGTACTTGTTTTCATTGTTAAGCCAAAATTATTATTAGCAGCATCTTGATCAGTATTAATATTTGGAATTGTATTTTTATCATACAATCCAACTCCATTTACCAATGACGCATCAACACTTGAAACTGTTAATACAGCATTTTCATATGAAATTCCAAGTAATGATAATTCTTTTGTACCAAATGTTGAGTGTTTTGATGCAGTTAATGTAAAGTTATAATAAAATACTTCGTCATCAGGTCCTGCATACCACATATAGTAAACATCGTCTTTTGGTGTCGGAGTTATATAACTTGTATATGAGGTTGGATTATATGTTGAATAATTTTCTTCTGTTAAAATATCACTTTCACCTAATTCAACACCTAATTTTTCATATACTGTATAAAATCCGTCTTTTGCGATATCTTGTTCTGGATTTCTTTCATGTAATCCTAATACATATGAACGGTTAAAGTTTCTCTCATTCCACTCAACATCACTACCAACAGAGTAATTTGGATCATACATTCCCATATAAACACTATTTGTAGAATCTTCGCCATCAGTATCTCCACCGTCACTTTTGAAAATTCCGAAGAATGTCATACCTTTTACATCACCATATTTTGATGTTACTTCTTCATCATCTGATATATTTAAATTTCTACCAGAGTACATATAAATTCTATTATCTGTATTTTTCTCTATTGTTGTTGCATTTTCTACAGTTGCAACTTTTGTTACTTCAGTATCTTCACCAATTCCTGTATTATTTGGTTCATATACAATTCCATTAGAAACATAGTATTGTAAGTCACCATCATCATCATAAATTTTTCCATTTATAACTTCATAAGAATCACCGTTTTCACCAACTACTGTATCAACAATTTTTACATCTGCATATTCTTCTTGTCCATCTTCTCCAACCATACTTGAATAATGAGCAAGTAAGTTTGCACCATTTACCAAATATAAGGTTGTATCATTTTTTATTTTTAAATGGTTTATACGGTTTAATGCAAATAAACCTTCCGGATGGGCTGAAGTACTATCTGTTGTTCCATTTAACAAAATAGATACATTATCTATTATAACATCTGTTGCTCTTTGGATTGAAATTCCTCTTTTTGGTTTTTCTCTTGTACCATAATTTCTAATATTAATATTACCATTCGTGTTAGCACTAGAAGCATTACCAGATCCAAATACACTTTCATAGAAATTAAATGTATTAGTATCTGTATCAGATGTTTCATATCCTTCACCATCTATATTAATAAGAATTGTTTCTGTAACACTTATTGTATCATAGTTAAATTCTTTTGTTGGGTCCATTTGTTCCCCACCACCAAAGATGGTTCCACCAATTTCAATTTTTCCAATTATGAAATTCTCTAATGGTTTTATTGCTACAGGTTCTTCACCATTAGCATCAGCATCTTCTTGTAGTTTTGTATAATAATCATTAATTGCTTCTACACCTATATTTGTTACTGTACTTCCATATATAACTGATGAATTAGCTCCACCATATACATTTTCTCCAATTGTAGCACCTGAAATATCAACAATTACTAAAGCATCTCCAGTTTCTTTATCTGCATTCATATATTTTTCACCAGTTTCAGCAGCATTACCACCACCAAATACACTTTTTGCAATTACTGAATTTCCTTCAATTCCTAAATAAGATTGTACTGAAACTAAAGCAGTAGCACCATTACCTGCAGCATAAGCACTTCCGCCTACATTTCCAGATGAAATAAATAATTTTGTTGTTCCATTTACTGGTCCATTATCTCCACCACCATAAATGTCATCTCCAGTAGAACTATTTCCTTTAAAGTCAACTATTGTATTTCCACCTACAACTGCTGTAACACCTTGTCCTCCTCCAAATACTCTATTATTAATTGTAGTATTATTTAAAATTTCAAGATTACAATCTTCTTTTACTTGTCCTGGCATTGATGAATCTGAACTTGCATCAGTTCCTTTTCCACCACCATATATACTATTAGTTATAGTTGATTCTTCTATATATACATTTGTTGAAGTTTCTACTTCACCAAGTTCTCCACCACCAAATATATTTTGAGCTTGTGTTTTATTTTGTATACCTACATATGTTCCATTTACATTAGCAGCTCTACCGCCACCATAAACAGATCCTCCAACAGTTGTTGTTGCTAAAGAATTTCCATCATCATCAACACTATCTGAAATTAATACATATGAATTTCCAACTACTTGACCTTTATTTCCGCCACCATATACATTTTTATCAATGGTTGAACCTAATATTGTAACAGTTGCAGCATTATCTACATTACCAGTTCCATTTACAACTCCGGCATTTCCACCACCGTATACAGATCCAGAACTTGAGTTCTCAAGATAAATACTTGTATCACCAGCAACATTTGCTTGATTTCCACCACCAAAAACATTATTAGTTATAGCAGATGAATCTGATATTGTAATTACAGTACTTCCTGATACAGCACCTTTATCTCCACCACCATATACATTTCCATATTCAGCAGTTTCTGTAGCATCTTCAGCTTCTTTATCTCCAACAACTTTTGTTCCAATTATTGTTAACATTGTATTATTTGCGATAGTTGCAGTCTCACCTTTACCACCACCAAATATATTTCCAGCTTGTGAATTTTCTATATTTACGTCAGTACTTCTACCATTTATATTTCCAGTTATTGCACCATTTTCTCCACCACCATATATATTTTTAATTATAGTTGATGATGCAATATCTATATCTGTTGCAGAAACATTTGCTGATTTACCACCACCATATAGTGAATCTTCTATTGTAGAATTTTGTACATTTACTACTGAATTTCCATTAACAGGACCTTCGCTTCCTCCACCATATACGTTTCCACCAGCTTCTGTAGCGTTGGCAAAAACATTTGGTGTTATAGTTGAATCTTGAATATCAACATATGTGTTTCCAGAAATTAAAGTATTCGCACCTAAACCACCGCCATATACATTACCTATATTGGCTTGATTTTTAGTATAAACGAAAGTTTCAACTAAATCTCCATCAGCATTTGACCCACCATATAAATTACCAACAGTTCCTCCATCAACAGTAATCTTTCTAGGTAATTGTGTATTATTTCCAGCAATTCCCGCATTATTTCCACCATTAAATGCATTTTTTACATTAGCATTTTTATAAATATCTACTTGAACACTATTAGTATTTGTGGTTACTTCTGATTGATTTCCAGCACCAAATACATATTCTGCAGAAGTTGCATTTTTCTCTCCAATTTCAACCGAAATTGAACCACCAATTTCTCCATTTACATTACAACCACCAAACACATCTAAAGTTGGATAGGTTCCACCATCTACAATAACAGTTACATCTCCATCTGTAGTCGCAGGATCATTTGTAAGACCTCTACCGCCACCATATATATTTGAATTTGTTGAAATTGTATAGCTATCAGAAAATGCATCTTTAACTCTTACTCTAGAAGCTCCACCGACATCACCTGCTTCACTTCCTCCATATACACTTCCATATAAAATTACATTGTTTTTATTGTCATATATATCTACATAAGTATTTCCAGACACTTCTGTTTGAGTACCTTTACCACCACCAAATACCGCATCAGCTTCTGTTGTAGCTGTTTGATTTAGTGTACCAATCGTTCCTCCATCTATTTTTATAAGTGTAAGACCTGTAACTGTTCCACTTGTATTAGAACCACCATAAATAGTTCCATTTACAGTTCCACCAGTCATGTTTATTTTTACACTACCACGAACATCATTATTATTTGGTCCACCATATACATTATTTCCTACAGTACCACCAAAAATATCTATTGTTACACCTGGTACAACATCTATATCATCTTCAACTTCTGTATCATCATCTTCAATTTCAAGAGGTGTATATTTTAATAAATATATTGTATTTTGAGTTGTTGAAAAACTAGCATCTTGTGCACTTAAATAATATGTAACTGTTGTTCCTTGTGGTGAATAAGAACCAAACCATCCTCCACTTGATACATATCTTGTATATGTGTGTGTATCTGAAATTCTTATTCCCGCATTTGCACCATTTCCAGTATAACTTATTGAAAAAGGTGTTGGTGTATCTGATAATGTAACATTAACTCCAGAAATTCCTGTTATTACATTTTGATAATTAGAATTCCACCAATCTCCTAAATTTACATTTTCATATCTATATACATATTCTATATTTATATATAACCCAGTAGAAACATTTTTTACATAATATAAACTTGCAGAATTTGCGGCATTTTCAAACATCCAATCATCAGGACTACTTGGAACTGTATATTCATCAAAAGCTGTTCTTCCAATTCCTGTTCCATTAGCCCTTAAATAATATCCTGAAGTCATTCCTGAAGCAAACATATATTGAGTTGTAGTATTAAATGGATTTGATATATTTTCATATTCTACCACTTCTACTTGATCTTCATCTGGGGTTGTAGTTGTATTTTGTTCAAAATTTATTCTACCATAGTTTCCACCACCATAAACATTGTTAGCAATTTTAGCATTACCATCAACTATTATATGAGATGAATATACACTTCCGGCTCTATCAGCATACTCTGGATCATCATTACCATTTCCAGCACCAAGTACGCAACCTGCTTCAACATAATATAAGGTAGGAACTGCTGTGCTAGTATTATCAATATATGCTTGTCCTATTGTTGCTCCTCCACCTATATATATTAAAGTATCACCATTTAATCTTCCAGTTGGGTTAGAAGAATTAGATTGACCAGCAGAAAATCCATTTGATCCACCACTTATACTATAGTTTACAAATCCGTCAGTTACTTGAATTATTCTATCACCACGTGTAGTTGAAACTCCTGCACCACCAACTATATTTTGTACATTTCCACCTTTCATATAGATATAGGTCTTTACAGTAGATGTATCAGATTGGATTGCAAGTCCTCCAAGTATGTTAGCCACATCTCCTCCTTCAACAATCATAACTCTATCATCATTATCTGTACCAGAAGAGTGACCACCTAAATATATTCCAGCAAAAGCATAATCTTCATCATCATCATATTCAAAATAATCAATTCCTATAGTTCCACTTTTTACAATTGTTTTAAATACTGGTTCTCCTGCATCTTTTGAAGTTATAGTACCAGCACCAGATCTTGTTGCTACTCTGTTATACACTTCTAATTGAGTATTATCTTGTAATACTCTATCATAATCGTTTCCTAAAACTAAAGTTGCAGATGATGTATATGTATATCCTTGAGTTCCACCAGTTTGAATATTTGCATATCTACCAGATTCTATAACTAATCTATACGATCTACTTGTATTTCCACTTGTAGGTCTTCCTTGAATTTGAGCAAATGACGTTGTGTTGTTACCAACATTTAATGGCATCATTCCTCTACCAATTCTAATATTATAAGCTCCACCAATTAAATATGGAGTAATATTTCCTGTTGTAGTAGTAGATGTATAGTACCCACTATTTATAATATTTAAATAATCTAATTGCAAATCACGTGCTGCTGTAAAAGTTGCTGCTGATAGTTCTGCATTGGCTCTATAGTCTACACCATTATATAAGCTTGTTAAAGTATATGATGTATTACTATCATTAGATAAGCCATTCAAAGTTCCATTTTTTAAAACCACAATATTTAGTTCTCTATCTGATGCATTTGTTGCAGTTTTTCTATTTCCCGATAATCTACTATTAATTCCCGTCCATGAACTTACTGGATTATTAAAGTTACCTGCATTATTATCATTTCCATTTTCTGTATCAACAAATACTACATTTGCGTTTTGCCAATCAGCTCTTAAATTAATAACTACGTTTCTTGAAGTTCCAACATTTACAGTCACTTTTTGAAGTTTAGTATCATTATTTATTGAAAAATTATAATTAGCTTCATTTGTTGTCCAACCATTAAATCCAAATCCATATGGTCTATCCATAAATGGATTGTCTATTAATTCTAAAACTATATTATTATCTTTATCTACTGGTACTGCTTTTATATATCTTACTAAATTTTGTCTTTCAGATTCATTAACCTCAGCTGTATCTGCGTTATCTTCTTCTGCTGAAATATATGCTATTGGTTTATATTTTGTAAAACTAAATTCAAAATTATTTAAACTACTTATCGTTATATTTGTATTATTTGCTAAAGCAATTATAAATTGTAATGATAATGAATTCGCATTATTTTGAGTCCAATCATAAAAATTATTTCCAGTTATTGTTACTGTTGTATCATCTGAAGATATACTAGCAAATTTATTTCCATTTAAAGTTTGTGTTCTTGCTGCATTAAAATTAGCATCTGGAACATCAAACTTCATTGTCCAACCACTATTTACATCAATGTAATCTTTTCCAGTACTTGTTATTGTTAATGTTCCTGTATAATTTCTATAGCCATTACTATTAGCTTCTGTTGTTGTAAATGCTTGATTGGCATTAGTAAGAGTTACTGTTTCAATTTCTGAAAAATTATCTGTAGGATCATATCCATAATAATTTATTTCTACTGTTGCTAAATCTTTATAATTTCCTTGGTCTGTTCCAACCATTTCATCTGTATAATTTTTTCCAGTATAATAATTTTTATCTGATTCATAATCATCTATTGTTACTGCATCATCTTGAATAATCGCATATGCCATAATTGCATATTCTGAAAATTCATTTGTTATAAAGTCTACAGAATTTGTTGTTTTTGTTGCTATATCAATTTTCTCAAAAACAATTTCTGTTTCTGTTTCTTTTATGTGTACAATACCAATAGGTCTTCCTATAAGTTTTCCTTCTAAAGCTGTATTTGATTCAACAGAAACATTTACTATTTGGTTATATTCTTTTGGTTGATATTCTGCAGTTCCATTTACTATTTTAATATCATATAAAAGTAATACATCTGCCCCTTCAAATTCTTTAACATCTTCTGTTAAAGTTGTCATTTGATTTACGTCTAAAGACTCAACACTTAAATAATAGCCATCTGGTATAAATCCAGAAACATTTATAATTGAATTATCTAAATCTGATTTTAATAATTGTTTATATAGTTTTAATCCATTCATTTCTAAAACATTATAAACAACTTCCATTTCTACTGATGAATTTTCGAATTCTTCTTCTGTTATATATATTTTTTCACCAGGCAAATACTCTTTAACATTCTCATCCATATTTATTTCAATTGGATTTCCACTTGGTAATTCTGTTTCAAGATTTTCTTGTATTTGAGTAGTTTCTTGCACTTCTTCTTGTGTATTATTTTCTGGTTGTTCTTCTGTTTTATTAGTAGTTTGTTCTTCAGTTGTAGATATATTTGACTCAACTACATTTTCAACTGTGTTTGTATTTTCTGTATTATTATTTAAATCCACAGTATTTTCTGAAATAGTATTTGTATTTTTATCTTCTTCAACATTTTTGGTATTATTTGCTATAACAGTATTTGAATTTTCAACTGTTGAATTGTTTTCTAAAGCACTATCAACATCTTCATTAACTGAAGCTATTGCACTTGTTTCAACTGTATTTGTATTTTCTTTTATTATATTTTGTATTGTATTTGAGTTAGAAACATTTTCTACTTTATTTGATATTATATTATTTGAATTAGTACTCTCGTTTGATATTGTATTATTTGAATTTGTACTTTCATTTGAAATCGTATTATTTATTGAATCGTCAACTTTATTTTCTGAAGTTTTATCTATATTATTTTCAACAACTTCGTTTTGCTCTATTGTATTTGTAATTTCATTAGTAACTGCGTTTGTATTATCATTTTTATCAGCTACCTCTTTTAATTCCACAAAATATTTTTGTGCATAAAATCCATTTACTGTTTCTGGTAAGATTATATATTTTTCACCAGCTTCATCTTCAAAAACTTCAATATCTGCTTTTTTTGAATTTTCAGTTCCATATTCTTTAAAATTTACAGAGGTTGTTATTGTCATTTCTGATTTTGTTAAAATATTAAATCTATGCATTACAAATAAGCAGATAGCAATAATTGCCACTGTTATCAATAGTTTAGCTCTATTTGTTAACTTTTTCTTACTCTTTCTAGACATTCTAGTACTCCCATTCTTAATATAATACACTCATATTCTATCATAGAACCTAGTAAAATTAAAGCTTTTTTGTGTTTTGTAATACAAATGAAAAATAACTCAAAATATAGTATTTTGAGTTATTTTATGTCAATTTTTTATATAATAAAACATATACATCATGAGTAAATTTTCAAATTTCTCATCAATAATTTATATGTATAAACATTCAAAAAAAGCGATAGAAATTCTACCGCTTTTATTTATATTAACTATGGATTTGTTCCTCCACCTGTGGCAGTTGCAAATGGATCTAAGCTAAAACTTAAATCGTATTGTACATCTGTACCAGATGCGTTGTTTTCACAGTCAACATCTTGTCCTTCAACCCATAAATATATTCTGTATTTTGTTACACCAGCAGCTAATCCGCCTGGCATTAACATACTTGGTGTTCCAGATTTTGGTGTTGCCCAAGTTGGTGTTGCTGCAGCAAATGTATCTGGATCTTTAGCAGCTGTAGCGTCAGCTAAAACAACTCCTGCTTTTTCAGCTTTAACACCGTCATAAGCTATTGTTCCATTTCCTTCTCCAGCTGTAATTGTTGCCCATCCTAGAGCTGTTGCATTGTTAACACCATTTATTGTATGTGCGTCTGCATTTGGTTCCCACATCATTACAGTACCACCTGTTGTTGGTAATGCTTGGATTTCTCCAGAAGTCGCATCAACAGCAGCTGTGTTTGGTCCTTTGATTAAAGCAACACGAGCAGCATTTGCTAATCCTTTAACTGTTGTTGGTTCTGTTACACTACCAGACATATATAATTCTGAAGCTTCTGTTTCAACTTTTAGGAACACATCGAATGCCATGTAATATCCTTTGTCAAACTCTCCAGTTGTTGTAACTGTATTTGATGCAACATCTGTTTGTAGTGTTGATGTTAATAAATATTGTCCATATGTATCACTTGTTGTATCTAAGTTAGCCTCTACTTTACCAAAGAACATTTTTAAATGTCCATTTGCATCTAATTCTAAAGCACTAGATACTGGTGCCATTATTGATGGTAATTGGTTAACTGAAGATCCATATGTGTTATATGCACTAAAAACATCATCTTTTGTTAAAACAGTTTTCCATGTAATACCGTCAGCAGAAATTTGTAATCCACTTGATGTAGCAACTTTAACATCAATAGCATCGATGTTAACCGTTCTGTTTGCTGTAAACCAAGCGTATGTTGACATTATTAATAGTACAGCTGTTAATAACAAAATCATAAGTAAATTATTAAGTTTTTGTTTACTTGCTTTTGTTTTTTTCTTCATATCTTTTCCTCCTAATTAATCAATATGCTCTTCTGTAATGTCCATATGCATTTTCATTTCTCCACCTAGAAGTGCATTCGTACAATCGGGATCATCTCCCTCAATAAATATAACTATTGTGAATTTGTCAATAGCTCCAGGCGCGAAATCTTGTCTTGATTCTAACATTACAGTATCTTCGGAATAAAAAGCTTTAGTACCTTCTTCAGGTTCTTCTGTAAAACCATTTAGTTTACCATAAACAGTTTGTTCCCCATTTAAATATACCATAACTCTTATCGCTTCATCTACGTTTAGAATAACATCGTCAACTAAAATTGAATACCAGTAGTTGATACTTTCTTTTCCTTCATTTTCAACATAAAAGGTATAAGCTATATAGTTATCCCCATTATGAGAGCCTTCAGCTGCTGTATCAAGGTTTTCTGGCAACCATTTTATTGAGATATTATCCATACCATCAAGTCCAGTAGCCTCTAACCTTCTTGACACCACTTTTTCGCTTAAATCATCATATATTACTATACCTTTTTCCCAATTCAAATTTTGATCCAAAATAACAGTAAAGTTTCCTGCATCATAAACCATTGATAAGATAAAATATAGTAAAATAAGAAATAAAAGCAAAATTAGTAGTGCCAATCTAATCAATCTTATTCTAAAATCGCGCTTATAAATTTTGTTAGAGGTTGTTTTAAATTCAAACTTTGTCATTTGAACAACCTCACCTCCTAAGATTAAGCTATTATAGATTAGACATACATATTGAATTTTGCATATTCTCTAATTTATTCTAATTTTAACACAACCGTATTTTATACTCAATTACATTAATTTTACATTTTTTTCTCATATATGTTACATTTTTTTAGTTAATTGACTTGATTTTTTGGTTATGATAAAATCAAGAAAAATAAATGTTTTTGATTATATTATTGTTTCAAAAAATGTAAAATTTTAACAATCAAAAATATAATTTTTATTTTACATTTTTATTACAATTTATAATCAAAATTTGATGGAGTTTTAATTATGAAAAAAAACAAAATTTTTAAACTAATACTCTTAATTTTAATACTAATTTTTGCATTTTTAACAATAAGAGATACCTATTCAAAATATATAACTCAAACAGGAAACTCTTCAAATCTTAATATTTCAAAATGGCATATATTATTAAATGATGAAGATATTCGAAATAAAAAAGATTTTACAAATGATATAAAAATAGAATATGAAAAAAGTGAGCATGTCGCAGAAAATGTTATTGTACCAACTTCAAAAGGAACCTTTTCTTTAGAATTAAATTCTACTGGAACAGAACTTCCTTTTGAATATACAATACAAATTACTGATGATAAACCTTATAGTGTAACAGTAAATAGTATAACACAAGGCGACAATACAACACCTTATTTATATGATGTAACTCTTGATATAAAAAATAATAATTCAACTCTAACAAATTGGACTTTAGATTTCGAATTACCAGAACCAATATTACAAGACAGCTCAAATGTCGATACCACAGATACTTATAAAATAGAAAATAATATTTTGAAAATAGAATCACAAACAGAATTCACTCAAGATACAACACAAACAATTAATATGATTCTTGCTTTTGCAAATGAAATAAATTTTGATATTAGTAACATAAATTTAAATGGAATATCATTATATAATCCAACAGATAGAATAGCAGATTTTAGAATAACTTCTTATAACTTAAACGGAACTGAAATATATGTTCCATCACATGAAAGTAAAATTACAGGAACTGTAATACCTCCTGCTGATTTAACAGAAGAAGTAATAAATAGTTTTACCTTTACAATTGAATGGTATGATGAAGAAAATAATATATATGACAATTTTGAAGATGTTGAAGCAATAAAAAATGGATTACCTGCAACAATACCAATTACACTTTCAGTTACTCAACAAAATCAAACAGCGCAAACACCATAAACCAAAATTTAATATAAACTTATTAAGACATCTTTTATAAGATGTCTTTTTTATTATAAATTAAATCGTCGTCGAAATTTTCAATTTCGCGCCAACGATTATAATTGTTGCAACAAAAAGAAGTAGATTTTTATATCTACTTCTTAAAATTTTACTATATTTTTTATGGAGTTGTTGTTTGTGTTTCTTCTTTTTGAACAGCTTTTATTTTTACTTCTACTTCTATACAATATTCATCAGGATGATTATTATCAAATTCATAAGCTCTATTTCCCCAATAAGTATCAATTTCATCTGCTGCATCTATTACAGCTTGATCATCGCTTTCTACTTCATAATCCCAATTTACTTTGAATTTAAGTACAACATCTTGACTATTTGCAGGCATTGCAATTGGAGTTCCTGTATATAAAACATCATCTATATATATTTGAATTTTAAATGGGTAAGTTCCTAATAATTCAAATAATTTTTCAGAAGTATAAACTTCTTCTGTTCCATTATTATCATAGGTTGTTTCTCCAGCCACATATTTATCTTCAAAGATTTTTAAAGATAATATATCACAAGATAATTCTGCTTCTGTTTCACCACTATTCTTAGCAGAAATTATTTGTTCTTTTTCAGTCATTCCTGGATAAATCTCACCTACTTCAAATATAAAGTTCTCAGTTTGATCTCCACTTGATAACTCAAAGCTCCAGTTTTTAACATGCATTGATATTCCCATTGATACAGTAGAAATATATATAAACCAAGCATAAGTATTTACCAATAAAGTTAAAAGCAATAATATTACAGTTCTAATTTTTAAACCAGTTTTCAATTTTGAACTATATCTTTTACGCTTTTTCTTTTTCGAACTATTTAGAGTTTTCGCTGGTTTGGCTTTATCTTCATTTTCAATTGTTTCTTCTATAGCACTATAAAGAATTTCATTTTCAATATCTTCATATAGTTTTGACTCTAAATCTTGAAACTCCATAATAACTCCTTCCCATTAATATTATATAGCAATTCTATTCTTCTTCCTCATCATCTTCTTCGTCGTCTTCGCTATCCTCATCGTCGTCATCTTCATATTCGTCATCATCCTCAGAATCTTCGTCTTCATCATCTTCATCAAGCTCTTCTTCTGATTCTTCTCTATCATCTCTACTCTCTTTAATTTGTAAGAAAATTAATATAGCGAATGGAACAACAAAAACAATATAAAAGGCTGTCATGTTATTCATTAATTTAGTTAATAAGCTTATAACAAGACATTTATAAATAACTTTTCCATAAATTTGATCACCTGTAATTGTCGGATCTTCAGCTTCATTTGCAATACCTTTTGTATGGAAAACTCTTCCACCAACAGTTTCTTCAATTTCTATAATTTGGTGAGTTACAACTCTTCCTGCAAAAGTACCATGTTCTCCTAAATAAGTAACATCATCACCAACTTCAAGAGTATTTGGATCTTGTTCTTTTACAATTAAAACATCTCCAACTTGATATTTTGGAATCATACTTCCTGTAGCAACATTAAATACTCTAAAACCACCAATTGCTTTTTCATTATTTGAAAATCTTTGTAAAGCAAGAACAGCAATTAATAATATTAAAAATATTAAACATATAACCTTTATAATAGTAAATATAGTTTCTAATGGTTTTAAATTTATTTTTTTCTTCATTTTGATTCCTTTAAAATATATTTAGGCTTAAGGTCCTATTACCTTTTATTCTCTATTAATTTTTTGAACATATTTTCCAATATGTTTTTTAAATATTGCTTGAATTTCTTTATTTGTAACCTGTTTCTTATATTTTACAATTGTAAATTGTTTACTTACTAAGTTTTTCAATTGCTCTTCAGTTACTTGTTCATTAACATCAATTACTCTTTCAACAATATTAGCAATTAATTGTTCTATTATTTCTTTTTTACGTTTTTTTCTTAGTTCTGGATTATCTACATTTTGTAATATTAAATAATCCAGTAAAAAAGTTTCATCTGTGTATTTTTTTGATTTTCCTCTTTCCTTATATTCTCTTACTTTGTTATCCATTTCTCCTTTTTTTTGAACATCCATTTCATTAATAAGGAAATCCCAAAGTTTTACAGCATATTGGAAATTAACATTTTTTAAAATCATATTTGTTTTCTTAAGAGGTGGTGTAATTAGTGGAACATGCGCATTTTCAAGTTCTTGGTATGTAGCTGTTAAAGTTAATGCAACAACTTCTCTTTCAAGCATTTTTATTCTTTCTAATAACTCTTTTCTTTCATCTACAGCTGTTGTATTTTCAGATGCAGCAGTTAAAAGAATTTGGATGTCTACTTTATTTTTTCCATTATAAGAACTACCTACATAATCCATTTTTTTGAATTCATTAGAACTTACAGATTTATCTTCTAAAATTTTCTTTTTTTGTCTTCTTATAATAAATAACATTTTTTGAATTAATGTATAAATAAATCTATTTTCATAAGTATTAAATGTTTCTTCTTTAAAAACATTTAATAACTTACCAGGTTGAACATCACCTTGTTCTGTAACATCTTCAATAAATCCTGCATTTTTAGATAAATGTTTTATTGCTTCTACTGTAACTTTTTTGATTTTTTCAATTTTTACAACTTCTTCTTCATTTATAATAAGTCTCATTGGGTTTCTCAAAATGTTATCTAAATACTCAATTGTATCTTCCATTTTTTCCACCCAAAGAGCTTCTTGTTTTGGCTTATCTGTTTCTACTCTAACAGTCATTTTTGAAGTTAATTTACTATTGAAAGCTTCTATTTTTCTTGAGTCAGTATCTGCATATAATTCAAAAACATCCAAAATTTTATCCACTGTTTCCTCCTTAAGATAACTATCCTAATTTCTTTAGTCTTAATACATATTCAATACATTCTTTCATTTTGCCTTTTCCAAAAGTTTTATCTAAGAATGTAACAAATCCGTCAATTTCATCTTTAATATAAGCTATGTTTAATTGTTCAAATTTTCTTAAAATCTTTTTAGCTATAAAGTAATCTATACCTTCAACTTCTTCTCCACCACAAGCAACATATGCAGAAACGAATTTTCCTAAATGGCTAACAATACGGTTACCAAAAGCAACTCTGAAATGTTTAATTACATAATCATCCATTTCATTAATTTTTTTCCAATTTTCTTCAGATACTTCATGATCTGCTCTAGCTTGCATAAATAATTTATCTAAATAACTAAAGTTTACATCCATTGGTGGTGTATCTTCAGCTTCAAAAGCTTGTCCTTTATCGTTAATATCTATTGGCATCGCTCTATCGTAAACTTTATCTGTTACCATAAATGTAGAGTCGTCATTGTTGATTGTTCCAATGTACCAAGTATTTGGTGGAATTCTAATTCTACCATTGTTAATATGTTTAGGGTCATTTTCCCATGGACTTGCAACAACCTCTATAATCCATTCTTCTCTATTTGGCATCTCCAAAATAGATAACATTTCAGCAAAATAGTATTCAACACGAGCAAGGTTCATCTCATCTAAAATTACTGTATATACGTCATCTGTATATGTAGCTGTATATAAACATTCTAATAATTGTGTTTCATTAAATTTCTTTGTAAACTCGTTGAAGTATCCAAACAACTCAGTTCTATCTCTCCAAGACGGTTGAACAGATACAACACAAGAGTCATGTTTTAAGAATTTTCCCCAAGCATAAGCAAGAGATGTTTTACCAGTACCAGAGATACCTTGTAGGATAACAAGTTTTGTTGAAGCTAAACCTGCCATAAATATACGTATCATTGGTAAAGAATAATATAAATGTAATCTTGATGCTGCAAAATTTCTAAATGCAACACATAATTCTTCTAAAGTAAAATCATTATTGTAATTTTGTATTTTATATTTTGCAAACTTTTTATCAACAATTGAAAGTCTTGTAAATCTTACTCCATCACCTGGATCAATTTCATCTTCTTTCTTCTTATCTCCAGAAGATTTGTCTACTGGAAGTTCAGGAGATTCATTAGGACTTAAACCTAATTGTGAAACTTTCATTGCAAGAATTTCTTCTCTTTCTTTTGTCATAGTTTCAACTCTTTTATTTAAATCTGCAACTTCTTTTAACATACTTTCTTGTTCAACAACTGTTTTTCTAAATCTAATATATTTTCTTAAAATCAAATATACTAAAAGTATTGTTAATATTAAGATTGCTGCAACTGCTAGTACTGCAATTGCTACAAGCACCCATTCTTGAAGTGAAAAATCATTCTTATATTCTTTTATTAGATGTATATAAGCTGGAATATCGAATATTTGCTTAATACCATCCACCAAGCCAGTTAAAATTGTTTTTAATCCAGAGAAAAATGCGTCTAGAAATTCATATAAGAATCTTACATATGTATCCATTTTTTACCCATCCTTTATTCTTCTAAAATTTTTGTTTTTTTGTATTGTTTTTTATTTACATCTTTTGTACTAACTATTATACGATCAAAAATTTCTAACATTTTTATTTCTTCTTTAGAAAGTTTTGGCATATCATCATTTGTTCTCACGCAGAATCTATATCCTCTTTTTAATACTTCAAATAATTTTTCTTTATTATTTATGAAGTCATTATACTCAATTTCAAATAAAATTTTATCTTGAGCAGCTTGATTATTTAATATTTCTAATAATTGGTCAAGCTTTTTCTTTTTATTAAATAGTTCTGGTGCAAAGTCACAAACATACATCTTATTAAAGTTACCAACAATAATATCTTTTAAAGCTACATTTGCAACCATTGGATATTCAACAAACAATTTGTCTTCACTTGTTATGTCTGTATTAAACACTTCTTCAATAATCTCTTTACTATAAATTTCTGGAAAATCAAAATAATATTTTAATTTTACCCTATAGTAATTGGGATTTTTTGAAGTTATTTTCTTTATATCTAAATCAAAATCTTCTGAAGCATATAAATCTAATTTATCATTTACTTGTTCTAAATCACTATTTACTAAATTTAAAAAATCTTCTTTAAAATTATCTGTTTCAGCAGATTTTATATTAAATTTTTTTATTCTTTTTTCAGCGATTGTATCAATAACTCTTTCTATTTCCATGTTATATCTTACATTATCAAAATAGAAATAATATTGAAATAAAGAAAGATGGTCTAAAATTAAATCTGTATTTCTAGGTGTCTTTTTTATTAATTTAGCACTTTTTTTCTTTACAGCATCATAAATTCTTCTATAAAATATTCTTATTGAATTATCAACTCCATAATTATAATATCTTGCATCAATATAACTTTGGATTAATTCTTCTGAAATATTTTTATCATATTTACTTTTTAAGATTAAACTCATGTATTTTTTTAATCTCTTTTGTGTACTATTAATATGTTTTTCAAAAATATTATTCATCAAACAATCTCCCTATTCTATGTATATGATACTTCAACAGCAGGTGCTGCACCAGTAGCATTTGGATATGTATAATTTTCAGATGCATTTACTTTATAAAATTTAATTACTTTACTTTCTTCTGCATCTATTTTAAACTGAATTTTATTTACATATTCATAACCAGGATCTGTCCCTATGATTTCATATTCAACTTCATTTGTTTTGTCTGCTCCAATGTATACTCCTGCAGTTGTATCTAATCTAAGAACACTAGAATCAAAAGCTAAGGTAATAATCATTGAATGACATTTTTCTTTTTCTTCATCTGTTAAACTTAAATACTCATCTATTGTTAGTGATGCACCTGCTTGGAAACTTCCAACAGCTTCATCTGCAACATAGTAATCTAATGTATTTGTTACTATTAGTTCACAATATGGGTCATATTCTTTATCTTCTATTTTATAACTCATACCTAATGTTCCAATTTTAATTTTAAATTCTCCAACCAATGTTGCAACATATGGTGATGTTGAGGTTGCTGTTATTTTTACAAAAACATAATCATTGTTTTGTAATGTTGTATTAGTTTTTGGTTTTACAGAAAATTCAAAACTATCTTGATTATTAGAGTTTTTAAAAATAGTTCTTGAAAGAGGGGCTCCTTCATTTACATTTTCAGAACCTGTTATATAAAATTCTATTATATCGTCTGAATATTTAGTTCCATCACTTTTATAGACATCATATTCATATTCAATATTATAATTAATATCAGCATTCGTTATTTCATTAATATTTTTTCTACTGTTCATATTAACAGTAACTCTATATTCTTCAACACCAGACCAGTTATCTGACTCAAAGTGAGCAGTATTTGCAGATAACTTGTCACTATTAAAATAAAATTCTTTCGAATTCAAATAATAGTTTCTAATTGCTGTATAAACATATCTAGACAAAGTAACAGATCCAGGAACTATTACTTTTACTAATAGATATATTATTATGAATAGTAGTAAAAGCAAAAATAGCATTTTCTTTATACCACCATTTTTTCTCCTAATCCTTGTTTTACTTCTTCTCTCTTCCAATCTTCCCTCACCTTTTATTAAATACTTGGTTCATCAATTTTTTGTTCAGAATCAATTGTAATTTCAATACATTCAATAATATTTTGATAATCTACTGAATTGTATCTATCTGGTAATGTTATTTCTAAAATATATGTATTTGTTGCAGGAGTAGTATAGAAAAATTCATCTGAATCAGTTATTCCTTCTGCTTTTTTCTCATCAGTTTGATTTGCTAAAACTAAATTTTTGAAAATAGTATTATCTTCATCTAAATACATATTTTCATTTTGAACTGTTTCTATTTGTAAAATATTAGTTAAATTATCAACATCTAAACCTTGATTTTTATACATTTTATATTCTAAAGGTAAATTTGTTGTTGTTCTTATTTTTAAATCATAAAGCATATCTGTTTCTGATATAACTTCATTTCCTTCATCATCTAAATAATAATTTGAAACAGAAAATTCTATTCTTCTTGTATCTCCTGGAATCATTTCTTCTAAGGAAATTACATTTGTTTGGTACTCATCCTCTAGAGTGTAAAAAGCAACATCTATATCAGCTGTAGAGCTTGCTTCTGACTCATATAACGAATAAGAACTAAATAGAATTTTATGTAACAAACATAAAATTAGTATAGCAAGTAGAAATTTCATTCTACGCTTTACTCTTATTGCTTTCCTTTCTCTTAAGTATTTTCCTCTAATCATACAATCCTCTTTCGAAATTTATTTGTTTTCTTTAGGTTTCTTAAATAAAAACCATATTGCAATAATTGTTACTAAAATAGCAATTATTACTTGTGGAGTTTTTAACACTTCAATCCATACTGCTACATTTGATATTATAAAAACTACTTTTCCTACAATATCTTTTTTACTTATTGGATCATCTTTTGAAGTATTTGCATCTCCTTTAGTTATTATTTCTTCGCTATCATTGATTTCTACAACTCTATGAGTTACGAAATCATCCTTGTATCTAAATGTTATAATGTCGTTTTCTTGAACTTCATCTGTAAGTTTTACTATTACAATATCTTTTATTTTTATTGTATCTTCCATGCTTCCAGTTATAACTTGAAATATTGTATAACCACAAAAATTTATATAATCATAATTTAATATTTTTAGTTGTGCATAACAATAACTTACAATTACAAAAATAATTAATAATATAATAGTTATAAAATCTATTTTCTTTAGAATTTCTTTCATTTTTACTCCATCTATGGTGTAGTTTCTTCACCTGTCCATTGAATAACATCAACTTTTATTGGAAGTTTTATTACATTATTTGGAATTGAACCAATTTGAGAATCTATATCATTATTTGCTTGATTATCTTCCCAAGTTACTTCAATTTCAAGTTCATCAATTCTATCTTTTTCATCATCTGATTTTATTTTTTCTAATTCTTTAACTTTACTAATAACAATATTTCCTTCGTCATCTCTTGGTAATTCTATTGAAACTCCATTTTCTTTAATACCTGTGATTTTTAAGTTTATTCTTTCTGCTAAATCATCACCTGTAATTCCAATTCCATTAAGCATTGCTTCAATTTTTGAATCATCAATTGTTATTGTATATTTTACTGATACATCAGTTCCGGTTGGATCAACTTTTAATTTGAAATATCCTGTCATACCTGGGGCAACTTTAGGTGGTAAAACATTTGGTGCCGAATCCCAATCCCAAGTAAAATCATCTATTTCGAAAACTCCAATTTGACCATTTTCATCAGGTTCTGTAATATCTTTATCATTAATCTTTATAACCCAATTACCTACATTTTCATTTATTGTTCCTAAAGATTTATTTGTATATTTTGAATATGTAGATTGAATTATTAAAGCTAGTAAAATTAAAATTACTATAAGAATTAAAATTCTTATTTTTTTATTCATTCTTTACTCACCTTTTTTATTTTTTTCAGCTTCTATTTTTTTCTTTTTAGCTTCTATTAAAGCTTTCTTTTCTTCTGGTGTCATTGATTTTAACTTAGCTTCAATCAAAGCTCTTTTTTCTTCTTCTGTCATATTTTTCATTTTTGCTTCTATCATTGCTTTTTTCTTTTGTTCTGCTGTTTGTTCTTCTTTTACTTCTTCTGTTTTTTCTTTAGCAACTTCTTGTGGTTCTTCTTTAGTTTCCTCTTTTTCAGGAACAATTGAAACTATATTCTCTTTTTCTGGTTTTATTTCAACCTTTTCTTCAGTTTCTTTCTTTTCTTCTTTTTCAATCTCGACTACAACTTTTTTATTTTCTTCAATTTCTATTTTTATTGGTTCTTCTTTTTCTTCTGGTTTGTTCTCTTCTGAAGTATTTTCATTTTCTGTTTTTACAATTTCTTTTACCATTTCTTTTACTTCAGCGTTAGAACTTTTCTCTTTGCTTTCTTCAGTTTTATTTTTATCAATGTTTTCAGAATTTGTTTTTTTCTTTTTCTTCTTTTTCTTCTTCTTTTCAGCTTCTTTATTTTCTTGAACTTCAACAATTACATAGTGTAATGTGTATAAGAATGCAACTAAAGAAGGAAATACTCCTAAGAATAAAAATCCCCATTTAGATTCTAAGATACTTAATACTTTACCTACTTTTGGAATTACTGTTGCATTTTCAGCTTCACCTATAAAATACGAACTTGAAAATTTATAATCACCTTCAACAGTATAAGTAAATTCAGTATCAGTAACCATTTCAGATTTTGTTATTTTCGCATAATTTATTGTTGTTATTCCAGAAATTGTTCTGTAGAAAAACACAACATCTCCTACATCAACTCTTGAAAGTTTTCCTTTTTCCACAATAACTAAATCTCCAACCGTATAATCAGGTTCAAGATCTTCATCAATAATTGGTATTATTGTATTTTTGCCAAATTCTGTCACTTTATATTCGTTAAATGACAATAGACAAATTGTGACAAAAATAATCAACAATATGTATGCAATTATTACGAAATTTTTCACAAATTCCCAAACATTTTTTAACTTTTCCATCTTATCAGTCCTTTTAATCCACATTTATACTTAAGAGTATATCATTATTCAATCCTTTATTCAACCAGTTTTATATTTCATTTTCTTGTTTTTTTGGTAATATTTTTGTTACAAAAAAGTAATAAAAAATTGTCGTTTTTTGAAAAAAAAGCCATTTACTTTTCATTTCTCTTATATTATAATTATTCGTATAAATGTAGGATAATTTGAATTATTCTGTCAATATGGAGGTTGAAATGGCAAAAAAATCTGAAGAAATAATTGAAAAGCCAGTTGCATCTAGAGGAAGACCTAGAAAAGACGCATCTACTAGCACAACAAAAAAAGCTAGTAAAAGTAAAACAAAAAAGAAAACAACAAAAAAAGCTAGTTCTTCTAAAAAATCTGTAAGCAAAAAAACAAAAAACTCAACAACATCTAAAAAAATAGAAACAGTTGAGCTTGTTCAAGACGTTCAATTAGAAACAACAATCGAAAGCCCAATTACTTCTGCCCCAATTTTAGAAGAAATTGCTTTAGAAAAAAATGTTGTCGAAATTGAAAATGCTGAACCAGAAATAATTGTTCAAACTCAAGAAAATATTGAACCTGAAGAAGTTGAAATTAATACAGATGCTGAAGATGAAGAAAAAAATGAAGAAGTTTTAGAAACACAAGAACAAATTGTTGAAGAAGTTGTTCCTGTTATTTCTGATGAACAAAATGTAGAATCAAAACCAAAATCAAAAAAACGTACAATCAGAAACATTTCTATTAAACACTCTTCTATTGCAACTACTAAACAAAATATTGAAGTTGAAAAAGAACCAGAAGTTCAAGAAGTTTTAGAAGAAGTTCCAGAAATATTAGAAACAATCGAAGAAAATACTACTTCAGAAAACAATGAATCAGAAAATAATGAAGTTGTAGAAGAAAAAGTTATAGAACTTCCAAGAAGAGAAAAAAGAACTTTAAAACTAAATTTAAGTTCTCATAAAAAACAAGAGTCTATTGAAACACCTTCTTACAAAAAAGACGAATCAATAAATCAAAATTCTTCATTCTTTAACGAACCATCTATATTTGCTAAATTTAATATAGATATAATAAATACAGAAAATGAAGAAACAATTGAAGAAATAAATGAATCAGTTGAAGAACCTTCTACTTCAGAAGAAGTTAATTCCGACATAACTGAAAATGAAACAGAAGACCTTATCGAAAGTGTCTTAGATACAGATTCACAAGAAATTGAAGAACCTAATAATGAAGTATTAGAAAAAGTATCTGCTACCTCATTAAGTGATGAAGATTTAGAAAAAGCTATTTTAGAAGAAATTTCAGAAACAATTTCTGAAGAAACAATTGAAAGTGAAATTGAAAATTCAGAAATTTTAAATAGTGTTCGTTCAATATTAGGTGGAAAACTTGGCTCTCTAGAAGATTTACCAACAAATAATTCTGAAGACACTACAAACACTGAAAACGAAATAATTATTGAAAATAATATAGATTTTGAAACAGAAGTTGAAAATGAAGAAACAACAAATGAAATTTTTGAAAATTCTCAGCAAGAAGTTGTTGAATTAAAAGAAGTCGCTGAAAATATTATTCCTGAAGAACCTGTTATTGAAAAATCTTCTGATAATACTCCTATCGGTAAATTCTTTGATAGTTCTATCCCTTCTATGACATCAACAGTTAACAATACATTTTCAAAAATTAAAAAATCAATTTTTTCTAACATCTCTCCTATCTTCAAAAAATTCACTTTTGAAGAAGCTAGTTTAAGAACACATGAAGAAGATTTAGAAAATAATTATATTGAACCAGAAAATAATTTATCTGATATACAAAAAGCATTAGAAAACTTTACTCCAAACGCCCAAGCAACAGCTAATATTACAGAAATGAATGTTCAAGCAGAACCTGTTTTAACAATCCCTGTTGTAGAAACAGATACATTAATACAAACAGAAGCTCTTGAAAATACTTTTGATATACCAGAATTAAACATAATAACTCCAGCATCAGAATCATCTTATGAAGAAGCTGAAGATATTGAAACAGAACTTGAAGAAAAAGTTCAAGAAAATATAGAAAATACAACTGAGGAAGTTAATGAAAATCTAGAACTTCCTGAAGAAGAATAGAATGATGATGAATTTTCAATCGAGTCATATTTTGGATTAGATAATGTTTCTCTTGATGATGAAGAAGATGTTTCTTCTGAAGAATTAGAAGAAGAACTAGAAAACGAAGAAGAAATTATTGAAGAAGAGCAAGAAACAGAACTTGTTGAAGAAGCTCAAGAACCAGAAATTATTGAAGACATTCAAAATGTCGAACAAGAAGCAGAAACAGAAGTTGTTAATCAAGCTGAAGCAGAAACAAATGAACTTGAGAAAACTCTAAAAGAAAAAGAATTAGAGATTTCTAATTTATCAAAATTATTAGAATCATTTACAGAAACAATCTCTACTCTTACAAATAGAATTGCAGATTTAGAGAATAAACAATTAGCAGAAAAAGAAACTGTTACGGAAAATAATGAAACTGTTTCTGAAAATTCTACTAGCGAAGTTTTAGAAGAAAATACAGAAATTTCTGAAGAATCAGAAGAAATAAATCTTGATGATATAGATATTGAAGACTTAGACTTAAATGACTTAGATTTAAATGAACTAGATTTTTCTGAAGAGTTAGAAAACGAAGAACCTTCTCTTCTATCTCAAGAAGAAATTTCAGAAGAAGAAAATAAATCTGTTGAAAGTATTTTATCTGAAGTATTTTTATCAAAAGACTTTGAATTAGATTCAAATTTAAAAGATGAATTATTATCAGAAGTACTTTCTTATGAAGGAAATTTATCTGATGATGAAACAAACCTTGATGATGCTTTACTTGAAAAAGCTTTATTAGATGAACTATCTGATGAAGATTTAACAAATATTGAAAATGAAACTTCTCAACCTCAAGATTCTTTATCAGATTTTTCAAAAATAATAGATTCATTAACAAAAGCAATAACAGAATTAGAACAAGCTCCAGATATTAAACAAGAAGTTGAAAAGAAAAATGTTGTTACACCTCTTGCCCCACTTCCTGCTGAATTAATTAGTGATTCAGTATCTGAAGAAAAAGCAATAAACATTCTTATCAATAAAGATGACATTTTCTCAATTTCAATATTAAATGAAACTTATGAAATTGTTGCAGATTTTGATGGTATATCTGTTCTTTCAGAAAACCTTCATATATCTACTCCAAAAAACAACTTCTTTGTAAGAGTTGGAAATAAATATATTGAAATACATAACAAAAAAGATAACTTTATATTAAATACAAACTTCGAAGATATAGAATTTGCAAATGCTATCAATAATATAGCTTTCGCTAAAAAGAATAACAAAATAGAATTAAATATTAAAGAAGCATTTAAATTATCTTCTGTAAATAACAAAATTGAATTATCAATGCTTAACAAAGCAATAGCTGATTTATCATCAACACAAACACCAGAAAGTAAAGATGAATCTTCAATTTGTGATAATAAAACTCTTCTAATCTCAGAAGAAACTCAAAAAGTATATTTACCATATACAATTGAAGATGTTATGAAAAAATTAAAATCAAGTGAAGAATATCAAACTGTTCAAGAAGTTGTTGATAAAGAATATACATTACCGCTTTCTACATTCAAAATGCCTATAATCTCTCGTTTTAAAGAAGCTTATAGATTTATGAGAACAAAAGAAAATAGTTCTGTATATGCTGCAGTAGACTTAGCTTTAGAGTTAATGTTTAATTCTAATTTAAATCCAGCTGTAATCAGAGCAGCAAAAGACTTGAAAGAATTAAATATATATCTAGATTGTTTATATGAAAATGAAGTAGAAAAATTCGATTGCTTCAAAATAGTATATAAAGTATTACCAAAAATAAAATAATTTGAAAAACTCTCTATTTAAGATAGAGAGTTTTTTATTATAATACATAACATTCTAAATAAACTTATACATTTAAATATAAAATTGTATTCAAAATCTCTAATTTTACACTAACATTATATATGTATAGACATAAAAAGAAGATACTAAATCACTAGTATCTTCTTCTCGTTTATTACACTATAGTTTTAACTATTTGTATTATTTTCTTGAGTTTCTTTTTTTGGTGTTTCTGCTTGAACTTGATTATTTTGAGTTTGTACTGTTTGAGGCTGTCCTTCTGGTCTTTCTATTTTAGGTCTTATATTTAAACCTTGTATTCTCTTATCATAATATACTTCTACTTTATCTCCCTCATTTACCTCATTACCTATTAATTTTCTAGCAAGTAAAGTTTCAACTTGAGATTGTACAATTCTTTTTAAAGGTCTTGCACCAAATTCCATGTCATAACCTTCTTCAACTAACCATTTTATAGAAGTTTTTGTAAAAGATAGTTCTACTCCTCTTTCTTTTATTCTGTTTATAACACCTTGTAGAATTAATTCAACAATTCCATAAACGACATCTTTTTCTAAGGCTCTAAAACATATAATTTCATCTAATCTATTTAAAAATTCTGGTCTAAAATGTTGTTTTAATATTTTATCAACATTTTCTCTAGCTTCTTCTGTTATTTCTCCGTTTTGAGCAATACTATCTAAAATATAGTGAGAACCCAAGTTAGAAGTTAATATAATAACAGTGTTTTTGAAATCAATTAATCTTCCTTGAGAGTCTGTTACTCTACCATCATCTAAGATTTGTAAGAATATATTAAATACATCTGGATGAGCTTTTTCAACCTCATCAAACAATACAACTGAATATGGTTTTCTTCTAACAGCTTCTGTTAATTGTCCTCCCTCTTCATATCCAACATATCCTGGAGGTGCACCTATTAATCTAGTTACACTAAATTTTTCCATATATTCAGACATATCTATTCTTATCATATTTTTTTCATCATCAAAAAGTGTTGCTGCTAAAGTTTTTCCAAGCTCTGTTTTACCAACACCAGTAGGTCCTAAAAATAAGAATGAACCTATTGGTCTATTTGGATTTGCAATTCCAGCCCTAGCTCTTATTATAGCTTCACTTACTTTTTTAACCGCTTCATCTTGGCCAACAACACGTTTGTGTAATATTTCTTCTAAATGAAGTAATTTTTCTCTTTCACCTTCTGCAAGTTTAGAAACAGGAATTCCAGTCCATTTTGAAACTACTGCTGAAATTTCATCTTCAGTTACTTTATTTCTAAGTAAACTCTTTCCACCTTGAGTTTTTTCAATTTCTTTTTCTTCTTGCTCTAATAGTTTTTTCAAGTTTGGTAAAGTAGAATATTTTAATTCTGCTGCTTTATTTAAATCATAATTTCTTTCAGCTTTTTCTATTTGAGCATTTACTTCATCTATTTTTCCTTTTAATTTTTGAATTTTTTCAATGTTCTTTTTCTCATCTTCCCATCTTAATTTCATATCTTGAAATTCTTGTCTTAATCTTGATAATTCATTTCTAATATTTTGAAGTCTTTTTTGAGTTTTTGGAGTTTCATCTCCTTCTCTTTCTAAAGATTTTTCTTCAATTTCATATTGCATTATTTTTCTAGAAATAACATCAAGTTCTGTTGGCATTGACTCTACTTCACTTCTTATCATAGCACAAGCTTCATCTATTAAATCTATTGCTTTATCTGGTAAGAATCTATCTGTGATATATCTATTAGATAATGTTGCAGCTGCAATTAAAGCTTGATCTTGGATTTTAACACCATGGAATATTTCAAACTTTTCTTTTATACCTCTTAAAATTGTTATACAATCTGGTACAGTTGGTTCTGGAACAAGAACTTGTTGGAAACGTCTTGTTAATGCTGGATCTTGTTCTATATATTCTCTATATTCATCTAATGTTGTTGCACCAACACAATGTAGTTCACCTCTTGCCAAACGTGGTTTTAAAAGGTTACTTGCATCCATTGATCCACCTGATTTTCCTGCACCAACTAAATTATGAATCTCATCTATAAATAAAATTATATTTCCTTCACTTTTATCTATTTCTTTTAATATTGTTGTTAATCTTTCTTCAAATTCACCTTGATATTTTGCACCAGCAATTAATAATCCTAAGTCTAATTCAAAAATTGTTTTTCCTTTTAAACTTGTAGGAACATCTCCTCTAACAATTCTTTGCGCTAGACCTTCAACAATAGCTGTTTTACCAACACCAGGCTCACCTATTAAAACTGGATTATTTTTAGTTTTACGAGATAATATTCTAATTACATTTCTAATTTCTTCATCTCTACCAATAACAGGATTTAATTTATTTTGTTTAGCTAAATCTGTAACATTTTTTCCAAATTTTGATAAAACATCATAAGTATCTTCAGGTGTTTCAGAATTAACAGAAACATTACCTCTAATATCTTTTAATGCAACTAAAAATTTGTGTTTATCTATTTTATATACTTTAAATATTTTTCTTAAAGGTTCTGTTGCACATTCCAAAATACCAAGCATCAAATGTTCTACTGAAATAAATTCATCTTTCATTTGCTTTGCTTGTTTCTCAGCTTCATCTAAAGCTTTTTCTACTTCTAATGCAAAACGAAGTGATACATTTCCATTTACTTTTGACATTTTATTAATTTCTTCTTGAAGCATTGTTTCCAAAGAATCAATATTTATGTCCATCTTTTTTAGTAACATTGTAATAACTCCGCCTTTATCTTCTAGAAAAGCCATTACCATATGACAATCTTTTATTTCTGGATTGTTATTTTTAGTAGCAATATTACTAGCAATTGTTATTGCTTCCTTAGATTTTTCTGTAAAATTTGCAACATCCATATTTTTTTACCATCCTTTGTATATTATTTTTGAGTTAGCAAAATTGCAAGCAAGCAATTTGCATATTGTAAAACTCCAGTTGCTTTTATAAAAAACTCCATTCTTTTTTGAATCTTTTTATCATTTTTATCATTCTTTTTAATCATTTCTTGCCATACTAAAAGTGTTACAATTATCATAGAAAAATCAAAGAATAACATTGTTCTTTCACCAGATAAAAATACTGTTGGTGAAAATCCAATTATTAATCTTGAGGCAAGTCCAATTAAAAATACTAATAACCCAATATTGTTTTTTAAATTTTTAAATATTAATAATAATGACATTATTACACATATAAAGTTTGTTGCTGCAAACATAAATGGTAATGTATATAATAAATTATTTGAATTTGCAGCTGTTAGCATAACTTGTTCTTCTGTTAGTAAACCTCTAAATGCTCCAAAATATGGGAATACTAAATTTGTTGAATACAAACTAAAACATGTAACAAACATTGAAAATATTGGAATTATCGCAACTATTCTATATAGTTTTTCTTTATAATTCATAAAAATATATACAGCAATTGTTATACACATCATTAAGAAAACTATGTTAGCTTTTTCCACAATTAATCCCATTGTAGATGTAAATCCTAATCCAATTTTATCTAAAAAAGTTAGCATTTCAAAATCTTTAAAATATTCAACAATTTCACTCTCTGTTCTAACAGCATTTCCTGGACAAGTTAATATAAATATTAAGCTTGCTATTATTAATATTGTTTGAACTATCATAAATGGGTGAATTTTTTTATTTTTCATTATCATTAAAATAGTAAATACTAAATATGTACCAAATAAAATTGCACAAGTTTGTTCCGCATTACCTGCAAAAATTAAAGCAAGCACATATAATGGGTATTGCCAAAATTTAATTTTTTCTCCATCCCAAATTTTTTTTATTGGAATAAGTGCAAATAAACAAGTTGCTAAAGGCCACATATAATTTACTGTAGTAGCAGCCCATCCAGCACCATTCATTACAGTAATTGGAAAAACTAAAATCATGAAAACAAGCATAAGATTGCTTTCATTCTTATTTTCTTTTATAAATAATTTTGATATTGAATATCCAGCAAGTGTTACCATTAAGCTTTGAATTAATATCCATAAATATTTTGATATTTTTAATACTCCACAAAGTACATATTCAATTAAGAATCTTGAAGTCCAAGTAAAATATCTTGGTGCTACATAGGACCAAATTGAAGTACCATGTATATTTTCTAAAAATACTGCATCATCATATTTATTTGGTGTAACAAATATCATTAAAATTAATTCTAATATAAATAATGCAAGTAAGGCTCCTCTTCCATTATCAAGGAATTTTTTTAATTTTTCTCTCATAATTTTCATCCTCTATTTCTTATATCTCTACATTTATTAAAGTATTTGCTAATATATCCTCTTCTCCATTTTGATATAATACACAAATATCATATTTACCTTTTGGAAGTCCTATTAATAAACATTGAGCATGAATTCCAGCCATTTTGATATCTTCATCAGTTAAATTTATATTTTCTTCCATCTGTGTTCTCATCAAATACATTTTTCCTGTTTCTTGATGTTTTAAAACATAATTTGAATTTACAGATGTAATTATATCTCCTTCTTTATAAGCCCAACCTGCAATTTCTATTTTTTTACCTTTATATTCTAATTTATCAATATGCATATTAATGCCTTCATCATTAACTGAAGTATTTGGTCCTAATGTATATGATTTAAAAATTAAAAGTGAACTCATTGTAAGTCCTAAATATACTACAACCAAAACCATTAATATTATTAATATTTTTATATATAGTTTTTCAGTAATTTCTATATTTAAAAATTCCATTTTTTATTCCCCTTATTTTATTTCATTCCTATTATATAACATAGTAATTCTAACATATAAGCTATTTTATTTCAATATAAAAACCACTCTAAAAATTATTATTTATCTTTCAAATTCTGTTATGCTTGAAAATTCATATCCCATGTTTTTAGCTTCTTTTATAACTTGATCTAAAATATTACAATTATCTTCAGAAGTAGAGTGAAGCAAAAGCACACACCCATTATGTAAGTTATCTAAAATTTTCTTTTTTCCGTATTCTTCTCTACCTTGTTTCTCTTTATCCCAATCATCATATGCTGAAGACCACATAACAGTTGTATATCCTAAATCTTTAACTATTTTGGTAGTTCTTTCACTAAATTCTCCTTTTGGTGGTCTAAAAAATGTCATTTCATATCCAAATTTTTCAAAAACTGCCTTATGCAAATTCATAACCTCTTCTTTTATTTCATCATCACTAATATTAGGTAAACATTTATGATTTACTGTATGATTTCCAACAATGTGTCCGTCTTCTATCATTCTTTTTACTAAGTCACTAGCTGTATTTAAGTAATGTCCTGTTATAAAAAAAGTTGCATTAACTTCATTTTCCTCTAAAACATCTAAAATCTTTTCTGTATATCCAGCCTCATATCCACAATCAAAAGTTAAATATATTTTATTACTATCTTTATTTCCCATCGAAATTCCTTCAAATTCTCTTACAACTTTTTCAGACTTTGTATCTAATGTCGCTTGTTCGTGATTTTCCCCTCTTCTAAATCCCCATGCTAACATTTCATTACTTAAAGTTGTTGCTTGTGAATATAAAGAAAACTGTAAAATACATACCATCAAAATCCCAAGAGCTGCACTCGTTCTAACAATCCTATCTTTCATAATCATAAATTACACTCCTTGACTTTATATTTTCATATTCTATTTTATTTTTCATACAAAAAATTATGCTTATATAAAATAATAAAAAAAGAGAAGTTTCTAATCTAGAAATCTTCTCTTTTTCTTCTTACACGTTCTTCAGGTAATTAACTCTCTTCTACTTTTTTGTAGCCATGTAAGCCATTATATGCTTCCCCTCTGTGATATGCTGCCCAGTATCTATCCAGTCCTGCTCTCAGATTTGGGTGAATTTCTTTTGGCTCTGGTCTTACCAGTGGCTCAAGTCCCATAGGTACTCTAACCATTTTGTTGATAATTTCAATTGCCCCATGTCCGATATTTCGGATTTTTAACATTTCATCATAGGACATTGCAGCAAGAGCTTCATCTGTTTTGATACCTGCTCTAAAAAGGCATCTGCTTACATTTTTTGGGAGTTCTTCAATGTACATAGGGTCTACCTCCGTGGTATGTGCAGTATGGCTTAGCGCTCATACGTAATTCGATATTGTATCTTAATTATTATAGCACAGCTTTGTTTTTATGTCAACTTTGATAAAGTTAGTAAAAATAAAAAAAGATTTCAATCGAAATCTTCCTCTATACTTATCTACTCCACCTTGAGTAATATTTTTTTCTTAATATAAATAATATTATTATCTATTTTTTTATCTATCTGTTTCCATCATCTTCATCTTTTGTAGGAAATGTTCTTCTGCTTTTATCAATGGCTTTTTTAGTTTCTTCATAAGTTGGTACACCATTTTGTGCACCTAAATATTGAACTTTTATACTTGAAGCCATCAATCCATATTCTACTGCTTTATCTATGTTTTCACCTCTTGCTAAAGAAGCGATAAACGCACCATTAAATGTATCTCCTGCACCAGTTGAATCTTTACAAACTGTTGGGAATGTTGCTTTTCTTATTACTTTACCATTATTATAAATAACACCATCTCCACCTATTGTAGCAACTACGTTAGGATATCCTTCAACTAGTCCTTCAATCATTTTCAATCTTTTTTCTTTAGGTGTTCTTTTAAACTCTTCATTAATTTCTTTCATAGAAGTTTTACCTTCTAAAAATTTTACTAAAGCAAAAGCTTCTTCTTCGTTCGGAGTTAAATATGTAGCTTGTCTTAATAATTCCCCATTATTTTCAGCAAGTATTGAAGCTTTTTCTGGTGGTGTTGGGTCTATAATTAATGGTTTGTTATGCTCTCTACAATATTCAATAACAAATCTTGAAGTTTCTGGTGGCATTTTCATTTGAATTGCCACAATATCAGCAGCTTCTAAGATTTGGGCATCAATCATATCTGGAGTTAATTGTTTTACACAATCACCATATCCCATCATTCTGTTATCACCATTTTTGTTTACATATATAATTCTTCCGTCTGTAGCTGTTTTATCTAAAACTTTTACTCCAGAAAAATTTAAATTTACTTTTTTGAATTCTTCTAATATGCTCAATCCAGCTTCATCTTTACCTATACAACCAATAAAATAAATTTTATCATCTTTTGATTGTAGTTTTGTAGCTCTTGCTTGGTTAGCTCCTTTTCCTCCTAAAACTCTTGCTGTTCTTTCTATTTCATTTAAACTTTCTTGTGTACATTCTTCTGGAAAATCTCCTCTTAGGTAATGTGTTGTATCCATATTGGCACTTCCAATTACAACAATCTTTGACATAATAAAACTCCTCTCTTTGTTTTACAACAAAAAACATATTTAGTACCAGTACTAAATATGTCTATCTAGAGTTTATTTCATTCTAAATCAAAAATCGAGACTACTTAGTACTTTTTGTACTAGTAAGTCTCATATTTTAAAATAGCACCAGGGCCTGTTTTCCGAATGTTGATGCTATTCCATACTTTGCATGGTTATTACTCCCTTACAAGCTCATTATAACATCTTTTTTGAATTATGTCAACCAATTATTCAAAATTTATTCTTTCAAAAAAAGATATACTTTTTAAAGAATATCTTTTTTGTTATATTAATTTTCTAAAATTTTCCAGCTTCCTGTTATTTCAGGATAATATTCAAAAGTCATTTCTTTTTTTAAAGTTGGATGTTCAAAACTTAGACTAAAAGCCCAAAGCGCTAGTTGTTTACCTCTACCTCTTGTTCCATATTTTTGATCACCTGACAAACTATGATTTCTAGAAGCAAATTGAACTCTTATTTGATGATGTCTTCCAGTGTGTAAATTTACTTTTACTACAGACATATTTATTTCTTCATTGTATTTTAAAACTTCATAATCAAGTAAAGCTTCTTTAGCATTTTTTGTTCCTTCTTTAACAACTTTACTTGTATTTGTTTTTTCATTTTTCAACAAATAATCTCTCATTGAACCCGTTTGAGATTCCATTTTTCCATCTACAATGCATAAATATTTTTTGTGCATTTTTTTATCTCGCACTTGCTCTGAAAGTCTTGAAGCTGCTTTAGAAGTTTTGGCAAAAACCATAACTCCACCAGTTGGTCTATCTAATCTATGAACTAAACCTAAATAAACTTCTCCTGGCTTATTGTATTTCTCTTTTATATATTTTTTTATAATAGTTAACATATCTTCATCACCAGTTTTATCTCCTTGTGAAGGAATATTTACCGGTTTTACAACAACAATTATGTGATTATCTTCATATAAAATATTTAAATTTTCCATTATTTACATTCCCATCTTCCATAAATTCCACATGGTAACACTAAACTAGAATCTTTCATTGGAAGTCCAATTTCTCCTGATGATAATTTTCCATTTTTTCTTTTAATTTTTAAACTTAAAATATTTTCAAGAACTTTTGAAGAAATTCCTGTTGTATAAGAATTTATTAAAAAGAATAATGGATTATCTGATAATACTTGTTCACATAGTTCAACTAAATCAGAAATATTATTTTCAAATTGCCATACTTCACCATTTTTTCCTCTTCCATAAGAAGGTGGATCCATAATTATAGCATCATATTTATTTCCTCTTCTAATTTCTCTTTGAACAAATTTTGTAACATCATCTATTATAAATCTAACTGGTCTTTCAGATAGCCCAGAAGAAGCTATATTTTCTTTTGCCCAAGCAACCATTCCTTTTGAACTATCAACATGACATACACTTGCTCCTGCATAAGCACATGCAACAGATGCACCACCAGTATAAGCAAAAAGATTTAATACCTTTATATCTTTTCTACCAGATGATTTAATTTTATTAATCATCCATTCCCAGTTAACAGCTTGTTCTGGAAATAATCCTGTATGTTTAAATCCCATTGGTTTAATATTGAATGTTAATTCATTATATTTAACTTGCCAATTTTCAGGCATTTTTTTATTATATTTCCAGCCGCCTCCGCCTGATGAGCTTCTTGCATATCTAGCATTTGCAGTTTTCCATTTTTCTGGAAATGTTTTTTCTTTCCAAATTATTTGAGGATCAGGTCTTATTAAAACAACATTTCCCCATCTTTCTAACTTTTCACCATCAGCCATATCAATTATTTCATAATCTTTCCAATTTCTTGCTATTTCCATTTATATCTTCCTTTTATTAAAATTTTATAATCTTTTAGTTACATTTATTATTTTGTGTTATATAAATTTATATTTTAATTAATTATTTTTACATTAGTACAAAAATAATTAATTTTCACTTGTTTATTATACTATATTTTTTTTGTAAAATAAAGCAATTCTTAGAATTTTATGTAAATTATTTAATCTTTAAACTTTAAAAGCGAAATGCCACTGGTTTCTGAACTAGTCAACAAAAAGTAGACACAAAAAACACTTATTTAAACCCTAATTGAATTTTATATTCAATTGGGGTTTTATAATTTAAAGCATAACTTGGTCTATATTCATTATTATCTTTGATTATATCTTTTATAAATTCT
>JAFTJF010000011.1 GCA_017456555.1 Clostridia bacterium
TTGGTGCAGATGGCCGGAATCGAACCGGCACGGGATTTAGGTCCCGCAGGATTTTAAGTCCTGTGCGTCTGCCAGTTCCGCCACATCTGCATTTTAACTGGCAATCAGTTTTCCAACTGACAAGTGATATTATACAATTTAAAAATAAAGATGTCAACACTTTTTTGAAAAAAATTAAAAATATTTTTAATTTAATTCGAAAGTTCTTATAAACTTTTAAATTCAAGTATTTTATGATATAATGGTATTATGAAAACGAAATGCAAAGGAGATTTTTTATGAGAATTGAACCAATAGATCCAATTTATAAATCGACATTTAATACAAAACAAAGTCCAAATAAAAATAATCAATCAAAACAAGACAAGAAAAATAAACCAAAAGAGAATCCAGCAGTTATTTTAGAAATTTCGGCAGAGGGGAGAAAAAAGCTAGAAGAAGATTTGGAAAGATAAAAATAAAAGAAGAACTACATTCGTGAGAATATAGTTCTTTCTTTTTACAGTTTTGCCTGCTTCAGAAAGTAGGCTGGCTTTGTTTCTTGATCTTTTTGGCTCTATCTCTATACCGAGCAAGTTCACAAAAAAACTGTATGGTATAGTCCAAATCTGTTGCATTATCAATTGCGCGTGTACGAAGTGCTTCAAAAACTTTATCTGAGATAATGAGTTCGACGCAAGCTTTCTTAAGAACAAGTTCTAAAGGTCTTGTGTTGTAAAACTGGAAGATTGCTGCTATATCTGCTTTAGAAAGTTGAGGATTGCTTGCATAATATTTTGCAATATATTCAATCTCATGCTTTTTGAAAGCAGAATAGTTTTTTCTTTCTTCCAAGAGCTTGTTGTGCTTTACAGCACTGTAATAACCATTGCATCCGTGAGCACTCAGATTAGCTTGCAGTTTTTCCCGAATAGACTGAACAGCTTTATCAGTTACCAAGTGATGAGTAATTGACAAAGCAAGCAGTGTGTAGAAAGTACTTTTTGTGATATCGTACTTTTCTGTTAGAGCGGAAACTGCTGTTGATGCAGCACTTGTAGCATAATCAATTGCTACTTTTTTGGAGAACCGAAAGAAATCCTCCAAGGATAATTCTTTACGTAGGTCAAGACTGTTTTTTGCCATATTAACACCTCCCATTTGGCCATGATGAAAAATATACAAACTGCCTTATTATTATAACACCAAAATAGCTTGATTTCAATGCTTTGTAGATTTTGAAATACTTTGAGAGAAAATTAAATATTATGAAAATACAAAAAGAGGCAACGTTCCGTTGCCTCTTTTGTTATTATTTTGGTCCCCAAATTGAAAATCCGCCATCATGCCGAACTTTAGAATGAATATCTGTTTCAACAAGCTGAAGTAAGCCTTTATCTTGGTGATGATGCCAAGTATATTTGCTAGGTACTTGACCTTGTTTGAATTCAAGAATTTCTTTTTTGGTAAATTTTTTTTCGAGTCTTGAACTTTTTTGAATTCTTTCATAAAGCATTCTGCTAGCTCGGTAAAAATGAGTGTCGCGATCTTTTTTCCAATACTTTCTGGCAAGTTTTATTTCGACTATTGCCTTAAATTTTGGAAAACCATCATTATCAAAAGAAACTCCAACACGAGTGTTTCTTTTGTTAACCATAGAAGGCATACCTTTTTTTACTCTTATTCCATATTTTACTTTGTTCCAAATTCGACCTTGAATCCGTAAAAAACGCTTTTTCTTAATAAGAAATTTATAGGATTTCTTATATTTTTCTTTATGAGTTATGATAACCATTATGAAAAATGAAAAACGTTTTGCAAGGTATACAATTACTACAAGAAGAACTTTTAGTGAAATATATTCTAATAAGTAACAAACTATGGTTTCGACCTCAAGTGCTGGTTGATTGTACCAAATGGTGACAGCAATTAATAGAATTTCAGTAACATAGCTAAGTTTGTTTTTTCCATGATAAATTAAACAAAGCGAAGTTACTAATTGAACTGCTAAGAGCAGTAGTAAATATTGGTCCCGAAAAATTCCTAATAATGACATTTTCGTATCACTCCAATCTTTTAATCTAAAGTTGATTTTTTCAAATATAGATGATAACACGTTTTGAGTAATTTGTAAAGAAAATAGAATTATATCGATACGAAAAAAGTGCTGATATAAGCAACTTTTAAGTTTGTCAATTTTAAGTTGACAAATTTCAAAGTTGATTTGGTTGATATTATAAGATTATTTTTCTATAATTAATATATGAGGTGGTGATACAAATGAAGTTTAATGAGAAGCTAATAAATTTAAGAAAAGAAAAAGGATTATCTCAGGAAGAGTTTGGAAATGTTCTTGATGTATCAAGACAATCTGTGTCAAAATGGGAATTAGGTCAAGTGTGGCCAGATGTTGATAAAATAAAAAAGATTTGTGAATTTTATAATATTACTTTTGATTATTTATTAAATGATAATATTGATGAGAAAATTTTATTAAAAAATAATGATAAAATTGATGAAAATAACAGCAATGATAAAGATAATAATATAGAAAAAAGTAATGAAGAAAAAGAGAAATTTTCGAACTTAGAAGAAAATAAAGTTAAAAAGGAAGATAATGAATCCAGAAAACCAAAAAACAAATTAATTGTATTTTTGCAAATAATTATATTTATAATATTTTTTGCATATATAATAAATTCTGTTTTTAAAGCTGTTGTATTTTCTAATATATTATCAAAAAATGATATGGATAATATTGACTCTTACAAATATTCATCTTCAGTAGAAAAAGAGTATATATATAATGGGATGAAAGATGACGATGTATATAATACAACAGTAAATGAGTATATTTGTTATAAAGATAATATGTATTATGTATGGATTAGTTATGAAGATGATGAAGATAATTGTATGTATTGGGAACAATATTGGGATTACTATAATAAAAAATTTGAGCATGAAGGATATAATCTAAATGCTAAGGTAAAAGATGCAGTTTGGACTTATGAATACTATTATAGAGAAGAAGACAATTTCTTAAGACAATTTCCAACGTTTAAATTTATGAATACTGAACTTAAAGATGAATTTTGTGTTTCAAATATTTTAAATCCATTTAAAATATATAAAATAACAGAAGATGGAAATATTGTAATAGAAAGATATTCTAATGAGAATTATAAGTATTCAAAAAATATATATTATATAGATATAAAAAGTGGATTTTTATCAAAAGAAGAGAAGATTTCAAATGACGAAATAGTTGAGAAAACAATTTATGGAGGGTATGAAATAAATTGTGTTGAAGATAAAGATCTTATGTTTGATGAAAAATTAAAACAAGAAATAATTGATAAATCTGCAATTACTTATGAAGAAAATTTAAGAAAAGCAGAAAAATTAAATAATGAAATTCTAAACCCAAACGAGAGTAAATAAAACTCTCGTTTTTCGTGTTTATACATATAATTAAAATCTATGTAAATACTGGTAAATAGGCAAAAAATATAGATGCTAATAATTTAAGATGCTATAATAATTTTAAGAAAACGAAAAGGAGTGCTACTAATATGAAGAAAAAATTATTAGCAAGTATTTTTTTTGTCATACTAATTTGTGTAATAGGTATACCTATGCCGAGTTATTCTAAGTCAAATGTTCAACTGAGTTATCAAGTACATGTGCAAGACCATGGTTGGATGAATACAACATCTTCTGGAAATATTGCAGGAACTACAGGTCAAAGCAGAAGGATGGAAGCTATAAAAATTAATCTAAATGGAGTAGATGGAACGTTGAAATATAAAGTTCATGTTCAAGATTATGGATGGCTTTCGGAATCTTCGGCAGGTAAAGTAGCAGGTACAACCGGACAGAGCAAAAGAATGGAAGCAATTATTATAAAATTAGAAAATAGTAGTTATAAAATAAAATATAGAGTACATACGCAAGATATTGGATGGATGAACTGGGTAGAAAATGGGCAAGTTGCAGGAACAACAGGGCAATCTAGAAGAATAGAAGCAATACAAATTAGAATAGAAAAAGATGAGGTAATAGTTGAAGAAGAAACAATAAATTTAGGAATAGATGTATCAAAACATCAAGGAGTAATTGATTGGTCAAAAGTAAAAAATTCGGGTGTAAAATTTGCTATGATAAGATGTGGCTATAGAGGATATACAGAAGGCGGATTAAATGAAGATGTTCAATTTTTAAATAATATCAAAGGAGCTTATAGCAATGGAATAAAAGTTGGATTATATTTTTTCTCATCAGCAATAAATGAAGCAGAAGCAATTGAAGAGGCAAATTTTGTTTTAAATTTAATAAAAAAATACGGTGTTAAAAATTATATAACATATCCAATTACTATTGATATTGAAGATTTTGAAGGAGCAAGAAATTATAGTTTATCTGTACAAGAAAGAACAAATATTGTAAAAGCTTTTTGTAATACTATAAAAAATGCTGGATATAAAACAATGGTATATTCATATACATATTTTCTAGAAAATAAATTGGATATGACTCAACTATCTAGCTATGACACTTGGATTGCAGATTACTATGGAAATACTTGGTACGACAGACCTTATACGATTTGGCAATATACAGATAAAGGAAGTATTAATGGAATTCAAGGGAATGTAGATTTGAATTATGCTTATAAAAACTATTAAAAAATAGTTGACAACGAAAAAAATGTATGCTAAACTTTAAATCAATTAAATATTCTGTTATTGGTAAACCCAATGACTATTGGTAGAGGTCGCGATGTTTAAGAGTAAAACAAATTTAGTGGAATAGACTCCTATATTTGCTTGAAAGGAAATGTTGCCGAAGTTATATTTATCGTCTAAATAAATATTGCTGGGACGTTGCAAAATATGTAACGAACTGTCACTTATGTGGAGCGCTATCTAGAATCGAATGATATATTTATTATATCTTTATTTTGATATGTAAATTAGTATTGTATTCGTGAATGTTCTATGTAAGTAGTCATTCACGAATTTTTTTATATAAAAAATTCCACTAATCATTAACAGATATTTAAAAATAAATTTAGTGGAGGTTTTTATTATGAGAAACATTTTAAGAAATTTAATTATCACATTAATTTTAGTGATTGTAGGTTTAGTATCACTTACAGGATGCCAAAACCAAACAAACGAAACAAATGAAGTTCAAGGAGAAGAAACAAAAGTATTAAGAGTAGGTATGGAATGTGCATATGCACCATATAACTGGGCACAAGCAGATACTTCAAATGGAGCAGTACCAATTTCAGGAAGTACAGAATTTGCTTATGGATATGATGTTATGATGGCAAAATTCTTAGCAGAAAAATTAGGATATGAATTAGAAATTTATCAAATTGATTGGGATAGTCTTCCTGTTGCACTTCAATCAAATAAAATTGATTGTGTAATTGCTGGTCAATCAATTACTTCTGAAAGATTACAAACAGTAGACTTTACAACACCATATTATTACGCATCAATTGTTGGTTTAACTAATTCAGATAGCGAATATGCAGATGCAACAGGTGTTGCTAATTTAGAAGGGGCAACTTGTACATCACAAATAAATACAGTTTGGTATGATGTATGCCTACCACAAATCAAAGATGCAAATATTTTACCAGCAATGGAAGTTGCATCACAAATGTTAGTTGCATTAGATTCAGGAAAAACTGATTTAGTTGTAACAGATATGCCAACAGCAATGGCTGCAACAAAAGTTTATCCAAATATGAAAATATTAGATTTTACAAATTCTGAAGATAACTTTGAAGTTTCAGATGAAGAAATAAATATTGGAATTTCAGTTAAAAAAGGAAATACAGAATTATTAAATCAATTAAATTCTGCATTAGCTGAATTGGATAGTACAGATTTTGAAGAAATGATGAATACTGCAATTAGTGTTCAACCATTATCTAAATAAAATATTAGAATGGCTGAAATTAAAAAGAAATTATTTTATTAAAAATATAAATATAAAAGAAAGGAAGACTATATAATGAGTTTACCACAAGATTTTTTTGGAAGAATTATATTTATTATTCAAAACTATGGAATGTCTTTATTAAAAGGTGCAGGAACAACTCTTTTAATAGCTTTGGTCGGAACTATAATTGGGTGTTTAATAGGATTTGTTGTTGGTATTATTCAAACAATTCCATTATCAAAAAGAGATAGTCTTTTGAAAAAAATATTTTTAAAAACTTTAAAAGTAATAATGAATATATATGTGGAAGTTTTTAGAGGAACTCCTATGATGGTTCAAGCAATGTTTATATATTATGGTTCTGCTGTTGTTTTTGAAATTAATATGAGTATGTGGTTTGCTGCATTTTTTATAGTTTCAATAAACACAGGTGCTTATATGGCAGAAACTGTAAGAGGTGGAATTTTATCAATTTCTGACGGTCAAACTGAAGGTGCCAAAGCCATAGGAATGACTCATTTTCAAACAATGCTATATGTAATTCTTCCTCAAGCTCTTAGAAATATAATGCCACAAATTGGAAATAACTTAATAATTAATATAAAAGATACTTGTGTTCTTTCTGTTATTGGAACTGTTGAGTTATTCTTTGCAACGAAATCAGTTGCTGGAACATATTATACATATTTTGAAGCATATGCAGTTACAATGGTTATGTATTTATTTATGACTGTAACCTTCTCAAAATTATTAAGATTAGTTGAAAATAAATTAAATGGACCAGAAGATTATTCACTTTCAACAACAGATACATTAGCTTATACAAGTGGATTATTAAAATATCCTTCTAAAAAGGAGGTAGAATAATGAACGAAAAAATTATTGAAATTAAACATTTAATTAAAAATTTTGGAAATCACGAAGTTTTAAAAGATATTGATTTTTCAGTGAAAAAAGGAGATATAACTTCAATAATTGGAGCTTCTGGTTCAGGAAAATCAACACTTTTAAGATGCATTAATTTACTTGAAACACCAACAGGAGGAGAAATTCTTTTTAATGGAGAAAATATAGTAAATGCTAAAGACATTCCAAATTATAGAACTAAAGTCGGAATGGTATTTCAAAACTTTAATCTTTTTGAAAACATGAATGCCCTTCAAAATTGTATGATTGGTTTGGAAAAAGTTTTGAAAATAAGCAAAAATGAGGCTAAAGAGAAAAGTTTATTTTTCCTTGAAAAAGTAGGAATGCTGCCTTATATAAATGCTAAGCCAAAACAATTATCTGGTGGACAAAAACAAAGAGTGGCAATAGCAAGAGCGTTAGCAATGCAACCAGAAGTTTTATTATTTGATGAACCAACTTCTGCTTTAGATCCACAAATGGTAGGAGAAGTATTATCTGTTATTAAAACTTTAGCAAATGAGGGATTTACAATGATAATAGTTACACATGAAATGGCTTTTGCAAAAGAAATTTCAAATCATGTTGTATTTATGCATAATGGAATAATATTAGAAGAAGGGAGTTCAGAAGATATTTTTGTTAATCCAAAAAAAGATGAAACAAAAGAATTCTTGAAAAGATTTAGAAATACAGAGAATAATTAATAGATTATAAAGTTTAAAATAGTTTTAATGCTTTGAAAAAGAATTTTTAAATAATAAATAAAAAGCCCCTTGGTGATAGGGGCTTTTAAACGTGGTCTAAAAAGACTTACGTTGCTGACTGAGAATCCCAATACTGGATTAAGGTTTCGCAAGCGACAATTGCGCCTTCGATTCCTTCAGAGTATTTTTCGAGAGCAACAATGAAAGATTCGTGCTCAGTCGCGAAGGTAGATGTTCTTGAAGCATAGAAATCTTCGTAACCATAGAAATACGCTCGAAGAGCTTCTTCACCGAACAAGTAGAGATATTCGTTCATCACAGAATAGGTATCCTCATATCCATTGCGATATACATTGGATTTGAAAATCTTAGGATTCATACTATTTGTGAACAGAAGAGTCATTGATAAACTCGATAACAAAGTTCCGAGCAGACTCAATCATGAGTTCATGACGTTTGGAAAACTCTTTAAGAGTCATCGTGGAATGAACGTTTTCGTACTTGGAATCATCACCTTGCATTTCGCCAATCATAAAGCCCTGAGGGGCATAGTTGCTGATTTCGAAATGATAGTAGGGCTCACCAGTTTCGAGGGTGTTAAGGTAAACTTCCTTGAGACGAATGGAATAATCCATGCTGACCCAAGGGTCGTTGTAACCGTCTTCTGCGTTCATAAAGAGCTGATCTTCAAAGTTCGTTTCGGTGTTGATATCGGAGAGCTGACCGTACATATAGCTGTTATAGCCGAAGAAAATTCCGGCAACCAAAACAGCAATGAGGCTGAAGATTACACAAGGGATAACGAGTTTGTTGTTCTTCTTGGTAGCATTTTTCTTACTAGCCTTAGTAGTTTTCTTCATAGAATTTCCTCCTCATACTACAATTTCGGGGACTTACTAGAGATATAACGGATAAATTCAAAAACTCCTTTCTACACTGCTTTTGGAAATAACGTATATGTGTTTGCTTCAGTTATTACCTTCTTTCTATATTCAGTTGTCCAACCATTATAACATGAAAAATATGTATTATGTCAAGTTCTTAGTGGTTATAAAAAAACGAGAGCTTTAGAGGCTCTCTGCTTTTTTACGGTTAATTAGCGACAAAGAAGTATTAAAATTTGCCCAATAGGATAAAAAATCCATACAAGTTTTCTCATGGTAGCACTTTTGATTTTGAAAACAGTTTCAATTCCAATAATATAATCTGAAATCAAAAATGAAGTTGCACCAATGAATGATAATGCTTGAAAGTTCCAACTGTAAGAATAAATAGTGACGAAATTTATAGAAATCATTATCGTGTAAATTGTAAAGATAAGAGCCATTGATGGTTTTAAGGATCTTTTTGCATTTCGAATACAGATAATAGAAAATATAAAAATCAAACACATAATCATACATGCAATATACATACCTGGATTAAATAATGCTTTACTAGAATTTACAATAATGAAATGGTATGCAGCTGCATAAATAAGGTGTGATATCATAAAGAAAAATGCTCCAATGTACAAAAGTGAATGAGAGCGTTTTTCGAGAGGTTTACAGTTGAGGGCGATGTCACCTAAGAATGAGAAAAACATAGCGATGAGACAAATTTTGCTATCAATGGTGTTAGGGCGAAAAATGCAAATGATGAATGCGAAAAATAAAAGTGAAATGCTAATTTTGATTTTGGTCCTATTAGAAATAAGCGGTATGTTGTCTAAAAGCCGTATTTTCATTTTATCAATCCTTTCCTAAAATTATTCAGTATGAAGGTAACTGATTTTTTTCGAGAAGATTATACAATGAAAATACTAATATGTCAAAAAGGAGATTTGTAAGAATGTGATATAAAAAAATACTGCAACTTATAGATATAAACATTATATTGTTAATGATGCAAAGTAGATATTATTTTATTTGAAACTTTATAGATAAATTATATTGCTAATATTTTTTGATATTAGTATAATGTTATTAATAAAAATGAACGAAAGAGGAAAATAAAATGAAAGAAAAAGGAGTTCTTCTTCCTATATTTTCACTTCCTAGTAAGTATGGAATTGGAGATTTTGGAAATGAAGCATATGAATTTATCGATATATTAAGTGAGAATAATATAAAATATTGGCAAATTTTACCAATAAATGCATGTAATAGACTTCCATATTCACCACTTAGTTATTATGCTTTAGAAGAAGACTATATTTCAATAGATAAATTATTAGAACATGGATTAATTAAAGAAGCAGAAACTAGAGAAGTAAAAGATAGAGTTGTATATGATGATTATAAAGAAAAATATTATAGAGAAGCTTTTACTAGATTTAGAAAAAATGAAGAATATGAAGAATTTATAAAATGTACAGAAATAAATGAATATGCAGAATATGTATGTGATATAAAATCTGTAAGTAAAGAATATTGTTTATTTTTGCAATACATATTATATAGACAATGGAGAGAATTAAAAGAATATGCTAATTCTAAAGGTGTACAAATAATAGGAGATATGCCTGCATATCCAGTGTTTGATTCTGCAGAAACAAAATTTCATCCAGATTGTTTTGAGATGGAAAATGGAGAATTTACATATGAAGCTGGAACACCACCAGATTATTTCAATAAGAATGGTCAAAGGTGGGGAAATCCTGTTTATAATGTTGAAAATATAAAAAAAGATAATTATAAATATTTAGTAAATAGATATAAATATTGTATGAAATTATTTGATAAAGTCAGAGTGGATTATTTTAGAGGATACGATTCATTCTTTAAAATACCAGTAGGAAAAGGTGGAGAAGAAGGTTGTTATTCTGATGGTGTCAGCTATGGTTTCTTTGAAGAATTGTTTAAAGATGAATCTATAAAAGTAGAAAATTTAATTGTTGAAGATTTAGGAGATATCAGAGAAGAAACAGTTGCTTTGAGAGAACATTATGGATTTACAAGACAAAAAATTTTACTATTTACAATAGATTTAAATAATCTATTTGATAGAGATAATGTATCCGAAAATGTTTTAATGTTTCCAGGAAATCATGATTGTCAAACAATATATGGTTGGTATAAAACATTAAGTGATGAACATAAAGAAAATTTAAAAGAATTCTTAAGAAGAAATGAATGTTATGATTTAAATGTTAATATTGGAATTATGCAATATTGTGCAAAGTGTAAAGCTAAAATTGCAATAATTACTGCTCAAGACATATTAGGTTTAGATGACAGTGCAAGAATGAATGTACCAGGAACTGAAACTCCAGAGAATTGGTCTTGGAAACTTACAGATTTTAATGTTTTTAGAGAATGCATAAAAGATTTTAAATAAAAAGAAAAATATTCCTATAATATATAGGAATATTTTTTATATAATTGCATGCATAAAATTGTAAATTTCAACAATGCTTTATAATTTGTAAGAAATCTTTAAACGTGCTTATAATTTATGTGATATAATAAAAACAAATAATAAAATATTATGAAAATGAAAGAGTAACAGATGAGAAAATTTAGTTTTTTTAAGAGAATATATAATTCAGTAACATGTAAAAAATATAATGAAATGACAAGTCAAACTTCTTGGTATGCGATTGCTTATTTGGCTATACTGGAATTTGCTTTTACATTAATAATTGCAATTTTATTTGCAAGAAGTTTTTTTACCGCTTCTTTTTTCGATATATTTGAATATATAACAGGATTTTTAGTAGATTTTTTTGATAATTCAATTTCACTAACTTTTGATACTATAATGATTTTGTCTATTGGTGCATATATATTTCAAATTATAAAAAGAGATAAGAAAAAATATTCTAAAATGTTTTGCTTAGCTACATATTCTTCAAGTCTAGCTATGATACTAAAATATATAGTTTTCATTTATAACTATACACAAGGTTCATTTATTAATTATTTTAATTACATATATATTGGAATTGTTATTTTTTATTTCTTCTTTAATTACAAAAAAGCAATTAAAGAAAATAAATTAGAAAAAAATTAAAAAATCGATTTAAAAGCGCAAATAAAATTTTAAAAAATTGGAAATTTAAGTTATAAGAAAGATTTTATAAAATGAAAGAAATAGAAAAAGAAAATTTAAGAAAACAATATAAATTAATAAGAGATAAAATAGAAAACCAAAAAGAAAAATCAAAATTAATAGCTGAAAAAGTAAGAAATTTAGAAGAATATAAAACTGCAAAAATAATTGCTATATATAAAAGTTTTTCTTCTGAAGTTGATACAAAAGAATTAATATATATGTTATGGGAAGATAATAAAATAGTTTGCCTCCCAAAAATAGAAAATGATGAAATAAAGTTTTATAAAATAACAGAAAATAGTAAACTAACGAAAAATAAATTTGGTATTGACGAACCAGAAACAAATAAAGAGAATTTTATAAATAAAAATTATATAGACTTAGCAATAATTCCAGGATTATGTTTTGATAAAGAAAAAAATAGATTAGGTTTTGGTAAAGGCTATTATGATAGATATCTAGAAGACACAAAAATTAAAACAGTTGGAATATGTTTTGAAGAACAAATTTTAGAAAATGAATTATTGCCTACAACGCATTATGATGTAAAAATGGATTTAGTGATAACTGATAAAAAACAAATAAAATAAAAAGCACACTGTGAAGCAAATGTAAAGCTTTTCAAAGTGTGCTTTTTGTGGTATAATAAATTTTGTGAATCATAGAAAAAATACTAAACAATGGAGGTATTTGTTAATGAAGAAGAATGCTAATCGGCTGAAAATCTACGTGATCATTATTGTTGTGATCATAGCTCTTGGAATCATTTTTTCTGGTTCCAAGATTGGACCGCACACTAAGTACGACTGCGATGTCAAGAATTTCCGTTTGTCAACTGATATCGAAATCTCCTCTGAAGGAGAAGATATTTGTAAAGTGAGTGGAAATATTTTTAGAGTTGTAGAAGACCCGCTTACTATGAAAGATGAGGATGGAAGCAGACTTGCATATGCAGGAGATGACTATCACTTAATTTCCCAGGATTCTCATGTAATCATTGTTGATAGTACTGTAACTGCCGAAATGGTGGGGCGATTTGATCTATTCGGTAACACGTACGACATTTACAACAGTGATGGTGAGAAAATTGCGAAGGCAAGCTTTAACTGGTTTGATACATCTGGAGAGATGCATGATATGGATGGCAATTTGATTGCAGAATACAATTCGTTTGTGCTCTTTAAGGATTTTGATGTTAGAATAAGTGAAGAATGCCCGATTGATCATACTACAGTTCTTATGATTTTCTGTTCGTACTACAGTGACAAAGCCTATGATAATTCATGATTCGAAAAGTGAAGGGTTGCACTCAAAAAGTGCAACTCTTTTCTTATATATAATAAACATATAAATAATTTGCAATTAAAATAAAACTATAGTATACTAATTGCTGTATTTGCTTATTTTCTACAATAGATTAATTAATATCATGTGGATTTAAGTGGTACTAAAACAATTGAAAGGCGGTAAAAACAAAATGAGTGATCAAACAACAATCCCTTTTGATGAACAGGTTGCTACTCCTGAAGAGGAAATGATACCTAAGGTCATCACACACGAGGCAAGCAGTGTTCTCACAATCGACGGCAAACTGGTTGCTGAAGGAATTCTGATGAAGCCTAATTTTACAATTGCTCTCTCTGAGAGTAATAAGCGGTACCTTGATCAATACGAAGTAATCACAGACTACGTTGGTGCTGATCCTGAACTTTGGGAAAAATTTGGTGTTCCCGAAGAGAAGAGAGGCGAAGTAATGCTGATCAAAAATATTGATCTATTCCCGCTGGATTTTATCGTGTCTGGCTATGACAAGTTTGGAAGTAAAAAGCAACTTTCTGCACCGGAAATCGTTTGTGTCTTAAAAGAAGAAGGTACGGCAATTTCCAGAGAAGAAGCAATCAAAGTTTTGGCAGATTGGTTCCATGATAACGATTATTGCATCGATTGCTATGATGAAATGATGGCATTCGATTCTGTTGAAGAAGCAATTGCCTATGTAGAACTTTCTCCGGAAGACCTTCAGTATGGTGAAGGTCTCAATCCTGATGATGAATGGGAAAAATTGGAAGGTGCATCTCTGCATCTTTTGGCTACTTTGTATGTGGATGAGTTGGTTCTTCGAAGCAATATTATTTACTCTTTGTTGGCCAAGCGATATGAAGAATGTGGTGTGATTCTGGTTGATACCAGACTGGCATTTGGATTGGACGAAGAGTGTGATATAACTCTCTGCGAAGAAGTTGGTACTCCTGATGAATCTACTCTCGCATCTAAGATGCTCTATGAAAAGGATGGAGAATTGACTGATATGCTGGCTGCTCCTGTGCTTAAGTACTTCGAATCCATTGCGTATGCAGGAGAAAAGGGAAGTCAGGTTCCTGATGTCCCGAGCGATGTGCTTGATGAAGTATCTGACACTTGCATGTATATGGCAGAAAGTCTGTGTGACGATCTTTCGTTCGATATCAATCTGTAAGAAGTAAAAGTAACTGTAATTTTAGTATTAAAAAAGAAGAGACCGATTTTTCGGTCTCTTCGTCATTTTTTATAAATATATTTAAATATTAACAATAAGGTCTATCTATTTCTATAACATAATAATAAATTTCTTTTTCTGGAATTATTTCTTTGCTTAAATATTCTTTTAAATATTTTTCTGTATAATCTTTTTCATAAGGGACTATACAATCAAATAAAATGTTTGTATGAGTAATTCCTTCAACAATTCTGAAATCATGAATTTTTAAATCTTTATCAAGTTTATGAATTACTTGTACAACTTTTGCTTGTAATTTATCAACTTTAGGATTTCCAACAACAATTGGATCCATGTGAATTGTAAGTGCGATTCCAAGTTCATCTTTAAAATCTTTTTCTATATTATCCATTAAATCATGAGCTTTCATAATGTCCATTTTTGAATCTATTTCAACATGAACTGTTACGAAATCATTATGAACTCCATAGTTATGAATTACTAAATCATGAATACCTTCAACACAATCATAATGTAAAAGCTTTTCTGTAATTTCCTTGACTTGTTCTTCTGTTGGAATGATTCCAATTATTGGTTCTAAAACTTCTTTTATCATATTAATAGAACTATAAATTACAAATCCAGAAACAGCCAAACCAAGCAATCCATCTATGTTAATTTTGAAGATTCCCATTATAACCATTGATATTAAAATTGCTGTTGTTGAAATGATATCATTTCTTGTATCTACTGCATTTGCTTTTAAAGTGTTGGAATCAATAGCTTTTGAAAAATCTAAATATACTAGCATTTGAATTCCTTTACCTATAATTGCAATGATTAGAATTAAATATGTAATCCAATTGATTACTAATTCTTCTGGATTAAATACTTTGGCAAGAGCTTCTTTGGCGAATGTTAATCCCATAATTAGCATTAATATTGCAATAACAAATCCAGCAACATATTCATAACGAGCATATCCATAAGGATGTTCTTTATCTGGTTTTTTATTAGATAATTTAAATCCTATAATTGTAAGAACTGATGAAGCAGTATCTGCAATATTATTTGCTGCATCTGCCATAATACTAACACTATGAGAAATTAAACCAATTATTAATTTTATAATTCCTAAAACTAAGTTAGTACAAATACCAAAAATACCAGCGACCTTTCCGTATTGATTTCTAACTAAAGGATCATTGGTATTTTTATAATTTTTTATAAATAATTTTTTTAACATAGTGAAAACTCCCTTTGAAATAAAAATTTTTAGATTTCTAAAATGAGTTTACTATAGATTACTTGTAAAATCAAGTTTTGACGGGAAAAGTTGTGTAAAAAATATTGAACTAATTAACATAATGTGTTATAATTGCGATATCTTTTGAAGAAAAAGGGGAAGTTGAATTAAAATGGCAAAAAACGTATTAGAAGTTAAGCATAACAATGGAGAGAAAACTACTGAAAAATTAATAGAATCTTTAGAAAAAAGTTCTAAATTAATTCCAGTAGAAGTTAAATCACATACATATGATGATGCGAATTTAATTTCAGAAGCTATAAGAAATAAAACTATTTATATAGATTTGAAACGAAAGAAAAGACTAGCATTTACTCAAGTTGCAGTTCTTGAAATAAGTAATAAAGATATAAAAGCAATAGAAATGACACTTAAACAAGAACTTGAAAAATTTGAAAAAGCTACCAAAAGAGGATTTAAAGCAAGTGATGTATCAACAATATTAGTGAAATTTGAATCAGTTCATGCAGCTTTTTTAGAATCTGAAATAATAGATCAAACCATAAAAAGATTAAACAAAGTATTAGCTGATGGAATAAAAAATGGTAGTGAAGATGATAAGAGAAATATAAGAAATGGAGTTGTTAGTTTTTTTGCAAGATCAAAAACAACAATTTCAGAAAATCCTAGAAAATTTAAAAATGATGAAATTACATTAAATAATAGAGAAGAAAAAGAATACTTTAGAAATGATTTTATTGCTCAAATGTTAAAAGATGGTGTAGTAGATTATTCTCTTTTAGTAGAAGGTGGAATAATTACAGCTTTAGATTTTATGACTTTAGATGAAGTTTTTAGAGACTTAGGTGTGTTATCAAATGAAGAATTTGAAAATGCATGTTATTTAGCAGATGTATTTGACTCAAGAAAAGAAATTTTAGATTATTATGCTCAAAAAGATAAAAGATTTTTTGCAAGCTTTGCAACACTTGAAGAATGTGTAAAATACTTAGTTGAAGGAAAAATCGATGCAAAAAGTGTTATAAAAAGATTAAAAATTGAAGAAATAAAGAAATTAACTCCAGAGCAATTAGAAGAATTATTACAATGTTCAACTTTTACAAAAGGAATTGATTTTATAGATTTTGTTTCAACAAAAACAGGAACAGACAAAGTATTAAATTCAAAATTTTTAAAAGCTTTAGATAGAGAACAATTTATGAAAATTGTAATGTCAGATAAAATTAAATATAAAAATCCTTTAGATTCAAATGATTATATAGATATGTATGGAACTTTACAAACAGAAGATATAGAAGAACTTTTGAATAATGGATTTATTAATATAGAAGATGTTATAAAATTAACAAAATTTAAAGCTTTGAAAACTCAAAATCCAGAAGACCATCAGAAAATGATAGAATTACAAACTAGAACTTATAATTTTGAATCTTTAAAAAAATTATTGGAATCAGAAAAAATAAACAAAAGATTTTCAGAATTATATAATGATTTAATTAATAATGAATTATCAAAAGAACAAAAAGATAAATATTTTGAAGAATTAAGAACTAGATTAATTTCTAATGAAAATGGAGAAGAAACACTTATATTATTGGCAAAAAGAGGTATAACTTTTAATGGCTTAGATTATCAATTTTCACCTAATAAATTGGAAGATATGTATCTAGAAGAACAAATATCAGAACAAGATATTTTGAATTTATGTGAAGATAGATTAATTCCAATTGATTCATTAAAAGAAATTTTTTCAAGTGAAGATTTAATGGAACATTATAGAAATGGAAATGTTAGTTATAAAGTTTTAAATGTAATTGATAATAGAGCAGAACAAATTAGAAAAGAATTATTAAGTGGAAATATAAAATCGGCTGAATTAATAGGATTATATTCTAATCAAAATGGAATAGACATTCAAGAATTTATGGAAATTGTTAAAGATTTTGAATTTGAAGATGAAGCTTTAGTTGACTTTATAACTGATGAAATAACGCCAGAAAAAGTAGAAGATTTGTTTAAAAATTATTATATATCTCAAGATGAATTAAGCGTATTAGTTGAAAGAAAAATTATAACATTAAAACAAGCAAAAGATTTTGCTGAAAGAATTGCAACACAAGAAGCTTATGATGCTATATTTAATAATAATGGAATTATTGTATTAACAGAAGACACTCCAGCTAGAGAATCAACCACCAAAGGTTTAAGAGGAACAGGTGGAGCAAGAACAACTCAATTAAAAAATGACCCAGAATTACAAGACTTTTTATTAGATCAAATTGGATTTGATGAAAGAAGACCAGTTTTAAAAGGAACTAATAATTCTTTAGATGGTTATAGAATTTATCCATCAAAAGAATTAGAGTTAATGGTATTTTTGAAAAATGATAAACCAGGAAATGCAACCTATATAATGTCATTACAACAAGGAATGTTTTTCTTAAAGAAAATGGCAAGGGGGGCAAGTATAGAAAGTAAAACTGTTGAATCAGATGCAACAAAACAAGCATTGAGAGAGACCGAACATGTGAAAGTAAGAAATGCATCACAAGGTTGGGGAAAAAATGTTGTTTTAGAAATGAAAAAGCTAAGTCCAGAATTTGCAAAGAGATTAAAAGGAAAATCAGAATATAAATTAGCAATAGATTCAATAATCGAAGATATAAAAGATGACTATGAAAAAAGAAAAAATGAATCGAGAATAGTGTAAGGTTAAAATATGAATTATTATTTTTTGAAAAAAGAAAGTGCGTTAGAGCTTATCGAAAAAATAGAAAAAAATTTAATAAAAAATAAGAAGAATTTGCAAAAGGCTTTTGATTTAGATTACAAAGAATGGGAAATTAAAATAAGTCTTGAAAAACTAATAGAATTAATTGCAAAAATAAAAGAAAAAGAATATTTACCTAAATTTACAAAACAAGAAATTGTTTCTGGAGTGGGGAAAATAGTTTTAATAACAAATCAAAATCCTTATTTGATATTTAATTTTTGTTTAAATGCTATATATACAAATAATTATGTTGATGTTATGTTAGAAGAAAAAATGTTAGCAACCAATAAAGTTTTATTAGAAATTGTGAAAAAATCAATTGAAGAATTAAAGCTTGATTCTAATATAATAAATTATCTTGAAGCAAATAAAAATGAAATCGTTTCAAAACAAGATGATTATGACATACTATATTATTTTGGAAATAAAAAGGAATATATAGATTTTTCAAAAAGAATACATATAGATTCTAAATTTGAAAACTTTGGGGAAATGTATATATATATTGAAGATAATATTTTTGAAGATATATTAAAAGAAATTGATAAATTTGCATATATAAATGAAATAAAAGTTAATTATTTTGAAAATGAATTAGAAAAAAATATAGAGCAAATTAATAAAAATAATAATATAAATAAAATATCAGTTATATTTACAAAAAATATAGATAATGCATATAAATTTATAAAATATGTAAAATCAGAAAATGTATTTATAAACTTAAATCCAATTGAATTTTTTAAATATGATGTTGATATTAATAAATTAGTTTTTAAAAAGAAAATATATATAAAATAGAAGAAAAAGCCAAGTAGCATAAGTGCTACTTGGCTTTTTCTTTTTGGTATAAGTATTGATTTGCATACAATTTAAAAGTAACAAATTGGGTGATATTATAATAATTTTTATGCATTAGCAGATTAAAGAAGATTAATAATTTCAGTAATAAAATATTTGGTTGTGAATTTATCAGGAAAATGCATATTATTATTTTTAAAAATCTCAGGTGTTAAACGTGGCTTTACATTATTTACAGAACGAGTAATAGCCCATTTAATGTTAGGAACCTCAGTGTTATATTTTTGAGAAACAAAAGGAAAAATATTTTTCTCTAAATTTTCAAATTGATAAGATTCTTTAGTTAAGTAAGCATAAATAATAGCTTCTAATAAATATGTAGTTCCAAGAAATTTGAAATCAAATTTAAAACTTTCAAGAATTCGAGTTACTTTGTGTTCAAGAAAATGATTATAAATAACTTTATCAAATTTACAAAGTTTTTCTAGAATAGAACGTTCACTTTCTTGAGTAGATAAATATAGAAGATGTTTGGAAGACTTTTTATTATCGCAATTAGAATCTGTAATAACAATTACAGATTCTATATTATTAAGTAAATTATGAATTGGTCTAGAGTTGTATTTGGTTTCAGACAAAACAACTAAATTGATTTTATTCTTTTTATGAAGAGCTTCCAATTCTTTATGTGTTGAAACAATACCAACTAAATTCATTTCTTTAAAATTGTTAAAAATAAAACTACCAAATTTTTTAATTAAATTAAAATCACTAATAAAAATTACAAAATTATACATAACTACCTCCTATATATTAAAACAATTGAGAAGGACAAAAGGTGACAAAAATTTTAAAAAATATATAAAAAATATTTAAAAAAATATAAAAAAGGACTAAAATAGTTGAAGGAAAATGAAAGAAGAAATTGATATAAATAATATAATAGATAAATATGCTGATATGATAAATCGCATTATATACAGACATTTAAAGAGCAAAGAAGATACTGAAGATGCAGTACAAGAAGTATTTATAAAATATATGAAATACATAAAAGCAGGAAATGTTTTCAATACTGATGAACATGAAAAGTGTTGGCTTGTAAGAGTAACTTTTAATTTATGTCGTAATAAATTAAAGTATAATAAAATGAGAATGACTATGCCATTGAATGATTATATTTATTTTGATTTGGATATAAGTTCAGAAAATTTATTAATTGTTGCAGTAAATAAATTAGAAAAGAAATATAGAGAAACTTTTGAACTATTTTACTTTGATGATTTGAAAATTTCTGAAATTAGTAAAATTTTGAAAATCAGTGAATCAAATGTTAAAACTAGATTGAAAAGAGCAAGAGATAAAGTTAAAGAATATATGATGAAAGGAGAAAGAGTTTATGGAAAAATTTGATAAAGATTTAGAAGAGATAAAAACAGGATTAAATAATATAAAATTAAGTGATGATTTCAAAAACAATTTAAAAATAAAAATGGAAGAAGAATTTAACAAATCTGATATTAAAGAAAATGCCAGAAGCCTTATTTTCCCAAGAAAATTGGTTGCAACATTTGCGTGTTTTTTCTTACTTATAACAAGTTGTGCAGTATTTGCAGATGAAATAGAATCTTTTGTTGCAAATATTTTTTCAAATACTGATAGAAAAATTGAAGAGGCGATTGCGAATGGCAATTACAAAGAAATTGATATGGAATATGTAGAACACGATGGTATAGGAATTAAAGTTGATTATATTGTACAAGAAGAGGATTCACTATGTATTGCATTTAATGTGAAGAGTGAAGAGGAGTTTGATGAGGTTTATTTTGATAGAATAGAAATACTAGATAAGAATAATCAAATATTTTTTAAAACAAAAGATAAAAACAATAAGGAAAAAACAAATTTTTATGTATATAACCAAAAGACTGCAGCAAAGGAATATAGTATTATATATGAATTTGTTGCGAAAGATATAAATTTTAAAAAAATGTATATCGTAATAGAGAATCTTATATTGTTTGATAATGATAAGATAAATATGATAAATGCAATATGGGAATTAAATGATATTATTTAGGCTAGGTATTACCTAGCCTTTTTGGTACAAAGAATATAAAATTATGACCAAGAATAATATACAATAGATACCGTTATAGTTGTGTTCGTGTTATTACCAATCCTAAAATGATAATTACTTGCACTAGTATTATCAATTGTAATCCAGTCAACTTTATTAACTGTTCCGTTTACGGGGAGAGCATCGGCGCCAGCAATTGTAGCAGTAGCACTGCGTACGAATGCAATAGAATAGGTGCCATCACAAGATGTTCCAGAAGATGTGAGTGCAGAAGATTCGAAAGCAAAATATCTTTCAGGAACATTAAATTGGAGAGTATATGTAACAGAGCCAGAATTTAAAGTGTGACTTTCGTTATCCCACATATAAGGTGCAATCCCATCTTCTGTTCCATCCAATGTTTCTCCAGGTTCGACAGTTACTTCGATAGTGTGCTTGGTCGCATTCTCAGGAATTCCAGATTCGTCTTCGGCCGCGAATGCTACAGTTGAAAAACTAGTAGCAAGGACGATTGCCAAAAATAAGGCAAAAATTTTTTTGAGTTTGTACATTTGTCATACCTCCATTTTGAAATGTCTTTGTTGTTGGGCTGCGAAATTCTCTGTACTAAAAGCTTCTTTTTATCAACTCTGAATTTAGAGATTTGAGAAGAGAAGCAAACTTCAAAATTTGCAAGGGTGCAAATTCCAATGCTTTTATATCATAATATTAAATGTAAAACAATAAAAAAGTGGCGAAAAGTGGCGAAATTAATAATTATAAATTCAAAAACTTTTAGTTTTTGAAAAAAGTTTAAAAAAGAATTCGCTTTTTTGAAGCGTTTGCGGATTTTCAAAAAAATAATGCGCCACTTTTCAACTCTTTTTGACACAAAATGATTTTTTTATGTTATTCTATTTCTGTTTTGATTTTACTGAAAAAAGTAAGCAAAACAGAAATTTTTTTGAATAATTTATATTTTTTTAAAACTCTAAAAAGCGCGAAAACAGTCGAATTCTGTATGATTAATTATGTTGAAAAAAGAGAAAAAATATACTATTATAAAAAAGGTTTCGATAAATATTTTATTTGAAGGAGTACAAAAGATGAAAGTACAAAAAAATTTTTTAAAATTAGAATCTATCAAAACAAAAATTGATGGAAAGGATGTAATTAATTTTATAATTTCGATTATTGGTATAATATTTTCCAATATTCAAGCTCATGAAATAATGACTGCTTCGCAAACAATGAATGTTAATATTATGTTAGCAAACATAATTATTTGTGCAGTTATTATTTCTTTAAATATATATGGCTTATTAAACAAAAGAGAAGCAGTAAAAAATGAAAGAAACGTTAAACAACTAACTGAAGAAAAGAAGAATTTATTAGATGTTACTGATAATATAAGATGTTTCAAACACGATTTTAATAACATAATTCAAGCTATTGATGGTTATATCTATTTAAATGACATGAAATCATTACAAGTCTATTTTAAGTCTTTATTAAAAGAATGTAATCATGTGAAAGTTGTAGATTTTCTAAATTGTCAAGGATTAGATAATCCAGCCATTTATGGTGTTTTATTAAATAAATTTCAAATTGCCGAAGAAAATGGAATAAAAATGAATATTGATATTATGGTTAGCTTAAAAGATTTAAATGAGAAAGCATATGTAATTTCAAGAATGCTAGGAATTTTAGTTGATAATGCTTTAGAAGCAACTAACGAATGTGCAGATAAAATTGTTAATATACAATTTTTAAAAGATAGAAAAAGAGATAAGATTGATATTGTTGTTGAAAATACTTATGCTAATAAAGATGTTGATACTTGCAAAATTTTTGAGAAAAATTATACAACTAAAAAAGATAAAGGAAATACTGGTCTTGGATTATGGAAAATTCAAGATATTTTGAAAAAAGATAATAACTTAGAATTATTTACTACAAAAGATGAAACTATGTTTAAACAAAGAATAGAAATTTATGGATAAGTCAAGTTGTAGTTAAATAAAGTTTACTCTTGAAAAGTTATGTAAAGTATGCTATAATAGATAAGTAGTACATATAAAATTGAATAAGAGAAAGCAAGAAGTTTTGTATAGTATTACCGAAAAGGGGGTAATGGATTATGAGAATTTACAGCAGCAAAATCGGTAGAGCAACTTACTCAGCACTCGTAAAGAATGGAGGTACACAACTCGAGCGCTTTTTTACTTTAAGTCCTGAAATTAAGACATTGTTTTTTTTGGAAACATACAAAAGGATGGTAGCATATGTGCTAACCAGAGAAATTAGTATAGGAGAAGAAAAAATCAAATCTAAATGGACTGAAACAGTAGACAAAGGAATAGTTTTCGATTGTGTTAAACCTCTTGTTCTTACGAGCAGAAAAACTTCAGACAAAGCGAGTGCAACACTTGATTTTTTCTATGATGCAGCATCAGAATCCGTAGAGGTTATTACTAGCGTTTCTGCTAAGGATGATGCAACAAGAAAAAAATATGCACGAGATCTTGATGAAGGGCTTGATGGACTTGCGAGACAGCTTGAAAGTGAAGAAGGTCACAAAACAATGTTTATAAGATTCTTTTTTGATGCAACCAATATTGTGTATCAAGGTCGAGTACTTTGTGATGTGATTGGCGAAGAAGCTCTTTGGATGTATTATTTCAAAGAATGCGCAAAGAGAAACTTTGTCACCTTCAGAAACTTTTCAAATGCTAAGCAAATCAGAATTCTTGAGCGTGCATACAAAATCGGCAGAAGGCATAGCGTAAATGGAAGAAAAATTTCCACATATGCTATGGCTACAATAGAAGCTTTTGCCGAGAATAATGCGCTTGATGAAATTCGCTGGAAAGAAGAGCATTCTGGGTTCAATGATGTGAGAACTTTTTACAAAAAATACGAAGCTTCATATATGCTTTCGAGCTATTCTAGATGCCCGATATTTTTTGTATATGAGTATCCAACTGCAAATGGTGTAAAAAATATGAAAAAATTAAATTGCACCATCGACAAACTTGAATCCGACTGCAAATTGAAACACACTATCAGCGCATTTGATTTGTGGGAACACTTAGGAAAACTTGTTGAAAACGCAGACAGACAAGGCAAAAGAGTAGCTTAACCGGAAGTTAGGAGATACGAAATGTATCTCCTTTTGCTTTTGAAATTATGTTGACTAATTAAAGATTAAATGTTATAATATATATTGAAGCGATATGCTTGTTTGTAGCTAAACCACTTCTACAAACGCTTTTCAAAACTAAATATGTGAGTTAAGAGAGTACCTGTAACAAAACACAATGATTAATACAATAATGGAGGTATTTGAGATGAAAATTAGAGTTAGCCGGAGTTTTAGAAACGCAGTTGAGAATAACCTGTACAAGGGGGTAAAAGAGTATATGCTCTTACCTCAGCACAGAAAAGAAGAAATTCTGATGCAGGTATTCCAAAGAGCGCTTTTGCTGTTTTGGTTCAGTTCTGGTGAACGTTCTACCTGGTCCCGCGTAAAGCGTGGTTCTAAGAAGGACGATATGACCCAGGCTGTCCTGGACAATGAGCTGCTCAGCAGCGAAATTGTTCTCAATAGCAAAGCTGTCGACAAAGAGGAAAAAATGGTTCCTGCCCCTTTTTCTGTACCTGTTACTGATGAAAGAGGAAAAAATGTACCTGGAAAATTCCAGACCGTTACCAGAGAGACCAAGGTTGTCGAAAAGACTCCCAAGGCCAGTGCACGTGTTCTCTGTAGCTTTGATGCAGCCAAGTCTGAGCTGACTGTAAAAGTTCTGGAGGTCACTGCAAAAGACGACAAAACCCGCAAGAACTACCTTCAGGCCCTGAACAAGGAGCTGGAGGACGCTAGGAGCATGATGGAATTTTTCTTCACTATGGAGCAGTTCCTGAAATGCTTCTACGACACTCTGCATAGTAATTCGCTTACTATGACAACTGGCATGGAGGCTGTGTACATGTATCGGGTTTTCAAGAACGCGAACAAGTACTATCCTCAGTTTGAAAAGCTTAACGACAAGGAGCGAGCAGAAGTCCTGGATCAGGGCTATCGGCGAGCAAGAGGTCAGAGAGGTGGTTTGAAAGACACTCATACATATGCCAAGGGCACGTTTGAGGCTTTCGTAGCTAACGGATTGATCAATGAGGTTCTTATTGAAGACCAGATTTTTGGTAAGTTGACGAAACATACTAAGGTCGGCGAGAATCGCAAAGATCGGTGCAATCCGGACAATTCCAGAGAAGTCTGGGAGAAGAATGCATTAATCTTCGTCGTGTATAAATACGGTTCCCATGGGCTTACGACTTCTATCCACGCATCTGAACTGTGGAACCTCATGGCAAGAAGCGACAAGGATAAGGTTATTAATGCATGGTAAACAGCGGGTGGAGCAAATGCTCCGCCCGTTTTCTTATATTTTGAAAATAAAAATAATAGTATTTTAAATAATGTAAATAAATTAAGAAAAACACTTGCAATTTAAATAAAAAACTGGTATAATGTCAGAGTTATATAATAACACACATAGATTGAGTTTTAGATTGTGCTATTTGTTTTAACAGTAGTTGTCTAAAATGTGGAAATCTATGGAGGAAAAAAACAAAATTTAAGGAGGAAATTAAAATGGCAGTAGTTGCAATGAAACAATTACTTGAAGCAGGTGTTCATTTCGGACATCAAACAAGAAGATGGGATCCTAAAATGGCTGAATATATATTCCAAGCTAGAAATGGTATCCACATTATCGATTTACAAAAAACATCAAAAAAATTAGACGAAGCTTACAAATTCGTTAAAGAACAAGCTGAAGAAGGAAAAACAGTTCTTTTCGTAGGAACTAAAAAACAAGCACAAGAATGTGTTAAAGAAGCAGCTGAAAGATGTAACATGTACTATGTTGACCAAAGATGGTTAGGTGGTATGTTAACAAACTTCAAAACAATCGAAGGAAGAATCCAAAGATTAAGAGATTTAGAAGCTATGCAAGAAGACGGTACTTTCGAAGTATTACCTAAAAAAGAAGTTAGCGGATTAAAAAATGAAATGGAAAAATTAGAAAAAAATCTTGGTGGAATCAAAGATATGAAAGAAATGCCAGGAGTTATGTTTGTAGTTGATCCTAAAAAAGAAAGAATTGCTGTTTTAGAAGCTAAAAAATTAGGAATTCCAGTTGTAGGATTAGTAGATACAAACTGCAATCCAGAAGATGTTGACTATGCTATACCAGGAAACGATGATGCTATAAGAGCTGTTAAATTAATAGCTGATGTTATGGCTAACGCTGTTATAGAAGGTAGACAAGGTGAAGACGCTGAAGTTTCAACTTCAATGGTAGAAACAGCTGAAGAAGCTACAGATATCGAAGAAGTAGTTGCTAGCGAAGAAGAATAATTTTAGAATATAACAGAAGCGGACATTGAATAATATTCAATCTAGTAGTATTATTATGTCCGTTTTTTGATAAAAAAGATTTTAATACCACTTATATCGAGAATGAAGTGGAAATATATATAATATTTTGGGAGGTAAAAAATGATAACTGCAGAATTAGTTAAAAACTTGAGAGAAAAAACAGGTGCAGGAATGATGGACTGCAAAAAAGTTTTAACAGAAACAAATGGAGATATGGAAAAAGCAGCTGAGTTATTAAGAGAAAGAGGAATAGCAAAAGCAGCTAAAAAATCAGGAAGAATCGCAGCTGAAGGTTTAGTTGCAGCTTATGTTACAGCTGATAAAAAAGTTGGAGCAATAGTTGAAGTAAATGCTGAAACAGACTTCGTAGCAAAAAATGAAGAATTTGTTAACTTTGTTAACGATATAGCTGAAATAGTTGCTACAAACGCTCCTGCTGATTTAGAAGCATTACTTGCTACAAACTATAAAGATGCTGGAAAATCTGTTAAAGAAGTATTAACAGATAAGATAGCTACAATCGGAGAAAATATGTCAATCAGAAGATTTGAAAGATTTGAATCAGCTGGTTTAGTTGAAAGCTATATTCACGGAGCAGGAAAAATCGCTGTTTTAGTTGATTTCGCTAAAGGTGAAACTGAATTAGCTAAAGACGTATGTATGCAAATTGCAGCAGCAAGACCAGAATATTTCAACAGAGAAGCTGTTCCACAAGATAGAGTTGCTAAAGAAATGGAAATATTAAAAGCACAAGCTATGAACGAAGGAAAACCTGCTGAAATAGCTGAAAAAATGGTTCAAGGAAGAATTGGAAAATTCTATTCAGAAATCTGCTTATTAGATCAAGAATTTGTTAAAGATCCAAATGTTAAAGTTGGAGATTTAATCAAAAATAAAGGATCAGAAATGACAAGATTTGCTAGATTTGAAAAAGGTGAAGGAATCGAGAAAAAAGAAGAAAACTTTGCTGAAGAAGTTATGAAACAATTACAATAATAAGTAATTATAAATAATTTTAAGATGTCTCAGAAATGAGACATCTTTTTTTATGTCTATAATTTTCTGGCTATGACGGTAGTAACAATCGTTATATATTTTTAAAATTGGTGATAGGAGAAAGATGAGTAAATGTTTACATAAATACAAAGTTGTGCTATAATAGAAGAGTCAAAAAAATTGAAAGGCAGGAGATACTAATATGAAGCGGAATGCTCAATCATTAAGCATCTGCGTACCAGGAAAAGGCTGCATTAACCAATGCAGATTCTGTGTCGCATGTATGCACACTTCAACTTACAAGAACCAGATGGACGAAAATCTGCCGTTTTACGACCTCTATTTTGAGGACTATGTGAAACGCATGTGCTTTGCAAAGGAAAATGACGCCAACATCATGATGATTACTGGCGATATTGAGCCTTTGCAGAATCGCCACTTTTTACAGACCTTAGGTCTTATCAACAACTATGTTTTACCTGCAAGAGGATGCGGTGGTTTCAACTGGATTGAACTCCAAACCTCTGGTGTTTTGTTCGACAGAAACTATGCGCGCTTTTTGCGCAACACTGTTGGAGTGAGTGTATTATCACTTTCTCTTGCAAGCTTTGACGACAAGGAAAACGCTGATATTCAGCAAATGCCGAAAAATCTGGCAATCAATATTGAACAGGTTTGTGCAACTACTAAAGAATATGATTTCACTCTTCGTTTGAGTGTAAATATGAATCAGTATCTTTGGGAATCTGTTGGCGGAACTGTTGAAGGTATTTTTGAAAAGGCCAAAAGCCTCGGTGCAGATCAGCTGACTTTCCGCAAGCTCTATACTGAGGGAGATAATCCGCAGAGCAAGTGGATTAACGAACACAAGGTTGATGATTCTGTTTTTGATGAAATCGACAGATATGTCATTGAAAACGGAAAACATTTGGCTGTGTTGCCATATGGTTATCATCAGTATTCTGTTCATGGAATTTCTGTTGTTGTCGACAAAGACTGCATGAACGAGCAACGTGCTCAGAAGGAAACTTCAAAGTATTTCGTACTCCGACCGGATTGCAAACTGTATGACGGTTGGCAGCTGGAAGATGTAATTTTCTAATTCCAGAAACAAAAAACTTCTTGTTCCTAAAGGGGCAAGAAGTTTTTTCTATTTATAATTATTGGATAGTAGAAAAACTAAGACGAAAAAATATATAATAATGCTTGATTTTTTATTAAATCTATAGTAAAATTTTAACAATGTAAAAATCATGGAGGATGTAGATTGATGTTAAGCCAAAATAGAATTAACAGAATAAAAAGCAAAATGTCTTTTGATTCTATTTCTATTTCATTTACATTTCTAATTTCAAAAATAAATAATATGTATAATAGTCACTAATTTTATTAGTGGCTATTTTTTTGGAATCAACATAAAAAATTGATAATAAAATTTTTGGAAATTTACAGAAGAAAATCAATAAATTATAGGTATAAGTAAGATAGAAAGGATGGAAAAATGGTAGGTTATTTAGTACTAGAAAATGGTGAAATTTTTGAAGGAGAAAGAATTGGGGTTAATACAGATACTGCTTGCGAAGTTGTTTTCAATACTTCAATGGTTGGATATATTGAAACTCTTACTGACCCTTCATATTATGGACAAGGTATAGTTATGACGTATCCTTTAATAGGAAATTATGGTGTAATGCCAGAAGATTATGAATCAGATGGAATTTTTGCAAAAGCAGTATTTGTACATGAAGTTGCTGATTTTGAAAGTAACTTTAGAGCAAAATTTAATTTTGATAAGTTCTTAAGAGATTATAAAATTCCAGGACTAACAAATGTAAATACAAGAAAACTTGTAAGACTTTTAAGAGATTCTGGAACAATGAAAGGATATCTAACATCAAACATTTCTAACATAGATGAAATAATGAAAAAAATAAAAGATTATCATGTTGGAAAAGCAATAGATAAAGTAACTTCAAATCAAGTAAAAGTTTATGGTAGAGGAAAAGATAAAAAAGTTGCAGTAATAGATTATGGTGTAGAACATAATTTAATAAATTCTCTTCTTAAAAGAGATTGTGAAGTAACTGTATTTCCAGCAAATACACAGGCCGAAAAAATTTTAGCAATGAAACCAGATGGAATTATGCTTTCAAATGGACCTGGAGATCCAGCTGATTATGAAGCTCAAATAAAAGTTGTAAAGAAACTTTATGATTCAAATATTCCAATAATAGGAATTGCATTTGGTCATCAACTTATGGGGCTTGCAAATGAATTTAAAATTGGAAAATTAAAATATGGACATAGAGGTCCAAATCATCCAGTTAAAGATTTAAAACAAGACATAGTACATATAACAAACCAAAATCATGGATATTATATTTTGGAAGATAGTGTTGATAAAAAGGTTGCAGAAATATCACATGTAAATTTAAATGATGGAACAATAGAAGGTTTAAGATATAAAAATAAAAAAGTGTTTACAATTCAATTTTATCCAGAAGATGCGGATTATATATATGATGAGTTTATGGAAATGATGAAATAACAAGTTGGAAATGAAAGATGATAATTTTAATAAATTGAATTTATAAAATTGAATAAGATATAAAATCAAAATATGAAGGAGAATAAAGATGCCAAAATATAAAGATATTAAAAAAGTATTAGTTATAGGATCTGGACCAATAATAATTGGACAAGCTGCAGAGTTTGATTATGCTGGAACACAAGCATGTAGAGAACTAAAGAAAGAAGGATTAGAAGTTGTTTTAATAAATTCTAATCCAGCAACAATTATGACAGATAAAAATATGGCAGATAAAATATACATAGAGCCACTAACAGTAGAAACAGTTAAGAAAATTATAAATATAGAAAAACCAGATAGCATTCTTCCAAACTTAGGTGGTCAAACAGGACTTAATTTAGCGATGGAACTTGAAGAAGCAGGATTCTTAAAAGAGAAAAATGTTAAACTTTTAGGAACAGGTGTTGATGGAATAAGAAATGCAGAAGATAGACAATGCTTTAAAGATATGATGGAAGAAATCAAAGAACCATGTATTGCAAGTAAAGTTGTTCATACAGTTGAAGATGCTGTAGAATTTACAAGAGAAATTGGGCTTCCAGTTATTATTAGACCAGCTTACACATTAGGTGGTACTGGTGGAGGTATTGCTTATACAATGGAAGAGCTTGAAGAAATTGCAGGTTCTGGAATAAGAATGTCTAGAGTAAATGAAATCTTAGTTGAAAAATGTATAACAGGATGGAAAGAAATAGAATTCGAAGTAATGAGAGATAGAAAAGGAAATGCAATAACAATTTGTAGTATGGAAAATATAGATCCTGTTGGAGTTCATACTGGAGATAGTATAGTAGTTGCTCCTGCTCAAACATTATCAAATAAAGAATTTTCAATGCTAAAAAAATCAGCATTAAAAATAATTGAAGCTTTAAAAATTGAAGGTGGATGTAATGTTCAATTTGCACTTCATCCAACAAGCTTTGAATATGCTGTAATTGAAGTAAACCCAAGAGTTAGCCGTTCATCAGCATTAGCATCAAAAGCAACAGGATATCCAATTGCAAAAGTTGCTTGTAAAATTGCACTTGGATATACATTAGATGAAATTAGAAATGAAGTAACAGGAAAAACTTATGCATGTTTTGAACCTACAATAGATTACGTTGTTGTAAAAGTTCCAAAATGGCCATTTAAAAAATTCCTTACAGCCAACCGTACATTAGGAACTCAAATGAAAGCAACAGGTGAAGTAATGGCAATTGCTCCAAACTTAGAAGCTGGACTTATGAAAGCGATTCGTTCGTTAGAAGAAAATGTTGAATATTTAAAACTTGATAAATTAACAGAGCTTGAAAAATCAGAAGTTGAAGAAAGATTAAGAATAGTTGATAATGAAAGATTATTCGTAATAGCAGAAGCAATAAGAAAAGAACTTTCTGTTGAGAGAATTAGTGAAATAACAAAAATAGATAAATTTTTTATAGGTGTTATTTACAAATTAATTAAAATGGAAAAAGAACTTGAACTAAATCAAATGAATTCTAAAATGCTTGAAAAAGCTAAAAAATTAGGATTCACAGATAAAATTATTGCAAAACTTTCTGGTAAAAAAGAAGAAGAAATTAAAAAATTACGTGAGAAAAATAATATAAAAGCAAGCTTTAAAGTTGTTGATACTTGTGCTGCTGAGTTTGAAGCAAAAACACCATATTATTATTCAAGTTATGATGATGGCTGTGAAGCAAAGAAATCAAACAAGAAAAAAGTTATGGTATTGGGTTCAGGACCAATTAGAATTGGACAAGGTATTGAATTTGATTACTGTAGTGTTCATGGAGTTTGGGCATTAAAGAAACAAGGATATGAAACAATAATTGTAAATAATAATCCTGAAACAGTAAGTACAGACTTTGATATTGCAGATAAATTATACTTCGAACCACTAACAAGAGAAGATGTTGAAAATATCGTAAATGTAGAAAAACCAGATGGAGCAATAGTTCAATTTGGAGGTCAAACTGCAATAAAATTAACTAAAGATTTAACTGAAATGGGAGTCCAAATAATGGGAACTCAAGAAGTTGATATGGATAGAGCAGAAGACAGAAAAGAGTTTGACGAAGCATTAAATAATTGTGGAATTTTAAGACCAAAAGGAAGTACAATATTTACAGTTGAAGAAGCAAAAGAAGTAGCAAATAAACTTGGATATCCAGTTTTAGTTAGACCATCTTATGTTCTTGGTGGACAAGGTATGGCTATAGCATATGATGATAGAGAAATCGAAAGCTATGTAAATGAAATTAATACAATAGAACAAGAACATCCAATCTTAGTAGATAAATATATTTTAGGTAGAGAAGTTGAAGTTGATGCAATTTGTGATGGTGAAGATATTTTAATTCCAGGAATTATGGAACACTTAGAAAGAGCTGGAGTTCACTCTGGAGATAGTATTTCGGTATATCCAACACAAAATGTTTCAAAAGAACATGAGAAGAAAATTATAGAATACACAGAAAAAATTGCTAAAGAGTTAAATGTAATAGGTATATTAAATATCCAATTTATAATTAGTGAAGGTGAAGTTTATATAATTGAAGTTAACCCACGTTCAAGCAGAACAGTTCCTTATATAAGCAAAGTAACAAATTTACCAATGATAGATATTGCAACAAATGTAATTCTTGGTAAAAAATTAAAAGATCTAGGATATGGAACAGGACTTTATAAAAAGAGTGATTACATATGTGTAAAAATGCCAGTGTTCTCATTTGAAAAAATAAAAAATGCAGATACATCTTTAGGACCTGAAATGAAATCAACAGGTGAAGTTTTAGGTGTGTCTAAAAAGTTTGAAAATGCTGTACTTAAAGCTTTTATAGCAAGTGGAGCTAATGTTTCAAAAAAAGGTGCAATTTTAATAACAGTTAGAGATAAAGATAAAGAAGAAATGTTACCAATGGCTAAGAAATTTAAACAAAAAGGTTTTGAAATTTATGCAACATATGGAACTTCAAAATTCTTAGAAGAACACGGCGTAAAATCAACAATGATTGAAAAAATCTGGGAAGGAAAAAATAGTATAATTGATTTAATCGAATCAGGAAAAATCAATTTTGTTGTAAATACTCCAACAAAAGGGAAACAATCAAATAGAGATGGATTTAAGATTAGAAGAATGGCAGTAGAATGTAAAATACCATGCTTCACATCTTTAGATACAGTAAATGCTTTATACAAAGCTATTGAAAATGATGTTGAAGAAAAAGATTTAACTCCAGTTGATATTACAAAAATATAAATTAAGATTGGTTAAAATATATACTAGAATTAACAATAAGCCCCTCTTGATATCAAGAGGGGCTTACGCTACTTTAAAGTCTTGGCGCTTTTTACATAAAACTCCAATTGTTCTGCACTGAATCCAGAACTGAATGTAGCAACGAGATTTCCAGATTCGGTAACAGTTTTCTTTAGCACCTCAACAAAAGATTCTTTGGTCTGAGAGGTTACTAATCTGCTTTCGATTACAGAAAACGGAATCCGTTCGTTTAGCTGCAACATCCTGAAACACCAGTCACCGTCATATATGTAGCTAAGATTATTCGTATATACCACGAACACTCCTTTTTCGGGGAAAGAAAAACTTGCTACATAGGTGTTTAGGTCTTCTCTCGCTTCGGTGATGTTACAGCCCATGTTGGTGATGGACTGCAGTAGTCTATCAATCTTCTCTGTCATACTTGTCATGTTAATTACACCTCCAAAATTTTTTTCTAGAAGACTGATTGAAGTGAAAACGCGAGGGTAGCTAACGAATAGCTAGCAATATTATAACACAATTAACTTAAGGCGTCAAAAAAATATTATGTAAAACGGATGAGAGGTGTATTAGCGAAATGTTAGAAAAATTGCAAATTTATGTAAATTATGTTATAATTATAAATGTGATTGTACAAATATTTAGGAGGTCTAAATATGAAAGAAAAAGTAAAGGTTTCTTATAAAGGAACTATATTAGAAGCCATTAGAAATGAAGATGGAACTTATAGATTAGATTTACCTAGTGAAGGTTCTGTAAAAAGTTTCATTTCTAATTTAGAAGATGGATGGAGAATATATGAATATGATGAAGAATATATTGCAGATTCTTATTCTTGGATAAAAAAATTAGAAACGGATTACAATCCTAACTTGTCTGATTTAGGAGATTTAGATGAAGATGCTAGAGATTTATATGATGTATCTCAACAATTAGAAGGATATGAAAAATTAGGAATTTCTCCTGTAGATGTAATAGAATTAAGGACAGATATAATGAGATTATCATTGGAAATGTTAGGATATAAAGACATACAAGACGTTTTTCATGGAGAACCCAATCCAGATTCTTCAATAATAGATTTAGAGCATGCAATTAAATACTTAGAAAGATATCCTGCTTTAGCTCAATATGTATCTAAAGATAAAGGTAGAAAATTAGAAAGTATAAAAGTTGATGTTCCTTCAGATATTTCAAGAGATGATTTTAAGAAGATGTTTGAAGAAGCTCAAAGTGATTATAATGATGAAAATGCTTATTTGGCATATAGAAAATATGAAATTGATAGAAGAAGAGATAAATTGATATTACCAGATTTCTGTAAAGGATTAAAAAAGAAATTAGATTTTGATAGGACTGTTAGAAAAAATGGAAATTTGGTTACTCAGAATGATTGGAATGATTATGTAGAAACAACTAGAAAGTTAGCTAAATTAGTCTTAGGTTTTAATGCGGATTTACTTTCTGCACAAGAAAGAACCAATGTGGTTCAAGGAACAAGTTTAAATCAAGTAGAGTTACTACATCAAGTTTCTTTAATAACAGAACCAAAAGAAATTGATATAGTATTAGATGCAGAATCACGTTTTTTCATAGATGAAGCAAGACGTTTATATGAAAAAGTTCAAACAGATTCTAATGCAGACCAATATACGCAAAATTCAAGTGTTGGAGCATTAGTAAAAGAATTAGCTGCTGAGACACTTAGAGAAGCAATCAAAAGAACTCAATCCATAAAAAATAGGGATTATTATAGAAATATTTATCCTTTTGATAGTAGTAGAAAAAAGACTTTGAAAAGAGCAGAAGATGATTATGGAAGTAGATAAAAGTCTTGTTTAATTGTAATATAAACAAAAAGAACTCAAATTTGGGGATTTGAGTTCTTTTTACGTCTATACATATATAATTGTCAGATTGCAATTAGAAAAAATGGTAACAGTTTAAATAAAAAATATTTCCTTATTTGTCAAAATAATAATTAAAACTAGATGTTTTAAAATCTAAAACATCTAGTTTTAATCTCTAAATAGGCTTGTTTAATGAAACTGACTAATTATTCGTTTTTCTTGAATTTCTTGCAAAATAATCAAAAAAATTATATAATAACTTTGAATTTTTTAAGAGAATTAACTCTGTAAAATTTAATCTTATAAGATAAGGAATATTCTATGAACAAAACAAAGAGAAAAATATTTGAAACATCGTTAAAACTCTTCTCTGAGAAAGGGTATGATGCAACAAGTATAGAAGAAATTACAGCTACAGTTGGTGTAGCTAAAGGAACTTTATATTATCATTTTAGTAGTAAAGAAGAAATTTTTAATTTCTTAGTTGAAGAAGGAATGAAACTTTTGATCAATAGTATAGAAATAAAAATTGCGAAATGTGATAATGTTTTAGACAAAATAAAAGCTGTTTCGTTAATCCAATTAAAAGCAGTTGCAAAGTATGAAAATTTACTTACAATTGTTCTTAGTCAAGTGTGGGGAAATGAAACTAGAAATGTATTTTGCAAAGATAAAGTTATGGAATATGTTAAAGTAATTCAAGAAATTGTGCAAGAAGGTGTTGATAACGGAGATTTAGTAGAATGCGATGCTGAAATGCTTGCATCTGAAATCTTTTCATTAACATGCTCAGCTTTAATTTATAAAAGAAAAGCAAATTTGGAGCAAATTGACGTTCAGAGAATATATAAAGAATACGAAAAAACATTATTTAATAAAATAGTAAAAAAGGTGGAAAATTAAAATGGGAGAAAGAATCTACAAAGGCTGTGATAGAGTTCACAATGTAAAAAGTTTTAAAAATCTAAAAGAAATGATAAATAATGCTAAAGAAGAATTTGGCGAAAATGCTGCATTCAAATTCAAAAATCCAGAAACAAAAGAAATGTACACAATGTCTTATAATGATTATATTGACGAAGTAAATGCATTAGGTACAGCTTTAATTAGTATTGGATTAAAAGATAAAAGAATTGGTGTTATTGGTGAAAACAGATATGAATGGGAAGAAGCGTATTTATCAGTAACTTGTGGAACAGGTATTGTTGTTCCTTTAGATAAAGCTTTAACAGAAAATGAACTTTTAAGCTTAATTGAAAGATCTGAAATTGAAGCCATTTTCTATACAAACAAATATACAGAAGTAATGGAAAGAGCTAAAAAAGAAAATGTAGGAAAAATAAAATTCTATATTTCTATGGATTTAGAAGAAAAAACAGGAGATATTTACTCTCAAAAAGAATTAATTAGAGTTGGAAAAGACTTAATTAAAAATGGAGCAAGAAGCTTTTTAGATGCTGAAATTGATAATGATAAAATGGCAGTTATGTTATTTACATCAGGAACAACATCACAATCTAAAGCTGTTATGTTATCACATACAAATTTAACAAGTAATGTTTATGATATAGGATCAATATTTGATATAAACGAAAATGATGTATTCTTATCATTTTTACCATTACATCATGTATTTGAATGTACAGTTGGATTCTTATTTGCAGTTAGTAAAGGTTCTACAATTGCATTTTGCGAAGGTATTAGACACATTGCAGATAACCTAAAAGAATTTGAAGCAACTGTAATGATTGCTGTTCCAGTATTATTTGAAAATATGTATAAAAAAGTAATGCAAGGAATTGATAAAAAAGGAAAAACAAAAACAGTTAAATTTGGTATTAAATTATCAAAATTCTTAAGAGTATTTGGAATTGATGTTAGAAGAAAATTATTTAAAGATATACATGCAAATTTCGGTGGAAAATTAAGATTATTAGTTGCTGGTGGAGCTGCTTTTGATCCAGAAGCAGAAAAAGGATTTACAGATTTGGGTGTAGATACTTACCAAGGATATGGATTATCAGAAACATCACCAGTTGTTGCAGCTGAAAATCCAACATACCACAAATTAGGATCAATAGGAAAAACATTCCCAAGTCTAGAAACAAAAATTGTTAATCCAGATGAAATGGGAATTGGTGAATTAGCTGTTAAAGGACCAACAGTAATGCTTGGATACTATAACAACGAAGAAGCTACAAAAGAATGCATGAAAGATGGATGGTTCCATACAGGAGATTTAGCTTACATAGATAAAGATGGATTTATATTCATAACAGGAAGAAAGAAAAGTGTTATAGTATTAAAAAACGGAAAAAATGTATTCCCAGAAGAAACAGAAACATTAATAAATAAAATTCATGGTGTTAAAGAATCATTTGTTTTTGGAAAACCAGATGAAGAAGATGCAAATGATTTAAAAATGTGTGTTGAAGTTGTTTTCGATAGAGATGCAATGAAATCAGAATATGGTGTTGAATCAGATGAAGAAATAAAAGCAAAACTTTGGGAAAAAATCAAAGAAATTAACAAAACAATGCCAAAATATAAATATGTTAAAGAATTAATTATTACTGAAGAAGAATTAATTAAAACAACAACTTTAAAAATTAAAAGACATGAAGAAATTAAAAAAGTTTTAAAATAATATAATAATTTTTAATAAAAAACAAAAATAATATGAGAAAATATAATCTCAAATGTAAAAAAGTGAAAATTTAAAAATATATTATTTACGAAATTAAAAAATAAAATTAAAGAAAAGAGTGATTGAAAAAAATGTCAAAAAAACTGAATTTTTCAATTGCTCTTTTTTTATTTATATAATAAAATATGTAAATAGAAGCAAGAAAAAGAATGTTACATAATGTTACAAAAATAATTAAAAATGTAACAAAAATGTAATAGAAAAAAGTCGAAAAATACTTGTAGTTTTACGGAAAACAATATATAATTACTTTAGTATTTAATTAGATTGATACGAAGGAGGTAGTTTACAATGTCATTTTTTCAAAAATCAGGCATAGTAAACGTGAAAATGGTGATCACGGAAGAAAAAATATTATCAAATATCGATAAAGTTCAAAAATTAATAAATCCTAACAGCAAAAAACAAATAGTTCAATTAGAAGACGATTCTTATTTCAAAGATTTGGTAGAATCAGTAAAAACATATTTACTAGAATATCCAAAGAAAAAGAATTTTCCAAAAAGTGTTTATAAAGCTGCTTATGATTTAGTTGAGTATGCCACAAACCAATTCGAAGAAAACACTAAAAAAATTGAAGAATTAATTAGACAAAGAGAAAAAAATATAAAATTAGCAAGTGTTTTAAGAGATGCTACAACAGCTGTTAAAGCAAGAGCTAAAAATTGGAAAGAAATCGTTAAAAAATTAGAAACTAAATATCCTGCTGATGTTGCTGAAGCTTTAACATTAATTGGAAAAAGCAAAGATAAAACAACAGAAGAATATGCAAATGCTGTTAAGTTAATAGATACAAAAGTTAATAATTTAGAATCAAACTTACATATTGAAATTGATATGGAAAGAATTGAAGATAAATCAAAAGCTTTAAGTTATATTGGAATTGAAATTGCAGAAGCTCTTAAATATATTCCTGCTCCAGTTGATGAAGTGTTAGGTGCTGGAGAAGAAACAGAAGTAGAAGAAAATATAGTTGCTAATGCAATATTAGAACCAGCTCCTGTAAAAGAAGAAAAAGTAACTCCAGAAGTTGCTGCTGCAGCTACTGTTACTGAAGAAGTAGAAGAAGTTGCTGCTGAAGTATCAACACCAGAATTAGATGCATATTTTGAAGAAACAAGATTTGAAGCAAAACCTTCATTATGGCAAAGAATCAAAAACAGCAAATTTGTTAGAACAATTAGATATATTATGCAAATTAGAGTTGTGTTAGATTACCCAGCATTACCAGAAGGAAGAGATAACTATTAATAAATAAAATTAAGCTCCAGAAAAAACTGGAGCTTTTTTTGTTGTCTAAAAATACTTTTATATTGACAACAGATTATATTAGAATTATAATAAACATATGAACAATTATTCATATATTCAAATATAATATATTAAATAAAGAGGTAGCCTATGGATGAATTTGTAAGATGTGAAGAAGAAGTTTCAAATTTAGAAACAGTAAAAAGAGTAAAAGATAATCTTCTAAATGATGAAGAAATATTTGATTTGGCAGAACTATTTAAAGTTTTTGGAGATTCAACAAGAATGAAAATAATAAATGCTTTAATGATGGAAGAATTATGTGTTTGTGATATTGCAGAAATCACAAATTCAACTCCGTCAGCAATTTCTCATCAATTAAGAGTTTTAAAACAAGCAAAACTTGTCAAATATAGAAAAGAAGGAAAATCAGTTTTTTATTCTCTTGATGATGACCATGTAAGAGAAATCTTTGAGAAAGGTCGTGAGCATATTGAAGAAGTATGAGTTTATTTTAGAGGGATTAGATTGCGCTAATTGTGCAAACAAAATTCAAAATAAATTAGCTGAAAATTCTAATTATAAAAATGTTGTAGTAAATTTTAATACTTTGAAATTATCTTTTGAATCTGAACTTGAAGAAGTAAAAGAAGAAATAGAAAAAGTTGTAAAAAGTTTAGAACCAGAAGTTGAAGTAATAGATTTACATGATAAAAATGAAAATCACGAACATCATAATGATCATGATGAAAAAGAACATGACCATCATAAACATCATGACCATAATCATTGCGATGATAAAGAACATTCACATTGTAGTTATAATCATGATGAACATAAACACAAAGAAAATAAAAAACATGATAAAAAGAAGAATAAAAAAGCTAAAAAGAAAAATGCAAATTTAATAAGATTGATTTGTGGAATTATTTTAATGGTAATTGCTTTAAGTGGAATTTTGCCAGAAAAAATAAATCTTGTAGTTATCGTTTTTGCTTATATAATAATGCTTTATAGAACTTCGAAAAATGCATTAAAATTATTAAAACAAAAAGTTATAGATGAAAACTTTTTAATTACAATTTCTTGTATAGGAGCTTTTATAATTGGTGAACAATTTGAAGGTTTGATGGTAATTGCATTATATGAAATTGGAAAAATTTTAGAAGAAAAAGCAATTAATAATACAAGAAAATCTATAGCGTCATTAATGGATATTAGACCAGAATATGCAAATTTAAAACATGGAAACCATGAACATAGGGTTAATCCAAATGAAGTAAATATTAATGATATTATTGTTGTAAAACAAGGTGAGAAAGTTCCTTTAGATGGTATTGTTGTTTCTGGAAATGCTAATTTAAATACAGCTTCATTAACCGGAGAATCAACTTTAAGAGAAGTTAAAGAAAATGATAAGGTTTTATCTGGTAGCATAAATGAAAAAGGTTTAATTGAAATTAAAGTAACAGAAAAATATGAAAATAGTACTGTAAGCAAAATTTTAGAACTAGTAGAAAATGCAACAGACAAAAAAGCTAAAACAGAAACTTTTGTAAATAAAGCATCTAGAATTTATACACCAATAGTTTTAAGTTTAGCTGCTTTAGTTGGAATTCTATTACCTATATTTACAGATATTACATATACAGAAAGTATTTATAGAGCACTAATATTTTTAGTTGTTTCTTGTCCATGTGCAATTGTTATATCAGTTCCATTAAGCTATTTTTCAGGAATTGGTAAAGCTTCAAAAGAAGGAATTTTAGTTAAAGGAAGTAACTATTTAGATGCAATAAAAGATATAAAATATATTGCTCTTGATAAAACAGGAACTTTAACAAAAGGAAAATTTGAAGTTGAAAAAATTAAAGTATATGACGAAAAATATACAGAAGACCAAATTTTAGAATATGCAGCTTTTGCAGAAAGTTTTTCGAATCACCCTTTAGCTGTCGCTGTACTTGAAAAATATGGAAAAGTTGTTAATAAAGATAGTATAACTGATTTTGAAGAAATAGCTGGAAAAGGTCTTTCATATAAATTAGATAATTTAATTATTAAAGTTGGAAATAATGATTTAGTTAATTGTGAAGAAGAAAAAGAAATTGGAACTATTATATATGTAAAAATTGATGAAAATGTTATTGGATGCTTAATTCTAAATGACACAATAAAACCAGAAGCAAAAGATGTAATCGGAAATTTGAATAAATTAGGAATAAGCACAATGATGTTTACTGGTGACAATTTAGAAGTTGCAAAAAAAGTTGCAACAGAAATTGGAATAAAAGAAGTTAAAGCTGAAATGCTTCCAACAGATAAATATAACGAAATTGAAAAAGTAATAAAAAATAAAATATCTGGAAATGTAGCATTTGTTGGAGATGGAATTAATGATTCACCAGTTTTAGCATTAGCTGATGTTGGAATATCAATGGGAGGAATTGGTGCAAGTTCTGCAATTGAAGCTTCTGACATAGTTATAATGACAGATAATTTAAAGAAAATTGAACAAGCAATTAATATCTCAAAAGAAACCAATAAAATAATAAAACAAAATTTAGTATTCGCAATTGGAATAAAAGTAATGGTATTAATATTAACAGTACTAGGATTATCACAAATGTGGATGGCTGTTTTTGCAGATGTTGGTGTAACATTAATTACAATTTTAAATACACTTAGAATTTTAAAAAGAAAATAATAATAAAAATACTCGCAAACCAGAGTGGTCTGCGAGTATTTTTTGACGATTACAAGAGATAAAAAAACTCTTTGCTGCAAGGTAATTTCTTTCGACTCTCATATTTTTCGAGAAGTTCTCTCAAGTTTTCGAGAGAAATGTCATCAGAAATCCAGGCGAGTACAGGGTTTCTACTCTTGAGTTTGTTTCTTCCGAGAGTTGCATTGAAAACTGACTTGTCAGCAATGACGATTGCGTACTGACCGTACTTGGTGAATACTGCAATGTTCCGAATGATGTCCTCTTTTACCAGCTGATCATATGTGTTGTAAAAATCAGTTTCAGATTTCATACATTTGTCATCACCGATGAAGGACAATGCCCAAGCAATTTTTGCACCTCTATTGGCAGGAAGCTCAGCACGAGTGATAATGGGAGGAGTCTTCAAGCCCTGAGGCAGAATGTAAAAAGCTTCTCCTAAATGTGCGGGCTGAGATAAAACTACTTCGTCATGGATTTTTGTTTGAAGGAACCGGCCGTCGAATACGGCATTGATAGATTCATTTACTCGAAATGACTGAGGCTCTTTTGTGATGAAAATTATCAATTTTCTATTCCTTTCCCTACAACATAGTAAGACTATGCTTTCGTTCCCAGATATATGTATTTTTTGTAAGTCTGGGCCACTTTGGTTTATGTCTAATCTGACTTTTACCGCTAACTGTGAGTTAACTTTTTTTATTATACCACAAATTAACATAAAATGTCAAAAAACATTGATTTTTAAATAAAAATACAGTATAATATTAAATGAATTTTAAAGTGAGGTATTTAAAATGGAAAATAAAAAAAGAATATTAACAGGTGATAGACCTACAGGAAAATTACATATAGGACATTATTTTGGATCTTTGAAAAAAAGAGTAGAGATGCAAAATAGTGGAGAATATGAACCATATATATTAATAGCTGATGTTCAAGCTTTAACAGATAACTTTAATAATCCAGAAAAAGTTAGAAAAAATGTAAGAGAAGTTGTTATGGATTATTTATCAGTTGGAATTGATCCAGAAAAAACAACTATATATATACAGTCAATGATACCAGAAACAGCTGAGCTTACAGTATTTTATTCAAACTTAGTTACAATAGCTAGACTTCAAAGAAATCCAACAGTAAAAACAGAAATTGCTCAAAAAAGAGATTTATTTGGAGAGAGCGTAACTTATGGATTTTTAGGATATCCAGTAAGTCAAGCAGCAGATATAACTGCATTTGAAGGTGAACTTGTTCCAGTAGGTGAAGATCAAGCACCTTTAATTGAACAATGTAAAGAAATAGTTAGAAAATTCAATAGTATCTATGGTGAAGGAATTTTAAAAGAACCAGAAATCGTTTTATCTGAAGGAAAAAGAATTAAAGGTTTAGATGGAAATGAGAAAATGGGTAAATCTTTAGGAAATGCAATTTACCTATCAGATAGTGAAGAAGAAATCACTAAAAAAGTTATGAGTGCTGTAACAGATCCAAATAGAATTAAAAAAGATGATTTAGGAAATCCTGATGTTTGTATGGTTGCTTATTATCATAAATTATTCTCAAGTAAAGAAGCTTGCTCAAAAGCATGTTCAGAATGTAAGCTTGGCGCTAGAGGATGTGTTGCATGTAAAAGAGAACTTGCAACAAATATTGTTGAATTCTTAAGACCAATGAGAGAAAAAAGAGCTTATTATGAAGCGCATCCAGAAGAAGTAGATAGAATCTTAAAAGAAGGAACAGAAAAAGCAAGAAAAACAGCAAAAGAAACTATGAAAAAAGTAAAAAAAGCTATGATGCTTGATTATTTTGAAGATTAGAGGGAAGAATGAATTATATAAAAAAATTATCAGATAAACCAGATTTTTCTCAAAAAGGATTAAATGGATATAATTATCAATTAGATTGCAAAGAAATTACAATTTCAGTGGAAGATGTTTTTTCTGGACATGATAAATATCATATAAATAAACGTAGTAGTAAAATTTATTATGTTCTAGAAGGAGAAGGAACATTTTCAGTAGATGGAAATATTTTTAATGTAAAAAAAGATGATGTAATAGAAATAAAACCTAATACAGAATTTGTATTTGCAGGAAAAATGAAACTTTTATTAATTATGTCACCTGGTTTTAGAGAAGAAGATGGTTTTGACGGAAAAGATAATGATTTATATTAATTAAGAATTATTGAGGAGATAGAAATGTTTGTAGATTATGCAAAAATAATAATTAAATCTGGAGATGGTGGAAATGGTGCAGCAACATTCAGAAGAGAGAAATATGTTGCAGCAGGTGGACCTGATGGCGGAGACGGTGGAAGAGGCGGAGACGTTTATTTCGAAGTTGATCCAAATGCAAATACTTTAATCGATTTTAGATTCACTAAAAAATTTAAAGCCGAAAACGGACAAAATGGAAGTGGTGGACACAAATTTGGTAAAAGTGGTCAAGATATTATTGTAAAAGTTCCAGTAGGAACAATAGTTAAAGATGCAGAAACAGGCAAAGTTATTGTTGATATGTCTAAAGAAGGACAAAAAGAATTAATTTTAAAAGGTGGTAGAGGTGGAAAAGGAAATTCACACTTTGCTACTTCAACAAGACAAGCTCCTAGATTTGCAATAGATGGAGAACCAGGAAAAGAAAAAGAAATAATATTAGAACTAAAATTATTAGCTGATGTTGGATTAGTTGGTTTCCCAAATGTTGGAAAATCTACAATACTTTCAAGAGTAACAAAAGCTACTCCTAAAATTGCAGATTATCATTTTACAACAATTGATCCAAATTTAGGGGTAGTTAAAACACAACATGGAGATAGTTTTGTTTTAGCTGATATTCCTGGAATTATTGAAGGAGCTAGTGAAGGAGTAGGACTTGGAATTCAATTCTTACGTCATGTTGAAAGAACTAGACTTTTACTTCATGTACTAGATGTTGCTGGAACAGAAGGAAGAAATCCAGTTGATGACTTTAACAAAATAAATGAAGAATTGAAAAAATACAGTGAAAAATTAGCTACAAGAAAACAAATAATTGTTGCTAATAAAATAGATAGTATGCAAGATGATGAGAATTATAAAGCTTTAGAAAAACTAGCAAAAGAAAATGATATGGAAATCTATAAAATTTCTGCTGTAACTGGAGAAGGATTAAATGAATTATTTAATCATGTTGCAGAAATAATAAAAACTATTCCAAAAGAAGAAATTGTTGAAGCTGATGATAGAATTGTTTATACATTAGAAGATGATGAAGAAGAACAATTTAAAATCGAAATGATTAAACCAGGTGAGTTTATAGTAACAGGACCAGCTGCTCAAAGATTAATGGGAAGAGTAAATATTGGAGATAATGAATCATACGCATATATGGAAAAAATGCTTAAGAAAATTGGTATTACTCAAGCTCTTAAAGATAAGGGCGTAAAAGAAGGAGATACAGTAAAAATTCTTGAATGGGAATTTGAATGGTACGAATAATATAAAATGAGAAGAAAGTAATTGAAAAAAATTACTTTCTTTTTTTATTATAAAAGTAAAACTTTTGTTTGACAAACAAAATGTTTTGTGATAATATCTTTTTAGATTACAGAACGGAAGTTCTGTAGAATAAATTTTCGGTAAAAAATAATATAAATAAATGAAATGGGGTACTAGTTTATGAGAAAAAAAGATCCAAATAGCTTAAATAAAAGAGAGAAAGCAATATTAAAATTTATTGAAAAACAAATAAATGCTAATGGTTATCCACCATCAGTTAGAGAAATAGGAAAAGCTGTAGATTTAAAATCAACAGCAACTGTTCATGGTTATATTGCGTCTTTAGAGCAAAAAGGATATATCAAAAAAGAAAGTCAAAAAGGAAGAACTTTAAAATTATTAAAAGGCGGAGCTATAGAAGGGCAACAATCTACTTTTGATAAAGAAGTTTATTCAAGTAAAGAAATGGTTGATGTACCAGTAATTGGAAAAATTACTGCTGGAGAGCCAATTTTAGCTGTTGAAAATGTAACAGATACATTCCCAATTCCTTTAGATTTTGTTGGAACTGGAGAAAGTTTCATGTTAACAGTTAGAGGAGAATCAATGATTGAAGCTGGTATTTTAGACGGAGACTATATATTAGTTAGAAAACAAAATACAGCTCTTAACGGAGAAATTGTTGTAGCTTTAATTGGAGACGAAGCTACTGTAAAAACTTTCTATAAAGAAAAAGATCATATTAGACTTCAACCAGAAAACTCTACAATGGATCCAATAATAGTACCAACATGCCAAATATTAGGAAAAGTATCTGGTGTGTTTAGAAAGATGAAATAAAATTCTAATTTTACTATATATAAAAGAAGCTGAGTATTTTTCTCAGCTTCTTTTGATTTATTTATTAAAAACTTGTATTGAAAAAGTATATTATTTTAATTCAACAATTGTAACACCCATTTCACCTTCACCAAATGTACCAACTCTAAATGATTTTACATGAGGATTTGTTTTTAAGAATTTATGAATACCTGCACGTAGAGCACCAGTTCCTTTTCCATGAACTATTCTTATAGTTGCAAGACCGCTTAAATAACAATTGTCTAAATATTTGTCTATTACTAAGCAAGCTTCATCAACATTTTGACCAATTACATTTATTTCAGAAGAAATTGCTTTTGCTTTGAATTCTTTTCTAGAAGAATAATCTTTTTTAGTATTTTGTTTTGATGAAGTGGAATTTGAAAGTTCCAAATCAGAAATGTCAAAAAACATTTTTCCAAGTCCAAGAGAAACTTGAATTTTTCCATCTTTTGAAATTGATAAAATAGAGCCTTCTTGATTTAATTTTTTAACAAAAACATTCATTCCAACTTGTAATTCATCTATAGATAATTGCTTTGATGCTTTTGTGTTTTGATTAACTACACTTAATTTATCAATTTTTTCATTTAATTTATTTCTTAATTTGTTTGATTCTTTATTACTTGAAGATTTTTCAAGTTCTTTTATAATATCATTTGCATCTTCTTTTGCAGAAATTAAAATATTACGAGCTTCATCTTTGGCTTTATTTATAATATCTTTTTGTTCTTGATGGAGTTTTGAAAAATCAAATTCTAATGATTTTTTTAGCTCTTCAGCTTTTTTTGAATTTTCCAAAGTTTTTTGTTTTTCTATTTCAATAGTACGTTTGTCTTCATAAATATTTGTAAGTAATTCTTCAATATTTATTTTTTCAGAATCTATAAATTCTTTTGCTCTATTTATAATATCTTCAGAAATTCCAAGCTTTCTACTAATTGCAAAAGCATTACTTGTTCCTGGAACTCCTAATAATAATTTATATGTAGGAGATAGGGTTTCTAAATTAAATTCAACACTAGCATTTTCAAAACCTTCTGTTACTAAAGCAAAATGTTTTATTTCAGGATAATGAGTTGTTGAAAGTGTTAAACATTTTAAAGAATTTAGTTTTTCTAAAATACTTATTGCTAAACTTGAACCTTCAACAGGATCTGTTCCAGAGCCCAATTCATCAATTAATATGAAACTATTTTCAGTAGCTTCTTTTAAAATATTTGCAATATTTGTCATATGAGAAGAGAATGTACTTAATGAATCTGCAATACTTTGGTCGTCACCAATATCAGCAAAAATGTTGTCTGCAATAAAAATACTGCTTCCTTCTTTAGCAGTGATGTGAAGACCACTCATTGCCATAAGCATCAATATTCCAGCAGTTTTTAAAGTAACTGTTTTACCACCAGTATTAGGTCCAGTTATAATTAAGCAATTATAATCTTTTCCTATTGGAATATCATTTTTAACAGCTTGATTTTTGTTAAGCAGTGGATGCCAAGCATTCAATAAATTTATATATTTTTCATCATTTATAATTGGTTCTGTAGCATCTAAGCTATTTGAATATTTTGCTTTAGCAAAAATAAAATCAATAAGACCAATTAGATTAACATCATTTTCAATATTTGGAATAATATTAAAAAATAAAGAAGTTAGTTTTTGAAGAATTTTTTCGATTTCAATATTTTCTTCATTTTTTAAATTATTTAAATCATTATTTAAATCAAAAATTGCAATTGGTTCAATAAAAACAGTAGAACCACTAGAAGAGATATCATGTATAAATCCTTTTACATCTTGGCGGTGTTCATTTTTTACAGGAATAACAAAACGACCACTTCTCATAGTTATAATGCTTTCTTGAACATATTTTGAATTTAAAAAGGAATTTAATTTGTTTCTAATTTCTTGTTCTTTTGAGCGAATTGATTTTCTGATGTTTTTTAATTCGGTTGATGCATCATCGGATAAAGTATTTTCATCAACAATTGATTTTTCAAGTTCTTTTTCTATAGAAGGATTTATATATAAATTGTTAAATAACCCTTCAAGATTTATGAATTCAGACATATCAATTTCAGTTGATGTAAAATAATCTTTTAAATTTGAAGATATGTTTAAAATTTTCTTTAAATCTAATAATTGTTTTATAGAAAGAAATAAAGAGCTATTTAATTTTTTTATATGCGGTGTAATATCTTCAATTTCAGACATGGGAATAGAACCCTTTCTGTATAAAAGAATTGATGCTTCAGTAGTTTGTTTTAGAGCTTTTTCAATTTCTTTCTTTGAACCTAAAGGTTTTAAGTTTTCAGCCAAATCCCTACCAACATAAGTTATAGTATGAGATTTTAAAATATTACATATTTTATTAAATTCAAATTTTTTTAATGTTTTTAAATTCATAAATAAAATTCCTTTTCATATTATTATACAAATCAAATATAATAATACCATAAATTTCCTTGAAAATAAAGTGATTTAGATTAGATAATGCATATGAAATTTTTGGTTAACGAGTGTCATAATGCATAGAATTGACTATTTATGTAAAAAATTGTATAATAAATAGACAAGGTAATCCTTGTTTTTATAGATTTCCTTTTTTTTCCACAGCAATGTGTAATATAGAGAACATAATTTAAAGGAGAGAAGAGAACATGGGAAGAATCAGAATTATTGAACCAAAGGTTGTATGCAGAATCGCAAAGGTAATGGTACCAGTAAGAAAGCCAGTTATGTTAATTCAGTCAGATAACAATGAATGGGAAGAATTCTTTATTAAAAAGAGAGATGCAGCCAAAGACTATTCATTAAAAAAAGAGTTTGATACTTGTAGAGCTGTTATCAAGTGGGCTGAAACATGTGGCGGAAAAATCAACTATTGTGAGAATTCGAAAGATTCTTACAAACAACCAGTTATCGAATTAGAATTCACTTTTTCTGATAAGGACTCTTACAATCGTTTTGACGAGAATTTTGATATTTGTGTAAGAGGTTCTGTGATGTAACATGTTATGGGCGATTGCCCGGAAGTTTGGACCGAAACTGAGAGTTTCGGTCTTTTGCATTTTACGGTAAAGTAAAATTTGAAAGAAAATTCAAAAAGTGTTATAATATAAATGTATACACTGGTATACATGAGGGGAGAGAATAGAATGACAAAACGAGACGAAAGAACTTTTAGAGAATTAAATGACAGCATTGATACATGGATCGTTATTGCTATTATGCTTGTCGTTAGATTTGGAATTCCTTATGCAATCGGATATTATGGAAATATGATAATTGCAGGTGGTTCTACAGAAGAAAATAGAATGATTGCAAGTGCATTTATGTTTGGCTCTGTAATTATTGGAAGAATTATTGAAGCGATTGTAAACCATATTAGATTGATAAAAGAAGATCGAATCTAGTCTCCAGAAGAGTTTCCCGGGTAAATGACCGGGGCTTTTTCTTTTGAAACAAATACTATATATAATTTATTTTTAATTTGTCGAATTGTGTTGAAAGATAACTTAATTTAGGTATTGAAATCTTATGTTAATTGTGATATAATAATCTAACGTATAACTTTTTTATGTTATACTTCCGACTTATCGTTTCGTAGTAATGCTTTACTATATACAAAAATACTGAAGGAGGAAGAAAGCACATGACGAATAATAGTGTAGGAAACGAAATAATAGCTCCGCGGAAAGTAGAAGTGATAAAATTGGTATCACAAAAGTGGTTGTTTACTATCACTGTTACCAAATATCCGGATTATAAGCTTTCTGAGAAGCTGAGGACAGAACTGAATCAGTTTGTTGAAAATCTCAAATGCAAACTGGTTGAATGTGGGAGCGGTACGACTCTTAAAACTCCTATAATAGCATATACAGTGAAAATCGAAAATGATGAAAATGCTGAGGAGCTCGTGAAAAAAATCAAAGAGTACATATTCGCTAACGTAGTACCTATTATTTAAAAGATGTGGGGCGTTTGCCCAGGAGGCTAGGCTAGAACTGAAGAGTTCTGGCCTTTTGCTTTTTTATAAGACAAAAAATAAAACTTCAGTATTTCTACTGAAGTTTTTGTTTACTTTGTATCTGCTTGAAGAGTATAACCTTCAAGATTTGGTTTGGCTACATTTTCTTCTGTAACTGCATCTATTTCGAAAACTATATCTGAATAAGTATCTGCATGTATGTCTCCATATTGAACTCCAGATTTCATTCTAATTGTAATTCCAGTTTCTTTATCAATATATAATGCATTATATTTATCAAAAAGTGGTTTTATTCTATATGCCTCTTTACCATTGCATATCTCATCAGTTATTATATTGGTAAAACAAGTTAGAATAAATCTTTTTGTGTCATTTACAATTTCTTCTATATGTACAAAGTTATTCGGAGATATTTGATAAATTCCATTTGAATCAGGAGTTTCAATCCTATAATTTTTTTCGTTTTCATATATAGCAATTCTTTCTTCTAATACATCTTGATAAATATATAATTTACTATATGTATCATAGTTTTCTTTTTCACGTAAAGGAGAAAACATATGAATTATTTCATAGAATTTTCCATCTTTATAATATATTTCGAATACAGAAGTTTGATCATAACTATGATGAGACCATATCATATGATAATTATTAAAATTATAATCTTGTTTATCCCAATTTCTTTTAAGTCTTATTAGAATAATTGCATTTCGTACAAACGTAACCATACATATTGTTAATATCAAAATAAGAATAATAGCAATTAATTTTTTTATTTTTTTATTATATTTTTTTGCGTATTTTATACTTTTATTAGTAACTTCTTTTTTTTCATTTTCCAAATTTTTTTTCATATTTTCTAGTGTTTCTTTGCAATCATTGCAATCATTTAAATGATTTTCAATATATTTTTGTGTTTCTTCGGAAGTTAATTCATCAATATAGCTTGGCAATAAATCTTTTATAATTTTACAATTTTCTTTATTTTCCATAACTATCAACTCCTTTCATTAATTTGCTTTTTGCTCTATAATATGTAACTCTAGCCCAGTTTTCACTTTTGTTTAATAAATCACCAATTTCTTTAAAACTAAGCTCTCCAGAGATTCTAAAAAATACAACTTGTCTGCTTGTTTCATCCAAATTATTTATTCTATTTTTTAATTCTTCTTTTTCGTCTTTTGAAACAATTATATCTTCAATACATTCATTGTATATTTGTTGTCCAATTTTATTGATATCTACATTTTTATTACTTCTTTTTAGTTCATCAAAATATAAATTTTTTGCTATTGAAATTAACCAGGTTGAAATTTTACATTCATCTCTAAACTTATTAATATTAATTACTGCTTTATAAAAAGTTTCCTGTGTTAATTCCTCAGACAATTCTTCATTATGACTTAAATATAATAGATATTTATATACAGTTTCAAAATATTCACGATATATTTTGTCTATATCCATATAAATTTCTCCTTTATTGTTAGACTTTTCAAAGTACATTTCGTTACATATTTTTTTATAAAGATATTTACATTATATCATATTTATAGTATATTCAATGTAAGTTTCTAAATCGTTGACGAATACTATAAAAAATAGTAAAATAAAAATATAAATTATCGTCCAAATCTTTGATTTGGTGTCGATAATTATATGCGTTAGCTGGAAATGGAGAAACCACAAACGTGGTTAGCCGATGAATATGAAAAACACATCTACAACGGTCAAATTACAGATGTGTTTTTTTTATGTCTATTTTTTATAAAAAATAAAATCCAGTATTTCTACTGGATTTTGGTGCGCCCTTACGGGCGTTTTTGTTTATATTTCAATATGTATTAATTATTTGGAAATGAATATGGTAATTTATATTTCTGGCATTGCAACCATTTCATCTGTAATTTCTTCGTTATCAAAATAAGTATATATTGTTTCACTCCAAACTTTCACATCACTAAATACTTCGATTTTTTTTATTCTATAATTTTCTTTATCAAAATAATAGTTAGAAGTAGGATATTTTACTATATAATAATCATCATTAACTGTTATTTTAACTCTTGGCATATTAGCATAATATAAGTCTAAAAAATCTAAAAATTCTCTAATTATAGATCTTCCATAACCTATTTTCGTATTTTCTTTAATATTAAAGAGATAAGATTCTTCTGTACTAGTATCTTCATAATGCACATAAGTATTATCATCATTTAGACTTATTGATTTTACAATAAAGCCTTTTCTATATATATCTTTAGTAGAATATTTAAATTCATCGTTTTCTTCAAATGCGCTTGAAGCTTTGTACTCAACTTTAATATGAAAATCATTCATTGCATTATCTATATAGTAACTCATTTCACTTTGTATTCTTTTTATTATCGTATGATTTCTATATAGCATAAGAAGTGTAAATGTTAAAACAAATATTATGATAAATAAAATTATTACAAATAAAATAGCTAAAATATTTAAACCTTTTTTCTTCATAAAACCTCCTTAATATTTACTTTATAATAAGTATATATATTTTTGTATTTTCTGTCAATAATTATAAATATCAAACGAAGAGGCTAGAGCCCCTTCGTTTTTTGGAAAACATATGCTATAAGTCAATTATTTTTGTTAATTGGTAGTAACTTCCACTGTGCTAAATACCAAGGTAAACATTCCTGCTGCATCTGGATTTTGAATTACTACTTCATATATTCCGATCGGCAAATTACATGCAATAGCACTATTAAAAACAGAACTACCGATGCTATGATTACAATGTTTCACTCCTGTTTTAACATTGACAAAAGAAATAACAAGTCTGTTAGTACCAAAAGTTCCAGAAGTATAGTTAAAACTCTTGATATTGTTTTTTGTGATTTCGAATGTCATATCCTGATCTGAAACGCCTTTTCCTTCATATTTAAATTCATTCGGAGTCTCATAAACTTTTGGCTCAACCAAAATTTCTTTAGAACCAGATGTGTTTTCGACTTCTGCAGCCATTGCAGGAACTGCCGAAAGCAAACAACAACAAGCCAAAATAACTGCGAAAAATGTTTTAAAAATTTTCATATTGTCCTCCTATCATCGCATATGTTTTCCATTCTTCATAAAATAGGATATCATTAATTACTCCTAAATATGAAGAGAGTTCATTTAGAACGGAAATTATTATACTGTGAGAGTATATATATGTCAATTAAAGATGGCGAAAAGTGGCGATTTCTATATGGTCAATTATACAATTAAATATGCAAAATATATTTACAGTTTATAAGTAGATTATTGGTATATTATTAACCATTAAAGATTTTATAAATATGGAAATATTCTTTTAAAAAACTGTAAATTTAACATTTTGAAAAAACAATGGAAAGAGTTTAAACAGAAAAAATGACAACAAATTACCATTTATAATAAGGAAATAAATTTCCTTATTCACACAGAAACTCAAACCTGAGTTTCTATAGAAAGTAAAAAAAATACATTCCCAAAATTGAACTTGGGAATGTAAATTAAAAAAGTTTGAGAAATTTTGTGAGAGTTTCAAAAATATCAAAAACCACAAATGGCTCTAAATGAGCCTTTCTCAGACTTCATAACTTTTTTAAAAAAATAAAAACCAGTATTTCTACTGGTTTTTGGTGCGCCCTCAAGGATTCGAACCTTGGACCCACCGGTTATGAGCCGGTTGCTCTGACCAACTGAGCTAAGGGCGCGTCGCCTAACGACAAGATTTATTATAAACTAATAAAGTTTAGATGTCAATACTAAATTTGAATTTTTTGAAAATTATTTTTATAAAATATTGTGAACAAAATGATGCAACTAATTAGAAAATCTTAATGAAATAATTATAATATTGAGATATTTAATGAAATATGATATAAATTTTATATGAAATACGAAAGGTACAAAAAATGAGAAAAAAATTTGTTATAATATTTTGTTTAATATTTATGATAATAACAATTGGACTATCTGTATTTATAATAAAAAACGAAACTTTGATAGAATATTATTTAAAAAATTATAATACAGATGAAATTGCTACTAAAACAGTATTTTATGCAGAAGATTTTGGGTTTGAAGATATAAAAAGTAACACAGACTTTGATAATGATGGGTTAGAAGATTATGCAGATATTGTTGAGGGAGCAAGAATCGATGCAGAGAATAAGCCAACATATAAAAGTGCATATTATGCAGGAGGATATCCTCCCGATAATGAAGGTGTATGCACAGATGTTATTTGGAGAGCATTAAAAAATGCAGGTTATTTACTAAAAGATATGGTTGATGAGGATATAAAAAACAATGTTAGTCTCTATCCAAGAGTTGAAGGAAAACCAGATCCTAATATAGATTTTAGACGAGTTCCAAATTTAATGGTTTATTTTGAAAGAAACCATATATCTTTAACATTAGATTTAAGTGAAATAGAAGAATGGCAACCAGGAGATATTGTTGCTTTTGGGAAAGAACATGTTGGAATTATTTCGGATAAAAGAAATGCCAAAGGAATTCCTTACATAATTCATAATGGTGCTCAAGAAAATAGAGAAGAAGATGGTTTGGAATTTTATAATAAATATGCTTGGCCAATTACTGGGCATTATAGACTAAAAGATTTGAATAGTAATTAAATAAATGTAATTATGATTAAATTTAACTTGAAAAAATAATAATTAATAATGTAGTGAGGAAAAATAAAATGAATTTAGAAAAAGCTATAGAGTTTATGAAACAAAAACATGGAAATCAAAAAAGAAAACAAGGAACACCTTATTATACTCATCCACTTGCTGTTGCTGAATTGTTGAAAAGTAAAGGTTTTTCAGAAGAATATCAATTAGCTGGACTTTTTCATGATTTAATTGAAGATACAAATGCAACATATGAAGAGATAATAGCTCTTTCAAATGAAAATGTTGCAGAAGCAGTAAGATTAGTAAGCAAAACAGATGGTTATGTAATGACTGAATATATTGGAAATATTAAAGAAAATGATATGGCAAGAATGGTAAAAATTGCTGATAGAATTCATAATTTATCAGAATCTCCAGCAGCAAATCGTAAATTCCAAGAAAGATATATAAAAGAGACAAAAGAATGGTTTGTAGATTTAGCAAAAGGAACTGTATTTGAAGGAGACTTAAATTCTGCTTTGGAAAATTTAATTCGAGTTTATGAGAGCGAAGGAATTGATAGATAGAAGAATACTTTAAACTAATATAATGTAAAAGAATATATATGCTATTATAAAAATAATTAAATGTAATAACGTTTAGTTATTTTTTTGTTTATACATCTATAGTTGTAGACGCGAAATAGAATATTTAGACCACGATTTATATTATATAATTATCGAAAAACAATAAAAAAATATTGACAAACGAAAACAATAATATATAATGGTTATACTAAAATATAATAATTTATATTTATAAAATCTATTAAAAAGGAAGAATAAATATGGAAATATTAGGAAAAAAAGGACTAGGTAGTATATTAAAAATATTATTACAAATTGTATTAGTGTTTGGAATTGGAATATTAGTTGCATTTCCATTTATTATCTATTATGCAAATCCACAAATTAATCCAAATATTGTAATTTTTTATCCAAATGCAATTTGTCTATTATTGATTGTTTGGCAATTTATTGGATTATTTGATACTTTGAAAAAAAGTAATCCATTTTGTGAAAACACTGTAAAAAGATTAACTTCAGCATCAAAAGTAAGTGGTGTTGCATCAGTGTTTTGGATTTTTGATTTAATATATGAAGCTTTCATTGCTAAAGCAGTGAGTCCATTTGTTTTAGTACTTTGTTTTATGGTAATTTTATTTATTGGAGTTACTATTGCTTTATATATTTTAGCCGAATTGTTTAAACAAGGCCTAGAATATAAAAATGAAAATGAATTAACAATATAAAAAAGAGGAGGATGTAGAAATGATAATTGTAAATTTAGATGTAATGTTAGCTAAAAGAAAAATGTCCTCTCAGGAGCTTGCTGAAAAAATTGGAATTACTCAAGCTAATTTATCAATTTTAAAAACCAATAAAGGAAAAGCTATAAGATTTTCAACTTTAGATGCAATTTGTAAAACTTTAAGATGTAAACCAGGAGATATATTAGAATATCGAGAAGGAGAATAATATGATTAATATAATTATAGGTGCACTATTTTTAAGTATTTGGGCAACGATATTATTTTTTGGAAAAAATATAGGTTTATCAGTTTTACTTTTTATAGTGCCATTCATTTATATATTATTAAATATTTTAGAACAAAAGAAAAAAGTAAAATATAGAAAAGCTAAAATATTAGTTTTACCGATAGTATTGCTAGCGAGTACATATTTTATATTTAATAACAGCTTTTTAAATAAATTAAATTTATTAGTAATTCCAATACTAATATTGATTTTAATTATGGAATTACTTGAAAAAGATTTAAAATTATATTCTAGATTTGAAAGAGTTATTGAAATTATATTTAATCCAATTAGTTATATAGATGTAACAATGAAGAAATCTAGAGAAGATATAATTTCAAAATTAAATGTTAAAGAGAAATCAAACAAAAATTCAAATTTAACAAAAGCAATACTAATTACAATTCCTGTAGTTTTTATTGTTGTAGTGTTACTTTCAACAGCAGATGATGTTTTTGGGGAATTATTTATAAACATTTTTAATAAAATAATAGCGTTTTTGGGTAATTTTAACTTAGGCGGGATAATAGGAAGACTAATTGTTATAGTATGTTTATTTATCTACTTTGCAGCATTTTTTGATAATCTTGTTGTAAGATATGATGATACAACAGAAAAATCTGAAAGTACTTTAAATCCGAATGATAATACAACAGTAAAATTACTTTTAGGTGTTTTAAACATTGTTTATGCAATTTTCTGTTTTATTCAAATAAAGGCGTTATTTATGAAGGTAAATATTGAAGATTATTCTTATTATGCAAGAAAAGGATTTTTCCAATTAATGGCTGTTTCTTTTATAAATTTTATAATTATTTTAATTGCTAAAAGTTATGAAAAAAGTAAGAAAAGTAAATATGTTAATACAATGTCTATAATAATGATAATTAGTACTTTTATAATATTACTTTCTGCAGCATATAGAATGCGTATGTATGAATCAGCGTATGGCTACACTTTGCTTAGATTATTAGTTTATGTTGCATTAGTTACTGAGAGTATATTATTAATTCCTACTATTATATATGTGATAGATAAACCAATCAATTTAGTGAAATCATATTTTACAATTATATTAGTAGTTTATGTTTGTTTGAATTTTGTGAATTTAGAAAATATTATTATGAGAAATAATGTTGATAGATATTTTGTAATAAGTTCAATAGATTTACCTTATCTAAAGAAAAATACAGGAACTGATGGTATAAAGCAAATAATAAGAATATTAGAAACAGAAACTGTAAATCAAGAACAAGAGGAAATTCAAAAACAAGTTAGAGAATATGTAAAAGAAGTTCATGATGAAATTTCACCAATGGACTTTAGAGATTTTAATATTTCAAAATACAAAGTAGAAAAAATGGATGTTCAAATCTAAAAAATGATTCAAATAAACTAGAAAAAGGTATATAAAATGAAAAAAATATTAAAAATTATTGAAATAATATTTTTACTAATAATTCCTATTATATTAATTTTTGTTAATGGATGGATTGACTTTTTTGGATATGCATTAATAGTAGACGAAAAAAATAATATGATAATAAATGAATTATTAGAAGAGGAGTTTATTAACTGTAAAAATCCTAAAATAATTATAGTAGAAAATAAATATAAAGAAGATGATATTGTAAAAATAGTAACTAATAAATTAAAAGTAGAAGAGTATATGAGCAATTCTGAAAGTGAATTTATAAAATATATGGAAGAAAATGGAATTGATATATATGATACTTGGAATAAAATAAGATTTATTTATATTCTGGTAGCAGCAATATTAATATTTTTTAGAAAGCTTTCAGAAAATGCAGATATGTTTGGTAAATTTGAAGAAAGAGATAACTAAAATTTAATTTGAATAAACAAAATTTGTATTATTAAAAGATTTTAAAATAAATTATATTGACAAAAGATATACCTAGATATACAATGTATAAAAAATACATAGATAATCTAGGTATATTTTGTTGTATGAAAGTGCACATTCATACATAGGAAAGAAGGCCTATTTCCAAAGAATACAAAGATTTAATTTATGTGTTTTATTATCCTAAAAGGAGGTTTTTATGAAAATAAATAAAGAACTTTTAAAAGGAAGTACAAGTATGCTTGTATTAAATTTATTGGCAGAAGAAAATATGTATGGATATCAAATGATTAAAACTTTAAGTGAAAAATCAGAAAATGTTTTTGAACTAAAAGAAGGAACTTTATATCCAATTTTACATTCATTGGAAGAAAACAATTTGATAACTTCATACTGGGATGAAACAACGGGTAAGAAAAGAAAATATTATTCTATTACAAAAGAAGGAAAGAAACATTTAGATGCAAAAAAGGAAGAATGGAAAGTATTTAGTAATGGAATAAATGATGTTCTTGGAGGTGTTTCATTTGCATGTTAAAGAATTTTTAGAAAATGTTTGTAATGAAATAAAGTATAAACCAATAAGAAATGATATTTCAGAAGAATTAGCATTACATATTGAAGAAGTGAAACAAGATTATATAGCAGAAGGGATAACAGAAGATGCTGCCGAAGAAAAGGCGGTTTCGAATATGGGAGATGCTGAAGAGATTGGTAAAAAATTAAATAAGATTCATAGACCAAAATTAGATTGGATGCTTTTAATATTAGTTGCAACATTAATTGGGTTTGGGGTTTTAGTTATATTTATAAGAGCTTCACGAGAAGCAGATACATATAGTATTAATAGAGGAATTAAATTTATAACAATTGGAATAATAGCAAGTGGCATTGTATATTTTATGGATTATAGAAAAAGTTTAAAATATTCAAATTGGTTTTATATTATAGCAAGTTTATTATTTATTTTAACTATTTTTTCAGGGCATTCAATAAATGGTTCGCATAAATATTTATATCTACCAGGAATAGAATTTTCAACTAATTATATATGTACATATTTATATATAATTGCTTTTGCTGGATTTTTAAATAAATTTGACTATGAAAAAAATATAGTAATTAATATAAATAAGTTCTGTTTAAAAATAAAAAAAGATATAGTAAAGATTTTTGTATTAGCAATTTTTTCATTATTCTTATCATTGTTAGTAAATGGTGTACCAATGACACTATTAATTGCAATTTCTTACGTAATATATACGACATTTCAAATTATAAAATCAGAAAAAAATGTAAAGCGTAATTTAATAATATTATATAGTGTTATTGCTATAATTTTTATTTGTTTTTCTATTTTTGTAATAATTACAAGACCTAAAGTTTATTCTAGATTAGTCGAATCTTCAATGAATAATGATTCAGAATATAATTTCACTCATAGATATAACGGTTGGTATGGAGTAAAAATTAATGAAGTTTTAGAGAGTGCTAATTTTACATCAGGAATTGAACAAGAAAATATGGATGTAAGTTATTTTGGATTGTTTGATGGAGGAACTTGTCATGCTCTAATAACTATAATTGCATATTATGGAACTTTAAGCTTATGGATAATAGTAGCAACTATAACTTTGTTATTTATAAAACTAATTTTAAATTGTAAGAATATTAATGATAATTATGGAAAATTACTAATAGTTGGATTTAGTAGTATAATATTATTACAATCTTTAGTGAATATTTTAGGAAACCTTAATTTAATACCATTAATGGATATAAATTTACCTTTTATATCTTATGGATTTAATGGACTTTTAGTAAACATGTTAACAATTGCATTTTTACTATCTATATATAGAAGAAAAGATATATTATTTAAAGAGGTTAATAAAAATAAAAAATTAAAGTTAAAAATATATTTTGAATAAAATATACTAGAGTTAAATGATACAGCATTTAACTCTTTTTTTTTATAAATAAAAAATTACAATAAGGTATTTTTACATAATAAAAAATATTAAGATTATATTGTTTAGATTGATAAAAAAATGATTTTATGATAAGTAATATAAAAGGAGAATAACAAATGAAGAAAATTTTATTTTGCGGAATAATTATAATATTAGTTTTTATAGTTATTGTATTTTTTATTAATTTTATTGTTGTAAAATCAAGTCAAAAACAAATTATTAGAGTTGCTGATGCTGAAAATTTAAAAGATGTTGATTGCATAATTGTTTTAGGTGCTGGAATATGGGGAAATGGACCAAGTCCAATGCTTGAAGATAGGCTAAATGAGGCTATTTCTCTGTATAATAAAAATGTATCTGCAAAGATTGTTATGAGCGGTGACCATGGAAAAATAGATTATGATGAAGTTAATGTGATGAAAAATTATGCAATTGAAAAAGGTGTTCCTTCAGAAAATATTTTTATGGATCATGCTGGATTTTCTTCTTATGAAAGTATGTATAGATTAAAAGAAATTTTTGGAGCTAAGAAAGTTGTTGTTGTTACACAAAAATATCATTTGTTTAGAACTTTATACATTGCAAATCAATTAGGGTTAGAAGCTTATGGTGTTAATTCTGATCCTAGAAGATATGTTGGTGCTACATATAGAGAAATGAGAGAAATTTTAGCTCGAAATAAAGATTTCTTTGGTTGCTTATTTAATGTAAAACCAACTTATTTAGGAGAACCAATTTCTTTAGATGGAAGTGGAGATATTACTAATGATAAGACAAATACGATTAATAATGCCGTTGAAAGTACTGATAAAAATATTACAAATGAATCAACTTATAAAAATGAAAATTAAATTATAAAAAATTAAAAATAAGTATTGACAATATCAAAAATAACCGTTATAATAAGTCATGTGCTTGAGAGAACATGCATATGGGCAGGTGGTCGAGTGGTTAATGGCACCAGACTGTAAATCTGGCCGCGAGAGCGTACGATGGTTCGAATCCATCTCTGCCCACCATTAAAATTTAAATAAAAAAAGTGTTGACAAACAGAAAATTATATAGTAAAATAATTTTCGTCAACTAGTTAAAACGGTCGCTTAGCTCAGCTGGGAGAGCATCTGCCTTACAAGCAGGAGGTCATTGGTTCGATCCCAATAGCGACCACCACTTATTTGGCCTGGTAGTTCAGTTGGTTAGAATGCCGCCCTGTCACGGCGGAGGTCGACGGTTCGAGCCCGTTCCAGGTCGCCATAAATATCTAGTTGAAAAACTAGATATTTTTTATATAAGGCTTCGTAGCTCAGTTGGTAGAGCAGGGGACTGAAAATCCCCGTGTCAGCGGTTCGATTCCACTCGAAGCCACCATTAAAAAGATAGCAGTACTTACAAGAATGTAGGTATTGTTATTTTTTTTTATTTATAAGGAATCGAAAAAAACCCTGCTATTAAAGCAGGGCTAAATTTTATTCAATTACAAATTCTGTAGAAAAGTATCTGATTCCATCTTCATAGTTTTCATATTCTTGACTATTATCATAAACTTCTTTTATTATTTTGTATTCACCGGGTTCTAATTTTCCATAATGATTAGTCCAATCTGTTTCAATTTCACGAACACCATTTTCATCTGTAAGATATCCAATAGATACAAAGGAACCACCATTTTCAAGGTATTGCATTTCTTTCCAAGCGTTATTCACTTTTCTTTGAAGTTTAAATGATGCACCATAAGTAAATGGTTTTTCGTTTTTATCTTTAATAACTACAGTTGCACCAAAAGGTGTTAAAGTTCCACCTTTTATTTCCATAGTAACATTTGGAGCTGTATTATATTTGTCATTAGATGTTTGTATTTGTTTAGTAGAACTATTGTTATTTGAAGTGTTTTCAGAATTATCCAATATAGAAATTGAGTATGTTTGTAAGATTCTAGCAGGAGCAGTTTCTTGAACAGCACCACCATATGTTATAGAAACAATATTTCCGACTTTTAAGTCATCTTTTTTTATTTCAGTACCGTTGTGATATATTTTGGCATCAGTTAAAGATACAGAAAAATCATATTTATGATTAATATCATTTATATTTAATCCATCAACCAAAATTGTTTTATCATTAATTTGGGTTATTTCAGCATAAAATGTTGTTGATTCTAGGATTGCTTCTTTTTTTAATTCATCTTTGTCTATTGCATTTTCTTTATAATAAGAAATTATGTCATTTCCAAATTGCTCATATTTGCTTTTTTCAACTTCAAAATCATCATAGCTCATAAAAAGAGGACCAATTTTTTTGTTAGTATAGAAAAGATTTCCCGGGTCACCTTCTAGTGAAATCATTGAATTATAAGAAATTACTTTATAACCTAAACCTATAAATATTTGAGTTCCACCATCTAAAACTGCAGTTTGTTTTATACAAAAAAGTGGATCTTTATCTTGAGTAACTCTACTGTAGTCGATTATAAAAAATATTGTACTTAATACTAGTATTAGTAAAACAATTGTTAATAGAAATTTTAATATTTTTTTCTTCATACGAATTCTCCTTATAAAAAATTACAAATAAATTATATTATAAAAATAAAACTTATACAATAAATATTAGGATATAAAGTTAATAGAAAAAAGCTTAAAAGATACAAAAAATTCCCGCCTGAAGTTTTTATTCAAGCGGGAGAATACTCTTTCTTAGCGAAAGAGTGGAATTGGATATCCTATTTATCTAAATCCTGACTCATTTTATTTAAAATTTCGATTGAAATATAATTCATTAAGTCTATAAATTCAGTATTATATCCAATAAATGAAGCCGAAAATGCTTCGTGCTCAATTTTGAATGTTTCACCACCATATTTTTCAAAGAATTCGTCATAACCATAGAAATAGGCTTTTAATGCGTCTTCTTTAAAAAGATTTAAGTATCGATATATGTTTGGAGTATAATGCTTATAACCATTGATATTGCTTGGGATATGAGCGTTTGTTGAATATGTCAATATCTCTGTCATACCTTCATCAAAAGGCATACCTGCATATGGAACATCAGCGGACCAGTTGGTATTTCCGTAATGTGTCAAATGTCTAAGCAGATGGATTAATTCATGAGTTGCAGTATGCTCAAAGAAGTAATCTTGTTTTTCTTTATTAACATAGATAGAGCCTTCATAAAATTGTGCAACAAGTTCGTCTTGAGTATCTGGAATTGAGAAAAAATCTGAATCTTTTACTAAATAGAAGTTTACGTTTTTGACACACTCTTTTAGAAAGTCTTTATCAGAAAAGATTGAATAATCATCGATTAATTTATAAATTCTTTCTTTTGCTGATGCGATTTTCTTGTTTTGAGCTAAACTAAGTTTTGAATATTTTAAGTTATCCAGGTTATATTTGAGAAGCTCAGAATTGTAAGGAAGACCTGGAAAACTCATATCGTCTAAATAGATATTTGAATAATCTATGTTGTAAGTATAATTATAACCATAGATTTGAGCTGTATCTTCATCAACCGGTGATGTTGAGATAGTTTCTATTTGGTCGATTTCATTTGAGTCTAACTCATATAAACTTGCTGTATCAAAAAGCTCTTTTTCATAATTTACAGATTCGTCAATTGGGTTTGTTCTAACATCAGTAAGATATTTAAATCCGAATACAAAAACGATAACTGCCAAAATACCAATGATATTATAAAGTTTTTTCATATTATTACCATACCTTTCATAAAGAAAAGGTCAACAGTTACATATTAAAAGATAAAGTTAACAGTTACATATATATGAACACATAATAATATGTGGGACAAAAGTGATAAAACCTCCTTATAAATTTTTTCTAAAAACAATTATACAACAGAAAAAGTGTTATGTAAAGTAAATAAAGTTAATATTTATTATAAGTTTTTTTGATATTTGCACTGATTATTTGTATATTTAAGATAAAAATATTATAAATAATAAATTGAATATAAAGTTTGAAAAAATGCGAAAGTATAAAAGAGAGAAAAAAAGAGATAAAACGAGGTAAAAAGAGAAAAGAAAGGTTACAAAACTTGTTGGGAGAAATAACCAACTTTTTTTGACAAATGTTGACTTTTTTGTGAGATTAGAGTATAATATCAATGTTGGGGCGATTTACATAACCTATAATTATATTGGCTAATGTAAATTAGTAAAAAAACAATAGAATTAAAGAATTAAAATTTATAAATTTTAATTTTAGGATAGGAGGAATTCAGTAATGGAAATAGAAAAAGAAGAAAACATTATCGAAGAAATTACAAACTTAATTGAAAACAAAAAAATTAAGGATTTAAGAAAATATTTAGAATCGATAAATAGTGCTGATTTCCCGAGTATTCTAGAAGATTTAGATGATGAAAAAGTAATAATGATTTATAGATTATTATCAAAAGAAAAAGCAGTAGAAGTATTTGTAGAATTAGATCCAGATGATCAAGAAAAATTAATAAATCGTTTAACAGATACAGAAATAAAAAATGTAATGAATGAAATTTACATGGATGATGCTGTTGATTTAATTGAAGAAATGCCTGCAACTGTTGTAAAACGTATTTTGGCTAATACAAAACCAGCAAACAGAAAAATTATAAATGAGCTTTTGAAATATCCAGATGATACAGCCGGAACATTAATGACAACAGAGTTTATCGATTTAAAAGAAAATATGACTGTAAAAGATGCTTTTGATTTCATTAAGAAAAAGGGATTGAAAAAAGAAACTGTTTATAATTGCTATGTATTAACTGTAGATAGAAAATTATTAGGTGTAATAGATATAAAAGATCTTTTAATAGCAGATAGAGAAGAGCTAGTAAAAGATATTATGGATGAAAATGTTGTAAAAGCAAATACATTAGAAGACCAAGAAGAAATTATTAAAATGTTTGATAAATATGATTGTATTGCTTTACCAATAGTAGATCAAGAAGATAGACTAGTTGGTATTATTACTATTGATGATGCTATTGACGTATTACAAGAAGAAACAATGGAAGACTTTGAAAAAATGGCAGCTATTGCGCCATCTGATGATACTTATTTAAAAACAAGTGTATTTAAACATGCTAAAAACAGAATAGTTTGGCTTTTAGTATTAATGATTTCATCAATGATAACAGGTGCAATTATTGAAAATTTTGAAGCAGCAATTTCTTCACTTCCAATACTTGTTGCTTTTATACCTATGATAATGGGAACAGGAGGTAATAGTGGTTCTCAAAGTTCTACATTAACAATAAGAGGATTAGCTGTTGATGAAATTAGCACAAAAGATATTTTAAAAGTTATGTGGAAAGAATTAAGAGTTGCTCTTTTAGTTGGTTTAGCGTTAGCTATTGTAAATAGTGCAAGAATAATGATTCAATATAATGATCCTAAAATAGCTTTTACAGTTTCATTAACATTAATGTTTACAGTTATTTTAGCCAAACAATTAGGAGGAATATTACCAATTCTTGCTAAAAAATTAAATTTAGATCCAGCATTAATGGCTTCACCACTATTAACCACTGTTGTTGATACAGTTTCAGTTTTATTGTTCTTTACAATATCAACATTAGTATTTGGATTATAAAATAAATTTGAAAAATAGCTAATTTATATTAGCTATTTTTTTGTTAGATTCATATATAGAATAATACATCATAAATTTATAGAAAAGCAAATATTAACATTTTATTAAATTTGTTGAAAAAAGTCGAAAAATAACTTATAATATGAATTGTAAAATTATTATTTTAATTAAGGAAAAATCAAATGAAAAAAGTATACATAGTTTTGGCACATACAGGTACAATATTATCAAGAATTATTAAGATTGTAACTGGTGCAGAATATACACATGCATCAATTGCTTTAGATGAAGAGTTAGACCAAATGTATTCTTTTGGAAGAAAATATTCATATATCGCTTTTATTGGTGGATTTGTTAAAGAAGGAAATACCTTTGGAACTTTTAAAAGATTTTATAATACAGAAATTAGTGTCTATGAATTAGAAGTTACAAATGAGCAATATGAAAAAGTGTGTGAACGAATTGAATATGTAAAACAACATAAAGATGAATATAAATTTAATATATTAGGTCTAGCTTTGGCGGCAATTAATAAAAAAACATACAGAGAAAAAACATATTATTGTGCAGAATTTGTTAGAGCAGTTTTAGAAAAATCTGGAATAAGTACAAAAAAATTACCAAAAGTAATTAAGCCAGAACATTTTAAAGAACTTGATGGAGTAAAGTTAATTTATAAAGGTCTATTTAAAACTTATAAAAATAGAATTAAAAATCAAGAATTTATTGAATATTTAAACTTTTTATTTGCTAAGAAAAATTATTCTAATTATTAAATTTAAGATTAATTTAAGTTTATGTATATATAATATAAATGGAAAATACTTAAGATATTACAATTAAATAATAATATTGTAATATCTTTTTTCTTAAAGATTTAACAATAAAATATATTATAAATTACAATAAAAAGGAATGATTATTATATGAGAGTGTTAATTGTCGAAGATGATAAAATATTAGCCCAAACTGTTGAACAGTGTCTTGGAAAAAAATATGAAATAGATCATGCTTATGACGGTGAAGAAGGTGTATTATATGCAAAACAAGAAATATATGATGCAATTATTCTTGATATAATGCTACCTGTTATGAATGGTTATGATGTTTTAAACACATTAAGAAATGATAAAATTTATACACCAGTTTTAATATTAACTGCAAAAGATGGAATAAATGATAAAATAAAAGGATTTAGAAGTGGTGCAGATGATTATTTGGTAAAACCATTTAATAGAGAAGAATTGGTTGTAAGATTAGAGGCACTAATTAGAAGAACAAGTGGAAATTATTCTGAAAATGTATTAGAATATAAAGGACTTGTTTTAGATTTAAATAGTAGAAAAATGAGTGCCGATGGAAAAGAGATTATGCTTCAAGGTAAGCAATTTGACATGCTAGAATATCTAATAACCTCAAAAAATACTATAATAACAAAAGAGCAAATATTTGATAAAATTTGGGGATTTAATAGTGAAACAACAACAAATGTTATTGAAGTTTATGCAAGTGGATTAAGAAAAGAATTAAAAAAAATTGGCTATGATAAATATTTAAAAACGATTAGAGGTGTGGGGTATATCTGGTCTGAATAGAAGGTATTATGGAAGAAAAAGAAGAATTAAAAGGTAGATTATTAAAACTAATAATTTCAAATGTTCTAATAATTTTAATAATGTTTTTAATATTTGGTTTGTTCATTTTTTTAATGGTAAAAAACACAGTATATACTACTGTTGATAAAGAATTATATGAAACTAGAAGACAAGTAATGGAAATAGATAATGCGATTTTAAAAAGTAATATACAAATAAAGTCAGAAGACTTTTTATTTTTTAGAAACATTGTAAAAGATTATAGGGATTTTGTGGGTGGAAAAAACTTAGTAAATCCAAATATCACAATTATTTTTAGAGATGAAAATGGAAATATAATAAGCGGCGAAATTGGAAGGCTTGCAGAATATCAAGAAGAAATTGATTTTAATTCTAAAAATTTAGATAAGATTTATGATGAGGAAATTTCAAATAAATTTTATTATAGAGGAATTAATTTTAAAATATCATCTCAATTAGAAGGTAATGTGAGATATGCACAATTATTAATAAATGTAGATAGTGAAAGAAGACTTTTAAACGGATATTTACAAATCATTGCTTATAGCATAATTATAATAAGTGGATTATCTATAATAGTAAGCTATGTAATATCAAGAAGAAATTTAGAACCATTAAAAGAAAGTATATCAAAACAAATGGAATTTGTTCAAAATGTATCTCATGAACTAAGAACTCCGCTTACTATAATACAAGCTAAACAAGAATTATTATTACAAGAACCAGATGCAAAAATTATAGATAAATCAGAAGATATTGTATTAACACTAAATGAGACGAAGAGACTATCAAGACTAGTAAAAGATTTATTAGTACTTTCAAGAGCTGATAATAATAAACTTACTATTCAAAAAGAAAGTGTAAATATAGATGATTATATAAAAGAAATTGTTACTCCGTATGTTGAAGTTGCTGAGCTTGAAGAAAAGAAAATTATTTTTAATTTGAATTATAAAACAGATATAAAAATAGATACTAATAAAATATATTAATTAATGATAATTTTATTAGATAATGCAATAAAATATACAGAAACTGGTGACGAAATTCAAATAAATACATTTGCTAAAGACAACAAATGTGTTATAGAAGTTAAAGATTCTGGAATTGGTGTTAGTGACGAAGGTTTAAAAAGAATCTTTGAAAGATTTTATAGAGAAGATAGAGCAAGAAATCGAGAAACAGGTGGAACGGGACTTGGGCTTTCAATTGCAAATATGATTGTTAGTGCACATGGTGGAACAATAAAAGCAAGCCATAATCAACCGAAAGGAACTGTATTTACAATAAGATTACCAAAATAAAATGTATAAAAGACTATTTTGATTATTCAAAATGGTCTTTTTATATATCTATACGTGTATAGTGTTGAGTGAAATTAAAATTTTGACGATGATTGGTGTGCATTTTAGCAATGGAAATTTTTGTGATTTTTAAGTTTAAAAATAAAACTTTATGAGTATATTAATAGTAATAATTTTCTTGGAGGTTTTTATGGTATATAAATTCACAAAAAGTGGAGAAAAAGTTCTTGCTATTGCAAATGAGTTAGCTGTTGATATGGGACATAGTTATATAGGAACTGAACATATATTATATGGTTTAGCTTGTGAAGAAAATGGTGTTGCAAGCAAGGTTCTAGGAAATCAAGGAATAACACCGGAAGATATATTGGATAAAATAGAAGAATTATTGGGAGCTCAAGTAAAAGAGAATTTTTCGGTTTTAGGATTTACTCCACGAACTAAAAAGATTTTAGAAAATTCATATTTAGAAGCTAAAAAACTAGCTTCTAATTTTATAGGAACTGAACATCTTTTAATTGGAATAATGAAAGAAAATGATAGTTTAGCAATAAGAATATTAAATGATTTAGATGTGGAAGCTGAAGATTTATATTCTGATATTGCTAAAACTTTAAATGAATTTGAAGAAAGCATGAACGAAATAAATCAAGAAAAACAAGAAGTGCAGAATCATAATTCAAATATGCAAAATTTAAGTCAATATGGAAACGATTTAACCAAGCAAGCTGAAGAGGGAAAATTAGATCCAGTTATAGGAAGAAATGAAGAAACAGACAGAGTTATAGAAGTGTTATCAAGAAGAACAAAAAATAATCCATGTTTAATAGGAGAACCAGGGGTTGGAAAAACAGCTGTAATAGAAGGTTTGGCTCAAAAGATTATTAATGGAAATATACCAGAAAATTTGAAAAATAAAAAAGTTATAACATTAGATATAACCTCAATGGTGGCTGGTGCCAAATATAGAGGAGATTTTGAAGAAAGAGTTAAAAAGTGTTTAGCTGAAGTAAAAAAAGCCCAAGATATAATTTTGTTTATAGATGAAATTCATACAATAGTTGGTGCTGGCGCAGCAGAAGGTGCTATTGATGCTGCAAATATTTTAAAACCATTACTAGCAAGAGGTGAAATTCAAGTTGTTGGTGCAACAACAATAAAAGAATATAGAAAATATATTGAAAAAGATCAAGCTTTAGAAAGAAGATTTCAGCCAATTTATATTGAAGAACCAAATCAGGAAGACACAATTCAAATATTAAAAGGAATAAGAGATAAATATGAAGCTCATCATAATGTAAAAATAACAGATGGAGCAATACAAGCTGCTGTTGAACTTTCAAGTAGATATATTAATGATAGATTTTTACCAGATAAAGCAATTGACTTAATAGATGAAGCATCAAGTAAAATAAAATTAAAAGCTTCTGTGGAACCAGAATATTTAAAAAATATGGAAAAAGAACTTGAAAAAACAGTAAGAGAAAAAGAAGAAGCTATTAATGTTCAGAATTATGAAAAGGCAGCTAAATTAAGAGATACAGAAAGAAATTTAATAGAAAAGTTAGAAGAAGAAAACGAAAAATGGAAGAGTAGAAATACTAAAAAAATTATTAATATAGAAAAAGAAGATATTGAAATGATTATATCAAGATGGACAGGAATACCAATTTACAAAATAACAGAAAGTGAAAATGAGAAATTAAAAAATTTAGAAAAGACTTTGCATAAAAGAGTAGTAGGACAAGAAAATGCAATTTCAGCAATTTCAAAAGCAATCAGAAGAGGAAGAGTAGGATTAAAAGACCCAAATAGACCAATAGGTTCCTTTTTATTTTTAGGGCCGACTGGTGTTGGAAAAACAGAATTAACAAAAGCATTAGCAGATAATTTATTTGGAAATGAAAATTCTATGATAAGACTTGATATGTCTGAGTATATGGAACAACATTCTGTATCAAAAATAATTGGTTCACCACCAGGATATGTAGGGTATGAGGAATCTAATGGTTTGGCAGAAAAAGTAAGAAGAAAACCATATTCAGTAGTATTATTTGACGAAATTGAAAAAGCACATTCAGATATTATGAATATATTGCTTCAAATATTAGAAGATGGAATATTAACAGATAGCCAAGGAAGAACTGTGAGTTTCAAAAATACAGTTATAATAATGACATCAAATATAGGAGCAAGAAGTATAACAGAAAAGAAGAAACTTGGATTTTCTAATTTAGAAAGTTCCGAAAATGAAGAAAACAAAGAAATAAAAACTTCTGTAATGTCAGAATTAAAAAGAGAATTAAAACCAGAATTTTTAAATAGAATTGATGAAATTATTATTTTTAATAAATTAAATAAAGATGAAATTAGAAAAATTATAGATATTAACTTGGAAAAAGTATCAAAAAGATTAAATACGCAAAATTATTATTTTGAATTTGATGATAGTGTAAAAGATTTGGTTGAAAGAAAGGGTACAGATAACAATTATGGAGCAAGACCAATAAGAAGAGCAATACAAAATTATGTAGAAGATAAAATAGCAGAATTCATATTAGATGGAAAAATAAACAAAAACGAAAAACATATGATATTAGTAAAGAATGAAGAAATCTTGATAAAATAGAAAAGAACTCTCGGTTGAAACGAGAGTTCTTTTTTATGTGATTTGGGGACGGAGACAAAAATCATTCTTTAGCCAAAAAATTTAAAAAATGGATTTTGGGATGATTTTTGTCTCCGTCCCCAAATCACAAATTGTTATTTTTTATCATAATCCATGTTTACTGGATGTACGTGGACTACTGCTTTATCGATTTTTTCAAGTTGTTCTACATCTTTCTCTAGGTGATTTGCGAGCTTATGACTTTCATAAGTTGACATTTCGCCATCAACAGCAATTGTAAAAACAACTAAATATTTGTAACCAACAGGAGCACAATATAAATTATAACAATTTTTAATATTTTCATGTTGTTTAACTAAATTTATAATTATTTCTTTTGTAGATTCATCTAGAGAAACATCCATTAAAACATTGTAACTTTCAATAAAAATACCAATACCAGTTAATAAAATCCAAATGGAAATACAAATACCAACTAAACCATCAACCCAATAAATACCAAAGTATCCAAATACAATTGAAATTAGAGTACAAGTTGTAACTAAACAATCATTTTTATGATCTTTATAATTTGATTTTAAAAGGATGCTATCATATTTTTTGAACATATTTTTTGTATATAAAAATAAACTAAGTTTTGTTATTATAGTAAGAATACAAACAATTATTAGTATCCAAGAAAATTCAAAATATGATTTGTTAATTAAAGAAATAACAGAATCTGCTAATAGTTTTATTGAAACTAAAATCATTGTTATGCTTATAAATAATGAAAAAATATATTCTGCTTTTCCGTGTCCGAAATTGTGATCATTATCTTTTGGTTCACTTGAAATTCTATTTCCAATAAAAGTCATAAGTGATGCAATTATATCTGAAGCACTATTAACACTATCTGCAATCATGGATTGACTATGAGTAAAAATACCAATAGCACCTTTTATAATTAATAAAAATATATTTCCAATAATTCCGACTAAACCAGCTTTTTTTATGTCTTTAAACTTTTTTGATTCCATTTTTACCTCTTTAAAATTAAAATTCAAATCAAATAATATCATATAATAAAAATTTTACAAGATATTGATTAAAAAAAATGTATATGTTATAATTTCTTTAGTTTTAACAAAAGAAAGATAGGTGTTATTTTTGATAGCAATACTAATAATTTGCATTTTAGTTACAATGGCATTGCTTTTAGCACTTCTTGCAGTATACCAAATTAAAATGGCTGGAATGGAAGTAAATGACTTTATGTCTTTTATAAAAGCAAATGATACTCTAAATAAATTATATGCATTTTCAATAAAATATGATAAATTAACTCCTCAACAACAAGTGTTGTTTTTAAAGGAGGCAGATACTATTTTTGATGCATTCGGAAAAGTACCAGATGCACTTTGGGAAGAAGACTATCAAAAATATATGGAAATTTTGAATAAATATAAAGATATAAAAATAAAAAGATGGGAATCTCAAGATGAATAAATCTTGAGTTCTTTTTTTCACATTTTTCCAAATTTTTCATAGTATATAAAGAAATAATTGTAATAAATTATTTAGTATAATGGAGGAAGGTGTGAAGATGAAAATAAGATATTTTGATCATTCGGCAACAACGCCAGTTGATAAAAAAGTATTGGAAGCAATGATGCCATATTTTTGTGAGGAATATGGAAATCCTTCTTCTATATATAGTATCGGAAAAAAGAATAAAGAAATTATTAACATTTATAGAATGAAAATGGCAAATATTTTAGGTTGTAAAGTAAACGAATTGTATTTTACAAGTTGTGGTAGTGAAAGTGATAATATGATTTTAAAAGGAATTGCATTTGCAAATAAACATAAAGGAAACCATATTATTACAAGTAAAATTGAGCATCCGGCAATTTTAAATACTTGTGCTTTTTTAGAAAAGTTTGGTTTTAAAATCAGTTATATTAATGTAGATTCAAATGGAATTATTAATTTAGAAGAATTAGAAAAATCTATAAATAGAAATACAATTTTAATAAGTATAATGTTTGCTAATAATGAAATTGGAACAATACAACCAATAAAAGAAATAGGAGAAATTGCTAAAAAGCATGGGATTTATTTTCATACTGATAGCGTTCAAGCTGTAGGAACAATTAATATTGATGTAAAAAAATATAATATAGGAGCTCTTTCATTATCTGCTCATAAATTTTATGGACCAAAGGGAATGGGAGCAGCATATATAAATGAAAATATACCTTTTATAAGAGTTCAAGATGGTGGGCATCAAGAAAAGGATAAAAGAGCAGGAACGGAAAATGTTCCAGGCATTGTAGGAATGGGAACTGCGTTAGAACTTGCAATTTCTAATATTGAAGAAAATACAAAAAAGATTAAAGAACTTAGAGATTTTTATGTATCAGAAATTAGTAAAAGAATAAAATATATAAAACTAAATGGAGATATGGAAAAAAGATTGCCTGGAAATGCTAACATTTCCTTTAAAGGTGTTGATGGTAGCAAATTAATAACAGAACTTGATAAAAGGGGAATCTGTGCATCTAGTGGATCCGCTTGTAGCGCAGGACTTTTGAATCCATCCCCAGTACTTCTTGCAATTGGTCTTCCAACAAGTCTTGCTAAAAGTGGATTAAGAATAACATTTGGAAAAGATAATGATTTGGAGGAAACAAAATATTTAATTGATAGTTTAGAGGAAATAGTAGAAGGTTTAAGATATAATTAAATCAAATTTTAGAGAAATAAGTAGAAAAATAAATTAATTTATGAAAAATGAACTAAATTTATATTAAAGTAAAAAAGAACTGAAAGTTTAACTTTCAGTTCTTAATTTTTTTGATTATTCTTTATTTGATTTTTTATCTTTAACGATATCTGACATAGCGCCTAAACTGCTAAGAGCTTGAGTTGCTTCAAATGGAATAAAGATTTTATTTGCTTCACCTTTAGCAACTTCTTGAAGTGCTTCTAATGATTTTAATTGAACTAATTTTTCATCTGGATTTGCTTTTTTGATTGCATCATAAACTCTTTGTATTTCTTGAGCTCTAGCATCAGCAACTTGTTTAATAGCTTCAGCTTCACCAGTAGCTCTTCTAATTCTTGATTCTCTATCAGCTTCTGCATCTAAGATTGCAGCTTCTTTTCTACCTTCAGCAAGAGTGATTGCAGATTGTCTTTCTCCTTCTGCTTGAAGAATTAAAGCTCTTTTATTTCTTTCTGCGTTCATTTGTTTTTCCATTGCATCTCTGATGTCTGCTGGTGGAGTGATATCTTTTATTTCAACTCTATCGATTTTGCATCCCCAAGGATCTGTTGCTTCGTCTAAGATTACTCTTAATCTATCATTGATTTGATCTCTAGAAGAGAATGTTTGGTCTAATTCCATTTTACCAACAATATCACGAATTGTTGTGATAGCTAAGTATTCAATACCTTTTTTCAAACTTTGAATTTCATAAACTGCTTTAGCAGGGTCTGTAATTTTGTAGAACACTACAGTATCAATTGTGATTGTAACGTTATCTGATGTGATAACTCCTTGTGGTGGAATATCCATTGTTTGTTGTTTTAAACTAACAACTGAACGAACTTTGTCCAAGAATGGAACAATAAATGTAAGACCAGCATCTGCTACTTTATGAAATCTACCTAATCTTTCAATAACATAAACTTCAGATTGTCTAACAACTTTAATTGTGTTATATGCAATAATGCATATAATGATAAGTAATATAAAGAAAACTACCATTATAAAATCCTCCTAATTATATTTTTTTATTTTGTTAATGGTTTTACTATAACTTTTACGCCTTCGATTTTTTCAACAATAACTTCTGTATCTTTAGGAATATATGTATCATCAGCAGATTTGGCAGACCATGATTCTCCACCAACTTTAACTTGACCTTTTCCTTCAACTGGTTCAATGTCAATAGTTACTCTTCCAACTTTACCTTCTATAGAATAAGAATTTGTTTTAACAAATGAATCTTTTGGCATAATTTTATTTACTAATGGTTTTGTTGCAAATAGTAGTATTGTTGAAACAACTAGGAAAACAATAGCTTGAACTAAGATACTATCTACTAGAAGACTTACAACTAATGCTGCTAATGCGCCAAGAGCGAACCAAAATACAAGAAAACCCATTGTAGCTATTTCAAGGATTACAAAGGCTCCTGCAATGATTAACCAAAATTGCCACATATAAACCTCCAATCTATTCTTAAAAGAATAATAAACTTCATTCATATTATACAATATAATATGATAATATTCAAATAAATTAATAAAAATGTTACAAAAAAATAATATTTTTTCTTAATAAATTACAAAATATAATTGAAAACTAGTTTTGAGCGGTATTAGAAATTTGACAGATAAAATTTGTGTCAAAAAATGTAGATTTTTTCAGGGGCTTATTATATAATTCAAAAGTAATTAAAAATATTGGAGAGAACAAATGATTAAACAAAAAAGAAAATTAAATATGCTAAAAGTTAGACGTTGTATTATTGTTGCAGTTGCAATATTACTGTTAATAATAATTTGTATATGTGTAAAAATAAATAAAGATAAAAATAGATATAATGAATTAACAATTTTATTAAATAATGAGCTTATAGAATTATTAGAAGAACCGATAATTGATGAAAATAAAAATATATTTTTCTCAAAAGATGATATTCAAAAATTATTTGATGAAACAATCTACTACAATGAAGCTGAAAAAGAATTAATAACAACTTACAATACTCATGTTGCTTTATTAAAAGTTGATGAAGAATATGCTGAAATAAATGATGAAACAATAAAACTAAATGGAAAATTATATGAAGAAAAAGAAAATATTTATATTCCAATAACAGATTTAGCTGAAGTTTATGATTTAGAAATAAAATATTCACAAAAAAGTAATAGAATAATAATGGACTCAACGTTGAAAAAGAAAGTTGAGGCGACTGTAGTAAAGAGAAGCAATGTTGAAACTAAAAAAGGTTTATTTGGAAGTAAATTAGAAAAAGTTATAATTGGTGATAAATTAACAATCATTGAAACTGATGGAAATTATAAAAAAGTTAGAACATCTTTAGGAAATATTGGATATATAAAAACTAATAAATTATCTGAAGAAAATATAGTTAGAGAAGATGTTAAATATGACAAAAAAGATATAAATGTATATAGAAATTATTCTAATATTTCAGGAGTATATGATAATATTGAAAATGTAGATGATAAAAAATTAAATGTAGTTGTACCAACATTTTTCTATTTGGAAAAAAATAGTAAAGTTTTGGATAAAACAACAAGTACAACAGCAACATATTCTGTTTATAAAAATTGGGCTGATAATAATAAAGTTCAAATATTGCCAACTTTTACAAATAATGAAAGTGTATCAAATAATTTACTAAGTTATTCTCAAAGAAGCTCTGTAATAAATGATTTAAAAACAGATTTAATAAAATATAATTATATAGGAATAAACATTGAATTTGCTACAATAAATGATGTAAATAGTTTTTATAGATTTATTTTAGAATTAGTACCTAGATTTAAAGAAGAAGGTTTACTTGTTGCAGTTACATTAAATAATAATTTGGACAAGTCTAGACTAGAAGGTGTTGTAGATTATATACTTGAAAAATAATTTTATAGATTTTTTTGAAAATCTAAATATACAGTAAAGTAAGGTAGATTAAATGAAAAAAGTTTTAGTAGTATTTGGAATATTTTTACTAATTGTTATTTTAGGACTAGTAGGAGTATTTGCATGGTATAATACAAGTTTAAGTTCTTTAAAAGAACCAACTGGTAATGAAGAAAAAGAAGTTATTAGAATTGAAATTGAAGAAGGTATGGGAGCTTCTCAAATAGCTCAATTATTAGAAGAAAATGATATTATAAAAAGTGCACTTGCGATGAAAATTTATACAAAAATTAATGGATTATCAAATCTTCAAGCTGGAATTTATGATTTGAGTCCTGAAGAAGATACACCAGATATTGTTTACCATATTATAAACGGTGAAGTTGCTGATGATAGTGTAAAAATAACATTTATCGAAGGAAAGAACATGAGATGGATAGCTAAGACAATTGCTAGTAAAACTAATAATACAGAAGAAGATGTTTTTGCTTTATTAGAAGATGAAGAATATATAGATTCTTTAATTGAAAAATATTGGTTTATAACAGAAGAAGTAAAACAAGAAGATATATATTATCCATTAGAAGGATATTTACTTCCAGATACTTATGTTTTTGAAAACAAAGATGTATCTGTAAAATATATTTTTAATGTTATTTTAAATTTCACAGAGAAATTTTTAGATACTTATAAAGAAGATATTGAAAACAACGATTTAACAATGCACCAACTTTTAACAATTGCATCTTTAGCAGAACTTGAAGGAAAATCTTTAGAAGATAGAAAAGAAATTGTTGGAGTATTTTTCAATAGAATATATGATGGAATGAGCTTAGGTAGTGATGTTTCTACATATTACGCTTTTAAAGTAGATATGGGAGAAAGAGATTTAACTGTAAAAGAATTAAACACAGAAAATCCATATAATACTAGAGGACCTAATATGGGAGGAAAGATTCCGATTGGACCAATTTGTAATCCAAGTAAAAGTGCAATAGAAGCTATTTTAGACTATACAGAAACAGATGCATATTACTTTGTTGCAGACAAAAATGGAAAAGTATATTTTACAAAAAATAATACAGAACATAATCAAATGATTAATAAATTGAAAAAAGAAGGTTTATGGTTTACTTATGAGTAAAACCAAAATATGTTAATAAAAAAAGGTGTATTAATTTTAATACATCTTTTTTTGTTGGTATAATAAAACGAAAAACTTGACATAATATACAAAACTAGTGTATAATTAATATTAGTTAAATATTTTGCGATGAAGATGAAAGCTATCAAATACTATTTTACAGAGAAAAAACGCCACCGGCTGAGAGCGTTTTAAATAAAGGTTGATATGTGAAACACATTGGAGCAAACTTAAAATATTGTAAATTTTGTATGCAATATTTTATTTTAAAAGTGGGAAACGTTTTTACTTTAATACAAATTTGTAAATTATAAAAATACAATTTGTTATTTCCTTGGAACGTTTTCAAATAGGGTGGCACCGCGGAAGTTATGAGCTTTCGTCCCTGTAGTAATTTTACTGCAGAGACGAAAGCTCTTTTGTTTTATAACTTACGTCCCTATAAAAGAAAAGGAGCAAATTATGAAAGGAAACATGTACAGAACATATAAGTGTTCAGAATTACGTGAAAAACACGTAGGAGAAGAAATTAAACTAGCAGGATGGGTAGACACAATAAGAGATTTAGGAGGAGTTCTATTTATTGATTTAAGAGATCAATATGGTGTAACTCAAGTAGTAGTTTCAGGAGATGAAGAAAAAGTTGAATTTGCCTCAAAAATACCAACTGAATCTACAATATCTGTTTCAGGAAAAGTAAGATTAAGAGATGAAGAAACAATTAACTTAAAATTAGAAACTGGAACAGTAGAATTATTTGCAGATAAAATCGAAATTTTAGGTAAAAGAACAAAAGCTTTACCATTCGAAATTGAATCAGACAGAAGTGTTAGAGAAGATTTGAGATTAGAATACAGATTTTTAGATTTAAGAGCAAGAAAAAACTTAGAAAATTTAAAATTAAGAGCTGAATTAATTCAATTCTTAAGATTAAAAATGATAGAGCAAGGATTTTTAGAAGTTCAAACTCCAATCCTTACAAGTTCATCACCAGAAGGTGCAAGAGATTATTTAGTACCAAGTAGAATGTACCCAGGAAAATTTTATGCACTTCCACAAGCACCACAACAATTTAAACAATTATTAATGGTTTCTGGAATTGATAAATATTTCCAAATAGCACCTTGTTTTAGAGATGAAGATTCAAGAGCAGATAGATCTCCTGGAGAATTCTATCAATTAGATATGGAAATGGCTTTTGCTACTCAAGAAGATGTATTTTCAGTAATGGAAAAAGTAATGTATGATACATTTACAAGATTCTCTGATAAAAAAGTTGCAGAATATCCATTCCCAAGAATTCCATATGAGGAAGCGATGCTTAAATATGGTAGTGATAAACCAGATTTAAGAAACCCATTAGAAATAAAAGATGTTACAAACATTTTTGAAAAAATAGATATAAAAGTATTTAATGGGAAAATCGTTAGAACAATTACACTTCCAGAAGGAGCGGCTGTAGAAAGATCTTTCTATGATGGTATGACAGAATTTGCTATAGAAGATTGTAAAGCAAAAGGTTTAGCTTGGATAAAAATATTAGAAGATGGAGAATGGCAAGGTCCAATAGCTAAATTTATTGATGAAGAATCAAGAAAAGAATTCATGAAACAAACAGATACAAAAATCGGAGATAGTGTATTCTTTATTGCAGAACATAAAGGAATTGTAGAAAAACTAGCTGGAGAAATAAGAAAGGAAATTGGAAAAAGACAAGGATTAATAGATGATTCAGAATATAGATTCTGCTGGATAGTAGATTTCCCAATGTATGAATTAACAGATAGCGGAAAAATTGATTTTTGTCACAACCCATTTTCGATGCCACAAGGTGGATTAGAAGCGTTAACAACTAAAGATCCATTAGATATTTATGCATATCAATATGATATAGTTTGTAACGGAATAGAACTTTCTTCTGGTGCTGTTAGAAACCATGATCCAGAAATCATGATAAAAGCATTTGAAATTGCAGGATATACAGAAGAAGATATTAAAACAAAATTTGCTGCATTATTTAAAGCTTTTCATTATGGAGCACCACCACATGCTGGAATTGCACCAGGTGTTGATAGAATATTAATGCTTTTAGCTGGAGAAGAATCAATAAGAGAAGTTATTGCATTTCCAATGAACTCAAAAGCACAAGACCTTTTAATGGGAGCGCCAGGAGTTGTTACAGAAAAACAATTAAGAGAAGTTCATATTAAGCTAGATATAAAAAAATAAATTTAATTTAATAATATAAAAATTACTAATAAAATTTAATTTTTATATTAATTTTGAAAAAGCAGTTTTTCTTTAGAAAAGACTGCTTTTCATACTGTTTGGTGTAAAAGGAAACTATAATAAAATTTACAAAAAAGGAAATTTTATGTTGACAAGCAAAAAAAATCGTGCTAACATTTTAATATAGAAAAAATCAAAGGAGAATTATTTTTTATGAATTTAGTAAAAGGTAACAAACATCATCATAAAAAATAGCTTGTGTCTTAGAATATATTAGGCACAGGCTTTTGATGATGCTTGTGCCTTTAGTGTTTTTAAGAGCCTTAAAGGTACTAGAATAAATCTAGAATACCTTTAGGGCTCTTTTTGTATACCAAAATCAATTTTACAAATAGCGCGCAAAATAAAATTGATTTTTGCAAGTTTTATGATGAATTTAAAATTATAAAAATAGAAATATAAAAAAGAGAGGGAATTAATAAAATTCTTACTTTGGTTTTGAAATAAATTTATTTAATAGATAAATTTAGATGATAAAAAAGAAAATAAATTATTTATTAAAAAGAAAAAATGGAGGTAATATTATGAAAAATATGGTAAAAGGAATAATTGCAGTAGTTGCAGTTTTTATAATTGTTGTAGGAATATTTTATATGAATAGAGATACAGAAGGAAATAATGAAGATACATTAGTGGTTGGATTAGATGATAGTTTTCCACCAATGGGATTTAGAAATGAAAATAATGAAATAGTTGGATTTGATATTGATTTGGCTAAAGCAGTAGCAGAAGAACTAGGGATGGAAGTTAAATTTCAACCAATATCATGGGCTTCAAAAGAACAAGAATTAAGTTCTGGAAATATAGATTGTATTTGGAATGGATTTGCATATAACGAAGAAAGAGCAGCGACAATGACATTAACAGATCCATACATAAAAGGAGAAAACTATTTTATATTAAAAAATGGTAGTAAAGTAACATCTCAAGAAGAATTAAAAGGAAAGAAAATAGGAGTTCAAACAGGTTCAATACAAGCACAAGACTTAGAAAAATCTGAATTTGGAAAAGCAGTAGAGATAATACAATATGGTGATAATTTAACAGCCTTTATGGATTTAGAAACAGAAGGAATTGATGCATTATTTTGTTCTAACATCATTGGAAACTATTTAATAACTTCAAAAGGAAAAGATTATGAAACTATTGCCTCAGAAAATATTACAGTATCAAATGGAAGTGTAATTGCATTTAAACAAGGTAATACAGAATTAAGAGATAAAATTCAAAATGCATTAATAAGATTAGAACAAACTGGAAGTTTAGATAGTATTTCAGAAAAATGGTTTGGAAAAGATATGATAATAATTAATGAGGTGAAGTAATATGAATTTAGAACAGACAATAAATGTAGCGAAAATACTATTTTCTGGAATAGGAGTATCACTTCAAATATTTGTTTTAACATTCATATTTTCAATACCACTTGGAATTATAGTTGCAGTTCTTAGAAATTCAAAATGTAAAATAATTTCATATTTGATGAAAGGATATATTTTACTAATTCGTGGAACTCCAATAATGCTTCAAATTATAGTTGTTTACTTTTGTCCTTATTATATGTTTAGAGTGAGTTATGACAGATTTGCCGCTATAATAATTGCTTTTGTAATTAATTATGCAGCTTATTTTTCAGAAATATTTAGAAGCGGAATTAATAGTATTCCAGATGGACAAAAAGAGGCAGCATATACTTTGGGATTTAATAAAGTTCAAACATTTTTCTTAATAATTTTACCACAAGTTGTGAAAATTATTTTACCATCAATGTCTAATGAGGTTATTTCTCTTTTGAAAACAACTTCACTTGCTCAAATTATTGGTGTAACAGAAATGTTTGCGTTAGCACAAAAACAAGCAAGCTATAATTTTTCAATAATTCCTTTAGTACTAGCAGGAGGTTATTACTTAATCTTAGTATTTTTCGTATCAATATTATTTAATAAGGCAGAGAAAAAATTGGAGTATTATAGTTAATTAAATTGGGATGATTTGGGGACGGAGAAAAAAATCATTCTTTAGCCAAAAAATTAAAAATAGATTTGGGGATGATTTTTGTCTCCGTCCCTAAATCCTAAAGAGGTGAGAAAATGAATGTTTTAGAAGTTAAAAATTTAAGTAAAAAATTTGAAAATATAGAAGTAATAAAAGATGTATCTTTTTCTGTAAAAGAAGGCGAAACATTAGTAATATTAGGACCTTCTGGGAGTGGAAAATCTACACTTTTAAGATGCATAAACAATTTAGAAAAAATAGATTCAGGAAATATTATTATAAACGAAAAAGAAATGATTAAAGAATATAAAAATAATAAACTAGTTTACAATGATAAAGAAATTTTGAACAAAATAAATTTAGACACAGGAATGGTATTTCAAGATTTTAATTTATTTCCACATTTATCAGTTAAAGAAAATATAACAATAAGTTTGATAAATGTTTTGAAAATGTCAAAAGAAGAGGCAAATAAAAAAGCTGATGAAGTCCTTGAAAAAATGGATTTAAAAGAAAAAGAAAATTCTTATCCGTGTGATTTATCAGGTGGACAAAAACAAAGAGTTTCTATTGCAAGAGTTTTAGCAATAAATCCTAAAATTATTTGTATGGATGAACCAACTAGTGCTCTTGATCCAGAACTTGTTGGTGAAGTCTTGAAAACTATAAAACAATTATCTAAGGAAAATAGAACAATGATAATAGTAACTCACGAAATTAAATTTGCAGAAGAAGTTGCTGATAGAGTTATATTCATGGATGGTGGGATTATTGTGGAAGAAGGTAAACCTGAAGAGGTTATAAAAAGACCGCAAAAGCCAAGAACAAAAGAGTTTTTGAAAAGATATATTAATTTTGAGGTGAATGATTTGAAAGAATTAGATATAGAAGAAAACGAACCAAGAGAGGTAATTGAATTTTTTAAAGAAATAAGTGATATTCCAAGAGAATCTGGAAATGAAGAAAGGATAAGAGATTATCTAGTAAATTTTGCAAAAGAAAGAAATTTAGAATATTACACAGATAAATATTTTAATGTAATTATTAGAAAAGAAGCTTCAGAAGGATTTGAAAATGAAGAAATTCTAGGATTTCAAGCTCATACAGATATGATTTGTGAAAAAATAGAAGGAAGTACACATGATTTTTCAAAAGATCCAATCAAATTATATCAAGACGGTGATTTTATAACAGCTAATGGAACTACTTTAGGTGCGGATAACGGAATTGGTGTTGCATATATGCTTGCAATTTTAGATTCAAATAAAATCAAAGGTCCTAAAATAGAATGTATATTTACAACTCAAGAAGAAACAACAATGATTGGCGCTAAAGAAATTGATGAATCTCAAATTAAATGTAGAAAAATGATTTCCTTAGATAATGGAAAACAAGGAAAAATGGTTATAAGCTCTGCAAATTGTATGGAATGGTTTGGTGAAATTAAAACAGAAAAAATAGATTTACTAGAAAATGATTTGACTTTATTTGAGCTTACTTATTCTAATTTTATTGGTGGACACTCTGGTGGAAATATTGGTGATATAAAAAGAGGAAATCCTATTAAACTTGGAATTGAAGTTATAGAGAATATTGATGAAATTTATATTCAAAGTTTAGAAGGTGGAAGCAGAGTAAATGTAATTCCAAGAGACTTTAAAATTTGTTTTTGGGCTAGAGAAAATGAATATGGAAAAATGAAAGAAAAAGTAAATAAGCAAATTAGATTTTATGGCGAAGATGTTAATATAAAATTAAATAGGAGTGATATAAAACTAGGAAGAGAAAATAATGAGAAAGATATAGAAAATGAGCTATATGAAAATAATGATATAAACATAAAAGAAAATAATAAACAAAAAGAAATTAGAAAAGTTTATAGTAAAAATATAACTAAAAAAATAATTAATTTTGTAAATTCATTTGTAAATGGTGCAATCGAATATGATGATAACAATAATGTTGTTTTATCAGCAAATTTTGCAGCAGCAAAATGCTTAGAAAATTCTGTTAGATTTGAATATTCTTTAAGAGCAAATAATTTAAAATTGAGAGATAAATATTTAGAAAATTTGAGAAAAATTGAAAAAGAAAATGATATAAAAATATCTTGGGAACAAGAATTAAAAGGTATTGAGCCAGATTTTGAAAATGAATTAGTAAAAAAATGTTCAATAATATATAAAGAAATTTTTGATGAGGAAATGGAATTAAAAATTTCACAAGGTGTTGTTGAAGGTGGATTTTTTAAATACAAAATTGAAGATTTAGAATATGTATGTATTGGACCAAATACTTTTGATGTTCACAGTCCAAAAGAAAGAGTTTCTATAAAATCTATGCAAGTAACATGGGAATATATTAAAAAAATCATATTTTCTTAGAAAAAAGCAGTTTACAATAATGTTTTTTTGGTGTATAATTACTTAGTCAAAATATAATAAAAAGGGGCGTTTGATACTATGAACGAAAATGAAAATAATGAAATAATTCAAACAGAAGAGGATATTAACAGATTAATGCAAATTAGAATTGATAAATTAAAAGAACTTCAAGCAGCTGGAAAAGATCCTTTTGAAATCACAAAATATGACAGAACAGAACAATCAATGGATATAAAAAATAACTACGAAACATATGAAGGAAAAGATGTTTCAGTAGCTGGTAGAATTATGGCAAAAAGAATCATGGGAAAAGCATCTTTTGTTACAATTCAAGATAGTCAGGGAAAAATTCAAAGTTATGTTAGTATAAATGATTTAGGAGAAGAAAGTTATAAAGCTTTCAAAACATATGATATAGGAGATATCATTGGAATTAAAGGATTTGTTTTCAAAACAAAAACTGAAGAAATTTCTATCCATGCTAAAGAAGTTGTACTTTTAACAAAATCATTAAGAGATTTACCAGAAAAATTCCATGGATTAAAAGATATAGATTTACGTTATAGACAAAGATATGTAGATTTAATTGTAAATCCAGAAGTTAAAGAAACATTCCTTTTAAGAAGCAAAATTTTAAAAGAAATCAAAAATTATTTAGATAACGAAGGATACTTAGAAGTAGATACACCAATATTAAACACAATTGCTGGTGGAGCTACAGCTAGACCATTTATCACACATCACAATACATTAGATTTAGATATGTATCTAAGAATTGCTAACGAATTATATTTAAAAAGATTAATAGTTGGTGGGTTTGATAGAGTATATGAAATGGGAAGAATGTTCAGAAATGAAGGAATGGACATTAAACATAACCCAGAATATACAGGAATAGAATTTTATGCATCATACCAAGATTATAATGATATGATGAACTTATCAGAAAATATGATAAGAACAGTAGCTCAAAAATGTTTAGGAACAGCAAAAATTAATTATCAAGGATTAGATATTGATTTAGAATCTCCATGGAGAAGAGTTCCTATGATAACAGCTATTAAAGAAGTTACAGGAATTGACTTTAATGAAATCAACACAGATGAAGAAGCTATCGCTATAGCAAAAGAAAAACATGTTGAAGTTGATGAATCAAAACAAAATAGAGGATATATTATAAATGCATTCTTTGAAGAATTTGTTGAAGAAACATTAATTCAACCAACATTCATTTGTGATTATCCAGTTGAAGTTTCACCATTAACAAAAAGAAAACCATCAGATAAGAGATTAGTTGAAAGATTTGAGTTATTTATTGGTGGACGTGAATATGGAAATGCTTATTCAGAATTAAATGATCCAATCGATCAAAGAGAAAGATTTGTTGAACAATTAAGACAAAAAGAAGCTGGAGATGAAGAAGCTAATGATATGGATGAAGACTTCTGTATGGCTATTGAATATGGTATGCCTCCAACAGGTGGAATGGGAATTGGAATTGACAGATTAGTTATGTTATTAACAGATTCTGCATCAATTAGAGATGTAATTTTATTCCCAACAATGAAACCATTAAACTAATAAGATAAATAAAAAGAGAGTATGAAAAATACTTTCTTTTTTTGTATAAAATATGAGGAATTTCATTGAAAAATAAAAGAAATATTGGTATAATATGTGAGTATATTTTTAAAAATTGAGAATAATTAGAAAAGAACTAAGGAGGAAAATGAATGTTTTTTGGATATAATGGTGTGAATCAAAAAGTTATAAATACATTACTTATTATTTTAGTAGTAATATCTTTTGCAAGTATGAGTTCAGGAGAATGGTTATATTTACTTTTAACTTTACCTGCAGTAATAATAGCAATTACTTTTCATGAATTTGCACATGCTTTTGCAGCAGACAGATTAGGAGATACTACACCAAGAAATCAAGGAAGATTAACGCTAAATCCTATTTCACATTTAGACTTTTTTGGATTTATATTAATGATGTTTGCACATATTGGATGGGGAAAACCAGTACAAATTAATCCAAGTAATTTTAATTCAAATAAATCAAGAGGATTTTGTGAAGCAATGGTTTCTTTAGCAGGACCATTAATGAATTTCTTTTTAGCAATAGTGTGTTGTTTTGCTTATTCAATAATATATGAATTAACAGGTGGAACATATATGAATTCAACTATTGGAGCAATTGGAATGTCATTATTATCTATGTTAATAACTGTAAATATAGGATTAGGAGTATTTAATTTACTTCCATTACCTCCATTAGATGGTGAAAAAATATTTAGAAATATATTACCATACAAAGCTCAAGCGTGGCTTACTGAAAATTATCAAACTTTATATATGGTATTTATGATTTTATGGATATTTGGATTTTTAGAAGTTATAGTTGCACCAGTAATTGATTTTGTTTCAAATGTTATTTTTGTGGGTGTAGACTTTTTAGTTAATTTATTTATATAAAAATAAGGAGAAAAAATTGAAAGATATTTTAGTAATGGGAATTGAATCAAGTTGTGATGAAACTTCTGTATCTATTGTAAAAAATGGAAGAGAGGTTTTATCAAATTGCATAAATTCCCAAATAAAAATACATGAAGAATATGGTGGAGTAGTTCCAGAGATTGCATCTAGATGTCATACAGAAGTAATAAATGGAATAATGAAACAAGCTTTAAAAGAAGCAAATGTAACTTTAGACGATATAGATGCAATTGCAGTAACACAGGGGCCAGGTTTAGTTGGAGCTTTGCTTGTAGGCGTATCATATGCCAAAGGCTTAAGTTATGTAACAGGAAAACCATTAATTGCAGTAAATCATATAGAAGGTCATATTGCAGGAAATTATTTAACTCATAAAGATTTAAAACCACCTTTTATTTGTTTGATTATATCTGGTGGACATACTCATTTAGTAAATGTAAAATCTTATAATGAATTTGAGATTTTAGGAAAAACTAGAGATGACGCTATTGGAGAAGCTTTTGATAAAGTTGCAAGAGTAGTTGGACTTGGCTATCCAGGTGGCCCAAAAGTTGATAATTTAGCAAAACAAGGAAAACCAACAATAAAACTTCCAGTGACACATTTTGATAATTTAGATTTTAGCTTTAGTGGAATAAAAACTGCTGTAATAAATTTAAATCATAAAGATCCAAATATTGATAAAGCTGATTTATGTGCAAGTTTTCAATGTGCTGTGACTGAAATGTTAACATCAAATGTGAAAAAAGCGATTAAAGAATTCTCATCAAATAAAATAGTAATTGCTGGTGGTGTTTCAAGAAATAGTTTTATAAGAAGTTCTTTTGATAATTTAGCAAAAGAATTAAACATAAAAGTATATTATCCAGAACCGGTACTTTGTACAGACAATGCGGCAATGATTGCTGCTGCTGGATATTATAATTACATAAATGAGGAAAGAGCAGATATGAGACTAAATGCAATTCCAAATTTAAAAATAGGAGAATAAAGGAGAGTACAAATGATATATGTGGTTTTTGTAGTAACTTGTGCGGTTATTGGTATAGCAGTTTTATATATAGCACATTCAAATAGTAAAAATGTTAATACAGCATTTGATGAAGTTGATTCACAACAAATTATTAAAGAAATAGAAAAATTAGATGATATTAGTAATGGAATTGATAGTTCAAAGAAAATCATGGTTCCAGATAATGTGGATATAAATGATTCAACTTTAAAATCAACTCAAGATATGGACTGTAAACAATATACAGTTTCTACTAATAATAAAATAACAAAAACAGTAATTGCAACAGAAAATAAAAATGATAATGATTTAAAGGATGCAATAATAAGCGAAGAAGATAATGATGATGACGACCCAATAAAAAACATATAATATATATGATCCTATTAGAAGATTATAAAGGAGAAAATAGATGTCAATATATGTGATAGGCGATTTACACTTATCATTTTCAGTGGATAAACCAATGGATATATTTGGTAATAACTGGGAAAATCATGCTGAAAAGATAAGAGAAAATTGGATAAAACAAGTAAAAGAAGATGATACTGTCATATTACCAGGAGATTTTTCTTGGGCTACATATTTGGAAGAAACATATAAAGATTTTGAATTTTTATGTAGTCTTCCGGGGAAAAAAATATTATCAAAAGGAAATCATGATTATTGGTGGACTACATTAACTAGTATGAGAAAATATTTGAAAGAAAATAATTTTTTAAATATAGATTTTCTTTATAATAATTCTTTTTTAGTAGAAGACAAAATAATAGTAGGAACCAGAGGTTGGGTAAATACTTGGAAGTCACAAGAAAATTATAAAATATTAAAAAGAGAAAATGACAGATTAAAACTTTCTATAAATAGTGGAAAAAAACAATTTGGTGAGGATAGAGAAATGATAGCATTTATTCATTATCCACCATTTTATAAAGAAGCAATAATTCCAGAAGAAATAAATTTTATACAAACACTAAAAGCTAATAATATTTCAAAATGTTTTTATGCTCATCTACATGGTGAATCACATAAAGATGCAATAGAAGGAAATATAGGTGGAATAGATTATAAATTAATAAGTTCAGATTATTTAAAATTTGATTTATTAAAAATATAAATTCAGATAATTATGAAATAAATGGATTAGGAGTAAATATGCAAGACAAACAAAAAAAGATTAGAAATTTTAGCATAATTGCACATATAGATCACGGAAAATCAACGCTTGCTGATAGAATTATTGAAATGACTGGTGCATTATCACAAAGAGAAATGGAATCTCAAGTTCTAGATAATATGGACATTGAGAAAGAAAGAGGAATCACTATAAAATCACAAGCAGTAAAAATGAATTATACTGCCAAAAATGGTGAAACATATGAATTTAATTTAATAGATACTCCTGGACATGTTGACTTTAATTATGAAGTATCAAGAAGTTTAGCAGCTTGTGAAGGAGCGATTTTAGTTGTTGATAGTACACAAGGCGTTGAAGCCCAAACTTTAGCAAATGTATATCTTGCTTTAGATGGTAATTTGGAAATATTACCTGTAATAAATAAAGTTGATTTACCAAACGCAAGACCAGATGAAGTAAAAAATGAAATCGAAGATATTATAGGAATTCCTGCACAAGATGCCCCATGTATTTCAGCAAAGACTGGATTAAATGTGGAAGAAGTACTAGAAAGAATTGTGACAGATATACCAGCACCACAAGGAGATTCTGAAAGTGAACTACAAGCATTAATTTTTGATTCATATTATGATAATTATAAAGGTGCTTTAAGTTATGTAAGAATAAAAAATGGAACTGTAAAAGCAAATGATGAAATATTATTTATGGCTACTGGAAAGGTATTTACAGTAACTGAAGTTGGTTATTTTGGTGCTGGATCTTATGTGCCTACTGATAAATTGGTAGCTGGTGAAGTTGGTTATATAGCAGCAAGCGTAAAAACAGTTTCAGATTTAAATGTTGGTGATACAATTACATTAAAATCAAGACCAGCAAAAGAACCATTACCAGGATATAAAGAAGCTAACTCAATGGTTTATTGTGGAATGTATCCATTAGATGGTAGTGAATATGAACCATTAAAAGAAGCTTTAGAAAAATTAAAATTAAATGATGCAGCTTTAAATTATGAACCTGAAACATCAGCTGCTTTAGGGTTTGGATTCAGATGTGGATTTTTAGGATTGCTTCATTTAGAAATAGTAATAGAAAGATTAGAAAGAGAATTTGATATTGGATTAATTACAACTGCTCCATCAGTTATTTATCAAGTTCATAAAACAGGTGGAGAAGTAATTGAACTTTATAATCCTACAGAATTACCACCACAAACTGAAATAAGTTATATGGAAGAACCAATAATGAAAGCTGAAATAATGATTCCTAAAGAATTTGTTGGAAATGTTATGAAAGTTTGTCAAGAAAGAAGGGGTGTCTATATAGATATGAAATATTTAGATGCTAACAGAGTAACTCTTGAATATGAACTTCCATTAAATGAAATAATTTATGATTTTTTTGATACAATAAAATCAAAAACTAAAGGATATGCTTCAGTTGATTATGAATTTAAAGAAAATAGAAGAGCAGATTTAGTAAAACTAGATTTACATATAAACAATGAAGCAGTAGATGCACTTTCTTTTATTGTTCATAAAGCCTCTGCTTATGAAAGAGGAAGAAAAATGGCAGAGAAATTAAAGAAAGTAATTCCAAGACAATTATTTGAAATTCCAATTCAAGCTGTGGTTGGTGGAAAAATAATTGCAAGAGAAACTTTATCTGCTATGAGAAAAGACGTTTTAGCAAAATGCTATGGTGGAGATATCACAAGAAAGAAAAAACTTCTTGAAAAACAAAAGAAAGGTAAAAAGAAAATGCGTCAAATTGGTAATGTTGAAGTACCACAAGAAGCATTTTTAGCAGTTCTAAAATTAGATGATGAAGAATAAATAAAATTATTGAAAATAATAATATAATGTGTATAATAAAAATATAGTATTAAGATTGGGAAAGAGGATTATAAAATGAGAGAAAGCTATAGAGATAAAAGAAATAGACAAGCAAGAATAGCTCAAGAGAAAATGGAAGCATACGAAGAAAGAAGAAAAGGACAAAGAAGAAAAAAAGATAGAAGACAAGATGAAAGACGTAGCGGAGAAGACAGAAGAGTAGCTGAAAGAAGAGCAACTCCAAGAAATGGTTTTGATAGAAGAATAGGAGAAAGAAGAGCAGATACAGATAGAAGATTTGTAGAGAGAAGATCTGGTGAAGATAGAAGACAAAATGATGAACCTAGCGAATATGAAGATATTGTTGCAGGAAGAAATGCTGTTTTAGAATTATTAAAATCAGATAAAGATATTAATAAAATTTATGTTGAACGTGGTGAAAGACATGGTTCAATAAATGAAATTATAGCAAGAGCAAGAGAAGAAAGAATTGTTTTAGTAGAAGTAGATTCTGAAAAATTAAATTCTATGGCTGAAAATCATCAAGGTGTTGTTGCAGTTGTTCCACCATTTAATTACTGTGATGTTGATGAAATATTAGAAATTGCAAAAAATAAAAACGAAGATCCTTTTATAATTATATTAGATGGAATAGAAGACCCACATAATTTCGGATCAATAATTAGAACTGCTGAAACAGCAGGCGTTCATGGAATAATAATTCCAAAAAGAAGGAATGTAGCAGTAAATAGCACAGTAGCAAAAGTTTCAACAGGAGCTACAGCATATGTTAAAATTGCAAGAGTAAATAATTTAAATGAAACAATTAGAAAATTAAAAGAGTCAGGTCTTTGGGTAATTGGAACAGATGGAGATGCAGATACGCTATATTATAATCAAGATTTAAAAGGACCTTTAGCTATAATAATTGGAAGTGAAGGTTTTGGAATGAGTAAATTAGTAAAAGAAAATGCAGATATATTAATAAAAATTCCAATGAAAGGTCAAATAACATCATTAAATGCATCTGTTTCAGCTGGAATTGTAATTTATGAAGCGGTAAAACAAAGAGGAAATTAATAAATATAAAAAAAGAAACTCCACTTTTTAGTGGAGTTTCTTTTTTATTTATCTATAATTGTAAAATAATCAAATTTTTCTAAAACATCATTGTTTAAACAATCTAAGTAACTTTCTAATTCGTCAATTGTGCTACAAGCTGCAATGATTATTGGTTTAACTTGATTTTCAAATAATAATTTATTTGCATAATTTAAAGATTCAAAAAATGAAAGATTTGATTTTTCTTTTGCAAGTTTGAAAGTTTGTTTGAATCTTGAGATTGAAGTGTTTTCATAATTATCTAATGAAACTGTATATTCTTTTTCAATAATATCATTTATTGAAGAATATTTTTCGGGATTTTCTGAGAAAAAATCTTCTAAATCTAACAAAGAATAAGGTAATATTGCAATTTGAGCTTCATTATCAATAAGTAAAGTTTTTTCAGCAAAATTGATTTCAGAATCATTTTCTACGATTACTGGTTTTGTTCCAGTAGTATTTTCTTCAACTACTTCGTCAGTAAGTGTTTCGGTTTCTGGAATGTTTTCTACTGATTTTTCAACAGATTTTTCTTCTTCTTTTTGATATTCTTCAACAACTGTTTTTTCTTGAGCTTTTTCAGTAGATGCTTCGATAGATGTTTCTTCTGTAGTAGGTTGTTCAACAGAAGTTTCGATAACTGGTTCTGTTTTAGTAACACTTTCTTCAACGACAGCTTCAATAATAGGTTCTGTTTCTGTAATATCCTCTATAACAGTTGTTTCTTCGATTACTGATTCTATTTCAGTAATATTTTCTTTGACTACTACTTCATTTTCTTTAACAATTGTTTCAATAACATTTTCAGTTCCTACATTATTTTCTTCGATTACTTTTTTGGCAGATGTTTCAATTTCTTCTTTATTTTCTAATTTATTTTCTAGTTCTTCTGTTTTTAAATTATTTAAAGTTTCTGATTTTTTGTAATTTAAACCAGAAAAATCAATTGAAGGAATAGATGTTAATTTATGCATAAAATCATTATAAGAATTATTTGTAGTTTCTATTTTTTCAGATAATTCTATAAATTGATTATAGTATTTCTCGAAATCAATTATATTTAAAGATGTGGATTTTGATATATTTTCTATAAATAATTTTAATTCTATAAGTTTATCAATATTTGATTTTATATTATCAAATATTTCTTGAACATTACTTAAGCATGAAACAAGAGCTTCAGAGTTTTCTGTATTAGTTGTATTACTAATATGATCTGAAACTTTTTCAAGATAAGAAAGTAGTGTTTTTTTGATTTCTCTTTGGTTTTCTAACATATTAGAAAGTAGAACTAACTGTTCATTGACAGTATTTTTATCAAATACACATTTTTGCATTGGCATATTCCTCCACTTTAATATCTAAATTATATTATAAAGTATAAAAAAATACAATAAAAATTTTATCTACTAAATAAAAAATACTTGCATTTTAAAATATAACGTGTTAAAATATTTTTGTTGAAAGAAATGAATCGAAACAGATTAAAAAAAAAACCCTTTTTTTAATCTGTTTTTTTTGTTTTTAAGCAGATGTGGAAATTAATTTAGGAAATGATGGAGGAAGAAAAGTGGAAATTGCATTTGATAATGATAAATATTTAAAAATTCAAAAAGAAAAAATCGAAGAAAGAATAAAAATGTTTGGAAACAAATTATATTTGGAGTTTGGTGGAAAAATATTTGATGACTACAATGCAAGTAGAGTATTACCAGGATTTAGTCCTGATGCAAAAATTAGATTATTACAAGAATTTAAAGAAAATCTTGAAATAATATTTTGTATTAATGCTAGTAATATTCAAAAAAATAAAATAAGAGCAGATTATGGAATTGGTTATGATGTTGAATTAATAAGATTAATAGAAAATATCCAAAAACTAGGCATTGAAATTAATAGTGTTGTTGTAACTATGTATACAGGTCAAGAAGAAGTTGAAAAATTAAAACAAACTTTAAATGACAAAAACATAAAAGTTTATATACATACACCAACAAAAGGATATCCAGATGATGTTGAAACTATTGTTAGTGAAGAGGGATATGGAAAGAATCCATATATTGAAACAACAAAAAAATTAGTTGTAGTTACTGCTCCAGGACCAAATAGTGGAAAACTTGGAACTTGTCTTTCTCAACTTTATCATGAACATAAAAGAGGAATAAAAGCAGGATATGCTAAATTTGAAACATTTCCTGTTTGGGATTTACCACTTATGCATCCAGTAAATATGTCTTATGAAGCTGCAACAGCAGATTTAGGAGATATGAATATGATAGATTCTTTTCACTTAGAAGAATATAATGTAAAAGCTGTAAATTATAATAGAGATATTTCTGCTTTCCCAATTTTGAAAAATATATTAAAAAGAATTTCAGGTGAAGATATTTACAAATCTCCAACAGATATGGGAGTAAATATGATTAGCCAATGTATAGTAAATGATGAAGTTGCACAAAATGCAGCAAAAATGGAAATAATAAGAAGATATTATGCAGCAATGTGTGATTACAAAAAGGGAATCGGAACTGAAACTACTGTAGAAAAAATAAAAAAATTAATGAATACAGCTGGTATTTCAATATCTGATAGAGATATTGTAAAATATGCATTAGAAAAAGCCGAAAAAGAAAAAGTAAATGCATTAGCAATCAAACTTGAAAATGGGAAAGTAATAACAGGTAAAGAATCAGAATTATTAAGTGCTTCAAGTGCATTATTAATAAATACAATAAAACAATTATCAGGAATTCCTGATGATGTATATTTATTATCACCAACAGTTTTGGAATCTATTTTTAAAATGAAACAAAAAACTTCATATAAAAGAAATTACTGTTTAAACTTACCAGAAGTTTTGATTGCGCTTAGTATTTGTGAACAAAACAATCCAATAATTGAAAAAACAATGGAAGCATTAGATAAATTAAGAGGATTAGAAGCTCATAGTTCTTATGTGGTTTCAACAGCAGAACAAAAGGTTATAAAAAGTCTTGGAATAAACCTAACATGTGAGCCAAAACTTTTAGGATATGAAGAATAGAAAATTATATTTATAGAAAAGAGAGCGAAAAGTATGAAAACAAAGTACATATTTATAACTGGAGGTGTTGTATCAGGTCTAGGAAAAGGAATAACAGCATCTTCACTAGGAAGACTATTAAAAAATAGAGGTTATAAAGTAGTTAATCAAAAATTTGATCCTTATATAAATGTAGATCCTGGAACAATGAATCCAAAAGAACATGGAGAGGTTTTTGTAACAGAAGATGGAGCTGAAACAGATTTAGACTTAGGACATTATGAAAGATTTACAGATGTTAGCTTAAACCACAATTGCAGTGTTAGTTCAGGAAAAATATATCAAAATGTATTAACAAAAGAAAGAAGAGGAGATTATTTAGGTAAAACAGTTCAAGTAATTCCTCATGTAACAAACGAGATAAAAGATAACATATATAGTTTTGAAGGACAAGCTGATATTGTTATAACAGAACTTGGTGGAACTATTGGAGATATTGAAGGGTTAGCTTTTGTAGAAGCAATTAGGCAAGTAGGATTAGAACAAGATCCAGATGATGTTGTTTATATTCATGTTACTTTGCTTCCATACATTTCAGGTTCTTGTGAATTAAAATCAAAACCAACTCAACACTCTGTAAAAGAATTACAATCATTTGGAATAAAACCAGACATATTAGTTTGTAGAAGTGAAATAGATATTCCAGAAGATATTAGAGAAAAGTTAGCACTTTTCTGCAATGTAAGACCAGAAAATGTTATACCAAATCTTACAGCAGAAAACCTTTATGCAGTTCCATTAATGCTTGAAAAACATGGATTAGCTAAAGCTGTTTGTAAAAAATTAAGACTTGAAAAAATAGAACCACAAAATGAAGAATGGGAAAAATTAATTGAAAATATTAGAAATTTAAGTGGAGTGGTTAATATTGCTTTAGTTGGAAAATATATGCAACTTCAAGACTCTTATTTATCTGTTGCTGAAAGCTTAAGACATGGTGGTTTTGCAAATGGAGTAAAGGTCAATATTGGATTTATAGATTCTGAAACAATAACAGAAGAAACTGTAAAAGAAGTTTTAGGAGCGTATGATGGAATTTTAGTTCCAGGTGGATTTGGAAATAGAGGTATTGAAGGAAAAATAACAGCGATAAAATATGCTAGAGAAAATAATGTACCTTTTATGGGAATTTGTCTAGGAATGCAAATGGCTGTGGTTGAGTTTGCTAGAAATGTACTTGGATTAAAAGACGCAAATTCAGCCGAATTTAGTGAAACTACAGAAAATCCAGTTATACATATAATGGAAAATCAAAAAAATGTAACCGAAAAAGGTGGTACAATGAGACTTGGTAGTTATCCTTGTACTATAAAGAAAGATACTTTAGCATATAAAGTATATGGAGAAGAACATATCACAGAAAGACATAGACATAGATTTGAATATAATAATGATTATAAAGCATGTCTAGAAGCAGCAGGCCTAATTGCATCAGGAACATCACCAGATGGAAGTTTAGTTGAAATTGTTGAATATAAAAATCATCCATTTTTTATTGCAGGACAATTTCATCCTGAATTTAAGTCTAGACCTGATCGTCCAGCACCAATTTTTAAAGCTTTTATAAAAGCAGCAAAAGAATATTTTAAAATAAAAAAATAAAATAAGGTATTGACATTTAATATAAATGGGTATAGAATTTTAGCAGTCAATAAAAACGACTGCTAATTTTATTTTATAAAATTATATCTATTATGAAGTAAAATTAAATATTAATTTTCGTTACTTAAAAAAAGTATTAAGTAATAGTGGGGGAATAAAAAAACTCGAGGATTCATAATTTTAGAGTCCCAACATAAAATTTATAAGAGAAATAAAAGGAGGAAAAAGAATTATGATAAAACCATTAGGAGATAGAGTATTAGTAAAAATGGTAGAAGCTGAAACAACAACAAAAAGTGGAATAATATTAAATGCAGGAGCACAAGAAAAACCACAAATAGCTGAAGTTGTTGCAGTTGGACCAGGTGGAATGATAGATGGAGAAAAAGTTGAAATGCAAGTTAAAGTAGGAGATAGAGTAATAACAGGAAAATATTCAGGAACAGAAGTTAAATATGAAGGTGTTGAATATTTAATTGTTAGACAATCAGATGTATTAGCTATTGTAGAATAACTAATATATTAAATAAAATTTCAAAAGATATTAATGAATGAGAGGAGAGATTATTTATGGCAAAAGAAATTATATATGGCGAAGATGCTAGAAAAAAATTATTAGAAGGTGTTAATAAATTAGCAGATACAGTAAAAGTAACATTAGGACCAAAAGGAAGAAATGTTGTATTAGATAAAAGCTTTGGAGCTCCATTAATTACAAATGATGGTGTTACAATAGCAAAAGAAATTGAGCTAGAAGACCCATTTGAAAATATGGGAGCAAGATTAGTAAAAGAAGTTTCAACAAAAACAAATGATGTTGCTGGAGATGGAACAACAACAGCAACAGTTTTAGCACAAGTAATGTTAAAAGAAGGTGTTAAAAATGTGGCTGCTGGTGGAGATGTTTTATCAATTAAAAGAGGTATGGATAAAGCAACAGCTGTTGCAGTAGATGCTTTAAAAGAAATAAGCTCACCAATTACAGGAAAAGAAGATATAGCTAGAGTTGCTAGCATATCAGCTAATAATGAAGAAATTGGAAAATTAATTGCAGATGCGATGGAAAAAGTTTCAAATGATGGAGTAATTACAATTGAAGAATCAAAAACATCATCAACAGAAGTTGAAGTTGTGGAAGGAATGCAATTTGATAAAGGTTATGTTTCTCCATACATGGTAACAGATACAGAAAAAATGGAAGCCGTAATGGATAATCCATTTATTTTAATAACAGATAAGAAAATTTCAAATATTCAAGAAATATTACCACTACTTGAAGAATTATCAAGTCAAGGTGGAAAACTTGTTATAATTGCAGATGATTTTGAAAATGAAGTATTATCAACTTTAATTTTAAATAAATTAAGAGGAATCTTAAATGTTGTTGGAGTTAAAGCTCCTGGATTTGGAGATAATAGAAAAGATACATTAGAAGATATTGCAATTTTAACTGGTGGTGAAGTTATAACATCAGAACTTGGATTTGATTTAAAAGAAACAACTTTAGCACAACTTGGTAGAGCAAAACAAGTAAAATGTACTAAAGAAAATACAATAATTGTTGATGGAATGGGAGAAAAGGATGCTATTCAATCAAGAATTAATCAAATAAGAAATAATATAGAAGAAACAAAATCAAGCTATGATAAAGAAAAACTTCAAGAACGTTTAGCAAAAATTGCTGGTGGTGTTGCAGTAATTCAAGTTGGTGCAGCTACAGAAATTGAAATGAAAGAGAAAAAATTAAGAATAGAAGATGCATTATCAGCTACAAAAGCAGCAGTTGAAGAAGGAATTCTTCCAGGTGGTGGAACAGCATATGTAAATGTAATTCCAAAAGTAGAAAAATTACTTGATGAAGTTTCTGGTGATGAAAAAATAGGTGTTAAAATAATTTTAAAAGCTTTAGAAGAACCGGTAAAACAAATAGCAACAAATGCTGGATTAGAAGGAGCAGTAATATTAGATAAAGTAAAATCAAGCAAACCAGGTGTTGGATTTGATGCGGCAAAAGAACAATATGTAGATATGAAAAAGGAAGGAATCGTTGATCCAACAAAAGTTACTCGTTCAGCAATTCAAAATGCAGAAAGTGTAGCTTCAATGATTTTAACAACAGAAAGTATTATTACAGAAAAAAAAGAGAAATTATGCGGATGTGGAAATCACGGACCAGAAATGCCAGATATGAGTGGAATGTACTAAAATTAAATAATTATTATAAAAGAGCACGAATAAATCGTGCTCCTTTTTTGTGTAATTTTTTATAAATTAGCAGCAACCTCTACCACCGTTATTTCCACAGCAGCAGAAAAGTATAATTAAAAGAATTATAATCCAAAGACAATCATTGTCTCCTCCAAATAATCCGCATCCACAACCTCTGTTTTCTGGCATAATAAAAATCCTCCTTAAATAATTTATTTTTGATTTTCTTAAAAATCTTTTGTATGTTATATAGTATGAATTTTGAAAATAAGTGTTACTGTAATTGAAATAAATAATCTAGAAATTTATTAGATTTTTAGAATGTATTAAAAGAAAATAATTGAAAAATAAAAGTAATTTTAAATGTTTTATTTTTTTACTTGATTTTAAAAAACAAATGTTTTATAATATCTTCGAGGAAATTATTATAACAATCAATTTTATAAAATATTGAAAAAATATATAGTAGAGGTGTTTTGAAAAATGAATTATATGTGCAAATATAACTCAGAAATTGGTAATATAATAATAGTAAGTGATGGTGAAAATTTAACTGGTCTTTGGTTTGAAGGTCAAAAACATTTTTTAAATCTTTTTGAAGAACAAGAAGAGGAATTAGAAATTTTTACTAAAACTAAAAGATGGTTAGATATTTATTTTTCAGGTAAAAAGCCTGAATTTTCAATACCAGTTATTTTCTCTGGTACAGAATTTAGAGTAAAAGTATGGAATATTTTAAAAGAGATTCCTTATGGTGAAGTAATAACATATGGAGATATCGCAAAAAGGTTAGCAGAAGAAAAAGGAATTAAAAAAATGTCTGCTCAAGCAGTTGGAGCAGCAGTTGGGCACAATCCAATTAGCATAATTGTTCCATGCCATAGAGTAATTGGAAACAATAATAATTTAACTGGTTATGCAGGTGGGTTGGATAAAAAGAAAAGATTATTAGAAATTGAGGGAATTGATATTTCTAAAATGACAGTTCCAGAAAAATAAAAATTACAGAAATAGAAAAATAAGCAATAAAGAAAACATCTATAGTAGTTATATAGATGTTTTTTGTATGTATAATATGGAATTTTGATGATTATTAATATATATAATGTATAATAATTTTTATTTTATAATAAGAAAATAAAATTTTAAAAAAGTATACAAAAAATAAATTTAATGATATAATTTCTTAAAAATATGATATTATGGGTAAGTAAACTTTATATAGATTCTTAAAAAGTGCTTAAGAAAAGGAGATTAAAGATGGGAAATATAGTATTATTGGATGATTTAACTATCAATAAAATTGCGGCAGGAGAGGTTATTGAAAGACCGGCTTCAGTTGTAAAAGAAATGGTAGAAAATTCAATAGATGCTGGGGCAAAAAATATAACTGTTGAAATTAAAAACGGTGGAATTTCTTTAATTAAAATTACAGATGATGGACATGGAATTGCAGAAGATGATATGGAAATTGCATTTGAACGTCATGCAACAAGTAAAATAAGAAGAGCTGAAGATTTAGAAACGGTTAAATCAATGGGGTTTAGAGGTGAGGCTTTAGCTAGTATTGCTGCAATTGCAAAAGTAGAAATGATTTCTAAAAAAATAAATACAGAAGTTGCTCACAAAATCGTAGTAGAAGGTGGAAAAACTTTAGAATTTTGCGAAGCTGCTAGAAATGTTGGAACAACAATAACTGTACAAAATTTATTTTATAATACACCAGTTAGATATAAATTCTTGAAAAAAGATTATACAGAAGCTGGATATATTGAAGATGTTGTTACAAGAATTGCTCTTGTAAATAAAGACATTGCTTTTAAATTAATTAGTAATGGAAAAACAGTAGTTCAAACAAATGGAAATGGTGATTTGAAAACTGTTATATATAGCATTTACGGAAAAGATGTTGCAACAGAAATAATTGAAATTGACTATAATTATGAAGATATAAAAGTAACTGGTGTTATAGGAAAACCAGTTATTGCTAGAGGAAATAGAGCAAATCAATTATTCTTCTTAAATGGAAGATATATTAAAGATAAAAATTTAACAGCAGCTGCTGATCAAGCTTATAAAGGAATGATTCCTATTGGAAGATATGGTTTTATAGTTCTAAATTTAGATATGGATCCAAAGCTTGTTGATGTTAATGTTCATCCTGCAAAATTAGAGGTAAGATTCGAAGAAGAGTCAAAAGTATTTAAAGCTGTATATCATGCTATAAAATCAAGCTTAGCAAAATCAGAATTAGTTGAAAATGTTGAAAAAGAAAATCCTATTTCTAACATAAACAAAACAGAAAATGTAAATATATTTGATACAACAAATAATGAAGTAAAAAATGATAGTTCTTCAGATTTGAATTCTTTTGATACAGAAACAACTCAAGAAAAATCTCGTGGATTTTCAGGATTGTTTTCAAAAATAATGAAAGAACCAGATGAAACAGATGAAGAATTAAATAATAACGCTTTAGCAGATATATTTAAATATAGACAAGGATTACAAAAAGATAATGGTTATAGTTTTGCAGCAAGTGCTACAAATAATTTAGATAAAACAGAAACAAATTCAGTAGAGAGTTTTTCTCCAACTTTTGTTTCAGATTTAAATTCAAAATATGATACGGGAACAGTAAAAACAATAAATGATGATGTTATAGATAAAAAAGTCACTTTAGGAGATACATTAATTTCAAGCGATACAAAAGAAATTGATGTAAATGTTGTAAATGATTTTATAAAAGATGTAACAACAGAAATGTTATCTACAAAATTTGCTGAAAAACAATCAACACAAATAATTAATACAGCAGATGTAAAAACAGATACAGAGTTTTTTGACAAAACTCAAATTATAGATTTAGAACAAGAAAAATTAAAACAAGAAACTGTTATTGCACCAGAAGAAGGTTTAAATTTAAATGTAACTCAAAATACAGTAATATTGAATAACAATTCAGAAGAAATTCCTGAAAGTGAAGATAATAAACAAGAAAATGTCGGATTTGCATCAATCGCAGAAAAGCTAGTTGAAGCAAAATTAAATTTAGATAATACTCAAATGATTGATACTAATAAAGTAAGAGAAGCTTTAAAAGAAGCAAATAATATAGCGCCAGTTGTTGAATATGAAGATAATCCGGAATTTGATGAAATGTATAAAAAGACATTTGGAGTTGATCCATTTAATGTAAGAAAAGAAAAAGAATTAGAAAATTTACAAAAAGAAAAAATGAATGCAAGTAATGATTTTTCTTATGTTACAGAAAATGTAAGCGTTTTTGAAGATAAAGCAGAAGAATGTCCAGAAATACCATATAAATTTTTAGGAATTGCTTTTTCTACATATATAATAGTAGAAATTAAAAATGAAATGTACATTATAGATCAACATGCCGCACATGAAAGAATAATGTATGAAAAAGTAAAAGCAAATTATTATGATGAAGGCGAAAGAGATGAACAATTTTTACTTTTGCCAGATGTTATTTCATTAACACATAAAGAAATGATAATTGCTAAAGAAAATGTAGATATGTTTAATAGAGCAGGATTTTCATTTGAAGAATTTGGTGAAAATACAATAAAATTAATGTCTGTACCTAGTATGTGTGAAGATATGAATACAAAACAATTATTTTTAGATATATTAGATGAAATAGACACAGTTGCAGTTACTGCAAGACAAGAAAAAGAAGATAAATTTATTGCAACTATTGCATGTAAAGCTGCTGTAAAAGCAAAAATGAAATTAGATGAGCAAGAAGTTGCAGTTTTAATGGCAAGATTATTAGAACTTCCAAATCCATTTACATGTCCACATGGTAGACCAACTGCAATAAAAATGACCAAAACAGATTTAGAGAAAAAATTTAGTAGGAGATAAATGAATGAAACCTAAAGTTGTAGTTATAGTAGGACCTACTGCGTCAGGTAAAACTGCGATATCTATAGAACTTGCAAAAAAAATAAATGGAGAAATTATTTCTTCGGATTCTATGCAAATTTATAAAGATATGGATATAGGAACTGCTAAAGTTACAAAAGAAGAGGCTGAAGGAATTAAACATTATTTAATAGATTGTGTATCTCCAGATGAGAGATACACGGTCTCAGATTTTAAACGAGATGCAGAAAATGCAATAAAAGAAATTTTAGAAAAAGGTAAAACTCCAATTGTTGTTGGAGGTACTGGATTATATGTAAATTCATTAATATACGGAATTGAATATCAAGATATGAAATTTGATGAACAATATAGAAATGAACTTATGGAAAAAGCTGAAAGTGAACAAGGATTAGACAAGCTTTGGAATGAAGCTAATAGAATTGATCCAGAAGCTATGACTAAAATTAGTAGAAATGATAAAAAAAGAATAGTAAGAGTTTTAGAGATTTATAAGGCTACTGGGAAAAATAAAACAGAGCAAGAAATTATATCAAGACAGAATGGTGTTAAATATGATTATAAAGTTTTTGGAATAACAATGGATAGAGAAAAACTTTATGACAAGATAAATCGTAGAGTTGATATAATGATAAAAAATGGATTAGAACAAGAAGTTAGAAATTTATTAGAAAAATATAATGAATTTCCAACTGCTATGCAAGGTTTAGGGTATAAAGAAGTAGTAGAATATTTTGATGGAATTTTAACTAGAGAAGAAATGATTGAAAAAATAAAACAAGAATCAAGAAGATATGCAAAACGTCAACTTACTTGGTTTAGAAAAAATAAAGAGACTATATGGTTAGACAGTCAAAATGATATGAGAGATAATATTAATATTATTTTAGAGGAGTTATAGTGAAAGAAACAGAGGAAAAAAATGGTATAAATAAAATATTAATAACAGCCATTTTTATGATACTTATCATATTTTTAGTAACAAACAGTACAAAAATATTAAATAATTCTACAGAAGTTTTTGTTGTTACGAACGGGTCTCTTTATTCAGAAGAGCCAGCTGAAGGGTATTTGTTAAGAGAAGAAACTGTACTTCAAGGTGAGAGTTACAAAAATGGTATGGTAAAAGTTCTTTCTGATGGAGAAAGAGCTGCAAAATCACAAGTTGTTTTCAGATATTATTCAAATAGTGAAGAAACAATTATGAACCAAATTGATAAATTGGATGAAGAAATAAATGAAATTATAGCAAATAGTGGAATAAATTTGGTGCCAAGTAGTGATATTGCCAGTTTAGATTTACAAATTGAAGATACTTTAGATTCAATGCATAATATTAATTATTTACAACAAATTCAGGAGAATAAAAATAAAATTGAAGCATATATATCTAAGAAGGCACAAATAACAGGCAATCTTAGTCCGGAAAATTCGTATATAAAAACTTTAACAGCACAAAGAGATGTATTAGAAAAACAATTAGAAGAAGGATCAGAAATTATATATGCGCCAACTCCGGGACTTGCGTCATATAGAATAGATGGCTTAGAAGATGTATTGAAAGTAGATAATTTTGATTATTTGACAACAGAACTTTTGAATAGTTTTGGATTAAAAGTTGGTGCAAGTACACCATTAAACAACGAAAAAGGAAAAATTGTAAATAATTTTGAATGTTTTATTGCAACATCAATTAATACTGAAAAAGCAATGAATGCAAAAGTAGGAGATATAGTAACAATAAGATTATCAACATCAGATGAAATTGATGCAGAAATTGTTTATATTAAGGAAGAAGAAAATAACAGAATTTTAGTTTTTAAAATAGAAGAAAAAATAGCAGATTTATTAGAATATAGAAAAATTTCTTTTGATATTATATGGTGGAAATATACAGGATTAAAAATTAGTAATTCATGTATATTAGAAGAAACAAAAAATGATAATGAAATATCATATGTCGAAAAAAATAAAGCTGGATATAAAGAAAAAATATTAGTAAAAGTATTAAGACAAAATGATTCATATTCTATTGTAATAAATTATGAAGACGATGAATTAAGAGAACTAGGATATACAGAAGAAGAAATTTCAGATATAGGTAATATAAAATTATATGATGAAATAATATCATATTAGACATTAAAAAGTTACAAAAAAATTACAAAGAGTAACAAAAAATTAACAAAAAATTACAGCAAAATTACTTTTGTATAACATTTGTGTATTTTGCTCAAAAACGCTTGACAATATTTGGAAATAGTTAGATACTATATACATATTAAGCTACGAATGAAAAGAAAATTTTAGGAGGTCTGTAGAAAAAATGGCAGGAACATCATCAATAAAGAAAATAGTTGATTTTATATGGGGAGAACAAGAAGATTCTCAAGAAGAATACGAAGAGAATGTATATAGTTCAGATTATGTAGATGAATATGAAAATGAAGAAGAGACAGAAGGTGAATCATTAAGTATTTTCAAAAGAAAAAACAAAGTGGTTCAAATAGCTCAACCTCAACAAATAAGAATGAAAATAGCAAAACCAACTAATTTCGATCAAGCTGACGAAATAGTTATGCAATTAAAAGAAAAGAATGCTGTTGTAATAAATCTAGAATACGTTAGCAAAGATGTTGCTAGAAGAATTGTAGATGTTGTTTGTGGTGCCGTAAAAGCTTTAGACGGAAATATGGAAAAAGTATCTAATTCTATATTTGTTGTTGCTCCATATAATTATGATATAGTTAACGAAATTACTAAAGAGAAAATCGAAAGCAAATTTTCTGCTTCATGGATAAAATAACAAATAAATAGGAGGAAGAAATATGCTTACACCTTTAGATATTGAAAATAAAAAATTTCCTACAAAATTCAAAGGATATGATGATGCTGAAGTAGATGCATTTTTAGATCAACTTACAATAGATTATGAAAGATTATATAAAGAAAATGCTGAGTTAAGAGCTCAAGTTGAAGAAAATAAAAGAGATTTAGAACATTACAGAAGTGTTGAAAAAACTTTACAAAATACTTTAGTTATGGCTCAAACAACAGCAGAAGATATAAAATTAAACGCTCAATCTAGAGCAGAACAAATCATTAGAGATGCTCAAAGTGAAGCAAGAAAAGCAACTGAGGAAATAACAAAAGAAGAATTTGAAATTAGAAGAAGAACAGAAGAACTAAAAAGACAATTTAGTGTATATAAAGCAAAAATGGAAGCTTTACTAATTTCACAATTAGAATTATTACAAGATAAAGAATCAGAAGAATAATATATATAGAAAAAGCCTTTGCAAAAAGGCTTTTTTTGTTTGTAATATTCTATTACAAAAGAATTAAGTATGTATTACATTTGTGTTAATCTTATTGACTTATGAGATTTTTAGAATAAAATATTTATATATAGTATAAGTATTATAGGAGTCGTATGAGGATTATAAGTGGAACTATGAGAGGTACTAAACTTTTTACTCTAGAAGGAGAAAATACTAGACCCACTTTAGACAGAGTAAAAGAAGCACTTTTCAGTAAAATTAATTATATTTTGCCAGATTCAATTGTATTGGATTTGTTTGCTGGAAGTGGAGCGTTAGGTTTAGAATCTTTGAGTAGAGGAGCAAAAAAAATATACTTATGCGATCAATCAAGAGATGCTATAAAAATAATAAATCAAAATATAGAAAAAACTAGAACAAAAGAAAGAACAGAATTACTAAATTGTGATTATAAAAAAGCTTTAGAAGAATTTAAAAATAAAAAAATTAAGTTTGATATCGTTTTTTTAGATCCACCTTATAAAACGGATTTTGCAGAAGATGCTGCAAAAAAAATTGTTGCTGAGAATTTATTAAATGAAGATGGATTAATAATTTTAGAAACAGATGATAAGGAAAAAGTAATAAAAAAAATAGATACAGAATTAATTGAGATAAATGATATTAAAAAGTACGGAAGAGTATATCTCTTGTTTTTATATTCTAAAAAAAACTAACAAGAGGGTAAATAAGAGACAAGATTGTAAACAAAAGATGCGTTTTGTACCTTAGAAAGGAAGATTAAAGAATGGAAATCTTTACATTACTAGAAACATTAGAGGATATTTTAGAAAAAAGTAAATCATTACCATTTACTGATAAAAGTATCATAGAAAAAGAGCAGTTTTTAGATATAATAAAAGAAATACGTTTGAAATTACCAGATGAATTAAAACAAGCGAAATGGATAAAAGAAGAACGTGAAAGAATAATAAATGAAGCTCAAAAAGATGCTGATGATATAGTAAAAGAAGCGGAAAATAGAATAATATCTATGATTGATGAGCACGAAATAACAAGAAAAGCTTATGATAAGAAAACTGAAATTATAGCTGATGCAAATGAGATGTATAGAGAGATTACTCAAGGAACTACTACATATGTTGATGGAATATTAGCTAATATCGAAAATAACATGTTAGAACTTGGCAAAACTTTAAGTGGAGTTGAGATGTCAATTCAAAATGCTTTAGAAACAATTCAAAATAACAGAAAAGAACTTAAATAATAAAAGCCAGAATCAAAATCAATTAAATTTATTATTGATTCTGATTCTGGCTTTTACAAGCTTGCAAATAAACTTAAGATATACTATGTAAAGTAGTATCTTTTTAGGAGGATGTAAATTTGGGAAGAAAAAAGAAAAAGACTACAAATAACGGAAATAATAAAAATAATAATTCGAGAAAAAAGACTGGTATTAATATAGATTTGGCTGTAATTGTTTTATTTATAGTTAGTATATTATTATTTGTTCTAATATATGGGGAAAAAGGAGCAATAGGAGAAATTTTAAGTCCAGCATTAGGTGGAATTATAGGATTTATTAAATACCTAATTCCAATTGGATTTATGATTTTAGCTGTTTGTATTGCCAAAGATGATAGAGGCTATATTACTTCTAAACTTTTGCAATATGCAGTATTACTTTCTTGTGTTGCTGCAACTATGTCTATATATCAAATTTCTAAAGGTGTAATAAATATCGATTTAGAATTTACGGATATAATTGAAGTTGCATATGACCTTGGAGTTAAAAATATAGGTGGTGGAACTGTTGGTGCAGTTATTGCTTATCCTTTAATTAAATTATTAGGTATGTTTGGAGCTGCTATTACTACGGCTGGAATAGTAGCGGTTCTTTGTGTCTTCACATTTGGACTTCATCCATCAGAAATTATGTTGGATATAATGGATGAAATGAATGCAAGAAGAGAAGAAAGAGATGAAGCTTTAAACCAAAGACGTGAACAAAGAATGGTAAGAAGAGAACAAAAACTTAAAAACTTTGGTGATGATGGACAAATGGAAATGGAACTACCACAAAAAAGAGGTAGAAAAGATAATATTCCAACAAGTATTAATGAAGATGAAATTACAATTAATTTAAATGGTGAAAAACAAGGAGTAGGAATAGAAGAAGAAAAAGGTAAAAATGGATTATTTAGTAAGTTTAGAAAAAATGAACAAACTGAAATTAATCCAGATGTAATAGATGCAAATATATTTAAAAATACAGCTAAAGCTAATGAAGCACAAGCACATAAAGCATCTAGTATAAAAGGAGAAGAATTATTTACAGTTGAAGAAGAACAAAAAGAAACAAAAACAAAGGCTGTACTTCAACTTGAACATACAATTTCAATTGAAGATGAAAATTATGAATATCCACCAATTAGTATATTAGGAAAAAATAATAAAAAAGCTAATAAAGCTGGAGCAAAAGCTTTAACAGAAAAAGCAACTCAACTTCAAAGAACTTTACATAGTTTTGGAGTTTCTGCTAAAGTTGAAAATATTTCAGTTGGACCAGCTATCACAAGATATGAATTAAAACCAGCAGAAGGTGTTAGAGTAAGTAAAATTGCAAATCTTTCAGATGATATAGCATTAAATTTAGCTGCTGAAAGTATAAGAATTGAAGCTCCAATACCAGGTAAACAAGCTGTAGGTATAGAAATACCAAATAAAGAAAAAGAATCAGTTCCACTTCGTGATGTTATAGAAAGTGATGAATTTGAAGATAATAAATCAAAATTAACAGTAGCACTTGGAAAAGACGTTGCAGGAAATATTGTTTTAGCAGATATTGCAAAAATGCCTCACGTTTTAATTGCAGGTTCAACAGGTTCTGGTAAATCTGTATGTATAAATACAATAATAACAAGTTTCATTTATAATGCAAAACCAAGTGAAGTAAAAATGGTAATGGTAGACCCTAAAGTAGTTGAATTATCTGTATATAATGGAATACCACATCTTTTAATTCCAGTTGTTACTGATCCAAGAAAAGCAGCAGGAGCTTTAGCATGGGCAGTTCAAGAAATGGATCACAGATATAATTTATTTGCTGAAAAAGGTGTTAGAGATTTAAAAGGATATAATGCAGTAATTGAAAAAGGTTCTGAAGAAGGAACTGTTGGAAAATTACCACAAATAGTAATAATTATAGACGAGCTTGCAGATTTAATGATGGTTGCTGCAAAAGAAGTTGAAGATTCTATTTGTAGATTAGCTCAAAAAGCTAGAGCTGCTGGAATGCACCTAGTAATAGCTACACAAAGACCATCTGTAGATGTTATTACTGGTTTAATCAAAGCAAATATTCCTTCAAGAATTGCATTTGCTGTTTCATCTCAAATTGATTCGAGAACAATTTTAGATCAAGTTGGAGCAGAAAAACTTTTAGGAAAAGGTGATATGCTTTATTATCCTGCAAGTGCTTCAAAACCAGTCAGAGTACAAGGTGCATTTGTATCAGACGGTGAAGTAGAAAAAGTTGTAGACTTTGTTAAATCAAATGGTGTTGCAACTTATAATGAAGATATATTAGAAGAAATTGAAAAATCAAATAAATCTGATGGACAAAAGGAACAAGAAGCTGAAGAAGATGATATGGATCCATTATTAATGGATGCAATTGAAACTGTTGTTGAAATTGGTCAAGCTTCAACTTCATTTATTCAAAGAAGGTTTAAAGTTGGTTATGCAAGAGCTGGAAGAATAATTGATCAAATGGAAGCAAGAGGAATTATTTCTGGTTATGAAGGAAGTAAGCCAAGACAAGTATTAATTACAATGGAAAGATGGAATGAGCTTAAAATGACTAAGCCACCAGCTGAAGCTGAAACAGAAGAATAAAATATAAAAGGAGGTTTTATGGGTCTATTTTCTAAACTTAAAGATTATAATTTAGAACTAGAAGAAATATTAGATAGAAAATATTTTTCTTCAAGCATAAAAAACCTCCTTTTTAGTATGATTTATAAAATAGAAATATCATACGTAGATTACTTACAAGTTAAAAAATGTGTAAGAACAAAAGATGATTTTTTAAATGAACTTATTGAAACAATAAGATTATATTGTGATAATGTAAAAACTGTAGAGCCTGATTCCGATCAGGCTAAAATGCTTATAAAGAACAGTGTAAAAGCTTTAACAAATGAAAAGGAAAGAAGCATATTGGCATATCCAACTGAAATAGCGTTGTTATATGCACTTTCAGAGATCTCACCAAAATATTTTTATATGAATCAAGAATTTTCTTTAAAAAAACAATTTCAAAATGTTTTGGTAAATGGCTATGTACAAAATAATATGGAAATTCTTTCAGATTTTACAGGGTGGTCATGGGATAAAACTTTTAATAAAAAATATGCTTATATTGATAATTTGATTTATCAAAATCTTCTTGTAATATTAGGAGAAAAGTTTTTATATGAGTGGAGAACTTATGGTTCAACAAGAAGAGATTTTTTAGAAGAAGCAAAAAAATATATTAAATATTTTACTGGAAATGAAAAATATTTAATTTCTTTATATAAGTTAATATATTTAAATTCTTCTAATAAGGAAAAAGAAAAAATTACTTTAAAATTAAGAGAAGATATAAAGCTTTTAAAGAAGATGAATGACAAACCTAAATATATCGAAGAAATAAAAGCTAAAAAACAAAAATTTGAAAAAAGAATTAGAAAATTTGATATAGTTTTAGAAGAACCTGAATTACTAGAAAAAGAGTTCATAAAAGCAAATTCAAAATTAGATGAATCAAAAAGAATAAAATCTTTAAAAAGATATAAACAATTAATAGAAAAAGAAAGAGAAAAAATTGTAAAAGAAATCGAAGAAATTGACTATATTTTAAAACCTGAAAATTTTTCAAAGAAAAAAGAATTTTTAAAAAAATCATATGAAATATATACATCAAAACAAACTTTAGATGAAGTAACAATAGAAAATCAAAAATACTTTTTAAATTTTGTGGATAAAAGACTAAATAAAATGAAAACTAGAGATGAAATATTGGATGTTTTATATGAATTAAGATATTATAAATCTCTAAGAGTTTCAAAAGGAAAATTAATAGTTGAAATCGAAGAGATTGATAATGAAGTTGATAAAATTATGAAAAAAGCAATAACCATGCTTTGTAAATTAGGTGCTATACGAATTATAAGTATGGATATAAATTTGAATTTTGAGATTATAAAATATGCATTAGATACAAAGATTATGGAGCTTGAAAAAATAAAGCTATATTTTGATCAAGATGAAAATGGACTAATAATAAAAGTATTTGATAAAGACATTATAGAAAAACAAGGAAGAAAAAGAGTAGATATTTCTAAAAAAACACTAGAAGTAAAATTAAAAAGAAAAATAAAATTATTTAGTTAAATTATATAAAACTTTACTTAAAAATCAGGAGGTAAATTTATGAAAATAACTTTTTTAGGAGCTGCGAGAACTGTTACAGGATCTAATTTTTTAGTAGAAGCTGCTGGAAAAAAATTCTTAGTAGATTGTGGTATGTATCAAGGAAAAATTACAGAACAATTAGAAAATTCCGATCCGTTTGTTTATGATGTAAGTGAAATTGATTTTATGTTATTAACGCATGCTCATATAGATCATTCAGGAAGAATTCCAAAATTATATAATGAAGGATTTAAAGGTCCTGTTTATGCTACAAAAGCAACATGTGATCTTTGTGGAATAATGCTTCCAGATAGTGGACATATCCAAGAAGTTGAAATTGAATGGAAAAATAGAAAAAGAATGAGAGAAGGATTAGATCCATTACCACCTCTTTATACAGCAGAAGATGCTTATAATTGTTTAGAAATTTTCCATCCAGTTCAATATGATGAAATTGTTGAAATAGATGATAATATTAGTGTCAGATTTAATGATGCAGGACATATGCTTGGATCAGCAATTATAGAAATATGGGCAACAGAAAATGGAAAAACAACAAAAGCTGTATTTACAGGAGATTTGGGAAATAATGATTTACCACTTTTAGATTCTCCAACTATGATTAGTAATGCAGATTATTTAGTTATGGAATCAACATATGGAAATAGATTACATATGAGAAATGACGAAAAAGCAACAATGTTCTTAGATATAGTTGCAGAAACATTAGATAAAGGTGGAAGAATAATTATACCATCATTTGCTGTTGGAAGAACCCAAGAAATTTTATATGAATTAGATAAACTAAGAGAAGACTTAGGGCAAGATGAAGAATTTGCTAGAAAATATGAAAAATTAATGAATGTTCCTGTATATGTAGACAGTCCTCTAGCAATTTCTGCAACAGAAGTATTTAAGAAAAATACAGAATTATTTGAAGAAGAAATTCAAGAAAAAATTAAAAGAGGTGATAACCCACTAGAATTTAGAGGATTACAATTTACACCATCTGCTGATGAATCAAAAGCGTTAAATGAAGATCATAGACCAGCAATTATATTATCTGCTAGTGGTATGTGTGAAGTTGGTAGAATAAAACATCATTTAAAACATAATTTATGGAATCCAAATAGTACAATTTTATTTGTTGGATATCAAGCACCAGGAACATTAGGAAGAACTATTGTAGATGGAGCCGAAAAAGTAAAAATATTTGGCGAAGAAATTGCTATAAATGCCAGAGTTGAATATATTGAAGGATACTCAGGACACGCTGATCAAACTTGGCTTTTAAACTTTATATGGTCATTTACAAACCCACCAAAACACGTATTTTTAGTTCATGGTGAATATGAAGGTCAAGAAGAATTAAAACGTAAAATTGAAGATTCAAGCGAATGTAAAGTTACAATTCCAGACTTTGGTGAAAGCTACGAATTAGGAGCAGAAGGACCAACATTACTTGAAGAAACACAAGAAATTGAAGCATACAGAAAAGAATTTAGAAGATTAGATATTATAGATAGAATCGAAGAATTAAAAGAAAGTATTGCTGATATGGAAACAATAGTAATGAAGAAAAATTTAGAGACAAATGATAATGAATTAATGAACTTGGAAGATAGAGTAAAAGAAATTCAAAAACAAATCCAAGAATTAATGAAATAATCTAGAAATGAGAGATAATATGGAAAATAATGAAGTTGTAGAAAACTATGTAAATGATAAAAAAACAGGAACAAAAAAGCCACTTGTAATTTCACTATCAACCTTGGTAACAATAGTTGCTTTTTCTAGTATGCTTTTATTTGTTTTACTTCTTATGTTTATAGAAACTGCTAATATGCTTTAAAAAAATGACACACAAAGGAGAAAGAAATATATGCGTACAAAATATTTTAATGATGGTATTGTTGGAAATAGAAAAATAAAAGCTAGTTTTACTAAATCTGGTGAAATGATTAGAATGTTTTATGGAGCAGCAGACTATAAACAATTTATTGATACTTATCATACAGGAATAAAAGTAAATGAGTCTGCATTAATATATTTACACAATGATGTTAATAATACATATTCACAAGAATATATTAAAGATACTAATGTTTTACAAACACATATATTTAACAATTATTTTAAAGTAAGAATTACTCAAACTGATTTTGTACCAATTTCAGAAAATGTTTTAATAAAAAATTATCTTTTCAAAAATGAGAATACAATAGATTTAAATATTAGTTTTCTAGTGTATTCAAAAATTTTGAGAAATTTAAATAATGATACTTCTGGTTTTGTTAAAAATGATACATTACTTCAATATAATCATGATTTTTCTGTTTGTACTTTTTCAAACGAAAAAATTTCATCAAAACAAATTAATAATGCTGAAAATAATTTTATGCAAGGAACAATTGGTGGAAAAGATTATATTGGAATGTCACCTGATTCGAGTATTTCTTATAATTTGAAAAAATTAAAACCAGGTGAAGAAAAAGAGCTTACAATTTTTGTTTATATAAATAAAAATAGAAATAAATGTATGCTAAATGAACTTGATGATGAAATTGAAAGAATAAAAAAATTAGATGTTCAAAATTTAAAAAATAATACTATTAAATATTGGAGAAGATATTTAAAAGAACATGATACTTTGAATATTAATAAAAAAGATGTAAATTCAAAAATAAAAAGAATTTACAATAGAAGTATTTTATTATTTCCACTGATTATCCATGAAAAAACAGGGGGAATTTCTGCAGGTATAGAAGTTGATGAAGATAAAACGAAATGTGGAAGATACTCATATTGCTGGCCAAGAGATGGCGTATTTATAACAGAAGCTTTTGATGTTGTTTCTATGCACGAAGAAACAGAAAAATTTTATTCTTGTTTTTGCCAAATGACACAAAGTAAAAATGGTATGTGGGAACAACGTTTTTATACTGATGGAAGATTAGCACCTTGTTGGGGATATCAAATAGATGAAACTGCTAGTGTGATTTTTGGAATTTATGCACACTATAAAGTAACTAAAAATAAAAAGTTTTTAAAAGATAATTTAAAAATGTGTGAAACTGCAATAAGCTTTTTAGAAAAATATGTAGAAGATGTTCTTTATGAAAAAGGAAAATTTCAATTAAGTTATGATTTGTGGGAAGAATGTGAAGGAATAGCCTTTTATTCACTTTCAACAATATTTGCTGCTTTTAGTGCAATGGTTAAAATTTATGGTGAGATAAAACCAATTTTAGAAACTAATAAAATAAAAGCAGACAGCTTGAAAAGACAACTTGAAAATTTAGAACAAAAAGCTGCTCAAATAAAAGAATATTGTTTGAAAACATTTTATGATGAAGAGAAAAAATCTTTTGTTAGAAATACTAAAGATAAAAAAATCGATATTAGTATGTTAGGGCCAATAGTTCCATTTAGAATGTTTTCACCAAATGATAAAAAAGTAAAAAATACAATTGAAAGAATAAATATGACTTTAAGAACTTATACAGGTGGATATATCAGATATGAAGGTGATGGATATATGGGTGGATATAACCCATGGCCAATAGCGACATTATGGATGGCTTGGTATTACTTAGAAGCAGGTGATAATGAAAAAGCTTTAGAGAATTTCTCATTTGTTACAAATTCTGCATCAGGTCACGGCTTCTTAGGAGAACAAGTTAATAATGATGCTATGAAACCATCGTGGGTTATTGGATTAACATGGAGTCATGCAATGTATTTGTTAACTTTAGAAAAAATAATAGAAAAAGGATTATTATAAAATGATTACTAAATTTATAGTAAGAAAAAAGAAAGTTTTAAATAACTTTCTTTTTTTATGCCTATATTCTTATATAGTCATAGACTTGAAATTGGAGTTTTTAATGGCGTTTTATATTTATTATAAAGTTTTATAGTTTATAATGTTTTTTATTAAAAGATATAGATTGAAATAAGAAAGTGTGATATATTTCTATTGATAAATATTAAGTAAAAAAGACAAACTGAAAGGAATAAAAAAATGGCAAAAAAAGCTACAACAGTTTTTGTGTGTAATGGATGTGGATATGAATCTAGCAAATGGCTTGGAAAATGTCCTGCTTGTGGAGAATGGAATTCATTTTTTGAAGAAAAAGCATTTACTGGTTCTGGCAGTTCATCAAAAGATAAATCAAAACCAAAAAGTGAAATAATAAAATTAAATGAAGTAGTAAAAAAAGAAACTTTTAGAATAAAAACAAATTTAGGAGAACTAGATAGAGTTTTAGGTGGTGGATTTGTTACAGGGTCTCTAACCTTACTTGGTGGTGAGCCAGGTATTGGGAAATCTACATTAATTCTTCAAATTTGTAATAGTGTAAAAGTAGATGGAAAAATTTTATATGTTTCTGGAGAAGAATCTGCAGAACAAATAAAATCTAGAGCAGATAGATTAGGAATAAAAAATGAAAATTTGTTATTTTTAGCAGAAACAGATATTGACAATGTGGAAGCCGCTCTTGAAAAATCAGAAGCCAAATTTGTTATCATAGATTCAGTACAAACAATGTACTCAGATGAAATAACTTCAGTAGCTGGAAGTGTAAGTCAAGTAAGAGAAATAACTGCAAGAATAATGAAAATGTGTAAACAAAAAGCGATAACAACTATTATAATTGGACATGTTACTAAAGATGGAAATATTGCAGGACCAAGAGTTTTAGAACATATGGTAGATACAGTTCTTTATCTAGAAGGGGAAAGATATTTTTCTTATAGAATTTTAAGAGGTGTAAAAAATAGATTTGGTTCAACTAATGAAATTGGAATGTTCGAAATGCAAAATGAAGGATTAGTTGAAATAACAAATCCATCACAACTTTTAATTTCAGAAAGAGATGGAAATCCATGTGGTTCTGTTATTGTTGTTAGCTTAGAAGGAACAAGACCATTAGTGTTAGAAGTTCAAGCGTTATCAACACCAACAGTTTTTGGAATGCCAAGAAGAAATGCAAATGGAATTGATTATAATAGATTAACTTTACTTATGGCAGTTTTAGAAAAAAGGGCTGGAATGAATTTTGGCTCACAAGATGTATATATAAATTTAGTTGGTGGAATAAGAGTTAATGAACCTGCTTTAGATTTGGGAATAATTTTATCAGCTGCTTCAAGCTTTAGAAATATTAGTATAAAAGAAGATGTAGTGGTAATTGGAGAAGTTGGATTAACTGGAGAAGTAAGAAGTGTTAATATGATTGAAAAACGTATTAAAGAAGCTGAAAAGCTTGGTTATAAAACTTGTATTATTCCAGAAAGTAATAAAAAACTATTGAAAGAAAATTTCAAATTAGATATAATAGGCGCAAAGAATATTATTGATGCAATGAAATATTTAGGTCTAAAATAAAAGACAAAAGATAAAGGAGGATAAAATGGGAAAAAAATTACAAATTTGTTTTTGGTTAATAATAGCAATAGTAGTGTTTATAGCTTTAGGTGGAGTTGTATATCAATTAGCTAGAGCAACAAATGAAGGACCAGTTCACCCAGAAGTAACTTTTGAAATTGAAAATGTAGGTACAATTAAAATGGAATTATATCCAGAATATGCACCAAATACAGTGAAAAATATAATAAGATTAGTTGAAAATGGTTTTTATACAAACAAAGTTGTATATGGAAAAGATGAAATATGTTTATATGTAGGAAGATCAGAAGATGCAAATGTTCCTGATGTAAAAGCTTCTTATATGATAGAAGGAATAGAGGAAGATTCAGAAGATGATTATAACTATTCAATTTCTGGAGAATTTTTAGCAAATGGGTTTAAGCAAAATCTATTAAATCATGAAAAAGGTACTGTAACTTTATTAAGAAATGATTATGGAACAGGATTAACAAACGAAAGCTATAATTCAGGAAATACTCAAATAGCAGTAATGATGAATGATGATTCTGCGAAATTAAATGGTTCATATGCTGCTTTTGCTAAAATAACTGAAGGGCTAGATTTATTAGAAAAAGTATACAATGAAGGTGAAATTTTATCAAAAGAAGATGAAGCATCAGATCAAGTACAAGACGAAGCAATTGAAAGATTTGCAACATATCCTGTAATTAAATCAGCAACAGTAGATACAAAAGGAATTGATTTTGGAGATCCTGTAATTCAAGAAATTTTTGATTATAGTGAATATATGTATCAAATAATGCAACAATATTATGGACAATAATTTTTAGAATAAAGGACTTCTTATCCAAAAAGAAGTCCTTATTTAATATGGAGAGACAATGAGAGAAGAAAAAGGAATTAGTTTAATAAAATTTCTTATAATAATGGTAATTATATTTTGTATAATTGTTATTAGCATGATTTCAATAAAAAATAGTTTTCAAAAAAGTAAAGCAAATATTTACATTGCAGAAATGCAACTAATACAAGAAAACGTAAATATTATAAGAAATAAATATAAATTATGGGAAGATTATAACCCAAACGAAACAGGAAATTTTAATTTATATTTGCAGTCTTTAGGATTTTTAAATGCTAATTCTTCTAATAATTTATATAAAGAAAAATTTAATAAAATTATTGAAGAATTAAATTCATCTGTAGTAAAAAATTGGGATGCTAGTACAGATACGATTTTAACGAATTACTTTTATTTTGAACCAGAAAAATTAGAAGAATTTTTTGGAATAAAGAATTCGAATTTATATGTCATTATAAATTTTTATTCCGGAAATGTAATATCTAAAGATGGAATTGAAGAAGATAATAAAATTATTTATAGACAATATGATAGTAAATTGGGTGAAGAATTAATTATCTCTTCTATTTATAATAGTGAAGAAGTTCCCAAAATTGAAATTACTGAAAATTATGGATTAAGTCAAAAAATAAAAATATCGTTAAAAAATTATAAAACACGTATTTTGAAAGCGTATTATTATACCAATAATGAAGAAACAAAAAAGTTGTGTAATACATTAAAAAATTACTCATATGTAGAAGATGAAAATTCAATATATTTTAATATAGATACATCTGGGAAATATACATTTATAATAGAAGACACAAATTTTGTTCAATATCCAAAAGTTGAATTAGAAGTTAATTTATGTAATTCACCAATTTTACTTGAAAATATGATGGGAATTTATTGGGATGAAAATGGAGTAGAAAAACAAATTACTTCAGAATATGATGGAAATTGGTATAATTATTCTAAAGAAAAATTATACATGGCAAATGCAAAAACAGAAGATGGGAATTATTGGGTATGGTTACCAAGATACTTATACAAGGAAACAACAGAAGGAATAGATATTCAATTTGTGAATGGAGTATCTCAAATTCCTACTAATAATATGGTATTAACTGGTTATAAAGTAAAAGAAGCCTTCTCGAATGATTCAGAATTTGAAGGAATATGGGTAGCAAAGTATCAAACAAATGTTGAAGAAGAAAAAGTAAATATAAAGCCAGGAAAAACTTTATATTTTACAGAAACGAAAAAAGCAATAGATATTTATGAAAGCTTTATTGATAAAGTATTAAAAAAATATACAAGTATAATGTCAGAAGCAGAAAGAAATTCGATTTTAGATTTTTCAGAATTTATGGGAATTGAAATAACAAATGATTTAGTACATTATGCTGGTGGTGCTCCAAATGAAGAAGGTTTTAAAGAAAATATTCAATATTCAAGTACAAATAACATATCTGGAATCTATGATTTAATAACTTCTGAAAATGAAATTACAATAGATTCTAAGCCAAATGAAGAGGGAAGATTTAGAGGAGTAATAAAAATACAGAAATAATTTCAAAAAAATGTGAGAATTTAGCAAAAAAATAAGAAAAAGCCTTGACAAATCGTAAGAAAAGGTGTAAAGTATATTGGCATTACAAACTAAGAGGTGGTCAAATGGAAAAAAATGTTAAAATAAGTATGCTTTTAGATACTTATGGAAAGTTACTAACTGAAAAACAATATAAGCTTCTAGATGACTACTATAATAATGATTTATCTTTATCAGAAATTGCAGAAAATGAAGAAATAACAAGACAAGCTGTTAGAGATAATCTAAAAAAAGGTGAAAACAATCTTTTCGAATACGAAGAAAAATTAGGGTTCATGGAAAAAACAATAGCTCAAGAAGAAAAAATAACTAAAATAATATCTGAAATTGAAAAAATTGAAATAGAAATAGAAGATAAAAAAATAGTTAAAAATCTTCAAGAAGTTAAAAAAACTTTAAGTTGTTTATTATAAGGAGGAAAAGATGGCGTTTGACGGTTTATCATCTAGATTACAAGAAATTACAAGAAAATTAAAAGGAAAAGCAAGAATATCAGAAAGTGATCTTAAAGAAGTTTTAAGAGAAGTAAAACTTGCATTACTAGAAGCAGACGTTAACTACAAAATAGTTAAAGAATTTGTTAAAGTAATAGAAGAAAAAGCAATAGGCCAAGATGTATTAAAATCATTAACACCTGGTCAACAAGTTGTAAAAATTGTAAAAGATGAATTAGTAAGCCTTTTAGGTGGAGAAGAAAGTAAAATTAATTTTACCCCAAACCCTCCTACAGTAATAATGCTAGTTGGACTTCAAGGTTCTGGTAAAACAACTACAGCTGGAAAGTTAGCAAATATTATTAGAAAACAAGGAAAGAAACCATTACTTGTTGCATGTGATGTTTACAGACCAGCAGCTATAAAACAATTACAAGTAGTTGGAAAACAATTGGATATACCAGTATATGCTAATGAACATATAAGAGATGTAAAAGTAATTGCAAAACAAGCAATGTCACAAGCAATGTCAAAGTTAAATGATGTTGTTATAATAGATACAGCAGGACGTCTTCAAATAGATGAAGAATTAATGCAAGAATTAAAAGATTTAAAAGCAAATGTAAAACCACACGAGATTCTACTTGTAGTAGACTCAATGACTGGTCAAGATGCAGTTAATATTGCTGATACTTTTAACCAAGAATTAGGAATAGATGGAATTGTACTTACTAAGTTAGATGGTGATACAAGAGGCGGTGCAGCATTATCTGTTAAGAAAATTACAGGAAGACCAATAAAATTTGCTGCAACTGGTGAAAAATTAAGTGATATTGAAGTATTTCATCCAGAAAGAATGGCATCAAGAATTTTAGGAATGGGTGATGTGCTTTCAATTATAGAAAAAGCAGAAGAAACATTCGATATGGAAGAAGCTGCTAAACTAGAAAAGAAATTAAGAAAACAAAGCTTTGACTTAGATGATTATTTAACACAATTAAGACAAATGAAAAAAATGGGTTCATTCTCATCAATACTAAAAATGTTACCAGGAATGAACAAGTTAAAAGATGTTGAAGTTGATGATAAAGAATTTGTAAGAATAGAAGCAATTATTTGTTCAATGACAATGGAAGAAAGAAGAAATCCAAAAATATTAAATGGACAAAGAAGAGTAAGAATTGCAAAAGGAAGTGGAACAACTGTTGAACAAATAAATAAGTTTATGAAATCATTTGAGTTAACACAAAAAATGATGAAAGAGATGACTTCAAATAAAGGCATGATGAAAAAATTAATGAAAAACATGAACATGGATGATTTGAAAGATTTCTCGAATTTTAATTAGTTATTAATTTTAAAATTTGTTATCAAATTTTTAAATTTATATAAATATTTATGAAAATTCAGGGGGTGAATTTATTATGGTAAAAATAAGATTACAAAGAGTTGGAAAGAAAAAAGCTCCTTTCTACCACGTAGTAGTAGCTGATTCTAGATCTCCAAGAGATGGTAAAATCGTTGAAAAAATAGGAACATACAATCCTATGACTGAACCAGCTACAATCGTATTAGATAATGAAAAAGTAGCTGAGTGGATCAAAAATGGTGCTAAACCAACAGATACAGTTAAAGCTTTAATCGAAAAAGCAGCTAAATAGTCATTGCAAAGGAGAGTGCAAATATGAAAGATATACTTGAAGTAGTAATCAAAAATTTAGTAGATAATCAAGAAGAAGTATCTATTATAGAAAAATCAGAAGCAAAATCTGTTTGTTATGAAGTTAAAGTTGCAAAAGAAGACATGGGCAAAGTTATTGGAAAACAAGGAAAGATGGCAAAAGCAATCAGATCAATAATGAAAGCAATTGCTACAAAAGAACATAAAAAAGTAAATGTTGAATTTCTTGATTAGGAATGATTAAAATATGAATAAATATTTAGAATTAGGTCAAATAGTAAATGTAAAAGGTTTAAAAGGTGAAGTAAAAGTTAATTCTTTTACAGATGACAATACTAAATTTGAAAGAATACCAAAAGTCTTTTTAAAAAGAAAAGAAAACTTAACTGAATATGAAATTGAAAAAGTAGGATATGCAAAAAATCAAGTAATAATTAAATTTAAAGGAGTAAACTCAGTTGAAGAAGCAGAAACTTTAAGAAATTCTTATATCGTAGTAGATAGAGAAATTTTTGGAGAGCTTCCAGAAGGAGTATACTATATAGCAGATTTAATTGGATTAGATGTATTCACAGAATCAAATGAATATTTAGGAAAAGTTGATGATATTTTTTCAACAGGAAGTAATGATGTTTATGTTGTAAAAGATGAACTTGGAAAACAAAAACTTTTACCTGGAATAGACGAAGTTATTAAGCAAATTGATTTAGAATCAGGCAAAATAATAGTAAATCTAATAGAAGGACTTTAAAATATGAAATTTGATGTATTAACACTTTTTCCTGAAATGTTCGAACCAATGAAACAAAGTGTAATTGGAAGAGCAATTGGGAAAGGTTTGTTAGAAGTAAATCTTATAAACATTAGAGATTTTTCGAAAGACAAACATAAAAAAGTTGATGATACAGTATATGGTGGAGGAGCAGGAATGCTTATAAAACCAGATGTTGTATATGATGCCTATAATTCAGTAAAAAGTGAAAAATCTAAAGTTATATTTTTATCACCACAAGGTAAAAAACTTTGTCAAGATAAAGTTGAAGAATTGGCAAAATCAGAAGAACATTTAATTTTATTGTGTGGACACTATGAAGGAATAGACCAAAGAGTAATAGATAAAATCGTAGATGAAGAAATTTCGATCGGAGATTATGTATTAACTGGAGGAGAAATACCAGCAATGGTATTAATAGATAGTGTATCAAGATATATTGAAGGAGTTATAACAGAAGATTCAACTTCAGAAGAAAGCTTTTCTGGAGAAGGACTTCTAGAATATCCACAATATACAAGACCAGAAGAATTTGAAGGAATTAAAGTTCCTGAAGTATTGCAATCTGGACATCACGAAAATATAAATAAATGGAGAAGAAGAGAAGCAATTCGAATTACTTATCAAAAAAGACCAGATCTTTTAGAAAAAGTAAATTTAACTGATGAAGAAAAGAAATTTATAGAAGAATTAGAAAATAAAGGGTAGAAACCCATCCATTATTAAAGAAGGAGGAAGAAAAATGGATATTTTAAAATCAATTGAACACGAACAATTAAAAAATAAAATACCAGAATTACGTGTAGGTAATACTGTTAGAGTTCACGTAAGAATAAAAGAAGGAAACAAAGAAAGAATCCAAGTTTTCGAAGGAATTATAATTAAAAAACAAGGTGGAGGAGTTAACGCAACATTCACAGTAAGAAGAATCTCTTACGGTGTAGGTGTTGAAAAAACATTCTTAGTTCACTCTCCAATGATCGAAAAAGTAGAATTAGTTAGAGTTGGTAAAGCTAGAAGATCTAAATTATACTACTTAAGAGATAGAGTAGGTAAAGCTGCTAAAACTAAAGAAAAAGTTGGAGCAAGAATCGAAAACAGAGAAATCGTTGTTAAAGAAGAAGTTGTTCCTGGTGAAGCAGTTGAAGCTGAAGTAGTTACAGAAGAAGCAGTAGCTGAAGCTGTAGAAGCTGCAAAAGTTGAAGAAGCAAAAGTAGCTGCTGAAGAAGCAAAAAAAGCTGAAACAACAACAGAAGCTTAATTAAAAGTTTATAATAAATAAAAAGAGGACTCATATAACGAGTCTTCTTTTGTTTATATATTGTACAGGTTAGAATATTTACTGATAATTTATGTTATAAAAATTATAATAAATGGTGCTTTAAGAAAGCGTTATTTTTTATGTAAAAGTAAATTGGAAAAATAAAGTTATTTATTAAAATGGATAAAAATAAATTTGAAAAAAAATTAAAATTTGTATTGACAAATCAATTCAAATACTTTATAATTTATACTTGTCAGAGGAAATAATGCAGGTGTAGTTCAATGGTAGAATTCCAGCCTTCCAAGCTGGCTATGCGGGTTCGATTCCCGCTACCTGCTCCAAAATTATTCCATTGGCAAAGTAAATATCGCAGGTGTAGTTCAATGGTAGAATTCCAGCCTTCCAAGCTGGCTATGCGGGTTCGATTCCCGCTACCTGCTCCATAAAATTAGTCATTGTATTAGAAATAGTCTAGTATGATGGCTTTTTTGTTTGCAATAAAACAAGAATAGCTATTGAAAAAAGAATAATTCAATTATAAAATTATGATATAAAAAATTCCAAAAGGAGATTGGAAAGTGGAAATAAAGAAAATAGAAAAAAATAAAGAAAATTTTATGGAATTATTATTAGAAGCAGATCCAGAAAAAGAAATAGTTCAAAGATATTTAGAAAAAGGAGAACTATATGTAGGAGGAGATGAAGGAAAAACTGTATGTGTTTGTGTTGTGATAAAATATGATGAAAATACATGCGAATTGAAAAATATTGCAACTTTACCTGAATCTAGAGGAAAAGGGTTTGCCGGAAAAATGATAAAATACATTTTTGAAGTATATAAAAATCAATTTAAAAGAATGATAGTAGGAACAACAGAAAATATGATTCCATTTTATGTTTTAAACGGATTTACCCAATATCATCATACAGTAAAAAACTTCTTTATAGATAACTATAAAGAAGAAATATGGGATGGCAATTTACAATGTATAGATATGTATTATTATTCTAAAGAATTTTAATAATAAAATGAAAAGCGGGGCCTTTTTCTGGGGCCCCTTTTTGAAGTTTTTAGGTTTGTTTTAATGAATTGCGAAGTATTTTTCTCCATCAGTAGGTTTTTCATCCTTGTAATTGATGTAAATTTGATATGTTTCATCAATCACGATGATAATTTTTTCCTCCCACTGGATTCCTGTAAAAGAATCAACTTCAGATTCCCAGATGTGACCATAGCATTCTCCAATACTTGCCCATGTATCTGGAGCGTCTTCAACGTAACCAAGATCCAAAGACTCGAAAGTTGGAGGTGTGAAACGAATTATTTCAGTTCCTTCTGGAACGATAAATTGAAATTCGTGTTCTTCCAAATAACTGTTATAAGCACACAATTTCCATACAGTTCCTTCACGGTCCGGATGATTGATATAGGCATTTTTGCCTTCGATTTCAAAATCAATTCCATAATTGTTAAAACCGATTCCAAGATAGTCAATGGCATCCATAAGGAATTGAGTATCTGCCGCTTTTGCATCTGCTGCAGCTTGTTCCTCTGGTGTCAAATAACCTTCTTCATGGATTTCATCCAATGTAAAGGACACCATTTTGTCAGGTTCAGGAGTAGGTGTTGGAGTTACTGTTACTTCTGGTGTTGGTTCAGTGGTTGTTCCTGCTTCAGAAACATTCTTGTCTCCACAACCAACTAAAACAAAAACTAAAACAATAGTAGTAATAAAAATTTTGAAGATATTCTTCATGCGCTTTTCTTCTTGCCACTATAATCCGAGTGGCTTGCCTTTCTGCAAAGGTCCCCATTTGGGGAAAACAATAGATCCTAACGACATTCTGTTAATGTCTTTATAATTATAACATGAAAATTATGGTTATGTCAACTTGAAGGCGAGTTTGAGCATTATAGAAATACGAGTATAACTTGAAAAAGAATTAGATTTTGTGTATAATAAATATATAAGTAATTGCGGGTATAATTTAGTGGTAGAATGTCATGCTTCCGACCTGATAGCGCGAGTTCGATTCTCGCTACCCGCTCCACAAAAGCTCATTTTTCAGTACTTCCAGCGTTTTAGTACGTCCCGGAAATGCTTGAAAAGTGAGCATTTTTAATACGTAATAACACACCATGAAGTTGAGAAGTAATGAAAAATAGACAAAAAGTTAGCCACATGGATTTTTCATAATTTTGGTCGGAAGGGAAAATGTTGGCTAAAAAAATAGAAAGTAAGTAAAATCAATACTTCTAGAAAATATTATGTTTACAAGAAGGTTTACAGAGGGGATATTGTGGCAAGGTATGTTTGTTTTCAAAAAATCGTAAGCAGACTTTGGAAAGAAAGTCGAAAGCAAAAATAATTACCACTATTTATAGAATTGTATTGAACTTTTGTAGATAGGGTTATAAAATATAGAAAAAAGTAAGGAGAAATTTTATGAAATCTAAGGTTCCAGAAATATTTAAAGTAGAATATGAAGCAAATTTATATGAAGCACAAGAGTTTTCGAAATATTGTGAAGAAAATGGATTATTAGTTGAAGTTGAAATAAAAAAATGTAATATTATTTATAATGGTGAAAAGTATTCTTTTGAAGAATATCAAAAAAATTTAATAGCAAATGCTGAAAAATTTAAAAAAGATGAGGTTGATACACAATATATTTTAATGCCTGAATTTGTTTTTTTATATGATACCAATTTATATATGTGTTTAAAATATTTAGGTAGTTTATGTTCTAATATAACAGCAGGAAATCATTATGCTATTCAAAGTTATGAAAAATTACCAATTGACTTATATGGAATAAATTCATATATGGGATGTTTTTTTAGAAGATGTTTGGATTTTTCTTCTTCTATACTTTGGTATAATTCTGCAATAGATTATTTTTTACAAATTTTTTGTTCAAGATTTAATCTCTATGGAATGCTTACTAAAAAAGATATAACAACAATGAGTTATGAAGAAATTGCAAGTCTTTGTACACATAGAAAAGTTTTTGATGTGATTCAAAAAATAACACCAACAGCATCAAATGTAGATATGTTTAATTGGTGGAAATTAATAGATGTATGTTATGCAAAACTTTCTTGGATAAGGGAAGTTGCAAACTCATTAAAACATAAAGCTGGAGTTACATATAGAAAAATTGATTTACCACCTTTGATGGAAATACATAAAGGAAAATTAAAAATGTCAGAAATGTATTTGCCTAAAGAAGTGGATATTGACAGAGATTTTGATAAACTTATTGAAGCTCATAATGAAATTGTTGATGTATATACTTTTATTGTTACAGAAATAAATTCAGAGGTTGAAAAAAAGAAGGAAGAATGGGAAAAAAAGAAAAAATAGAAAAGGGATGCTATAGGCATCCCTTTAAGTTTATTTATCAAGGTCAATAAAATTTATACTGGAGGAATTTTGAGCCAACGATTTTAATAATGAAGTATCAAAAATATCATTGTTTAAATAATAATCATTAACTTTCCTTAATTCTTCCTCTTTGTATTTATTGAAGATAGTTGTATAAGTATTTAGCGTAACATTTATATCGGTATGTCCCATTAATCTTTGAAGTGCAACAGCTCTCATTCCAGATTCGATGCATCTTGTTCCATAAGTATGTCTTAAAACATGAGTTGAAATATCTCTTTCAATTCCAACTTTTTTGGCAATATCTTTGAGTTTTCGATTAATTGTTGAATGTAATACTAATCCATCTTGTGGAGTTAAGAATAACATTTCGTTTGGATTATCTTGAGCGACTTTCATTTGTTCAATGATATATGGGATTAAAACTTCTGGAATAGGAACTTCTCTTTTTCCAGCATAAGTTTTTGTAGATTTTCCAACACAAACCTTATCAGCTCTATCTGTTGTTAAAGTTTTATTTACAGATAATATATTTCTTTTTAAGTCGATATCGTGATTTGTTAAAGCTAGAGCTTCTCCAACACGAAGTCCCATATATAGTTGAATTAAAAATACATTTCTATAAGGTGTTTCATAAAGATTAGTTGATAAAAGATAATCTGTAAGTGCTTTTTGTTCTTCAACTTGTAGAGCATCAAAAGTTTTATCTTCTTTTTTACTTTTAGGTTTAATAACTTCATACATTGGATTTTGTTTAAGATAGCCTTTGTTAAGGCAATATTCAAATGCATTTTTAAACTGAAAGTAAATTTTTTGTATAGAAGAATTACTATAATGTTCTGTAAGTGAATTTAAGTAAGTTTGTATTTCTTCTGTTTGTATGTCATTAATATTCTTATTAGCCAAATAAGATTTTTCTATTACTCTTAAAGTATCCATTGTTCTTGCATAACCTCTGTCACTGATTAAATTAGAATCAATTTTTCTTTGTAGTAACATTTTCATTAATTTGATAAGTAGTATTCCATTATCTTCAAGGAAGATTTTAATATTTTTTTGAAGCATTATTTCATTAAGATATTGTCTTGCTTCTTCTTGAGTAGGAAAAGATTTTCTAATTCTTTTATATTCTCCAGTAGTAGGTTCGACAACATAATATACAGCAGTCCAATTTCTTCTTGCAGAGTTAAAATGGACACTACCTTTATCTAAACGAGATTGCTTTGCTATAAAAATCACCTCCTAGACTTTTCTAGAGTTGTCATGTTTCCATATAAGATAAGCTAGATACATTACTTGCCAAGTACGACCTACAGTTAAAGCAGGGAAATCTTTTCTTTTAAAAATTTCGTAAGCTTTGTTTCTTCCTATATGTAAATCTTTTGCAACTTCATGAACAGTAAGAGTTTTAAATGGATTATCTAAATTGCTAATTCCAAATGCAATAAGTGTTTCTGTTAATTTCTTTTTTTCTTCTTCTGTACTTTCAATAAATTCAATTCCTAATGGGTTATTATCTAATTCTTTCATTTTCTCTTTCATATTTTTTATTCTCCTTACTTTTTATTATATATTCTTTAATTAATCTCTTTAGTCGATCGATAGGGAATTCAAAAAGAATACTTACACATTCTAAAGCTTTATGAATGTAATTTCTTAATTGTAAATTTTCACTTTTTGTTTTTGTACATTCTTCTTCAAGAGTATCGCATTTCTTTTTAACTCTTTCGATTTCTTCCAAAGTCGAATCATTAATTATTTTTATTCTTGTATATTGTTGAGCCAAGGTGTTAAATTTTCTTATAACTCTACGATAATCGTTGCGTAATTCTTCAATGTTGTTGGTGTCAAGCTCTTGCTCGTTCTTTTGAGAATTAAGCTCGTATTTTTGCACTTCATGATTAGTTATCACTTTTAGCTTTTCAATAGGAATATGTTCGTTCTCGTGATTTTTACCACGTTCTAAATCAAATCCACTACGTACCATATAAGAGTGAAAATTATCTTGAAGATTTTTATAACTATTTTTCCCTTTCCAAAAGTCTGAACAAGAAAGCTTTTCTATTGGATTACCATTTTTATCTTTAGTGTGAACTACTGGAAGAAACACAGTGTGCATATGGGGCGTTGTTTCGTCCATATGTACTTTAGCTGAAATAATATATTGTTCGCCTAAATTTTTATAATTTGCAACAAACTTGTAAGCTGTTTCAAAATACCTTTTTGTTTCAGCTTCTCCAATTTCTTCAAAGAATTCTTTACTAGAAGTAATGATATATTCACAAGCAATATTACTAGTTGTTTTTATCTGACCTTTTAAGTGATATTCATTTCTTAATTGATTAACTCTTTTTGAATATGGAACATTACAAGCTTTAATTGAATAGTTTTGTTTTCCTTTAGACTTATCAATATCTTTATTTGAGTAATTAGTATTTCTTCGTTCATTATGTCTAAATGCTAAATTTAAAGTATTAGATTTATGTTTGATATTTCTAATTATTGTAAAACTCATTTTGTCTCCTTTCTTTTAAAATTAAAGAGACTTCGAAGTCTGTCTTTTGTATGAGTACTCATTTTATAAGTTAATAATAGCACCTTTATTTGTTATCATACGGAAAAAGAATAAAATTGTATAAAATAGAAGAAAAAAGAAGGAAAATCACTTTTTGAAAATCTTTGTAATTATATATTTTAATAGTGTTTGAAAGATTATTTTTTGATGTCAACGAAAAATGTTATGAATTCCTATAAATTTCAACTATTTTTTAGTAAAAGTACTATTAACAATAGTGTGTGCACTTACTATCTAATTTAATATTAGCAGAAAAAACAGTAAATTACTGAAAACACGGAAAAGTCTGTAAAACTCCGAAAAAGTCCGGAAAAATTTTTATAGTGAAACCTTTGTAATAATATATTTAACAGTGGTTTTCGAGTTTTATTTTAAAAATCCATGTTAACTTGAAGTTTTTCTTATAAAATATACGAGATAAAGTACAAAGTGCTGTAACATACTAGAGGACTTTTTTAAAAAGACCTCTGTATGATTAGGGGATACCCCTAATAACCCCTTGCATAATTTAATTTATTTAAGTTCTCTACTAGAGGAGTAGAAAACTACAAAATTAAATTATGTATAAAATCATTCAAAATTATTTTTCGTCAAAAATAATTTTTTCATAATTTTATATTTTACAAAGTTCTCTATAGCGAACTTTGTTTTATCTTAAGTGGTGCTTATAAGTATTTATATAGGGAACGAGAATCTAGAATCTCGTTTTGTTTGTGAGTTTATAAATAGAGTATATTATTTTTATGTTAACTTGTCTAATTTGAAAAATTTGCACTCTACGCAAGTAAATTTGCATACCACGCAAATTTTTAGGTGTTTTTTGATAAAAAACATGTAAATTTATATCAAAAAAAGATAAAAAATGTGGTTTTTCACAAAATTTTGCATACAGCGCAAATTTTTAAGAAATTGTGTACAATTTTAGTATAGAAGAAAGATAAAAAAGAGTCAAAAAATCAAAATCTGCACTGTGTGCAGGAAAATCTGCATACCATGCAGATTTTAGGTGTATTTTTGATAAAAAATGGTAGTTTTATACAAAAAAATGAGTAAAAAATGGCATTTTCCACAAAATTCTGCATACAGTGCAGATTTTGCTTGAAAGCGTTGGTATGACTGAAATAAATGAATTGAACTTTTTTGTGAAAAAAATTTAAAAAGGGTAATGTAATTAATTGAATACTAATAATTTTTATGTTATTATAAAGTCAAATTTATAATAATTAATTCGCGAAAATTACAAGTACTATTTTGGAGGAATAAAAAATGAAACTTGGATTTAATTTTGAAAAGAAAAATGCAACATTAGAAGTAGATGCAGAAAAACTTATTGAAAAAGGTATGGAACAGCATGAGAGAAATTGGAAAGATAAATTTACATTTAAACATAGTGCCAAAAAAGAAATAATGGATTTGAAACACAAAAATAAAATTGAAGTTGAAGATAAAAAAGAAAAAAGAAAAACTAGATATCAAATAAAGCAAGAAGAGAAAAGGAAAAACAAAGAATTAGAATTAAGACAAATGCTAATAGGCTTTGGAGTTATGATAGGTTTTATGATATTAATTCCATTGCTAGTAGGTATTGTAGGATTTATTTTCAAATAGAGTTTTAAAGATAAAATCATTAAATAATAAGGGGGTTTTTATGAAAGAAAAATTAAATACAAAAAATATTTTAATAATAATTTTATTAATTGGAATTGCATTAGTGTCTATGTTATGGATTTCTAAAATAGCAAGTTCAATAGAATTTCATGAAGAAACAATAAAACATTTAGATGAAAAGAAACTAACAGTTATGGAATTAACTGCCGCAACAGCCGGCTCTGCAACTGCGATTGCAGCAATACCGAGTGATGCTACGACACCTTTAGCAAATCAAATAATGGATATGAGTTCATATTTAATTATAGTAATTGGAGTAATATTTTTAGAGAAGATTTTACTTACACTTACTGGAAAATTAACATTCTTAATTATAATACCAATAGCATGTTTATTATATGCTATATACATATTCGCACAAAAAGAAGTTTTAAGAAATTTAGCAATAAAATTAGCAATTTTTGGAATTGTTATATTTGCAATAGTACCAATAAGTGTAAAACTTAGCGATTTTATTGAAGAAAATTATGGTACTTCCATAACTCAAACAATAGAAAGTGCAAAAGCTTTAGAGAACAATGAAGAAGTAGTAAAACAAGAAGAACAAAAAGAGGAAAATTGGTGGAATAAAATAACTTCAAGTGTATCAAATGCTGTTTCAAATATTGGAGAGGGAGTAAATGAATTAATAGAAAAAGGAAAATTAATATTAAGCAATTTTATTGATGCAATAGCTATATTAATAATTACCACATGTGTAATTCCAATTATGGTGTTATTTGTTTTGACATGGGTTATAAAAATTATATTTGATATAACAATACCAGTAAAAACTATAAAACCTAATTTACCAAAATTTAAAAATAAAACAAGTGAAGAATAAAATGGAATAAGAAAGATAATAAAACGAGATGGAGTTCATCTCGTTATTTTTATAAAAAATACTAAATTATAATAAAAATTTAATTTTTTAATAAATGAGGTAGAAAAATATAGAAATTTGTATTATAATGCAAAGCAGAGTATTAACACTCTGATGGTAAAAATATGAACGATGAATATTTAATAAGAATTGATAAGCCAAGAATTGAACAAACTTGTGATGCTTATTTCAAATGGAAAGATTTGAATACATATGTAAAAAGTTTAGTAACAAGGGGAATTAATATACCAGATGCAATTAGTGAGCCTATGGGATGCTATTGTTTAGATTTACTTTGGAACAAAAGTACTGGTGGAGATGCACAGTCTGCTGATGGTAGAAAAATTGAGTTTAAGGCTACGAGTAATTATGGATATGATTTAAGTAGTTTTGGACCAAAATGCGATTTTGATGATTTAGTATTTTTAAGATTTGATTTAGATTTTAATATGTTGTATGTATATGATACAGGTGTTAATTCTGATGAATTGAAACAATTACCAGTTTCAAGAACAGCAACTCTTGGAGAATATCAAAATGCAGGAAAAAGACCACATATTAGTATTATACAAACAATTATTGAAGCAAGAAATTTAAAACCAACGGTAGTATTTGATATACGCCGTGCAAAAATAGTTGAGAAACAATGAAAGGCAGAGTGTTAAATACTCTGTTTAAATAAGATAAAAATGCGGCGCGCCGCAAAAACAAAGGAGGAAATGATATATGTATAAAATTTGTAGCCTTTTTGCAGGTGTTGGAGGAATAGATTTAGGATTTTTACAAACTAATAATTGTGAAATTTCTTATGCAAATGAATTTGATAAATATGCAGTGCAAACTTATGAAAATAATTTTAATCATAAAGTAGACTGTAGAGATATACATGATGTTAAATTAGAAGAAATACCAGAATTTGATATAATGGTTGGAGGGTTTCCATGTACTTCATTTTCTGTTGCTGGTTATAGAAAAGGTTTTGAAGATGACAGAACTGGAGATTTATTCTTTGAAATGGAAAGAATTTTTAAAGAAAGAAAGCCAAGAGTAATCTTTTTAGAAAATGTTAAAAATTTAGTAGGACATGATAATGGAAAAACATTTAGAACTATTATTGAATGTTTAGAAAATGCTGGGTATAAAAATAAAATTAGATATCAAGTATTAAATGCTTGTGAATATGGAAATATACCACAAAACAGAGAAAGAATTTATATTGTAGCTTTTAGAGATAAAGAAGATTATGATAAATTTCAAATGCCATTACCTATTGAATTAAATAATAATATTAAAAAGGTATTTAATTTTGAAACTAAAGTTGATGACAAGTATTATTACACAGAGGGAAAATACAAAGGAGAAATGTATAAGTTATTAACAGAAGAAATGGATGACGATAACACAGTTTATCAATGGAGAAGAAAATATGTTAGAAAAAATCAAAGTAATTTAGTTCCAACTTTAACTGCTAATATGGGAGAAGGTGGACACAATGTTCCTTTAATTAAAACAGATTATGGAATTAGAAAGCTTACACCAATAGAATGTTTTTATGCTCAAGGTTATCCAAAAGATTATAAATTACCAAAAGATATGAGTGATGCTAGATTATACAAACAAGCTGGAAATAGTGTTGTTGTGCCAGTTATAAATAGAATAGCTGAAAATATTATAAAAGCATTACAATAAAAAATATTATTAGGAGATGAATTTGATATGGAAAAATATGGAATAAAAATATCGAATTATAAATGTTTTGATAATCCAATAGGATTTAATGAAATAAAACCTATTAATGTTATTATTGGAAAAAATAATATTGGTAAATCTAGTTTAATAGATATGATAGAATTTCATTATGATATGGATAAATATTATGATGAATGTAAGAAAAATTCTAAACTTAAATTAATAATAAATAAAACATTAGATACAAATGATTTAGGACTTTTTTATAGTCATACATCTTCTTCATGGAATAAAAGTAGCAATCCTAAATTAGATGACTATGCTTATGCAATTAAAAATTTTATAAATAAAGAGTTTTGCTATAATTATAGAGTTTCAAAAGAGTTTTCATATGGAAGTAAAGATAGTAAAAAAGATTTTCAACACATTCCAAATAAGTTTTTTTTAGACTCGAATTCTTCTGAATCCATACAAATAATTAATAGTATTAGATTTGAACAAAAAAATGTTAAGAGAATATATTCTGAAAGAAATATATTACCAGAAAAAGATTCCAACATTATACAAGTAGACGGTAATGGAAATGGAGCTAGCAATATTATTAATAAGTTTATAAATAGAAGTGATTTTGATAGTTCAAAAGTTCAAGTTGAGTTGTTGAAAAACTTAAATGAAATTATGGGAGATGATTATCATTTTACTAATATAGTTGTACAAACAATAGAAGATAAAGATAATTTGATATGGGAAATTTTTTTAGATGAAGAACATAAAGGTAGAATTGCTTTATCACAATCTGGAAGTGGATTAAAAACAATTATATTATTACTTATTTTTACAATATTAATCCCTGTTCTTGAAAGAAAAAAACTAAGTGATTATGTGTTTATTTTAGAGGAATTAGAAAATAATTTACATCCTTCATTACAAAGAAATGTAATAAGATATATAGAATCTTTAGTTCCTACAGGAGCAACTTTTTTTATAACTACACATTCAAATGTATTTATTGATTCCTATACTGATTCTAATATCGTTAATTTATATCATTTGTTTAAAACAAATAATCAATTGGAATTAGTTAAGGTTGAACATTTTTTAGAAAAAAATTCGTTACTTAATGATGTAGGATTTAAAGCTAGTGATATATTACAGTCTAATGGTATAATTTGGGTGGAAGGACCATCAGATAGATTGTATATAAATAAATGGATTGAATTATGGTCGGAGAATACTTTAAAAGAAGGAAAAGATTACCAATGTGTATTTTATGGTGGAAAATTATTATCACATTTGTCTTTTGAAGATATAGAGGAATTAATTAATCTTTTAAAAGTAAACAGAAATTCTATAATAATGATAGATAGTGATAAAAAAAATGAAACAGAAGAAATTAATGCAACAAAATTAAGAATTAAAGAAGAATGCGATTCAAATAATATTATGTGTTGGATTACTAAAGGAAGAGAAATTGAAAATTATATTTCTGCTGATATAATTTTAGATAGTTTAGAGAAAGAATCAAATGAAATATTCGAAAACTATGAAGATATAAAAGATTATTTAAATAAAATAGAAAACGAATTAGGAATAAAATTTGAATCTAATAAAGTTGGATTTGCCAAAAAATTTATCAATAATATGAATTTGGAAAATTGTAGAAATATTTTAGATTTAAATAACAATATGGACGAAGTTGTAAAAATTATAAAAAGTTGGAATTAATAAGAAATTTATTTTGCCACCAAATTGCCCAACAAAATTAAAAAATGAATCTGGAACTCTTACAGCAGTAAGGGTTCTATTTTTGTGATTCTGGTTACCCGCTCCATTGTTTTCGAAATAAAATAGTTATTTTAGTAGTTGTATACTCACAGAAGAGAGAGATAATTGATTTTAAAGTGATTTTGTGTTATAATATATCTGTAAGGTTTACAAAGGAGGGAAGATTATGGGATTACTAGATAATTTAAAAAAAGCTTTATCTGGTTCGAAAAGCAATAGTCAGCCAGTACAAGTAGATAATGAATACGAAAAACAAAGATTAAGTGCACAAATAATTGATTTGGCTAATGGAATAAAAAGAATAAATAGTTTTGATAGAAGTGTTTGGAATTTAAATGCATCTTCAACCTATGAGTTAAGAAGAAAAAGTTTAGATGAATTAAGAAAGATTCATTCTGATTTATCTTCTAGATTAGCAGAACTTCAAGGACAAAGTAAAAGACCTAATAAAAATAGAGAGGATTTAGAGGCTGCTAGATGGACTGGAGTACCTGTGAAAGGAATGTCGAATCGTGATTTAGATAGATTTCAAAAAGGAGATGATTATAGATAAAAATAATGATAGAATAACTATCATTATTTTAAATATATAATAAATAAAAGGATGTCTTTTAGAAAAAGAGACATCCTTTTGGTTTATTATATAAATACTTTAAATTAGAAACAATAAAAATAAGCAAATACGTGAACTAATTGAAATATTATGTAAAGTATGCTATAATAGAAATATGACTTTTAACAAAAGTGACCTACGATAATTTCGGAGGCACTGAGTCCTCCAAGATTTTAATAGGTCATGACACAAAACAAGGAGGATTCAGTATGAAGATTACAGATTTAGATGCGTATAAGAGATTGGTGAACATGTTTGAGGAAAAGGGATACTCCCAGGGCGTTGAAGATAAAATGCCGATTTACAGCTGGGATAATGTTCGAGTTATTCCTAAAAACTTAACACCAGGACACTATGTACATGCTAACAGCTACGGTAAAATCAAGTTTTGGGAAATTCCACAAAAGTATCGAACGAGAGCGTTTTTCCTTCACACGTTAACCAGCTGCCACAAAGATATTGTCGAATATGTGAAATCTCATATGAATGAGTTCGACAAGCAGTTCTTTAAAGACCATATTGCTACCACATACTATTCGTTGGAGTTTGAAGAAAACGATTTTGAATATATGCCACTGGAATACATCGACGAAGAAATGGTAGCATGTGCTATGTTAAGGGCTATTCATTCACGTTATGTGGATAGACGAGATGAGATGGACGATTGGTTCTATTCTGTTCACAGAAGAAAACCTGAAGTTCTGACTCAGGATTTGTATATTCTCGGTGCTAGATGCTTTGCATCAAAAAGAGGAGGCAAGAATAAATTTCTTGAAATAACTCCTAAAGAATATAGAACCTCTGAATACTATTTCGCACTGTGCTTGAATAACAGCACACCGGTAATGGAAGATGTTCCTGAAGAGGTTTTGACCAACAACTTTCTTGTAAGTTTGCTGAATGACAGTATGGAAAATATCAAATGCTTTTCTGAAGCTGCATTGGAAAGAGAACTTCCAATGGCTGGAAAAGGAATGGTAAAATGTTGGCAAGCAGCCATAATTTGCGATGGATATCAAGTAAGAGAGATTCCACTCAATGATGAAAGAGTAGAGTTCTTCCTGGCAAATTATGACAAGGATTCTTCTGAGTATGCATATGGCTTTAAGGATCACTATAAGAGATATCTTCGTCAGAAGAAGGGTGTTCAGAAGCCTAAAAATGATGCGTTGGAACTGGCTAGTATGGCAACTTTGGCTGGAGCTATGTTTGGAATGGGAAATGATGAAGCAATTGATTTTGGAAATGCAATAACGAATGCTTCAACAGATCGTCAATGTATGCTTCCTATTCACTATGGACTTAGAGTTGAAAGCGAATATTGTAAGAAATATGACAGAGAAGAATATTTGCTTGAAATCTATAAAAAGCTCGGAATTCAGGTTGTTGAGGAAGCGGATGCCTACTATTACACAGCTATCCTGCCGGAAAATATTTCTGTTAGCCATGATGAGTTTGGTTACTGGATAAAGAATTCTGATGGCGAAGAACTTATTCATTACTATGACAGAGGACCTTTCTACGACAGAAGTGTTACTGTTGACAAGAACAATGTGACACTGTAATAATCTAATCTGTACAAAAAAGATGCGGAATCTACTACTGTAGGTTCCGCGTTTTTGTTTTTTTATATATAAATTCTTTGTTAATAAGAGTTTTAAATATAAATAACATTATGATATAATAAATATGCTAAAATGAAAAAATACTCGAATATGAAATTAAATAAAAGATAAGGGAATAAGAATGAGAATACCAGATTTATTAGAATATGCAATTGAAAAAGAAACAGGAAAATATAATATTAAAGATTTAAAAGAAGCAGCTTTGAACTTAAGCAAAAGATATATGGATAATAAAAGAACTGGAGAATCTTTTTTGAGAACAGGTTTAGATACAATATCTTATTCTGTTATAAGAATGCCTGCTACGTATTCTGCTATTAGAACTTGTTTAGAAAAGATTAAAGAATTAAAAGATTTTAATATTAATTCTTTATTAGATATTGGTTCTGGAACTGGTGCTGCTGAATGGGCTGTTACAGAAATGTTTGATGTAAATGATATTGTTTGTTTAGAAAGAGAAAAAGCTATGAGAGATTTATCGAAAAAATATTTTTCTTATAACGAAGAATTAAAAAATGTCAAATTTATAGAAGCAGATATATTAAATGAAGAATTAAAAGAATCAAAAGATTTATGCATATTGTCTTATATGATTAACGAGCTTAGTGAAAAAAATAGATTAAAAGTTATAGAAAAAGTTTTATTATGTACCAATAAAGTTTTGTTGGTTGTTGAACCTGGAACACCAGAAGGATTTGAAAATGTTAAGAGAATTAGAGAGTATGCTTTTGAAAAAGGATATGAAATAATTGCTCCATGCACAGGTTTTAATGGCAGATGTGATATTCCAGAAAACGATTGGTGTGCATCAAGTGTTAGGGTACAAAGAACTAAAATTCATAAATATTTAAAAGATGCAGAAATTGGATTTGAAGATGAAAAGTTTTCATATATTGCAATTAGTACTAGCAAACAAAAATTAAACATAGATAAAAATTTAAAAAGGATATTAAGACATCCAAAAATTCAAAATGGAAGAATTGAAGTTAAAACATGTATGCAAGGTGAAATAAAAGAAGAACTAATAACAAAGAAAAACAAGGAAGAATTTAAATTATTAAAAAAGAAAAATGTTGGGGATTTATTTTAAAAATAAGAGGTCTTGAAAAGATATAAAAGTCAAGGAGAATTGGTATAAGCAATAAATAATGTTTAAACAATTTTGATTTCAAAAAAGCGAGACATATGATTGGCTACCCCACATATAAAATTAAATAAAATAAGAACTATAATTGAAAAAGTTTAGTCTAATGTATATAATAAAAATATCAAAAAAGAAGAGAGGTAAAGCATGGAAGAAAATAATAAACTAACAGGTCAAAGAATACTAATAATATTTTTAATATTAATTATGGGAGGAATTATTTTTTCAGGAGTCAAACTTCTAACTTCTGAAGATTCTCCTACAGAAAATACACTAGCTACAGAAAATATAATTGATAAACAAAATGATAACGAAAATGTAGTAAATGAAGATGCTGGGAATGAAAATACAATTGATGTTGAAGAGGAAGAAGATAATAGTGTAACTGTTACCGAAGTTAATGTTATCAAAGACATTAAAAAAATGGCTGATGAAGAAATTGAAAGCATTGTAAAAAATACATTAAATGAATATCAAAAAATTCAAGGATATGAGAAAAGCAATATAGGTCCAATGCCTTATTTATTAGCAATATTGGGGTTAGAAACTGAAGAAGATTTAGATGAATTATCAAGAGGTCAAGAAGATTCAAATGGATATATAAAATCAAATACTGATTATGAAAAATTCAAAAATGTTTTATTACAATATGTAACAGAAGATTATTTTATAAAATATTTTTCACAATATAGAAATATAGATGGAAAAGTTGCATTTTGTGATTGTGCTGGTGGAGGATTTTCTATAGAAATTACAGATGTAAATTTAAAATCAAATGATGGTAATAAATATGTTTTCGGAATTACAATTAAAGATTTAGAAATTTATAATAATATGGTTGAAGGCGAAAGAGCAGAGGAAGAAGAGTATTTGTTTGAGAATGAAGTTGAATTTGAATATGTAGATGATAGATTAGTAATTTCAAAATACAATGAACAAATAATATTAGAAGGTGTATATTCAATGGAAGCGTCTGATGTTGCATATGAATTTTATAAAGATGGAACTGCTGAATATTCAACAAATATGGCTATTTTTAAAGGAACATATACAATGGTAGGAGAAAAAGAATTAAGAATTATATGGGAAGAAAAAACAGAATGGGATCCAATAACAAGTGAAGAAACTGTAAAAAGAATGTCTGGAAGAGAGTATGTTGATGTAATTGATGAAACAAACATCGTAGTTAGAACAGAAGTTGAAGGAAAAACATATAGTAACGAATTTACTAAATTAGAAAATTAATTGAAATATTTCCCTAAATAAATATATAATATAGTTGATTTAAAATATTGTAAATTTTTGGAGGAGATATGTGGTTTATTTTTGCACTACTTGTTATGTTATTTTGGGGAACTGCTGATTTATTTTATAAAAAAAGTGCAGACCAAGAAGAAAAACATACACATTTAAAAACTGTTGCTGCTGTGGGAATTGTAATGGGAGCTCATGCGATTTTTACACTTCTAACAAATGATTTGAATTATGATTTTAAAAATATTTTGATGTATTTACCAGTTTCTAGTATGTACATATTATCTATGGCAATTGGTTATTTTGGACTTAGATATTTAGAACTTTCAATTTCATCACCAATTCAAAATACATCTGGTATTATAGTTTCAATTTTGTGTTTCTTAATTTTAAAAGAAACTATGGGGCCAATATCTGTTGTTGCAATTGCTATAATTGCGGTGGGATTATTAGCATTGGGAATTTTGGAAAGAAAAGCGAATTCAAGTGAAAATCCAGAAGATAGAAAATATAAAATAGGTTTTGTAGCATTTTTAATGCCAATACTTTATTGTATTATAGATTCTTTAGGAACATTTTTTGATGCTTATTATTTAAGTATGGAAACAACACCACTTGTGAATATTACTGAAGAAACAATGGAATTAGTTGCAAATGTTTCTTATGAATTAACATTTTTAATTGCTGCTATTGTTTGTTTAATTTTCTTAATTATAAAAAAATCTAAAACAACAAAAGAAACTGTAAAAAATAATTTTTTAGCTGCAATTTTTGAAACTGCCGGACAATTTTTCTATGTATATGCTTTAAGTGGAAATGCTATTATAGCAGCTCCAATGGTTGCATCTTATTGTGTGGTTTCAATGATTCTTTCTAGAATTTTCTTAAAAGAAAAATTAACTAAAAAAGAATATGTATCACTAATTTTAATTATAATAGGAATTATAATATTAGGAGTGGTAGAAGAATTATAAATAAAAACAAAAATCCCAGGTGTTTGAAACCTGGGATTTTGCAGTATATATAGTATATACTTAAAAACAATTATTTTTTCTGAGGGAGCAAAACGATACGATAACCGTAATCTTCAAATTCAGCTCTGGTAGATATGAAATTTCGATGACCGATTTCAAAGTAACAGTCCATCATCTCTTTCTCAAAATCGTAATAGCTGATAAGGAACATACCTCTGGCGCCACCTCTGACAGCACATTGATATCTAATATCACTAAAACTTTCAGAAGTGATTTCAGCACCAGGATAAATCAGATCGCGAATACCATAAATTCCGTTCTTTCTAAAATCATCATGTACTTCGTCAGAATGGCGATTCCATGCATCATACATAGATTCGTCTTCTTTTTTGACTTCAAGGACTTCTTTCTCAAAACGTTCATAGATTTCTTCACTTACACAGTCCATTGCAGCTCCACAAGGAAGTGCAGAAATGAAATCATTTTTCTTGGAAAACTTTTGAGAGTACATTTCTGCATTTTCTTTAGCAGTTGCGAAGTTGACTAAATCAACTGTAGGACCGACAGGAAGATAGGCAATTTCTCTTTCTTTATTCAGTCTGGCGCGACATATAGAGATGTAGAAACCACCGAAGAATCTTGTTGCTCTCTGAAAATTTTTTACATCAGATTCAACATATTCGACACGGTCTTTGTCTCTGAAAATGCTACAGACGTATCCTTCAAAATTGCGTCTGCCGGAACGGTAGTGTCTTTTATAACCGTCAAAGATGCCGTTACATTTTAAAGCTCTGACATCAATCCATTTGAAAATACTTCCATCTTTGTTATTGATGATGAAGAAGCCATTTTCATCGTTTTGGTAGACTTTGAAGCCGGTGAAGACTGGCGGTTTTGCTCGCTTAGATTTTAATTGTTTTCGTGAGGAGTTTTGAAGTTTCCGGTTAGTTTCTTGCTGCATTTTTGCCATAAAATAATCCTCCCATAATGTTTAATATAAAGATATTATACCATTTTTTATCAAAACAATCAACATAATAAGTATATGGTAAACACAAACAAAAATTATTTAAATTCATAAGGTTTAAAATTAAAATTTAATCCAACATATTTTGGCTGTTCTATAGCTAAATAATTATCAATTGAATTCTTTGCTTTTTCTGAAATTTCGTTAATTCTTTTTACAGAATTTTTATAACTTACTAGAGGTATAATGTATCTTTTTTTGCCTTTTGTTGATATACAATATTGATTTTCAACAGGTGTTTGATTTTCAAAAACCGTTGTTGAATTTTGAAATTTTATAAAGTTTTCTTTGATATAAGAATCTTCACAATTTAAAATTCTATTAATAATTTCTTTTTCAGAATATGTATATAAATCGTCTATTGTAATAAGATTTTTTACATTCATAGATTTTACAATATCTGCAAAAAATTGAAGTGTAACTCTATCTTCATTACTAATCCATTTTGGCCAAAGCTCAGAAATCATAGTAACATATTTTTCACAAATTTCAGGAGTTTTAAAACCAAGTTCTTGAATTCCATTCTCATTTTCTAAAATACATACATCATTATAAAATTCTTTTATTGTTTCTAAATTCCAAATTCTATAGAATGATAATCCATTTGCAAATGTATATTCAAACCTATCAGCACTAAGCATAGGAGTATCATTATCTGCAATAGGGTAAATATGATAATCAGATACTTCTTCAACTTTGATGTTATCTTTATTTAAAAGATTAACTATTTCTTTAGAATTTCTTATTATATCTTCTGTTCTACCTTCAGTAGATTCTTGTTTTTCGGAATCACCGTTCATAAAATCAATACAATGTTTAAAAGTTGGTGTTGCTATATCATGAAATAAGCCTGCTAAAGTTTGCTTTTTATCTTTAGTAAAATTCCAAATAATTAAAGCAACTCCAATACTATGGTCCAAATTAGAATACCAAAATTTATTGTTAAATAATTTTGTATAATCAGTTCCACAGAATATGCTTATTCCGTCAATTCTTTTCATTTCTGGGGTATCTATATATTCTAATAACCATTCAGGAAATTCTGGTGATAATATTTTAAAATATTCTTTTACTTCTGGATTTAAGTTTTTTAAATAATTATTCATTTTGCCTCCAAGCTAAAACTTAATAAAATTTTACAAATTAAAACTTTATTAAATTTTATTATTAGTTATTATAATTTTATTAATTTCTTGATTATAATATAAAATAATCGTTTTTTCTAGATTTCTACAAATATTTAATTAGAATTATAAATAAAATTTAGAATAAGTAAAAAATATAAATAAATTTGATAAAAAATCTAAATAGCATTTAATTTAGAAAATATTAAAATCAAATATATAAAGAATTAGAATACAATGTTGAAACTATATAGACTAGAATGCTTGAAATATTAAGAGTTTTGTACTATAATATTAATGTTAAAAATAAATTGTTAAGTGAGGAAAAATGAAAATAATATCAAATTCAGAAAATGAAACAATTGAATTAGGTAAAAAAATAGCAGCACAATTGAGAAAAGGATTAGTTATAGTTTTAACTGGAGATTTGGGTTCTGGAAAAACAAAATTAACTGAAGGAATTTTGAAATACTTTAATCTAGAAGATGAAATTTCAAGTCCAACTTTTACAATTGTTAATGAATATTATGCAAATGATTTAAATATTTATCATTTTGATGTATATAGATTGGCAGATATAGATGAATTTTATGCAATTGGTGGAGAAGAATATTTTGAAAAAGGTGCTTGCATAATTGAATGGGGAGAACTAATTGAAGAGGCTCTTCCAAAAGATTACGTAAAAATTAATTTTTCAAGAGATAATGAAAATGTTAATTTAAGAAATATTGATATAAATGTTGTTGGAAATATTAGTTTTGATTTATAAAATATAAAAATATATAAACCGAAAAGAGAGAGCATGTTGCTCTCTCTTTTCGGTATCTCATCATAACTACATCAGAAAATCTTACTTTTCAGAATAAACGACAGTAAGATCAAACTGAGCAGATGATTTGATAAAGAACGCGAATTTCTCGTTTTCATCATAGTAGTAGCCGTGGTAGATAGACTTGTGGTCTTCTGCCAAATTGAAATGGGCGCGGATGATGGTGAATTCGTACACATTGTCTGTGTGGAGATTCAGGAAAGAATGACCAAAACTGTCTTCACCAATCAACCTTTGATGTCCAGAAAGAAAGTTTTGAACTTCTTCCGCAGAAGTCATATTCTTAAAGGTACAGGTGATGATAGGCGGAACCGGGAGTGCAAATGCTTCGCCGATGTGCAGTTTGGTATAGATTTCCATAAATTTCTGAATATCGATTCCAGAAAATTTCATCTTGAGCATTTCGTTCATAACTTCGGCAGTGGCGCGAACAGAGATGTCTTTCTGAGAGTTTTCGAGTTCCAGAAGCTCGGAAGGATTATCATAGACAGGAAGACTGTTTCTGATTGCATTTTCCTTGGCTTCATTTGGATTGGATCGAATCCCATTCAGGATTACGAAACTTTGGCTATTTTCATTCAAAATTAGTTCCCTCCTTGAAGATATTTATAGTATAGTGAATGAAAGGTGTACAAAATTGTACTTGCATCACTATTAATATTAACATAAAATGGTAAAAGCGTCAAATTATGGTTTACAAATCAATAAAAATGATATAAAATATTTAAGCATGGAGGAAAAAATATGAAAATTTTAGCAATAGATACATCAAGCCCAATTTGCTCAGTTGCAATTTTGGAAGATGATAAATTAATAGATAAAAATGAATTAAATGATGGAAGAACACATTCAGAAAATTTAATGCCACTTTTAGATGAGTTGTTGAAAAGGAATAATCTAGAACCAAAAGCTATTGAATTAATTGCTTGTTGTGTTGGACCAGGTTCTTTTACTGGAATTAGAATTGGTGTTGCATCAATAAAACCAATTGCTGAAGTTTTAAATATAAAAGTTGCTTCAGTAATGTCTCTTGAAACTTTAGCTAGAAGTGTAGAAGGGAAAAATACAATAGTTTCATTAATAGATGCTAGAAACAATCAAGTATATTGTGGAATTTTTGATGAACAATATAATAAAAAAGAAGAATATTTAGCTGATGATATAAATGAAATTATTGAAGTTTTGAAAAAATATGAAAATATTTGCTTTGTTGGAAATGGTGCAGAATTACATAAAGAATTATTAACAAACAGTTTAAAAAATGTCGAATTTTCTAAAGAAAATAATCAATCAGCAGAAAACGTTGGAAAAATAGGATATAAAAAATATTTAGAAAATGATTTATGTACTGCAGATACAATCATGCCAGTTTACTTAAGAAAATCACAAGCAGAAAGATTAAAAAAATAGGAGATTATATTATGATAAAAATTGAAGAAATGACTCTTCAAGATTTTGAGAAAATAAAAGATATACTTCAACATGAATTTGATGAATTTTGGAAACCAAGTATTTTAAAAAGCGAATTAGAAAATGAACTTTCAAAATATATTGTTGCCAAAAGAAATGAAGAAATTGTTGGGTTTGCTGGAATAATAATATTACCAGATGATGTAGAAATAACAAATATTGTAACTAAAAAGTCAGAAAGAAAAAAAGGTATAGGAAAATTACTTTTAGATAAACTAATAGAAATGGCAAAACAAACTGAGAAAGAATGTATTAGTTTAGAAGTAAATGAAAAAAATATACCAGCAATAAATCTATACAAAACTTCAGGTTTTGAAGAAGTTGGAATAAGAAAAAAATATTATAATGGAATCGATAATGCAATTATTATGACTAAAAATTTTAACATACATTTTTAAACAAATTAATGCAAATTTTTTATAAATAATAATTGCATTATTTATTTGTTTGAGATAAAATCACTATATAAGTTTTTAATCGGAGGAAATGTACTAATGAGAAAAAGAAATGAACTATCAGTAAAGGATTTAAAAGACGTTTGCAATCCTAATTTGTTCAAATTTGAAACAACAAAAGAATTAGTAGATACAAGTGATTTAATATATGGACAAGAAAGAGGAATGAAAGCTCTTGAATTTGGAACTGATATTGAAATAAAAGGCTATAACATGTACCTTGAGGGACCTTCTGGTGTTGGAAAAACAATGTATACAAGAAAGTTCTTAGAGAAAAAAGCTGAAAAAGAAAAAGTTCCTAATGATTGGGTGTATATATATAATTTTGAAAATCCAAATGCACCTGTTGCAGTATCATTTCCAGCAGGACAAGGTAAAGTCTTCAAAAATACAATGGAAGACTTTGTTAAAGATGTCAGAAGAGATTTAAAGAAAACTTTCAATAATGATGACTTTGAAAAAGAAAAACAAATTATAAAACAAGAATTTGAAGAAAAAAGAGAAGCTCTTTTAGCTAAATTAAATCAAAAAACAATGATTCAAGGTTTTCAAGTAAGATCAACTGATAATGGTGTTTATATGATGCCAGTATTAGATGGAAAAACACTTGCAGAAGAAGAGTTTGAAGAATTAGATGAAAGTGTAAAAAGAGAATTTGAAGAACGTTCAACATTAGTTCAAGAACAAATATTTCAAGCACTTGCTGAAATAAAAGCAATAGAAAGAGAATCTGAAAAGAAAATTGATGAATGGCAATCAAATGTGGCTTTAATGACAATTAATGTACATGTTAATTCAATAAAAGCAAATTATAAAAGAAATAAGAAAATTGGTACTTATTTAGATAGTATCAAAAAAGATATATTAAAAAATATTAATTGTTTTTTAGCGCCAGAACAAGATTCTAAATCACAAAATCAACCACCACAAATGCAACAGATGTCAAGAGTGGAAAGAGAACCTTGGCTTAACTATAGAGTAAACCTATTTGTTGATAACAGTAAACGCGAAGGTGCACCAGTAATAATGGATACAAACTATTCATATTACAATATATTTGGTGGATTAGAATACGAAAACCAATATGGTGCTTTAAAAACTGATTATATGATGATAAAACCAGGTTTATTACACCAAGCAAATGGTGGATATATAATATTCCAAGCTAAAGATATACTAAATAATGGAGCATGCTATGATGCACTAAAAAAAGCTTTAAAAATAAAAGAGTTATCTATAGAAAATGCAATGGAACAAAGAAATGGAATGTTATTAGTTTCTTTAAAACCAGAACCAATTCCATTAAAAATAAAAGTTTTATTAATTGGAAGTTCAAATATTTATCATACACTTTTATCAATGGATGATGATTTTAGAAAACTATTCAAAATAAAAGTTGAATTTGAAGAAGACGCTCCAAAAACAACAGAAAATATTGAAAGATTAAGCAAATTTGTGAGAAGCTTCTGTGCTCAAGAAGGTTTGCTAGATTTAGATAAAGAAGCTATGGCTAGAATAGTTGAAACAACATCAAAACTAGCAGGTGACAAAGAGAAATTATCAACACAATTTAGTGAAATTGGACAAATAATTGGTGAAGCTTCTGTATGGGCAAGAAAAGATAAACAAAAAGTAATTTCTAAAGAATATATTCAAAAGGCTTTAGATGAGCGTATTGATAGAATAAAAAAATATGACACAAGATATCTTCAAATGATTAAAGAAGAAGCAATCTTAATAGATACAGAAGGTTTTTCAGTTGGTCAAGTAAATGGTTTAACAGTTATGACTATAGGTGATTATTCTTTTGGAAAACCAGCAAGAATAACTGCAAGCACATATATGGGAAGAGAAGGAATTGTTAATATAGAAAGAGAAATTGAAATGTCTGGACCATCTCATTCTAAAGGTGTTTTAATTTTAACAGGATTCTTAGGAGAGCAATTTGCTCAAGATATGCCACTTTCATTAACAGCCAACTTGTGTTTTGAACAATTATATGGTGGAGTTGATGGAGATAGTGCTTCAAGCACTGAAGCCTATGCAATACTTTCAAGTTTGTCAGGAATACCAATAAACCAATCAATTGCAGTAACAGGCTCAGTAAACCAAAAAGGATTTATCCAACCAATTGGTGGTGTTAATGAAAAAATCGAAGGATTTTATCAAACATGTAAATTGAGAGGATTTAATGGAGAACAAGGTGTAATTATTCCAAAACAAAATGTTAGAAATTTACATTTAAGTGATGAAATATTAGAGTCTGTAAAAAAAGGAAAATTTCATGTGTATGCAGTTTCTACAATAGATGAAGGAATTGAAATTCTAACAGGAGTTCCAGCTGGAAAGAAAGATAAAAATGGAAAATTCCCACTTGGAACAATTAATTATTTAGCACAAGAAAAATTAAAGAAATTTTCAATGAGTGGTGCAAATAAATAATAAAATTTGAAAATCATAATTTTGTAAAAAAGGACAAATTAGAAGTTTTTTCTAGTTTGTTCTTTTTTTATGAAAATACTTTGAATTTATAAATTATAATTTTGGAATACTTGTAATATACTGAATTCTTTAAAGGTTTAGAAAAATTAAATTTGGGTATAATACTGAAGTGTAGAACGAAATTTGAAAGGAGATTTTTATGGAAAAAGTTAAAGCGGTTCAATATGGTGTTGGGAAAATGTCTGTTTTTACAATGCGTTACATGCTAGAGAAAGGTGTGGAAATAGTTGGCGCAATAGATGTTGATCCAGCGGTAATTGGAAAAGATATAGGAGAAATATTAGGAAGAGAAAATCTGGGAGTAGTAGTTTCTGATGGAAAAGATGCACGTGAAGTTCTTGAAGTTACAAAACCAGATATTTGTGTTGTTACAACGAGAAGTTTATTTACAGAGGTTGAATATCCGTTAATGTTGTGTGCGGAACTTGGAATTAATGCGATTACAACTTGTGAAGAAGCATTTTTTCCAATGAATTCAAATCCAAATTTAACTAAAAAAATTGATGAATTAGCAAAGAAAAATAATTGTACAATAACAGGAAGTGGTTATCAAGATATTTATTGGGGACAACTGATAAGTTCAATAGCTGGTTCGACTCATAAAATAACAAAAATAAAAGGAAGTTCAAGCTATAATGTTGAAGATTATGGAATTGCTTTGGCAGAAGCTCATGGAGCAGGACTTACTTTATCTGAGTTTGATGAACAAATTGCTTCAATAGATAGAATACCAGATGCGGAAAGACAAGCTGTTATTGAAAAAGGTGAGTATGCGCCATCATATATGTGGAATGTTAATGGTTGGCTTTGTGCCAAATTAGGATTAACAGTAAAAAGACAATCTCAAAAATGTGTTCCTCAAACTTATAGTGATGATATATATTCTTCAACTTTAAATATGACAATAAAATCTGGAGATGCAACTGGAATGAGTGCGATTGTTACAACAGAAACAGAAGAAGGAATTACAATTGAGTCAGAATGTATAGGTAAAGTATATGGACCTGATGAATATGATAAAAATGTATGGACAGTTGAAGGAGAACCAACAACCACAATAACAGTTGAAAAACCAAATACTGTTGAACTTACTTGTGCAAGTATTGTTAATAGAATACCTGATGTTATAAATTCAAAACCAGGTTATGTTCCAACAGAAGAATTTGGAGAATTAAATTTTAAAAAACAAATTGTAAAAAATAAATAACAATTATAAAATAAAACAATATTATAAAATATTAATTAGAATTATAGAAAAACGCATATGGGCTTCAGTTGAAGCACCGTATGCGTTTTAGTTTAGGTTTAATTTGCGTCAAATAAAAAGTTGGTGTTATTTCGGATTCGTTCAGGAAGCTGGTCTCTGTTTTTCCAAATAACGGTAATAATGTCATCAATAGTTTGATACATTTTATCCTCAAATGGGTGAGTACGCCAGTTCCAAGCATCACCAGGAATTTCATATTCTTCGGCAATAAGTTGTCTTACATACTGTCTAGGAATATAAACTTCCGGATTGTTGTTGATAATCCATTTCTCGTTGTCAGGATTCTTGATTAAAAGATAAGAATGATCCTTGTATTTTGGTAAGTCAAACAAGTTAATCTCATCAAAATCGAATCCGGAAATTTCTTTAATGTCGTTTGATGTTAATGCAGACGGTGCAACGTGAACATGCGAGTGAACAAGAGAGTCTTTTGCTTTTCCTTTTCCACTTGAGCCACTACCATTTTCCCAGACAAGAATTTTGTAACCAGGATAAGCAAGTTTGAGAATGTATTCAACGTCTTCTAAGACGTTTTTAAATTCCTCAAGATGTTCTGGTGAAAGTTCTCCATTGGACATGATATGCTGGTCTGGAATGATAAGCAAATAGCCAGTAATAAACTGACCAAGGGTTGGAATAACAAAAAAGTTGCTACTGCGGTAGACTGTGCGTTTATTTTTCTGGATGTTTCCATCAAGATACTGACAGTAGGCACAATCTTTTTTTGTTGGTCCATCGAACAAGCCTGAGGTATTAGACTTATGATCTCCGATATCGAGATTAAGATCGTTTGCAATTTTTTCGAACTGATTTGCAATACTTTCAGAATATCTAAGGTAAATTGTCTGCCGTAAGCTACAAACATGAGAACGAGCTGTTGGAACAACGTTGACGATGACTGCGTTTTTAGGGATTTTGCCAACGAAATCATCTCTGGAGCAGACGACACTTTTGTTGTTCTTGAAGGCTTTTTCAACATCAAGAGGAAGACAAGGAGTCCAGTAAGGGACTGTAATCAATCCTTTGAACTTGATAGCTTCAAGAGCTTTAGGTGTATCTGCGGGTGAGCCGACTAACAGAAATAAGTTCCGAGTCTTTTTCATAGAGCGCTACCTTCCTTTCTAATTTTTTAGCAAACTCATAATATCATTTATTAGAAAAAAAGCAAGCTAAAAAATACATTTTTTGACAAAAAATATCAAATAACTTTTGATGAAAATTAATATGTAAACTGAACTTATAAAATATAATAATTAAATAGAAAATTTGTTGAAGATTATATTAAATTATGATATAAAAATTATTGAAAATACATTTCAATAATGAAAGGATTATAAAAATGAAAATTGAATTAATCGGTGGATGTACAAAGGAAGAATTAGAAACAAGAATTCAAAATGTTGCAGCAGCAGGAAAATTATCAAGATTTCCAGGAAACGTTTCAGAAGTTTTAGAAAGCTGTAATGATTATGAAAGTAATTTAAAATTAATTAAAAGAATTATAAAAATGGGGCATAAATCAATTATTGAACATGACTATTTATTATTTGCATTAAATGATGTTACACCAATAGTTGAACAGACAATTATAGGATATAGATTAACTTCTTTTACAATAAAATCAAGAAGAGAAGTAGATTTTAGAACAGTAGGTTTCTATACACCTGAATTTAGAAATAAAGATGGTGAAATTCATGAGAAAAATGATGAATTAAAAGAAGAATACAATAAACATATGAAATATTTATTTAATACATATGGAGAAATTGTTGATAGTGGAGTAAAAGTAGAAGATGCAAGATTTATTTTACCATACTCATATCATAGCAATATCATTATGGGGCTAGATGGTAGAGAACTTGAAAAAATGATTGTTGCTTTAAGAAATGGACATTTAAGCAATATTCCAGACTTAAAAGAATTAGGAGATGCTTTATTTGAGCTTACTAAAGATCATATTCCTTATTTAAGAGCAAGTTTAAAAGCTCAAGAAGATAATTTAAAAACAGGATTTGAATATTTAGAAAGTTTAGAAGAAAGACCAGAAATAAAAATTGCTGATAAAGCAACTATGATAAGCTATACACCAGATGCAGATGATGTTGTTCTAGAAAGCTCAATAATGTATCATTATCAATGTTCAAAAGAGCAAGCTAAAGAAATTTTAGCAAATATGGTAAAAAAAGATAAAGATGCAAAAGAAAAAATGATGTATGAAATTATGCATAAAGATGAAAAAAGAGAACTTGAACAAGCAAGCTTTACCTTCCAAATTCCAATTTCATTATCAATATTAACTCATCTTACTCGTCATAGAATGCATTCATTATTAATTCCAGAATTCACACCAATGTGGAATATGAATAATTATGTAATTCCTGAAAGTGTAAAAGCAAATGCAAATGATATTTATATAGAAGCAACAAAGAAAAATATTGAGATGGTAGAAAAATTTAAAGCAACAGGAGTTAACGAAGGAGACTTAGTATATTTCTATTTAGGAAATCAACTGTTAAATGTTGTAACAACAATGAATGCAAGAAATACACAATGGGTTTGCAGATTACGTTGCTGTAATAAAGCTCAATGGCAAATTAGATTTATTGCAAAAGATATTGCAAAACAAGTTGCAGAAGTTGCTCCATTAATTGGAAAAGGATTAGGACCAACATGTATGACAGATAGATATTGTGGTGAAGGAAGAGAATGCTGCGGATTAATTGATGCTTTATTAGCAGCTGATGAAAAAAATAAATAATCATTTAATAAAATAGGAGATTATTGATGAGTGATATAATAAATAATAAATGTACAGGTTGTAGTGTTATAAATGGAGATTTAGTACCTGTTGGTGGTTGGATATATGAAACTGAAAATTTTGTACTTGCTCAAGATGCAGAAGTTATGATTGAAGGATTTTTAATTATTCAATCTAAAAAACACGTTAATTCTCTTTTAGGATTTTCAGAAGAAGAAAATTTAGAACTTGCAAATTTATTATATAAAACTAGAAAAGCTTTAAATGAACTAAATATTTGTGAGGAAGTAACTATTGTTCAAGAAGAACGTTCAAAACATTTTCATATTTGGTTATTTCCTTACTATGACTGGATGAAAGAAAAATTCGGAAAAGGTGTAAAATATTTAAGAGATATAAATCAATTTGTAATGGAAAACGAAACTGAAGAAAATAGACAAAAAGTTTTAGATACTTGTGATAAATTGAAAAGATATTTTGCTGATAAATAGCGGTTTTTAAGGTTTTGGTTATAAATTGTGGAAAACATATAATAAAAATAAGGTAGTTTGTGGAAAACTACCTTATTTTTTGGCTCCTCTTGTTGGACTCGAACCAACGACCTATCGGTTAACAGCCGAGCGCTCTACCAACTGAGCTAAAGAGGAATATTAATTTTGTCGCGCTCTCCTCGCGCAGCTAACGCATATTGAATCTCTAATCGCTATCGCTCAAGAGCTTCAACATCTACCAACTGAGCTAAAGAGGAATATAAAATTTTGTTGATTTTTACAACAATTGCATTATATAGTATTATATCTTTGGAATCAAGATTTTATTCATAAAAAAATATATCTTTTTTGTTACAAATTTTGCATTGTATGATATAATAAATGAAGTTTAAAGAGGAGGATAAGAAATGCCTAGTTTTAATATACATTTAGCAGTAGCAGTGAAATATAGTGAAAAAAATAAAATAGAAAATAAAGAAGCTTTTTTTAGAGGAAGTATTGATCCAGATTTAGTAAAAGACAAATCGATAAGTCATTATACAGGAATGAGAGATAAAAATCATTTAAGACAATATGTTTTTGAAAAGGTTAGATTAAATGAATATTTAAAAGAAAATAAAGTTGAAACAGATTATGAAAAAGGAGTATTTTTACATTTAGCAACAGATTTTATTTTCTATCAAGAATTTTTGAGTGATGAATATTTAGCTGGAGTGGATTTTGATGGTATGATTCAAGATTTGTATTATAGCTATAGAATAACAAATCCTTATTTAGAAGAAAAATATAATATTCATTCTTTAAATTTAGATGATGTTATGAATAATAATATTAAACAAACTTTAACTAGAATGAATGTTGATAATACTTGTGGAAATAATCTTCTACCAGAAGAAAAAATGGATAACTTTATTAATAAAATGTCAAAACTTGATATTGGAAGTTATATTGAAAAAATAAAAAGAGAAGATAAAAATGTCTTTCCAGATAATTATGAATTTTAAAATAAAAATATGAAATCGTCGATATTAATTTGAGCGACGATTTTATTTTTCTTTAAATTTCTTCGAATTTCTTTTAAAATCTCTTTATTTCTTTTAAAACCTATGATATAATATGAAAATCAAGGATTAGGAGAAAAGAAACTTTGAGTAAATTTTTTGTAAAAGAAAATCAAATATCTAATAATAAAATAAAAATAATTGATGAAGATGTTAATCACATAAAAAATGTTTTAAGATTAAATGTAGGTGAAGAAATAAAAATATGTGATCAAGACAATTCAAAAAATTATAGATGTGAAATAAAAGAAATTTCTTCTAAAAAAGTTGAATGTGAAATATTAGAAGAAATTGAAAATGAAGCAGAAGGAAATGTTGAATTACATATAATTCAAGGATTACCTAAAGCAGACAAAATGGAATTAATAATACAAAAAGGAACAGAGCTTGGTGTGACTGAATTTATTCCAACTAATATGAAAAGATGTATTGTAAAACTTGATGGAAAAGATCAAGTAAAGAAAATAGATAGATGGAATAAAATTGCAGAGGTTGCTGCTAAACAATCTGGTAGAGATTTAATTCCAAAAGTAACAAATTTAGAATCAATAAAAACTATTAGTAGTAAAATTAATGAATATGATTTAGTTTTAGTAGCATATGAAATGGAAAAAGAAACTTATATAAAAGAAGAACTACAAAAACTAAAAGATATAAAAGAAACTTATAAAATTGCTGTTGTAATTGGTCCAGAAGGTGGATTAGAACTTGATGAAGTTGAAACTTTAAAAAGTCAAGGAGCAAAAGTTATAAGTTTAGGAAAAAGAATTTTAAGAACAGAAACAGTAGCACTTCAAGTTGCTTCAATAATAATGTATGAATTAGAAAATGGAGGAAAATAGCCATTGGAAAAAGCTAAGCTGATGCAACTAGAAATCGAACAAAAAAGAAAGCTACCACAAAATGTAAAAGAAGATATTAAAACAAATATTTTTCATACATTAATAGCTGCTTTAATAATTGTTGCTTATTTAGTTGCAATAAACTTAATGTATTATAAATTTGATCATAATAGTTTTGAACATTATATGAAATATTTTGCTCTTGGGATTATTTTAATAACTGTAGTAGACATAGAAATTGCTTATAGAAAAGATAGTAAAAAATTAGCATTAATAGGTGTGGAATTATTGGTATGTGGAATACTTTCACTATATATTCCTTATATTTATTTACATACTACAGCATATTTAAGAAATTCTATTATGATTCTTCCGGCAGTACTTCTTATTTATTATTCATTTAAATCTTTCGTGATTTTTAAACAAAATCAATTTAAACATCAAAATAATTTAAGTGATGTTAAAACATTGCTAAAAGATGATGAAAGAAAAGGTTATTTAGAAGAAGATAGTAAAAAATCATATAGAGCCAAAATGGAAGAGGAAGAAGAAATAAGAAAAGTAATAATAAAAAGACAGAAATTAAGAACTATTCAAAAAGAGCAAGCAAGTAAAAATCAAACAAACCAAACGTCAAAACATAAAGCTCAAAACACAAAACAAAAGATAAAGAAAAAATAAATGAAAAGAGGTAAATAAAATTGATAAAAAGTATGACAGGCTTTGGCCGTGGAAAGTATGAAAATGAAGGAAGAACATATACTGTAGAAATTAAATCAGTAAATCACAAATATAGTGATATAAATGTTAGACTTCCAAGATTTTTAAACAGCGTAGAAGACAAAATCAGAAAAAGAGTAGCAGAAGTAATTTCAAGAGGAAAAATTGATATATTTGTTTCTTTTGAAAACTATAGTAGCAAAGGAACAACAATAAGAATAAACAAAGAATTAGCTAAAGAATACATTAAAGAATTAAAATCTTTAGCAGAAGAAGCAGATTTAAGATTTGATTTAAGTGTTATTGATGTTTCTAAATTCCCTGAAATTCTTAAACTAGAAGATGAAGATAATGATGAATTAATCGGACAAGAAGTTATGATAGCATTAGATGATGCTTTAGAAAAATTTGTTTCTATGAGAGAAGTAGAAGGACAAAAATTAGTAGAAGATATTGAAAGAAGAATTTATTTAATTCAAGATAAAGTAAATGAAGTAACTAAATTCTCAAGCACATTAGTAGAAGAATATATGACAAGATTACAAACAAGAGTTAATGAATTATTAGCTCCAGGAACAGTAGATGAAACAAGATTAATGCAAGAAATTGTTATATTCTCAGACAAGTCTTCAATAGAAGAAGAATTAACAAGATTAAAAAGTCATATTTCTCAATTCTTAGAATTGATTAAACAAAGTTCACCTATAGGAAAGAAAATTGATTTTCTTATCCAAGAAATAAATAGAGAAGTAAATACTATAGGATCTAAAGCAAATTCTTTAGATATAACTAATAAAGTTATTGAAATAAAAACAGAAGTTGAAAACATAAGAGAACAAATACAAAATATTGAATAAAGTTTATAGAAACTTTAAATCTAAATTTTTTAAAAGGAAGGTAAAAATTATGCAACTAATTAATATCGGTTTTGGTAACATAGTTTCTGCAGAAAGAATCATTTCAATAGTGAGCCCTGATTCAGCTCCAATAAAAAGAATTGTACAAGAAGCGAAAGACGGAAAAAATGCTATTGATGCAACATATGGAAGAAGAACAAGATCTGTAATAATCATGGATTCAGGACATATAATTCTATCAGCTGTTCAACCAGAAACAATCGCAGGAAGAGTTGATACAGGATTAGATAATGATGATGAAAATAAATAATTTTAAGGAGGAAATAAAAAAATGATAGTAAAACCAACAGTACAAGAGTTATTAGAAAAAGTAGAGGATAACAGATATTCTCTAGTAATAATGACAGCTAGAAGAGCTAGACAAATAGCTAGTGGTGATCCAGTACAAACAAAAGCTAAAGACAGATCAGTTGTAACTTTAGCTGCTACTGAAATTGCTGAAGGTAAAGTAGAAAAATTAGAAGAAACAGAAGAATAATATTAATATATAAAAATTAGAGGGGTAAAATTTATGTTAGTTATATTATCTGGTGTAGCAGGAGCTGGTAAAGATACAATAAAAAAAGAAATTATTAAAAGAATGGATAATGTTAAATCAATTCCATCTTTTACATCAAGACCACCTAGAGAAGGTGACGTTCCAGGTCAAACATACATCTTCTTAACAAAAGAAGAATTTGAAGAAAAAATAAAAAATGATGAAATTTATGAATACGATATTCATCACAATAATTATTATGGAACTTCAAAGAAAATATTAAACGAAGAATCAAAATCAGGAATTATCATTAAAGATATTGATGTTAATGGAACTGAAAAATTAAAAGAAACTTTAAAAGATATAAAAATAGTAACAATCTTTTTAAGAGTTCCAAAAGAAGAGTTAAGACGTAGATTAGAAAACAGAATTGATAAACCTTCTGAAGGAGAGATAATTTTAAGATTAAACAGATTTGATTATGAAGAATCAAAAATTGGAATGTATGATTATGTTCTAAAAAATGATAACTTAGAAAAATCTGTTAATATAATTGAAGAAATTATTAGACAAGAAATGAAAACAGAAAATAAATAAATTAAAGTAGCAGTATAATTTTTAATATGCTGCTATTTTTTTTGTTTTAAAAATATTGGAAAAAGTTGTAACCTTTTTTATAATTTAAGAGAATATATAAATGTAATGAATCTATTAAAGGTGGAGCAAAATATGATTGAAGAAAGATTAATAGAAAAATATTTTAAAAATAATGAACTGAATATGAAAAAAGTAGTAGATGATTATTACAATTATATAGGAACAATAATCAAAAACTTTCAAAATGTAAGCCAAGAAGATGAAGAGGAAATTATTTCAGATGTGTTTTTTATTATATGGAAGAATAAAGAAAAATTAGACAGAACTCTCGAATTTAGTCCATATATAGCTGGAATTACTAAAAAAGTTATTTATAAAAAATATAATCAAAATAGAGTTTCTAAGCTAATATATGAAGATTTTGAAGATGATATAATAGATAACTTTAATATTGAAAATTTGCTAGAAGAAAAAGAAATAAATGATTGTATATTAAGAAATTTAAAATCGCTTGGTGAAAAAGAATATTTAGTTTTTACAAAATTTTATTATGAAGATAAAAAAGTAAAAGACATAGCTAAAGACTTAGAAATGAGTGTGAGTTCAGTTAAAACAACTCTTCATAGAACGCGAAAGAAAGTAAAAGAATTTTTAAAGATTGGAGGTTTTTGTTAAAATGGGAAAAGAAAAAATATATGAAAATTTAGTAGAAAATATAGGATTAGAAAAATTTAAAAGAATTGATAAAAAACAAAGAAAAATTAAATCAATAATAACCAACACATTTACTTTAGCAATATGTACATTATCTATAACAGGTATGGTATTTGCAAAAGAAATATCTACTAAGGTATATGAAAACTTTTTTGGAACAGGAAATGGTGTAGGAAAAGCGATTGAAGAAGGATATATTGAAGATGCTAAAACAGAAAGTGAGCCTTCAGAATCTGTTGCAGTAAATGAAGAAACAGGACAAGTTATCGATGATTTTGAAACCTCAATAAAAGTTGATAAATTTGTAATGGATGATTTTACTTTAAGCGTTACTTTTGATGTTAAATTTTCAGATACAATAAAAGAAATGATAGAACCTTCAAAAATGGGAGATATGAATTTTCCTGATTTAGTAATTTATGATGAAAATAATATTATTTTATATTGCATGGGTGGAAATAGATTAACAGAATTTTGCAAAGAAAAAGGAATTGGAGATTATGATTATAATACGATTCCAGAGAATATGCTAATAAATAGTGGTGTTGAATGTTATATTCAAAGTAAAAGTCAAAATTCAGTAAAGATGCTTTATAATATTTATACTGGTGGAGATGTATATCCAAAAAGTAAAAAATTATATTTTGATATGAATAAAATAAAAATAAGTGGAAGTCCTGAAACAATGAAAGGTGAAGAGGAAATTACTTTAACAGGTGATTGGAGCTTCTCAGTAGATGTACCAGAAAAAATGTATAACAGAACTAATATTATATATAAACAAAAAAGTTCTAGCAATGAAGATTTTAAAGTAACAGCAGCAACAATTTATGATACTGGAATGGATATTTCAATGGAATTTAAAGTTGGACCTGCTCCAGAAGCACCAAGTAGTCCAGAATTAGATTTTTACAAGAGTTTGCCTGAGGGACATGAACTAAAGACTTTAGATATATTAAATTATTATAGTTCAAAATTATATAAAACTCCTGAATATCAAGAATATAGTAAAAAACAAAGTGAAAGATGGCATTTTGAAAAATATTTGCTTAATGAAGAAGGAGAAAAATTTGAACTAACCCAAGGTCCAAGGGAAAATGGATCTGGTCGTATAGACCCTAATAATATTTATCATTTTAATGGAATGTTTGATTTAACTAAATATGATATGACAGATGAAATTACAGTATTTGTAGATTATCATGGAAATAAAGCAGAAATAATATTAGAGAAAGTGGAGGAATAGGAAAATGAGTAATGGAACAATGGTAAAAGTGTATGATTCTAAACCAAAGCTTGATTATAATGTAGAAAATAAAAAAAGAGCTGAAGCAACAGAAAAAGCTTTAACAACTTTATTAGAAAAATATAAAACAGAAGAGGTTTCAGAAGAAGAAAGAATTACAGATTACTACTATACAGGATATGGTTTGTCTGAGATGGAAGATGAAACTATAGAATTAAAATGTACAATTTCATTTGTTGTTACACCATACTTGGAAGAAAATAGTATTTGGGAAAAAGGTTCACAAAGATGTTATGCATCATTTGATAGAATAGATGGAGAATTAATTTTAAAAAATATATCTTTAACTCCAGAAAATCATGAAAAATTTTTAGAAGCTTTTGAAGAATATGAAAAAAAACAAGAGAGCATAATTGAAACAACAGGAGTACCAGCAGAAGCAAGTTATGTTACAAGTGAAAATAAAATTGAAGAATTAAGTAATATAATATTTATTGTATCAGCAATTATATTAGTAATAGCTATAGTAAAAATAATTGTATTTAAATTAAAAAATAAGAAACAATAAATTAAATATATTGATACAAATAGGAGTGAAAATTTCACTTCTATTTTTTTGTCTACAAATAATAATATTTTGTTATACAAATGTATAATAAAATATTGACTAATATATTATACAAATGTATAATGAAAGAAAGTTGGAAAAATTTAGGAGGATATATGATTAAATTATCTGAAACAGAAATTCATATAATGCAAATAATATGGAAATATGGAAAAACTACATCATTTGATATTTTAGAAGAAATAAAAAATGATGATACAATTTCTGAAAATACAATAAGAACTCTTTTAGCAAGAATGGTAAAAAAAGGAGCAATAAAAATAACGGACAAAAAGAGTAAAACTTATATTTACGAAGCTTGCATAAATAAAGATGAATTTTTAAGAAAAGAAGGTAATAATTTTCTAGAAAACATTTATCAAGGAGCAATGAATTCTATGCTTTTAAATTTTGTAAAAGAAAATAAATTAACTAAAAAAGATGTTGAAGAATTATTAAAAAGAATAGAAGATGAAAGTGAGAACTAAAGAAAATGTTAGAGTATTTACTATATTTATCATTAAAAATTGAGCCTATATTTTATAAAATTATATATATGTCAATAATTGCAACATTTGTTGGAATTGCGATATTGATTATTAGAGAAACATTAAAAAAACAAATATCACCAACTTGGATTAGTAGAATATGGTTTGTATTTATAATTTGTTTGATTATACCAATACAAATAAAAAGTCCAATTAGTATTTATAATTATATTCCAATAAGTGAAGATTCAATAAATTATTCATTAGACGAATTTATAAAATATGAAAGAATAAGCTTTTCTAAAAATTCAGCAAAAGAAATATTAGAAAAAATGGAAGTAAGTGCTGATGTAGAAACTAAAACAGAATTTCCAAATGTGATTACAGAAAATGAGAGTTCAGATATTATTTCAAATAGTTATAGAATAAGACAATTTATTCCAATAATATGGGGATTAATCGTTATTACTGCAATTTTTGCATACATATTAACTTATATTGCATTTGAGTTTAAAATACGAAAATATAAATCTAAAAATGAAAAAATTGAATTAATATTAAAAAAATGCAAAGAGGAATTAAAAATAAAAAGTAAAATAAAACTTATTCAACAAGATATTATTGAAATGCCAGCATTATTTGGAATATTTAATATGAGGATATTAGTTAATGATAATATATTGAATTTGTCTGATAAAGAAATTAGATATGTATTTATGCATGAATTATGTCATTATAAAAGAAAAGACAATATTCTTAATATATTGATAACTATGTTGAGAGTAATATATTTCTTTAATCCAATAATATGGATTTCATTAAATGTAATAAAAAATGATTTGGAACTTGCAACTGATGAACTCGCAATGAAAAACGAAAATAAAGAAAGTCAAAAAGAATATAGCAAAACTCTTGTAAAATTATCAGTAATTAATTCAGATAAATTTTTGATTCAAACTTTATGTGTAACAGATAATAAGAAAAATTTAGAAAGAAGGATTGATAGTATTAAAAAAATAGAAAAGTTTAAAGGAAAAAGAAATATTATATGTTTAACAAGTATAGTAATCGCTATAGGATTGATTATAATATTTGGAACAAAAGGTGATAAAAGTTTAGAACAAAGAGATATAATAGAATTATACAACAAAGTCCAAAGTATAGATAATATTAGTTATCAAATAAAAAATGTATCTTATGATGCAGATGGAATTGAAAATATTTTAGTAGAAAATAGCTATATGAAAGGAAATGAGTATGTTAGATATACAAGTGATTCAAATTCATTAATAACAAGCGAATATGTTAATTTTTACAATAAAGAACAAATGATAATATATCATAAAGAAAAAGAAATTTTAAAGAAAAATATAATAGAAAAACATGATATATATGATTTACTTGCTTATAAATATGATTTTTATAGAGATGATTCGAACTATAATTATACATATGTTGGAGAAGAAATAATAAATAACATAGAGTGTTATAAATTTAAGTATAAACAAATGTTGCCAGATACGGAAGAAATTTATTGGATGGATAAAAATACTGGTATTATAATTAGACTTGAAGAATATAATGAAGGAAAATTATTTAAAGTTGAAGAATGTAAATATGAGATAAATAGTGTTACAGAAGGGTTGATTGACGCACAAATAGATTTATTTATAGAGTACGAAAATGACAAAAATAATATAAAAACAAACGGCGAAAGAATCGCCGTTCGTTAGAGGTGGATGTAAAGATTTTAATAGTAAATGTTAAAAGCTAACATGTAAGTGGAATTGCTTTTGTATGGTTCGAATACAACTCTATAATTTCTTCCTGGTGTTAAAGTTAACATTGCTCGAGGAGAAGTTGTATTTAAATGAAGCAAATTTACAGCACCCATTCTTCTTCCGGTATCCCGATCATAAAATGTCATCGTTCCTTCTTGGCGATTAGTTGCATCTTCATAAAAATATGAAACCGTAATTAAATATGTGTCGGTGTCTGTACCTTCGTCAATATCATCCAAAGAAAAGTAATAGGTTCTGGAACCCGTTACATAGTCCATTGTGTCATCAGAAGCAAGAATTGTGGTCCTTGCTTCTGCAGCACTGACATTGATAGTAGCAAAGGAACTAATACATATAATTGCTACAAGAAAGAGTATGTTCAACCGACGAAATGTAACTTTGTTTTGCATAATGATTACCTCCATTAATTAAAATGCATCCACCTCTAAACACTTTGTCGTCTCAAATTTATTTGTATGACTAAAAAGTGCTAATGCTATAAAGCATTGAAAAAAGTATAATAACTTTTTTTATATAAATCAATAATAAGTTAATAAAAGAAAGAATAAATAAATAAAAGTAAAAGGAAAATAATATGGGAAAAGAAATGAGAAAAATAATTGATGAATTAATTTTTATAGGATATAACATAAAACATATTGGAACTTTAATGATGGCTGAATGTATAAAAATAATAATATCTTCTCCGAATATAGATATTATTAATGATTTAGAAAATAATGTATATTCAATAATAGCTGAAAAATATAAGACTAATATTAAAGCTGTAAAGGGAAATTTGGTTAATGCAACAAACTATATGTATAATATGAGTGATTTTTCTAGAATACAAGAATATTTTGGATTTTATGAAGATACGAAACCAACTCCCAAAGTTGTAATTAATACAGTGTTAAGAAAAATTTAATAAATAATATTTAGAATCATTTTGATAGTATATTGAAATGATTTTTTTTATTTAATAAAAAAAATGTAAATTATTACACAAATCAAGAGTTTCATGATATAATAACCCAAGAAAAATATACCAAAAGAAAAGGATAAAAATGTACGCAGAAGTAATAATTAATAGCAACGCTAAAGCTTTAAATAGAATATTTGATTATGTAGTTCCAAGAGATATGGAAAATACCATAAAAGTTGGAGCTAGAGTTTTTGTGCCTTTTGGAAGAGGGAAAAAACTAGAAGATGGTTTTGTTATTAATTTAAAAGAAGAATCTGAGATTGCAAAAAATGAAGATATAACTTTAAAAGAAATTGCTAAAATTGAAATTGAAGAGTCTTTAACTGAAAATAATATTACACTTGCTAAACTTATGGCCAGAAAATACTTTTGCAATATTTCTGATTGTATAAAATTAATGCTTCCTCCAGGAACTGGTGGAAAAGAACTTGCAAATAGAGCAAAAGAAAAAGTTGGTAATTTTGTTTTCTTAAAAAAAGATATTGATGAAATAAATTTTGATATTGAAAATGGAAAGATAAAAAGTGATAAACATATTCGAGTTTTAAGATTTTTAACGGAAAATGACGGAATGTATATTTCAGATTTAGAAATCTTAACTGATGTAAATAGAAGTGTTTTCAAAACAATTGAGAAAAATGGATATATTGAAATTATTGAAAAACAAATTGAAAGAAATCCGTTTGTGCATAAAAATATAGAGAAGGACGAGCCAAAAGTTTTAAATGAAGAACAAAAAAGATGCTTTGATTCTATAAGTTTTTGTGTTGAAAATAATGAATTTTCTAAACATTTAATTTATGGAATTACAGGTTCTGGAAAGACTGAAATTTATTTACAACTTATTCAAAAAGTTCTAGAACAAGGAAAAGAGGCAATTGTTCTTGTTCCAGAAATTTCTTTAACTCCTCAAATGGTTGATAGATTTTTAGCAAGATTTGGAGATACAGTAGCAGTACTTCATAGTAAACTTTCAATTGGTGAAAGATATGATGAATGGCAAAAAATTGCAAAAGGTGAAGCAAAAATTGTAATAGGTGCAAGATCTGCAATATTCGCTCCTTTGAAAAATATTGGAATTATAATTATAGATGAAGAACATGACATTTCTTATAAATCTGATTCTACACCAAGATATAATGCAAAAGATTTAGCAAAATATATTGCAGAAAAAAATAATTGTCCTTTAGTTTTTGGAAGTGCAACTCCAGATATTGTCACAATGAAACAAGCTAAAGACCAAGAAATTCAAATTTATACATTAACTAAGAGAGCTACAAATACTAAGTTACCAGATGTTGAAATTGTAGATTTAAGAAATGAATTAGCTGCTGGTAATAGGTCAATGCTTAGTTTTAAATTACAAAATGAAATAGAAAAAAATTTAAAAAATAAAAAACAAACAATTTTATTTTTAAATAGAAGAGGGTATTCAACATTTGTAATGTGCCGTGAATGTGGATATGTTGCTAAATGTAAGAATTGCAATATTAGTTTAACATACCATAGTAGTGGAAATAGACTAAAATGTCATTATTGTGGTTTCGAAATGTCAGTTGTAAAAGAATGTCCAGAATGTAATAGTAAAAAAGTAAAATATTTTGGAACTGGAACTCAAAAACTAGAAGAGGAAATTCAAAAATTATATCCACAAGCTTCTACAATAAGAATGGATATAGATACAGTTAGTAAGAAAAATTCACACGAAGAAATTTTAAATACTTTCAAAAATGAAAATATAGATATTTTAATTGGAACACAGATGGTTGTAAAAGGACATCATTTTCCAAATGTAACTTTAGTTGGTGTAATTACTGCTGATGGAAGTTTGAATCTAGAGGATTATAGAGCAGTAGAAAGAACATTTCAAACTTTAGTACAAGTTTCAGGAAGAGCTGGAAGAGAGGAAAATGGAAAAGTAATTATTCAAACTTACAATCCAGACCATTATGCAATTATAGATTCTCAAAAACAAGATTATGATTTATTCTATAATCAAGAAGTGAATTTGAGAAAAATGTTGAATTATCCGCCATTTTGCGATATAATACTTATCAAGTTTTCTGGTAAAAACTTAACAGAAATCCAAAAAATTTCAGAATTGGTTTATAAAAAAATAAATTCAGTAAAAAATGATAATATACAAATTTATAAACCAGTGCCTTCACCAATAGATAAAATAAAAAATAAATATAGGTGGAGAATAATTATGAAGTGTAAAGTAACTTCAAAAGTTTTGGATATAATAAATTTTGCTATTGAAGATGAAAGAATAAAAAAATGTAAAGATACAAGCATTGTGGTTGATATAAATCCAAGCACAATGAACTAGGTTATTAAATAAAATATATAGAATAGAGGGGTAATAAAAATGGCAATTAGAAATTTAAGATACGAAGGAGATGAAATCTTAAGCAAGCGTGCAAGAGAAATTGAAGTGATTGATGACAAAATAAAAGAACTTGCTCAAGATATGATTGAAACTATGCACAAATGGGATGGTGTAGGTTTAGCTGGACCTCAAGTTGGTGTTTTAAAAAGAATAATTGTTATAGATTTATATGAAGAAGGAATGCAATTTGTTTTAATAAATCCTGTTTTAGTAAAAGCAAAAGGTGTTCAAGAAGTTGATGAAGGATGTTTAAGCTTCCCAAATAAATTTGGTAAAGTTGAAAGACCAAAAGAAGTTGTTGTTGAAGCTTTAGATTTAGATGGTAAAAAAGTTAAATTAAAAGCTAAAGATTTATTAGCTCAAGCTTTATGCCACGAAATTGATCATTTAGATGGACACGTATTTGTTGAAATAGTAAAACCAGGAACATTAGAAACAATGAAACCAAAACAAGAGGAAGAGTAAAATATCGAAAGGAAGTAATAAATGAAAATACTTTTTATGGGAACTCCAGATTTTGCAAGGGAGTCTTTAGATAATTTATATAACGCAGGATTTGAAATTTGTGGAGTAGTAACAACTCCAGATAGACCCGCAGGTAGAGGAATGAAATTAGTTGCATCTCCTGTTAAGGAATATGCTATAGAAAAAAATTTAAAATTATTTCAACCAGAAAAAATTTCAAATAATGATGAATTTAAAAATGAAATAAGAGAATTAGCACCAGATTTAGTTTGTGTTGTTTCTTATGGAGTGATTCTTCCAAAATCATTTTTAAAAATTCCACCACTTGGATGTATAAATGTTCATCCATCAATGCTTCCTAAATATAGAGGACCAGCACCAATTCAATGGGCTATATTAAATGGTGATGAAAAAACTGGTGTGTCTATAATGTATTTAGATGCAGGAATGGATTCGGGAGACATTATTACTCAAGAAGAAGTTGAAATTGGAGAAGATGAAACAACTGGTGAATTATGGAATAGATTATCTGGAATTGGAGCAAGACTTTTAAAAGATGTTGTTACAGATATTTCAAATGGAAAAATTGTAAGAACACCTCAACCAGAAGAATTTGTTTTAGCACCAATGCTTGATAAAGAAATGTCAAAAATTAATTGGCAAGAAAAAACAACTAGCGAAATAAAAAATCTTGTAAGAGGGTTAAATCCAATTATGGGAACATATACATTTTTGAATGGTAAGAAAATAAAAATGTGGAAAGTTCAAAAATATTCAAATAACGAATTTGTAGAAAAATACGCTGTGAATGATATTGAAAATAAAACTTCAGGGACAGTGCTTTTAGCAAATGAAAAACAAGGTTTATTTATTAAAACAATAGATGGTGTTTTATCTGTTTTAGAAATTCAAGGTGAAAATGCTAAAAGAATGAATATAGGAGATTTCTTAAGAGGAAACAAAATAGAAGTTGGAGAAAAATTTGAATAGTTTTTAGACTAAAAAAATAGCCATTATTTATGGCAAAAACTATTGATAATTAAGAGTTAATTAATATTAGAAATTTGCTTGTAAAAAAGTCAATATATTGATATACTTAAATAGGTTATAAATATTCATATATAAAAAGGAGGTTATATAATGGAAGAAAATAATCAAGAACTAGTAGAAAACATAGAAGAAATTCCAGTAGTAGAAGGAAATGATACTATAAAAATAGCTAATGAAGCTGTTGCTACTTATGCAGGAATTGCAGTTTCAGAAGTTTCTGGTGTTTATGGAATGGCTGGAGGTTTTGCTTCAGGAATAACAGAAACATTTAGCGGAAAGAAAAATTTTTCAAAAGGTATAAAAGTTGAAGTTGGAGAAAAAGATGCAAAAATAGATGTAAGTATAATTGTAGAATATGGAGCTAGAATTCCAGAAGTTGCATTTGAAATTCAAACAAGAGTAAAAAAAGCAGTTGAAAATATGACAGGTTTAAAAGTTTTGGAAGTTAATGTTCATGTTCAAGGTGTTCATGCAATAACAGAAAAAGATAAAGAAGAAAACCAAGAGAATGAAGAAAACGTTGAAACAAACGAAGAATAATAAAAAGTGAGGAAATGAAATATGAAATGGTTAGATAAATTAGCTTTAAAAATATTTTCAATATTAATTTTTGCAATAGCAATTTTAGTTTTATTAGTAGTAACAGGAATATTACCATATACAGAAATTGTTGGATGGATAATAGGTCTTACAGATAGTGATATGGGAATAAAAGTTGCAGCTATTGTTTTAGGCGTTCTAGTATTACTTGCAATAAAAGGATTTTTCTTTACAAGTAAACCAGAAGATAATGGAAAAGATGGAATTATTTTAGAAAACACAAGTGGAAAATTGGTAATTTCTAAAGAAAGTTTAGAAAATTTAATTGCTAGTGTAATTAAAGATATTCCAGGAGCAGATACAGTTTCAAGTAGAACAATTCTAGATAAAGATAGAAACTTAATTGTATATGTAACAGCAGTTGTAAGCAAAGATGTAATGCTTAAAGATATATCAAATGAATTACAAACAAAAATAAAAGATGCAATGAAACGTACAGCTGATTTAGATGTTAAAGAAGTAAATATAAAAATTAAAAATATAACATCTAAAAAAGTTAAAGGTTTACCATCTCCTACAGAGGAAGAAAATGAAGAAACAGAAGATAATGCAGTAGTAGAAAATCAAACTGAAGAAAACAATGGGGAGGAATAGAAAATGAACGAAAATAATGATAACAAATTAAACTTATTTATTAACCAATACGGTGGAGCAATAATTGGTGGACTAATAGCTTTAATATTATGTTTCACAGAATTATATAAATTATTAGTTTATGTAGTTATTGTTTTAGCTGGTGCATTTTTAGGAAATTATGTACAAAAAAATAAAACAAATGTTAAAGAAAAATTAAAAGAATTTATTGATAAATTTTAGGAGGAAATCATGCAAAGATCTGCAATGAGAGAACTAGCATTTAAACTAGTATATGAATTAGAAGTTCAAAAAGAAAGCGAAGAAGATCAATTCGAAATATTTGTGGAAAATAATGAAATAGCAGATGAGAAAGTTATTAATTATTTAAAAGATATTAAAGAAGGAATTAATCAAAATAAAGAAGAAATAAATTCTTTAATAACAAATAACTTAAAAGATAATTGGAGTTTAAATAGAATTTCAAAAATCAATTTAAGCTTAATAAAACTTGCAATATATGAAATGGTATATAAAGAATTACCATACAAAGTTGCAATCAACGAAGTTGTAGAACTTGCAAAAAAATATGCTGATGAATCAGCACCAGTATTTATTAATGGTATTTTAGCAAGTGTAGTAAAAGAAAAAAATTTAAATGGAGAAATTAATGAAAATTAATCCTATTTCTGTAACAGAATTAAATAAGTATGTTAAAGATCGAGTAGCAGCTGATGAGTTTTTGAATAATGTATTTGTAAAGGGGGAAATTTCAAACTTTAAACACCACTATAGTGGACATATGTATTTTACATTAAAAGATGAAAATTCTCTTATCAAATGTGTTATGTTTAAAACTTCAACTGCTACTTTAAATTTTGTTCCAAAAGATGGAATGAAAGTATTAGTTCTTGGAACTGTTTCAGTATTTGAAAGAGACGGAATATACCAGATTTATTGCAAGGCAATGCAAGAAGATGGAATGGGAAGCTTACATATTGCATATGAAAAATTAAAAGCAAAACTTGAAGAAGAAGGTTTGTTTGATGAAGCTCATAAAAAGCCAATTCCATTTATGCCAAAAATTATTGGTGTATTAACTTCAAATACAGGAGCTGTAATTAGAGATATTATAAATGTATCTACTAGAAGAAATCCAAATGTATATATAAGACTTTTACCAGTACCAGTTCAAGGTGAAGGTGCAGGAGTTAAAATTGCAAAAGCAATAAAATTTATGAATGAAAAGAAATTAGCTGATGTAATAATTGTTGCAAGAGGTGGAGGTTCACTAGAAGACCTTTGGCCATTTAATGAAGAAGTTGTTGCAAGAGCAATTTACGATTCTGAATTACCTGTAATTTCTGCAGTAGGTCATGAAACAGATTTTACAATAGCAGATTTTGTAGCAGATCTAAGAGCTCCAACTCCTTCTGCTGCAGCTGAACTTGCGGTTGCTGATGTAGAAGATTTACAGTATACAATTAATCTTTATCAAAGAAGATTAAAAATGTCTTTAAAAAGAAAAACAGAACTTATGAGATTAAGATATGAAAAAGTAATGAATTCTAGAGTTTTTAAAGACCCATTAAACAAGATAAATGATTACTATGTAAGAATAGATAGATTTATAAAATCTATGGAAAATAGTAGTATAAAGAAATTAAAAGATTCAAAACTTGAAGCAGCAAAAATTATGACAAGATTAGATACTTTAAGTCCATTAAAAACACTTACAAGAGGATATTGTTTAACTGAAAGCGATGGAAAAGTTGTAACAAAAGCAGAAGATTTGAAATCTGGAATGGAAATTGATTTGAGATTTCAAGATGGAAATGCAAAAGCAAAAGTCATTTAAATATACAAAGAAATGAGGGAAGAGTTATGAGTAGAAATGCGAAAATAGTAATAGCAGTAGTTTTAATTGTAATAGTAGTTGTTGTATTATGTTGTACTCTTGGAGGAAAAAAAGAAGATACAAATACTACAAATGAAACTTCAGTAAATAATATAGCAGAAGAAAATATTGTAGAAGAAAATGAAGTTGGTACAAATACAATAGAAAACGAAGTTGAAAATGAAGTTGATGAAGAACCAATTATTGAAAATGTTACTGAATTAGAACCACAAGGAAGTGTATATGAAACAAATTCAGATATTGGAACAACGGATAAAAAGCAACAAGCAATTAATTTAGTAAAAGAAAAATGGGGAGAAGATGATACTGTAACATTTAGATGTGATTCTGTGAATTCTAAAGGAGAATATGTTATTGCTGTAGTATCAAAAGAAACTGCAACTGTTAAAAATTATTTTAAAGTTAATTTAAATACAAAATTAGTTGAAATTGATTATTAAAACTAACGAAATAAGATTAATAAAAAGTTGTATGAATATCGTAAAAATATATAAATAAATTATAAATTTTAGAATATTATAGTTTAATATAAAAGAATATAAAATAAATATGGAGAAATGTAGATGAGTAAAAAAGAAGAATCTAACTTTGAAGAGTTAATTGGAAAATTAGAGGAAATAACAAATAAACTAGAAAAAGAACAACTATCTTTAGATGAGTCTGTTAAATTATTTGAAGAAGGAATGAAAATTTCTAAAGAATGTAATTCAAAATTAGAAGATGCAGAAAAAAGAATTACAATATTAATAAATGCTAATGATGAAATAAAGGAGGAAAACTTCATCCCTGAAGAATAAAAGTTATGCAAATATTTAATGAGATTATACATAATAAATGTATATACATACCATTTCTATTATGGTTAGTAATACAAATATTTAAAGTTGTTACAGAATTAGTTAAAAATAAAAAATTAGATGTAAAAAGAATTGTTGGAGCAGGTGGAATGCCAAGTTCACATTCGGCAATAGTTTGCTCTATTGCTGTACTTGTTGGAAAACAATATGGATTTGATACAGGAATTTTTGCGTTGGCAACTGTTTTTGCATTTATTGTAATGTATGATGCAACAGGAGTTAGAAGAGCTGCTGGAAAACAAGCTAGAATATTAAACAAAATACTAGAAACACCAGGACTTACTACTGTTGAAGTTCAAGAAAAACTAATTGAAGCTTTAGGTCATACACCAATACAAGTTTTTGTTGGGGCTGCACTTGGAATAATAGTTGGTGCAATATTCTAAAAAATAAAAGGAGGGTTTAAAATGACAGATATTGAAATAGCAAGAAGTACAAAATTAGAAAAAATAGTTAAAGTAGCTGAGAAGTACGATATTTCTGAAGATGATTTAGAAGTATATGGAAAATATAAAGCTAAAGTTACTAAAGAATTTATTGAGAAAAAGAAAAATGGAAAAGATGGAAAATTAATTTTAGTAACAGCAATAAATCCAACACCATTAGGTGAAGGAAAAACAACAGTAGCAATTGGCTTATCAGATGCTTTAAATAGAATTGGGAAAAATTCAGTATTAGCACTAAGAGAACCTTCTTTAGGACCGGTATTTGGTGTAAAAGGTGGAGCTACAGGAGGAGGATATGCTCAAGTTGCTCCAATGGAAGATATAAATTTACATTTTACAGGAGATATACATGCAATAACTTCAGCAAATAATTTATTAGCAGCTATGATAGATAATCACATTTATTATGGAAATAAATTAGGTTTCAAAAAAGTTATTTGGAAAAGATGTGTAGACTTAAATGATAGAGCTTTAAGAGAAGTTGAAATTGGATTGTCAAAAGAAAAGAATATGGTTCCACGTCCAGATGGATTTGATATTTCAGTAGCGTCAGAAATAATGGCAATATTCTGTTTATCTAAAGATATAAAAGATTTAGAAAGAAGACTTGGAAATATCATAGTTGGATATAATGAAAATGATGAAGCAATCTTTGCTAAAGATTTAAATGCTCAAGGATCATTAACTGTACTTCTAAAAGATGCAATAAATCCAAATATTGTACAAACTTTAGAACATAATTTAGCAGTAGTTCATGGTGGACCATTTGCAAATATTGCACATGGATGCAACAGTGTAATTGCTACAAAATTGGCTTTAAAACTTGGAGATTATGTTGTAACAGAAGCTGGTTTTGGAGCAGATCTTGGAGCTGAAAAATTTGTTGATATAAAATGTAGAAAAGCGGAATTAAATCCTTCAGCAGCAGTTTGTGTTGCAACACTTAAAGCTTTAAAATATCATGGTGGAGCTAAAGTTGATGAATGTCAAGAAGAGAATTTAGAAGCTTTAGAAATAGGAATTGAAAATTTAAAAAGACATGTAGATAATATTAAAAACAGATTTGGGTTAAATGCAATTGTTGCAATAAACAAATATCAAAATGATAGCCAAAAAGAAATTGATTTCTTACAAAAAGAATTAGAAAAACTTGGAGTTGATTTAAGTTTAGTTGAAGTTTGGGCAAAAGGTGGAGAAGGCGCAATTGATTTAGCAGAAAAAATAGTTGAGCTAACAAATAAGAAAAATCAAGTTACTTTTGTTTATGATGATAAAGAAACAATTAAAGAAAAAATCGAAAAAGTTGCTAAAGAAGTTTATGGAGCAGAAGGTGTTGATTATACAGATTCAGCTTTAGAAGAAATTGAACAAATTGAAAAACTTGGATATGGAAATTATCCTGTATGTATTGCAAAAACACAATACTCATTCTCAGATAATGCGAAAAATTTACTTTGTGAAGAACCATTTAGAATTACAATAAAAGAAGCAATTGTAAAAAATGGAGCAGAGTTTGTTGTAATTAAAACTGGAAAAATATTTACAATGCCAGGTCTTCCAAGAGTACCATCTGCAGAAAGCATAAAAATAGATGACGATGGAGAAATTGTTGGAATATTCTAAGAAATTCAAATTTAACGATAATAAAATTATATATGTATAAAAACAAAAACCGATGAAAAAAAGATCATCGGTTTTTTGTATGAATATAAAAATCCCTTCCAAAAATGGAAGGGAAGATATGTATTAATTATTTTCGTTATTTAAACCTTTTGATAAAAATCTAGGTAATGCTACAAATAATTTTGTGAAAGCTAATTTTACTTTTTTCTTGAACATATAGAATTTTCCAAGTGATCTTGGGCTAACAACAAAATCATTTCCATTTGAAATTTCTATTAAAGCTTTTGTTGCTTCACCTTCTTGATTATTAATTGCATCAATTAAAGATTCTTCTTCAGGTTCATTTTCTTCAAAGTTCTCTACATTTTCTTGAACAGCATCTGCGATTTCTATATTTTCTACATTATTTTCTTCAACTGTTTCAACTTCTGGTCCAGTAGAAAGTAATTCTTCAATTCTATTATCTATAGCTTTTTCTAATTCTGCTTCAGAACTTTCAAATTCTACTACATTATTTTCTATAGATGAAGGTTCAATTGTAACTTCTGTTTGATTTTCTTTGTTTTCAATAGCAGTTGCTTCAGCCTTAGCACGAGCTTCTTTAGTATTATTAAATAAATCTGCTATTAAAGAATCTATTTTATTATCTACTGATAAATCATCTTCAAAATCTTCGAAATCATCAAAAAAGTTTGCTGAAGTATTTTGTGCTGGTGAATAATTTTCTAAAGAATCTTTAACGTCTTCATCAAATACTGAAGATTTTACGATAGGAGAAAGGATTTCATTAATTAAATTATCCATATTAAATTCTCCATCAGAATCTAAACTTTCATTTTCAAAGTTTTGAACAACAGGAGTTTCAACTTCTTCAGCTACTACTTCGTTTACAACAACTTCTTGAATTTCTTCAACAATATTTTCTGTAACTACTGTTTCTTGAGTTTTTTCAACTTTTTCTTCAACAGCATTTTCATAAATATCATTGAAAAGATTTTCTATATCTTGAGATAAAGATTCGATTTCTGTTGTATTAACTAAAGTTTCTTCAATATTTACTGGTTCGTTAATTTCAACTTCTACTTCAAAAGGAGTGTTTTCGATAGCTTCTGCTTTTACACTTTCTTCAGCAATATCTGTATCCATTTTTAGAGGTTGATTATATGTTTCATCTGATAAATCAGTTGCAAATAAATTACCTAAAATATTTGTTATTACATTTTCATTATTTATAATAAAGTCATATTCTGGAGTTGCTTCAGCAACATTTTGTGTTTCGTTTATTACAGGTTTAGAAATAGGTGAAGTATAGTTTTGATTATAGTTGTTATCCCATTCGTTGTCTAAATTTTTAAAGCAGAAGTTAAATGTATCAAAATCTCTCATATTAACTGTTGCTACAAAACCTTCATCTGTTTTTTCCATCTTTTGTTCAGTTGTGTGATGCCATTCTGGACCAAATCCATAAACAATACTTACACAAGTTGAATTCTTTTCAAATAAATAACCTGAATAAGTAATGTTACAAGCTTCATTTTCAATTAAATCACTACTAAATTTGATGTTTGCGTATAAACTCATTTCCGAAACACTCCTATACTATACCTTATTATAAGAGTATTATAATCATAATTAAATTAATTTTCAAGCTATATTTGTTAATTAATTATTACAAATATGTTACAAAAATAAAATAATAAAAAGTGAAAAAAAGGAATAATAAATGATATTTAGCAAATACTAGAAAAAAAGCCAAAAGGAGGTATTTGTTATATTGAAATTAAATAAAAAAATTATGAATAAAAAATTCTTTTTAATATTATTAGTAAGTATTTTATTAATTATTTCACTATATCCAATTTGTTTTTCTTTATCTAAATATGGTTCCAGAGGAGAGGAAGTAAAACAAATACAAACAAAATTGAAATCTTGGGGATATTATGATGGTAGTGTAGATGGAGTTTATGGAAGTAAAACTTTTGAAGCAGTGAAAAAATTTCAAAGAAAAAATGGATTAACAGTAGATGGTATAGCTGGAGACAAAACATTAGCTGCTTTAGGAATTAATTCTACAGGAAATGGTAGTTCTACAAGTAGTAATAATACAGATTTGAATTTACTTAGTAAATTAGTTTATGCAGAAGCAAGAGGGGAACCATATAAAGGAATGGTTGCAGTAGCTGCTACTGTTTTAAACAGGGTTTCTGATTCGAGATTTCCAAATACAATCGCAGGTGTAATTTATCAATCAGGAGCTTATACTTGTGTTGATGATGGACAAATAAATTTGGAAGCTGATAGTCAAGCAAAAAAAGCTGCACAGGATGCAATAAACGGTTGGGATCCAACTTCTGGATGCGTTTATTATTTTAATCCTGATACAGCTACTTCTGGATGGATTTGGAGTAGACCTCAAGTAATGACCATTGGTAAACATATTTTTTGTAAATAATTAGTCTAACTCTAAAAATAAAATATCTTGTTTTGAATATTCTTCTGGTTTCAAGCCAACTCTTGTTGACATATATTTTATTAAAATTATCATTACAACTGCGGAAATTAATCCAACAATTAATGTTGTAAATGAATTTGAATAATGATTTAGTAAAAGAGAGCATGACATTGAAATTGCTGAAGTTGAAATATATTCTATTAAAAGATTTGCTGAATATATTTTTATTCTCATATTACTATCACAAAAACTATTTAAATATTGTTTGATTAACACATAATGTGGACCTTTTACAATATAAGTTATAGAAATCATTATTAATAGAAGATAGTAAGTTAAAAATGCTGGAAATTTAAGTGTTGTAACAAGTCCTGTTAATATTATTGAAATTACTAGTAAAGTTCCTAAGATTGATAAAGTTTTATTACGATATTTTCTGTGTAAATGAACACTTCTACTTGAAGAAAAGCTAATAACTATTCCCATTAGTGCAAATATAATTCCTAAATAACTAGATGAAACACCAAGGTCGTCTAAAATGCTTCTATGAAGAGTTACCATTAATATTAGTAAACTTACACATAATGCATTAAAAAATATTAAAGCTTTTAATCTTGAAGATTTAAAAATATATTTGAAACCTTGATAAGTATCTGAAAGGTGTAATTTAATTTGGCTTAAAGCTGATAAACTTCCTTTATCTGATTTTTTTGGATTTGGTATTTCATAAAATCTAAAAGTAATTAGTAAAGATAATAGCATTGATACTAAAGAAAGTATTATTGGAAGGTATGGGTTTACTAAATAAATAAATCCTGTGGCAAGAGCTGTTATTGCGTCTATAAAGAAGAAGCAAGCTGAAGCTTTACCTTCAATTTTTGAAAAATCTTCTTTTATATTTTCTGCTTCTTCTAAAGAATCATATAAGAAATTAGATTCTGCAATTCCCTTGATTACAAAGCCTATTGCACAGAAAATATTTGCTATTATTAAAGCAAAGGTTGTTGATAAATTAAGTACAAAAAATAAATATAACGCAACACTAAAGTTTGCGATTAATAAGGAATTTCTTTTTCCGATTTTTTGAATTAATATAGTGCAAGGAATTTGAAATATTAATTTGAAAAGAGGGTAAAATGATTCGGCAAACACTATTTGTGCTGTTGATAAACCTTTTACATTTGATAAAAATAAATATGAGATTGTATAGTAAAATAACAAATCGTTAGCTAATATTTTATAAAAAATAAATAGCTTTCGATTTGTTTTCTTATACTCTTTTATCTGAACTTCATTTAATTCTTTCATAATTTTCTCCTAGGTACTAATTACACAAATTATATCATAAGTAATTTATTTGTAAATAAAATTGACAAAAACGTAACATATTGGTAATATAGATATGAAAATGGGGGACTTTAAGCGATGAATTTATATCCAAAATTATATTGTAAAAATGTTTTAGAAATAACACCAGAATATTTAAAAGAAAATGAAATAAAAGCATTAATTTTAGATGTAGATAATACATTATTAGATTTTGATTTAAAAATAATTGATGGCTTAGAAGAATGGTGCGAAAATATAAAGAAAAATAATATAAAATGCATAATACTATCAAATAGCAATAAAACTACAAAAGTAAAAATGGTAGCAGATTTATTAAAAATTGATTATATAAAATTTGCAATGAAACCTTTAAAAAGAGGATTTAAACTAGCTCAAAAAGAATTAGAAATATCAAATGAAAATATTGCTGTTGTTGGTGATCAAATATTTACAGATGTTATTGGTGCAAATCGCATGAAAATGCATTCAATACTTGTAAAACCACTAGCAGAAAAAGATTTATGGATGACAAGATTTAAAAGACCAATTGAAAATTTTGTAATAAAAAAATATTTGGAAAAAATAGGTGAATAGAGAATAATGTATTTTAATGATGTACATATATTAATTTATGTAGCTATATTTATATTAGGTTTGTTTGTTGGAAAATTTTGTGCTTGGTGTAATATTAGATTACCAGAGAGAAAAAAGATTTTTAGTAAAGAATTTTTTGAAAAAAACAAAGAAGGTCTAGAAAATAACTATATATTCATGATTCTAATTGGAACATTATATATTGGGTTATTATATAGATTCGGTATAAATAAAGAAGGAATTCTAAAAAATTTAGAATTAATCAAATTTAGTATTTTGATGCCAATGCTTATATTAGCTTTATTTATAGATATTAAACATAGAATAATTCCTAATAGACTTAATTTGACTATATTAGAAGTTGGACTTGTTATTACTTTTATATATGGAATAACAAATGTTAATATGGCTAAAGAATATATTTTAGGAATGCTTTTGGGTGGAGCAATTTTTGCAGTTATTACTCTACTTGGTGGTTTAATTTATGGAAAAGAAGCTATGGGAATGGGAGATTTAAAATATACAGCTGTTTTGGGGTTGTTTTTTGGAGCAAGTTCAATTGCTGAAATTTCTTTATTAGCATTTTTTATAGCTGCAATTTGTTCAATTATAATTTTATTATTTAGATTATTAATTTTTAAAAATAAAGATGAATACATACCATTTGGTCCGTTTTTATCAATATCTGCAATAGCTTGCATATTCATTCCAGCTGGTTTTGTATTTGACAACTTTTTATTATTATGCAAACTTATTAGTACTCAAATTCCAATATAGTAGGAGGGGAGAATTATGAACCCAAGAATTAAATGGTTAAGAAATCAATTAATTCCTTTAAAATTAGATGGAATAATTGTTTCAAACCCAATAAACATAAGATATTTAACAGGTCTTTCAGAAGAAGGTACTTTAATAATTGCACCAAAGGAAAATGTTTTTATAACAGATAGTAGATATATAGAAAGTGTTAATCATAAATTAACTATTGATGATGAAATAATAGCATATGATTCAAGAAACTTAAGTAAATATGATTATGAAGGCTTTTTTATGTTAGATGAAAATGTTGGTTTTGAAGAAAGTTATTTAACTTATGAAAAATATAAAAGATATCTTCACACTTATCAAGTAAATCTTGTTGAAACAGAAGGTCTTTTAGAAAATCAAAGAATTGTTAAAGATGAAGAAGAATTTGAATATACAAAAAAAGCTTGTGAAATAACAGATAAAGCTTTTGAATATATAATAAGAAATATAAAAAAAGGAATGACTGAAAAAGAAGTAGCATTTGAAATTGAAAGATTTATGATTTCAAATGGAGCTGACGGTTTAGCTTTTGAAACAATTGTTGCATCTGGAGAAAATTCTTCAATGCCACATGCTGTTCCATCAGATAGAGTTATTCAAAAAGGTGATATAATTCAATTTGATTTTGGAGCAAAATATAAAGGATATTGTGCAGATTTATCTAGAGCTGTTTTTGTTGAAGAAGTAAAAGAAGAATATAAAGAAATTTATGATTTTGTTTTAGAAGAACAAAAAAGATTAAGTAATAGTTTAAAAGACGGAGCAAATATTAAAACTGTTATAAAAGATAGAGAAACAGAATACAAACTTAAAAATTATCAAGTAATGCATGCTTTTGGACATGGAGTTGGTCTAGAAATTCATGAATTACCAATCTTACGTTCAAACCAAGATAATATTCTAAAAGAAAATTCTATTATTGCAATAGAGCCAGGAGTATATTTTAGTGGCAAATTTGGAATTAGAATTGAAGATACTTTTAAAGTAACAAAATTTGGAGCAGAAGCAATAACAAAATGCAAAAAAGACTATACAATAATTAAATTAGCATAACTACTTGATTAAATAAACAAATTATTGTATAATATGAAATAGTTGAAATTAAATGAAAAGGGGAGAATTAAAATGGCTGACGTATATATGGCAGGAGATTTAAGAAATAACACAACATTTGAATTAGAAGGAAATGTTTTTAAAGTTGTTGAATTCCAACACGTAAAACCTGGTAAAGGAGCTGCTTTCGTTAGAGTAAAAATGAAAAACGTAATAACAGGAGCTGTTATTGAAAGAACATTTAACCCATCAGAAAAATTATAAGGTGCAGAAATCGAAAAAAGAGAAATGCAATATTTATATAATGATGGTGGATTATATTATTTAATGGATAACAATACATATGAACAAATTCCATTAAATGAAGAACAATTAGGAGATGCTTTAAAATATATTAAAGAAAATATGAATGTTACAGTATTATCTTTTAAAGGAAAAGTATTTAACGTAGAACCACCAATGTTCGTAGAATTAGAAGTAACATACACAGAACCTGGATTCAGTGGAAATACAACAACAACATCTGGAAAACCAGCTACATTAGAAAACGGATTAGAAATATCTGTACCTCTATTTGTAGAAATCGGGGATGTTGTAAGAATTGATACAAGAACTGGTTTATACATGGAAAGAATTTAATCTTTATTAAAAAATAATAAAGGATCGACGGCTATGCCGTCTTTTTTTATGCCTAAATGAAGATGTGGACCAGTAGTCGCACCATTTGTATAATTTCCGTTTGAATCCATATAAGAAGAATTACCACCAGAAGATAAAATTTTAGGACCAACTGTTCCGAATAATTTCACCGGCATTTATGTAATTACCTAGATTAACAATATAATTTGGAGAAACATGTGAATACTGAATTTCAAGATTGCTATTTTTAATAATTATTGTATGACCATTTGCTCCTTTGAAATCTCTATAAATAACATTTCCAGAAATTACAGAATAAATAATAGTGCCTTCAGGTGCAGAAATATCAATTCCAGAATGATTTGATGATGCGCCAGTAGTTGGACTTTTTCTGGGACCGAATGGAGATGTGATTGTATGAAAACCCGGAAGAGGCCAAAAATAATCAGAAGTGGAAAAATATGGATTTGAGGATATTGAGGTTTCGGTTTGGTTATAAAAAGAATTTGAAGAATAAGAAAAAATTCCTGCTAAAATTATAAAGATGAAAATAGAAATATAAAATATTAGAAAAAAAGTTTTTATAAAAATACCTCCTTTAATAATTAATAAATAATTAAGAATTAAAATAAAAAATGACGTTAAAATTTTATTTGGATTAATTGCAATAAAAAAAGCTTGAATTTAATTCAAGCTTTTTTGGCAGGGGTAGTAGGATTCGAACCCACACAAGCGGTTTTGGAGACCGATGTGCTACCATTAACACTATACCCCTAAGTAAATTGACATTAACTATTTTAGCATATAAAATTTTATAATTCAAGTAAAAAATAAAAAAATATAATAAAGTTTTTCTAACCACAAACAGAAATGTAATAAAAATGAAAAAAACGAGCAAATTAAAATAAGGAAAGGTATTGAAAGATTTGGTGAAGAAAGAATTTCCAAATATGTCTAAATTTGCGATAAAAAAGTATTGCAAATAAATTTTTATAAATATATAATTACACTAGTCTTATTTTAAAAGTCGAAAGGGGAAAACAAATGAAAAAAGTTTCAAAAATTTTAGTTATGGCAGTTGTAGTTTTAGCTGTTGTTACAATGTCATTAAGTGTTAACGCATCAACACAAGTTTTAAAAGATTATGTTGGTGGTATCCATAATATAAATAATATGGTTTTTGAATTAACAGATAGCCAAAAAACAGTTGTGTTAAATTATATCTCAACATTAGATACAGAAACAGCAGGATCTATTCATGCAGATATTATTGCAGCTGAAAATTTGGTAAGAAATTCAGGAGCTACAAATGTACAAGCAATTAGTAAAAGTGTAAAAACAGAAGTTATTAATTTAGCAACTTCTGCTGCTGCAAAAGCTAATTTAAAATTAACTGTAAATACAGCAAATAACACATTTACATTAACAAAATTATCTGGAGAAGTTTTAATATCAGGATCTGCAGATAGTTTAATAAAATACAATACAAGCTCAGGAGCAGCTGGAGCAGCTTCTAGTGCACCTGCTACAACAGGTTCTACATTATTATATACAGGTGCAGATTATGCAGTATATGCAGTTTCAGCTTTAGCAATAGTTGCCGTTGCTCTAGTTGTTAAAAAAAGAGCTTAAATGAAAAGTAAAATCTTAAAAACTATAAAAGCAGCTATTATTTCTCTAATAGTTGCTTTTTTGTTTGTAACAGTAATCTGTTTTATTTTTAAATTGGTTGCAAAAGAAAAATTTGATATGGCAATGGACCTAATAGAAATAGTAACAGTTAATAATCCTGTACAAGCAGCAGAACCTATTTTAGAAAATAATATTTTAATAAATTATCCAACTTATGGAAGTAAATATGCAACTATAAAAATTGATAGTATAGGTGTAGATTTACCAGTATATTATGGTGCTAATTATACTGTTTTAAAAAGTGGTATTGCGCATGATGATAAATCTTATTTTCCAGGAGAAGGTGGAAGTGTAATTCTAGCAGGACATAATTTTAAAACTTTTTTAGCAGAATTACCTAATGCAAAAATAGGTGATAAAATTATTTTAGAAACATCATATGGAACTTTTACATATGATATATATAATACAAAAATCGTAAAAGAAACAGCTGTAGACGAAGTACCAGTACAAAAAGAAAAAGAAATTTTAATGTTATATACATGTTGGCCAATAAACAATATAGGACATGCCTCAGAAAGATATGTTGTTTATGCTAATCTTGTGAAGGAGTAAATTATGAAAGTTTTTAGCTCTATAATAAGTACAATCTTATCCTTTTTTATAATATTTACAATTTCATTATTAATTTGTTTGAATGTTTTAGATAATAAATTAATGGATAAAGAATATGTTTTATCAAAAATGTACGAGCTTAAAATTTATGATCAAATCTCAAGTGAAGTTGAATCAGGATTTGAAAAATATATTTATCAATCAGGATTACCAGAAGAAATAATTAAAGGATTATTTACTGAAGAAATGATTAAAAATGATGTTAATTCATTAATTAATTGTTTATATGATGGTACAGAAATAACTTTAAGTGATGAAATTTTAAGAAATACATTAGATGCTAGAATTCAAGAATATTTAGCATCTCAAAATAAAACATCTGATAAAGAATTACAAAATAATATAAAAAAATTTGAAGATTTAATAGTAGAAGAATATAAAAAAAATGTAAATGTTTCAACAACTTTATATACAAAAGGTTTTGGAATTTTAGAAAAAATTAGAGAAGTAAGAAATGGTCTTGGAAATTGGCCTATAATAATTCTAGTAGTATTAATAGTAGTTTTAGTATTATTAAATATTAAAGATTTACTAGTAGCATTAAACTTCTTAGCAATTTCTTCATTATCATTAGGAGTTGTTTTGAAATTAGGTGTTTCATTAATTTTTAAAAATATCGATTTTGATAATTTATTAATATTTGCCAAATCATTAAGTAATTTAATTAGTGGAATTGCAAAAGAAAACTTATATTTATTATCAGATAATGGAAATTTATTTATTTTTTGCGGAATAGTTGGAATTGTAGTTTCTGCTATTTTGAGAAGTTCTAATAATCAAAAACCTAAAAGAAGATTTGCAAATTCAAAAAAAGAGGAAGAATAATCTCTTATTCTATTTACAAAAAAATGAAAATAAAATAAAATATTTATATTGATAATACGCTTAAAATTTTTGCGTGTTTGGAGGGAATATTTTGGAAAAAAATAAAATTAAATATATAATTTTTATAGCAGTTGTTTTAATAATTACATATTTATTTAATGTTGCTTATGATCAAATTCAATCAGATTTGGCTGATTTAACTGATTTAGAGTATGAAACAACGGAAAATAGTTTGAAAATTATTTCAAGTTCAGAAAATCAAGACTTAGAAAATATCATAAAAACTTATGCAAGAGAAAATGATATTGAAATAGAAATTGAATATGCTGGAACATTAGAAATAATGGAAAAATTAAATTCAGGAGAAGAATATGATGCTGTATGGTGTTCTAATTCAGTATGGCTTTATATGTTAGATGATTCAGTAGAAATATCCGAATCAAAATCAACAAGTATAAATCCTGTAATATTTGCAATAAAAGAATCAAAAGCAAGAGAATTAGGTTTTATTGATAGAGATATTTATACTAAAGATATAGTAGAAGCTATAAAAAATGGAAGCTTAAAATTTAGTATGTCAAATCCGACTCAAACAAATTCAGGAGCAACAGCATATTTAGGATTGTTATCAACTCTTGCAGGAAATCCTGAAGTGTTAAATACAACTCATTTAGAAGATGAATATGTAAAACAAGAATTAGTTTCATTATTCAACGGAATGGAACGTTCTTCTGGTAGCGAAAGTTTTCTTGAAGAATTATTTTTAAAAGGCTCTTATGAAGCTGTTGTTACCTACGAATCTTCAATAATAAATATTAACAATCAATTAGAGAGAAATAACCAAGAAACGTTATATGCATTATATCCAATAGATGGAGTTTCAATTTCAGATTCTCCTCTTGCATATATAGATAATGGAAATGATGATAAAAAAGAATTATTTTTAAATTTTAGAAATTATATTTTAAGTGATGAAGGACAAGAATTACTTGCACAAACTGGTAGAAGAACTTGGTTTGGTGGAGTAAATGAAAAGGTAGATAAAGATATATTTAATCCTGATTGGGGAATAGATACATCTAAATATATTGTGCCTATAAAATTTCCAAATACAAAAATAATTCAAGATGCGCTTAGCTTATATCAAGCTGAATTAAGAAAACCTATACATACAGTATTTTGTCTAGATTATTCTGGAAGTATGTATGGGGAGGGAAATCAAGAGTTAACAGATGCAATGAAATACATATTAACACAAGAAGAAGCCCAAAAAGATTTATTACAATTTACAGAAAAAGATAAAATAACAGTAATACCTTTTAGTACAAATGTAATTTCTACTTGGCAAACAACAGATGGAACTAATACACAAGACATATTAACAAATATTTTAAATTTAGAGCCAACTGGTTCAACAAATATTTATGATACTTCAATTGAAGCTTTAGAAATATTAAATCAAGAAGATGGAAATACATATAATCTTTCAATAATTCTTATGACAGATGGATTATCAAATATGGGCTCTTATTCTGATTTAAGTTATGAATATAGAAAAATGGGAAAAGAGATTCCAATTTATTCAATTATGTTTGGTAATGCATATGAAAATGAGTTAGAATATATTGCAGAATTAACAAATGCAAAAGTATTTGATGGAAAAACAGATTTATTAAAAGCATTTAAAGAAGTGAGAGGATATAATTAATGAGCAAAAAACAAAGTGTAAAAGGACAAATATTATCAGCAGTAATAGGCGCAACATTTTTTGCAGTTCCATATTTAGGATTCGGAATATCTATTTTACCTGCATTAGGAATGGGAGCATTAGCTTTTGGAGCTGGAAGTTTAGTATTTTCTGAAAATACTAGTTCAAATGAGGTTATAGAAAAAGAAAAATCCTTTTATGAATTGATAAATGATGCAAAAAAACAAAATGCAGAAATTTATTCGATGATTAATAGAGTTGAAAAAGGAACGCTTCAAGATGATATAACAGAAGTTCATGGTTTAGCTAAAAAAATTATTGATGCTGTTTCTAAAAATCCAAATAAATTAAATCAAGCTCAAAGTTTCTTTGGATATTATTTACCTGTAACTGTAAAAATATTAAAAAAATATGATCTTATAGAAAATCAATCATTAGATAATGAAGAAATGAAAAGGTTTATGATATCTACTGAAAATATGATTGTAAAAATAAAAGAATCATTTAAGATGCAACTTGCTAATCTATATCAAGCTGATATGTTAGATACTGATGCTGAAATGAAAGTGTTTGACTCACTATTAAAAGCAGAAGGTTTTTCTGATATTAATGATTTTAATATAAAATAAAGGAGGAAAATCATTTGAATAAGAAAACAATTGGAATTGCAATTTTTATTTTATTAATTTTAGCAATAGTTGGAATAAAAGTTGTTAATGATGATGAAAGCACGATAATGACAAATGAAAAAGCTCAAACTTTAACAACAGTTACTGTTGCTGTTGGTGGAGGAAAAGAAGATTTCATTGCAGATGAACGTGTTAATCAAATAATGAAAGAAAAATATGGAATTGAAGCTGTTTATGACAGTTGGAGTAATGGTAAAATGATTGTAAATCCTCTAACAAGAGAAGATGGTTCAAGTTATGATTTAATGTTTTGCTCAGACCAAAGATTTTATGATTATTATAAATTATCACCAGATAAATCAAAAGGAGAAGCTGATAGAGAAACAGTTTTAGATGGTGGATTAACTTTAAATACACCAATAGTTATATATAGTTGGGACTCTGTTGTTGATGCTTTAATAAATGAGTCAATAGTAACAGAAAAAGATGGAGTATATTATATAACAGATATGAATAAACTTCTTGGTTACATATTAGAAGGAAAGAAATGGTCTGATATAGGCTTAGATATGCTTTATGGAAGTATAAATATTGCTTCAACAGATCCTGTAACTTCATCACCAGGAGCTACTTATTATGGACTTTTATTATCAATAATGTGTGGTGGAAATGTAACAGAAACTGCAATGCAAGAAAATTTACCTAAACTAAAAGAGTTTTATGAAAAATCTGGATATATGAATAATACACCAGCAGATTTGTTTGAAAGATATTTAAAAACAGGAATGGGTGGAGAACCTATGATTGTAGATTATGAAAAAAGTATAGTAGAATTTGCAAATTCAAATCCAGATGGTTTTGAACAAGTAAAAGATAGTATCAGAATCTTATATCCAACACCTACAATCTGGAATTCACATTGTATAGCAACATTTACTGAAAATGGAAATAAATATAATGAAGTTTTTGAAGATTCGGAAATTGGACAAATTGCTTGGGAAAAATATGGATTTAGAACAGGTGTTACAGGTGGAAATTATGATGTTACAGGACTTGGAATAAATGGAATTCCACAAACAATAACAAGTACAGTTTCTAGTTTGAAAATGAGTATGTATAATGAATTAATATCTTACTTAGGAGGAAATTAGAATGAAAAAACAAATATACGTAGAAGATGAAGTGATTAGAATTATTGAACATAAGCCAAAATTTTTATCTTTTGAAATAGAAGAAAATGAAATCAAAGTTCCTGTGCATTTAATAAAATTAGTACAAAAGGCATATAGTCCAAACGGTGGAACAATGTCTATCGCAATATTTTTAGAAACAGAAGATGAATTTTTTGTAACATATGAAGAAGTTGATAATATTGATTTAGTTTTTGACACTATATTGGACTTAAAAGAGAGAACAAACAAATTTAGAGTAGAACTTTATAATATTGAAACTCAAGAAACTATAGATAAATAAATTAAGGAGGAAAGTATTTAATGAGTGAAGCATTAGAACTAAAAGTTGAGCCAAAGGTGGCTTCAGAAAAAATTGAAAAAGAAATTTTAGATGGGGAAAAAGTAACAGAAGAGAAAGTAGAAAACTCTTTAAATTATGAGTTATTAGAACCAGAAGTAAAACAAGCAATTGATGAATTCTGCACAAAAGTAGATGTAACAGATTCTGCACAATTATTACAATATGGTGCATCAGCACAAAATAAAATATCTACATTTTCTGATAGTGTACTTCAAACAGTAAAAACAAAAAATGCTGGTGAAGTAGGAGATTTATTAGCAAGTCTTGTTGTTCAAGTTAAAGATTTTGATGCAGATGTTCCAGAAAGTTTAAATCCAAAGGGATTATATGGATTATTCTTTAATGCAAAAAAACAAATAGAAAAAATGATTGCAAAATTTAGTAAAGTAGAATCAAATATTGCTAAAATAGAAAAACAATTAGAAACACAAAAAATTAAAATGTTAAAAGATATTACAATTTTCGACACAATGTATGAGAAAAACTTAGAATATTTTAAAGACCTATCTTTATATATAATTGCTGGTGAGAAAAAATTAGAAGAATTAAGAACTGTAACTTTACCAGAATTACAAAAAGTTGCAGAAGCTTCAGGAGACCAAGCAGATATTCAAAAAGTAAATGATATGGTTAATGCAATAAATAGATTTGAAAAGAAAATTTATGACTTAAAAACAACAAGAATTATTTCACTTCAAATGGCTCCTCAAATAAGATTAATACAAAATAATGATAGTGAATTAGTTGAAAAAATTCAAAGCTCATTAATAAATACAATTCCACTTTGGAAAAACCAAATCGTTATAGCTTTAGGTGTTGTAAATGCTAAAAGTGCATTAGATGTACAAAAAGCTGTAACAGATACAACAAATGAAATGTTACAAAAAAATAGTGAAATGTTAAAACAAGGAACAATTGAAGTTGCTGAAGAATCAGAGAAAGCAATTGTAAATGTAGAAACATTACAAAAAACAAATAAAGATATTATTGAAACTTTAGATAAAATTCTTGAAATTCATAAAACTGGTAGAGAGAAACGTTTAGCAGCAGAAAATGAACTTCTAAATATAGAACAAGAATTAAAAAATAAAATGCTAGAAATAAAAATGGATTAATAAATATTTATCGAAACCAAGAGAAACCGTCACAAGATTGTTGACGGTTTCTCTTTTTAATATATAGTAAAAATAAGGATAAGAGGAAATATTAGACCTATCAAAGACAGAACAATAACTAATATTCCACCAGGATAATTTTTCTTTTCATTAATTTCGAAGCAACCATAATAATAACTTTTTAAAAATATAAAAATCAAAAAAATAATTGCAATATATTTCATAAAATCTCCTTATTCTTTATTAAATAAATTACTAGAATTTATTTTTGTTTTTAATTCTATATCAAAAAATGAATCTTGAAAAACATCATCCCAATTTACTTTATCAAATTCTTCTTTTGTTACAAATTGAGATTGACAAATCCCTTTAAATCCAACGATATCAGAGTTATATTTGTGAGAAATTGAATATAAATAGTCCTCTAAAATTTTATTTAAATAGCTAGAAGTGGCTTTTTCAACACTTGTTATTTTCTTATCATCAATATAATTAAAAATACTACCAGAGCTCCTAATTGTTCCTTCAGGATATACTGTTATAGAAATAAGAGGAGTGCCGTTGATGAGATTAATATCAATTTCTGTATCTTTATATAATGAAATGTCTAAATCTAATAATTCATTTTCTTCAAAAGGATTATCAATTGTAATTGTACAAGTATTTAGAGCATTTGTAACTATTAAATGAGAAATAGAATTTGATACATCGATATGACCTACCATATAATCGTTTTTAAAAATTGCAATACCATTTGTTTGAATTGTATCATCTGAAACAGAAACATAGATGCTACTTGGGTGATAATAATCATTGTCTAAACTTTGAAAAAATTCACCAAAAGTAGATTGAATTGTATAGCCTGTATAATCTGCACTTGTTGATAAATAATCAAAAAGCCTAGCAGAAAATACTTCACCAGAATTAGATACTTTTTCTAAAACATCTTTTGCAGTAGAGCCACTGATAATAATTTCACAACTGTGTCTTAGTTCTGTATTGTTAGTTAATGTATTTATATAAGTTTCCACTCCGTTTACCGAGCGAGTTTTTCAGATATTACTAAAGCAGAGCAATGAGATAAATTTATTTTTTTATTTAAGTAATTATTTAAAATAGCTAAACCTTCGTCAATGGTTTGAGCTTCAACTGTATAAATTTGATAATCACTGGATTGAGCAGAAGAACCACTACCAGAATCAGTTGAAGGAAAAGGAATTTGGACACTCATTAGAAGAGTATCACTATCAGAAATGTCTAATCCTAAAGATACAACAAAGTATTGTTTATCAATTCCCATAGTATTATAACAACCAGAGAATACAAATAAACAAATTATTAATACAATTATTAAAAATATTTTTCTTAAAAACATACTAAATCAATCCTAACTTTTTTGATGTTTTCTTAAAGATTTCTTTTTTAAATTGGCAAGCAATAAAATAATAATCCCAATTCCAAACATAAAACCAATAACTAGATATCTGTAAAGTGTATCTTCAACAAAATGAATTTGTGAAATATTTATCGGTATTAGAGTAAGTCCAAACAAAATACTGCAAGTAGAATAAGAAAGCATACGTTCATCTGAAACTGGAACTAATTTTTTTATTATTCTATTTATCAAAAATAAAATAAAACTTAAATATGAAAATATTGCAAATATCCATAAAAAGATAAATATAGCATCAACTCTTTGAAGAAATCTACCAAGTTCTATTTGTCTTGAAAGCAAAAATAAAGAATTTATTGGTTCACTATTAGAACTTGTGTTAAAAAGCGTTAACATAGGAATTATTGTAAGTAGCAAAAGGAAAAATGATATTATATATGAGATTATCGTGATTTTTTTGAAGCTTTCAGTATTTTTTAATAATGGTTTTAAATAATATAAATACACAATTATATACATTGAAAAACAATTACTCAAACCTATAACAAAAGTCTGATGATAATTTTCACCAAATAAGGGGGTTAAATCTTTAATATCAAGGTTTTTCCAAGCACTGAAAAAAGTTATAATAACACTAAAAATTGCAAAAGGTATTATAAAAGAAATTGTTCTTGATATAGATTTAAAACCAATTAAATTAGCAATTAGCACACCAATAATAAAGTAAAATAAAATATAAATCATTGGAAAGTTTGAAAAATATATTGTATGAAGAACATTTGAAAAATCAATTAATGTTATAAAAGATACAAGTAAGAAAAGTGCTATACTGATTATTCCTACAACTATTTTTAAAGGTTTTCCAGCTAAGAATTCAGAAACATCTAAGATATCTGAATTTTCAAAATTATTCAATAATTTTATAATTAAAAGTGTTAATAAAAAATCAAAAATTCCGATATATATAATATTTGCAATTGCACCACTACCAACTAAGTCTACAATGTAATAAGGAATATTTAATATTAATTTATTAATCATTATAATTAATATTAAACCAATGGCTTCTAACTTTTCTAGTTTATAATTATTTTGCATTTTTCCTCCATTTCATGCTTATAGGTTCTTCGATTTTTGGCTTTTTGGTATTTAAAATAGAATTCCTTTTTTCACGTTTCCATACAGGTGGAATATATAGACCATCATTATTTTTAAGATTATTGAAAGGAATATATGGAGAAAAGAAAGGAACTCCAAAAGAGCTTTGATTTGACAGAATTAGGAAATGGATGAAAAATCCAAGAGCAATTCCTAAAAATCCAGCAATATATCCTAAAATAATATACATAAATCTAAAAGTTTTAATTGCAAATCTTAAAGTATTATCAGGAATTGTAAAAGCACAAATTCCTGAAAAAGCAACAATAATTATTAAAATTGGGCTAACTATGTTGGCAGAAATAGCAGCATCACCTAATATTAAAGCACCGTATAATACCAACAGTTGTACTAAAAGAAGATGGTACACGAATACTTGCTTCTTGAATTAATTCAAAACAAATTTCCATTATTATTATCTCAAAAATAATAGGAAAGGGAATTGCTTCACGAGAAGCAACAATAGCAAAGAGAAGTTCAGATGGAATTAATTCATAATGAAACATAGTTATAGCAACATACATTCCGGGTACAAGTAAAGCACAAACTAGAGCCAGTCCTCTTAATATTTTTAAAAAATTAGCATAATGATAATTTAAATTAAAATCTTCTGGAGAAGTTAAAAAATCTACTAAAGCTGCTGGTAAAATTATTGAGAAAGGAGATCCGTTTACTAAAATAACAACTCTACCAAGCATCAAATAATTTGAAGCTTTATCAGGTCTTTCTGTTGATATTGTTTGAGGAAAAGCGCTTGTTATACTATCTTTAACAAATTGTTCTAATTGATTTGAAGATAATACATAATCTATTTTTAAATTATTAAATCTATATTTTATTTCAGCAACTAAATCATCATTTGTAATATCTTTAAGATAACAAATAGCAATTCTAGTTTTATTTAAATCGCCAACTTCAGATTCTTCGATGATTAATTTTTCATTATTTACAATTTTTCTAAGCATAGAGGTATTAGTTCTTAATTCTTCTACAAATCCTTCATGTGAACCTTTGACAACGGCTTCAGTGATTGGTTGAGTGATACTTCTAGTTTTAAAACCTTTTGTTTCAATACAAAGACAAGTGTTAAGTCCATCTGCAAATAATGCACAAAAGCCACTATTAACTTTAGAAATTATGTTTTTAAATTCATTTTCTTTTGAAACACTATTTTGAGGTATTAAATTTGAATATAAAAAATTCTCTAAATCAAATTTGTCTGTTTTTTTGGAAATTGTTACTTCAGTAGCTTTTGAATTTTCTCCCATTTTAATAGAATTTTTTAGAAGAATAGGTTTTAAAACAAAATCATTTATGCTATTACTATTAATCATTCCATCTATATATAAAATAAATGCTGGATATTTCTTTTTCTGAATACTTAAAGTGAATTCACGAGTTTTAATATCACTATTTATGAGCATATTATATTTTACTTTTAGATATTCTAGATTATCTTTTAAAGAAGTAGAAACTACTTCTTTATCAACTTTTTCGAATTCTGCATCATCAATATTATTAGAACTATTAGGAAGTATAAAATTATAATCTTGTTTTTCAGAATATCCAAAAACATTATTAAAAATATTTTTTATCATAATAATTACTCCAAACTACAAATTATTATTTAGTATTGGTAATTTGTAAAAAAATATACGAATTCTTACAAATAAAATTATAAGTATGTTATAATAGTGATGAATAAAAAATAAATGAAGGAAAAGCTATGAAGAACGAAAAAGGAGTAATATCAATATTTGTATTATTTGCAATGATATTTTTGCTGGTATTTTGTTTGGGCGCATATTTTGGAATAAAAAACAGATTAGGACTGCAAGAATATAAAACACTAGAAATGCAAGAAATATACTCAAGAAGTAGTGTTGAAAAAACAGAAAATGCACAAACCAATGAACTAATACCAATATATAATATTGATACACTAAATGTTGCTGGAACAGGAAGATATATAAAAATAAATAATAAAATATATGAATGTGGTATAGGAAGATCATATATATTTAAAGACAATATAATAGTTGATATAGATGAAGATGTGGCGACAAAAAGAATAGGATTTAATGAATATAAATTGTATTCTAAAACACATTATATAGATCAAAATTCAAAAGGACTATATTACTATAAAGACGGAAGTTATTGGCAAATTGTAGCATATCAAAAATTTTCAGAAGAGAATAAAACTTTAGTGAAAAATGGAACATATTTGCAAAATCAATTTTGTGATTTAGATAGAATAAATCAATCTGGACAAAAAGAATTTTTAATGATTTGGAATGATGAAACTGGAGTCTTGTCAAATAATGAAATTTTAAAACAAGATGCTTCTGGTATTACAAGTTTAAATCAAATAAATGTGTTTAACTCAAATTATAATAAGATAGATAAAACAAACGGAGAATATTATATATTTATAAATATAGGAAATAATATTTAAATTTTATAGGAATAAATTAGAAATACCCTAATATAAATTACTAAAAGAGATGTACATTTATAGGGGGTATTTTTTATATGAAAAATTTTGGAATTTATCAAGATATTGCCAAAAGAACAGAAGGGGATATATACATAGGTGTGGTGGGACCTGTAAGAACTGGAAAGTCTACTTTTATAAAGAAATTTATGGAATTATTAGTTTTGCCAAATATTGAAAATGAATATAAAAGAGAAAGGGCTATAGATGAATTACCACAAAGCGCAAGTGGAAGAACTATAATGACAACTGAGCCTAAATTTATACCTAATGAAGCTGTTGAAATTAATTTAAATGGAAATGTAAGATTAAAAACTAGGTTAGTGGATTGTGTTGGTTATTTAGTAAATAATGCAATTGGGTATTTAGAAAATGACATGCCAAGAATGGTAAAAACACCATGGTCTGAAAATGAAATTCCTTTTGAAACAGCAGCAGAGCTTGGTACTAAAAAAGTTATTGTTGAACATTCAACTGTTGGGATAATTGTAACAACAGATGGAAGTATTACAGATATACCAAGGGAAGAATATATTGTTGCAGAAGAAAGAGTTGTAAGAGAATTAAAGGAATTAAACAAACCTTTTATTATGCTTATGAATTGTCAAAATCCATATGATAATTATAGTATAGAAATGTCAAAAAGATTATCTGAAAAATACAATGCAACTGTTATTCCAGTAAATTGTTTAGACTTAAATTTAGATGATATAAATGATATTTTTTCTAAATTATTATATGAATTTATGATAGAAAGGGTTGAAGTAAAATTTCCTCGTTGGATTGATGGTTTAGATAAAAATAATGAATTAAAACAAAAGTTGTTTGGAAGTGTGCAAAAAACGTTTTCAGGAGTAACAAGATTAAAAGACATTAATGATGTTTATTCTAGATTAGAAGAATGTGAAGAAATAAGAAAAGCAATTGTAGATGAGATAAATTTGGGAACAGGAGTTGTAAGCATAAAAACAGAATTAGAAGAGAGTTTATTTTATAATATTCTTTCTAATATAACTGGTGTTCAAATAAAAAATGAGGGAGAGCTATTTTCGTGCATATCATCTTTTGCTAAAATAAAAAAAGATTATGATAAAATGTCATATGCAATTCATGAAGTAAATGAAAAAGGCTATGGAATTGTTACACCTGCAATAGAAGATTTAATATTAGATGAACCTGAAATAGTAAAACAAGGTTCTAAATATGGAGTTAAATTAAAAGCAAAAGCACCTTCAATTCATATGATAAAAATAAATACAGAAACAGAAGTATCTCCGATTGTTGGTAGTGAAAAACAATCAGAAGATTTAGTTAAATACTTGTTATCTGGATTTGAAAATGATCCAAAACAAATTTGGGAATCTAATATATTTGGAAAAAGTTTACATGAACTTGTAAATGAAGGGTTGCAAAATAAATTAGCAAAAATGCCAGAAGAGGCTCAAATGAAATTACAAGACACTTTACAAAGAATTGTAAATGAGGGAAGCGGTGGCTTGATTTGTATAATTTTATAACAAATACAAATAAAAAAGAAAGTAGTTTTTTCTACTTTCTTTTATTTTTTATATATTACATTGGATTAACTTCATAAATAATATCAAAGAATTTAAAATTATTTAAGTTATCTGAATCTAGATAGTAAAGGTAACTATCTAATTCATGTTGAGTTTTACAAGAAGCTATTATTGCTGGATTTAAATTATTTTTATTTAATAATCTAAAAGCATAAGAAACTGATTTCATAAAGTTTCTACCTTCACGATTTTTTAATAAGTTGTAAGCTTCTGTAAATCTTGCTTTTGATGGATGTTTTCTAAAGTAATCAAATGGTAGTATGAATTCTTGATTAACAACATCTCTTAAAGAAGTATATGAACCTGGATAACTTTCTACATAATTTACTAATTCTGAAACTTTATAAGGTAGATATATTTTTTGTAATCTTTCAGAAATTACTAAAGTTCTATTATCTTCAAGTGCATTTTCTATTCTTATAAGTTTGCTATCAAAATCTTTTTTAGACATTCCTTTGTTTTTAAAGGTTGCATTTTTGTTGTTACCTTCTTTATAGAAATGTTCAACATTATTTGATTCTTCTTGATCTACTTCATCATCATTTTCTTCGATAACATCTAAAATTTCATCAACAATATTTTTTTCTTCATTATCTGTAATTGGTTCTGGTTCTAAACCTTCATTTTCATCTAATTCGATTTCAGATAAATTGTCTTCAGCAATATCATCTTCAATTGTTTCTTCTTCAATCAAATTAGTTTCTTCTAAAATGCTATTATCAAAATTATCTAAAAGATCAATATCATTTAATAAATCTAAAGCACTTAAAGAAACCTCGTTTTCATCTGAAACATCTTCTTCAAGATCAATATCATTATTCTCTGAATCTTCAACAACTAAATCTTCATCAGAAGTTTCTTCATCAATTACATCTTCAGCATTTGTTTTTTCTAATATTTCTTCATTTAAATCATCATTAGAGATATCTTCGGCATCTGAAGTATTTTCAGAATTTATTGCTTCATCTTCAAGATTTAATTCTGTATTATCTAAAATATCATCAAGTGAAATTTCAGAAAGAAGAGAAGAGGTATCATCTGTATCAACATCATTTAATTCTTCAAAAATACTTTTTTCTACAGTTTCAATTGTTTCTAGATTATCTATAAGAATTTCAATATCGTTAGTATTTTCAATTTCTTCGTCAACATCTGATAAATCTTCAGTAAATAATTCTTCAGTAGCTTCGATTAATGTATCATCATTTTCCAGAGCAACAGTTTCTTCTGAAGTTGTAGATTCATTTATTATTTCTTCGTCTTCAACGATTTCTTTTTCATATGAAACAAAAGTATCTAATTCTTCATCATATTCATAGATTAAACCAGAATGTGCTTCGAAAATAATTGCTTCTAATTCTTTAATAATATAATCATCTACTATTTTTTCTGGGTCAAATTCTTCTAAATTATTTTTTGCTTCATTTATTTCATCTAAAATAGTAGTTTCTTCTTTAGAGATTTCTTCAGATTTGTTTCCTAAATCAAGAAAGTCTTCAAAAGTAGCAGAAGATTCTTGTGGTAATAATTCTTTAAATAAAGAAACAACTGATGATGTAGCATCTGAAAGATTTGTTTCAGAAATATTTAATAATAAAGATTTAAATTCATTTGTAAGTTCATCTATTTTGCTTATATTTTCAGTAGGAGATACTTCGGTATTTTCTACTGTAGTTTCTTCTTCATTTTCAACTATATTTTCTTCAACAACAAGATTTTCATCATTTTCTGTTTCAACAACATTTTCAGTAGCTTCTTCAATGTCATTTGTTTCTATGTTTTCAACGCTCTTAACAGTTTCAACAGAGTCTTCAGTAACATCTTCAGTTACAGAGGCTTCGTTATCTGTGTTTGTATTTTCAACAACTTCAACATCATTAGCGATTTCTTCAGAATCATTTATAGAGAATCCTGTGAAAGTATAAGAATTTGTTGAGTCATCTATAGAAACAAAATTATATTTAAAATTATTTTCATTTATAAATTCATTAAATTTATTATTGTCAGTTGTTAATGTATTTTCTAATTCTTGGAATTTTTTTGAATATACGATAATATTGTGTTTTATATTAGAGAAGGCAGCAATATAAAACTCCTTTGTTTTAGAAGTTTTGTTTTGTTCAGATAATAAACTTGTTAGTTCAGCAGTTATGTTTTTGATTTCTACATTTAATTGTTCAATTGAAGTTATATTACTTGAAATTGTTTTTAGAAATTCATTTGCTGTTTCAAGAATATTATCATATTGCTCGAATTTTTCTTCAGAGTCATTTAAAATTAGACCAATATTACTGATAATATCTAATATTAACTGTTTATTATTATTTTGAAGTGTTAACTGCTCGTTTAGGTAGTTACAACTTTTTTCAAATTTTACAATTGGCAAGTTTAACATTGTTTTTGACCTCCTAAATACACCAAAATAAAGTGCATTTGAATATAATTATCGTATCATAATATTAACAAATACATTATAGCACAAAGTAAATATAAAAAATATAACAATAACATTAAAAAGATATTACAAAAATGTTACAATAAAATAAATGACAAAACTGGAAATATTTGAAAAATAAACTGTTTTGCGTGGTTATAAAAATGTAAAAAAAGAACTATCTATAAAGATAGTTCTAAGGTATATAAATTGAATTTACTTTTTCTAATTCTTTTTTAAACAATGTATAATATGTTTGATTTATTGGAGTTTCAAGATTATTTTCGTAATTATAGATTGCTTTTTGTATATCTAATACTTTATAGTTTTTATAATTTGGTGAGGTATAAGTATAGATTGGAGTGTAAAGAACTTCATCAATTGTAAATTTACCAGTATCGCCATGTTTGGTTAACTTTAAAGTTAAAATTATTGATGTCCTAGTGTTTTCTTTAGTTTGTCCAGACATGAAATTTCCTAGAGAATAAATTACAAATCCGTTTTTGGTGCTTCCGTCAGGAAGTTCGATAGTTCTGCATTCTAGAGGTTGCAATACATGAGGATGACCACCAAAAATAATATCAGTACCATTTTCAAATAAAAAATTTGTTAAGTCAATTTGTGATTCATTTTGCACAAGTTCATATTCATTACCCCAATGCATGCTTACACAAATTAAATCTGGATTTTGAGATTTGGCATTTTCTAGTTGAGATAAAATAAAATCTTTATCAATCAGATTTATACAATATTCTTTTTCACTTGGAATAGGAATTCCATTTGTTCCATAAGTATAAGATAAAAATGCAATTTTTAAACCTTTAACTTCTTTTATTAAAATTGAATTTTGTTCTTCAACAGAACGCGCTGTTCCAACATGAGAAATATTTGCTTCATCTAGAAAATTAAGCGTTGATTCAAGACCAGAATAACCAGTATCTAAACTATGATTATTTGAAGTTGTTATTACATCAATACCAAGTTCAGATAAATCAAAGGCTAAAGCTTCAGGGGTATTGAAATTTGGATATCCTTGATATTTTTTCTGATTTCCAGCAAATGTTGTTTCTAAGTTTCCAATTGAAATATCAGCATCTTTTATAAAAGGTTCAATGTCAGAAAATACATAAGAAAAATCATAAGTACCATTAGAATATGCATCTTTAAATTGAGTGTTGTGACACATAATATCTCCAATTGCAGAAATTGTTAAAGAAATATCTTCAGGAACAACGGCTTTTGCAATTATTTTAGGTCGAACTTCAGAGTTTTCTGAAGAAAGTGAATTTTCTAATATTGATGATTCATTTTGTGTTTCAATTGTATTTGAAACATTATTATCATAATTTATTTTAAGATCTTTAGAATTTATTTTTAATAGTTGACTTATAAATATAGACACAAAAATAAGTATCACTATTAGAATGAGAATTAAAAACATTAGATTGATAGATGGTCTTTTCAAACAACATACCTCCATTTAAAAATCTAGAAATTTTAGTAAAAAAATTCTTTTTTAGAATTTGATTATATCATGTAAAAAAATAATAAACAATTAATAATAAATAAAATATACTTCTTAAAGAAAATGATATAAAACAGATAATTTTGAAATGAATTAATTTGTTGTTAAAATAGAATAAATGTGCTATAATTATTCACGAATTGAATTGTAATAGAGGATTGTTATGAAAGAAAATAAAAAAATTGGATTTACAATAGGTAAATTTGCGCCACTTCATAAAGGTCATCAATTTCTAATTGAAACAGCTTTAAAAGAAATGGATAAAATGATTGTAATTGTATATGATACAGATTTAATAGATATTCCAACAGAAAAAAGAGCTGAATGGATAAAAGAATTATACCCAAATGTTGAAATAAAATACGGCTTTAATCCACCAAAACAATATGGATTAGATGATGAGAGTGTAAAAATCCAAATGGAATATTTAACAAAAATAATAGGTGATGAAAGGCCAACTCATTTCTACAGTAGTGAAAAATATGGAGCAAGCGTTGCAAAATATATGAATTTAGTTGATAGAAGAGTAGATAATGAAAGAGAAATTGTTCCAATTAGAGCAACTATAGTAAGAGAAAATTTAGATGAAAATAAAAAATGGATAGAACCTAAAGTATATGATGATTGTAAAAAAATAAATTAGGTTAGAATAATTTTTATATAATAATTGAAATTTAAAGTGAAAAAATGAATTTGTGTTCAATATGTAAATTTTTTAAAAAGTGCTTTGTATAAAGCACTTTTTTTGATATAATAACAAATGTTAAAATTATGATTATAATTTGACTTTAAGTAGAATAAAAGCGAGATGTAAAAATGAACAATTTAGTTGGAATAATAGTATCAATAATATTTATAGGAATGATAATAGTTTCTGCAAAAGTTTTTGAAAAAGCAGGGAAAGAAGCTAGTAGAAAATACATTCATATCATGCTTTCAAACTGGTGGGTTATAGCAATGATATTTTTTGATAATATGATATGGGCTGCATTTGTTCCTGCATTATTTGTTGTAATAAATTATTTATCTTATAAAAATGGTATTATAAAAGTAATGGAAAGAGATTCAAGCGATAAAAATAAAGAAAGCTTAGGAACTGTGTATTATGCATTATCATTATTAATATTGGCATTAATTACATTTGGACCATTAAATAATCCAGCAATTGGTTTATGTGGTATTTTTGTAATGGGATATGGTGATGGATTAGCTGCTGTAATTGGTCAAGCAATAAAAAGTAGAGAATTTAAAATTAGAGGAAATACAAAATCTTTAGCAGGATGTCTTGCAATGTTTTGTGTAACATTAATTATTATGGCTTCATTCTTAACATATAATAATGCTAGCTATGTAGCCATAAAATCAATTTTAGTTGCAGCATTAATGACAATAATTGAAGCGGTTTCAATAAAAGGAACAGATAACTTAACAGTTCCACTTGTTACATCATTGATTGCTTTATTAATGGTATAAAAGGAAAGATTATGATATTAGAAAATGTAAATTATCCAGAGGATTTAAAACCTCTAAAAATAAAAGATAAAGAAATTTTAGCTAAAGAAATAAGAGAAAAAATATTAGAAACAGTATCAGAAACAGGAGGACATTTAGCATCAAACCTTGGTATAGTGGAATTAACAATTGCACTTCATTCTGTTTTTAATACTCCTTTAGATAAAATTATTTGGGATGTTGGACATCAAACTTATGTACATAAAATTTTAACTGGAAGAAAAAACAAATTATCAACCCTAAGAAAAATGGGAGGAATTGCAGGATTTCCAAAAACTTGTGAAAGTATATATGATAATTTTAATACAGGTCATAGTAGTACATCAATTTCTGTTGCTTTAGGTATGGCAAGAGCAAGAGATATTAAAGGTGAAAATAATAAAATTATAGCTGTCATTGGAGATGGTGCTTTAACCGGTGGAATGGCATTAGAAGCATTAAATGATGTTGGAAGTAGTAATACAAACATGATAGTAATACTAAATGACAATGAAATGAGTATTTCAAAAAATGTTGGTGGAATCTCAATGATGCTTTCTAAATTAAGAACTAAAAGTGTGTATGTAAATACAAGTGTCAAAGGGAAGAAACTTATTGGAAAAATTCCTGTTGTTGGAAAGAAAATTGTAAAATTAGTTCAAAGAACAAAAAGAGGAATTAAACAATTAGTTATTCCAAAAATGTATTTTGAAGATATAGGTTTTAGATATTTAGGACCAGTTGATGGACATAACATAGAAAAATTAGAAGATATTTTAAAAATATGTAAAGAACAAGATGGACCAATTTTAGTTCATGTTTTAACTAAAAAGGGAAAAGGCTATAAACCTGCTGAAACAAATCCAGATAAATTTCATAGTACATCAAAATTCGACAAAGAAACTGGAGAAAAAGTAGCAAAAGGAAAAAAAGATTATTCAAAAGTATTTGGTGAAAAGCTAGTTGATATTGCAAAAGATAATAAAAAAATAGTTGCAATAACTGCAGCAATGACAGATGGAACAGGGCTTACAGAATTTGCTAAAAAATATCCAACAAGATTTTTTGATGTTGGAATTGCAGAACAACATGCAGTAGGGTTGGCTGCAGGTTTAGCAAAATCAGGGTTAGTTCCTGTAGTGCCACTTTATTCATCATTTATTCAAAGGGCATATGATCAATTAGTACATGATGTAGCAATTCAAGATTTGCCAGTAGTAATATGCGCAGATAGAGCTGGAATAGTTGGAAATGATGGAGAAACACATCAAGGATTATTAGATTTATCTTTTACAAATACAATTCCAAATTTTAATATAATGGCACCAAAAGATTTTAATGAATTAGAATCAATGTTAGATTTTGCAATAGAATTAAAGAAACCTGTTTTAATTAGATATCCACGTGGTGGAGAAGAAATGACTTTTGAAAAACAAGATAAAATTTCTTTAGGTAAAGCAGAGGTATTAAATCAAGGTGAAGATATAACAATTATTGCAATCGGAAAAATGGTTTCAAGAGCTACAAAAGTTGCTGAAGAATTACAAAAAGAAGGAATAAATACAACTGTAATTAATGCAAGATTTTTAAAACCATTAGATAATGATTGTTTGTTAAAAAATATTATAGGAAAGAAAACTGTAGTTACAATTGAAGATGGAACAATTATTGGTGGTCTAGGAAGTAAAGTAGAAGAATTAATTTACGAAAATAGAATAAATACAAATTTAATAAAATTTGCTTACCCAGATGAGTTTATAAAACATGGTAGTCCTAGTGAAATAGAAGAAAAATATGGATTAGATGTAGGAAGTATAGTAGAATGTTTGAAAGTGCAAGGGAAAAATATAAAAATAGCGAGCACAAGTTGCTAATTGCAAAAGTAATTGATAAATATGAATTTTCTAAAACCAAAAATAAAATAACATATACAGATTTTTTGAATATTTCTGAAATTTCTATTGTAAAGAAAATTTTGAAAGAAGAAAATGTGTCGAATTTTGTTATTTTTGGAGGAAAAGAAGAAGCGGATAGAAATGTTATAATATTTTATCCAGAAAAATTTTCTGAAGAAATGGTAGAGAAAAACTATGAAAAAATATTTGAAGTAATAAGAATAAAATTACCGAATAATATAAAATATGAACATAGAGAATTTTTAAGTGGAATAATGAAACTTGGAATTAAAAGAGAAAAATTTGGAGATATATTAGTAACAGAATTTGGAGCAGATATTATTGCTTTAGCAGAAATATCAAAGGTTTTAGCAAATGATTTGAAAACTTTAACAAGATTTAGAAAATCTGAAATAACTGTTGAAAATATAAATGATTTAACTTATATAGAAACAGAATTTGAAAATATAAATATAATAGTTTCTTCAATAAGATTAGATAATTTTGTTTCAGAACTTGCAAAATGTTCAAGAGGAAATGCATCAGATATAATAACAGAAGGAAGAGTTTTTGTTAATTCAATAAATGAATTTAAAGATTCTAAAAAAATAAATGTAGGGGATTTAATTACAATAAGAGGAAAAGGAAAATTTATTTTTGATGGAATTGAAAAAGAAACAAAGAGTGGACGTTATTTATTAAATATGAGAAAATATAAATAAGTTATTTACATAGGAGGAATAGAAAATGATTGATTTAAGAGATGATATTATTTTAGCAACTAATGTAAGAAAAAATGCATATGCGCCAAATCCAGAATATACAGTTGGTGCAGTTGTAATGGCAAAAAATGGAAAAAGATATACTGGTTGTAATGTTCAAAATCACGGAATTCTAAGTATTTGTGCAGAAAGAGTAGCCTTTTGTAAAGCGATATCTGAAGGAGAAAGACATTTTGAAAGACTTGTGGTTATTGGTGGTCCTAAAGATAAAGAACCAGAAAGATGTTTGCCATGTGGTTATTGCAGACAATTTATAAGTGAATTTTGTGATAAAGATTTTAAAATTTATACAGTTTATAATAATAAAGTAGAAGAATATACTTTAGAAGAATTATTACCATATTCATTTGAATTATAGATTTTAAATTAATATAAAGTAATATCGAAATATTTAATTTTTTGCAAACAAGTATATATGTATAATTATAAAAAGAGCTCTCTAAAAATAGAGAGCTTTTTTGCATCAAAAAAAGTAGGTTTTAAATAACCTACTTTTTTATTTTAATTATTCTCTTTCATCTCCATCATTTTCAATAATTGGTGTTGGAGTTACTGTTTCTACTTCAGTTGTTTTTTCATCTTTTTCAACTGTATCAACATAATATACTAAACCTTGACCTTCAATAAATTTTACTTTAACTACAGTCATTGGTCTTACATCGTTTGCTTTGTCACTAACTGTACCAAAGAATTCTGTAGACATTTCTGCAATGTCTTCATATGTATATTTTTCACCATTTGCTTTTCTTGCATCTGGGTTTGAAATTGCTTCAAAAAATGTATCAAATTGAGTATCATAAGATTTTTCTAAGTTTAACATTGATTGACCTAAATCTTCAGTGAACATAGGTGAACCAATATTTTTCATTTCTGTTTCTAATCTATTTCCATTTTCGTCTGTAAATGAAACTTTAAAGCCTTCTTTTCTTACTCTTTTTTCTAAGTTTGTACCATCAACTTCTGATTCATAATCATAGAAAAAGTCTACTTGAATATCAGAATAATTTGGATAAGCTTCTTGAAGCGCATATACAACAAGTTGTTCAACTGATTTACTAGTTACTTCATCTAAAGAATCTAAAATAATAGTTGCTTCATCTTTTGATGGTGTTGAATAATTTTTTTGATAAGTTTGGCAAGTTGCTTGAATAGCATCTAAAGCAGCAGAAGTATCTTCTCTAAAATCTTCGATTGAACCAGAATAATCTGTTGTTAGATAATCATTAATAACTGCTTGTAATTCTGTTGTTGACATTGGAGTATATTGCTCTGTAACAGCAGGATTTCTAGCAGAATCTACAGCATTTTTAAATGCATTTATTTCTTGAACATTACTTACTAAATGAGGTAGAAGAGCACCTATAGTAACAATTCCAGCTGTGGCTAAAACAGCTGCGCCAGTAATTGCTTTTGTACGAGAGTTATGTGCTGCTCTATATAATTTTTCACTAATTTCACCAGGTTTTTTTGAAAAATATTCTTTTTCTCTATCTGTAAATGGATCATATGTAGGTTCTGATTCTTGTTCTTTTCTGTTTTCTTTTTTCTTGAATTTTTCAAAGAATCTTTCTATATTTCCTTTTACACCAGTTATTTCTGCACCAAATTGAGCAGGTGTTAGACCTTTTCTGATAATTGTGCTATTTACTGGTAAGTGATCAGGATCTATTTTTTCAATTAAATTAATTGCATACTCTGATTTTTTGAAAAATCTATTTCCTAACCATCTTGGAGAATGTTCTGGAATAAGTTTGTTTATTAGGAAATTTCCTGAGTTAGCGTTAATTAAAGCACTTCTTTGTTTTATTAATTTGTTTTCTAATTCATCAGGATGGATTCCAAGATTAGATGCTTGTTTTTCTAGATAACTTTTTGGAATATTAAATAAAGAATATTTATGATCAGGTTGTTCCATAGGAACTTTTTCTGACATATGTTGTTTAAAAGTTTCAAGAGCACCAGAAGAAAGTACTTTTTTTCCTGTTTGTAAGTCTGTATCTATAACTCTTTCTAAAAGTCTTGATCCAGTTCTAAATTGCATTAATTTTTCAGAATTGTAGGCATATAATTTGAAAAATTCTACATCTTCTTCAGAATACTCTGGACGTTTTAAAGTTCCATCTCCTAATAATTCTGTGTTTGTTTTTCCTTCTAAAAATTTAAAATTACCTTTTGTAGCTGCATCCATAAGTGGACCATATTTTTTTGCAGCTAATTCAAGCTCTTTTTCAGTTATATTTTCAGGATTTGAAGCAACTCTTTTTAAAACTGAAGCATATAAATCACATAATTGTGCATAGTGATATAATTCTTGAGAATATAAACCTTTTTTTAAAAGCTCTATGTTTTTAACATTATTTAAATTCATAAATTCCCTCCGATAAATAGTTAATTTTATTATAATATAACAAAAAATAAAAAGAAGAAAAGTAACACAAAGATAATTAAAAAGTAACACAAATGTAACAAAAAACAAAGAGGATAAGTTTAAAAAAGAACATAATTTTAAAATGAAAAAAATATAAAAAAATTTCAAAAAAATATTAAAAATTAATACTTAAAATAATTGACAAAAAATATAATTTAATAGATAATTATTACTATGGAAACTAAGGAAAATAAATTTTGAAAATACGAAGGAGGATATATAAATGTATATATTCAATAGAGTTACAGTTGTACCACAATTACCACAAAGGATAAACAAATTAACTGAAATTTCAAATAACTTATGGTGGTCTTGGAACACAGAATACTTAAGATTATTTGAAGCAATGGATCCAGATTTATGGGATGTAAGTGAGAAGAATCCAGTTAAATTTTTAAAAATGATAAGCCAAGAAAAAATTGAAAAAATGATCAATGACACAGAGCTTTTGAAAAAATATGACAAAGTTGTTGAAAACTATGAAAACTATATGAATAGTAAATCAACATGGTTTACAAAAAATTATCCAAATAATAGTGATGATTTAATAGCATATTTTTCAGCTGAATATGGTCTTGATGAAATAGTTCCAATATATTCAGGTGGACTTGGAATATTATCTGGAGATCATTTAAAATCAGCAAGTGATTTAGGATTGCCATTTGTTGCAGTAGGTTTATTATATAAAAATGGATATTTCAACCAAAGAATAAATTCTCGTGGTGAACAATGCTCTGAATATCACAATATAGATTTATATAATTTACCAATTTTACCAGTAAAAGATAGAATTGGTGATGATGTAATAATAGATATTCCATTAGATGGAAGAACATTATATTTAAAATTATGGCAAATAAATGTAGGAAGAATTAAACTATATTTAATGGATTCAGATATTGATCAAAACCCAGAAGACTTTAGAGGAATTACTCTTCGTCTATATGGTGGAGATAAAGAAATGAGAATTCGTCAAGAAATCGTTTTAGGTATGGCTGGTGTTAAAGCATTAAAAGCTTTAGACTACAATCCAACTGTATACCACATGAACGAAGGACACTCTTCTTTCTTAACATTAGAATTAATTAAAAATATAATGGAAGAAAAACAAATATCTTTCGAAATGGCTAAAGAAATAGCAACTGTTCAAACTGTATTTACAACACATACACCAGTTCCAGCAGGAAATGATATATTTGATGTAAGTTTAGTTGAAAAATATTTTGATGGATATTGGGATAAACTTGGAATAACAAAAGAACAATTCTTAAAATTAGGTATGCCAGGAAATGACTTAGAACCAGGATTTAACATGGGAATTCTTGCATTAAAAATTGCAGGAAAGAAAAATGGTGTAAGTAAATTACATGGTGAAGTATCTAGAGAATTATTTGCTGAAGTATGGCCAAATATAGCAGAAGATGAATCTCCAATTACTCATGTAACAAATGGAATTCATACTTGCACATGGCTTGCTCCAAATTTAAAAGAATTATTTAATGAATATTTACCACCATATTGGCAAGATAATATTCAATCAGATTCTACATGGGAAAAAATAGATAATATACCAGATCAAAAATTATGGGAAGCTCACGTAGAAAGAAAAGAAAAATTAATAAGATTAATTAAACAAAATGTAACAAATAGATATGTTAATAGTGGAATAGGATATGATCAAATTGCAGAAGTTGTAAATAAATTAAATCCAAAAGCTTTAACAATAGGATTTGCAAGAAGATTTGCAACATATAAAAGAGCAACTTTATTATTTAAAGATATTGCAAGATTAACACAAATTTTAAATGATGAACAAAGACCAGTTCAAATCGTATTTGCAGGAAAAGCTCACCCAGCAGATAAAGGTGGTCAAGATTTAATAAAATACATCCATGAAATATCATTAATGCCACAATTTAAAGGAAAAATCTTTATATTAGAAAACTATAATATAGGAATTTCAAGATATTTAATTAGTGGTGTTGACGTATGGTTAAATAATCCAAGAAGACCAATGGAAGCTTCAGGAACATCAGGAGAGAAAGCATCAGTAAATGGTGTTGTAAACTTTAGTGTTCTAGATGGATGGTGGTGCGAAGGATATAACGGAGTAAATGGATGGACAATTGGAACAAATGCACAATACGATTCTTATGAAGAACAAGATAAAGCAGATAGCAATAGCTTATATCACACATTAGAAAATAAAATTATTCCAGCATACTATAACCAAGATAAAGATGGAATTTCAAAAGAGTGGATGGCTTATATGAAAAATTCTATTAAATCAACTGGTGGAAAATATAGTACAGCTAGAATGGTTAGTGACTATGTAAATGAATTATATATGCCACTTTGTGATTTAAGAAGAAAATATTTCTTAGATTTAGGAAATGTTGCAGAATTTACAGATTGGAAGAAAAAAGCAAAAGCAAACTGGGGAAATATTCAAATTGTTCAAGATAGAAATGTTGATAATGCAAGACTAGTTGCAGGAACACAAATAACTGTAAACTGTGAAGTGTATTTACCAAACATAAATGTTGAAAATGCTGATATGCAAGTATATTTCGGACAATTCTTAAATAATGGAACTGTAAGAAATGTTTATACAATGACAATGAATCAAATAAGCGGAAATGAAGCTGAACACAAATATACTTATGAAGCAACATTAGATTTAAAAACTGGTGGAAACTATGGATATACATTCAGAGTTATGCCAAAACATAAAATGTTAATTGATTCAGAAAACTTAGATTTAGTAAAATGGATAACAAAATAAAAAAATTAAGAGTAGTATATTATATATACTACTCTTTTTTTTAGAATTAAAAAAAATAAAAAAATTTTTTAAAAAAGTATTTACAAACTAAAATTGTGATGCTATAATCTCACCCAAGTTAAATATTTTTTAACTGTGATTTATTTATCTTAAAAATCTAAAAAGTAAATATCGTTCTGATATTTATAAATTTCCAGATTTAATTAAAAATTTAAAAATAATAATACCCAATGTTTGATTGCCCCCAAACAATGGAATTTTTGTAATAGTTTTTATACTATTATGTGTTTTTTTGTTATGCTTTGAACTTGCCCACCCCTGGCAAAATCCAAATTCAAAGATAACTTCATATTTAATTTTAATTCAAGTAGATAGTTTATTTTATGCCCCTAAAATAATTATAAATTAACAGATGTAAAAAACAGATTAAAAAATATTTAACTTGAAAATTTATAAAAAAGGAGGTTCTATGCAAAAGAAAAAGAAAGTAGTTGGATTAATTGTATTGATTGCTTTGATTTCGTTAATTTTTATATCAGGTTACACTTTTGCAAGATATTACAAATCAATAAATGCTGGAGGTGGAACTGCAACTATTGCTAGATGGTCATTTGGATCAAGTAATACAGAAGCAACAATAAACTTATCGGAAGAAAAAATTGCTCCTGGTAGCAGTGGAGAATTTGAAATTGAAGTTGATGCAACAGATTCAGAAGTTGCTGTAGATTATGAAATTTTAGTAACAGATGAAAAAAATATTCCAACAAATATGAAATTTTATGCAGAAACAAAAGATGAAAGCGGAGCAGTAATTGCTACTACAGACAAGGTTAGCTCATTTACAGAATTAGCGACAAACAATTTAAAAGGAAATATTCCTGTTGAAGCCAATAATCAAAAAAGAACAATCGTAGTTTACTGGGATTGGGAGTTTAATGAAAACGATACTACTACAACAGATAGTGATGATGCTACTCTAACTTATGATGAGAATGGAAATTCTTCATTAGATTGTGGGTTCAATATTGAAATTGTTGGACGCCAAGCAAAAACAAATTAATATAATTTAACTTTTACCTATACAAAAGATGAACAATTACCTTTTTACAAAAAATAGATTATACAAAAGATTAAAATCCTAAAATCTTTATATATTAAAAATTAATTTACTTATAAGTGGCATGAGTTTAGCCACATGCCACCTATGAGTTTAAAATAAAACTTTTTAATAAGCTTATAAAGTAGGTTTATTAAAGAGTTTTAGAAATAATAATTTGAAAGAAAAGGAGAAGTATGAGATTTAAAGAATTTTTTAAAAATGTAATAATTTTATTTTTAATTGTTGTATTAATTGAAATTTGTTATTCAAAATTTGTGGAGAAGGAATATCCAGTGAAATTGTTTGGATTCTCGTTTTTGTGTGTAACTACTGGAAGTATGGAACCTACTATTGATTCCGGTGAATTAATTATAATTAGAGAAAAAGACAAATATCTAGAAAATGATATTGTAACTTATTTAGATGATGATGGATTTTTAATTACACATAGAATTGTAAATATCAATGAAGGTAAACTGATTACTAAAGGTGATAATAATAATTTAAATGATCCTGAAGTGCAAATGGAAAATATACAAGGAAAAGTAATATTGCATTCTAAATTGTTAGGATTTTTTGTTATCTATATATTAAAACCATTGATTTTTATTTATGTAATTATTTTATTAATTATTAATTTTAAAGATTTGAAAACAAAAGAAAGGGTGGATACTTATGATGAAGAAAAAACAAATAATGAAAAAGATTGTAATTAGTGTTTTTATGATAATAATATTTTTTCAAATTCCAACTTTTGCGAGATATTACGAAAGTTTGCAAAAAGTAAATGCAAATGCGAAAATTGCAGAACCAGTTGTGAGAGTAGAACTTTTGCAAGATACAATAACTGCAAGTGTTGATAAAATAAATCCGATTCAAGAATCATATTTTTGTTTGAAAAATTATGTAATAGAAAATGAAGATAAAAGAATTAATGAAACTGATTTTGTTTGTGATATTGAAATTAAATTAACTGATGAAAAATTTCCAGTGAAGTTTGAATTATATGATTGTACAACAGGAGAAGAACTTTTAAAAGGTAGAAATAAAGCTACTCGGAATAAATATTCCTAAAAATACTGAATTTGAAAATAAATATAAACTTGTTGTTACTTGGGAGAAAAAAGAAGAGATGAGTGATAAATCAAATGTAGATATTGTTGTTAAGGCTAGTCAAGAGTTGAAGTAATTAAGAAAGGAATAAATTATGAAAAATAAAAAAACAAATTTAAAAAAAGAATTTTATATTAGAATTTTAGTTCTAATCATCTTATTACTTCTTTTGACAATAACAAGTTTTAATACAGGAAGAAAATTTTATTTGCTCCAAAATACATATTTTGAAACTACAAAAGGACAAGTTGATTCTGGTGTGGCAAGATGGAATTTTAAGGCAAAAGTAAAAATTAATGGAGAGGTGATATCATATGAGAATTAGAATATTAATTATAACATTTTTAATAATTATATTATTATCTGTAAATGCTATTGCAAAATATAATTATACATATACTTTAAATGCGTATAATTTGACTAGAGATAATTCACAAATAACCTATACAATAACTAAAAGTGTTACTGATGGAGAATATACGAATAAAGATGTTTTATTAACAATTGCTTTAAACAAACCTGTTGAGAAGGTTTCTGGATTTAATTTATCTGAAGATAGAAAAATATTAACAAAATTATTAACTGAAAATGAAAGTCAAAGGATAGCTGTTGAAGATGATTTTGGAAACATTCAAAATATTGATTATTGTGTTTCTAATATAGACAAAGAACCGCCAGTGATAAATGGAATAGAAGATGGGAAAACATACAATACAGATGTGGCAGTAGAATATACAGATAATGTGGGAATAAAAGATATATTTGTAGATAGATATTCTACATCATTAACATTAAATTTTCATGATGATTACTATGATGCTTCCTTTTTTAAAGGAACGGATTTAACAGATACAACAGCAACGATTAGAGTTATTGCACATCCTAAAAATACTAGAACTTACAAATATTATATAAATAATGTGTTAAAAGCACAGACAGAAAATACAGAATATAAATTTACTGGACTTTCAAAAGCAACTTCGTACACAATAAAAGTTGAGGCGATAGATGAAAATGGAAATGTATTAGCTACAAAAACTAGAGGAATAAAAACAAGATTATATTCTAAATTAGAAGGAACTAAAAGTTCGTCAGGTACTTTTACATATACTGTGTATGGTCTTGATTCTTCTATTGATAAAGTGGAAGCAATTGCTTTTACTAATAATGGTAATAAAGTTTTTCAAAACCCGAGTATAAGTTCTGATAGGAGTGTAAAAGTTACTACATCTGCACAATCTATAACTGGAACTCTTCAAAACGGATATTACTATTTTCATCTTCAATTATATGATAACGAAAAAGGTGGAGTTGTAGAAACAGTTTGTTTTAATGTGAAATTTAATGAAAATTTTGTTGAGTCTATGGATAATTCTTCAAGTATTGATGTAAATAATTTAACAAGTAATGGTAATTATCAAATAATAGTTACAGATTTGGCAGGGAATAAATCAGAAAAAACAATTACAATAAGTAAATAAAGATTATACTTGAAGAGAAATTCTTAAAATGATATAATACCAATTAATAATGAAATATTAACGATTGGAGAAAATAATGGGTTTTTTTGGTCATAAAATGAAAACTTATGCATTTGTTGGACCATCTGGAACAGGAAAAAGCTATAGAGCTCAAATGGTTGCAAATGAAAAAGGAATAAATTATATAATTGATGATGGACTTTTGATTTCAGGAAATGAAGTTTTGGCTGGAATATCTGCGAAAAAAGCACCAACAAAAATAGAAACAGTTAGAAATGCTTTATTCCAAAATGAAGAAAGAAAAAAAGAAATTCAAGCAGTTATAAAAAAGAGAAAACCAGAAAGTATATTAATATTAGGGACTTCTGATGAAATGGTAAGAAGAATCGCAGAAAATTTAGGCTTTGAACCAATATCAGAAACAATTTATATAACAGATGTTGCTACTGAAGCTGAAATGGAAATGGCTAGAAATATGAGAGTAACTCAAGGAAAACATGTTATTCCTGTGCCAACTTTCGCATTAAAAAAAGATTTTTCTGGATATTTATTGGATCCACTTCAAATATTTAAATCAAAAGGAAAAGGTAAGGCACCATACATATCAGAAAAATCAATTATTAGACCAACTTTTAGTTATATGGGAAATTTCCAAATATCAGATACAGTATTTAAACAAATAATAGATTATGTTGCAGAAAAAACTGATGGAGTATATAAAATTCATAGAACTATTATAAAAAAACATGGTGAGCAAAATGATGGTGTATATATTTATATTGAAGTAATAATCCAATTTGGATTTAATATAAATGATACAATGCAAGCTTTAAAAGCAAAAATAATTAAAGAAATTGAAAAAATGACTGCAATGAATGTTTTAAATATGGATATTGTAGTAAAAGGTGTTAATGTAGAAAAATAGTTTTAGAAAGGAGAGTATGAAGTTTTTCATACTATAGAAAATATGGCTTTTGTTGTTGCAATAGATGGACCAGCTGGAAGTGGAAAAGGAACAATCACAAAATTAGTTGGAGAAAAATTAAATTTAGTAAATGTAGATACTGGTGCAATGTATAGATGTGTTACTTTAGATTGTTTAAGAAAAAATATATTGCCAGAAGAACTAGAAAAAATAGAAAAAGTGCTAGAAAAAATAGATATTAGATTTGAAAAAAATAAAGAAAAAGAGCTAGTATTTTTAAATGGAGAAAATGTAACAGAAGAGATACGTTCAACAGATGTTAATTTAAATGTTGCTAAATTTGCTGCTGTTAAAATAATCAGAGATAAAATGACTCCACTGCAAAGAGAAATGGGAAAAAAGGCTAATATAATAATGGAAGGAAGAGATATTGGAACTGTAGTTTTTCCAGATGCGGATGTTAAAATATATTTAGATTGTTCTGTTGAAGAAAGAGCAAATAGAAGATATAAACAAAATTTGGCTAAAGGTATTGAAACAACATATGAAGAGGTCTTAGCTAGTATAAAAGAAAGACATCGTCTAGAAACAGAAAGAGAAGTTGCTCCTTTTGTTCAAGCAGAAGATGCAGTATACTTAGATAGTACTAACTTAACAATAGAAGAAGTAGTAAAAAAAGTTGTTGAAATTATAGAAAATAAGAAAAATGCTTAAAATTAGAAAAATGGTATAATTTGTAAAAGGTAGGAAAATTATGAAAGAGTTTTTGAAAAAAATAGGTAGAGTAATTGTTAGTTTTTTAATTCGTACATATTGTAAAATTGTTTATAGAGTAAAAATTATTGGAAAAGAAAATATTCCACAAGAAGGAAATTTATTGTTTTGTGGAAATCATAGAACATATTTAGATCCGCCTCTAATAATAGTTACAGCAGGAAGATATATGAGATTTTTAGCTAAAGAAGAATTAAAGAAAAATCCATTATTTGCTTTTTTAGGATTTTTATATGATGGAATTTTCGTTAAAAGAGATGAAAAAGACATTGGACCATTAAAAACTGCATTAAAAACTTTAAAAGATGGAAAATGTGTTGGTTTATTTCCAGAAGGAACTAGAAATGGTTTAGAAAAAAATGATGGAAAAGTAAAAAATGGAGCAGCATATTTAGCTTTAAAAACAAATTCTAAAGTTGTTCCAATTGGTATTGTTGGACCAGCAAAACCATTTACAAAAAATGCTATAATTTACGGAAAACCACTTGATTTTTCAGAATATGCAACAAGCAAAAAGATAGATAAAGAAGTAGAAGATAAAGTAAGTGAAATGATAATGAATGAAATTATCAAACTTTCAAAAACAGAAATTTAAAATATTAGAAATAATGAGAGCTCCCTAAACTAACGGTTAGGGAGTTTTGGCGTATTGAAATATTGCAGAATTGAATGATTTTATATAAAATTTTATAAGCATAAGAAAACTGAATATAAACGTTGACAAAATACATACAAAGTTATATAATATTATGGTTAAAATGACGAAAATTATGTAAAGTTTGAAAAATAAGAACATTTTAACAAATAACGATTTAAATTATATACAAATATATAAAATAAATTAAAAAATAAAAGGGGTAATAAAATGAATAACCAAAAAATCAGAAACGTAGCTATAATCGCACACGTTGACCATGGAAAAACTACTTTAGTTGATGCAATGCTTAGACAAAGCGGAATCTTTAGAGCAAACGAACAAGTTCAAGATAGAGTAATGGACTCAAATGACTTAGAAAAAGAAAGAGGAATTACAATACTTTCTAAAAATACAGCAGTTCAATACAAAGATATCAAAATAAATATAGTAGATACACCAGGACATGCTGACTTCGGCGGAGAAGTAGAACGTGTTTTAAAAATGGTTGATGGTGTTGTTTTATTAGTTGACGCTTTTGAAGGTGCAATGCCACAAACAAGAGAAGTTCTAAAAAAATCTTTAGGATTAAAATTAAAACCAATAGTTGTTATAAATAAAATAGATAGACCAGGAGCACAACCATTAAAAGTTCTTGATAGTGTACTTGATTTATTTATCGAATTAGGAGCAGATGATTCTCAACTTGAATTCCCAGTTGTTTATGCTTCAGGAAAACAAGGAACAGCAACATTAGATTTAAACGTACAAGGTGAAAATCTAGAATGTTTATTTGAAACAATAATAAAAGAAATTGAACCACCAGCTTGTGATATGGATGGAACAATGCAAATGTTAGTTTCAAATATTGATTATGATGATTATATTGGAAGAATTTCAATTGGTAGAGTTGAAAGAGGTTCAATAGATTTAAATATGCCTGTTGCAATTTGCAAATCTGAAGATAAAGTAGTAACAGCAAGAGTTGCTAAACTTTATACTTATGAAGGATTAAAAAGAATTGAAGTTGAACATGCTGAAGCTGGTGATATAGTTGCTTTATCAGGTGTTGCAGATATAAACATTGGTGATACAATTTGTGATTATAATAATCCAGAAAAAATTCCATTTGTTGATATTGATGAACCAACAGTATCTATGACATTTAGTGTTAACAATGGACCATTTGCTGGAAAAGAAGGACAATTTGTTACTTCAAGACATATTAGAGATAGATTATTTAAAGAATTAGATAGAAATGTAAGTTTAAGAGTAAAAGAAACAGATTCTGCTGATTCTTTCGAAGTATCAGGAAGAGGAGAACTTCACTTATCAGTTTTAATCGAAACAATGAGAAGAGAGGGATTTGAATTATTAGTTTCTAGACCTAAAGTTATTTTCAAAGAAATCGATGGAGTAAAATGTGAACCAATCGAAAGATTAGTTGTTAATGTTCCAGATGATTGTGTTGGAAATGTTATTGAAAAATTAGGTAGAAGAAAAGGTGAAATGATCAACATGGAACCTGCTGAAGCTGGACATACAAAAATAGAATTTAAAATACCAGCAAGAGGTATTATTGGATATAGAACAGAATTCTTAACAGATACAAAAGGTGAAGGAACAATGAACCATATCTTTGATTGCTATGAACCATATAAAGGTGATGTTCAATCAAGAGTTAGAGGAACAATTGTTGCATTTGAAGCTGGAAAATCAATTACTTATGGTTTATACAATGCTCAAGATAAAGGTGAATTATTTATCGGACCTGGTGTTGAAGTTTATGAAGGTATGATAGTTGGATTAAACTCTAGAGGTGAAGATTTAGCTATTAACGTATGTAAAGAAAAACACTTAACAAATACAAGAGCTTCTGGTTCTGATGATGCTTTAAGATTAGTTCCACCAATTCAAATGAGCTTAGAAAAAGCAATTGAATTTATTCAAGATGATGAACTTGTTGAAGTAACACCAAAATCATTAAGATTAAGAAAGAAAATTTTAAATAATAAAGATAGAGAAAGAGCAGCAAGACAAAGTGCTAACTCATAATCAAAATATTGAAAATGATTGACAATATTTAAAACATTAAAACCGTTTTGCAAGAAAGCAAAGCGGTTTTATAATATAAAATTTAATAGATAAAATAATAATTAAACTTATTAAAGACATAGATTATTAAAATAATAAAGTATATAAAAACGAAATAAATAAGTAAATTATAAAGAGGTAAAAAATGTTTAATGAACAAGAATTTGAAATATTAAAAAAAGATGCTTTAGAAAATCATATTCCAATTATAATGGATGATACTTTAGAAAAAATAAGAGAAATATTAGAAACAGAAAAACCAAAAAGAATTTTAGAAATTGGAACTGCTGTAGGATATTCTGCAAGTTGTTTTGTAAGATATTCAAGCCCCGATGTAATTGTTGATACAATCGAACTTGATGAAGAAAGAGCAAAACAAGCTATTGAAAATGTTAAGAAAATTGGAGTAGATAAAAACGTAAATATTATGACTGGAAATGCAGTTGAAATTTTACCAACTCTTTCTGGAGAATATGATATTGTTTTTATTGATGCTGCTAAAAGTAAATATTCTATCTTTTTAGAAGAGGGAATTAGATTAATAAGAAATGGCGGATTAATTTTAGCTGATAATGTTTTGTATAAAGGTTATGTTATGAGTGATTATAACAAACATAAACAAAGAACTGCTGTAAGACATTTAAGAGAATATATAAAAGAAGTAACTGAAAATCCAAATCTAGAAACTGAAATTTTAGAAATAGGTGATGGCTTAGCTATTACTAGAGTAACAAAATAAGAGTATGAAAATTAAAATACTTACTAAAATGAATTTATATTTTAGTAAGTATTTTTTTGTTTATACAGGTTACATAATGTTGATAAATTTGTGTTAATATGTTATAATTATTATAAGCGTGTTATTTTGCTTAGTAACTGTAAACCAAGCCTAAAGAACAAGAGGAGAGAAAAAATGAATGCAGATGATTTAAGGGGGTTAGTTAAGAGTTATAGCAGTAAGGAAGATGAGTTTTTTGACGAGGCAACAGAAACTTTTGTCCAACTTTCAAGAAACGCAATCGAAAAGAAATATAATGAAGGAAAGTGGGGATGGATGTTTGGATGTAATCAACTGGGACTAACAATTGTTGATATAGATTACGATTTCAAATGTCGAGAAGTAAAAATTGGCTGGATACTTCATAATGGGAAAGTTCTTGGAAAAGAATATGAACTACCTACGTATGATCAGTTTATTTTAAAGGCTGATTTGACGAATATAGAAATTTCAGGCTTTCAAAATGAAGATGTCTTGTTATTGAAACCATTTGTTAAAGCTCTACAAAGAAAAGGTTTTGAAGTGTTTGTAGATGAGGATAATTTTAGCCTTGATGTAGCGCTTGATCTGTAAAAGATGTTTGAGGATGTCATTGTACTAATGTACAAAGATATCCTCTTTTCATTTTGTAATATAATATGTTTTAAGATACTTTTGAAATTTAAAAATATTGACTAATTTATAATATTGTAATAGAATACTTTTGGAAATTAGTAATATAAATATAGAAAAACAAAATAAATTTATAAAAAGGTGAAAATATGATTATTGATGGTAAAGAACAATTTGTAATGACAGTTATTATGGCTGCCGGAAAAGGTACTAGAATGAAATCAAACAAATCAAAACTAGTACACAAAATATATGATAAAGAATTAGTAAAAAGAGTTGCAGAATTAGCAATAAATATAGGCTCAGATGAAGTTGTTGCTGTTGTTGGACATTTAAGAGAACAAGTTGAAGCAGTACTTGGAGATACTGTTAAATATGCATATCAAGATGAACTTTTAGGAACAGGTCATGCAGTAATGCAAGCAACAAAATATTTAGAAGGTAAAAAAGGAAAAGTTATTATTCTTTATGGTGATGTTCCTATTATAAGACAATCAACACTTCAAACTTTAGTAGAAAAAAGCATAAAAAATAAAGAATATGCAACACTTTTAACTGCAATATATGAAAATCCTACAGGTTATGGAAGAATTATCCGTGACGAAGGTGGCAACATTAAAGCAATCGTAGAAGAAAAAGATGCTAATATGTTTGAAAAAGAAATTAAAGAAATCAATTCAGGTATTTACTGTTTTGATATTGAAGAATTATTAGCTTCTTTAGAACATATTAAACCAAACAACGCTCAAGGAGAATATTACTTAACAGATGTTATCAAAATAATGAATGACAAAGGTTTAAAAACTGGTGCTGTTATAGTTGAAGATAACACAGAAATTCTTGGAGTAAATGATAGAGCTCAACTAGAACTTTTAACAAGAGTTTTAAGAATGAGAATAAATGCAGAACACATGAGAAATGGTGTTACAATTGAAGATGCAAATTCTACTTATATTCATGATAATGTAATTATCGGAATGGATACAGTAATTCATCCAAATACTACAATAAAAAGCGGTGTAATAATTGGAGAAAACTGTGAAATTGGTCCAAATGCTTATGTTAGAGAAGACTGCATAATTGGTGATGAAGTAAAAATTGGTAATTGTGTAGAAGTTAAAAATGTAAAAATTGGAGATAGAACTAAAGTTCCTCATTTTATTTATTTAGGCGATGCTGAAATTGGAAAAGATGGAAATGTTGGATGTGGTACTATAACATGTAATTATGATGGAGTAAATAAAAATAAAACTGTTATAGGAGACAGAGCATTTATTGGTTCAAATGTTAATTTAGTTGCACCAGTTACTTTGGGTGATGATGTTTTAATTGCGGCTGGATCAACAATAACAGAAGATGTTCCATCAAATAATATGGGAATAGCAAGAGAAAGACAAGTAAATAAAGAAATAAAAAACAAATAAAGAGGAGAAAAAAGGTGCTAGGATTAATTTCTTAGTACCTGTAATATAAAATGAGTAAAAAGAACACAAGATTAAGTGAAAAAATAATACAAAACAGATATAAAATATCTTTTATAACAATAATTATTTCTGCGATAATAGGATTCTTTTTAAATAATGTATCAGTAGTAGAATGGATTTGTACAACTGATAAAATGTTAAGTTTATGGTGGACTACAAAATTCTTCGCTTTGGTGTTAGCAAGCTATGAACTTTTTAACATAATTACAAATAATAATAAAAATGTATCAGTAGCTGGGACAATAGTTCTAGCTTTTTCGGGTTGTATTGTTTGGAATTTTACTAAAATAGATGCAATTGTTTTAGGAGAAATTATTACAGTATTAATTTATAAAATAATAAAAGAAAAAGATTTAAAGAAAAATATCTTAAAAGCTATAGCAATAATTGGTTGTGCGATAGGGTATATGTATACTTTTAGACCATTTGCTATTTCTTTTGGATATTTATTTTTTGCTTTGATTCTTTGGATTTTGGTGGCTAATAAAAAAGAATTAAAAGAAAATAAAATTGGTAAAACCTTATTGATTGTAACAATAGTAATTTCAGTGATTTTTGCAATTTTTGCTGAAGTACTTTTTCAAAAAGTTTATGGAGAAGATTCTCAAGAATTAAATGCAGGAATTGATGGATTATTTTCATACTTATATAATCCATTCTTACCATATAATACTTTTGAAGAAATTGAATATTTTGGAAGTTTTATAACAATGTTTCCACTTCCACTTGTTTTAGCATTATTTTATATGTATAAAAAAGAAAAACATTTAGAATTTTTATTACCAGTAACTGTAATAGCAGTTTTAGAAACTGTATATTGTATATCTGGATTTCCTGATATTATAGACAAGTTTACAATGCTTTCAACTGTAGGTGGTATGAGGGTAGTTCCAGCGGTACAATTTGCAAATTTACTTATTATGTTTTATATGATGGAAAATGTTACTGACTTAGCATTAGAAATGAAACATGCAATAAGAATTTCATTAGTATTAGTATGTTTATTAGTTTTTGTTAAATATCCTATGATATTTGCTACAAGAAAATATTTATATCTTTTTGTATGTGAATTAAGTGTATTATCATTTTTATTTTTAAATTATTCAAATAAAAAATATAGAAAAGTATTTTTAGTGATGTTAATACTTTTCACATTAATGGGAGGAGTGCCTGTTAATTTTTTAAATAACTTATAATAAAAAGCTTAGAAATAGAGAACGAATATTGCAATACTTTCGAAGTTTTGTGAAAGTTTTGTGTATTTTGTGAAATGACTGTAAAAAGCTTTGACAACGGAAAACGCTGTGATATAATGCGTATATCAAATTTAGTATAGAGGAAGGAAAAGAATGAAAAAGGTATTGTTAATCGGAGCAGATGGAATGCTTGGTGGAGAATTAAGAGAAAGATTAGAAAAAAATTATGATGTAACAGGAACAACTTTAGAAACTTTAGATATAACAGATAGAGAAGCTGTTTTAGCAAAAGCAGAAGAAGTAAAACCTTATTTTATTATAAACTGTGCAGCATATACAAATGTTGATGGATGTGAAATAAATACAGATTTAGCTATGGCAGTTAATGGAACTGCAGTTGGAAATATAGCTGAAGCTGCTAAAGCACAAGATGCAACATTTATTCATATTAGTACAGATTATGTATTTCCAGGAAATTTACCAGTAGACCAAATTTATACAGAGGATATGGAGCCAGCTCCAGTAAGCGCATATGGAAGAACAAAATTAGTTGGAGAAGAAAATGCAGCAAAAGCTGAAAAATATTATATTTTAAGAACAGCATGGCTTTATGGATTAGGTGGAAAAAACTTTGTAAAAACAATGCTTAGATTATCAAAAGATAGAGATGAATTAACAGTTGTTGATGATCAACATGGAAGCCCAACTTCAACAACAACACTTTGCAAAATTATTGAAGGAATTATGGAAAAAGAACCTGAATATGGTGTATATCATTCAACAAATGAAGGATTTACAACATGGTGCAGATTTACAAGAAAAATATTTGAACTAGCAAATATATCTACAAATGTTAAAGCTATTACTTCAAAAGAGTATAAAGAGATGTATCCACAATCAAGTGATAGACCTTCAAATAGCCAATTATCAAAAGAAAAATTAAAAAATGTCGGAATAATACCAGAAGCATGGGAAGTTGCTTTAGAAGAATATTTAAAGGAGGAATTAAAATAATGAAAGGAATTATTTTAGCAGGAGGAAGTGCTACAAGACTTTATCCAATTACTTTAGCAGTTTCAAAACAAATGTTACCAGTATATGATAAACCAATGATTTATTATCCATTATCAACATTAATGATGGCTGGTATAAAAGAAGTATTAATCATATCAACACCAGTTCATTTACCAGCATTTGAAAGTTTATTAGGGGATGGTTCAAGATTTGGTATGAAATTTGAATATAAAGTTCAAGAAAAACCAGTTGGACTAGCTGATGCTTTTATTTTAGGAGAAGATTTTATTGGTGATGATAATGTAGCTTTAATCTTAGGAGATAATATGATTTATGGATCAAGAGTAGAAAGAGTTTTAAAAGCTGCTAGTAATTTAAAAGAAGGTGGAATCATATTTGGATATCAAGTTGCTGATCCAACATCTTATGGTGTAGTTGAAATAGATTCTAAAGGAAAAGCCCTTTCAATTGAAGAAAAACCAGAACATCCAAAATCACATTTTGCTGTTCCAGGAATTTACTTCTATGATAATGAAGTTGTAAAAATTGCAAAATCAATTAAACCATCTCCAAGAGGTGAGTTAGAAATAACAGATGTTAATAAAACATACATGGAAAAAGGAAAATTACAAGTTATTCCTTTAGGAAAAGGATATGCTTGGTTTGATACAGGTTCTGCAGATAGATTAGCAGATGCTTCTGATTATGTTAAAGCAATAGAATTAAGACAAGGTGTTCAAATTGCTTGCTTAGAAGAAATCGCTTATAGAAATGAATGGATTTCTAAAGAACAACTTTTAACAGAAGCTGAAAAATACAAAAAAACAGAATACGGAAAATATTTAAGTAGAGTTGCAGAACAAGACTTTAAACAATATAAAGATATTTACGAAAGTGACTTATTTAATGCAAATTAATTGAAAAAATTAAAATAAGAGAAGTAATTAGGCTGTAAATGAAAATAGATTTTACAGCTTAATTACTGTATATCGAAAAATATAGATAATATACTTGAAAAAGATAAGATTTTTTGATATAAAAAATATGGAAAATTAATTTTGAAAGGAAGAAGAAAATGGGTAAATTTACAAGAATTGATACTTCAATTAAAGGTGTATATGTTATTGAACCTACTGTTTTCGGAGATAACAGAGGATATTTCATGGAAACATATAGCAAAAATGATTTTGAAGAAATAGGAATAACAAATGAATTTGTTCAAGATAATCAATCTAAATCAAAAAAAGGTGTTTTAAGAGGATTACATTTCCAAAAAGAAAACACACAAGCAAAACTTGTTAGATGCTTAAAAGGTGAAGTTTTTGATGTTGCAGTTGATTTAAGACCAGGAAGTGAAACATATGGAAAATGGGAAGGTGTTATACTTTCAGAAGAGAACAAAAAAATGTTTATGATTCCTAGAGGATTTGCTCATGGATTCTTAGTATTATCAGAAGAAGCAGAATTTGCATATAAATGTGATGATGTTTATAACCATGCTGGAGAAGGCGGATTAAAATGGAATGATCCAGAAGTTGGAATTGTATGGCCAGAAGTTCCAGGAATGAAACCAGAAGAATATTTAACATCTGAAAAAGATGGAAAATGGCCAAGTTTAGCAGAACTAAAAAATACAGATTTATTCAAAAATTTAAAATAAAAGGGGAAAGAAAATGAAAAACATACTAGTAACTGGAGCAGCAGGATTCATAGGAGCAAATTTTGCTGAATTAATGGTAAAAAAATATGAAGGAAAATACAATATAATTGTATTTGATAAATTAACATACGCAGGAAATTTACACAATTTAGATGCAATAAAAGATAAAATAACATTTGTACAAGGTGACATTTGTGATTTTGATTTTGTTATGGAAACATACAAAAAATATGATATTGATGCAGTTGTTCACTTTGCAGCTGAATCACATGTTGATAACAGTATCAAAAATCCATTTATATTTACACAAACAAACGTAATTGGAACTCATACATTATTAGAAGCAGCTAAACAATTCTGGGGAGAAGGAAGCGAAAATAAATTTGTTCACGTTTCTACAGATGAAGTTTATGGAACACTTGGAGAAACAGGATATTTCACTGAAACATCTCCAATCCAACCAAACAGCCCATATTCAGCATCTAAAGCATCTTCAGATTTAGTAGCTTTAGCTTATTGTGAAACATATAAAATGAATGTAACAGTTACAAACTGTTCAAACAACTATGGACCATATCAACATCATGAAAAATTAATACCACATATGATTTCTATGGCATTAAAAGATGAAAAATTACCAGTTTATGGACAAGGATTAAATATCAGAGATTGGTTATTTGTTGAAGACCACTGTGAAGCTATTGATATAGTATTACACCAAGGAAGAAAAGGTGAAAGATACAATATCGGTGGACACAACGAAAAAAGAAATATTGAAATCGTTAAATTAATATTAGAAAGATTAGGAAAACCAGAATCTTTAATTTCTTATGTTGAAGATAGAAAAGGACATGATTACAGATATGCAATCGATCCTACAAAATTAAAAGAAGAATTTGGTTGGGAACCAAAAACAATGTTCAAAGATGGTATTGTTAAAACTATAGATTGGTATTTAGCACATCCAGAATATTTAATGAAATAATAAAGTAAATATAAAAGAGCTTTTAGTTTATTTAACTAAAGGCTCTTTTTTGCAGAATAAAATTTGACGAATTTTATTGAGTTGTGATGCGAAATTTTGCTCAAAAATAAATGAAATTTAGGCTTTTTTTAGTTGAAAAAATAGATACTAAATGATAGAATAAGTACAATGAAAATTATGGGGTGCAAAAGATGGAAATCTTAAAATTAATTGTATTTATTTTTTCGTGTATGGGATATTATATCCATATAAAAAGAAAAACGGAGTTAAAAGAAGAGTTTATTCCAATAGTTTTAATTTCCGGAATTACAGTAATTGTATTTTTAGGAGGGATTTTAAATTTTCTAAAAGTTACTGTTTATGTTATTGGAATTATAGGAGTAATACTATTATTTAAAAATTTATACTTAATTATAAAAAATAAAGAAAAATTTGATTTTAATAAAAATATATTAATTCTAGGCTTGCTTTTAGTTTGGGCTGCTTTGATTTTAAAAGGAGTAATTTTAACACATTATGATAATTTTTCTCATTGGGCAATGATAATTAGAGAGATGATTTCAGAAAATAGATTACCAAACTTTGAATCAACAACAATATTATTTACTTCATATCCACCAGGAACAGCATGTTTTGTATATTTTGTTTGTAAATATTTAGGTGGTTCAGAGGCAATAATGCTTTTTGCACAAAGCATTATAATTTTAAGTAGTTTATACACATTATTTGTATTTGCAGATCGAAAAAATAAAGTAAATTATATAATTGCATTTATAACTATTATATATACTTTAATAACAAATATATTTATAAATCAATTACTAGTAGATACTGTGTTACCAGCAATGGGAATTGCTGCACTTGCTTTAATCCTTTATTATAAAGATGATTCAAAAAAAGGACTAATTTATTCAATTCCAATATTTACAATGCTTATATTGGTAAAAAACAGTGGAATATTTTTTATAATAATAGATATTTTTGTATGGCTTAAATGTTTTATAAAAAATAATGGATTTAAAGCATTGTTTAAAACAAAATATTTACTATTATTGTTATTACCGGTATGTGCGCTTTTAATTTGGAATGCACATACAGATATAGTTTTTGAATCTGCAGATACAGCAAAACATTCAATGTCAATTGAGAATTATTTAATTAATTTAGAAAATAAAGAAGATTCAGATTTTCCATTAATAATTTCTCAAATGAAAGAAAGAATACTATCTTTAACGGATAGAGATAATCAAATTTTAATAATTTGCGTAGTTTCTTATTTTGTGATGATTATAGCATCTTTTAAAAATAAGAAATCTAGAAAAGAAATTATTGGAATGTTAATAACATTTGTTTTAACATATGTTTTGTATCAAATAAGTTTATTTGCAATGTATGTATTTTCAATGCCAACATATGAAGCAAGACACTTAGCTGCATATACTAGATATTTTAGAACAATGGTTGTATTCAATGTTGGAATAACATGTATAACAATCGTTAGATTTTTGAATATATTTGAATTTGATAGAAATTCAAAAGAATATATAACAAAAATAATATTAATAATTTTAATTTGTGTTCCTGTTTGGTTAAATAAAAATGCAATAGGTTTGCTTTACAAAAATACTAGCGGTGGGAATGCAACGAGAAATATAATATTAAGTTATAAAAACATTCACAGTATTGAAGAAAAAAAGAGTTATTTAATATATTTATCTGATAATACAGAGTTTGATCCAGATTATATGTATTATATTTGCAAATATGATTTTAGAAGTAAAGATGTAAAAGTTATAAAGAATTTTTCAGAATTAGAAAATATGGATAAAGTTTTTGATTATGATTATTTTATAATGCTGGAAAAAGATGAAAGCACAAATGAGTTTTTAAATATAATTAAAGGAGACTTGGAAGCAGATGTCATCAGATTTAGATAAAAAAATCTTAATATTGATTCCAGCTTTGAATCCAACAAAAGAATTTGAAGAATATGTGGATTTATTAATTGAAAATAGTTTTAAAAATATTGTAGTTATAAATGATGGAAGCAAAGAAGAGTGTAAAATAATTTTTGATAATATTTCTAAAAAAGAAGGTTGCAATATAATAACTCATGAAGTAAATCAAGGAAAAGGAAAATCGTTAAAAGATGGACTAAAATACTTTAATGAATTAGAAAACAAAAACGAATTCTCGGGAGTTATAACAGTTGATTGTGATGGGCAACATTTAGTTAAAGATATTCTTTCAATAGCTAAAGAGATGGAAAATAATTCAGAGTCATTATTACTTGGAACAAGAGACTTTACAAGAAAAGATGTACCACCAAAAAGTAGTTTTGGAAATAAAGCTACATCAAATGTTTTTAGATTATTATATGGTGTTAAAATTTCAGATACTCAAACTGGACTAAGAGGAATTCCTACAAATTTAGTAGAAGTTTTTTCTAATTTATCTGGTGATCGTTATGAGTATGAATCTAATATGCTTATAGAATGTATTTTAAGAAAAATAAAATTTGTTGAAATACCAATAGAAACGGTTTATATAGATAATAATTCTAATTCACATTTTAGACCAATACATGATTCGATATCAATCTATTGGAAAATACTAAATTCATTTATTAAATATTCAGCTGTTTCAATAATTTCTTGTATAATAGATGTTGTATTGTTTAAAATCTTTTTAAGTATTTTAAATATATCAGTGGAAAATAGTTTGATAATAGTTTCTACTGTTTTGGCTAGAATAGTATCATCGTTTGTAAATTTTGGATTAAACAAAAAGGTTGCGTTTAATAGTAATAAGAAAATTAAGAGCACTATAATAAAATATTACACTTTGTGCATAGTTCAAATGTTAGTATCTGGTTTGGCAGTTTCTGGAATATTTGCATTAACACATATTTCAGAAGTTTTAATAAAAATAGTTGTAGATACAATATTATTCTTTATAAATTATAGAGTACAAAGAATTTTTATATTTAATGAATAATAAATCCATAGAATAAAGAGGAGATAAAATTGAAATTTTTAAAAAACTTGAGTAAATTTAGAAATGTTATATTGATAATTTTAGATTTATTATGTATCTTAATTGCTTATTTTTTGGGAGTTATTTTAATTTCAAATGATACAATTTTTGATTTATCATCATATTATACAGATAGATTAACGAGAACATTTGCTATTTCTGCTATTGTATATCAAGCAGTATTTCATATAACAAAAAGGTACAAACGTATAATTAGATATGAGAATTCAAAGGATTATTTAGAATATATTGCTTTATGCGTAATTTCATCAATAATTGTTTCTGTAATAAGAGAAATTTTTAATCTTCATATAGCAACTGCAAAATTAAATATTCTAGCTGGTATTTTTATTGGAATTATGATGGTTTCGTATAGAATAATTGCTAGATATATATTAGTTTTTGATGTTGTTAATAAAGGAATAAGAGTTAGTAAAGAAAATAGAAAAAATTTATTAATTATTGGTGCAGGAAATGCATCACATGAAATAATAAATACAATAAAAACTACTATGAATGAAAAATACAATATTATAGGTATTATAGATGATAATAAAAGAAGACTTGGATTTACTGTTTCTGGAGTTAAAATAATTGGAAATAGAAATGATATACCAAAAGTTTGCGAAGAAAACAATGTAGATTTAATTTTCTTTTCAATTGCAAATATAGATAATGAAAATAAAAAACAAATTTTAAATATTTGTCAATCAACAAAAGCTAAAGTAAGGATTCTTCCAGGACTAAAAGAAATAATTAGAGATAAAAAATTATTTGAAAATTTAAGAGATGTTGAAATTGAAGATTTACTAGGAAGAGAACCTGTTAAACTAGATAATAAAAATATAGAAAGTTTAATAAAAAATAAAGTTGTTTTAGTTACAGGTGGTGGAGGTTCTATTGGTTCTGAACTTTGCCGTCAAATTGTAAAATACAATCCAGAAAAACTTGTAATGTTAGATATTTATGAAAATAGTTTATATGATATTGAACTTGAATTAAAAGCTAAATATCCAAAAATAAAAATCGAAGCAATAATTGCAAGTATAAGAGATAAAAAAAGATTAGAAAGTATTTTTGAAAAATACAATCCATATTTAGTATTTCACGCAGCAGCACATAAACATGTTCCTTTAATGGAAAACAATCCATTAGAAGCAATTAAAAATAATGTTTTTGGAACTTATAATTTAGTTAATATTTCAGATAAATATAAAGTAAAACGATTTATCCAAATATCAACAGATAAAGCAGTAAATCCAACAAACATTATGGGAGCAACAAAAAGATTATGTGAAATGATTGTTCAAGCTAAAAATAAAGAAAGCGAAACTGAATTTGCTGCAGTTCGTTTTGGAAATGTTTTAGGAAGCAATGGATCTGTTGTACCATTATTTAAAAAACAAATTGCAGAAGGTGGACCAGTTACAGTAACACATAAAGAAATAACAAGATTTTTTATGACAATACCAGAAGCAGTTGGGCTAGTACTTCAAGCAATGACTTATGCAAAAGGCGGAGAAATCTTTGTTTTAGATATGGGAGAACCTGTAAAAATTTATGATTTAGCAATAAGTTTAATAAAACTTTCTGGTTTAGTACCAGGAGAAGATATTGAAGTTAAATTTACTGGTTTAAGGCCAGGAGAAAAACTTTATGAAGAGCTTCTAATGGGAGAAGAAGGATTAGAAAAAACAGCACATAACAAAATATTTGTTGCTGAACCACTTGATATAACTGTTAAAGATATAGAAGAAAAATTAGAAAGATTTGAAGATATTTTAAAACTAGATGAAAATCAAGTTGAAAAAGATAAAGTTAAAAATATAATGAAATCAGTTGTTCCAACATATAAAGAACCAGATGAAGTTAATAAAAAGTAAAGCATTAGAAAATACAAAAATGAAAACCAAAAGAAAAGAGGAAGAGAATTATGGGAAAAATATATTTAGCATCACCTCATATGTCAGAGGAAAAATATGAAGAAAAATATGTAAAAGAAGCATTTGATACAAACTGGTTATCAACAGTTGGAGAAAATATAAATGAATTTGAAAAATCTGTAAGAGATTATTTAGGACAAAAATCAAGTGTTGCTTTAGGAAGTGGAACATCTGCAATTCATTTAGGATTAAAAGCTTTAGGTGTAAAAAAAGATGATATCGTTTTTGTATCAGATTTAACATTTTCAGCAAGTGTAAATCCTATAATTTATGAATCAGCAACACCTGTTTTTATAGATTCTGAATATGCTACATGGAATATGAGTCCAAAAGCTCTAAGAAAAGCATTTGAAAAATATACTCCAAAAGCTGTTATTGTAGTTCATTTATATGGACGAGCTGCTAATATGAAAGAAATTGTGAAAATTTGTGAAGAACACAATGTTCCAATTTTAGAAGATGCAGCAGAAGGTCTTGGAACTATCTATGAAGGAAAATATCTTGGAACATTTGGTAAATGTGGAGCACTTTCATTTAATGGAAATAAAATTATTACTACAACAGGTGGAGGAATGCTTGTTTCTGATGATGAAGAATTAGTAAATAAAGTTAGATTCTGGTCAACTCAAAGTAAAGATCCAGCTCGTCATTATCAACATTCTGAAATTGGATATAACTACAGAATGAGTAATGTTTTAGCAGGAATTGGTAGAGGTCAAATGAAAGTTCTAGAAGCTAGAATTGCTAAAAAGAATGAAATATTTAATAAATATAAAGAAGAATTTAAAGATATTGAAGATATTGAAATGATGCCAGAAAATGAAAATGAAAGATCTAATCAATGGCTATCAGCAATGACTATAAAAGAATCTTCAAAAGTAAAACCTCTAGATGTGATTCTTGCTTTAGAAAAAGAAAATATTGAATCAAGACCAGTTTGGAAACCAATGCACTTACAACCAGTTTTTGAAAAATATGATTTCATAAACGAAAATGAAAGTGGAATAAGTGTTGGTGAAGATTTGTTTAACAGAGGAGTTTGTCTTCCATCAGATACCAAAATGACAAATGAAGATATGGAAAGAGTAATAAAAATTATAAAAAATTTATTTTAGAAAATAATATATAAAAAATGTACGGAGAAAATAATGTATAAAAAATATGTAAAAAGATTTCTAGATATTGTAATAAGCTTATTTGCATTGATAGTGTTATCACCAGTAATGCTTATTGTTGCAATACTTGTTAGAATAAAACTTGGAAGTCCAGTAATTTTTAAACAAGAGCGTCCGGGAAAAGATGGAAAGATTTTTAAATTATATAAATTTAGAAGTATGTCAGATAAAAAAGATGAAAATGGAAAATTACTTCCAGATGCAGAAAGGCTTACAAAATTTGGTAAAATTTTAAGAGCAACTAGTTTAGATGAACTTCCTGAACTTGTAAATATTTTAAAAGGTGAAATGAGTTTAATAGGTCCAAGACCTTTAGCAGTTTGTTATTTGCCTTTTTATAATGAAACTGAAAAACATAGACATGATGTAAGACCTGGATTAACTGGTTTAGCTCAAGTGAATGGAAGAAATGCTTTAAACTGGGAAGATAGGTTTGCGTACGATATTGAATATGTAAATAATATTACTTTTATAAATGACGTGAAAATATTATTCAAAACAGTTTATAAAGTATTTAAACGCGACGGAGTTGTAACAAGAGGAACAGGAAAAACAATAGATTTTGATGTGTATAGAAAAGAACAATTAGAAAATAACAAAAAAGATGAAGAACAAAAATAATGATTATAACAAATAAATGTGTATAAAAATGCAGTAAGTAGGGATAAAATAAATGAAAAAAAGAGTGTTAATTTTAAATTGTGGTACATTAGCTTCAACAGATATAAATATGTCATTAAGATATAATGATGAATTTGAAATTTGGGGAGCTTCAACAAATAAAAATCATGGGGTATATGTTTATGAAAAATATATAGACGATATACCTAATATTAGTGATGAGAATTTTATAAAAATATTAAATCAAAAAATTGAAGAATATGATTTTAAATTTATATTTGCACCACATGAAGATTTAGCACTTTTTATGCAAGAACACAAAGATGAAATAAATGCAACGATAGTATGTTCAGAATATGAAACAGCTCTTCTTTGTAGATACAAATCAAAAACTTATGAAAAAATGAAGGAATATGATTTCATCCCTAAAACATTTAAGAAAGATGAAGTTGAAGAATATCCAGTTTTTGTAAAAAAAGATAATGACCAAGGTGGAAGACATGCATATAAAGTTCAAAATAGGGAAGAATTAGAATTATATGCAGCTTCTGATGATATGATAATTTGCGAATTTCTACCAGGTGAAGAAGTAACTATAGATTGTTTTACAAATAAAAATGGAAAATTATTATATTGTAATCCAAGAGCAGCAGATAGAATGCTTGCTGGTATTGATGTTCATGCAAGAAGAATTGAGCTTTCAGACGAAATAAAATATATTGCAGAAAGTTTGAATAAAGAAATAAAGTTTAGAGGATTTTGGTTTTTCCAAATTAAAAAAGATATTAATGGAAAATTTAAATTATTAGAAATTGCAACAAGGCTTGCTGGAGCATTTGCTTTAAATAAAAGTTTAGATGTGAATTTACCATTAATGGCTCTAAAGGATTTTGATGGACAAGATGTAGAAATATTGTTTAATGATATAAAGGTTGAAGTTGATAAACAATTCTTTTCTAAATTTTTAATGGATATAGAATACGAAGAAGTATATATAGATTTTGAGTCTTGTTTTGAAAATATAAAAATAATTAATACTCTATTGATTATGTACATATATCAATGCGTTAATAAAAATAAAAAAATAACTTTAGTTACAGATGATGAAAATATAGATTTATTGTTAGAAGAAAAAAAGATAAACAAAAATGTTTTTTCAAAAATAATAAAATTTAATAACTTAGAAGACACTATAAATAATAAAGCAATTTTTATATCAAATAATGAAAAATTAAAAAATGAATTGAGAAAACAAAAAAATATATATTGTTTTTCAACTAATTCTATTGAAGCATTGATAGATTGGAAAGCTTAAGTAGAAAGGTATTTATGTTATGTTTGAAATGAAAAAGTTAGAAAAAGAAAATCTAACAATTGCTAAAAAATTCTTTAAAGAAATTAAATTTTATATGACCAAAACAGCTCTTCAAGGTTATATGGGAGAAGTTTTTGTTGATAATTTGGAGAATCCAGATTTTGCATGTGTTTTGCTTGGAAGATTTTTCTTTATAGATGGTAATCCGAATAATAAGTTAGCAAAAAAAGTATTAGCAAGTATTGATGATTATTACAAAACCATTATTGCTAATGAAAATTGGTTTGAAGCAATAGAAGATGTTTACAAAGATAAGTTTGAAATTGATTATAGATATTCAATAAAAAAAGATACAAAATTCGACAAAGAAAAATTAAATAAATTAATTTTAGATAAAAGTGAAGAATACGAAATAAAGCCAATAGATAAAGAAATTTATAAAATTATAAAAGCAACAAATTCTTTTTCAACAAATATAAAAATGACAACTGATTATGAAAAATATGGAATTGGTTTTTGTGCAATAAATAAAGATAATGAAATTGTAGCAGTTATTACTTCAAATGGAATATATGATGACGGAGTTGAAATAAATATAAAAATTGAAGAAAATGATAGAGGCAAAGGACTTGGAACAATACTTTCTGCAAAAATGATTTTAGAATGTTTAGAAAGAAAACTTTATCCAAGTTGGGATGCTGCTAATTTAGATTCTGTTGGTTTGGCTGAGAAATTAGGATATGAAGTAGATTCGAAATATAGAATTTATAAAATTAACAGAGGCTAGAAAAATATAAATAATGCAGAATAAACAACAAAAGATATGAAATATAAAAAGTATAAAAGGAAAACAATAGATGGAAATAGGAAGCGAATATTGGGAATTTGATGAAGAATTAAATAAAGATAATAGAGAGTTTTGGAAAATAGGACAAGATGTAAGATTTACCTTGTCTGGAAGAACTTCAATATTTTATGTTCTAAAAAATATATTATTAAAAAGCCATATTCAAAAAGTATATATGCCTTCTTATAGTTGTAGCTCAATGGTCCAAGCTTTTGATGATTTAGGAATTGAAGTTGAATATTATGATGTTTATTACAATGAAGGTTTAAAATACAACATAGATTGTGATGAAGAATGTGATATATTTTTCGCAATGAACTATTTTGGATATTCTCGGAACTAATATGGATGAATATATAAAAAAATTCAAAGAAAAAGGAAAAATAGTAATTGAAGATATTACTCATTCTATTTTAAGCCAAAAAAGTCATAGTGAATATTCAGATTATCTTGTAGGAAGTTTAAGAAAATGGTTTCCAATAAGTAGTGGAGCAATTGCGGTGGCTATGAATTCTAATTTTGAATTAGATTTGAAAAATGGTTCAAACGAAGAATTAATTAATTTAAAAAATAAAGCAATGCAAAACAAAAAGAACTATATAAAAACAGAAGAAGGTTCTAAAGAAGAGTTTTTAAATCAATATGCTGAAAGTAATAAAATTTTAGAAAAAGATTATCAAGATTATTCGATAGATTTAAAATCTTTTGAAATACTTATGGGAATAGATTTAGAAAAAATAAAAAGTCAAAGAAAAGAAAATACTAAAACTATTTATGAAAAATTAAAAAGTAATTTTAATATAAGATTTTTAGTTGAGGAATATGATGAAGAAGATTGTTTATTATTTGTTCCAATTTTAATGAATAATGAAACAAGAAATAATCTTAGAAAATTCTTAATTTCTAAAAATGTTTTTTTACCAGTGCATTGGCCATTAGAAGAAAAAATAAATAATATTTTTGAAAGAGAATTATCTTTAATATGTGATCAAAGATATGAAAAAGAGCAAATAGAAGAATATGTTGATTTAATTATAAATTATTTTGAAAAAGGTGAATAAGTTGAAAGAAGCAATAGATTTATATTTTGATGAAAATTACGGAAAATTATATGAAAAAATTGAAAATGGAAAAGCGAATATTTTTGAATATGTAGATGAAAATGGTAAAATTACAAATCAATTTTTAATAAGAGAAATACCAGAAAAAGTTGAAGGAAATACTTTTTATGATTTAGTAACTCCGTATGGATATGGTGGACCTGTAATTCATTATTCAAATAACAAAGAGAAATTATTAGAAAATTATGAAAATGCTTTTACTAAATATTGCAAAGAAAATAATTTTGTAAGTGAATTTGTAAGATTTCATCCAATAATAAAAAACTATGAAGATTTTTCTAAAATGTATAATGCACAATATATGAGAAAAACTTTAATAACAAAACTTGATGAAGAAGAACCTGAAGTAAATCAATTTGGAAAAAGTTGTAGAAAAAATATAAGACAAGCCATGAATAAAGGAGTAAGTTATAGAGTAACTGAAAATCCCGATTCTATAGGTTCTTTTAAAGAAATCTATTATTCTACAATGGATAGAAATAATGCTACAGATTACTATTATTTTGATGATGATTATTTTAATGATATTTTAAAATATTATAAAAATAATTTAATTTTAATTGAAGCAACTTTCGAAGATAAAGTTATTGCAGCAGGACTATATTTTACGTATAAAGATATTATTCATATTCATCTATCTGGAACTTTAAATGAATATCTATATTTATCGCCAGCTTATATATTAAGATACGCAGTTAGTGTATGGGGAAAAGAAAATGGATATAAATTAATTCATCATGGTGGTGGAAGATCAAATAGTGAAGAAGATAGTTTATATTTGTTTAAGAAAAACTTTGCTAAGCTTTATGATACAGATTTTTATATTGGTAAAAAAATCTGGAATGAAGAATTATATAATAAGTTATGTGAAATAAAAAATGTAGATCCAAGCGAAAGCTTTTTTCCAGCATATAGAAAAATTTAACAAAAGAAAATTAGAAATAAAGGACGTGATTTAAAATGAAAAAAAGAATTCTTATTATAGCAAATTTTACTAAATTGCCTTGGGAGCAAGGAAATAGTAGATTTCCTTATATAATAAACTTAATAGATAAAGAAAAATATGATGTAGAGCTTGTTACGTCAAGTTTTTCCCATGGAGAAAAAAGACAAAGAGAAAATAAATCTGAAGAGGCAAATTTAGATTATAAAATAACTTTAATAAAGGAACCTGGCTATAAGAAAAATGTTTCTTTAAAAAGATTTTATTCTCATCATGTCTTTGCAAAAAATGTCGAAAAACATTTAGGAAGTATTCCAAAACCAGATTTAATTTATTGTGCTGTTCCTTCTTTGGCAGTAGCCAAAGTTGCTGCAAAATATGCTGAAGCTAATGATATAAAATTTGTGATAGATATACAAGATTTATGGCCAGAAGCATTTAAAATGGTGTTTAAAGTGCCTGTAATTAGTGATATTTTATTTTATCCAATGAAAAAATCAGCAGATTATATTTATTCTAGAGCAAGTAGTATCATTGCAGTTTCAAAAACATATGCTAATAGGGCTGCAATTGTAAATAAAAGTTTTGATAAAAAACTGAGTGTATTTTTAGGAACAGACTTAGATTATTTTGATGAATCTCATAAAAAGTTTGAAATAGTTCCGTTTGATGAGGTTGTAAGACTAGCATATATAGGAACATTAGGGCATAGCTATGATATAAAATGTATAATAGATAGTATTAAAATATTAAATGAAAAAGGTTTAAAAAATATTTTATTTATAGTAATGGGAGATGGACCTTTAAAAGAAAGCTTTGAGGCATATGCGAAAGAAAAAGATGTAAATTGTGAATTTACAGGAAGAATGGCATATGAAGAAATGGTTGGAAAGTTATGCTCTTGTGATATTGCAATTAATTCAATAACTAAAGGTGCAGCTCAAAGTATAATAAATAAAGTTGGAGATTATGCAGCTAGTGGACTTCCTGTTGTTAATAACCAAGAATCTAAGGAATATAGAAAATTAGTTGAAGATTATCAAATTGGATTTAATGTTGAGAATTCTAATCCACAAGAGATGGCAGAAAAAATAGAAATGCTATATAAAGATAAAGAATTAAGAGAAAGATTAGGCGCAAACAATAGAAAATTAGCTGAAGAAAAATTTGATAGAAAACATACATACAAAGAAATAATAAAATTAATTGAGTTAGAATTATATGGAAAATAATTAAGCCATTAATTATTTCATAATTTAATGAAAGGGAGAAAAATGAACGTATTAAAAAAGTATAAATTTTTTATATCAGACATGTTTTTAAATATGGTTGGATTTGCCATATATATAATAGCTCAACAAATTTTATTGCTTCCAATATTAGCCAAAATAGTAAATGATGAAATATATTCTAGTATTGTTTTATATATTTCAATATTAAATGTTATATGTAATGTTACAGGTGGAGAACTTGGTAATGTTAGATTAGTAAGAGATAGTGTTTATAAAGAAAAGAAATTAACTGGAGATTTTGCAAGAATTTTATATACAATTTCTCCAATAATTGCAATTATATTATTTCCGATTTTACTATATTTAAAATATTCTGTTTTAGGAAGTATTTTGTTAATAATAACAATTTTAATGGCAAATGTTAGATTATATTCAACATGTTTCTATAGATTAGAACAAAAATATAATAAAGTAATTTGGCAAAATGTTTGTTATCTAATTGGAATAATAGTTAGTTTAGTAATATTTTATTTTTATAAAAATATATATTTGTTATTACTAATTCCAGAGGCAATTTCTGTGATTTATGCATTTAAAAATTCAGACTTATTAAAAATGAGAATGCAAAAAACTTCAGAGATGATTGGAACTATAAAGAAGTTTTGGAAATTAGGATTAGTTTCACTTTTAACAAATATGATGAATTATTTTGACAAATTTTTAATATATCCAATGTTTGGAGCAACATCAATTGCAGTATATTATGCAGTAAATTCAATGGCAAAAATAACAAGCCTAATTACAAATCCTATGTCTAGTGTAATTCTTTCATGGGTATCAAAATATGATGATGAGAAAAGTAAAAAGAAGATAATAAAAATGACTTTACTTTCAAATATACCAGTTATTTTAATTGTAACAGTATTAACAGTTCCATTAACTTATATAGCTCTAAAAGTGTTATATAGTCAATTCGTAGCTGATGCTACAGTTTTAATAATTCCAATAGCAATAACAAGTGCGATAGGAACTGCAGCAACTTTAATAAAATCAGTATTATTAAAATTTAGCAATACCAATAAACTTGTGTTTACATATGTAATATATTTAATAGTTTTTATGCTATGTGGATATTTCTTTAGTAAAACAAAAGGTTTAGTTGGATTTACAATAGCAAATTTAGTTTCAAAAACGATATTATTAATAATGTTTGTTATTTTATTATTGTCTATAAAAAAAGAGGAGGTAAAAGATTAGTGGTGTTAGAAAAAATAAAGAATAAAAATAATTTACCAATAACTTTATTTTTTATTATTTTAATAAATTATATTCCACTAAGTTTACCGAATTTAATTAGCAAAGAATCTCATGGAGCAAATATGATTTTTATGGGAATTTGCTTTGCTTTTCAAATAATACTTTTATTAATAAGTTTTTGGAAGAATATAGAGTTTACAGAAGAAAAAATAAAAAACTTAAAAATTTTAAGTTTAATTTCTTTAATATCAATTATCGTGCAAATAATTAATTTAATAATGGGAGATTGTAAAATATTAGATTTTGCAAATATAATTTGTCAATTCCTTAATATATTATTGTTATTTATTTGTTTGATAAATATAGAAATAGAAGAAAAATATATTTATAAATTTATGAAAGCTATAGTGATTATGGGAGTTATAGCTTGCACAATAAATATGATTTTATATTTTGAAGAAATTGTTCAAATGATTTTTGGAAATACAAAATATAGCTCAATAAAAAGTTTTTTTGCAAATAGAAATCAATTTGCGTTTTTCTTATATGTTTCAATAATTGCAAATAGTTTTTTAATAGTAAAAGAAAATAAATTATTATATAAAATTTTATTAGGAATATTTTGTTTGAATTTATTTTTTACAATGTCAAGAACTGGAATTTTAGTTACGGCAATATTCTTGGTTGGTGTAATCCTAAGACTAAATAAGTTAAGCCGAAAAACAAAAATAAATTACTTAACATTATTATTAGTTTTTGGTATTATAGTAATGTTAGTTTTTAGTTTTTTAAAACCAGAGATAATAAGTCAGTTATTTAGATTAGAGAGTATAAAAAATTTATCAGGAAGAACTAAAATATGGGAAAATGGAATAAGTCTATGGCTTGAAAATCCAATGAATATATTATTTGGAGTTGGACGTTTTAAAGGTAACGAAGTTTTACAAATAAAAGACAAAGTTTTTACACAATTTCACAATATATATCTGGATTTTCTAATAACTGGTGGAGTTTTAGAACTAAGTTTTGCAATATATATTTATGCTTATATAATTAATAAAATAAAAAATAGCAATATAGATGTAAAATATAAAAAAATTTATAATGTCTTATTTATAACATATTTTATTTATGCATTTTTTGAAAGTGTAGGTAGATTTTCAATTGGTGCAACAGATACCTTATGTTTTATATTTTTTATATCAATTCCGTTATTGCATTCTAATAGTATAAACGAAAAAATAAATTAAACGAAATAGTTGTAATATAAATCAGAGTAAAGGATGAAAAAAATGTTTCTAGAAAAAGTAAAAGAAAAAATTAAAGACGTAAATATATTGCCAACACTATTATTTATAGTTGTGCTTGTGAATTATTTACCAATAATAACATTAAATTTTACAACAAAAGCTTCAAAAGTAATTGGTGTTGTTCCAATGGCAATATCATTATTTATAGAATGTATAATTTTAATTGGATATTATTATAAAAAAGTAAAAATAAAAAAAGAAATGAGTTATAATTTTCTAATTCTATTAGGAATAACAGTAATTTCTTTAATTATACAAGTAATAAATTTTTTTAATAAAGAATTAAAAATTTTAGATTTAGCAAATATTGTTTGTAAATTTATTAATATACTTTTGCTTTATATTTTAATAATGGGAGTAAATATAGAGGAAAAATATATAAACAACTTTATGAAAGCAATTGTTATAATGGGATTAGTTGCTTGTATTCAAAATCTGATTTTGTATTTTGATGATATATTAGGACATTTAGGAATGATAGAAGCTACAAGAAAATTTTATCCTTGCAAAAGCTTTTTTCCACAAAAAAATCCATTTGCATTTTTCTTATATGTTTCAATAATATCTACTATATTTTTATTACAAAAAGATAGTAAAATTAGAGATAAAGTATTTCTAGGTGGTGCTTTAATAATATTTTTATTTAATTTAGTATTAACATTTTCTAGAACAGGAACAGCAATAACAATATTATTTTTAGGTTTATACTTTTTTGCTACAAATAAAATTAGTAAAAAAACAAAATTTATTATAATTCTATTGGGAGTAGCAGCTGTAATAATTGCTGTGTGCCTATTAGATCAATATAATCCAGAATTGTTAAAAAAATTATTAAGATTAGAAACAGTAAAAAACTTTACAGGAAGAACTAAATTTTGGGATTTATCAAAAGAAATGCTATCAGAATCACCAATTAATATTTTATTTGGTGTAGGAAGATTTAAAGCAGCAACTTTAATAGAGAAATTTGGTGTTACACAATTTCATAATACATATGTGGAATTTTTAGTATCTGGAGGAATTGTGGAATTAATTTACTGTATGTCATTTTATATTATTGGTTTAGTAAAAATAATCAAAAGTAAAATGGATAGAAAATATAAAAGTATTTATATACCAATGATTTTAACATTTTTTGCGTACATGCTATTTGAATCTTTAGGAAGATTCTCTATAGGATGGTCAGATACAATGTGTATGATATTTTTTATAACAATTCCATTATTGCATGTAAATAGTTGTAATGAAGTTAAAAAAATAAGTGAGGGAAATTAGAATGATTATAAAAGGGATTTTTGCTTTATCATTTTTATTTATAATACCTGAATTACTTGGGTTAATTATAACTAAATTTTTAGATAAAGAAAAAAACAATTTAATACTTGCATTTGTACTGGGATGTTTAATTGAATTTGCAATATGTCAATTAATCGCTGTTCCATTAATTTTTATGAATGCAAAGTTTACCACTCTATTATATATTTACATAGGAATAAATTTAATTCTTTCAATAGTGTCAATTTGTTTAAATATTAAACGAATAAAAGAGTTATTTATTAATAATTTAAAAAGTATAAAGGAAATGCCAAAACTATTAACATTAATGGTAGTAATTTTAGTAGGAATCCAAGTTTATGGTCTAGTTGGATATATGCACTTAGATGATGATGATGCGTTCTATGTTGGAACTGCTGTAACATCTGTTCAAACTAATACTATATATAAATATTCTCCAACAACTGGTAGAGAGTCAGGAGAACATTTAGACTTAAGATACAAATTAGGACCATTTCCAGTATATTATGCAATAATGTCTGAAATTATAAATATTCATCCAACAATTTTTGCACATACAATAATGCCAATTGTATTTTTACCACTTTCATATATGGTAATCGGTTTATTAGCAAAATACTTGTTTAAAAATAATAAAGAACAAACAATGTTATTTTTGATATTTATAAATATTATGAGTATATGGGGAAATTATTCTATAAGAAATACTTTTTCATTTTTATTATTTAGAATTTGGCAAGGAAAATCAATTTTAGCAAATATAATAATTCCAGGAGTTTGGCTATTTTACTTGCTTGGAAAAGAAGATGGTTTCAAACTAATAAATTATATAATGATTTTTATTTTGATATTGGCGGGATGCTTAACAACAACAATGGGGATTGCATTACCACCACTTAGTTTAATGCTATTAGTATTAGCTGATGAATTATCAAAAATAGTACAAAAGAATAAAAAAGCAACAAAGCAAACAAAACATTTAATACGCCGTCAAAAGAATAAATTTAATATTCGTGAATTTATAAAAGAGAATAGAGATAGTTTTATAAATGTCGCAAAATGTTTGGCTTGTTGCATGCCAGCTATTATATATGGATTAATATATTTTATATAAGTTATGAAAATAAAATAGGAGCGAAAAATGTTAGAAAGTATTAATATAATAAAAAATACCTTTATGGAATATAGAGGTACTGGTGGATTTATAACGCTGTATTTAATAGCATTAATATATTTGTTTTTTAAAGAAGAAAATAAAGAAAAAAGAATGTTTTTTATATATTTTCAATTTTTAATTCTTCTTGTTGTTTTAAATCCAATATTTAATAAAATTGTAGGAAAAATATTTAAAGCCTCTGTATATTGGAGAGTATATTGGACAATTCCTTTAGGAATTACGATTGCTTATACAGCAGTAAAAATAATATCTGAATTAAATCAAGAGAAGATAAAAAAAGTAATTTTAAGTATAACATTTATTTTTATAATAATGATAAGTGGTAAATTTATTTATACAGAAGCAAATTATCAAAAAGTTGGAAATCTTTATAAAGTACCTGATGAAAGCATTTTGGTAACTCAACTAATTAGTGCAGATAATGAGGAATATAAAAAAGCAATTGTGCCAGAAAATTTAGTAGCATACATAAGACAAATTGATTCAAGTATTGAACTTGCTTATAAAAGGGAACCAACAGGATATGAAAATCATCCAATTGTAACACCATTAAGACTAGGAGATACAGAGTGGATTGCAAATGCTGCAAAAGACAATAATTGCAATTATATTGTTGTAGATAAAAATATACCATTATCTTTGGATTTTAGTTATTTTGGTTTTAATGCATTAGCTGAAACTCCAAAATATGTAATTTATAAAATCGTAGATGAAACTGTAGAAAAATAGGAGGAAAATATGAAAATATTAGTAACAGGTGGACTTGGATTTATTGGTTCACATACATGTGTAGAGCTTGCAAAACAAAATCATGAAGTTATCATTGTAGATAATTTATATAATAGCAAAGAAGAGGTTATTGATAAATTAAAACAAATAACAGGAAAAAGTTTTAAATTATATAAATATGATTTAGTAGAAAAAGAAAAAATAGAAGAAATTTTTGAGTCAAATGAAATTGATGCAGTAATTCATTTTGCAGGTTACAAAGCCGTTGGTGAATCAGTAAAAAAACCATTAATGTATTATTCAAATAACTTACAATCAACAATAAATCTTTTAGAAGTAATGCAAAAATATGATGTAAAAAAATTAGTATTTAGTTCTTCTGCTACAGTTTATGGGGATCCAGGTAATCCAAAATATGTTGAAGAAATGGGAAGAGGGAAAACTACAAATCCTTATGGAACAACAAAAGCAATGATTGAACAAATATTAGAAGATTTATATGCTTCTGATAATTCTTGGGATATTTCAATATTAAGATATTTTAATCCAGTAGGAGCTCATGAGAGCGGATTAATTGGAGAAGAACCAAATGGAATTCCAAATAATTTAATGCCATATGTAATGAAAGTTGCAGCTAGAAAATTAGAAGTGTTAAGTATATTTGGAAATGATTATCCAACAGTTGATGGAACTGGAGTAAGAGATTTCATACATGTTGTAGATTTAGCTAAAGGACATGTTTGTGCATTAGATAAAATGAAAAAAGGATTAAACATTTACAATTTAGGTTCTGGAAAAGGCGTAAGTGTTATGGAACTTGTAACAACATTTGAAAAAGTAAATGATATAAAAGTAAATTATAAAATCGTAGAGAGAAGACCAGGAGATTTGCCAGAATATTATGCAGATCCATCAAAAGCATTAAATGAATTAGGTTGGAAAACAGAAAAAACATTAGAAGATATCTGCAGAGATTCATGGAATTATGAAAAAAATAATATGTAAATATCAATAGATATAACAACACATTCGCAATTGGGTAGAGAGCAGAATGTGTTGTTTTTTATAGTAATAAAAATGTATAAAAAATGTAATTGATTTGTATATTGAATAAAAAATACATATGTAATATAATAAAATAAATATAATAAACAAAGGAAAAAAAGAATGAGTTGTCAAAACCTTAAAACCCTAGAGCCTGTATATATATATATATATATACGTAGCTAATTTAATAAGAGAATTAAAAAAAACGTAAGACTATTTTGCTTATGTGTTTTTGTGTTATGCCAAAACATATAAGTAAGATAGTCTTTTTTATTTCTAAAATATAAAAAGGTGAATGTATGAAATTTAAAAAATATATAAATAAAGAAAAAGTTAAAATATTAATACAGATATTAGTTTTCATGCTAATTACTATATTTATACGTACTAAATCACTGGCAGCTGAGATTGATGTTAGTGCTTATAGTTCAAGTGGTAAAGTATATTGGGATAGTATGTGTGCTGATTCTCAATATGGTGGCTATAAATCATCATCTAATGGCTCAAAAGCCAATAGTCATATTGAATCTGTTAAATTAAATAATATTGATGTGGCATGGTCAGATTCTAAAAACAAATGGGGATTGGCTAAAGGAGATGGCTCTGGTTCTGCACTATCGGCTTACTATCCAAATTCATCAAGCAATAATATGACTAACGCAGATTTAGTTATTACTCCTGAAAAAGGATATCGTATAAAAAAAATAGTAATATCTTGTACATATTATGGACCATATATGTGTGAAACTTGGAATGATGGAAATGCTTTTGATGACAATTTTGAACTGGATACTAGAGGTGCATTTATTATAAGAAATTTGAATAGCAAATATTTCTCGCATGTACCTAGTATTGCTGATACAAATAATAACTATTTCATTTTAATCGAATTAGAACCTTATAATCCAGAAATATATGTTGAATATGACTATGGTAATATTGAGGAATTTATGGATATAAAAAATACGTCTTTTGAAACTGCGGATGGATGGCTTAATTCAGATATAAATAATAATTTAGGAATAGGAAGTGTTTTAACGACATCAACACAGTTTAAATATGCGTATGATAGTCAATTAACAGGTGATTCCGCTGCTCAAGAAGCTGCAAATTGGAAACATTATACTAATATTGTTTCAGAAAAAGCAAAAGAAGAAGCTGCTGAGGCAGGATACTATTTTGCGGGGTGGAACGCAGGATATTACGACAATGCGAGTATAACTCAAAATACTGCGGATTCTTATAATAAATATACTTATAATTTATCGGAAACACATGGTAATGCAGAATATGAAGAAACCGAAGAAGTTGTGCTAGCGACAAATGTAAGATTAATTGCACAATGGGAACCGATTGAAGTTGAAGTAATTAAGAAAGTAACTGGTTTAGATAACACTGTTTATGAAAATCAATCTCGTACGTATAAGTTTATTTTGCAAGAGAAAGATGCTAGTGGTAATTGGAATGATTATGGAGAAAACTTTTCTATTGAAATAGAAGGTAATGGGACCAAAAGTGCTAATATTTCTCCAATTTCGGCAGGAACATATAGAGTTGTTGAAGTTGAAGGAAATGAAGATTGGCAAATTGAGGATAATTCTAAAATGTATCTTTCTGTATCTGATAAAGAGGAATTTACATTATCCTATAATAATACTAGTGCACAAACCATTGTCACAAATGCATATACAAAAGAAACACCAAAGGTATCAGTTAATGTTATAAAAAAATGGGAAGATAATAATAACAGTTATAATTTAAGACCGACAAGTGTAATTGTTGAATTATTACAAAATGGTGTAGCAATAGCAGATGCTGAGGTTAATGCTGAAAATGGATGGCAATATACTTTTGGAAATTTAGAGATATATGATACAGCGAATAATGAATATATTTATAGTGTAAGAGAAAAAGATGAAGTTGATGGTTATTTTCTTAAAGAAATAAATAAAACTGACAATATTTTTACAATAACAAATACTAAATACGGAACTATAAAAATTAATAAAGAAGACTTAGTAACTGGAGAAAAATTAGCAGGAGCAGTATTTAAGTTAGAAATAAAAAATGCTGATTCACAATGGGAAACTGTTCAAGAATATACTAGTGATTCAAATGGAATTATTGTTATAAATAATCTTACATATGCTACATATAAATTAACAGAAATTAGGGCACCAGATGGATATAATTTAAATTTGGAAAATGCAGAAGTGGAATTAGAAATTAATGAAGCTAATGCAAGTTATGAATTAACAGTATCAAATAAGGCGAAAAATGTTTTGCCAGCAACTGGTGGTGGGAGAATACAGGTAATATTATTAATAGTAGCAATAATATTAATAATATTGCCAAATAAATTCAAAAAGAAATTATTATGATAAAAAACATTTAAAGAAAAAATATAGGTAGATATGTGAGATTTTAATATAAAATAAAAGGAGAATATAAAATGAAAAAACAAATGTTAAAAATAATCAATTTACTAATAGTAATAACATTATTAATAATGGCATTTATGCCTAAAGTAAATGCTGAATTAGATTTGAGCAAGACCGAAGGTTCTTTAAAAATTACAAAATATGAGGTGGGAGATAAAGGGCAATTAGTTTTAGAAGGGGTAACTTTTGATATTTATAAAGTTGATGATGATGAAACTTCAATAGAACTTCCAACAGATAGCACAATTTTAGCTACAAAACAATCAAAAACAACAGATGAAAATGGTATTGTAACTTTTTCAAACTTAGAGTTAGGTAGATATTTAGTTGTAGAATCTGATGCACCATCAAATGTTGTATCTAAAATTGCTAACTTTTTAGTAGACATACCAATGACTTCAGATGATGGGACATCTTTAATTTATGATGTAGAAGTATCACCAAAGAATAACACTGTTTATGGTGGAGTTGTTTTACAAAAAGTCGATGCTGAAACTAATGAAGGATTAGCTGATGTAGAGTTTGAACTACAAAAATTAGATGGAACAAAGTGGATAAAATATGGAGAAACACTAGCAACTGCTGACGGAACAACAGATTTAGATGCAACAGGAAATGTTTTAGAAAAAGGTAAGGTTGAAGTAACTGGATTACCAGCAGGTTCATATAGATTTGTGGAAAAAACAACATTAGCAGGATATATATTAGATAACAAAACAACATATGAATTTAATGTATCTTTAGGTGATGATGGAAAAACTGTTGTAGATAATAGTTTAATAATTGTAAAAAATGAAAAACCAACATTAAGCAAAGAAATAACTTCAACATTAACAGAAGGAAGTGTTAATTTAGGAGATACAGTAAGTTACAAAATAGGAACACCAATTCCAAGCATGGTAGACGAATTAGTAACATATAAATTTAATGAAACAATCGATGCAGGATTGGACTATACAGAAAATACATTAAAAGTGACTGCAATCAATTCAACAGGTGCCAAAACAGAATTAACATTAGGAACAGATTATACATTAAATGTAGCAACAGATGAAGCAGAATTTGAAATTATTTTTACAGATGCAGGAAAAACAATATTAGCATCAAATGAAAACTTAGAAGTTGTATATGATGCAGTGTTAGATATGGATTCAGATGCAACTACACTAGGAAATAATACAAATACAGTATTAACATATTCTACAATAGTAAAAGAAGATTATACAGGAATAGAAAGTACTGAAACTACAAATACACTTACAGCTGATACACCAGTATATACAGGTGGACTATATATTAAAAAAGTGGATAATGAAAATAATATTATTCCAACAGGAGCAACTTTTAAAGTGGCAACCAATGAAGAAAATGCAAAAAATGGAGTTTATATTGACGGAATAGAATTAATAACAGGAACAAATGGTTTGGTTTCATATAAAGGTTTGGCATATGGAACTTATTGGCTAGTTGAAACCAAAGCACCTACATATAATGAAACAAATTCTGAGGGAGAAACAGTAGAAAAAAATTATAACTTATTAAGAAAACCGGTAGAAATAACTGTAAATAATAGTACATATGCTGAAAATGTCGCAATAGAAATTATAAACAAAAAGGGCTTTGAACTTCCAACAACTGGTGCAATTGGTTCATTGATTGTATCAGGATTAGGAGTAGCAGTGATTATATTAGGTGTAAAAGCATATAGAGGAAAAGAAGAAAAATAATAATATAAAGAGCGAAAAAAATAGCTCTTTATAATTTACTTTAGACAAAGCGTTTTTAGGAGAGATATGTGAAAAAAGATAAAATTGGATTGCTAGTAATTTTAATAGGTATAATGATTGTAATATATCCAGTTATTGCCAATATTCTTGTATCTTATACACAAACGAATGTTATTTCAAATTATAATGAAATAATTGAGCAAATGGAAAAAGAACAAATTGAAAAAGAGATAGAAAAAGCTAGAGAATATAATAACCGATTAAATTTAGAAAGTGAAATAAAGATACATTCAGATGAAGAAAAAGAAGAAAAAACGAGTTATCTTAATGTTTTAAATATTGGAAAAATAATCGGCTATATAGATATTCCTAAGATAGATGCATATTTGCCAATATATCATGGTACGAATGATAATGTATTACAAGCTGGTGTTGGACATGTGGAAAGTAGTTCTTTTCCAATTGGAGAAAAGAATACACATGCAATATTGGCTGGACATTCTGGGTTGGCGAGAACTAAAATATTTGATGATATTGATGAGTTAAAAGATGGTGATATGTTTTTTATTTATATGTTTGGAGAAATGTTTGCATATGAAGTTGATCAAATAAAAGTTGTATTACCCGAGGATACGAAAGATGTACAAATAGAACCGGATAAAGAATATGTAACGCTTCTTACATGTACACCATTTGCAATAAATTCACACAGATTGTTAGTTCGAGGCGAAAGAGTAGAAGGATATGTAAAAGAAGAAAAACAAGAAGTAAAAGAACAAATAGTAGATTCTTCTCAAAAATTGGATGAAAAAAATCAAAAAAGCCAAAATGATATATATATTATAATTGTAGTTTTTTTAATATTAATACTAATTGGAATAGTCGTTATTTTAAAAATTAGAAATCCAAAAAAGAAAAATAGAAGTAAGCCAAGAATAAGTAGAATAAAAAAATAAAGATTAAGGGAGAGAATTGTTTATTGAAAGGAATCAAAAAAAATGATTCCTTTTTTTGCGCAAAAATTTACAAAATGAACACATAAAAAAGTTGATATTTATAGGTGTTAATGATATAATAACTTGGAAATTTAATTGGTAAAAAAGGAAGAAATATGGAATTTTTTAAAACACTTTATAAAAACAGAAAAATAGCGATAAAACTAGGAAAAAATGATTTTAGAAATAGATTTGCAAGTACTAGTTTAGGAACAATTTGGGGGTTTGCACAACCATTTGTATTTATGCTAACTTACGTAATCGTATTTCAATATATAATGAACACAGGAAGTAATGGAGAATATCCTTATGTAGTGTGGTTTTTACCTGGAATGTCAATGTGGATGTATTGTAGTGATGCAATACTTACAGCTAGTAACTCAATAAGAAATTATAGTTACTTAGTAAAAAAAGTTGTATTTCCAGTAGATATTATACCAGTAATATCATTAACCTCATCTAGCTTTATAGGGATATTTTTAATGTGTATAGCTATTGTGATATCTTCAATATTTGGATATGTACCAAACTTTTTGAATGTATTTTATATATTGCTATGCGCAATATGTTTCATAATAGCACTAACAAGATTTACATCAGCACTAACTACAATAGTTCCAGACTTTGCGCAATTATTAAATATATTAATTCAATTATGTATGTGGTTTACACCAATAGTTTGGAATTTAGATATGATGGCAGGTCATCCAGTGCTTACAAATGTATTTAAATGCAGCCCATTCACATATTTGGTTGAAGGATTTAGACAAGCTTTTATGGAGAATTCAACAATTATAACAGAACAAAACGGAATATTTACAGTAGTGTTCTGGATAATTACAGTAATAATATTTGCATGGGGAAATCATGTATTTAAAAAGACAAAAAAAGATTTTGCAGATGTATTATAGATTGATAGAGGTAAAAAATGGAAAAAGTTGATATATTGCTTGCAACATATAACGGAGAAAAATACATAAGAGAACAAATAGACAGTATCTTAAATCAAACTCACAAAGAATTTAGATTATTAATTTCTGATGATGGGTCAACAGATAAAACAAGAACTATTTTAGAAGAATATAAAAATAGAGATTCAAGAATAGAAGTTTTCTTTCAAGAAAATAATCTTGGAGTTGTTAAAAATTTTGAATTTTTACTTGAAAAAGTAGAAGCGAAATATTATATGTTTTCAGACCAAGATGATATTTGGAAAGAATCAAAAATAGAAAAATCTTTAAATAAAATAGAAGAAGGTTTTGATTTAGTATATTCAGACTTAGAAGTTGTTGATGAAAATTTAAATGTTACATATGAATCTTATTGGAAGTTAAAAGGAATTTATAATAAGATAAAGAAATACAATAACTTTGAAGCTTTGTATTTAAATAACTTTGTGACAGGATGTACATTAATCTCTAAAAAAGAATTAATAAATTCTTTTATGCCACTTCCAAATACAAGTAAATTTGTATTACATGATTATTGGATTTCTTTAATAGTAAGTCAAAACGGAAAAATTGCTTATATAGAAGAGCCTCTAATTAAATATAGACAACACAAAAACAATAAAGTTGGTTCAAAGAAAAAATCTGATGAACTAAGAACAATAGACGAAATAAGAAGTTTATTTATACAAGTAAAAAAAGAACATTTTAAAGTATTTATTGAAAATGAAGATAAATTCAAATCAGAAGATGTAAAAAAAATGAACAGAAAAGCTTTAGAATATTATGAAATGTTGGAAACAAAAAAGAATATAAACTTTAAAGGTTGGGGATTATTCATCAAACTTTATAAATACGAAGGATTTAGCTATAATTTACAAAATTTTGCAATCTTAAATTTACCAATTCTAGCTAAAATATTATATAAATTTAAAAAATAAGATATCAAATAGAAAATAATAAAATTTTGAAAGGAAAAGCGCATGAGCGACACAGTAATTAAAATTTCTAATTTAGTAAAAGAATATAAAATGTACTCAAACAAAAAAGATAGATTGTTGGAAGCAGTACTTCCAGGATATAAAAAACATTCTACTTTTAGAGCTATGGATAATCTAGATTTAGAAATTAGAAAAGGTGAAGTGTTAGGAATTTTAGGAAAAAATGGTGCGGGAAAATCAACACTACTTAAAATGATAACAGGAGTTGTTAGTCCTACTTCAGGAACATTAGAAGTAAATGGAAAAATCAGTTCACTTCTAGAACTTGGAGCAGCATTTAATCCAGAACTTACAGGATATGAAAATATATATCAGCATGGACAAGTAATGGGTCTTACAGATAAAGAAATAAAAGAAAAAGAACAAGAAATAATAGATTTTGCAGATATAGGAGAACATTTATCTCAACCAGTAAAAACTTATTCATCTGGTATGTTTGCCCGTTTAGCTTTTGCTTGTGCAATAAATGTTGATCCAGATATTTTAATTGTTGATGAAGTTTTATCGGTTGGAGATATGGCTTTCCAATTAAAATGTTTCAAAAAATTTGAACAATTCAAAAATAAAGGAAAAACAATTATATTTGTAACTCATAATATAAACGATGTTTTAACAAATTGTAACAGAGCAATTATTCTAGAAAATGGAAAGAAAACATTTGATGGAACTGTTAAAGATGGAGTAAACAGATATAAAAAAATTATTGTTGGAATTGATCCTGATGAAGCTGAAAGAAAAGAGAAAGAAAAACAAGAAAAAATAAAAGCTTCAAAAGCTCAAGCTTCAGAAAATACAAATGGAGAACTTTGGAAAGATAAAATGAATCAAAATCCAAATATGATTGAATATGGAACTGAAGAAGCTGAAGTTTTTGATTATGGTGTATTTGATTCAGAAGAAAATTTGGTAACAACATTTGATAATGGTGATGAAATAACATTTAAATCAAAAGTTAAATTCTTTACTGAAGTAAAAGATCCAATTTTCACTATGACAATAAAAGATTTTACTGGAAAAGATATAGCAGGAACAAATACAAATATTGAAAAAGTAATTACTGGAACTTTTAATAAAGATGATGTTGCAGTTGTAGAATTCGTTCAAAAAGTACCTGTTGCACCCGGAAAATATACATTATCGTTCAGTTGTACAAAATATAATTTGTCTGGTGAACTTGAAGCCTTAAGTAGAAAATATGATGCTATTTTAGTTGAAGTAATAACAACAAAAAATACAGTTGGAATGATTAGATTAGATTCTAATATTAGAGTTGAGAAACAATAACATGAATAACATGTGAGCTTTTAAAATTAAATGCTTACAATATAAAAATATAAAGGGATTTTTATTATGGAAGTTGATTTATTAAAATTCAAAAAAAATATTATAAGTTGGTATCCGATTGAAAAGAAAGATACAGTTCTTCAAGTTGGAGAAGATGTAACAATTCATCAAGAGCTTTTGAAAAAAACAAACAATGTTGTTGTAATTGAAAAAATTGATGAATTCGAAATGAAAGCTAATTTTGATTATGTAACATTAATTGGAAGTTTTGAAAATCTTCAAACAGAAAAAGAAATTGTTGATTTAATAGCTTTTGCAAAAAGTTGTCTAACAAGAGATGGAAGAATACTAATTGCAATGAAAAATAAATTCGGAATGAAATATTGGACTGGAGAAAAAGAGTCTGAAAATTCTGAAATTTTTGGAAACATTGTAAGTAAAAAAGAAAACATTTTTGGAATTGCAAAAATAAAATCAATTTTAGAAGATTTAAAATTAAAATATAAATTTTATTATCCACTTCCAGATTATAAAACAGCAAATGTTATCTTTACAGATGAATACTTACCAACAAATGATAGTATTGATGCAAGAGATTTAACTTATTGCAAAGATGGAGAGCTTCTAGTATTTTCAGAAAGAGAAGCATATAAACAATTGTTAAATGAAGATAAAAATCAATTCCCATTTTTTGCAAATTCTTTTTTTATAGAAGTAGCAGAAAAAGATAGATTTCAAGATATTAAATATGTTGGATATGGAATTACTAGAAAAGAGCATCACAGAATTAAAACTGTTATAAGAAAAAACATAGTAGAAAAAACTGCAGATAATGAAACAGCTCAAGAGCATATAAAAAATATTTCAAGAAATATTAAAGTTTTAAATGATGCAAAAATTGATTGTTTAGACAAATTTGATAATAATATGATTATTAGTAAATTCTTACCAGACGCAAAATCTTTTGATGAAGTTTTAATAGATATCTATAACAAAAAAGGATTAGATGAAGTTATCAAAAATATTAAAGAATTTAAAAAAGAAATTTTAGATAATTTATTAAAAGAAGCTGCTGAAAAAGAAAATACTGTTTTTGAAAAATACAATGTAGAAATATCAAACGAATTAAAAGAAAAATTACATTTTACTAAAAATGGAATTCTAGATTTAATATTCCAAAATTGTTTAGTAAAAGGAAATAAAATATTTGCTTATGATCAAGAATGGTATGAAGAAAATGTGCCTGTAGAATTTATTCTATATAGAGCAATATTCTATTTTACAGAATTAAAGAAACGTACAGATATAAATGAAATTTATAAAAAATTAGAACTTGAAGAATATGTAGAAGCTTTTGAAAAATTAGAAACGATACTTCAAGGAAATATTGTTGATGAAGGAATGTGGGAATTGCACAGGAATTCTACAAAAAGTTTAGGTGGTTCTAAAAACTTTGTTGAAAGTTATGAAGCAAGATTAGACGCTGCAAATGAACATATTAAAAATTTAGAAGCTTTAGTAAATGAATATAGAAATGGAATTGAAGATTTAAATAAATTAATTAGAGAAAAAGATGCAGGACTTGAAGATTATGCAAATCAATTAAGAGCAATTTCGAATTCATTATCATGGAAGATAACTAAACCGATAAGAACAATATCAAATGCTTTAAGAAAAAATAAATAGGAGAAAACAATGAACATAATAAAACATAGAATTAATCAAATTAAATTTTATATTGGAAAATATGGTTTTATAAAAATTGTAAAAAAATGTATAAAAACAGTTCTAAGAAAAATTGTAAGAACTTTAAAAGGTGAAAAAGAATTACAATATGGTGATTACGGCGGATGGATAAAATACAATGAACCAAAAGATGCAGATTTGAAAAAACAAATGAAAGTTAATTTCAAAATAGCACCTAAAATTAGTGTAATAGTACCTATGTATAACACTAAAGAAAAGTTCTTTAAAGATTTAGTTAACAGTATGAAAAATCAAACATATTCTAATTGGGAACTTTGTTTAGCGGATGGTAGTCCAAAGCAAAATGAAAATTTGAAAAAATATATTGAACAAGATGAAAGAATTAAATATAAATTTTTAAATGAAAATAAAGGAATTGCAGGAAATACAAATGCAGCAATTGAAATGGCAACTGGTGAATATATTGCACTTTTAGACCATGATGATATATTAGCAGATTATGCTTTATATGAAGTGGTATATGCAATTAATAAATATCCAGATTCAGAGTTCTTATATTCAGATGAAGATAAAATTGATGAAAATGATAATAGATATGATGCATATTTCAAACCAGATTTTGCACCAGACACATTAAGATGTCAAAACTATATTTGTCACTTTAGTATTTTTAGAAAAGACTTAATGGATAAATTAGAAGGATTTAGAGCTGACTATGATGGAGCTCAAGATTATGATATTTTCTTAAGAATGTCAGAAACAGCAAAACCAGAAAATATTACTCATATTCCAAAGATTTTATACCACTGGAGAGTACATAGTGAATCAACTGCTAAATTAAACAGTAATGCTAAAAATTATGCATTTGAAGCTGGTAAAAAAGCAATTGAAGACCATTTAAAAAGAGTTGGATTAGAAGGAACTGTTTCAGAAGGATGTATAGAAGGAATTTATAGAGTTGATTACAAAGTAAAAGGAAATCCCAAAGTATCAATAGTAATTCCAAATAAAGATGGAAAAGATATTTTAAAAGTTTGTGTAGATTCAGTTTTAGAAAAAACAACATATTCAAACTATGAAATTATAGTTGTAGAAAATAATAGTACTTCTGAAGAAATATATGAATACTACAAAGAAATAATAAAATTAGAAAAAGTTAGAGTAGTAAACTATAATACAGGAAAAGAAATTTTAGCTGATGAAGAATGCAGTTTAGAATTTACAAATAAAAATAGAAGAGAAGTTAAACCAGGATTTAATTATTCAGCGATTATCAATTTTGGTGTTAAATTTGCAGAAGGTGAATATTCAATTCAATTAAACAACGATACAGAACTTATGACACCAAATTGGCTTGAATTAATGGTTGGATTTTGTCAAAGAGAAGATGTTGGTGCTGTTGGAGTTAAACTTTATTTCCCAGATGAAACAATTCAACATGCGGGTATAATTGTAGGTATTGGTGGAATTGCTGGAAATAGATTTAAAAGCATTCCAAAAGCGGGACATGGATATTTTGCTAAAGAATCAATGATTGAAAACTTAAGTGCTGTAACAGGTGCATGTTTAATGGCAAAAACAAGAATCTATGAAGAAGTAGATTGGATGGATGAAAGTTTAGCTGTGGCATTTAATGATGTTGATTTTTGTTTGAAAATAAGAGAAAAAGGATATTTAGTTGTTTATAATCCATTTGTCGAATTTTGGCATTTTGAATCAAAATCTAGAGGACAAGAAGATTCTCCAGAAAAAATAAAAAGATTCCAAGGTGAAATTTGTAGATTTGAACAAAAATGGGGAGAAATCTTAGATTCAGGAGATCCTTATTACAATATTAACTTAAGTTTAGATACAGAAGTTTATCATATGAAAAATATAAAAGTTAATTATTATGGTGAAGAAGAAATAATTAAGAAAAAGAGAAAATAAATTAAAGTAATGGAAAGTATTAATTTTATTAATACTTTCCTGAATAAAAGAGAAAAAATATGGATATTAAAAATAATTTAAATAAAGTTGAATATTATTTTAGAAGATATGGATTTTTAGAAGTTTCTAAAAAGATTTTTAAAAGAGTATTTCACATAAAAGAAAATAGGAAATCAAATCAAGAACAATACAAAATTTGGATGGAGAAAAATAATTTAAAAGAGCAAGATGTTGAAAATCAAAAAGCTAATAAGTTTGAATATTCTCCTAAAATTAGTATTGTTGTTCCTATGTATAATACAAATGAAATATTCTTTAAAGAACTTGTAGAATCTTTAGAAAATCAAACATATTCTAATTGGGAACTTTGTTTGGCTGATGGAAGTGAAACTCAAAATGAATCTTTAAAACAATATTATGAAAATAACGAAAAGATTAAATATAAATTCTTAAATGAAAATAAAGGAATTTCTGAAAATACAAATGCTGCAATTGATATTGCTACAGGAGAATATATTGGATTTTTAGATCATGATGATTTGCTTTCAAAAGATGCGCTATATGAAGTTGTAAAAATTATAAATGAAAATTCGGACAATGAATTTATTTATTCTGATGAAGATAAGATAGACCAAACTGGTGAAAGATTTGAACCATATTTCAAACCAGATTATTCGCCAGAAACATTAGAATGTAATAATTATATTACTCACTTCGTAGTTGTAAAAAAAGAATTAATTGAAAATGTTGGAAAATTTAATTCAGAATTTAATGGAGCACAAGATTTTGATTTTGTCTTAAGAGCAACTTATAGTGCAAAGAATGTTGCACATATTTCAAAAATTCTTTATCATTGGAGAGTTCATAGGGATTCAACAGCAAATGTTGCAGATGCCAAACCATATGCTTATGAAGCAGGAATAAAAGCAACAGAAGCACATATTAAAAGAACAGGAAGAAAAGGAACTGCTGAAAATGGACAAGATGTTCCAGGAATTTATAAAATAAAATATGAAATACAAGGTAATCCTAAAGTTTCAATTTTAATTCCAAATAAAGATAATGTTAATCTATTGAAAAATTGTATAGATTCAATTTTAAAATTAACTACATATAAAAACTATGAGATAGTAGTTATTGAAAATAATAGTGAGAAAAAAGAAACTCTTGAATATTATAATGAAATTTCAAAAAATGAAAAAATTAGAATCATCAATTCGGGAATAAAAGAATTTAACTATTCAAGAATAATTAATTTTTGTGTAAAAAATGTGACAGGAGAATTTGTTCTTCAACTTAATAATGACACAAAAGTATTAACACCAGATTGGCTTGAGTTAATGATTGGATATGCTCAAAATAAAGAAATTGGAGCGGTAGGCGCAAGACTTTATTATGAAGATAAAACAATCCAACATGCAGGAATTATTGTTGGACTTTCTGGAATTGCAGGAAATATGTTAGTTAATTTACCATATGGAAAACATGCTTATTTTGGAAGAGAGGCGGCTACTAGAAATGTAGCAGCAGTAACAGGAGCGTGCCTACTTTGCAGAAGAGAACTTTATGAAGAAGTAGGATTTATGGATGAAGAAAAATTTAAAGTTGCATTTAATGATGTCGATTTTTGTCTAAAACTTTTAGAAAAAGGATATAGAAATATTTATAATCCATATGTAGAATTAATTCATTATGAGTCAAAATCTAGAGGATATGAATATACAAAAGAACAAGAAGAAAGATTTAATAAAGAAGCAGAAAACTTTAAATCAAAATGGAAAAAATATATTGATTATGATCCTTATTATAATATCAATTTTACAAGAGACACTTGTAATTATGATATTAAAATAGATTAATATAAAAGGAAAATAAAATGGAAAATCAAGAAAAAAATAATGAAAATTTAGAAAAACAAAATGACAATAATTCAGAAGAAAATGTTGTGCAAAGTAAAAATATTACTTTAAGAGTGTGGGAAGCTCTTGAAAAATTTGGGATATGGATTTTAGAAAAAATACATTTGAATTTTTTAGCAAACTTTTATAAAGAGCATATTGAAGGAATGAGATATTTAATTTGTGGTGGACTTTCTACAGTTGTAAATATTGTTTCTTATGCAATAGGTGCTTATGCAATATTTGTAGGAATTCAAGATGCATCTTTAAGAGTTACAATTAGTGATACTTTTGCTTTTGTAGTAGCTCTAATATTTGCGTATTGGGTAAATAAAACAATTGTATTTAATAGTAAATGTGAAAATATAAAAGCACTTATAAAAGAAATCACATCATTCACAGCTTGTAGACTTGTTACACAAGCAATTAGTTTAGGAATGATGAACTTAGCAGTAATAATAAGTATGAATGATGTGGTTATGAAAGTTATTGCTAATATTGTTGTTATAATTTTAAATTTTGTTTTAAGTAAATTGATAATATTTAAAAAAGATAAGAAAACAGAAGAAAAATAGTCAAAGTATATTTTGATTGAAAAATGGAGAGAAAAAAGTGGAAAAAGTTAAAGAAAAAGTTGTTAATATTTGTAAAAAAATAGCAGTACATCCAGAAGATATTGAAAGTAAGTTTTTAGAGTGGTTTGATTCTAATAAAAGATTTGCATTTTTAACAGCATTAATTGTTGGAATTATTACTCATATAACTTTTATAACAGAAATGATTTTTAGCCAAGATGGTTTATGGAACTCATTAACATATTCTATACCAAGTGCTTGGGAATTCAGTATCGGTAGATGGGGAATATTTTTAGCAGACAAGCTTGTAAATAATTTGGCAATACCTAATATTACTGGAATTGCTAGCATTTTTATAATATCAATTGCAACAGTATTTGTTGTTGATGTTTTAAAATTAAAAAATAAGATAACAATATTTTTATCATCAGTTGCTATGGTTGTTGCACCAACATTAACCACAACAATGATTTTTGCTTATACATCAGTTGCTTATTGCACAGCAATGCTACTAACAGTTTTAACTGTTTGGTTAATTTTTAAAGAAGTGAAAAATCGCCTATATATATATATATCTATAAGGGTTTAGAGGGTGTTCTTGCAATAATACTTTTTGTTATTTCACTAGGAATTTATCAAAGTTATATTGGTGTTGTTATTGGATTAACAGTAATGAGATTGATAAGAGATTTATTTGATGATGAAATTAGTACAAAGTGGTTTTTTATAAATGGAATTATAATGGTACTTATAGTTGTTATAGGTGGACTTGTTTATTTAGGCGTTACAGAAATAGTTTTAAGTAATATGGGATTAGAACTATCAAACTATAAAGGAGCAGAAAATATCAGTATAAAAAACACATTGACTAATTTACCATCAAGTATTAAAAAGGCTTATAAAGATTTTTGCTCATACTATCTAAATGATTTAATTGTATATAATGAAATTTATTTAAGAGATCTTTTTTATAAAATAATGTTTGCATCTGTATTTATATTAGAAGGAATTTCTATGATTACAAACAAACTTTACAAAAAGCCTTATAAAATCTTTTTAATTACAATAGCAAATGCTGTATTACCAATTGCACTTAATGCAGTTCTACTTTTGACAACAGACACTTCAACTTATGTATTGACAGCTGCTCAATTAATATTAATGATTCCATTTTCAGCAATGATTTGTGAAATTGCAGGAAAGAAGATGACTTTTATATTTAGATGGGCGACTTTAGTAAGTATGTTTTTAGTTGTATTTACATATTACTTAGCAGATAATGTATCATATCATTGTTTAAAACAAACATATAATCAAGCATATACAACTGTTATTAGAATTGTAGATAGAATTGAACAAACAGAAGGTTATACAAAAGAAGGATTAGTTTTAATTAACGGAATAATCGAAACTAATATGGATTATAGATATCAAAGAATGAGTCCTTTAGGAGATTATACTGTTGGTATGTTTTTCAAAGAATGTCCAGTATTTCACGGAACATATTCTGGAATGGAAGGAACTTGGATGAATTTCTTCACAAACTATATGGGAATGAAAGTTCAACTATGTTCTGTAGGAGATTATCAAAATATTGTGCAAACACCAGAATATCAAGAAATGGGGATTTGGCCAGCAGAAGATTCTGTTAAACTTATAAACAATATTATTGTTGTAAAATTAAGAGAACAAGCAATAATGCCATAGCTTAATAAATATGTCAAAATATATAAATATTGTTTGAAAAAATGTAATTATATGTTATAATAAAAACGAAAAAATCGGATTTTGAAAGGAAATGAAGAATATGGACAAAATAGCAGTTTTAATACCTTGCTATAATGAAGCAAAAACAATAAAAAAAGTTGTAGAGGATTTTAAAAGAGAATTACCAGAAGCAACAATATATGTATATGATAATAATTCAAAAGATGGAACAGATAAAATTGCAAGAGAAGCAGGAGCAATTGTTAAATATGAAACTAGACAAGGTAAAGGAAATGTTATCAGAACAATGTTTAGAGAAATAGATGCAGAATGCTATGTAATGGTAGACGGTGATGATACATATCCTGCAGAAAGTGCTAGAGAAATGGTAAATGCAGTATTAGACGAAAGTGTTGATATGGTTATAGGAGATAGACTTTCATCTACATATTTTAAAGAAAATAAAAGACCATTCCATAATGTTGGAAATGTAACAGTAAGAGCTTTAATAAATAGCATTTATAAAAGTGATATAAGAGATGTTATGACTGGATTAAGAGCTTTCAGTTATAAATTCGTAAAAACATTTCCAGTAATGTCTAAAGGATTTGAGCTTGAAACAGAAATGACAATTCACTGCTTAGATAAAAACATGAAAGTTAAAAATGTAATAATCGAATACAGAGATAGACCAGCAGATAGCCCTTCAAAATTAAATACAATTCCAGATGGAATTAAAGTTATAAAAACAATATTTGGTTTTTATAAAAATTATAAACCATTAAACTTTTTCTCAATAATTGCATTCTTAATGTTTGCTGTTGGAATGGTATTTTTCATACCAGCTGTTATAACATTATTCCAAACAGGAGAAATAAAAGTTCCATCAATAATATTAAGTATGTTACTTTTTGTTTGTACATTGCAATCATTATTTACAGGTCTAACATTAGACAACATAATAAGAGATGCAAGACAAACTTTTGAAATGAGATTAATAGATTGCGAAAGAATATTAAAAAAAGATAGAGAGGACAAATAAAGATGGCTCCAAAAGTATCAATAGTGGTACCAATTTATAATTTAGAACAATATGTACCAAGATGTTTAGACGCCTTAGTAAATCAAACATTAGAAGATATAGAAATACTTTGTGTAAATGATGGATCAAAAGATTCAGCACCACAAATAATTGAAGATTATAAATCAAGATATCCAAATAAAGTAAAAACATTCCACAAACAAAATGGTGGAGAATGGTCTGCAAGAACGTATGGTTTAAAAGAAGCAACAGGAGAGTATGTTGGTTTTATTGATAGTGATGATGTACCAGAAGTTACTTGGGCAGAAAAATTATATAATGCAGCAAAAGCAAATGATGCAGATATAGCTTTTTCTGGATATGATAGAGTTGATTTAGATACAGGAAAAACTGTTTCTGTAGAAATGACTCAACATGGAACTATGAATAAAGATGTAGATTGGAATGACGATTTTATAGTTTATGCTAATCCATCTTTATGGAACAAATTATATAGAAGAGAATTAGTAAAAGATTTAGAATTCTTACCATTTAGAGGATGTAATGATACATTGTTTTTAATCCATTCTTATATGTATGGAGCTAAAAAATTAACATTTATACCAGATGTTTTATATCATTATTATTTACGTTCAAGTTCTCAAATTCATAACATGAACGAAAAAGATATTGAGAATTTGAAAAAATATTTAATAGTAACAAAAGATAATGCTAAAAAAATAGGAAAATACAATGACTATAAAGAAACTTTAGCTGCAATGGCATTCTTACATTTAGCAATTTCTTGGGCTTTTATGCTTTCATATGACAAAGAAGTAAATATGAATAAAGCTTTAAAAGAAATTATTAAATATTTAGATACAGAATTCCCAGAATGGAGAAAATGTAAACATTATAAACTTGGTCATAGCATAAAAGGTGGACTTAAACCATTCTTAATTTGGGGAGTACATTTATGTTATAGACTTCATATTCCTCAAGTATACATTTGGGTAAACAGATTTGTATTAGACGTACTTAAATTAGAAATAAAATGGTAGAGAATAAAATTTAATACAATAAAATGCTCCCAGGTTTTAATATATTTTTTCGACTCGGTCCTTCCCATTGGTGTTGTAACAGGCAAAGCCTTAACAACACTCAATGGTCCCCACGAAAACCTCGTTTTAAAAAATATATTGAAAAACCTTCGCGCATTTTTATATTTATATTAAATTTTATAAAAAGGGAAAAGAATGAAAGTTATTGAAAAAATAAAATCAGTTATAAAAAAGATAACTGATAAAACAAAAGAAATATGTAATGAAAATAAAGTTATAAGTAAGATACTATATTTTCTAAATAAAGATAATTTCACAAAAACAAAATTAGTATTAGTAGCATTTGCTGCATTAGTATTTGCAACAATTTGTGAATATACACTATTTAGAAGATGGTATCCACAATTTATTTCAAAAAATAGAATAATGTTAGTTTCAATAATTTATATGTTTATTGGAATACATTTCGTATTTAAATTATCAAATATGTATGAATTTATTCATAAAAATAGGTACAAAATTGCTTGTGCCTTTTTGTTGTTTGTAATGATATTTAAATATTCAGGTTCATCAATAACACATTTCCATAAATTTGCATCAATACAACCACATTATGATGATACAAGATATCATCCTTTACTTGGAACTGCAAGAACAATAAGAACTGATGAATGGGCAACTTCAACACCATACATATTATCTCAGGGCAATACAACTACACCTTTTAGTTATTTCGGAAATGTTTTAAGAGGTACAGAAACAGAAATGTTCACAGTTGCTAAAGCTCCAGTTTTAGATATATTAATGCTTGGAAGACCATTTCAAATTGGATTTTTGCTTTTTGGAAATGATGTAGGTTTAAGTTTTTATTGGTATGCAAGATTAGTTGCAATGATGCTTGGTGCTTATGAACTTTGTTTAATACTTACAAATAGAAATAAAAAATTGTCTTTATGTGGAATGTTAGTAATAACATTTTCAGCAGCAGTACAATGGTGGTATTGTATGCATGTGTTAATCTATGGACAAATAGTAATAGTTCTTTTAGATAAATTTATGAACACAGATAAAAAGAGAAATAAATATTTGTGTGCACTAGGAATTTTAATTGCTGGACTATCCTATGTATTTGAGTTATATCCAGTATGGCAAATATCATTTGGATATTTATTCTTGGCTTTAGTAATTTGGATTTTAATTAAAAATATCAAATATGGAAATTACAAATTCTCTAAACATGATGTTTTAGTAATAGTTATAACACTTGTTTGCTTAGTAGCATTAATTGGAAGATGGTATATTCTTTCAAAAGATGCAATCGAAGCAACAATGAATACTGATTATCCAGGAGATAGACAAGAAATTGGAGGAGGAGCATTAAATAATTACTCATATTTCTACAATATATTCTTTACTTTTGAAGAATTTCCACTAAATGCATGTGAGTATGCAGGAATGTTATCATTATTCCCAATTCCAATGATACTTGGTTTAATATATGCAATTAGAAATAAAAAAGATTTACATTTCTGGCTTCCAATGCTTGTAGTTGCTGGATTCTTGAGCATATGGTGTGTATATGGATTCCCAGCTTGGGTTGCAAATATAACATTAATGTCAATGACAACTGCATGTAGAGTATCAGTTCCACTTGGAACAGCTTGTATTTATATGTTAATTTATTTAATTGGAAGTATTAAAAAAGAAGATAAATTCTTAAATAAATATGTTGCTTGCCTATTAGCTGTAATCTCAACAATATATGTTGGATACAAAGCAAAATCAACAATAGCTGTTGGCGTGGATGGATATCAATATTTAGATAACTTCAAAATGTTAGTTGGAGGAATTACTTTCTTAGCTGTATTTTTAGGAGTTATGAATATCCAAAATGAAAAAATGAAAAATTATACAATTTATATATTAATGTTTGTTGCTTTAATAACAGGATTAAGAGTAAATCCAGTTATTAGAACAACAGATATATTCTATACCAAACCAGTAGCTCAAAAAATGCAAGAAATAAAAGAGCAAGAACCAGATGCAATTTGGGTAGTATGTGGAGATGATTGGTATTTAAATGATTATGCTCTTGCAAATGGAATTCGTACATTAAATTCAACAAATATTTATCCTAATATTGAAATGTATGAAGAAATTTTAGGAGAAAATGCAGAAGCACAAAAAGCAATCTATAATAGATATGCTCATGTTAATTGCAAAATAATAAATGAAGAATCAAATATAGAGTTATTGGTTGCAGACAATATTTCTATAAATCTAAATTATAATGATTTAGAAAAATTAGGTATCAAATATATTCTTTCAAAAGATAAAGATATAAATTCTGATGAATATGGATTAGATGTAGATTTTGAAAAAGTATATGAAGAAGATGGAATGTATATTTTTAAAGTAAAATAACGAAAGGTATCTAGAAAAATATGGAAAACAAAAAAGTAGCAGTAATAATGTCTACATATAATGGAGAAAGATTTATTAGAGAACAATTAGATTCTATAGTAAATCAAACTTATAAAAATATTGAAATAGTTGTAAGAGATGATGGCTCTAAAGATAATACAGTTGCCATTGTAAAAGAATATATGCAAAAATATTCAAATATTGTATTACATCAAGGAGAGAATCTAGGATTTATAAAAAGCTTTTTTGAATTACTTAAACTTGCAGATGCTGATTATTATGCATATGCAGATCAAGATGATGTTTGGATTGAAAATAAAATTGAGCTTGCAGTAAATTCTTTGAATAATTTAGATGATACAAAACCAAATATGGCTTTTGGAAATTCAGATTACTATGATGAAGATATGAAGTTCATAGGAGCTGGACCAAAAAATAAAAAATATTCATTTTTAAGAGCATTATTTTCTTGTTGTGGACAAGGAATGACAATGACAGTAAACAGAAAAACAAGAGATATGATAATAGAAAACACACCAAAAACATGTTTTTTCCATGATTGGTGGACATACCTTTTATGTATGGGACTTGGAAATGTTGCATATGATAATGTGACAACAGTTAAATATAGAAGAAGAAAAGAAAATGCAACATCAGAAGGGCAAGGATACTTTAGATTATTAGCTTGGAGAATAAAACATTTATTGTTTAATGATGGAATGAAAGACATAAAGCAACAAATGATTAATTTTAAAGATTACTATTATTATCAATTGTCAGAAGATAATAAGAAAATTATAGACTTGTTTTCTAATAATGAATATAGTTTCGGAATAGCTGTAAAAAAAGCCTTTTATCCAAAACAAATTAGAAACAATATAATAGACGATTTAATGATAAGAGTAATATTTTTAATAGGAGTTTTATAATGGATTCAGAAAAAAAGTTATTTTTGAAAAACTTTATTTGGAATAGTCTTGGTACAGGAATAAACTCTTTTAACTCATTATTTTTCTTAATAATAGTAACAAGAGTTAATGATATACATACAGCGGGAATTTTTTCAATAGCTTATGCAACTGCAACAATTCTTTATACATTAGCAATGTATTCTGGAAGACTTTGTCAAGTTACAGATATTGAAAATAAAATAAAAGATAAAGACTACATTGCAAATAGAGCTTTAACTTGTTTAATAATGTTAATAGGAGCAACTGGATTTTTACTGGTAAAACAATATTCAGGATTTAAAACAACAATATTTGCATTACTTGCAATATTTAAAGGATTAGAAGCTTTTTCAGATATTCTTTATGGTGTAATGCAAAAAAATGACATTTTATACAAATCTGGTCAATCTTTAAGTTTAAAAGGATTTGTTGGAATTGCAGCATTTTTAGTTGTTGATTTAATAACAAGAGATTTAAGATGGGCTTGTTTTGCTGTAATAGTAGTAAATTTAGCTGTATTAATAGTATATGATTACTTTATTGTAACAAGAAAATTAATAGATAACAAATTTAAAATTAATAAAGAAAATGTTCTTTCAATTTTCAAAAGTGAATTTTTTGTTTTTGTAAATTCATTTGCTGGAATATATATATTAAATGCACCAAAATATGCAATTGATAGTTTCTTAACAGAAGACATTCAAGCAATTTATGGATACATAATGATGCCAGCAACAGTAATGACATTATTTACACAATTTATAGTAATGCCATTTTTAGGAAAATTAAAAGAAATGTATGAAAACAAACAATTAAAAGAAATTGAACAAGTAACATTTAAAATAAAACTTATAGTAATTGCATTTGGAGCCTTTGCAGTCTTAGCTGCATTCTTACTTGGACCAGAATTCTTAGGTTTAGTTTATGGATTAGACTTAACAGCATATAGAATGAATTTATGTGTAATAATTGGTTCATACATATTCTATGCAATTTCATATATAAATTTAGTAACATTAACAACTATAAGACATACATTTATTCAATTTGTAATTTATGTTGCATCAATGGTAATTGCATATATTGGTTCAACTCTTTTAGTACAAAACTTTGGAATAAATGGAGCAACTTTCTCATGTACAACTACTTTGGCAATTCAATTTATTTTATATACAATTGCAACAAAGGTAATTATGCACAAAGAACGTAAAAAACTAGAGGCATAATTAGAAAGGGAAAAACAATGGAAATATTATACATACTATCAGTTATAATACTTGCTGTAGCATTTATGTTATTTAAAAAGTCTGATGAAAAATTAAATTTCATTAAATGGTTAATTATTTTTACAGTATCATTTTTAGGATATAACATCTTTTTTGGAATGGTACTTGGACTTTTAAATATTACTTCACATTTATGGCTTTTATCTTTAATAAATTTAGCTTTTTCTTTTATTTTAGGATACAAAGCAATTAGAAAAAAAGAAATTCAAAAATACTTTGTTACAAAATTAAGTATTGTAGGATTAATTTTAGTATTTGTAATTTTTGGAGTAATGCTTTTTAAAGATTTATATATACATAAAGGAGCTATAACTCATCAAGCAGTAGACTCTGCGGTACATTATAGAGCTGCAAAACATTATTCTGATAATCTAAAAATATTTATAAATGTAGAAGATAAGACATTTTTCAATTTTAATGTAATGCAAACTGGTGCTTACATAAATGATGGTATTTTTATGAGAGTAATAAATGGACTTACTGGAATAGAACATTGTTACTTATATCAAGCCTTTGAATCTATAACATTATTTTTATGTGGCTTAGCATTATATAGCTGTTTTATAGATAAAATAAAAACAATAAGAGGTTTACTTGGAAGTTTAGTTTTAATAGGATTATACATATATGGATATCCATATAACTCATGGATTTTCGGATTTTCATACTTATCAGTAGGTGTTGCAATGGTAACAATGTTAGTACCAGTCACTGAAATGCTATATTCTAAAGAAAATATTTCTAGAAAAATAGTAGTTCCATTAATTGTTATTTTGGCAACTGGACTTATATTCTCATATTGTTTATTTGTACCAGCAATATTTGCTGCAATTTGTATATATTGTTTTTTAAAAGATTTTACTATAGAAGGGAAAACATATTTAAAATTTTTCAAAAAAACTACTCTTTTAATAACAGGATTACTTTTACTTGTAACAGCAGCAGGAATTGGTTATTTATTTATACCAACATTCTTTATTGAAGGACAAACAAATTTAATAGATGCCTTAAAAATTGATGGAGAAATTTATGAAGAAAAATATCTTAACTTTTATGCATACATACCATTTGCAATAATGTATGTTTTTGAATTTGTTAAGAAATTTAAAAATAAAGAATTAGAATATTCAGATATATTTGCAGTTATAATTGTAGGATTTTATGCTCTTTTAAATATAGGACAAGCATTTGGATTTGTATCTGAATACTATATGTTTAAAATCTACTACATATTATGGATAGTAATATTTAATGTAACAGCAGAAATGGTAAATAAATATGTAGATGAGAAAAATATAAGAATAGATATAATATTACTTGGATTATTATACGCAGTTTTAACATTCTTTATGGTGCCATCATACTTAATTGTTAAAATATTTGCAGTAGTTATGATGGGATACTTCTTTGTACAAGGAATAATTAATAATCGTAAGATAAATTGGCTTGCAATAATTGCAATACTTGCATTATATAAAGTCTTAGTTGGAGCTCCTTTAAATTCTATGTTTAAACTATTTATGTTTGCATTTTTAATTTTCTATACAGTAGTTCCAGGATTTAATAGAGAAATTAATTTAGAAAAAATAAAAGAAATTATAGATAAAATAGCAAGTAAATTAAGATTAACAAAATTAGTAAATTTCTTTGAAAAGATACTTAAAAAAGTTAACTTAAAAAATCTTTGTATTTCAGGATATGTATATGTAACAATTTGGGGATTGTTTGTATGTGGCTGGGTTTGGATAAAAGCTGGGCATGTACTTGGAGAAATTGAAAAACATTCACTTCCAAATTTTGTTGGAGTTTACTATGATGAAAACTGTGATCGTAGAAAAAGAATAGATTTAGGATCAAGTTTTAATGGTGGTTCTGTTGAAATTGCACTTTGGGCTAGAGATAATGTAGAAGACTTAAGTGCAGATAATATAATGTTAATGGTAGATGGATATTTTAATAGAATATGGGCAACTGCGATGATGGAAATAACATCAAATAAATTACCATATCAAAACTTTGTTCAAGATCCAAATTATAATTATACAGTAGAAGATGCACAAAGCGATCCAAATATAAAATATATAGTAAAATGTGTATGGGATGAATCTCAAAGACAAAATGCATATAAAGAAGAAATAAAAGAAATTAGAAAAATGAACGATGTTGAAATTTTATTTGAGAACGAGAATGGATATGTTGCTAAAATAAAAGGAAGATAAAATTAAAATAATAGAGAAATAATAGAAATATTATTTCTCTTGCAAATAAATTATTTATCAAAATAATTAAAGGAGAAAATTTATGGGAATTTTCTATGTATTAACGGTAATTGCAATGATTGCTACATTTGTTCTTTTCAAAAAATCAGAAAAGAAACAAAATTTAATTAATCACTTAATATTAAGTGTAATTTGCTACTTAGGATTTAATATTCTAGTTTGCATGGTATTTGGATGTTTAAATATCACAACAAATTTATTATTCTTATCTATTGCAGATTTAATAGTAGCTGCAGGACTTGGATTTAAGATTTATAAAGATAAAGGAATTCAAACTTTTGAAATAAGAAAAAGAGATATAGCGGGAGCAATAATATGTTTATTAATTGTTTGTTATATGGCAGTTGATCAATATGCACCACTTTCAAAAACAGTTGCAAATGCATCAGTTGATGCTTGCATGCATTATAGTGCAGCAACAAATTTTGCTGACGAAATGAAAGTTTTAGCAAAAATAAATAATACAACAGGTTATAACTTTAAAACAATGCAAACAGGTGCTTACATAAATACTGGTATATTTATGAACATAGTAAGAGATATAATTCCGGGTTGGGAAGACTATGTTGCATTTAAAGTTTTTGAAACAGGAATAACAGCCTTAGTAATATTAGCATTTTATATGTTAATATCAGATAAATTGAAAGATGCAAAATCTTATATAGTAGGAATGATTCTTTTAGTGTTATATGCTTATGCTTATCCATATACTAGTCTATTACATGGGTTCTCATATTTAAGTGTTTGTTTAATGTTTGCAACAGCACTTTTCTATATGGCAAAAGTATATGAAAAAGGAGAAGTTAATTTCTGGGTACAACTTGCGATAATTGTACTTCTTGGAGTTGGAATAATATTCTCATATTGCTTATTTGTACCAGCATTATTTGCATTTATTTGTATATATGTATTTATAAAAGATTTAGGGAAAAAAGAAGAGAAATCTTATTTAAAAATATTCAAAAAATCAACTTTATGGATAACTGGTTTATTACTAGTAGTAACAATTGTATCAATATTCTATTTAGTAATACCAACATTTACAGATAGTGATCAAAATAAATTAACAGATGCAATAGGATTTGAAGGTGGAATTTACAAATCTTTATATCAAGATTTCTTATTCTATATTCCTTTTGTTATATTATTTATTTATAAAACAATAAAAGATAAAAAAATCAATTTCCAAACTATAGCTCTTTGCTTAATTGGTGGACAAACTTTATTAATGCTTTTTGGAATTATAGGTGGAATTGTTTCACCATATTACTATTATAAAATGTATTTCTTATTATGGATTCTTTTAGTTGATATTGCAGTAGAAGTGATTTCAGACTTAGATGATAACAAAGAAATGTATGTAATGGCAACTAGTTATCTTGCTATTTGGGTAATGGTTATAATGTTTATGCTTACAGGGTTAGAAGGAAAATTAAAAGAAAAATGTCCAAATCTTTTTGATCCAAAAGCTCAATTTTTGACTGGAATTTATTACACTACAAATGTTGAAGGAGTTTTAAATATTGATGCATCTTGTTTAGTTGATGCTGATAGAGTAAAACTTGCTGAAGCAATGCAGGATGTAGAAGATATAACATTAAAAAATATGGTAGTTGGTGGAATGAACACAAACTGCAAAGCTTGGATGTATGTAATTTCAAGAGCTGAATCAGGAGGAGCCTCAATAAATGACCTTCAATATGCAGTTGTAGAAACAAAAGTAGAAGACTTCTTAAAAGATGATAGTAAAAAATATTTTGTTTTATATACTGGAGAAAAATATGAAAATACAGAAGATTATGAAGTTGTGTTCCAAAACAAAGCAGGAGTTATTTTAAGAAAATTAGAAAAATAGTGATTTGGGGACGGAGAAAAAAATCATCTTTAAATTATAAAAAATAATATGATTTTTGTTGTTGACTCCAAAATCATTATTTATCAAGGAGAAATTATGAAAGTAGCAGTTATTATAGTAAACTATAATGATGTAGATGATACAGAAAAATATGTAAATACAATAACTAAATATGATGTAATAAATAGAATAGTAGTAGTAGACAATCAGTCTACTACTCTAGGAACTTTTGAAACTTTGAAAAAATTAGAATCAGAAAAAGTAAAAGTTATTCAGTCAGAAAAAAATGGTGGATATGATTATGGTAATAACTTTGGTATAAGATATCTTCAAAAATTGAATGAAGAATATGATTATTATATAATTTCAAATCCAGATATCTCTGTTACTGAAGAGGCTATAAAACATTGCTTAGAAGTTGCAGAAAATGATTCTAAAATTGCTGTAATAGCTCCAAGGATGTTTAATAAAGATAATAATCCAATTCGTAGAAGTAGCTGGAAAATGAGAACTTTTTGGCTTGATGTTGTTCACTCAACAAGAGTTCTAGAAATGATTTTTTATAAGATTTTGAGAAATGGAGAATACTCTAGCAAAGATTATGAAAAAGAAATTTTAGAAGTTGAAGCTATATCAGGAGCGTTTTTTGTAATAAAAGCTAAAATATTAAATGAAATCGGATTGTTTGATGAAGATGTATTTTTATTTTATGAAGAAGATATTCTTGCTAAAATGCTTTCAGAGAGAAAATATAAAACAATAAGCTTAAATTCAGAAAAATTTATCCATTATGAAAGCCAAACAATAGGAAAAACATTTAATTATTATAAAAAAATGAGACAATTATTTATAAGCAAAATGTATTATCATAAAAAATATAATAAAATAAACTTCTTACAAATTATTGTATTTCATATATTAAATATTTGCAGAAAAATAGAATTGTTAATAGAAATTCCTGTAAGAAAATTGTTGAAAAAATAAAATTCTATATAAATTATTGTTTAAAATTGAATTAGAAAATTAGAAAGATTATATTTAATAAAATATTAAATATAATCTTTTTTTGTATAACAATAAAATTGTTTTATTAAATTATAAAAATATATAGTTGATAAATTTATAATAAAAAACGGCATCAGAACCTTGATATTTCAAAGAAAAACTTGAAAAACATAACAAATTATGTTAATATATACAAATACTAATTATGCACAACAAATGGGAGGGACATTATAATGGATGGATACCATAAAATAGCAGTAAAAAATGTTGGTATTATTAACATTTGCTTTCGAAGAGAGGGGATGCTTTTTAATCAAGGACGGGTTGTTTTAGATATTGATACTTATGATTTTGCGGGGCGAATAACAGATGATGTTATTGTAGGATATTATGAAGAAGATATGTATCATATTCATTATTACTATAAAAATCATTTGATTGAAATTAATCCACTAACTCAGATGATAGTTAATGCTGGAAATGATTATGAGGAATATCATTTGGAGTTTTTAATGGAATTTAAAAGAGGAAATATTCCAGAGGACTTTACAGCAACTCAAATGAGAGATGAGGATTTTACGGTGACCTTTGAAAGTATGGAAGTTGATTCTAATATTATTTGTCGCACATTAGAAAGTAATTTAGACTTGCTCACAGAAAGAACGTAAATTTTATAATTAGAAAAAGGAAGTGGAAGCCTGAGGATATTTCCAAAGGCTTCCAAAGACGTTAAAAGCTATTACGTTTATGTTAAATCTTTATAAAATATATTGTAAAAAAAAAGATTATATGATATAACCAAACTATATAAAATGGGGGTAAACCTTGAAAAAAAATATTAAAAATTTTGATTTAGATGATCTAAAAGAAGAACTAAAATTATTAGGTGAAAAACCATTTAGAGCGGAACAAATATTTAAATGGATTTATCAAGATAAAGTAAAATCATTTGACGAAATGACTAATTTATCTTTAGATTTAAGAAAAAAATTAGATGAGAATTATTCTCTAGGACTATTTAAAATAGTAAGAAAACTAGAGTCTGTTGATGGAACAAAAAAATATTTATTTGATGTTCAAGATGGAGAAGGAAATTTAATCGAAAGTGTATTAATGCAATACCATCATGGGTATACTATATGTGTATCATGTCAAATAGGATGTAAAATGGGATGCAAATTTTGTGCATCAACGGGAATTCCTTTTTCGAGAAATTTAGAAGCAGGTGAAATTGTTGAACAATTACTTGCAATTGAAAGAGATGTTGGAATAAAAATATCAAATATTGTTTTTATGGGAATTGGAGAACCATTAGACAATTATGATAATGTAATGAATTCAATTAAAATTTTAAATAATCAAAAAGGATTAAATATAGGAGCAAGACATATAAGCATTTCAACTAGTGGAGTTGTTCCTAAAATATATGAATTGGCAGATAAACAAATGCAATGCACATTATCTGTTTCACTTCACAGTAGCAACAATAAAACAAGAAGTGAAATGATGCCAATAAATAACGCATATCCAATAGAAGAATTAATTAAAGCTTGTAAATACTACATTCAAAAAACAAATAAAAGAATTTCTTTTGAATATGCTTTAGCAAAAGATAATAATGATAACTTAGATGATGCAAGAGAACTTGTAAAATTATTAAAAGGTATGCTTGCACATGTTAATTTAATTCCAATAAATAAAATTGAAGATGGAAAATATACAAAAAGTACAAATGAAAATATAATTAAGTTTAGAGATTACCTAAATGACCATGGAATAGTTGCAACAATTAGAAGAGAATTAGGCTCAGATATATCTGCTGCTTGTGGTCAATTGAGAAAACAGAATTTGAATAAAGAGTAAAGAGGTGAGGTAAGTCGTGAGGATATTAGCTAAATCTGATATCGGAAGAGCACGTGAAATGAACCAAGATAGCTACTACGTATCAGATTTAAATAAAGATGAAATAAAATTATATATTCTAGCTGATGGAATGGGTGGTTATAAAGGTGGAGAAATAGCAAGTTCTCTTGCTGTAACAAGTACAAAAAATTATATAACTACAAATTTTAAAAAATGCAAAAAAGATAGAGAAAGCATATTAAGCTTATTAAGAAATGCAATAGAATATGCAAATACTGTAGTTCATGAAAAAGCAAAAGAAAAAGCAGATTTACATGATATGGGTACTACTTTAGATGTTTGCTTAATATATAATAATAAAGTATTTATAGGTCATGTTGGAGATAGTAGAGTATATAGAATAAGAAAAAATATAATAAGAAAACTTACAACTGACCATAGTTATGTTGAAAAACTTCTAAAAGAAGGAACAATAACAAAAGAAGAAGCATACAATCATCCAAAGAAAAACATGTTAATGAAAGCTTTAGGATGTAACGACTTTGTGGAACCAGATGTTATTTGTAAGGGCTTTTTAAAAGATGATATATTATTAATGTGTTCAGATGGCTTAACAAATATGTTAAGAGATAATGAAATATACAGTTTATTACTTAACAATCCAGAAAAACCAGAAGATGCTCTAATTAAAAACGCCAACGAACTTGGGGGCTATGATAATATCACATTAATTATTGTTGATAATATCGAAGTTGGTGAAGAAGAAACTAAGGAGAGATAATTATGAATCTTATAGGTAAAATGTTAAATAACAGATATGAAGTGTTAGAAAAAATTGGTAATGGTGGAATGGCATTAGTTTATAAAGCAAAATGCCATATACTAAACAGATATGTAGCAGTAAAAGTATTAAAAGACGAATTTACAACAGATAGTGAGTTCATAAAAAAATTCAATACAGAAGCTCAATCAGCTGCAAGTTTAAATCATCCAAATATAGTTTCAATTTTTGATGTATGCAATGAAGATAACTTATATTATATAGTAATGGAATTAATCCAAGGTAAAACTTTAAAAGAAATAATAACAGAAGATGGAAGATTATCTTGGAAATGGTCTGTAAATATTGCAATTCAAATTGCATCAGCATTAGAAACAGCACATAAAAATAATATAATACATAGAGATATAAAACCACACAATATAATAATAACAGAAGATGGTATAGCAAAAGTAACAGATTTTGGTATAGCAAAAGCTGTATCAAATTCAACAATAACAGCTTTTGGAACAACAATAGGTTCTGTACATTATTTCTCACCAGAACATGCTAGAGGTGGATACACAGATGCAAAATCAGACTTATATTCACTTGGAATTGTAATGTATGAGATGTTAACTGGAAAAGTTCCTTTTGATGCAGATACACCAGTATCAGTAGCATTAAAACAAGTTCAAGAAGAACCAGTAGATCCAATGAGATATAATGATACAATACCTGTTAGTGTAAATAGAATTATATTAAAAGCAATGCAAAAAGATCCAAATTTAAGATATCAAAATGCTACAGAAATGTTAAGAGATTTATCTTTAGCATTAAAGAAACCAAATGAAGATTTTGTTGTATTAGCTACAAGATCAGATGATTCACCAACACAAAAAATACCAACAATATATGAACTTGAAATGGAAAAAAATAATGATAGAAAAGCTCCTAGAGTTAATCAAGAAGAAACAACTTCTAGAAAAAAAGAAAATAAAGTAAAAGCTTTTTATTCAAACCATAAATGGGCTGGACCTGTAACAGGTGTTTTAGTTGCAATATTGTTATTTGTGTTTGCAATGTATGGAACAATTGCAATATTAAATGGAAATCGACCAGACCAAGTTGCAATGCCAAATCTAATTGGAGATGAAGAAGGCGTTGGAAGAGTTAAAAAAGAAGATGCTATAAAACAATTAGAAGATTTAGGTTTTGAAGGTATCAAAGTAGAAGAAGAATACAGTGATACTGTAGAAGAAGGATATGTAATTAAACAAACACCAGAATATGCTGGTGAAGAATTTAGAATTAATGTAAATGACAAAATAACATTAGTTGTAAGTAAAGGACAAAAAATAGTTACATTACCAAAGAAAATGGTTGGAAAGAAAATTGAAGATGTAACTAAAGAATTAGATGAACTAGAATTAAAATATGAAACAATAGAAGAAAATAGTGAAACAGTAGAAGCTGGAGTTGTAATAGCTGTAAATCCAGAAGAAGGAGAAGAAATTACAGCAGCAACAGTAATTCAATTAACAGTAAGTATTGGTAGTGCTTTTAAAGACGTTTCAGTTCCAAGTGTTTTAAATCAAGCTGAAGGAGTTGCAATTCAAACATTATCAGATTTAGGATTAGTTGTTAATGTAAATTATGAAGAAAATGCTTCTAAATCAGATGGAGTTGTAATATCTCAAAGCGTTAGTGGTGGAAAAACACTAAAAGAAGGAGATTCAATAGAATTAATTGTTAATAAACAACCAGCTAAATCAACTCTTACTGTAAAAGTTAACTTAATGTCTTTAATGAATTATACAGAGCCAGAACCAACAATAACAGAAACAGTAGATGAAGAAGGAAACACTGTTACAACAACAAATACACCACAAATTGAAAAAGCAACAGTTGTATTAGAAGTTGGTGAAGACACAATTTTAAGTGATAGTTATTCAATGAATAGAACAGATATAACAAAATCATGGACTACATCAGGCGTAAAAATATTAAAAGTTAAAGTGAATGGAGTTACTAAATATGAACAAACTGTAGACTTTAACAAAGGAGATCAAACAGTAACAGTAAAATAGTAAAATTGATGAGGCATGAAAAATAAAATCATGCCTCATTTTGAGTTAAAGAAAGGAAAATATTATGACAGAAGTATCAGCATCAATTTTAACTGTAGAGAAAGAAAATGCAGTTAGAACATTTTATAATTTAGAAACAGGAAAAATTAATTATTTTCATATAGATGTTATGGATGGAAAATTTGTAGAAAGAGATACAACTGAACTTATGAAAGATTATGCTTTAACAATCTCTCATATTTCAAATTTAGGATTAGATGTTCATTTAATGGTAGAAAATGTTGAAGAATTTATAGATGAATATTCAATGTTAGAACCAGAAATAATAACTTTCCATATTGAAGCAACAAAAACAGAAGAAAGAACAAAAAATGCAATTGAAGAAATAAAAAGAAGTGGTTCAAGAGTTGGAATTTCAATTAGTCCAGATACAAATCTAGAAGAAATAAAACCATATTTAAATCAAATTCATATGGTACTTGTTATGACAGTTGTTCCAGGAAAAGGTGGACAAAAACTAATTCCAGAAACTTTAGAGAAAGTTAAAGAACTAAAAAAATATATTGATGAAAACAATATAGATATCGATATTGAAGTTGATGGCGGAATAAATGCTGAAACAGCAAGTCTAGCTCAAGAAGCAGGAGCAAATATATTAGTTGCTGGAAATTATTTAATAACTGCAGAAAACATTAGCGAAGCAGTAGCAAAATTAAAATAGGTTATAAATTTAATAATAGTAAATTATTTGCTATTAAATAAGAATTTTATAATAAATAATAAAATGGGGAGAAAACATATGAAAAATATTTTAAAAGTAACAACTATATTTTTAATATTATCAATGATATTTGTTTCAATATCATTTGCAACATCTGTTAGAGATATAGAAATGAAAGAAGATCAAAAAGAAATTTTAAATTTAATGACATCAGAAAATGATGATATTATATCAACAGATGAAAATACAATAAATAGTGATTTATTTTTATCAGAAGATAGCATTTCAGTTGAAGAAAATGTAAATGGAAATGTATATCTTATTGGAGAAGTTGTAAATGTAGCTTCTGAAAGAATTGATGGAAATGTATTTGTATTAGGAAATAATGTTACAATTAATTCAAATATAAATGGTTCAATTTATGTTTTAGGAACAAATGTTAGTATTTCAGGAAGTGTTAATGATATATATGCTTTAGCTGAAAATATGGATATATTAGAAAATACAATTTGTAGAGATATAAAATCTCTTGGAACAACAATAAATATTTCAGGAATTGTAAACAGAGATTTATATGCAGCAGTTGGTCAAGTTGAAATTGCTGAAACAGGTAAAGTTAATGGAATATTATCATCTGCAGAAGAAGTATTAGGAAATACAGATAATGTAAATGAAATTCAAATAATAGAGGATGCAACAGCTGATATTGAAGCAAGTGAAGAACAAATAGAAGAAATTGGACAATCTATCGTAAATGGTATAAGTATATTTTTCTTTATTTCAGCAGAAATGACAGGATTAATTATAATTGCGCTTATTGTGATATTTACCTCTAGAAAGAAACTTCAAACATCAAGTTTTAAAGAAAATGGATTAATGGATACTGTATATGGATTAGCTTATTTTGGATTAGCAATAGCAATTATTATAGCGTTAATGTTTACACTTATTGGAATTCCAGTTTCAATTTTACTAGCTTTTGTTTTATGGTTTGTTTTCTGGAAAATTACAATTCCTGTTGCTTCAATTGAAATTGCTAAAGCTATTTTAAAAAGAGAAACAAAATCGAAAGTTTTAGTTTGGTTATTAGCATTTGTTATATTCACATTAGCACAATGCGCAAACTTTATTCCAAATGCAGGTGGATTAATTAAAGGAATTATTTCTTTATATGGATTTGGATACATGATTAGAAGTGTTATAAGAAAAAATAAAGCTGAAGATTCAAATGAACCAGAAGTTGAAATTTTAGCGTAATAAAATTAAATTAAAAAAATAACAAAAGCTAATTTATGCAGAAATTAGCTTTTGTTTTATAAAATAAAGTAAGGAATGTTTAAATGAAATCAAAAAAAGATGCAATAAAAATTATAGAAATATTAAAAGATTTTTATCCAGATGCAACTTGCAGTTTAGATTTTAAATCACCATTTGAAATGATGGTATCTGTAATGCTTGCTGCTCAATGTACAGATGAGAGAGTAAATAAAACTACACCTAATTTGTTTAATAAATATAATACTCCAGAAGCGATTGCTAAAATGGATTTGAAAGAATTAGAAGAAATAATTCATCCATGTGGCTTTTATAAAACTAAAGCCAAAAATTTAAAAGCTTGTAGTCAAAAATTATTAGATGAATTTGATGGAAAAGTTCCTCAAAATATGAAAGATTTACAAAGCTTGCCAGGAGTGGGAAGAAAAAGTGCTAATGTAGTAATGCTTGAAGCTTTTCATGATCCTCAAGGGATTGCAGTAGACACACATGCTAAAAGAATTTCAAATAGAATGGGATTTTCGAGTCAAGCAGAACCAGAAAAAATTGAACAAGATTTATTAAAACAAATTCCAAAAGAATATTATTATGATGTAAATCATTTACTTGTTTGGCACGGTAGAAAAATATGTGACGCTAGAAAACCAAAATGTGAAGAATGCCCTGTAAAAAATTATTGTGATGAATATAATAAAATGAATAAAGCTTAGAAAAGTAATAAGTAAATATAATAAGAAATAATTAATTTATTAAAATAAGAAAGGACGCCCCGAAGTTTTCGGAGCGTCTTTTAAGGTTTATTTAGTTTTCGGAAGTATCTACATTATTTTCAGTAGACCTCATAGCTCTTGCTCTGATGCGAGCAACTCTTGAACTAATTCTTGCATGTCTTGCTTCCATTTCGGCAACATTGAGTTCAACAAACTCAATAAAATCTTCGCTGTGAACGATAGACTTAATGATGTGACCTTCATGATAACAAGATGGAATTAGGCTTGCAGGATAGATAATTACAGTTCCATCAGCTCTTTCAAGAGAAACCATATTATCTTCTGTTTGCATAAAAACCAAGTTTTCAATATTGGTCATAAGCTTAATTTCCTTTCTTGTAATCTGCTCCACTTGTGTAAGTGCCGGGATCTACATTGAAAGAATAGGTTGCGCCATCAGTTGTCATAACAATATTTCCAGATTCATCTGTTCTGTATACAGGAATGTTCATTTCTTTGTAAAGTTCAATAACAGATTCTACAGGATGATCGTACTGGTTTTTCATACCGCAACTAATGACAATACACTTAGGGGACATTGCTTCCAAAAATTCTTTGCTGTTACTGGTATCACTGCCATGGTGACCAGCCTGGAAGATTTCAACATCCAAATTGTAACCTTCTTCAATAAGATCTTTTTCAACAGAAGATGTAGCATCACCTGTGAACATGATATCAACAGTGCCAAAAGAAACTTTTGCACAGATTGAATAATCATTTTTGTCAGAATACTCATCTTCAAGAGGAGCGTAAAATTCTACAATTGCTTCACCGATATTAAATTTTGCGAATTCACCATTGCTGTTCCGAGGGAAGTGCCAGATAGAAGTTTGTTGATTTTCTGGAACTCCTTTGTTTTGTTCTGCATCGATTGCATCAACAGCATTAACCATATCTTCGTACCAGCCGGGGGTATCATCGCCTAAACTATCCATCAATTCGAAAATATCAGGACCATAGACTTTTCCGACTTTGATGTTGCTTAAAAGTTCTCCAGCTCCACCCATATGATCATCATGAGGATGAGAGAGAACAACAACATCGATGTAGTCAATGCCAAGATCTTGGATATAAGCGACTAAATCATCGCCACGCTTTTTTGTTGCTGCATCGAAAAGCATAACTTCATCACCTTGAATGATGAGAGTGCTATCGGCTTGCCCAACATCAATAAAGTGAACTTCCATTGTGCCATCAAGAATGACAGGTTCGGAATTCGGAGAATTAGTATCCTCGATTTCGCTTGTGGTTTCGTCTTCAGGAGTTAAGATTTCAAATAAGATATCTACGCCAATGTCGATTGCATCTTCAACCTGCTGGTCTGTACAACCAGTGAGCAGAAGACACATGACAAGTAAGATACTTAAGAAACTTAAACGCCGAAAAACTTTCATTTTCTTAACAGTTTCAATTGCCACCATAAAGACCTCCTTAATATATTTTTACGTGGAATCTAATTTTACCACAAAAACCATAGGAATTCAATATTTATGATAGATGTGTGATAAGATGTATAGTTTATTTATAAGTAAAAATAAATTAAGAAATATATTGAATTAAAACACAAATATTTAAAATAGAAAATTTAATTTAATATTAGTTTCAAGCTTAAATAATTGACTTTAAGAAAAAACTTATATATAATGTTCTCGAATAAAATAGGAGGATTTTAGAAATGAATTTTATTGATGGAATTAAAGACAGAGCAAGAAATGAAATGAAAACAATAGTATTACCAGAAGCTTCAGACTTAAGAGTTGTAACAGCAGCAGCTACAGTTTTAAAAGAAGCTTATGCTAATGTAGTTTTAGTTGGTAATGAAGAAAACATAAAAAAAATGGCTGAAGAAAATGGATTAGATGTTTCTAAAGCTATTATAGTAGATCCGCTAAAATCAGAAAAATCAAAAGAATATGCAGAAAATTTATATGAATTAAGAAAAGCAAAAGGCATGACACTAGAACAAGCAGAAGAATTAGTAAAAGATGAAGTTTATTATGGTATGATGATGGTAAAAATGAATGATGCTGATGGATTAGTATCAGGAGCAATTCATTCAACATCAGACACATTAAGACCAGCGCTTCAAATTTTAAAAACAGCACCAGGAACAAAACTAGTATCAGCCTTCTTTTTAATGGTTGTACCAAATTGCGAATTTGGAGAAGACGGAGTATTTGTATTTGGAGATTGTGGATTAAACGAAAATCCAACAGCAGAACAACTAGCTGAAATTGCTCATTCTTCAAGTGAAAGTTTTAAACAATTAGTTGGAAAGGAAGCTAAAGTTGCTATGCTTTCATATTCTACAATGGGAAGTGCAAAATCAGATTTAACACAAAAAGTTATTGATGCAACTAATATAGTAAAAGAAAATTATCCAGAAATAAAAGTTGATGGAGAAATGCAATTAGATGCCGCAATAGTTCCTTCTGTAGGGAAAAGTAAAGCACCTAATAGTGAAATTGCAGGATGTGCAAACACATTAATATTCCCAGATTTAAATGCTGGAAATATCGGATATAAATTAACACAAAGATTAGCAAAAGCAGAAGCTTATGGACCACTTTGCCAAGGTATAGCAAGACCAGTAAATGATTTATCAAGAGGATGCTCAGCAGACGATATCGCCGGAGTTGTGGCTATTACTGCTGTTCAAGCACAATAAAAATCAATTGATAATTTGTATACTGTTACATTAAAAATACTAAAAAAAGAGGTGTTAATATGAAAATTGATTATATTTCTTTGTTATTAAAGATATCATTAATTTTATTAAGTATACTATTGATTGCAATATTTATAGTTGAAATTCAACTTTCAGTAGAATTTTTACTTATAATTGGATTAATTTTTATAGTGCCACTTATATTAATAATTATGAAATTAATATCTGATATGAAGCATAAAGAAAAAGAAAATGAGTCTTTAGATAAATTGTCAGATGAATATATAAAAAATAAAAATACAATTTTAAAAAAATTTAAAATAATTATGATACTAAGCATGTTATTTGAAATTATATTTTTTATATTTAACTTTTTATTTTTAACATGTATGTGTGGACATCATGAATTTAAAATATTGCCGATGCTAATATTTATAATTTCACAAATTATTTTTTATATATGTAATTTTAAAAAAATAAAAAACGAAGAAATAACAGTAAAAAAATTAATAGATTATTTTATAATGTCATTTGTTTTATTTTTGATAATTGTAGTTTTATCTAAAAATAATATGAATAAATTACATAATATTGGAAGTTTATAATAAACAAAATATAGGAGGATAAAATGAAAGTTTTAGTAGTAAATTGCGGAAGTTCATCTTTAAAATATCAATTAATTGATATGACAAGTGAAACAGTTTTAGCAAAAGGAAATTTTGAAAGAATAGGAGAACAAGAAGCTTTTGTTACACATAAAGTTAATGGTGAAAAATATGTAACAAAATCACCAGTTATGAATCATGAAGAAGCTTTAAAAATCGTATTAGAGCAATTAGTACATAGCGAATATGGTGTAATAAAATCATTATCAGAGATAGATGCTGTTGGACATAGACTTGTTCATGGTGGAGAAATATTCAATAAATCAGTTGAAATAGATGAAGATGTTATAGCAAAATTTGAATCATGTTCACCACTAGCTCCACTTCACAACCCAGCAGGAGTTTTAGGAATAAGAGCTTGCCAAAAAGCAATGCCAGGAGTTCCAATGGTTGGTGTATTTGATACAGCATTCCATCAAACAATGCCAAAAGAAAATTATTTATATCCAATACCATATGAATATTATGAAAAATATGGAATAAGAAAATATGGATTCCACGGAACATCTCATCAATATGTATCTAAAAAAGCAGCAGAAATAATTGGAAAACCAATTGAAGAATTAAAAATAGTTACATGTCACTTAGGACAAGGAGCTTCAATTTGTGCTATAGATGGTGGAAAATCAATAGATACATCAATGGGACTTTCTCCTTTAGGTGGAATTGCTATGGTTACAAGATCTGGAGATTTAGATCCATCAGTTGTAACAGAAATTATGGCTAGAGAAAATTTATCAGCTAAAGAAGTAAACTCTTTGTTAAATAAAAAATCTGGATTATATGGAATGACAGGATTAAACCCAGACTTTAGAGAAATAGAACTTGCTTCATATGAAGATGATAAACCAAAAGCAAAAATAGCTATAGAATTATTCACAAAAACAATAGCTCAATTTGTTGCAAAATATGCAGTTTCTCTAAAAGGAATTGATGCAATTGTATTTACAGGTGGAATTGGTGAAAACCAAATAAATATCAGAAAGAAAATTTGTGAAAACTTAGAATGGATGGGATTAAAATTAGACTTAGAGAAAAATAATGTAAGATCAGTAGAAACAAAAATTTCTACAGAAGATTCTAAAGTTTTAGCTTATATAATTCCAACAGACGAAGAAATGGTTATTGCAAGAGATACAAAAGCAATAGTAGAAGCAAAATAATCAATTAAATTGATTAAAATTTCATAAATAAAACAACGTGGTACATTCGAAGAGTTGTACCACGTTAATTGTTTTTAATAAAAAATATATTCGACAAAAATAGACCTTTTTCACATAGAATTTACAAAACGAACAAATTATGACGGATTTTCGATTATATAGTGTGTGTATAATTTCTAAATTTATATTAAGGAGGAATTGGCTAATGAAAGTATTAGTTTTAAACTGTGGAAGCTCATCACTAAAATGTCAACTAATTGATATGGAAACAAAAGAAAGAATAATGAAAGGACATTATGACAGAATTGGTGGTTCAAGATCATCTCTTCGTTTTAATGTAAGAGGAAACAAAGTTGTTCTTGAACATCCTGCTAGAGACTTTGAAGAAGCAATTGCGATGATATTAAGATTACTTACAAGTGAAGAATATAAAGTAATAAATAGTTTAGATGAAATCGGTTCTGTAGGACATAGAATTGTTCATGGTGGAGAAAAATTCAAGAATTCTGTAGTAATAGATGATGAAGTAATAAAAGCAATAGAAGATAATATTACTTTAGCACCATTACATAATCCAGCAGGATTAGCAGGTATAGAAGCTTGCAAAAAATTATTACCAAAAACTCCAATGGTAGCAGTATTTGATACATCTTTCCATCAAACAATGGAAGAAAAAGCATTTATTTATCAATTACCATACAAATATTATGAAGATTATAAAATAAGAAAATATGGATTCCACGGAATTTCTCATAGATATGTTGCAAAAAGAATTTCAGAAATTACAGGAAGACAAAGCATAAAAGTTATAAATTGTCACTTGGGGCAAGGAGCATCATTATGTGCAATTAAAGATGGAAAATCTATGGATACAACAATGGGATTAACACCTTTAGCTGGTGTTCCAATGGGAACAAGATGTGGTGACGTTGACCCTTCTATAATTCCAACTGTAATGAAATTATATGATATAAAACCAGATGAAATGTTAAGAATATTAAATAAAGAATCAGGAGCTTGGGGAGTATCTGGAGTTTCAACAGACTTTAGAGATATTGAAAGAACTGCTGCTCAAGGTGACGAAAGATCAATATTAGCATTAGAGAGTAGAGCTTATATTATAGCTCAATACATAGCTAAATTCATGGTCACACTTCAAGGAGTAGATTATATTACTTTCTGTGGTGGTATTGGTGAAAACGGATTCGAAGAAAGAGAAAGAATTTGTAAATATTTAGAGTGTTTCGGAGTTAAATTAGATTTAGAGAAAAACAAAATAAGAGGAGAAGAGGTAGAAATTTCTAGCGAAGATTCTAAAGTAAAAATCTATATTGTTCCTACAAACGAAGAAATCGTTATTGCAAATGATGCATATGAATTGACAAAAAACTAATTTGATATTATAACCAAAAAGAAAGAGTAAAATTAAATTTTACTCTTTCTTTTTATATCTATAAATAATAATTTGTAAATTAGATATAAACTTGCGGTAATTTTAATAACAGTTCTACAAATTATTATTTGATTAAATGACAAAAATATTTTTTAAATTTCTATTGTTTATGGTGAAGATTAATGTTAGAATTGGTAAGGGTATATAAAAATGCTCCTAAAAATAAAGACAATTAAAGGGAGGTTTAAGCAATATGAAAATTTTAGTATTAAATTGTGGTAGTTCATCACTAAAGTTCCAACTTATCAATATGGACAATAATGAAAGAATGGCAAAAGGAAATTTTGAAAGAATAGGTGGAATGAAAACAACTCTTAAATTAAACGTAGGAGGAAAGAAAGAAGAATTACTTCATATAGCAAGAGATTTTGACGAAGCAATTGAATTTGTTTTAGAAGTATTACTAAAGCCAGAATATGGACTAATTAAATCTTTAGATGAAATTGGTGCAATAGGACACAGAATAGTTCATGGTGGTGAAATGTTTAGCCAATCTGTATTAATAGATGATGAGGTAGTGGAAGAAATTGAAAAATGTATCGATTTAGCTCCATTACATAATCCGGCAGGTGTTGCAGGAATTAGAGCTGCAAGAAAAGTTTTACCAGAAATTCCAATGGTAGCAGTTTTTGATACAGCATTCCATCAAACAATGCCAACAAAAGCATATATTTATCAAATACCATACAGATACTATACAAGTTATAAAATAAGAAAATATGGATTCCATGGAACAAGTCATAGATATGTAGCTCAAAGAGTTGCAGAATTAATGGGAGAAAAATCAGAAAACTTAAAAGTAATAAATTGCCATTTAGGACAAGGAGCTTCTATATGTGCAATTGATGGTGGAAAATCAATAGATACATCAATGGGACTAACACCTTTAGCTGGTATTCCAATGGCTACAAGATGTGGAGATATAGATCCTGCAATAATTCCTTATATTATGAAAAGAGATAATTTAGGTCCTGAAGATATGGAAGAAATTTTAAATAAACAATCAGGAGCATGGGGAGTATCTGGGGTTTCATCAGATTTTAAAGATGTTGAAGATGGTTATAAAATGGGAGATTCTAGATCAATTTTAGCATTAGAAAGTCAAGCATATAGAATTGCTCAATATATTGGTCAATATGCAATTGCACTTGGTGGAGTTGATGTAATAACATTTGCTGGTGGAGTTGGAGAAAATGGTATTGAAACAAGAGAAAGAGTTTGCAAATATCTAGAACCATTTGGAATTAAATTAGATCCAGCTGCAAATAAAACTAGAGGAAAAGAAAAATGTATTAGTGCTGAAGATTCTAAAGTTAAACTTTATATAATTCCAACAAACGAAGAATTAATGATAGCCAAAGATACTTACGAATTAATAAAATAAAAAAAAGCTGCTTTAAAGCAGCTTTTTTTATTTTACTATTATAGTTTTAAAGTTATTATAAATTACCATACCAGGTTTTGCTCCTGAGGCTTTTTTTACAAATTTAGCTAAGCAATAATCTACAGAAACATTTAAACTGTTTTCTGCTTTACTATTTTCTTTAGCTAAACGAGCGCAGTTAAATAAAACATTTTCAGGTATTTCATCAAGTTCAAGATTTTCTGAATTTCTTAGTAGAACATGACTTCCATGAATTTTTTGAGCATGGAACCAAACATCATTTGGATTTGCAAATCTTAAACTTAGATAATCATTTTGCATATTATTTTTTCCTATATAAACTGTGTAGCCATCAATAACAACAGATTCAAGTTCAATTTTATTTGATTCTTGTTTTTTTACAATATTATTTTTTTCTTTTTTATTAATCGCTTTTTTTGTTACAACATTTTGAGAAAGCTCTTCATAAACTCCATTAATATCATTTAAATTTCTTGCAGTACTTAAATTAAAAACAATACTTTCAATATAATCTAATTCTTTTACTGTTTCTCTTTTTTGCTCAGAAACAATAGAAAGAGCGTTTTTTAATTTATTATATTTTTTGAAATATTTTTCAATATTCTTATTTACATTGAGACTATTATCTAAAGGAATTGTTATTAGATTGTTGTTATCATAATAGTTTTCAACTGTAACTTCAGATAGATTAGGAGAGTTTGTGAATTTATAAAGGTTTGCAGTTAAAAGTTCTCCATATAATCTGTAAGTATCCATTTTTTCACATTCTTTTAATTTTGAGTTTATATTTTCCATTTTTTTATAAACTTTTTTCAAAGATGCTGAAACGATTTTTAATAAATTGTTTCTAGAATTTGTGAAAAGAGAGTCTTGTTCTTTATTATAATAAAAATCATCAATAAAATAATTTATATGTGTTAAATCTTCTTCATCTGGTTCTGTTGATTCGCCAAATACAAGTGTGTAATCTTTTTCAGATATTTTTTTGCAATAAATATTTTGTGTTCCAAAATTATTAATTAAATCTTTTAGATAATTATAAAATTTTCTTAAATCGTCTTCACTATATTCTGAATCTGATATAGACAATGATTTTAAATTTTCTTTAACAAAAGGTTTACTAAATCCTATAAAAGTATCTATGAAAAATTTTGTTAAAGAAACAATCGAACCTGAAGTGTTCATTATTTCTAAAAATTCTTCAAAAGATTTTATTTCTAAAAAACTAATTTTATTAATTGGTGTAAATGTATATTCATGAGCTGGAAGTAAATCTCTAGAATTGTTATCGAAATGTTTTAAAGTATCTATAATAATATTTTTTTCATTTGTTAATATAATATTACTTTGTCTACTCATTATTTCTATAAATAATTTTCTAACAACTAAATCATTTAACTCGTTGTAACATTCAAATTGTATTTCAACAGTTCTTTCTAAATCATAATTTGAAATATTAACAATTTTTCCGCCAACTAAATATTTTCTAAGAAGCATGCAAAAATTTAAGGCATTTTGTGGATTTGGTTTAGAATAATTAGTTAAACAAATTCTACAAAACTCTGGATTTGCACATAAATTTAAATTGTAATTTTTTCCGCTATTGTAAAGACTTAGAACAACTTCATTTTTTGTTGGTTCGTAAACTTTATTAACTTTTGCTCCTATTATTGATTTTTTTAATTCTGATACTACTGACTTTGTAATGAAACCGTCAAATGCCATTTGGTAAATTCTCCTTATATTTAATCTTCGTACATAATAATATTATTTTTGACGAAAAAGGTCAATAAAAATATGTTTTTTTGAATAAATAAATTGGAAAAAAATAGATTAGATAGTATAATACTTTTAAAGAATAGAATTTAGGAGTTTTATATGAGAAATATAATGGAATTTTTGGGGAGTCAGTTGTTAATTTTTTTATCAATTGCTTGTACATGTTTAATAATGATTGGTTTTGTTCTTACAACGTCAAATGGCACAAGCAATCAAAGTATTTTTGCAGAAGAATTACAAATCGAAAATTATCAACTTACTATAGATTTTAATACAGGATCAGAAAAAGCTGCTGATGTGCTAAAATTGGGAATAAATAATTTGAATAATAATTTTACATGGAAAACAGAATCTGTATATGAAGTGTCAGCAACCATTGGTGTATTTTCGTTATTAATAATAGATGCTTTTATAATTATATTGACGATTTTAAATTACTTTGTGGCTAAAATAAGAGTTATTAAAAGTAAAAAAATATTAAAAGAAAAATACGATTTATCAGATGGGAGCTTATATGAACTTCCGAATTATGAAACAATAATAGCAAATGCGATTTATAAAAAGAAATATCAATATGAAATGACAGTGGCACGTTTCGAATATTATTATAGAATTAAAGGTGTATTTGATAAATATAGTAAATTAAAAGAAGAAATAGATTTTGATATTAATTCTTTAACAGAAATTGAAAAAATGATTATGAAGCAATTTCAAAAAGATTCTGATAAAACAAAAAAATTAAATTCTGAAGAATTGCAAATTGAGAATCAAAAAAATAAAAAGGAATTTAAAAATAAAATAGATGAATATTTAAAAGAAAAAGGATATTATAAAGAAGATATAGTAAAAATAAAAACAAAAAAATTCTTTGCTGCAATAGAAAGAGCCAAAGGAGATAAAGAATATTTTCTTAAATCAGAGGAAGTATTTAGAAATTTTTTAATATTTTTAGTTTTTGGGCTTATAGTTGGAAGTTCAAGAATTGCAATGCTAGCTGCAATAATATTGGGAATTTGGATTTTTATAAAATATTTTGGAATATCACTAACTCCAGAAGGCGAAATTGAAAGAGCAAAAATTATATTTTTAGTGGATTATTTGAAAAAGAAAAAAACATTGTCAGAAGAAGAAGAGTATTTTTTTATTATGCTTACAAAGATATAAAAATAATATTCTGCTCAAAGTATTGAAAACACTGGAAAAAAGTAGTAAAATATATATGTATGTTTATAAAAAGGATGTGTAAATAATTATGGGGAATGATACAAAATCTCTTTTAATTAGTGGAGCAGTTTGTGTTGTTGTTTTAATAATATCAATAGGGATGTTTATTTATAACAATGCTGCTTCAAGTACATATGAAGGAATGTCTAAATTTACTGAGCAAGAAGTAAATACATTCAATAGCAAATTTACAATGTATGAAGGTGTTCAAAACGGAACAACTGTAAAAAATTTAATTGCGATATTAGTATCAAACTCAACAAGTTATGACGATAAAAATTTTATAAGATTACCACAATTATTAGTAAACAATAATGAAGAATTATTTAAGCTTGGAATTGAAGATGCAACTAGACCAATAGAAGAAAAAGATAGAACAGATTATATTCAAAAATTAACAAAAATAAGAAATTCTTTAAATTCAAGAAAAAAATATCTTATAAAAATGGAATATTCAGAAGTTGGATTTATAGATAAAATAAGCATTTGGGATGCTACCGATTCTATATAAAAACTTTCACATAAAAAACACATATTTTTTTCGAAGCTTATGATATAATCACTCTGTAAAAATAATAAGTTATATTTTAGGAGGCTTATAATGATTAAATTAAATTTAGAAAATTCAAGTATTGAAGAAAAAATAATCACTGAATATAGTGAAGAAATTGCTAAAATACATGAAGGACTTCATGCAAAAGCAAATGATGAAAAAGAATTCTTAGGTTGGATGGAACTTCCAACTAATTATGATAAAGATGAGTTTGCTAGAATTAAAAAAGCTGCTCAAAAAATTCAAAAAGATTCAGATGTTTTAGTAGTTATAGGAATTGGAGGATCTTATTTAGGAGCAAGAGCTGTAATAGATGCTTTATCACATACATTCCATAGCCAAATGGCAGAAAGAAAAACACCAGTAATTGTATATGCAGGTCATAATTTAAGTCCAGTATATATGAATGAATTATTAGAATATGTTGCTGATAAAGATATATCAATAAATGTTATTTCAAAATCAGGAACAACAACAGAACCAGCTATTGCATTTAGAATTTTTAGAGAAGTTCTAGAAACAAAATATGGAGTTGAAGAAGCTAGAAAAAGAATTTATGTAACAACAGATAAACAAAAAGGGGCTTTAAAAACTTTAGCTGATAATGAAAAATATGAAAAATTTGTAATACCAGATAATGTTGGGGGAAGATTTTCAGTATTAACTGCTGTAGGATTATTACCAATAGCAGCAGCTGGTATAGATATTGATAAATTAATGAAAGGTGCAAAACAAGCACAAGATAAATATGCAGATCCAGATTTAAAATATAATGATTGCTACAAATATGCAGTAGTAAGAAACTTATTATATAGATCAGGAAAAACAATAGAAATTTTAGCTAACTATGAACCAAAACTTCACTACATGACAGAATGGTGGAAACAACTTTATGGAGAAAGTGAAGGAAAAGATTTAAAAGGAATTTTCCCAGCAGGTGTTGATTTAACAACAGACTTACATTCAATGGGACAATATATTCAAGATGGTAGAAGAGATTTAATGGAAACAGTTCTAAAAATAGGAACAAACTCTTCAGAAATAACAATTCAACCAGATGACCAAAACTTAGATGGATTAAACTATTTAGCAGGAAAAACTGTTGGATATGTTAACAGTAAAGCAATGGAAGGAACAGTACTAGCTCATGTTACTGGAAACGTACCAAATATTATGGTTGAAATGGACAAATTAGATGAAGAAAATTTAGGAGAATTAATCTATTTCTTTGAAAAAGCATGTGCAATTTCAGGAACAATGCTTGGAGTAAATCCATTCAATCAACCAGGTGTTGAAGAATATAAGAAGAATATGTTTAGATTATTAGAAAAACCAGGTTATTAATAAAAAATTATTAATAAAAATTACAAAGTTAATGAAAAGACCGTTACAATTTTTGTAACGGTCTTTTCATTTCAACAATTTATAATTTAATTAATACTACTTATGATTTCTGTTTCTGAGTTTGATGAAATTTCTTCTGTTTTGTGAGTGGTTTCTTCAGAAATAGAAGAACTTGATTCTTGAGTTTTTTCTAATGTAGATGAATGTTGTTCTTTTTCAAATTCTTTAACAGATTTAGATTTTGTGTTTTCTGTTTTTTCTTCGTTTGGATTTAAAATATTATTTATTTTTTCTAAATTTTCTAGCTTTTCTAAGTTATCTAATTTTTTTGAAATAATAGCTAATTTTTTATAAACAGCAATTTTCCAATAGCTATCTTGAACTTCTTTCCCGGTATTTGCAGTCATTAAATTTGCAATTGCTAAAAATAAAAGTGAAGAAATTACAACAATTATTGGTGACCAGAATTTTGGAAATAGAAGTACATCAACTACATAAGAACTAATTACTGCTCCAAGTGCTGAACCAATTGCTGTGAAAAATATTATACAAAATACTCTTTTAAATTTTATCCAAAATATATGGCTTTTCATTGAATTTTCATCGTACATAGAAAATCCCCCTTAAAATTACTATAAATAAATTATATCTTTATGAAAATTTATAGTCAATGGAAAAATTATAAATTAAATTATATTTTCGAGAAAGGGGGATTATTTAAAAAACAGAAAAAAACATTGTATTTAAAAAAGAGAGATTTTAAGAGATTAAAAAAGATAAAGTGAGATAAAAAGAGAATTGAAGATTGATAATAAATTCAAAATGCTTTTTTAATCTCCCAAAAACTTGCATCGAATTTGCGAGTTTTTTATAAAACTGCTATAATAATCTCGTTGGTGCATTATTCTAGTGTATACTCCTGTTATGAGGGTAGGGCTAAAAATCTACTAGAAAGTATTAGCAGTCGAAGTTTTTTGAGAACCTTGCGCATTACGCCCAGTTTTGCGTGATTCTTGAAAAAAAGATTTTAGGATAATTTATAACGGCATATAAGTGATTCCTGATTTCACCTGAGACTTATTCTATATAACCTGAATAAGTAAAATCCATATTGTTATCTTATATGGTAAGTAAATACTGTCTTGAGTGATGCTTGGGGATAAATCGATAATTATAATAATTATTTTTGGCCAAATAATTGTTACTAATTGATTTTGAAACATCCATTGCAAAAAAGACTAATGATGGGCTAGGATACTCAAAGAAAATTTCTAGAATGTTTGCTTTAAATTAGAGCATGGGAATTTGGGGATTAAGGTACGGACTTAAGTGGTGATCTGGCGACAATCTTCTACAAAAGATATGTGGTTTTTCTTAAACGGAAACGGCTTATCAGTAATGATAAGTGAAAAACTGAGAAACTCTGCTAGACCTAAACCGTAAAATTTACTCGAATTCCTACCAATAAGAGTTTATATAATAAACTAAGTAAAAAATGGAATGTAGTGTTCCATTCTTTTATTATATACAGATATAATAAAAGAAAAATTGCATAATAATTAAGATAACAAATTACTATGAGAAAAAAAGGAGAAAATTGAAAATTGAAAGATAGCCAGAAAAAAACAAATAATAATAGTTGGGTAATTTTTATTGCTATAACAACTTTTATTTTATCATTGCTTTTTTCATTTATATCAAATACAGTAGTTTCTAATTTAAATATAATATTAGGTATTTTAGTTTTAATATTAGTAATTTTAATTGGTGTTGTATTTGACTTAATAGGTGTAGCTGTAACTGTAGGAAATGAAGAAGATTTCCATGCACAAGCTAGTAAAAAAATAAAAGGTGCAAAAACCTCTATAAAAATGATAAGAAATTCAGCCAAAGTATCAAATGTTTGTGCTGACGTAATAGGAGATATTTGTGGAGTTTTAAGTGGTGCAATAAGTGCTATGATAGCCTTTAAATTAACTGAAAACTATGGAATGAGTTCATCGCTTCAATTTGTATTTAGTGCAATAGTTTCATCAGTTACTGTTGGTGGAAAAGCGTTAACAAAAGAAATCGCTAAAAACAACTCTACAAAAATAATTGGATTTATAACAAAATTTATAAATGTTGATGAGAAGTAGTTTGAATTATCAAACTACTTTTCTTTATATAATTGACAATGGAAAATATAAATTATAAAATGAAAAAGTAAAAAGCAAAGAGATTAAACTTTGTCAAATAATTTAGAAATAGATTACAAATAGAAGAGGAAAAAATATGGATTTAACATATGATGCATTAGATAAAAGTATTAATGCTGAACTTAAACCATTATATTTATTATATGGAGAAGAGCAGTACTTAATTGATACTTCTGTAAATAAAATAAAAAAGAAATTTGGAGAAAGAGTTTTAGGAATTAATTATATATTAATTGATGAAACTAATTTAGATAATTTAATTTCAGACATTGAAATGCCAGCTTTTGGCTATGATAAAAAATTAATTATTGTAAAGAATTCAGGACTTTTCAAAAAAGATGGAAGAAAAAAATCAGGTTCTCCAATGCAAGATAAAATTGCAGACTATATAAAAAATAACATGGATGTTATTGAAGAGGCTGTAATCTTGGTTTTTGTAGAAGGAGAAGCTGATAAAAACGTAGTTTTTGAAGCTGTTTCAAAAAATGGAATTGTATGCAATATTGAAGAACTGAAACCAATTCAATTGGTAAAAAAATTAAAACAAATTTGTAATTTATACAAAGTAAATGTAGATGATATAACTTTAAATTATTTGGTTGAAACTTGCGGTACAAATTTACAAAATTTAATTAATGAAATTAGAAAACTTATTGAATATGCTGGAGAAAATGGAACAATAACTTTAGATGCTGTTAATAAATTATCAATAAAACAAATGGAAAGTGTAATTTTTGATCTTACAGATTGTTTAGCAATGAGAAAGATTGATAAGGCATTAGAAATTTTAGATAATTTAATTTATCAAAAAGAACCAGTACAAAAAATATTAATAACTTTATATGGTCATTTCAAAAAAATATATTTATGCGCTATAGCTGTAAAATTAAATAAAGATGTTGTTAATTCATTAAATTTAAAACCAAATCAAACTTTTTTAGTAACAAAATATAAAAAACAAGCATCTTACTTTAAATTAGATGAATTAAGAAAAATTTTAGATGAATTAACAGATTTAGATTATAACTATAAAAATGGAAAAATAGATTTAGATGTAGGACTAAGAAGTATTTTGTGTAGATATTGTAGTTAAAAAATAAAATAAGAAATTGATTTTAACTAGATTTAAAGATATAATATTAGATATTCATTTTTGAATATAAAAAATAAAAAAATTAGGAGGAAAAAATGGCTGAAATATTAAAAGATGTATCAAGAACATTTAATGAATTTCTACTATTGCCAAACTTAACTGATGAAAGATGTATTCCAAGTAATGTATCTTTAAGAACACCACTTGTGAAATACAGAAGAGGAGAAGAACCAAAATATAGTGCAAACTTACCAATGGTTTCTGCAATTATGCAATCTGTTTCAGGAGAAAAAATGGCTATTGCTTTAGCAAGAGAAGGTGGTTGCTCATTTATATATGGAGCACAATCAATAGAATCTCAAGCTCAAATGGTAAGAAATGTAAAAAAATACAAAGCAGGTTTTATTACTAGTGATTCAAATGTTACTCCAAACGCTACAATTCGTGAATTATTAGCATTAATAGAAAGAACAGGACATTCTACTGTAATGATTACAGAAGATGGAACTCCAAACGGAAAATTTTTAGGATTAGTAACAGATAAAGATTATAGAATATCTAGAGTAAATTTAGATGAACCTGTTTCTAATTATATGATGCCAAAAGATAGATTATATTTTGCAAGAAAAGGAATTTCACTATCAGAAGCAAATGATTTAATTTGGGAAAATAAAATCAGCTGTCTTCCTATTTTAGATGAAAATGATAATTTAGATACTTTAGTATTTAGAAAAGATTATGAAGCTGATAAAGAAAATCCAAATTCTTTATTAGATGAAAATAAAAGATTTATTGTTGGTGCAGGTATCAACACAAGAGATTATGCAGAAAGAATTCCTGCTTTAGTTGAAGCAGGAGTTGATATGGTTTGTATGGACTCTTCAGATGGATATTCTGTATGGCAAAAAAATACAATAGATTGGGTAAGAGAACATTATGGAGATTCAGTAAAAATTGGAGCTGGTAATGTTGTTGACAAAGAGGGATTTTATTATCTAGCAGATGCTGGTGCTGACTTTATTAAAGTTGGTGTTGGTGGAGGATCAATTTGTATAACTCGTGAAACAAAAGGAATTGGTCGTGGTCAAGCAAGTGCTCTACTAGATGTTGTAGAAGCTAGAAATGAATATTTTGAAAGAACTGGTGTATATATTCCAATTTGTTCAGATGGTGGAATTGTACATGATTATCATATAACTTTAGCTTTAGCTATGGGAGCAGACTTTGTAATGATGGGAAGATATTTCGCTAGATTTGACGAAAGTCCATCAAGAAAAGTAAAAAGAAATGGAACATTCATGAAAGAATATTGGGGTGAAGGTTCAAATAGAGCTAGAAACTGGCAAAGATATGATATGGGAGGAGAAGCAAAAAATAAATTAACTTTTGAAGAAGGTGTTGATTCTTACATACCATATGCAGGACCACTAAAAGACAATGTTGAAGTTACAGTAAGTAAAATAAAATCAACAATGTGCAATTGTGGCTCAATATCACTTCCAGAATTCCATCAAAGAGCTAGATTAACAATGGTTTCAAATGTTAGTATCAAAGAAGGCGGAGCTCATGATGTTATTTTAAAAGAGTATGAAGCTGGAAATTAGAAAAAGAAATATGTTGACAAATGTCGAAAAAAATAATAAATTGTCACCAGAGCAATTATGCTTTGTATGATGTGTAAAATCTTAATTAAGGGGGTATGCATTATGATTCGAAGATCATCAGAAATTTTACTTGAATACATCACATCGCATCAACTGTTCGAAACGCAAAAGATTAAGTTGAAAATTCCAAAAGGAATGGGTAAAGTTGAAAATGTAAAAGTTTTCTTCAACAAGTACGGACAATATCCTGGAGAAGATGGCTGTTATGAAATGCTTTATGATAGCCAAGAATCCAATAAGAAAGAGAACGTATTTGTTGCCCAATTCCAACATCAGACTGCTGGTTACAGAACTTTTGTAATCGCATTACAATTGAATAACAAAAGAATGTACGTGAAAAGAGATTATTCTACAAGTGTTCCGGTATTAACGGAATTTATTGAGGATAGTCGATATGCATTTTGGGAAACGATGCCATATTCTTTGAAGTACGATACTCCGGATTGTGGTTTGGAAGGTGGAATTGCGTATCAGATTTATCCTGATACTTTCTACCGCAAAAACTTACCGGACGAGTTTAAAGATAAAGTCGTGGACTGGAGTGCAGCACCAAAATGGTGGCCAGATGAAGATGGTGAATACCGCAATGATCAGTACTACGGAGGAACAATCGAAGGTATGATGGAAAAACTTCCTCATATCAAAAGTTTGGGAGTTACAGCAATATATTGTTGTCCAATATTAAAATCTGGTTCTTCTAATCGATATGATACAATCGATTATTTTGCGGTAGATCCAATACTTGGTGATTGGGATAAACTAAAAATGCTTCATGAAGAAGCAAATAAACTTGGAATGAGTCTAGGTTTAGATGTTGTAATCAATCACTCTAGTATCTTAAATGGTCTTTTAAAAGAAAAACCACATTTGTACAAATGGAAAAAATGGCTAGAAGAGCCTGAATGTTGGTGGGGATACAAACATTTACCAGAATTTGACCAAACTGAAAAAGAATATTTGGACTATATGGTAGCTATGCTTCGTAACCTTTCTAATTACTGTGATTTCTTTAGATTTGATGTTGCAGATAATTTGAACAGTAGTACTATAGCATATTTAAAATCACATTTTCCAAATACTATCTTTATGGGCGAAGTCTGGAAACATGCAGTAACAGGAGAACACAGGAGTTTCTTTAATGGTGAAGAACTTGACTGTGTTATGAACTATCAGTTCCCATATGCGATTTATCGCTATGTAAGATGGAGAAAAGCTGATTACTTCAGAACAACGGTTAATAGTGTTTGTGAATTGTATCCTGAAAAAGCTTTAAAAAGATCACCAATTTTCATGTCCTCTCATGATATTCCTAGACCTATGAACATTCTTACGAATGAATATATGAAGGAAGATGAGAGTTTCGAAAACGTATGGGATATGGAAAAATCTCCTGACTGGTTAAATCCTGATGGAACTTTTAATACCTATCGTTTTAGAAAGTATGAGATGGAAAATATTGAAATCACTGGCGAAAAGCGTATTCTTGCAGAAAACTTAAGACGAATTGCTATTTTCTTACAGTACACATTACCTGGATTGCCATCAATCTTTGCAGGTGATGAAATGGGTGTAACAGGTCTTAAAGATCCAACCAACAAGTTGCCACTTCCGTGGGATAATATCGATATAACAAGTTATAATCTTTATAAAAATTTAGGAATTTTTAGAACCGACCATAGAGCTACTTTTGCTTCTACCGATTTTGAAATTCTTGATGAAAAAAATGGTGTACTTGTATACAGACATGCAGATATGTTGTTTGCTGTTAATATAACAGCTAAAGATGCAGCATTACCTGAATGTTTGAAAAACAAAGATATTACTTTCTCAATGATGGAAGGCGACAAAAACTGCGATGGAGCAATCCAAAAAGGCCGTTTACCTAGATACGGTGTTGTAGCGGTGAAATGCTGATAACTATCAAAGAATTACAAAAGGCGGAGTTAGAGAAAACTAATTCCGCTAATTGTTTTTTTATAGGAACATTTGATAAATAGATTATTTAAATTTGTTTTATTTGTTCTTTAGAGTATTGATTTTTAGGGAAATTCTTGTTATCATATTTAAATAGGGGAACATGAAGATTTTTGACAATAAAAAAATTGAAAGGAAATAAAAAATGGAAAAAGAATTAATTTTAATTTTAGACTTTCATGGACAATTTAATCAACTAATAGCAAGAAGAGTAAGAGAATGTAATGTTTACTCTGAAATCGTACCTTTTGATATCTCTGTAGAAAAAATAAAAGAGAAAAATCCAAAAGGTATTATTTTTACAGGAGGGCCAGATAATGTTTATGCTGAAAATGCCCCAATGTGTGATAAAGAAATATTTAATTTAGGAATACCAGTTCTAGGTATTTGCTATGGAATGCAACTTATGACTCACGTTTTAGGAGGAGAAGTTCAAAGAGCAGATAACAGAGAATATGGTGTAACTGAAGTTGAAATAAATAATAATTCAAAAATATTTGAAGGCTTTGGAAATGTAAATAATTTCTTAATGAGCCATACAGATTTTGTAGCTAAACTTCCAGAAGGTTTTGAAAATATTGGAAAAACAGCTCATTGTCCAAATGCAGCTATGCAAAATGTAGAGAAAAACTTTTATGGAATCCAATTCCATCCAGAAGTAAATCATTCAGTAAATGGAACAATGGTTATTAGAAACTTTGTTTATAATGTTTGTAGATGCACAGGTGATTGGAAAATGGATTCTTTTGCAGAAGCAACAATAAAAGCAATTAGAGAAAAAGTAGGAGATAAAAAAGCTTTATGTGCTTTATCAGGAGGAGTTGATTCTTCTGTTGCAGCTGCTTTAATGAGCAAAGCTATTGGAAAAAATTTAACATGTATTTTTGTTGACCATGGACTTTTAAGAAAAAATGAATCTGATGAAGTTGTAAAAGTTTTTGGAAACAGAGATGACGTAAACTTTATAAGAGTTGATGCATCAGAAAGATTTTTAGGAAAACTTGCTGGTGTTACAGAGCCAGAAAGAAAAAGAAAAATTATTGGTGAAGAATTTATAAGAGTATTTGAAGAAGAAGCTAAAAAAATTGGTGCAGTAGATTATTTAGTTCAAGGAACAATTTATCCAGACGTTGTTGAGAGTGGAGCTGGAACAAAATCTACAATTAAAAGTCACCACAATGTAGGTGGATTACCTGACTATGTTGATTTTAAAGAAATTATTGAACCGTTAAGAGATTTATTTAAAGATGAAGTTAGAAAAGTTGGATTAGAACTTGGACTTCCAGAATATTTAGTATATCGTCAACCATTCCCAGGACCAGGACTAGCAATAAGAGTAATTGGAGATATAACTAAAGATAAATTAGATATCTTAAGAGATGCTGATTACATATTTAGAGAAGAAATAGCAAAATGTGGATTAGATAAAGAAATTAATCAATATTTTGCAGTACTTACAAATCTAAAAAGTGTTGGTGTAATGGGAGATGAAAGAACTTATGATTACACAGTAGCTTTAAGAGCGGTTACTACTTCAGACTTTATGACTGCAAGTTGGAGTAAAATTCCATTTGAAGTTTTAGAAATAGTTTCAAGTAGAATTGTAAATGAAGTAAAACATGTAAATAGAGTTGTTTATGATATTACAGGAAAACCACCAGCAACTATTGAGTGGGAATAGAACAAAAGATTTTAGGAGGAAGACAAAATGAAATTACTTATTGATGATGCAAATATCGAGAAAATTAAAAAAATATATGAATATTATGCTATAGATGGAGTAACAACAAATCCATCAATAATCGCAAAAAATGGAAAAAAACCATATGAAACTTTAAAAGAAATTCGTGAATTTATTGGAAAAGAAGCAGAACTTCATGTACAAGTTGTTTCTTCTACTGCTGAAGAAATGATTAAAGAAGGAAAGAAAATTGTTGAAGAATTAGGTGAAAATACTTATGTAAAAATACCTACAGTTCCAGAAGGTTTAAAAGCAATGAAACAATTATCTAAAGAAGGATACAAAATTACAGCTACTGCAATATACACACCAATTCAAGCATATTTAGCTGCAAAAGCTGGAGCTGATTATGCAGCTCCATATGTAAATAGAATTGATAATTTAGGAACAAATGGAATAGAAGTAACTAGAAAAATCCATGATATTTTTGAAAACAATGGTTTAAAAACACAAATTTTAGCCGCAAGTTTCAAAAATTCTCTTCAAGTATTAGAACTTTGTGAATATGGAGTTGGAGCATCAACAGTGGCGCCAGATATAATTGAAGGTTTTATAAATAATCCTAATATTTCATCTGCAGTAGAAGTATTTACAGAGGATTTCGAAGGTCTTTGTGGAAAAGGAAAGACAATGCTTAATTGTGATTAAAATGTAATGACGAAAAAACAAGCAAAAGAGAGAAAAAAAGAGGTAATAAAAGATAAAAAGAGAATAGTAGATACCGTTAAAAGCATATTTTTGACATAATTTGTCAAAGGTATGCTTTTTTGAAAGTTTGTTAATTTACATAAAATATGATATAATAAATAAGACAGCAAGAAACAAACAATTTTGAATGGGCAAGTGCCCAGAAAGTGAGGAAAAGATTTATGAGTAAAGGAAACAACATTCTTGCGCGGTTGGTAGCTATCTTTGCCACGATTCTGGTAACAGGATTGATTGGTATGGGAATTAACTATCTGACCCTTCCGGCGATGACCTTCCATTCCAGTGGTTTCTGGTGGTTCTGGTTGGTTATCGGTATTATCGCAGCAGTCGTTTACTTTGCAGCCAATGGCATTGCAAACAATATCACCTGTGAAGAAGGCGGCTATTTGCCTGGTGTTATCATCTTAGGAGCTACAGCTATTTGGCTGGTAGTTTTCATTGTTACAGCTATTGCTGGCGGTGAAATGGTAAATGCCAAGAAATACAGCAATCTGATCGAGGTCGAAACAGGCAACTTTGCAGAGGATATCGAACAAATCGATACCGATGACCTTGTTGTTGTTGATGTCAAGACTGCTCAGCAGTTAGGTAACCGTACAATCGCAAACATCGATAACTCGGCTTGGTATGAAGTGGACAGCGAATACAACCTTGTTGTAATCGAGGGAAAAGAATATCGTATCAGCCCTGTTAACTACGGTGGATTGTGGAAGTTCCTGAAGGCAGATGAAACTGGTATTCCTGGATATGTCCTTGTGGATGCAAAAGATCAGGATGAAGATGCTAGATATGTAGAACTTGAAGAAAATATCAAGTATTCTCCGTCTGCATGCTTTGGCTATGACCTTACTCGTCACCTGCGTGGACTCTATCCGAGTCACATCTTCGGTAAATCCTTTTTTGAGGTTGATGATACTGGATGTCCTTTCTGGATTACTAGTGTTAAAACTCCTCAGATTGGTATGAGAGGCGGACTGGTAACAACTTCCGTTCTGGTAACCAATGCAGTAACTGGTGATACCGAAGAATACGAACTCGATGCGCTGCCTAGCTGGGTTGATCATGTTGATTCCGTTAATCAGCTTATGACTCTGTTGGACTGGCACTATAGTTATTGGGATGGTTGGTGGAATTCTGTTACTTCCAAGACCAAAGTCTACAAGACTTCCTATTTCTATAAGGACCAGGAACAGAGTGATAGCCAGGAAGAAGGCAAGGTTGACCTTGAAGCCAACAAACACACTCCTTTCGAAGGTTACAATAGCATTGTGACTGAAGATGGAAAAGTCATGATTTATACTGGTTTGACTCCTGCTAATAATGCAGAGAGTAACATTGGCTTCCTGTTGATTGATCCTCGTACTCAGAAGTTTACGTACTACGAAGCTACTGGTGCTGAGGAAGCTTCTGCTCAGAAAGCGGCAGAAGGACTGGTATCTGATCTTAGATATTCTGCTTCTTTCCCGACCGTTGTGAATGTAGATGGAGTTGAAACATACTTCATGGTACTTAAAGACGGCGCTGGTTTGATTCAGAGATATGCCTTTGCCAATGTTGAAAACTACGCTAAGTGCGTACAGGCTGAAACAATCGAAAAAGCTCTTAGCTTGTATAAGGTTGAAATTGGTCTGACGAGCTCTGATGAAGTAGTTGATACTGGCAAAGAAGATGATGACCAGGAACCTTTGCCTGAAGTCAGAGAGTTCTACTATGGAGTGATTTCCGCAGTAGAGGAGGCTCAAATTGATGGCTACACATATTATTACTTCACTTTCGAAAGTAGAGAAACTGAAATCTTTATTTCTTCGATTGAGAATAGTAATAAGCAGCCGATGAGACTTAAAGTTGGTACTGCAGTGAATGTTGAATACTATGAATCCAATACGGAAGAAGGTATCAATATCGTTGTTAATATCAGCTTTACTGAACACTAACTCATAAAGAGAGGTGCCGGACAATGTCCGGCACTTCTTCATTTTAACTTGATAAAATATAGGTATTGTGATAAAATAATAAATGATGAAAATAGATTAAGGAGATAAATTTTAATGAAAATTTTAGCGGTAGGAGATATTGTTGGAAAAACAGGTCTTCAAAAATTAAAAGAAGTATTGCCAAAAGTAATTAAAGAAAATGAAATAGATTTTGTTATAGTAAATGGTGAAAATGCAGCTGATGGTATGGGGATAACAGAAAAAATGTATAGAGAAATATTAGCATTAAATGTTAATGTTGTAACAATGGGAAATCATACTTGGGGTAAAAAAGAAATATTTAACTTTATAGATGATAAACAAATAATTAGACCAGCAAACTATTCAAAAAATAATCCAGGCCGTGGATATGATATATATGAATGTAAAGGTAAAAAAATTGCTGTAATAAATTTGATAGGAAGAACAACAATGTCAGTTCTTTCAGAAAATCCATTTACAGTAGCTAAAGAGATTGTTAGTGAAGTAAAAAATAAAGTAGATATGATAATTATTGATTTTCATGCTGAAGCAACAGCTGAAAAAATTGCTTTAAGCTATTATTTAGATGGAGAAATAACAATTTTATTTGGAACACATACTCATGTTCAAACGGCTGATGAAACAATTTTAGAAAAAGGAACAGCTTATATAACAGATATTGGAATGACAGGACCTGCAAAATCAGTTATAGGAATGGATGTAGGAGCATCTATAAAAAGATTTGAAACTTCACTTCCAGAAAAATATAAAATTGCTGAAGGAAAAGGAAAATTCAATAGTTGTTTATTTGAAGTTGATGACAAAACAAATAAAGTTACAAAAATAACTAGAATTAATAAATAATCAAGATAAATAAGTTTAGTTGATGAGCTTAATAAAAAATGTATTGAAATTAAAAGTAAAAAACGAGATAAGAATTAGCATTCTTGTCTCGTTTTTTCTTGTGGTTACCTCGTGCTGAATCCGCTTACAGATTCCATTACAATCCAACCGGTTTCACCGTCAACCTCAACTTCAACCCAAAAAGGATATACGTCATCAAGGAAATACTCCATGTAGTTACCAGTAAAGGTAACAGAGCTGCCTTGGTAAAGTACATCAACAATTTTAGAGCCGGTGCTAGGTTTGCTGCGCATGTTAACGTATTCATAGCGAATTGTGCCTACGGAATTATCCATATGCTCTGCGGCTTGCACCTCAGGAGTTGCAAGACTAATAAAAATGAATGCGAATGCTACGACAGCGATGCTGGTAAGAATGCTGGAAAAACTGATGCGATTGCGACGATAATTTCTTCTTTTCATTGTTCATTTTTCGGTAAATTACTGGACGTTTACCTACTTCTCCTTTTCATATTATGAATATATTATAACATTAAATTTTAAATTAAAAATATTAAAATGATTACATTACTATTACAATTAGTATAAATTTTTTCTTTTTAAAGACGTATTTCAAAAAGTAAATTTATTTATTTTAATAATAAAGATATCTATAATTGTCGACCTTATAACATAAAATTCGACCGAGGATTAATTTTTTCTTCAAAATATTACTGAATTTTTACAATAAAATGTCAAATAAACTAGAAAATGATAGAACTTTGAGGATGAGATTTGCTAGACTAGACAAGCGTTTGAGGTGTAAAATCTATTTATCGAAACACAAGATAAAAATTAAAATAATAGGAGGAAGAAAAATGGAAGTTTTAAAAATTTCATCAAAATCAAACCCAAATTCAGTTGCAGGAGCAATAGCAGGGTTGGTTAAAGAATCTACAAGAGCAGAGATGCAAGCAATCGGTGCAGGAGCTTTAAATCAAGCAATAAAAGCAGTGGCAATAGCAAGAGGTTTTGTGGCTCCAGCAGGAGTAGATTTAGTTTGTATACCAGCATTTGCGGAAGTTCAAGTAGAAGGAGAAGATAGAACAGGTATAAAATTAATTATTGAATCAAGAAAATAATTGAAAATAAAATAGATTTAGTATGGCTAATTTTTATAACTTTATTTAAGTTGTAAAAATTAGTTTTTTTATATTGAAAATATGGAAAAAATAATATATTATTGTGAAAGTAGAAAGGTAATAATTTATGAGTAATAATAATTTTTTTAAGTATATATTTGCTGTTGTTGTTATATTTCTAGTATGCTATACAGTATATATAATTTTTCAAAATAAAGATGATTCAACAGAATATAATTTAGATCAAACATCAACTCTAAGTAATATTCAAACAGAGTTAAGATTTGCTATCTCTGGAATGGATACATTTAATCCATTAAAAACTAATAATAGAAATGTAATGGAATTAACTAAATTAATTTATGATCCTTTAGTTACTTTAGATGGGAATTATAAATTAAAATATTGTTTAGCAGAAGAAATTGCCAAAACAGATGAAGTTACATATGTAATAAAACTAAGAAAAGGCGTTTTATGGGAAGATAAATCTAATTTTACAGCTGATGATGTAGAATATACCATGAACTTAATAAGACATGGTGGATTTAGTCCAATATATTATGAAAATTTAAAACATGTTGCTGGAACAGAAGTTATAGATAGTAATACAATAAAAATTGTTTTAGACCAATCTGTACCATTTTTTGAATATAATTTAACATTCCCAATAATGTGTAAAAATTATTATGGAGAAGATGACTTTTCATCAAGTGAAAAAACACCAATTGGAACTGGAATGTTTAGAATTTCAGAATTTAGTTCAAATGTAATAAACTTAGTTCCAAATGAATTATATTGGGATGTTTCAAGAAAACCAATGGCAACTAAAATAAATATTAACTTATATTCAACAACTGGTGAAGCTTATGCAGCATTTAAAAATGGAGAAATAGATCTTTTAACAGTAAAAATAACAGATATAGAAAACTATATTGGAACTTTAGGTTACAATAAAATAGAATACAAAACAAGAAATTATGATTTCATTGCTTTTAATACTGCAAATGAATTATTATCAGAACCTGCAGTAAGAAAAGCACTAAGCCTTGCAATAGATAAAAATAATATTATTGCAACATGTTTAGGGGCAGGATATGTTCCATCTAATTTTAATTTGGATATGGGATCATGGCTTTATACAAGAGATTTGAATACAGAAATAGACACAGAACAAGCAGCTCAAATTCTATATAATAATGGTTGGGAAAGAACTAGTACTAACTGGGTAAAAAGAACAGAAAATGGAACTAAAAAAATAGAGTTTTCATTAACAATAAATGCAAACAATGAGCAAAGAGTTGCAGTTGCTGAAAATCTTAAAGCTCAATTTGCAAGTTTTGGAGTTCCAGTTACAATAAATTATTTATCAGCAGATAACTATGCTAAAGCTATAAACAATAGAAGTTATGATGCAATAATAACAGGAATTCAAAATTCATTTTCACCAAGTGTTAATACATTTTTTGGCGATGGCAATATAGCAAATTATTATAATGGTGAAGTTGCTGAAATAATGAATGTAATTTCTAATACTACTGATGAACATATATTACATGAAAATTATAATAGATTATTTGAAATATACTTAGAAGAAGCACCTTATATTGGATTATATAGAGAAACTGATGTTATAGTTACAAATCAAGGTTTGGTTGGAAATATAACAGCAAATGCATTCAATATTTATCATAATATTGAAAAATGGTATAGACAATAAAATAGCGAAAAAACGTTTGCTCTTAGAGCGAGAATTGCTTTATAAAAAGCGAAAAATAAAGTTTTAAAAATTTTCAAAAAAAGTATTGACAAAAGAAAATTTAAAGATATAATAAGAACATAAGTTTTACAAACAAACATTTGTTAGGAGGAAAAATAAATGGGAAACAATTCAGAAAAAAGAAAAGCATTAGATGCTGCAATGAGTCAAATAGAGAAACAATTTGGTAAAGGTTCTGTAATGAAATTAGGAGATTTCAAAGCAACTAGTGTTGATGCAATTTCAACAGGAGCTTTAAATTTAGATATAGCTTTAGGAATAGGTGGTATTCCAAGAGGAAGAATAATAGAAATATATGGACCAGAATCATCTGGTAAAACAACACTTGCTTTACATGCTGTTGCAGAAGCTCAAAAAACTTGAGGAGAAGCAGCTTTTATAGATGCAGAACATGCTTTAGATCCTGCTTATGCTAAAAAAATTGGTGTTGATATAGATAATTTAATAGTATCTCAACCAGATACAGGAGAACAAGCATTAGAAATCGCAGAAGCTTTAATTAGAAGTGGTGCAATAGATATAGTTGTAGTAGACTCTGTTGCTGCTTTAGTTCCGAAAGCTGAAATCGATGGAGATATGGGAGATGCCCATGTTGGTTTACAAGCAAGATTAATGTCACAAGCTTTAAGAAAATTAGCTGGAACAATTAATAAAACAAATGCAACAATAATCTTCATTAACCAATTAAGAGAAAAAGTTGGTATAATGTTTGGAAATCCAGAAACAACAGCTGGTGGTAGAGCATTAAAATATTATGCTTCAGTAAGAATGGATATAAGAAGAGTTGAAGCAATAAAACAAGACGGAGAAGTTGTTGGAAATAGAACAAGAGTTAAAGTTGTAAAAAACAAAGTTGCTCCACCATTTAGAGAGGCTGAATTTGATATAGTATATGGAAAAGGGATTTCTAAAGAAGGAAGTGTACTTGATTTAGCTGTTACTTTAGATATAATTGAAAAAGCAGGTTCTTGGTTCAGTTATAATGGAGAAAAAATTGGACAAGGACGTGAAAATATTAAAAAATTATTAGCAGATGATCCTAAATTCATGGCTGAAGTAGAGAAAAAAGTAAGAGATAACTTTAACAAAGCATTTGAAAATGCTTTAACAGATGAAGGAGAAGTTGACGAAGAACAAGATATCGAACCAGATGAGGAAACTGAAGAATAAAAACATATAAAATATTGATAAAAAATATAAATCTTCAATATTAAAAATATATTTAATCTATATAGTAAAACTATTAAGATTTCCTAATATATAAAATTTATAGCTTAATTTAACTTATTAGGTGGCATTATATGTCACCTAATATTCTTATATAAGTAATATAAATAATAGTTTTAAATATGGATTATATAATTATCAAAATTTTGCAAAGTGAGGAATTGTTAAATGGAATACATGAGTAAAGAAAAATTCGAAGAAGCTGAAATAATAGAAAAATTAAGAAACAAAATGTTAAAATATATAGTATACAAAAAAAGAAGTGAAGCTGAAATAAGACAAAAATTTGCAGAAGAAGATGAAAATATGGTTGAAGATGCTATAGAATATTTTAAAGAATTAAACTATATTAATGATAGTGTATATATAGAAAGAGCTGTGAAAGAATATATGGCATTAAAAAATATGTCAATAAAAGAACTTTCTTATAAAATTTGTCAAAAAGGAATAAGCAAAAGTTTAGTAGATGATTACATTTGCCAAAATAAAGAAAGTATGTTAGAATATGAAATATCTTCAGCTAAGGCTATTATATTAAAGAAACAAAATAGCTCTGAGGAGCAAGAAATAAGAGATTTTCTATTCAAAAAAGGCTATATGAGTGAATCAGTAAGTATAGCATTTGATGAAGTAAAATAATAAAGAAGTAGGGAAAAAATGAATAACAAAATAATTTCACTAGAATCAAAAAAATATGAATTAAGATTAGATAATTTTGAAGGTCCATTAGATTTATTATGCTATTTAATAGATAAAAATAAAATGGATATTTATAAAGTTAGCATATCAGATATAACAGACCAATATATACATTATCTAAAAAAACAAGAAGAACTAAATCTAGAAATAGCTAGTGAATTTTTAGTTATGGCATCTACTTTATTATTAATAAAATCAAAAGGGTTACTTCCAAAAGAAGTTGAAGATGAAGAAGAATTAACTGAGGAAGAATTATTAAGAAGAATTATAGAATATAAAAAATATAAAGAAATAACAAAAACTTTTAGAGAAAGAATTCAAGTCTTTTCAAAAAGGCTTTATAAAATGCCAGATAAAGTAGAACTTCCAAAACAAGAATTAGAAAAAGAATTTACAATGAATGATATTGTAGAAAGATATAAACAATTAATTGAAAGAAATGAAAATAAGAAAAATGAGAACAAAGAAAATATACAAAAAATAGCTGTATATGATACTTTCTCTGTTGCAGATAAAGTAAAAGATATCTTCAGAGAATTGGTTAGAAAACCTAGATTTGTATTTAACAAATTATTTTCTTTGAATGAAAAACCAAAAGCTGAAGTTGTAACTGCATTTTCAAGTGTATTAGAATTAAGTAGAAGAAATAAAATAAATGCAGAACAAGAAGAAATTTTTGGAGACATAATAATATCAAAAAGAAAAAGAGATAGTATAGAATAAAAATAATAATAATAAAAATAGTTACTTTATAAAGTAACTATTTTTTGTTTTATGAAAAAATTATAAATTAGTTTATTGGTTAAATTTAATATATATTAAATAAAACTTAACGAGGGAGTTTTGGTTAACTTGAAAATATTATGTAAATATGATAAAATAAAACAGATGTAACTGTTGATGAGCATGAAACGAGGAGAAGAATATGAAGTTATCAGAGATGAAGTATGACAACAGAAATGAACAGTATCGAATGATTTTAGAGCATGAACGGCTCAAACTGATTGATGCAATCAATGATCCTACAAAAGTCAGAGGAAAGGTATTGTGCTTTATTGGCAATTATGCCGGTTTCGCAACTCAAGGGTTGGTTGTTAGAAAATTTATTTATAACTTTGCAGAAAAGAAATGGATTATCAGCGATAAAGATATGTCTGATGATTTTGAAGAATTCTACAACAAACATTTTGAAAACTACGAGATGAGTAGCGAATTCGAAGAAATGTTCGAGCAGGAAGGATATTTATTAAATCTCGATTAAGTTTCTTGCGCAATTACAATTTAATATTGAAAAGGGCTTCTGGTGTACCAGGAGCTCTTTAAATTTTTATATAGATATAATAGAAAAGAAAAAAATGGAAAAGATAAAATAAAAGAGGTGACCTTTATAGAAACTATTTTAATAATATTATCTATTGTAATAATTATCCAAATTATTGTTATAATTTTATTTTTTTCTGAAATTGTTTTTAGAATTGAAAAATGCGAAATTATATATAATGAAAAACAAAAAAACAAATTGCTTGTTAATGATTTTAAAATGAATATAGAACTAATACTTTTAAAAAAATTAAAAATATTAGAAATAAAAATGAATAAAGAATATTGTGAAATACTAAATTTAAAATTTAAAATGAATGCAATAAAAAAATTAAAAGACAAAAAAGATACTTCTTTAGGATTTATACTGAAAAATATTGATAAAATAAAACCTAATATAAAAAAATTTGATTTAAATTTATCTGTTGGAACTCAAGATATGATAATAACAATTTTTTTAATACCAACTTTATCAGCAACTATATCGATTTTAGTTTTAAAATATTTTTCTGAAAATAAAATTAGTAATTTTTATATGAAAATTAATCCTAACTTTTTAAATATAAATAATTTTTCACTTAAACTTGTAACAACTATAAAAGCAAATACTTTAAGAACATTATTTTTTATTAGAAAACATCAAAAAATAAAACATTGAAAAAAATATGCATTATATATATAATTCAAATATCAGATAAGAAAGGAGAGTATGATTTTTCATACAAACAATTAGATGATAGAAATAAATGATGTTAGTTTATCATATGTGAAAGATGTAAAAGTAATTGATAATATTAATTTTAAAGTTGAAGATGGAACTGTGTTTGGATTTATTGGACCCAATGGTGCAGGAAAAACAACAACTATTGAAATGATAACAGGTGTGTTAAATATGGATGAGGGTGATATTTTAATAGATGGAAAAAGTATTACTAAAAATCCATTAGAAGCAAAAAAACAATTTGGTTTTGTTCCAGATTCACCTGATGTGTTTGAAAAATTAACTGGATTAGAATATTTGAATTTTATTGGCGATATATATGAAGTGCCTGAAAAAGTAAGACTTGAAAAAGTAAAAAAACTTTCTGAAGAATTCGGAATCTCAAAATTTTTAAAAGACAGAATCCAAAGTTATTCTCATGGAATGAGACAAAAACTTTTAATAATAAGCGTTTTGTTACATAATCCTAAAAATTGGATTCTTGATGAACCAATGACAGGGTTAGATCCAAAAGCTTCATACACATTGAAAAAATTGATGAAAGAACATGCAGCACAAGGTAATACAGTATTTTTCTCAACACACGTTTTAGAAGTTGCTGAAAAATTATGCGATAAAATAGCAGTTATAGATAAAGGAAAAATTATTTTTGTTGGAACTTGTGATGAAATAAAAGAAAAATCAAAATCAAACTCATCACTAGAAGAATCATTTTTAAAAATAATTGAAGGATAGGTTTTTTTATGAAAAGTTTAACAAGTGTAATTTTCAAGAATTCTCGAAGGAGAATTGTAGTTGCAAATAAAAAAGAAAATGTTTTAGGAGTGCTTGCTTTTTTGATTGTATTTGGCGCAATAGGAACAGCAATGGCAATGTTTAGCTATTCAATTACAACTCAACTGCAAGAAATAAATCAAGCATATACTTTTACAAATATATTATTATTAATGAACTTTTTTATACTATTTGCTAAAAGTGTTTTTGAGAGTTTGAATGTATTATATTTTTCTAAAGATTTAAAAGTATTGTTAAGAATGCCGATAAAACCAAAAGATATTTTACATTCCAAAATGCTAAATATGATAGTATCTGAATATGAAATGGAAATAATAATGCTTGCAATTCCAATGATAGTTTATGGAATTTTGACAAAAGCTAGTATGTTATTCTATGTTTATATGGTAGCAATATTATTAATTTTGCCAATAATACCAATACTTTTAACTTCATTAGTAATAGCTATAATAATGAGATTTACAAACAAAATAAAAAACAAAAGTAAAGTTATTTATATAACATTAATATTAACAACATTAATTGTTAGCATGATTACATCAAGTTTTAATTCACAACAAAATTTTTCAGTATCAGCTATAAAAAATGTTATTTTAAAAGCAAATGGAGTTGCTGAAACAATTGCAGATTATTTTATTTTAATAAAGCCAATTATGAATACTTTATTAAATTATGATAATATAAGCGGTTTACAAAATTTAATAATCTACATAATAGAAAATATAATTTGCTATTTTGTTATTATTTGGTTTATGTCTAAAATATATTTAAAAGGTGCAATTGGTGCAACAATAAATAGTAAGAAAAATACTAAAAAAGAAGATAGTGAATTAACTTTAAAAGATTTTAAAAAGAAAAATAAATATAGAACTTATATTTTAAAAGAATTTAAAACAATATTAAGAACACCAATATTTTTCATCGAATGCATTATAGTTCCTACATTATATCCGTTTTTTATATTTTTTACGATTATTGCAATGACTGAGTTTGCAAGTTTTGTGGGATTGGACTTATGGGAGAAGATTAGAAATATTGCAGTAGAACCTTTAGGACTAGCAATAACTTTAGGAGTTGGACAAATATTTTATATGATGAATTTTACTTCAATTATTTCAATTTCTAGAGAAAGCAAAAATGCAATGATAACAAAATATATTCCAATTGATTTGAAAAAACAATTCAATTTAAAAATATATCTTGGAACATTATTTAATATGGTAGCTGCAGTTCTTGTTACAGTATTTTATTATATGTGTACAAAGAACTTAGCTGTTTCAATAGTAATTTTTATAATGCTATATTTAATTAATAGAATGGGTGAAAAATTAAAAATTTTAATTGATTTAAATAAACCTCAACTTGTATGGGATACAGAATATACAATGATGAAACAAAATACAAATGTGATGTATGAGTTATTTTATTCATTGATTGTTGCTGGAATATTCTATTTGATAAGTTTGGTTTTCGCAGATTCAAATATGTTCTTATTTGCATTATTTATTGTATTAGCAATAATAAATATTGGATACAATATTTATATTAAGAAAAATATTACTAAACTATTTAAAAAAGTATACTAAAATTAAAAAAATAATTAGCAGTTTAAATTGCTAATTATTTTTTTCTTTTGAATAATTTTTGAAAATTAGAGAATACTAAATAAAAATTATTAAAAAAGAAAAGAGGATTTTTTATGAACGAACATCCAATAGAAGCTTTGATGGAAACTGCTATGAATAGTATTAAAGAAATGGTTGATGTAAATACTATAATTGGTGAACCTATAGAAGCCGCAAATGGAATGGTTATAATTCCAATATCTAAAGTTTGTTTCGGATTTGCTGCTGGTGGGAGCGAATTTAAAGGTGAAACAATAGATGAATATAAAAGAAAGGATAAAGAGGAAGAAGTACAATATAGATTACCTTTTGGTGGTGGTAGTGGAGCTGGGATTTCAATAAATCCAGTAGCGTTTGTTGTAGTACTAAAGGATACTATAAAAGTTCTTCCAATCGAACATGCTTCAGCAATAGATAAATTAATGGATTATGTTCCAGACTTGATGGAAAAAGCTAATATGATTGTTGATAAAACTATTGAAAGAAGTGAAAAGAAATCAAAAATGAAAATTCCACCTAAAATTAAAGCTAAAAAAATAAAAAATGTACCAACAACTCCTATACCAGAAGATGAATTTGATGAAAAAATAGATGAAAATGATGAGTATTTTGGTGAAGAAGAATAAAAAATAAAATCTAATTTTTTTGAAGAAAATGAATCTAGAATTTTTCAAAAGAATTAGATTTTTTATATTCTAGCAATTTGCATTGCGTAGAAATTCTTTAATCAGCTTTTTTATATTTATACAGATGTAATTATTGATACAAAAATAAAAATTTGATAATGATTAGTATGTAATATTACATATTAAAAAAATGAAGTAATTATATTGAAAAAAAATATCATAAATGATAAAATTTGCTTGAGAAAATTTTTTAGAAAGGTATGCATGAAAAGTGCAGAGTAGTAGTATGGAAAATTTTGACATGGAAGCTTTGAAAGAGCCAGCTTCTAGATATACATTAACCACTAATTCATTAAATGACTTTCTGGATAAACTAAAAGAACTTTTTGTTGAAAACAGTAATTTAATAATGGATGCCAATAAAACAGATATAAAACACAATAAAAAACAAATTAAAGTTAAAGAATTTATTGAAATTATAGAAAAATACAGAAAAAAAGATTGTGTTTTAAAAGATGACGAAAGAAAAATCGTTATTTATAGAGGTGACCCATATCTAACTTTACATATTTGCTTACAAGCAGTAACGCAAAGAACTAAAGTTTTATTGTTTCAACAAAATTTTATGTTAGGTGTTAATGAAATTTTATTAAAAATATTTAATGAAGTCCTAGAAGAGTTTAAAATATCTAATTTAATAAATAGAGTAGAAAATTTTTCTGTACAAAGTTTTGAGAAAGTAAAAAATTTCTATGATGAAGTGATAATAATAGGAGATACAACAACATATCAAATGTTAAATGATGATAATGATGTTAAGTTTTATCCTTATAATAATATTGCGTTATATTGCAATTCAGATGAACTTGAAAAATTGCAAGAAGCTATTTATATTTATGCAAACGAAAATGAGTATGAAATAGAAATAATTTATGCTGATGATTTAAATGAAGCAATAGAATTAATAAATGGTGATGAACAAAAATCTATTGCAGTATTATTAACAAAAACAGATGATGATAAAGAAAAATTCTTTTATGAAATAAAAAACAAAGAAATTTTTGTAAACGAAAACCCATTTAAAAAGGAAGTCGGAAAAATATATAATTATTTGAAATAAAGGAAATAAAAGATGGTATCAAAAATAGATAAATTGAGTATGGAAAGAATTATGTTACAAGTCGGTTTTCCATACAATATAAAGGAATTAAGAAGTGCATATAAATATAATGTTAATGTTGATCTTGCAATGGAATTTGAAAAAAAGATAATGCAAACAAAAAACTTTAAAGAGATTCAACAATTAGTTGTTCAATATGAAGAAATTTTTGACAAAAGTCTTTATGTATTGCATTTAGGTAGATTACTGGAAAAAGATTTAGATTCACAAAAAAGACAAGAAATTCTTACTGAAGGAAATAATGGGATAATAAAAAGACAAGTTATTCTTACTGATCCAAAAAGTACAGTAAGAAGAGGTATTGTAAATGCTAAAGATTTGTTAAAAGATACAAAAGTTGCTGATATTGGAGTAAATTCAGAAACTGGAGAAATTATAGTATATACATCAAAAGAATTTGTTGATCAAACATTTTCAATGAAAAAGAAAGCTGAAAGAACTGAAAAAAGATTAGCACAAATAGATGAAAAAATTGGTTTAGATGAAGTTTTAAAATATCTTTCACCAAGTGATTTGATAGATATTTGTGAGTATCCAAATTTAGGAAATGTATTAGCTATAAGTTTATATAAAAACAAAAAGTCTGTAAAAGGAAAAAAAGTTAAAGGTAAAAATAATAGTAAAAGACAAGAAGGCGAAGTTCTTGATGATGAAATACTAAAAAAAGGTAATGTTTTTGATTGGAATGAATTTGAAGATACTATCAGAAAATACAGTGCTTATATAGATTTGGATAAAATGTTATTACTTGCAAATTCTGTTTTTTATAATAAACATGGAAATGAATTCCATAATTTTTCTTCAGAAGAAGCTGGAGAGTTACAAGATTTTACAGAGAAAATTGGTGAATTAATAGAACACAAAAAAGTAGTTGTATCTTCACCAAGATTTAATACAGATGTAACATATAAAGTAATTTTTGAATCAGTAGAATCATTAAATAAACATTTTATAAACGGAAGATATTATGAATATGAAGAATTAGCACAATTGTTAGAAGATATAACAAATGGTGTTGTTCCTATTTCAAATATATCAAAAAGAGAATATCAAAATACATTAAAATTGAATGTTGAAGAACTTTTAATTTTAGATAGAAATAATCCAGATGCTATTCAATATTTAATTGATAATGATATGCTGGAAAAATCTGAAATAGAAGAATTTTTGAAATTAAAACCTAAATACACAGATGAACAAGCTTCATATTTTATAAAACTAGATTTTATACCAGAAAACTCAATTTTAGATTTATATAATTCTGGAAAATTAACTTTAGAAAATTTAAGACATGTAAAATTAAATTTAGAAGATAGAAATCTAAATGAAATAGTTTCAGTAGATAGATTAGTAGAATTATATTTAGATTCAGAGAAAAAAGAAGAATTTGAAAAATACAGAAAGCTTTATAAATTATTAATTATAGATGAATCAAGAGCAGAAGTGCTTGAAAGAGAAGAGAAAAAAGACGATAAACAAGCAATCAAAGAATTAGACAGAAGAATTTTAAATAGAAGAAAAGCTATTGGAATAAGTATTCTTGATAAATCAATGGATTTACTTAATGATGACTATATGTACGATTTATATCACAAAGGAATATTGCAAATCGATACAGTTATAGATTATGTTGGTTTTGATGCAGTAAATAAATTGTTCTCTTCTGGAGAATTAAAACCAATTGATGTTAAAAGACTTTTTAATGACAAGATTTTAACAGAAGCAATGTTAGAAGATGTATTTAAAAAAGATGATTTAACAGAAACAGAAAAATTAATTTTAATATATAGTACATTTTCTTCAGATGAAGCAAAAGATGAAGAAATGAGAAAAAAACTTATTAGCTATATGTCTGGAAGAACAACTCCTACAGCTGAACCAACTGGAGAAACTAGAGAAAAAAGAGGAGAATCACAAGAACCACAAAATAAAAATATAACTGATCCATGGACAAGATGGAATTTAATTTCAAGTTTAGATAAAGATTATAGTCAAGACTATTTAAAAGATGGACATATAATTTTCTATTTACCAAATATGAGTAAATATGTAATAGAAAAATTATATGACAAAAAGAATGAACCTGCATATGGAGCTGCAACATATATATTAGATGAAAGTGTATTTAAAGCAAATGAACAAGATATCTTGAAAGATGGTGGAATAAATAAAAGTCATTTAGTTGCTTTAAATAAAGGCAAAGCTCAAGGTGTAAAAAAATTAGTTCATACTGGCTGGGGAAATGCAATTGTAAAATATTTTGAAGTAGAAGAATCTTCTAGATACACAGAAGAGGAAAAAATTGAAATAAAAGCTAATGCAGAAAAAGTAGAAAAATCAAAAAAGCCAATGACTAGAGATGATGACTAATTTTTAATATAAAGAGGAAGTATATGATAGATTTAAACAAAGATATCAAATATATTAAAGGAGTAGGACCTAATCGTGCTACTCTTTTAAACAAATTAGGGATATATAATTTAAAAGATCTTATAACTTATTTTCCACGAGAACATGAAGATAGAGGAAAAGCAAAAGGAATAGCAGAACTTGAAGATGGCGAAGAAGCTCTTATTTGTGCTTATCCTGTTGCAAGAATGAATGAAATAAGAATAAGAGGAAATTTAACTTTATGCAAATTAATAGTTAGAGATGAAACAGGAACTATGCAAATAACCTGGTATAATCAATCATATTTAAAAAATACTTTTAAGCCAAATGAAAGATATAAGTTTTTTGGAAAAGTATCTAAAAAATATGGAAAAGTTGAAATGCAATCACCTGTTTATGAAACAGAAAATTCAAATAGAAATACAGGAAAGATAATTCCAATATATCCACTTACATATAGTCTAACTCAAAATACAATTAGAAAAATTATTGAAAGTGGATTAAATGAAATTGATGGTAAATTAGAAGAAACCTTACCAAAATACATATTAGATAAATACAATTTATATGATTATAATACTGCAATAAGACAAATACACTTTCCAGATAATTTTGCAAATTTTAATTTGGCAAAAAAAAGATTAGTTTTTGAAGAATTGTTTTCAATGCAACTTGCTCTTTTAAGTTTAAAAAATAAATATGAAATCAAAAAGCCAGGTATTGAATTTTCAAAAGATGCAAAAATGTCAGATGTAATAGATATTCTTCCTTTTAAGCCTACTGGTGCACAACGTAGAGTATTGGAAGAAATAGATAGGGATATGGAATCAAATAAACCTATGAATAGATTACTTCAAGGAGATGTTGGTTCTGGAAAAACTGTTGTTGCATTAATTGCTGCATATAAAGCTGTAAAATCAGGATATCAAGCCGTAATTATGGCTCCTACAGCAATACTTGCAACTCAACACTTAGAAACTTTTAATGATATTTTAAAAGATTCAGGAATTAAATGTGAGCTTTTAATTAGTGGAATTAGTAAAAAGAAAAAAACTGAGATGCTTGAAAGATTAGAAAAAGGTGAAATAGATATTCTAATTGGAACACATGCTGTTTTAGAAGATAATGTAAAATTTAATAAATTAGGTTTAGTTGTAACTGATGAGCAACATAGATTTGGTGTAAGACAAAGAAGTATAATTGTAGAAAAAGGAAATAATCCTGATGTTCTTGTTATGACTGCAACACCAATTCCTAGAACTTTAGCATTAATTTTGTATGGTGATTTGGATATTTCAATAATTGACGAACTTCCTCCAAACAGAAAGAAAATAGAAACTTATGCTGTTACTAAAGGAATGGAACAAAGGGTTAATAACTTTATTGTAAAAAATGTTCAGGAAGGAAGACAATGTTATGTTGTTTGTCCGCTGGTCGAAGAAAATGAAGAAATTGATGCAAAATCAGTAATGGAAATTTATGAAACCTATAAAAAACAAATTTTTCCAGATTTAAGAGTTGAATATTTACATGGTAAAATGAAACAAAAAGAGAAAGATGCTATAATGGAAGAATTCAAAAATGGAAATATAGATATTTTAATTTCTACTACTGTTATTGAAGTTGGTGTGAATGTTCCAAATAGTAATATTATGATAATTGAAAATGCAGAAAGATTTGGACTAGCTCAACTTCACCAATTAAGAGGAAGAGTTGGAAGAGGAGAACATCAATCATATTGTATTTTAAAATATCAAGGTAATTCACAAATAATAAGAGAAAGAATGAAAGTAATTTCTAGTACAAATGATGGATTTGTTATTTCTGAAAAAGATTTAGAACTAAGAGGTTCGGGAGAATTTTTTGGAACAAAACAACATGGTATACCAGAATTTAAAATTGCAAATCTTTTTGAAGATATAGGAATTTTAAAACAAGTTCAAGGAATTGCAATGGAAATTATAGACCATGATCCATTACTTGAAAAAGAAGAAAATCAACCTTTAAGAAAGTTAGTTGATGAAAAATTTAAAGATAGAATTGAAATTTAAAATTATAAATATTGTATATGTAAAAAATGCATTTGAGTTTTATAACTTAAATGCATTTTTTAATAAAGTTGATAATAGAGTGGTAACATAATGCCAACATTGTAAAAATATGTAAAGTGTGATATAATATATGTGTAAGCACTTTGAAAATTCAATCTTTTTTCTCCTATCATAGGACAATTGTCTTGATAAGGCTTACAAAAAAATTTTTCAACATCCAGGAGGAAAGAACTATGGCAAAGTATGAACATGAAGGATATTGTCCCTGCAACAGCGTTTCCAATGCACTCTGCGAGGAAAAGGCTGACAAGCGGCTCATCGGTTTCTGGAGCATGATCGGCCCCAGCGTCGTTTACACGACTGATACTGAAGGCTGCGACCCGAACACCACTATGGTGGATAAGATTTTCTGTGAGGATAACATCGCGCATCGCCTGCTGACCACCATCATCAAGACCAACCCGAACGTGGAAAAGGTGCTGGTGCACCAGATCTTCAAGGGTGCCTGCAATACTCAGCGCTATGCTGATATCCAGGAATGTCTGATGGACGAGAAGCATAAGGGCGCGAAGCTGATCATCGAGTACGGCAGCAATTTCGCTGTTGTTCTCTGGGAATCCAGCGCAACGCAGATCGATCTGTTCGTTTGGGATCTCACGTCCTGCGTCTACTAAGCCCTGAGGCAGCTCGAGGAAACTACTTCCTCGAGCTTTGGCTTTTTATAGAAACCATCTAATATTATTTTGTGAAAAGTATATGAAATTGCCTATAAGTAGGCTTTTTTTATTGACAAAATGATATAAAAATAATAAAATATTAGTGCTAATTTTAAGAAAAAAGAGGATGTTTAATTTTGAAAATATTATTGCTAATTATTGCCACATTATCTTTGGTATGTGGAGTTAAGTTTATATATGATGCGAGACCAATAGTAAAAAAATACTTTAGTTTTGGTGATAAAAATGAAGCAACACTTGGATTAAAGATATTTGGTTTTTCATTAATAGTAATTGGATCGCTAATAATGTATTTTATTTACTAATTAAGAATGACTATATTACAGAAAGGATGAATAAATATGAAAATAACTTATGAAGGTAAAGAATATGAAGTTGAAAAAGGAACTACAGTTGGAGATGCATTTAAATCTCAAATTGAAAACCATAAATTAAAAGAAATAATTGCAGCAAGACTAAACAACACAATAGTTTCTTTAAAAACACCAATAACTGAAGATGGAGAAATAGAATTTTTTAATAGACAAGATAAAGATGGAAGAATAATTTATATAAGAGGATTATTATTCTTAATGAGCAAGGCATTTTCAGAGGTATATCCAGAAGCACTTTTAACTGTTAACTATCAATTATCAAATGCAATGTTTGGGGAAATTGATAATATGGAAGTTACTGATGAAGTAATAGAAAAAGTAAAAGCCAAAATGCAAGAAATAATAGATAAAGATTTACCAATAACAAAAGTTATGATGACTCAAGAAGAGGCAGAAGAATTCTATAAAAAAGAAGCAACAATAAAAGGAAGACTTCAAACAAATATAGATAAAGAATGGGTTTCATTGTATTATTGTGAAGATTACTATAATTATTTTTTCGGTACAATGCCAGTTTCTACAGGATTTGCTAAAATATATGATTTAGTAAAATATAGAGATGGATTTTTAGTAAAATATCCAAGTTTAGCAGAACCAGATATATTACAACCAAATGCTGATACAAGTTTAAAATTAGTATCTGCAATGGATGAATATGATGAAATAAATAAATTAATGAGAATTAATACTGTTTATAGATTAAACAAAAAAATAAAAGAACCAAATGGTGAAAAAGAATTAATTCTTTTCTCAGAAGCTTTACACGAAAAGAAAATTGCAGAGATAGCTCAAAAAATTAAAGATCATGGAAATGTAAAAATGGTTCTTATAGCTGGACCATCATCTTCTGGAAAAACAACATTTGCAGGAAAACTTGGAATGAGTTTAAGAGTAAATGGAATAAAACCAGTTACACTTTCAGTTGATAACTATTTTGTTGAAAGAAAAGATAATCCAAAAGATGAACATGGAAATTATGACTTTGAATGTATTGAAGCATTAGACTTAGATTTGTTTAATAGTCAATTAGTAGATTTATTAAATGGAAAAGAAGTAAAACTTCCAACATTTAACTTTACTACTGGAGAAAAAGAATACAGAGGAAATACATTAAAATTAAAAGAAGATGAAATTTTAATTGTTGAAGGTATTCACTGTATGAATGATAGATTAACAAGTCAAATACCAAGAGAAAATAAATTTAAAGTGTATATAAGTGATTTAACAGTATTAAACGTAGATTACTATAATAGAATTTCTACTACAGATACAAGATTAATAAGAAGAATTGTTAGAGATTATAATTTCAGAAATTATACAGCAGAACATACTTTAAAAACATGGTATTCTGTAAATAGAGGAGAACAAAAAAATATCTTCCCTTATCAAGAAGAAGCAGATGTAATGTTTAACTCTTCAATAGTATATGAGCTTGCAGTATTGAAAAAATATGCAATGCCATTATTAGAAGAAATACCACAAACATCTAGAGAGTATAGTGAAGCTAGAAGATTAATAGCTTTATTAAAATATTTTGAAACAATGAATTCAGATTTAATTCCAAATAATTCTTTATTAAGAGAATTTATAGGTGGAAGCATTTTTGAACATTAAGGAGAAAAAATGGGTAACTTTACAGTTATAGATGAAGAATTTGTTTGTGAAAATTGCGGGGCAAAGGTAAAAAAATTAGGATATTCTTGTAGAAACCATTGCCCTGAATGTTTGCATTCAAAACATGTTGATATAAATCCAGGTGACAGAGCTGAAACATGTCATGGAATGTTAGAACCAATTGGTCTAGAAACAAATAGTAAAAAAGGTTATGTTATAGTTTTTAGATGCAAAAAATGTGGTTCAATAAGAAGAAATAAAGTGGCAGATGATGACAATATGGATTTAGTAATAAATTTGAGTGTTGCAAAATAAGAGAGGTTTATTTTTGAAATGAAAAAAGTGAAAATATTAAGAGCTGTTTTAATAATACTTATAGTTCTTTGGACATGTTTAATATTTCTATTTTCTAGTCAAGATGGTGGAGAATCTTCTGGTTTTAGTAGAATGGTTGTAGAGTTCTTTGTAAAAGATCCAGAAATGGTAGATTTTCTAGAACCATATGCTAGAAAAATAGCACATTTTTCAGAATATGGACTTGGAGGAGTATTATTCGTATCTTTGTTTTCAACATATAATTGGTCAGACAAAAGAAAAATGTTAACATCAATCCTATTAGGAGTATGGTATGCAATTATGGATGAAATACATCAATTAATGGTTCCAGGAAGAAATGGAGCTTTTAAAGATGTTTATATAGATTCTTTAGGAATAGCAACTGGAGTTGTAGGAATGATGATAATATTAAAAATATTTGAAATGAGAAAAAACAAAAAACAGTATTTATGGAAGGAATGATTTGAATGATAGATTTTAAGAAAATCATAGGAGAAAAAATTGCAAAAGCAGCAGAGATAGATGCAAATGAAGTAACTTCATATATAGAAATCCCACCTAATACAGATTTAGGTGATTATGCTTTTCCTTGCTTTAAATTAGCAAAAGTTTTAAGAAAAGCACCACCAGCAATTGCAGCTGAATTAAAAGAAAAGATTGAAACAGATGAATATATTTCAAGAGTTGAAATAGTGGGTGGATATTTAAATTTCTATATAAATAGAATGGCAATAACTGCTAGTGTTTTAAAAGAAATTGAAGATGCTGGAGATAAACTTGGAGCAAATAATAGTGGAGAAGGAAAAAATGTTGTAATAGATTTCTCTTCACCAAATATTGCTAAACCATTCCATATTGGTCATTTAAGAAATACTGTTATTGGATCTGCTTTATATAAAATTTATAAATATTTAGGATATAACACAACAGGTGTTAACCATTTAGGTGACTATGGAACACAATTTGGAAAAATGATTGAAGGATATACAAGATGGGGAAATGAATATAACCTAGAAGAAAATCCAATAGATCAATGTATGGATATTTATGTAAGAATAAATAATCTTTGCAAAGAAGATGAAGAAGTTCTTGAAAAATGTAGAGAAAACTTCAAAAAAATTGAAGAAGGTGATCCATATTGTGTAAAAATATGGAATATGTTTAAAGATTTAAGTTTAAAAGAATTCCAAAAAATTTATGGAATGCTTGGAGTAACATTTGATTCATATAATGGAGAAGCATTCTATTCTGACAAGATGGATGAAGTTGTAGATAAACTTGAAGCAGCAGGAGTTTTAACAGATTCAGAAGGTGCTAAAATTGTTGATTTAGAAGACAAAGGGTTAGGAGTTTGCATGATAAAAAAATCTAATGATTCTACAACTTATGCAACAAGAGATTTAGCAGCTGTTTTATATAGAGCAAGAAATTACGATTTTGATAAATGCTTATATGTTGTTGCTTATGAACAAAATCTTCATTTTAAACAAATTTTTGAAGTAGCAAAAAATTTAGGAATTGCAGAAAAAAGTTTAAATGGATTAGAACATGTTGCTTATGGAATGGTAAGATTAACAACAGGAAAAATGTCTACACGTGAAGGAACTGTAGTTAAAGTTGATGAATTATTACAAGAAGCTATAGACAGAGTTGAAAAGGTTATTGAAGAAAAAAATCCAGATATGGAAAATAAACATGAAGAGGCTACAAAAATTGGTCTTGGTGCAGTGATTTTCAATAATTTATCAACATCAATTATTAAAGATTTAGTATTTGATTGGGATATTGCTTTAAACTTTAATGGAGAAACAGGACCATATATCCAATATGTATATGTAAGGACAAAAAGCGTTTTAGAAAAAGCAGGTTATGTTCCAAAATTTGAGGAAATAAATTTAGAATTACTTCAAGACAAATCTTCTCAAAATGTAATAACAACATTATATAATTTTGAAAATGTATTAATGAATGTTGCAAGTAAAAACGACCCATCACTTTTAGCTAGATACTTAATTGAATTAAGTCAAAATTATAGTAATTTTTATAATGATAATAAAATTATTGATGATGACAAAGACATTCAAAACGCAAGAGTATATTTAACAAAATGTGTTGGACAAGTTTTAAAAACAGGAGCAAGTCTTTTAGGAATTCAAATGCCAAACAAAATGTAAAAATAAAACTATAAAAAAGATATAAAATAAAAGGAGATTGCAATGAAAATAGCAGTCTCTTTTTTATGTTTTAAATTACAAATTAATTACATTTTACTTTAAATAATTAATTATTGTTATAATATAATTAATAAATGAAATTTTGGGGTGAAACAAATGAAAAGATTGTTGAAATTTTTATTAGTAATAGTATTTGATGTGTTTTTAGTAACAATAGTTATTTTTTCGATAGGAAAATTAAAACAAGAAAATGAAGAGGATCTTGTTACAGAATTAACTAGTGTAGATACTTCTTATATGTATGATAATATAGAATATTATGAGGATTACGAAGGGAACTTGTACAATGAAAGAATTGATTTGACAACAGTTTTTAATGAAGGCTATGCTCCAGTTTCTAGAGATTATAAGTGGGGATTTATTGACAAGAATGGAAAAATGATAACCGATTATAAATATACAGAAGCGCTATATTTTATAGAAGGTTTAGCTCCAGTAAGAAGTGATGATAAATGGGGGTACATAAATACAAAAGGAGAAGTTGTTGTTGATTTTATATATGAATTTGCATCAACATTTGAACCAGAGTCAAAACTTGCATGTGTAAAAAAAGGTGAATATTATGGAATGATAAATACACAAGGAAAAGTAGTTATTCCTATAAAATATAAAGAGATAAATATGTTTTATGAAGGATTAGCTCAAGCTGCAATTGACGATAAATATGGATTCATAGACGCAAATGGGAATACAGTAATTGATTTTAAATACGATTATATAGGCAAATTTAAAAATGGACTAGCTTATGTTATGCTTGATGGAAAATATGGATTTGTGGATAGAGAAGGAAACGAAGTTATACCATTAGTATATGATGAAGTAAAATCTTTTGAAGATGATTATACTGTTGTAAGAAAAAATAAAACCGAAAATGAATTTTATATTATAAATAAGAATAATGAAATAATTTCAACAGTATATTGTGACAGCATTGGAACTGTAAAAGAGAGTGTTGTTGCAATAGAAAATGATGGAGAATATGTTTTTATAAATATATATGGTGAACCGATTACTGATTTTAAATATGAAGAATATCAAGATTTTTCAGAGGGATTAGCTGCAATAAAAGTTAATGAAAAATGGGGATTTATAAATACGGATGGAGAAGTTGTAATAAAATGTATTTATAATGAAGTTGGTGATTTTTCAGAAGGAATCGTTAACGCATTGTTTGATGATAGATGGGGATTTATAGATACAAAAGGAAATATAGTAATTGATTTTAAGTTTGCAGTAGATACTGTTACTAATTTTTGTGAAGGTATGGCAACAGTACTGCATGGAGCATATCAAAGTGGATTTATAAACAAAGATGGAGAATTTGTTATTGGAAATTTAACTGAGCGAATTATTGATTATGATGATGTTATGCTTACTGATGGAAATTATGTATCAATAAGTAAAAATGGAAAATGGGGATTATATGATTTAGAAGGAAATCTTGTTATTGACCACAAATATGCCGATGACTTATATGTAACAGAAGATAGAATTGTAGTTGAAGATATAGAAAATGGTAAATATGGAGTTATAGATTTAAAAGGTAATACTATTTTAGATTATAAGTATGATTACATTTCTTCATATTATGACGGAATGGCAAAAGTAAAAATTCAAATAAAAGAATTAGAAGACTATTATAAATATGTAGATTTAGTAACAGGATATTCTGAAGAAATAACTGATGAGTTAGACGATTGGAAGGATTTAGAGTTATATGGGTATATTGATTTAGAAGGTAATGAAATTATAACCCCCCAATATGAGTATGCATCAGATTTTTCAGAAGGTTTGGCTGCGGTTAAAAAAGATGGAAAATGGGGATACATAGACAAAAATGGAAATTTAATAATTGATTTTATTTTTTATTCAGCTGATTCATTTTCAAACGGGTTAGCTTGTGTAAAAAATGAAAATGGATTAAAAGGATATATAGATAAAAATGGAAATACAGTAATTGATTTTAAATATGACTACGCTAAAGAATTTAATAAAAATGGCTTAGCTGTTGTTGGAATTGGAGAGTATGTTGGCTGTATAAATACCAAAGATGAAACAATTATTGAATTTAAATATGATGATATTAATCGTGAATTCTCAGAAGATATTGTAATAATTGAGAAAGATAGATTAAAAGGCTATGCAAATAAAAATGGTGAAATTATTGCCGAACCACAATATATTTTTGCTGAACCATTTCATGAAGGACTTGCGTTAGTAATGAACAGAGAAGGAAAGTATGGTTATATAGATACTCAAGGAAATGTTGTAATTGATTTTAAATATAAAAGCGCAGGTAATTTTTTAAATGGATTAGCTCATGTTGTTGAAGAATATGAATTAATGACAAGGAAATCATATTTTATAAATAAAAAAGGAGAAAAATTATTTGATACAACAGATTATTTATTAGTATATGGATTTTATAATGATTTATGTGCTGTGGAAACTATATATGGAGATTGCGGATGGATAGATAAGCAAGGAAATGTTGTAATAGGAAATTTTGAAAATTAATTTTCAGAAGAAGAGTAAAATTTAAATCATAATTATTTACAATTATTATAAAATAAAATATAATGATTACAGTTTAAAATTAGGAGGTAAAAAATATGAAATATAAATGTACAATTTGTGGTTATATTTATGATGAAGAAGTAGAAGGGAAAAAATTTGAAGAATTACCAGATAACTGGGTTTGTCCATTATGTGGAGTTGGAAAAGAAATGTTTGAGAAAGTAGAAGAATAAGAAAGGTAACCAAAAGGGTAATTAAATTATGGAGAATATAATAAATAAAAGAGCAAAAGATTTTTCAAAAGCTACAGATGTAGCACAAACAATTTTAATTTATTTAGTGGCATTATTAACACCACTATTTTTAGCACAAATAATTAAATCAGTATTTGGAGCAGGAAGTGTTGTTACTCAAAACTCACAATTAATAGTTGGATCCGTTGTAAACACAGCTTTAATAATGGCTGCTGTTAACTTAAAAGGATGGAAAAATATTTTAGGTGTTGTTACAATGCCAAGTATTGCAACAATATTAGGTGGATATGTATTTAAAAGTGCATCAGTATTTATGGTATATATGATTCCAGCAATTTGGATTGGAAACTTTGTTTTAGTATATGCTTATAAATGGTTAATGCTTTCAAAAGAAAAAAATTACTTCTTAGCAGGAATTGCAGGAGTTGTAACAAAAGTTGCAGTAATTGCAGCAGGATTCTTCATTTTAAAAGCATTTGGAATATTCCCAGATAAAATGGTTGCAACATTACAAGCAGCTATGACAACAACACAATTAATAACAGCTTCAATTGGAACAGTAGTTGCATTCGGAATTTATAAATTAGAAACCAAAAAAGCAAAATAAATATTTGTATATAACGCCTGAGCAAGTCGCTTGGGCGTTTTTTATGTCTATACATATATAATCGTTGACACTAAATAGAAGATTCAGACGACGATTTAATTTCTAAAAAGATAACACATTGTAAAAAAATAGTATATATGATATAAATAAGATGAAAAAAATAAATTAATAACCGAGTTGATATTTGTATAATTGATTTAAACTTGTTTTATAGGAGGAAAATGTGATGAATGATTTTGACTTTAATTTTAAATTGGTTATAGTTAATAACTTGATGTATAACTCTAAAAATGCTAAGCCAACATTTGAAAAGGAATACAATGAAATAATGGCTTCAGAACAATATAAAAATGAAAATAATAAAATCTTTAAAGAAATATTACATGACGAAATGTGTATGAGTTTATACAATTATTTAAAAAATTTGGTGATTTCAGATGAAGATTTAGCAAAAATAGAAAAAATGTATTTTGATGGTGGTTCTCAGATATACCAAGATCTTGCACCAAGTTGGGATGGAGAAAGTAAGATCTTTGATGTTACATCTATTGAAGGAATAGAAAGATTAGTAAATTTGAAAAAAATTGATATATATTCATTGACGACTAGAGAAGTAGAAGAAAAATTAAAAACATTGAGCTATGAAGTTAGTTTTTAGAATGGAATATTAAGATATGAAAGAAATATTAAAATGTATAGGAATTGGAATTATTATAATATTGCCATTTGTTCTTATTTTTGTAACTATTCTTGTTGGAAATAACTATAGACATGCAGTACCAGTAAATGATGAGAACAGAGAAGAAATACAAGCTCTTGCAGATAGTATTAATTTGGGTGTTACACTAGATGAAAATGTGAAAGAAATAGCAACAGTATCAGCATCTGGTGATTCAATTGCATATAATAGATATGAAGTTGTGTATCAAAATAATGAAGTAAAAGAATATGAAACAGAAGTATTGGCAGATAAAGGGGCTTTGAGTAGTTACATATATGAAAATTCAAATGACAAAATTTATTATAATATATCGAATATATTACTTATATCAATTCCGATTTCAATAATTGCTAGTATTTATGCAATTAAAAATGTAGGTAAGTCTGAGAAAATATATTAATTTCAAAAGGAGAAATATATGAAAAATAAGAAAATAATGATTTTTGCAATAGTTGTAATCTTATTGATTGTAGTGTTATGGCTTGGTGGAATTATTCCAAAACAAATAGCAAAAATTTATGGGGCTCAATATATGAATAAGCATTTCCCAAAAATGCAATTAGAATATGATAATATAGAATGGAATGAATATTTTGGAGATTATATAATAACTTTTAAAGATAAAGAAAATAAGACGCATGGTTGCGTTATAGGTCCTAAATATTTCCCTATTAATATGGGACAAGGAATGGTTGAAATAAGGGAAACTTATATGGAAAACTATAAATAAATTACAATTTTGTTGAAATATAAAAGGAGAAAATAAAATGAGTAAAAAAGTAGTAATTATATCATCAACACCTAGAAAAAATGGAAATTCACAAATACTATGTGAAGCTTTTGAAAAAGGGGCAAAAGAAGCTGGAAATGAAGTTGAATTAATTAGTTTAAGAGAAAACAAAATAAATTATTGTGTGGCTTGTTATGGTTGTAGCAAAACCGGAAGATGTGTTCAAAATGATAGAATGAATGAGATACTAGATAAAATGCTAGAAGCTGATGTTTTAGTTTTGGCTTCACCAATATATATGTATGATGTTTGCGGACAATTAAAAACTTTTATCGATAGAAACTTACCAAAATATGAAGAAATGAAAAATAAAGATATGTATTACATTGCAACTTGTGCTGAAAATGACAAGAATGCAATAGAAAGTTCTATTATGACTATAAATGGATTACTTGAATGCTTTGAAGATGTAAGGCTAAAAGATGTTGTATATGGAATAGGCTTACATGGAATTGGAGAAGCAACAAATTCAAAATCATACGCAGAGGCTTATGAATTAGGAAAGAATGTATAACCCACTTATATAAATAAAGGACAATAGATAATGAAAATGATTGAGGATTCTAAATTAAAACAAGAATTGAATAAATTAGAACGAAGAGAAAAGTACTTCTTAAATAAAAATGTTGTTGAAGGAAATTTAAAAGCTAAAATACATGAAAAAATTCCAGAAAATTTAGAAGAAACTTTAAATAGTGCTTTTATTAAAGCCTTTGAAATAATATTTAATAAAGGTACTACAATTATTGAAAAAAGTTTTGATAAAGAAAAAATAAATTTGGAATATGAAGTGAATAAATTTATGTTAGATTATAAAGAAGATAAAACTAATATAAAAAAATTAGACAAATATTCTAAAAAGACTAATTTGGTGAATAATTTAATCACAACATCTGTGGGAACTGGAATGGGAATACTAGGGTTTGGAATTCCAGATATACCATTATTTGTAGCAACTATTTTACGAGGAATATATCAAATTTCATTAAGCTATGGATTTGATTATAAAAATGAAAAAGAAAGAATATATATATTAAGATTAATTCGAATAGCTTTATCCAAAACAGTTGATGAAAAGAAACAATATAATGAAGAACTAAAAGATGAGAAAAGTTATAATGCGAAATTAGGTGATGAAATAAAAACTACAGCAAAAATTATGGCAAATGCACTTCTTATAGAAAAATTCATACAAGGAATACCAGTTGTTGGAGCAGTGGGTGGAATTGTAAACAATTCTATTTATAGAAAAATATCTAATTTTTGTATGATTAAATATAAGAAAAGATATTTAATTAATAAATTAAATAATAAGATATAGAGTACAAAAAAAGATTAGTTTGAAATATAACTAATCTTTTTTAATTGTAACTTTCAACATATAATGCTTTAGCAAGGTATGGCTCTATTTCTTTTATATTATACCAACCTGAACTTTTACTATCATTTTTTCCACCATTTGGATTTGAAACATAAACAAAATCTTTGCCGTCTGTTGCGAGTAATGCCATATAATGTGATTTTTCAGTCCAACGATTTTTATTAGGTTTATTCCAGACACAAATAATAATTGGTCTGTTAGTTTGTAAATGTTCAATAATTTTTTCTTTTGATAAATGAACACTATCATAATAAAAATCTGTATTTTCAATTCCAAATTCTAAAGAAAGTTCTTTAGACATATTTTCATAATTTAATACAGGATAATATTTTTTTCTTAAATCTTCAGGTGTATAATTTTTATTATATCCACTTAAAATAGTTGCCATAATAGTAATACCGCAACCGTTATTTGCCATAGTACCACCCCAGTATTTTTTATTACTCCAAGAAGAATCTCCATTTTGTTTATATTCTATATATGTTTTCTTATATTCTTCTCCTGTGGTAAATGTAGAAAAATATCCATCTTTATTCTTTGTTTTTTCTTGTCCTATTCCAGAATAGCTTTCTATATAATCTAATTTTATTGTTTTGAAATTGTCATTAGTAGAAATAAAACCAGTAATATAATTATAAAAATTTATTATTAACAAAATAATGATTAATAATTTTATTATGTTTTTTATTTTCAATTTTTTTCTTCTCAATTTTTTTCTTCTCATTTGTAGATATCTCCTTATTATTTGGCTATATTCTACAACAAAAATAAAAAAAGTGTTTTAAGAAATGTTTAAAATTTTCTTAAAATTTTCTTATGATTTTTATACTTAAATAAATATATTTTTTTATGATATTATGATAAAATTAGACCGTTAGAAAAATAATATTTTTTATGATATAATCCAAATGATAAATAATAGCTTATAGAATATAATAAATATTAAAAGAATATGAGGAAAGGTAAATATATGAAAAAAGAGATTTTAGAAATAACAGATTTAAAAGATATGTTAAATAAAACAAGAGAAATGTATAGCACAAGAATAGCTTATAAAATAAAAACAGGAGAAAAAGAATATAGAACAATAACACATCAAGAAATAAGAGAAATGATTGACGCGTTAGGTACGGCTTTAATTGATTTGGGGTTAAAAGGAAAAAGAGTTGCTGTAATAGGAGAAAATAGATATGAATGGGGATTATCATATTTAGCAGTAGCTTGCGGAACTGGAATTATAGTTCCTTTAGATAAAGCATTACCGGAAAATGAACTTGAAGAATTAATAGAAAGATCTGAAGTAGAAGCAATATTTTATTCTCAAAAATATGAAGAAAGTATTGAGAGAATTAAAATTAGCGAAAAGAATAAATTAAAACATTTAATATCTATGGATGCTAAAACAAATAGAGAAGGTATTTATTCACAAGAAGAATTAATTCAAAAAGGAAAGAAACTTATAGAAGATGGAAACAGAGAATTTTTAGATGCAAAAATAGATCCAAATGCAATGAATATTATGCTATTTACTTCAGGAACAACTTCAAAATCTAAAGTAGTTGCTCTTTCTCATAAAAATATTTGTTCAAATTTAATGGATATTGCTACAGTATTAGATGTAGATAAAGATGATAGAGTTTTATCATTCTTACCAATGCACCATGTATTTGAATGTACAACTGGATTTTTATATTCATTATATCTAGGAAATCAAATGTCTTTCTGTGATGGAATAAGACACATATTAGAAAATTTAAATGAATATAAAATAACATTTGCATGCTTTGTTCCTGCTATATATGAAAATATGTATAAAAATATTACAAAGAAATTAGAAAAAGAAGGAAAGCTTGGAATAATTAAACAATTAGAAGAAAAATACAAAGATGCTAGCATGGAAGAAAAGAAAGTAGTTTTCAAAGATCTTCACAATATTTTTGGAGGAGAAATTAAACTATTTGTAAGTGGAGCTGCAGCTTTAGATAAAGATGTAGAACAAGGTTTCAGAAATTGGGGAATTAATTTATGCCAAGGATATGGATTAACAGAAACATCTCCAGTTATTGGTGTTGAAACTAATACTGAATTTAGAGTTGGTTCAATTGGAAAAGCTCTTCCTAGTGTTCAAGTAAAGTTAGAAGATGTAAACGAAGATGGAATTGGAGAGCTTGTTGCTAAAGGTCCAAATGTAATGCTTGAGTATTATGGAAATGAAGAAGCTACAAAAGAAGCGCTAATAGATGGATGGTTTTATACAGGAGATTTAGCTAAAATAGATGAAGATGGATATATATACATTTGTGGAAGAAAGAAAAGTGTAATAGTTTTAAAAAATGGTAAAAATATATTCCCAGAGGAAATGGAAACATTAGTAAATAAAATTGAAGGAGTAAAAGAATCTTTTATTTTTGGAAAACAACAATCAGATGATAAAGAAGATATAAAAATTCATGTAAAAATAGTATATGACAGAGAAATTGTTAAAGAAGCATACAAAGCCGAAAGCGACGAAGAAATATATGCAGTGCTATCAAACAAAGTTAAAGAAATAAATAAGAAAATGCCATTATACAAAGGAATTAAAGGAACTATTTTAACTGAAGAACCACTTATAAAAACAACTACAAATAAAATAAAAAGACAAGAGAATTTAAAGAATATTTAGCCAGATAGAATACAAATATTTAAATTAATAAAAAATATTGATGCATAGCTGAAATGTGTTTGACATATACTATTAAACGTAGCATAATAATATTACAAATTAGGTGTCGGCTGAGGTCATAAAGGACACCAGAACTAAACGCTGCAGCGTTTAGTTCTTTTTTTATGCCAAAAAAGAACTACTACTGGCAGAGTAGTAGTTCTAGGTGAAGATTGGATGGAACAATTATAGACTAAAGTATGTAAGATTACAATACCAAAAATAATTTTATTGTATTTTTGAAAAAACTTGTAACCTTTTTTCATTTTTAATGAACTTAATAATGAAGATATCTTAAAAGAATAAAGGAGAAAAAATTGAAAAACGAAAACGTGATATACATGTATATAAAAGGAGATGTGCTTGATATAGATAAAATAATCGATGATTTTTCAGGTTATCTTTATACTATTATTCAAAATGCTGGAAGCTTTGCAAAAGAAGATATAGAAGAAATAATATCAGATACATATCTTATTTTATGGAATAACCAATACAAATTAGATTTAGATAAAAAATTATCTTCATATTTAGTAGGTATTGTAAAAAATTTAATAAAGCAAAAATACAAGGTTTTTAATAATAACTATGAGAATATAGAAAGTTATGAAGATATTCTAGTTACTAATGAAGGACTAGATGTAGTAATTGAGAATAATGAAGTAAATCGAAAAATAATCGAATTATTAAACAAAATAAAACAAGATGATAAAGAAATATTTTATGAATATTATTTTTATTCAAGAAAGATAAAAGAAATTGCCATAGAAAATAATATTTCTGAATCTAAAGTAAAAATAATATTACACCGTACAAGAAAGAAATTAAGAAAGGAATTATTGAAAGGAGGGTATAGTTTAAATGGATAGAGATAGTATAGAAAGAATTAGACAAATGACAAAAGATAAGATAACTGTATCTAACTTTCAAAAGGATCAAAATATGAGTAATAAAAACAGAAGATTAAGCATAAGAAAAATAGCATCTGTTGCGTGTATATGTTTAGTATTAACAAGTGGAATTGTTTTTGCAAAAGATATAGAAGAATTTATAAGAGAAAAATTTCATTTAGGTAATGGTGTTCAAACTGCTATTAATAATGGATATATAGAAGAAGTAAAAAGCGACTATAATATGTCGGAATGTAAAATTATTGATAGTAACGGAAATCACTTAAATAATTCAGATATCGGTATAAAAGTAGATAATTTTTTTATAGATAATTACAATTTTAGTATAGATTATAATGTTAAATTAGATACTAGTTTTGTTAATGTTGATAAAATTAATAACTTAAGGTTAGGAGATATTATAATTACAGATAATGAAAATAGAATTATTTATACAGAAACAAACAAAGAAAATTTTGAAAAATTTTGTGATAATAAAAAATTAAAATATAAATATTTAGAATTCAATGAAGCTTATTTAAATACGGGATTAAATAATTTTATTCAAGATTTTAATGATTCAGAAAATATAATAAATTTAATTTATAACATATATCTTGAAAATGAAGAATTTCCAAAATCAGAAAAAATAAATATTTGTTTTGAAAAAATTGAATTTGAAATTAAAGATACAAATGGTGATTTGAATAAATTTATAGCATTAGGAAACTGGAATATAAATTTAGAAGTTCCACAGAAAATGATAAACAGAGAAGAACAAGAATATGAGGTGGTAAGTTGTGAAAATGAAAACTTTGAGGTATATGCAACTAAAGCTACAGACACTGGATTTGAATTGGGAATTATGATATCTAATATCGAAAAGCCAACATATCCAAAAGAATTAGATGAACAGAAAAAAGAAATTTATAAAAATTATAGTAAAGTACATAAATCAAACACAATTAACAATAATTCTAATGCAAAGTCTTTGGCTGTGGCTACAGTATCATCTAAAGATATTACGCAATATTATGAAAATAGTCCTTTTAAATCTATGTATGAGGATTATTATACCAAACAATACCCAATAGGAAATGTAAGAGAGAATTTTATTTATTGGTTTCCAAAAACAGATGGAAACTATATTATAAATTCTAACGGAGATAAATTCTTCGTTACAAGTTACGTTGGTACAAAAGCTAAATATAGTTTTATTGATGAAAATAAATTTGATTATTATACCACATTTGACATGACTAAATATGATTTAACAGAAAATGTTACTGCCGTAATTGAGCTGTATGGTGAGCCAGTAAAAATAGAATTAGAAAAAATTAAATAATATAGAATACTAAATACTTACTTAATTTTATTAGGTAAGTATTTTTTTGCTTTTTTATGATAAAATTTGAAAAAAGTGAGACATTTTTTGTGTTATTGAACTCTAATATATGAAACGAATATATATGCATATGTAAATGGAGGAATTTAATGGAGAAACTTATAAAGAAAGCTGTAAAGCGGAGATAGTCTAGCGTTTTCTCAAGCAATTCAACTGATTCAAAAAGATTTATATAGAATTGCAAAAATGCGATTATTTTCCGAAGATGATGTAAATGAAGCTGTACAAAATACAATTGTTAATAGTTTTATTTCAATTAAAAGTTTGAAAAATGAAAAATATTTTAAGACATGGATTATTAAAATTTTAATAAATGAATGCAATCATATTTATAAATCTAAAAAAGAAATTATTTTTGAAGAATATAATGAAGATTCTATAAAAGAAATAAGCAGAGATTATATTAGTGATAGTATTCATAATATTGATTTTTTTGAATTAGTGAAGAATTTAAACTATGAAGAAAAAATGTTAATAACACTATTTTATTCGGAAGATTTATCAATTAAAGAAATTAGTAACATTATGGATATTCCACAAAGTACAGTTACAACAAAACTCTCAAGAGCTAGAAATAAACTAAAGAAAATTTTGGAAGGAGGGGAGTTATATGAATAATTTTGAAGAAAAACTGAAATACATATCTAAAAACAATTTTGAAGTTCCTGAAAGTTATGAAGATTCAGTTAATGATGCATTAAAATATATTTCAAATATGCAATCACCGTCAAGAAAAATTAACAAGAAAAAAACAAAAAGTAAGTTTGTTGGTCTTTTACAAAAAGTTGCAGTAATGATTTTAGTTGGAGCGTTGAGTGCAACTGTTTATGCAGGAATAGCAGGAAATTTAAGCTTCGAAAAGATGGGGCTTAATAAATTGAGTCAAAATTATGAAGATAATAAAGTGGCTATAAATGAAAAGATTGATAATGAATATTTTACTTTAAGTTTAGAAAATATTGCTAGAGATAGTGCTTATATAATATTAGAATATAAAATAAATTTAAAAGAAAAAGCTTTAAATGAATTTGAAGAAATTACATATACAGATGCTTGGGGTTATACAATTGGAATTGCAAATACAATTAAGTTAAATGGAGATAAAAATCCTTTTTGTATAAGTCATACAGAAAAAGAATCTGATTCAGAATATTCTTATTATCAAATTATTTATACAATGGCAAATGATGAAAATATGATGGATTTAGAGATTTGGTTTGATTACCTTTGGACTGAGAATTATTTAAATGAATCTGTGCAAATAGATGAAATTTTCAAAATCAATTCACAGATTGATAATTTTGAAGAGCAAGATATAAATACACAAAAACAAGAACTAGATGATGGTTCAACAATAATTTTAGATAAAGTTTTGAATACAAATTTTCAAACTTTTGTAAGAGTAAAAAGAACTATTAATAATATATCATACGGAGAATATGGTGACAGTAATTTCCTACAATGGAAATCATTTTTGATTACTGATGAAAATGATAACCTTATTCCTTATAGAACTTATAGTAGTGACCTTATAGGAAGAAAGTATTATTTGGCAAGTAGTGGTAAAGAAATAGAAAGAGATAAAATTTATAAATTAAAAGAAAACGAGATAATCAATGTAGAAGAAAATTATGTAATTTTATTAGATGATGTTCAAGATTTAAACAAATTTAAAGTAATTCCAATAAAATCAAGAGCATATGATGATCGAAAAACTAATGAAGAAGCAGAAATGTATAAGAAAGCAACTTGGTATCCTGTAGTTGAAGGAGATAAGGTTTATACTAAACAAGCTGATTTGGGCGGAACTTTGGAAATAACTAATATAAAAATAGATGATGAAAATATAACATTTAATTATAATAAAAAAGGTATTGTTGAAAACGGAACAGGTTATGTAATTATTAGAAATAATAAAATGGGAATGAATTATATACATTCGAAAAAACAAGATGAAACAAATAGTGGAGAAATTGTTTTTGGCAGGGATTTGGCAGGAGCAGGAGGTCTTGGAATCCGTCAAGGAATGCTTGATAATATTGAAGATTTAGAGTTTACTATTTTATTTGGAAAAGTAACAGAATATGATGGAGTGCCATTTGAAACAAGAATGCCAGCACTTTCTAATCAAGAATTAAAAATAGATAGTATAAATAGAGTAAAAACAAATACCAAAATTATAAAATATATTTTAAATGAACAAGAAATAACTTGTACTATAGACTATGATAATAATGATAATTTATTAAAAGTTAGAGGATACACTAATGAATTATATTACAAGGAAGGAGATATTTATAGAACAATTAATATAATGGATTACGATAAAGCTAGCGATTTAATAGATATATTAGAAAAGAGTATGAATGATAGAAATATTAAATATATAATTGAAGAAAAAGATTAGTAGATACATTATCAATCTGCAATAGATTTTATAATGACAATAAAATATACAAGCAAACCTCTTAAAGATTTTATTTATGAAAGTAATAATGGAAAAGATATATTTTTTGTAAAAGATGAAAATGAAGCAATAAATAAATTAGAAAATTTATAAACAACAGAAATAAAATATTTTTTCGATTGAATAATTGATTTATTGTAAAAAAATCCAAAATTCGATATAATACATATTGAATTAATATAATAAGTTAAGGAGGAGTTTTTATGAAAAGTGAATCAGGAAAAATAGGAATAATTATTGGTGTTATTGTTTTAATTTTATTATTAGCAGTAGCAAGTTTTATCATATTTAAAGATTCGTTTATAAATGGACCAACTGTTGTAAATGAAGATAAAGGAGCAGAACAATTAGTTGATGAAAATACTTTAGGAGAAGGAGTAAATAAACTAGATAATGGAGTTTATTTCAAAAACTTTACAGCAGCTGATGTTGAAGGAGTAGTGAAAGATAGTAAAAAAGGAAAAAGATATTATGCTGAATATATAGATACAGGAAAAGGTAGTGGATATTACTACAAATTAATAAATACATATCAAGAATATTTGGATTTTAAAGCAAAACAACCAGACATTATAGAAATGAGTGAAGAATATTTTAATGAATATTTTATGATAGTTACAGCGCCATATAGTACAAGTTATATAGGAACAGGATTAGATAGAATTGATGCTTTTGAAAACACTTTGTATATTTCTTTTAAATACACAGGAGATAGTGAAGATAAAGAATTTATAGAAAATAGTACAAAGTATAAAGAAGAAGTTAAACAATTAGTAGCAAAATATGAAGAAAATGAATGTGTTTCATTTATGATACCTAATACAATGAAAAAAGAAGAAATACAAATATTTACTAATTTAATCAATGAAGAAAAAGATTTTAGTAGTGAAGTAAAAATTGCATACAAAGATGATTATGAAGGATATTCAAAAGAAAAGAAAGATCGTAGTGAAGTTGGGTTTAAATATTTTGATGAAACTTCAAGACAACTATTGATTGAAAATATGCAAGGAAATAATGCTATAACACAACAAAATTATAATTACAAAAATTCAATAGCTGAAAATATAACAATTACAAAAGATATGCCAGAAATTGATTTTTCAACTTGGGAAAACTTAGGAAACGACTATTATGCTTTAAGATTAACAGATTATAGTGAATACAAAAAATTAATAGACTATTATGGAGTAAGAAAATTAACAAATTCAGATTTTGAATGTATATTTGCAACAATTATTGTAAGAGCAAATACTGAAAATAGCTTTAGTGCTGATGAGGTAACAGTAGATGAAAATGGAATAAACTTAAAAATTACTACAGATGGAGCTTTAGAGGCAGATGAAAACTTAAAATATCCAGCAATGCTTGTATATACACCAAATTATATGAATTTAACAGATTCAAACCTTAAAATTTCTGAAGATAAATAAAATTGATAATAGAAAAAAATACTTACTTAATTTTTATTAGGTAAGTATTTTTTATGTTAATAAAGCAATGAACAATAAATATTAAATAAAGGAGTAAGTGATTGCTTATCTTAATCTTTTATAATATAATCGAATAGAAAAATAGCGATTTTTAGAGAGGACTTAGAAATGGAATATAGAATTAGATATATTAAAAATTTGTAAAGGAGAATACAAAAATGAATAAATTTAAAGAAATCAGACCTGTTGTATTAGGAATCGCAAAGAAAAATAATAAAATTTTAGTGAGTGAAGGATATGATAAAATAAAAAATCAAACATTTTATAGATGTTTGGGCGGTGGAATAGAATTTTTAGAAACAAGTCAAAAAGCTTTAAAAAGAGAATTCAAAGAAGAATTAGGTATAGACATTGAAGTTGGAGAGTACTGCGGTATAGCTGAAAATATATTTACATTTCAAGGAAAAGACGGTCATGAGATTATTTTCTTTTATAATATAAAAATAAGAGAAGAGGATTATAAAGAAAAATTTCCAATGATAGATGATGATGGTGAAGGAGAAGCTATTTGGGTTGATATTGATGAATTTAAAAATAATAAAAAGATTTTATATCCTAAAGAAATTTTTAAATATTTGTAATTTGAAAGTGAAAAGAAGATATAAAAGAATTTATATGCTGGAGGTAAAAAGTGTCTGCAACAAGAAAAAGATATTTTATTCGTTTAATTGCGCGTATTGCAATTTTTATTGCATGTTTGATTATGTGTTTTGATTTACAAAACTTTGAAATTTTGAATGGTAATAATTTCTTTAAAAAATTTTATATATTACATCTTTTATGGTTAGTTTGGGTATGCGATATGGTTTTACAAATTATACCAATAAAAAATAAAGTAGCATTAGGTTCACAAAAATTATTTGCAAATCGTTTTCAACCAATTCGTGAAAAAATTAATTATGAAGCTCTTAAAAATTACGTAGTGACTACTACTAAGGCAGCTTATAAAGTATTTATTATTTGGGGCTTGCTAATTATAGGCATTGGTGCACTGTATTACAACGCTATCATAGATAAAATTTGGCTATTTATGATTTCAGTTTTCTTTTATGTTTGTGATTTGATTTGTGTTTTAATTTGGTGTCCTTTTCGCTTACTTATGAAAAATAAATGCTGTACTACTTGTAGAATTTTTAATTGGGATCATCTTATGATGTTTTCACCACTTATTTTTGTTGGTGGCTTTTTCTCAGTTTCACTTGTAGTAATGGCATTGCTTGCATGGCTTGTTTGGGAAGTGTGTGTGATGATTTATCCAGAACGTTTTTCAGAAATGACTAATGCAGCACTTAAATGCTCTGAATGTACAGACAAGCTTTGTACACAATACTGTCAAAAGTGTAGATAAATTTAGAAATAGAGGTGGATGATATATGGAAATTTTCATAACAAGACATGGACAAACTGACTGGAATGTCCTTGGAAAACTTCAAGGACAAACAGATATAGAATTAAATGATACTGGAAGGCAACAAGCAAAAGAAACTGGAGAGTTAATTAAAAACGAAAATATAGATTTAATAATTTCATCTCCGCTAAAACGAGCAAAGGAAACAGCGGAAATTATTAATAGAAATTTTAATGTTTCTATTATTGAAGATAAGAGATTAATGGAAAGAAGATTTGGTAAATTCGAAGGATTGGACAAAAAAGATAGAGAAAAATTAAAAGAGATTAATCCAGAAATTAATGATGTTTGGGATTACAATAGAAATATAGATTTTTATAATATGGAAACGATGAAAGAATTTTGTAGTAGAATATATGAATTTCTTGATGATATGATTAAAAACTACAAAGATAAAAATATACTTATAGTTACACATGGTGGGGCATCTGTACCTATTAAATGTTATTTTATGAAATATCCTTTAGAAAAACTTGTTGATAGAGATGCTATAAAAGGTTTAAAAAACTGTGAAATTGCAAAATTTGAGATTTAATTTTAAGTATAATTTACAATAAAAAATGATAAACAATAATTAAACAGAGGAGCAAATAATTGCTTCTCTTTATTTTTTATAATATAATCTAATAGAAAATAGTAATTTGAAAGAGAGTTGATTTTAATGTTAATTATAATGGAAGGCATTGTATTATGTTTTATACTTTTAATATATTGTGTTATTGGTATAGCAAATGGGCCAGAAAAATTTACTGTATTTTATGAAAAAGATGTTCAAGATAAAGCAATTAAATTAGGATATACTTCAAAAGAAAAAATAAGAAAACAAACAATAATTTCAATTATAGTTTTGTATTTACCTTGCTTCATCCTAGTTCCATTTATGGTTTGTTATATAAACGGAGCAAAAGAATTTAATCAAATATTTATTCAAAGTTTATTAATTATGTACATTATGGGATTATTTGATAGATTTTTTGTTGATTGGTACTGGGTAGAACATACAAAAGCATGGGATATACCTAATACAGAGGAATTAAAACCATATATTCCTAAAAAAATGAAAGTTGTAAAATGGATAGGAACTATTGTTGGTTTTGCTATTATTGCATTAATTATTGCTTTTGTAATGAGTAATATTGTTTAACAAATTAGAAGTTGTAAGGGAAAATAATAGGTTATGAAAAAAATATTTGAAAAACATGAAACTTTACTTTGTATGTTATTAATAATTTTATATATAGTAATAAATTCATATTGCATACAAAATTTTGGAGTGGAAGATTATAGAAGTACAATTATAAATACAATATTTTCTGCTTTCTTAATTATTTTAATAATTAAACTTGATAGAGTAAAGTATTATGGCTTAACAAAAGTAACTAACCCCGAAAAATATTTGTATTTTATACCATTAGTGTTGATTGCGTCAGTTAATTTATGGACTGGCATTAACATCGCTAATACATCAACTGAAATAATATTTCACATTTTAACAATGATTAATGTTGGTTTTATAGAAGAAATTATTTTTAGAGGTTTTCTATTTAAAATGATGGAAAAGGACAATGTTAAAACAGCAATAATTGTAAGTGCTATTACTTTTGGAATAGGCCATATTGTTAATTTACTAAATGGTGCTGATTTAGTTCCGACTCTAATACAAATTTGTTATGCAATTTCAATAGGCTATTTATTTGTTATTATATTTTACAAAAGTAAATCACTTATTCCTTGTATAATAACTCATGTTTTAGTAAATTCGCTTTCTATATTTAATATTGATAATGTAGTATCATTATATATAGTGCCTATATTTTTAATAATTGTACCGATTTGTTATGCTGCATACATAAATAAAGCAGTGAGAGAATGACGATATAAACTACAATTTTTATAAATACTTGCAATTCCTATTAATTTAGTAGTATAATATTATTGTTGGAGGAATGAGAGTATGAAAATATCTACAAAAGGAAGATATGCCTTAAGAGTAATGATTGATTTAGCATTAAACAGTAATGGGAATTATATATCACTAAAAGATATTGCTGAAAGACAAGAAATATCAAATAAATATTTAGAACAAATTATATCTTTATTGAATAAAGCTAGTTTTTTAGAAACAGCAAGAGGAAATACTGGTGGATATAAATTAGCAAGATTACCAAAAGAATATAAGGTTGGAGATATATTAAGAGCAACAGAAGGAGATATGGCTCCAATAAATTGTTTAACAGAAAACGGAGAATGTGCAAGACAAGATAAATGTAAAACATATTCTTTTTGGAAAGGTTTAGATGATGTAATGACTGAATACATTGACAGTAAAACATTAGAAGATTTAATTAAATAAATATATAGAAGAGGGCTCAAAATAATGAGTCTTCTTTTTTTATTACAATTCCTATTGACAAGGTAGGAATTAAGTTGTATAATTCCTATTGAAATAGTATGAAAAGAGAATTTTTGTAAATAATATAAAAAAGGAGGAATGTATGACTGCAAAATTAGTCATGCAAAACAATATGAAAAATATATATTTTGATAATGCAGCAACAACAAAATTAGATGATGAAGTATTACAAGAAATGATTCCATATTTAAAAGAAAACTATGGAAATGCTTCTTCAATATATAAACTTGGTAGAGAATCGAGAAAAGCTGTTGAAGATTCAAGAGAAAAAATTGCCAAAGTTTTAAATTGCAAACCAAATGAAATTTATTTTACAGCTGGTGGAAGTGAAAGTGATAACACAGCAATAAAAGGAATTGCAAGAGCAAACAAAGCAAAAGGAAATCACATTATAACTTCAAAAATAGAACATCCAGCAGTTTTAGAAACTTGCAAAGAGCTTGAAAAAGAAGGGTTTGAAGTAAGTTATATATCAGTAGATGAAAATGGTATATTAAACTTAGAAGAATTAAAACAAGCTATAAAACCAGAAACTGTTTTAATTACAATAATGTTTGCAAATAATGAAATCGGAACAATTCAGCCAATAGAAGAAATTGGAAAAATTGCAAAAGAAAATAAAATTTATTTCCATACAGATGCTGTACAAGCTATTGGAAATGTAAAAATAGATGTTCAAGAATTAAATATAGATAGTTTATCATTATCTGGTCATAAATTTTATGGACCAAAAGGAATTGGAGCTTTATATGTAAAAAATGGAGTGAAATTTGATAAATATATTTCTGGAGGACATCAAGAAAGAAATAAAAGAGCAGGAACAGAAAATGTTGCTGGAATTGTTGGTATGGGAAAAGCAATTGAACTTGCTTATAGAGATATAGATGAACATAACAAGAAAATAAAGGAACTAAGAGACTACTATGTAGAACAAGTAAAAGAAAAAATTCCTTATATAAAAATAAATGGAGATATGGAAAAAAGACTTCCAGGAAATAGTAACATCTCTTTCAGATTTATTGAAGGTGAAGGATTATTATTAAATTTGGATTTAAAAGCAATTTGTGCATCAAGTGGTAGTGCTTGTACATCTGGTTCACTTGATCCATCACATGTTTTACTTGCAATCGGTTTGCCACACGAAATTGCACATGGTTCTTTAAGAATAGCAATAGGAAAATATAATACTAAAGAAGATGTTGATTATCTAGTAGAAAATTTAGTAGAGATAGTAAATAGATTAAGAGAGATGTCTCCATTATGGGAGAGTTTTATAGAGGGGGAAAATAATTAATGGAATATTCAGATAAAGTAGTAGAACACTATACGAATCCAAGAAATGTTGGAAAAATAGAAGATGCTTCAGGAGTTGGAGAAGTTGGAAATCCAGTTTGTGGAGATATTATGAAAATGTTCATAAAAGTTGAAAATAATGTTATTGTTGATGTTAAATTTAAAACTTTCGGATGCGGAGCAGCTATTGCAACAAGTAGTATTTCAACAGAAATGATAAAAGGAAAAACACTTGAAGAAGCATTAGCTTTAAAAAATAATGATGTTGTAAATGCATTAGACGGATTACCACCTGTAAAAATCCATTGCTCAGTTTTAGCAGAAGAAGCTATACATGAGGCAATTGCAGATTACTATAGAAAAGAAGGAAAATTAACAGAAGAAGAGATTAAAGAAAAATGCAATTTAAAAGAACATTATTGTGAGCATTGTTCTTTATAATATATGAAAATTATAATATAGTTTTATAAATAAAAAGTAAAAGGAATAAATAAAGTGAATAAAAAAGTTTTACTAGGGATGAGTGGAGGCGTTGATAGTAGCGTCTCTGCTATTCTTTTAAAAGAACAAGGATATGATGTAATTGGAATAACAATGAAACTTTTTGAAGGAGAAGTTGAAGGAAGTTGTTGTAATATTTCTTCTACAATGGATGCCAAAAGAGTTTGCGATTATTTAGGAATTCCTCATTACACTTTGAATTTTAAAGAAGAATTTCAAAAATATGTAATTGATGATTTTATAAAATGTTATGCAAATTGTAAAACACCAAATCCTTGTATTGAATGTAATAAATATTTGAAATTTGGTGCAATGTATGAAATGGCTAAAAAACTAGAATGTGATTACATAGCAACAGGCCATTATGCAAAAATAGAATATTCTGAAAAATACAATCAAAATGTATTAAAAAAAGCAAATGCCGTAGCAAAAGACCAAAGCTATGTTTTATATAATTTACCAAGAGAATTGTTAGATAAATTAAAATTACCTTTAGGAAATTTTACAAGCAAATCTGAAATTAGAGAAATTGCTAGAAATCATAATTTGCCAGTTGCAAGCAAACCAGATAGTGAAGATATTTGTTTTATACCAGATGGAAATTATAAAAAATTTTTAGAAAATAATTCGGATATAAAAAGTGTAGAAGGAAATATTGTAAATAAAGAAGGAAAGATATTAGGCACTCACACAGGATTATACAAATATACAATAGGTCAACGAAAGGGATTGGGAATATCAAATAAAACGTCATTATATGTTATAGGATTTAACAAAGAAAAAAACGAAGTAATTGTTGGAGAAGAAAAAGAACTATACAAAAAAGAATTTATTGTAGAAGATTTAAATTGGCTTCTATTTGATAAACTAGAAAAAGAGTTAGATGTTAATGTGAAAACAAGATATTCTTCAAAAGAGTATAGAGCGAAAATAATTCCAAATGGTAATAATGTAAATGTGATTTATGAAGAACCTCAAAAATCAATAACGTCAGGACAATCAGCGGTGTTTTATATTGATGATATTGTAATTGGTGGTGGAAAAATAAAATAGTAAAAAATTAAAAAAAGTACTTACACAAAAATAAAATTTATGTTATATTAAGTAAAGCAATGCGTAGCAGAAATGTGTAAATCCAATTGAATTTGGAGTTACACATTATTTTTTTGCTCAAAAATAGGAGGGAAATTTAGTTATGGAACAAACTAAAAATAACAAGATGGCAGATACGCCAATGAAAAAATTATTCTGGAAAATGGGATTACCAATGATTATATCAATGGTATTGCAAGCTTTATATAATGTTGTTGACAGCATATTTGTTACAAATATGGGCGAATCAGGAGCTCTTGCAAATCAAGCATTGACAATTGCATTTCCAATACAAATTTTAATAATAGCAGTAGGTGTTGGAACTGGAGTTGGATTAAATGCACTTCTTTCAAAAAGTTTAGGAGAAAAAAATACAGAAAAAGTAAATAAAGTTGCTGGAAATGGTATATTTTTAAGTATAATCATATTTATAGTGTTTTTATTATTTGGAGCCTTTGGTTCAAAATGGTTTATAAGCCTTTTTGCTGGTGAAAATGAAGAAGTAATATCTATGGGAACAATTTATTTACAAATTTGTTGTTGTTTTTCTTTGGGTTCTATTGGTTATACTGTTTATGAAAGATTTTTACAATCCACAGGAAAGACAATGCTTTCAACAATTGCACAAATTGCTGGTGCAGTTACTAATATTATTTTAGACTACATATTTATTTATCCTTGCAAAATGGGTGTAGCAGGAGCTGCTTGGGCTACTGTTATAGGACAATTTGTATCTTTAGGTTTGGCTATGATATTCCATTATACATTAAATAAAGAGATAAATGGAAATCCTAAATATATTAAACCTGACTTTAGTTTAATTAAAGGAATTTACAATATAGGTATTTCAGCTGCAATTATGCAAGCTTTATTATCAGTTATGATGGCTGGAATGAATGCTATACTTGGTACATCAGAAGCTGATCCAACAATATTAGTAGGTTCTTATGGAATATATTATAAAATCCAACAAATAGCTTTATTTTCAGCATTTGGACTATCTAATACTGTAATTTCAATTTTGTCATTTAATTATGGTATGAAAGACAAAGAAAGAATTAAAGATTGTATTAAATATGGAGTAATTGATACTTTTATAGTTACATTAATCTTAACTGCAGTATTTGAAATTTTCGCAAGACCACTTGCTAATTTATTTGGACTAGCTGGTGGAACAACAACTGAAATAATAGAAATATGTACAATCGCATTAAGAATTGCAAGTATTGGTTATGTATTTATGGGATTTTCTGTTGCAGTTCAAGGTGTACTTCAAGCTTTGGGATATGCTTTAAGACCACTAATTATATCTTTATTAAGATTAGTAATATTTGTATTTCCAGTAGCATATTTATTTACATTATCTGATAATGTAACAAATATTGTTTGGTGGACTTTTCCGATAGCAGAAGTACTTACAGCAATAATTTCTATTTTTATTTTGAAAAAATCATATAAAGAAAAAGTTGAAATATTAAATGAAGTTAATTCAGCTAAAGTAGAAGAAACTGATAAAAAATTAATTATATCAATAGCTCGTGAACATGGTACAGGTGGAAAAGAAATAGCAAGAAAAGTTGCTGAAAAGTTAAATATAAAATTCTATGATAAAGAAGAAATTAAAAAATTTGCTTTAAATAATTCTATGATAGAAGATAGTTTAACAGATGATGAATTATATAAATTTTATTTATCATTAGACGCAGAAAAAGATTCAATTATTAAACAAGCTGAAACTATTAAGAAAATTGCTGCTCAAGATAATTGTATAATTGTAGGAAGAGGAGCAGATTACATATTAAAAGATAATCCAAATTTGATAAAAATATTCTTGTATGCACCGATAGAATATAGAATTGATAAAATCAAAGAAATGTACAATGATACATATAAAGAAGCCAAAAAACATGTGTTAGATTCTGATAAATCAAGATCTGCTTACTATGAAGTAATCACAAATCAAACTTGGGGTAAAAAAGAAAATTATGATTTATGTATTAATTGCGAAATTGGTAGCGAAAAAGTAATAGATATTATATGTGAATATATAAAAATAGAAAAAGAATAGCCAAAAATATTCTCTTGAATATTATATAGAAGACATAAAATGTCAATATAATATTCGAGAGGATTTTTTTATGGAAATTATATTAGGAGTTTTCATTCCTTTTTGGGGAACAATTTTAGGCTCTTCTATGGTATTTCTTATGAAAAATACTTTAAATAAAGGAGTTGAAAAATTATTGTTGGGATTGGCTTCTGGAGTGATGATTGCTGCTTCAATTTGGTCTTTATTAATTCCTTCTTTTGAAATGGCAAATAATCAAGGAATTTTAGAATGGTTTCCTGCTGTAATTGGTTTTATATTAGGAATTATTTTTTTAATAATAATTGATTTTATAATTTCAAAGCTAGAAAAAACATTAGATTTGAATAATAATGAATCAGATTTTAAAAATAATATAATGCTTTTTATAGCAGTAACATTGCATAATATTCCAGAAGGAATGGCAGTTGGTGTGGCGTTTGCAAGTGTTATAGCTGGAAATGCTGGAATGACAATTGCAGCAGCAATTTCACTGGCTATAGGAATTGCAATTCAGAATTTTCCTGAAGGAGCAATTGTTTCAATGCCATTAAAATCTAGTGGAATATCAAAAGGAAAATCTTTTTTATATGGATTTTTTTCTGGAATAGTAGAGCCGATTGCGGCTTTTATTACAATTTTACTTACTTCAAAAATAAGTTTAATTCTACCTTATTTATTAGCTTTTGCAGCAGGTAGTATGATTTATGTTGTAGCAGATGAATTAATACCAAAATCTCAGAGTGGAGAATTTACAAAATTAGGAATTATTGGTTTAACAATAGGCTTTTTAATAATGATGGTTTTAGATATAACATTATGATAAAATCACTTCTTAAAATAATACGCATATTATATGTTAGGACATAAAGTCCAATAAAGGAGGCTATTGTTATGGGATGTTATAAAAAGACTGGATTGAATATTATTTCTATTATAATAAGTATTGTGTTTGCTTTTATAGTTTTTTCTATTTTTAGCACAGAAATATTTACTGCAATACCAACTTTACTTTTTACTGCAATAGGAGTAACAGGATTTTTCTTGATAGTATTATTAGGAACAATTTTATTTTCTAGAAGAAAAGAAGAATATTGCTTATGTGAATTTGGTCCATTATTATTAATTGGAATTTTGGGAACAATAGTAATTGCAAGTTTACTTCTTGCAATTACAGTAGGAGCTACAGCATTAGCAGTTTTAATAGCCATATTTACTTTTTTCTTTGTTCTTGCAATTATTCAATTTTTCTTATTAGTACTTTGTTTAATAAAAATAGAATGTATCTGTAAAGATAAATGTAGAGAAAATAATTGTTAAATTACGAAATAGACAATATCAATTTTATTGTATATTGTCTATTTTTTTTGATAATAAAAACTTAACAATATTAACTAAAAAAATTGAATAATAAATATATTTGTGATATGATACGGTTTATGATATAGGAAAATTATCTAATATAAATTTTTGGCAAGAAAGAGAGAAGTTATGAAATTTATTTCGTGGAATGTAAATGGTTTAAGAGCTGTTGTAAATAAAGGTTTTCAAAATTTTTTTGATACAATAGATGCAGATTTTTTCTGTATTCAAGAAACAAAAATGCAAGAAGACCAAATTGATTTAACAATTGAGGCAATATTAAAAGATTATCATCAATATTGGAATAGTGCTGAAAAGAAAGGATATTCTGGAACAGCAATCTTTTGCAAAAAAGAACCAATTTCTGTAAGTTATGGTTTGGGAATTGAAGAACACGACAATGAAGGAAGACTTATTACTTTAGAGTATGAAGATTTTTATTTAGTAAACTGTTATACACCAAATTCAAAAAGAGAACTTGAAAGACTAGATTACAGACAAGTTTGGGAAGATGAAGTAAGAAAATATTTGAAAAAATTGGAAGAAACAAAGCCTGTAATTTATTGTGGGGATTTAAATGTTGCTCATAAAGAAATTGATTTAAAAAATCCAAAAACAAATCATTTTTCAGCTGGATTTACAGATGAAGAAAGAAATAAAATGACAGAGCTTTTAAATGCTGGATTTATAGATACTTACAGATATTTATATCCAGAAAAAGAAGAAGCTTATACTTGGTGGTCTTATATGAGGCAAGCAAGAGAAAAAAATATTGGTTGGAGAATTGACTATTTTATTGTATCAGATTCTTTAAAAACTAAAATAAATGATGCGAAAATTTATAGCGATATTCTTGGCAGTGATCACTGTCCAATAGAATTAGATATATTCTAAATTATAAAAAGTATATTTTAAAATGGGATTTTTATATAAATTATAACAAAATAAAAGGAGGAAAAAATGTTAAAAAAATTAGCACAATGTGTAGGCGAATACAAATCACATGCAATTAAAACACCGTTATACGTTGCTGGAGAGTGTGTTTTTGATGTAATAATACCTTTCCTAATGGCATTTTTAATTGACGAAGGAATTAATAAAGGAGATTCTGGAGTAATAATTAAAATAGGAATAATTTTAATTATTTGCTCTATTTTAGCTATGTTCTGTGGAGTAATGAGTGGTCGTCATGCTGCAAGAGCAAGTAGTGGATTTGCTAAAAATTTAAGAAGAAAGATGTACCATCATGTACAAAATTATTCTTTCTCAAATATAGACAAATTTTCAGCATCAAGTATTGTTACAAGACATACAACTGATGTAAACAATGTTCAAATGGCATTTCAAATGTTAACTAGAATTGCAATAAGAGCACCATTAATGCTTATATTCTCATTAATTATGGCATTTGTTGTAAATGCTAAGTTATCTTTAATTTTCTTAGCTGCAATACCATTTTTAGGTGGTGGATTATATTTAATAGCAACTAAAGCTCATCCAATTTTTGAAAAAGCTATAAAAACTTATGATAATTTAAATACTATAGTACAAGAAAATGTTAGAGGAATTAGAGTTGTAAAATCTTATGTAACAGAAAATAAAGAAATTGATAAATTTGAAGATGTTTCAAAAGATATTTACAATCAATTTTCAAGAGCAAGTAAACTTGTATCTTTAAATAATCCATTAATGCAATTTACTGTAAGTACAATTATAGTATTAATTTCATGGTTTGGTGGAAAAGAAATTGTTGCTGGTGGATTAACAACAGGTGAATTTACAAGTATGATTTCTTATGCAATGCAAATATTAATGTCACTTATGATTTTATCAATGATTTTAGTAATGATGATGATGGCTAGAGCTTCAGCTGAAAGAATTGTAGAAATATTAGATGAAGAAAGTGATATTACAAGTAAAGAAAATCCAGTAACAGAAGTTAAAGATGGTTCAATCAAATTTAGTAATGTTAATTTTAGTTATGTAAAAGATATAAATAAATTATGTTTGAAAAATGTAAATCTTGAAATTAAATCAGGAGAAACAGTTGGAATTCTTGGAGGAACAGGTTCTTCAAAAACTACTTTAGTTCAATTAATTCCAAGACTTTATGATGTTACAACAGGTAAACTTGAAGTTGGTGGAGTTGATGTTAGAGATTATGATATTCATACATTAAGAAATGAAGTTGCAATGGTTCTTCAAAAAAATGTATTGTTCTCTGGAACAATTAAAGAAAACTTACGTTGGGGAAATGAAAATGCAACTGACGAAGAACTAGAAAGAGCATGTAAATTAGCACAAGCTCATGATTTTATTATGAGTTTTCCTGATAAATATGATACATATATTGAACAAGGTGGAACTAATGTGTCTGGTGGTCAAAAACAAAGACTTTGTATTGCTAGAGCACTTTTAAAGAAACCAAAAATATTAATATTAGATGATTCTACAAGTGCAGTAGATACAAAAACAGATAATTTAATTAGAAAAGCTTTTGCAGAAGAAATACCAAATACAACAAAACTTATTATTGCTCAAAGAGTTTCTTCTGTTCAAGATGCAGACAAAATAATAGTGATGGAAAATGGCGAGATTAACGCAGTAGGAACACATGAAGAATTATTAGATTCAAATGCTATTTATAAAGAAGTTTATGAATCTCAAAACCAAATGAAAGGAGGTAATTTATAATGACAGAAAAAAATATGAAAAAGCAAAGACCTCCTAAACCTAAGATGGATTTTAAAATGTTAGGTAGAGTAATGGGATATATTATTAAAAATTATAAATTTAGATTGGCCTTAGTTATTATTTGTATTATTCTTAGTACAATTTCATCAGTTGGTGGAAATCTTTATTTAGAAGTTTTAATAGATGATTATATAGTTCCTTTAGTAGGTATGGAAAATCCAGTGTTTACAGGACTTCTAAAAGCTATTGGAACAATGGCTATAATTTATTTAGTTGGTGTAATTAGTAGTTTAGTTCATGCTAGAATTATGGTTACAATTTCTGAGGGAACTTTAAAAGATATCCGTGATGAAATGTTTATAAAAATGCAAAAATTACCAATTAAATATTTTGATACAAACACTCATGGAGATATAATGAGTAGATTTACAAACGATACTGATACTTTAAGTCAAATGATTTGTCATAGTATACCTCAATTTTTCTCTTCTGCAATTACAATAATAACAGTATTTGTATCAATGGTTGCTACCAATATTTACTTAACTTTAGTTGTAATGTTATCTTTAGCAGTTGTTTTAGCAGCTACAAGATTTATTACTTCTAGAAGTGGAAGATATTTTATGAAACAACAACAAGCTGTTGGTAAATTAAATGGTTATGTTGAAGAAATGATTAATGGACAAAAAGTTATTAAAGTTTTTTGTCATGAAGAAAAATCTAAAGAAGATTTCGATAAATTAAATGAAGAACTTTGCGAATCAGTTTATAATGCAAATAAATATGCAAATAATATTGGTCCTGTAAATGGTGCTTTAGGAAATATTCAATATGCACTTTTAGCTTTAGTTGGTGGACTTTTAGCTATTAATGGAATTGGAAATGTAAGTGTTGGTTTAATTGTTTCTTTCTTACAATTAAGTAAAACATTTATAAGACCAATAAACCAAGTTTCACAACAATTAAACTCAGTTATTATGGCTTTAGCTGGTGCTAAGAGAATTTTTGAACTTATGGACCAAGAACCAGAAACAGATAATGGATATGTTACTTTAGTAAATGCTAAATATGTTGATGGAGTTTTAACAGAAACAGAAGAAAAAACTGAAATGTGGGCTTGGAAATATCCACATAGTGATGGCCGTTTAGAATATATTGAAGTTAAAGGACATATCGAAATGACTGATGTTGATTTTGGTTATGAAGAGAACAAAACAGTTTTACATGACATTAGTTTATATGCAAAACCAGGACAAAAAATTGCATTTGTTGGTGCTACTGGTGCTGGTAAAACAACAATCACAAACTTAATAAACCGTTTCTATGATATAGAAGATGGAAAAATCAGATATGATGGAATAAACATCAATAAAATTAAAAAAGATGATTTAAGACAATCTCTTGGAATGGTTCTTCAAGATACGCATCTTTTCTCAGGAACTATTAAAGAAAATATTAAATATGGAAATGATAATGCAACAGATGAAGAAGTAATTGAAGCAGCAAAACTTGCAAATGCTCATGACTTCATTATGAGACTTCCAAAAGGATATGACACAGATTTATCTGGAGATGGAGCAAGCCTTTCTCAAGGTCAAAGACAATTATTGGCTATTGCTAGATGTGCTTTAGTTGACCCACCTGTAATGATACTTGATGAAGCTACTTCAAGTATAGATACAAGAACAGAAAAAATAGTTCAAGATGGTATGGATAAACTTATGCAAGGAAGAACAGTTTTTGTAATTGCTCATAGATTATCTACTGTTAGAAATTCTAAAGCCATTATGGTTTTAGATCATGGTAGAATTATTGAAAGAGGAAACCACGAAGACTTAATTGCACAAAAAGGAACATATTATCAATTATATACTGGCGCATTTGAACTTGAATAAAAATATGTATAGATTAATTTAGTGGTTCTTGAAAAATAGAATCACTAAATAAAAAGGAAATATTGTAAATGTTAATTAGTGAAATAAAACCAATAGATGATAGAGGAATAAATTTTTTAAATATTGATTCTGCTGATAAAATGATTGATAGAATGGTTGAATTACCTCTTAGAAATGCTTGTAAAATCTTTAAACAAAAGGGTATTGAAACTGTAATGAGTAGTGCCAATAAAAATAATGTATTACTAGCGGGAGAGAAAGCTTTTGAAAGAGAAGATTTATTAGAAAGACAAGCACCAAGTGTTAGACCTAGTTATGAATTTGTAGGAAAAGGTTATGCTTGGATAATGTTAAATTTTGATAAATTATCAGAAGAAAATAAAGAATGGTTATTTTCTCTAGAAGAAAGAAAAAATGAATCAGGAGAAGCAATTGGTCAAAAAGCAGTATGGTTTACACATCCATATAATATGCCAAAACATCTTCAAAAATCTGAAGAGTTTGAAAAAAGATGTGTGCTTATAGCTTATCATGATGGTTTATATCCAAAAAGTAGTGTGTTCTTAAGAATGCCTTTAACAGAAGAAACTACAGTAGAAGAAGTTGATGAATATTTTACAAAATTAGCAGAGAGTTTTAAAACTCAAACTCGTGGAGTAAAAAAAGAAGGACCAGATTTCTTTGAAATATAGGAAATTTTGATAAAGAAAAAGATATTTAAATAAATAAAAATTAGAAACAAGTTTTAGTAAATTTATACTAGAACTTGTTTTTTGTGCTATTTTACTAAGATTTGAGAGGAATTTAAAAGTTAATATTCTGTTCATAATTCTAAAATATAATAATGCCGTAAAATAATATCTTGAAAAGAGGAATAGAAATGAAACTTGAAAAAATTAAAATAAAATTCAAAAAAATGAAAATGCACAATATAGAAAATGCACTAGAAGAAATTGATTATGAAAATATAAAACCTAATAAAATTCAAAAGAGAAAGAAACCTTATGAAGATAAAACAAATTATAAAACAATAAAAGAAGCTTTTGTTAATTCTTTGAAAAAATATTCTAAAAATCCTTGTATTTTAGAAAAACAAAATCATAAAGAACCATACAAAACTATAACTTATAAAGAATTTGGTGAAGATGTTTTTGCTCTTGGAACAGCTCTTATAAAAGAATTAAATTTGGAAAACAAAAGAGTATTAATTATAGGAGAAACCCAATACGATTGGTATGTGTCATATATGGCAATACTTTGTGGAGTTGGAATTGCAGTACCGGTTGATAAAGATCTTCCTTTAAACGAGCTTGAAAATGTGGCAAGACGTTCTAAAGCTTCTGCAATTATTTATTCTCCAAAGAAAGAGGGAGATGTAAATAAACTAAAAGAGCTTATGCCAGAAATTGAATATTTTATTGAAATGAAATCAGAAAAAGAATTAGATGGAAAAGCAGTTGGAATAAAAACTTTAATAAATAAAGGAAAAGAACTTATTGCAAATGGTGATAATGATTTTGAAAAAATTGAAATAGACCCAGAAGAATTTAAAATTTTATTCTTCACTTCAGGAACATCAGCAGAATCAAAAGGTGTAATGTTATGCAACAAAAATCTTGCTGAAAACATTAATGCAGTTTCTGCATATGTAAAAATATATCCAACAGACAGATTGTTTTCTGTTTTACCACTTCATCATTGCTATGAATCTACAATAGGATTTTTGGTTCCTATAGCAAATGGAGCGTCTGTTGCAATATGTGAAGGATTAAAACATATTGTTCCTAATATGCAAGAAGCTAAACCAACAGGAATGCTTACAGTTCCACTTTTAGTAGAAACACTTTATAAAAGAATCAATGAAAAGATTGTGAAAAGTAAAAAAGATAAAATTATAAATGTAATGATTTCTGCTACAAATACTTTAAAATCAATGGGAATAGATGTTAAGAAAAAAGTATTTAAAGAAATTTTTGATAATTTGGGTGGAAATATAAGAATTATCGTTTCTGCAGCAGCACCAATAGATGGAAAAGTTGGTAATTGGTTAGGAGATATTGGTATTACATTTTTACAAGGATATGGTTTAACAGAAACAGCTCCTATTTCTGCATTAACACCAGAATATGATTTATGTATAGGTTCTGTAGGAAAACCAATAGTACAAGCTGATATAAAAATTGATAATCCAAATGAAAATGGTGAAGGAGAAATCTTAATTAAATCTCCAACTTTAATGCTTGGATATTATGAAGATGAAGCCAAAACAAAAGAAGCTATTGATGAAGATGGATATTTTCATTCGGGAGACATTGGATATATAGATGAAAATAATAATATTTTTATAACAGGAAGAAGTAAAAATGTTATTGTTACCCAAAATGGAAAAAATATTTATCCAGAAGAAATTGAAAATTTATTGTCAAATGTTGAAGAAATAAAAGATGTAATGGTTTATGGAAAAAATCCAGATGGTGAGCAAGCAAAGAAAAAAGATGCAAAAGAGTTAATTGTTACAGCAAAAGTTGTTCCTAATTTTGAAAAAATAAAAGAACTTCATGGAGAGGTTAGTGATGAAGAAATATACAATATTATTTGGGAACAAATAAAAGAAGTTAATAAAAAATTAACTTCTTATAAAGCTGTAAAACAATTAGAAATAAAAAAAGATGACTTCGAAAAAACTTCTACAATGAAAATCAAAAGATATAAAGAAATCGAAAAGAAATAAAATTTATTATAATATAGAAATAATGTTATAAGATTAAAAATATATTATTTGACATGAGTTTTATAAAGTGTTATATAAATAGTTGAAGAAAGGCGAGAATATGTTTAAAATTTTAGTCGTAGAAGATAATAAAAATTTAAGAAAACTAATGATAACTTATTTAAAAGACAATAATTATGAACCATTAGAAGCCGAAGATGGACAAGCTGCACTAGAAGTGATTGATGCCAATCATGTTGATTTAATAATTTGTGATGTTATGATGCCTAATATGGATGGATATGAACTTAGCAAAGAATTAAGAAATGCAAATTACATGATTCCTATCTTAATGGTTACAGCCAAAGATACTATTGATGACAAGAGAGAAGGTTTTTTATCAGGTGTAGATGACTATATGGTAAAACCAGTTGATATGGATGAAATGATTTTACGTGTAGGAGTTTTACTTCGTAGAGCTAATATTGTAAATCAAAAAAAATTAATTATCAAAGATGTTGTTTTATCATATGATGAATATACTTTGAGAAAAGGAAAAAAAGAATTTCAGTTACCTCAAAAAGAATTTCAACTTTTATATAAATTATTAAGTTTTCCAAATAAAATATTTACAAGACAAGACTTGATGGATGAAATTTGGGGATATGAAAGTGAATCAGATTTAAGAACAGTTGATGTTCATATAAAAAGACTAAGAGAAAAATTTGAAAAATTTAAAGAATTTGAAATTGTAACAATAAGAGGCGTAGGTTATAAAGGAGTAATTAAAGAATAAATGAAGAAAAAAAGAGGTATTAAATCTTTATATCTATCTTTGAGCTTGTCATTTATAATGATAATGATATTTGTTGTAGTTGGTATACTTTTGTATGGCGCTATAAAAGGTGGATTAAGTATAGCTTTTGCTGAAACTGTAATAGGAAAATTAATGGGCGACTCAATTTTAGAGAAAACATTAGAAGCTTTAAAAAGTGCTTTGTGGTACGGAATTATAATAGGTTTGGCATTAGTATTAATTGTAACAAGTCATATAATTAGACCAATAAGAAAAATTACAGAAGCTACCAAAAAGATTGCCTCTGGTGATTTGAGTACAACAGTTGATATAAACAGAAATGATGAAATTGGAAAATTAGCAGATAATTTTAATATAATGGTTAAAGAATTAAATAGTATAGAATATTTAAGAAAAGATTTTGTTAGTAATGTATCTCATGAATTTAAAACTCCTATTGCTTCGATACAAGGATTTGCAAAACTACTTGCAAAAGATAGTTTAAGTAAAGAAGAGCGTCAAGAATATATAGATATTATATTAGAAGAAACTAGTAGATTATCTAATTTATCAAACAATATGATAAAATTAACAAATTTTGAAAATCAAGAAATTGTAACAAATAAAAAAGAGTACAGACTTGATGAACAATTGAGAAAAGCTGTTATAATGTTAGAAGAAAAGATAAATGAAAAGAACATAAAAGTTACTTTAGATTCTAAAGAAATTTCAATAATTGAAGATGCTGATTTAATAATGGAAATCTGGATAAATTTATTGAATAACGCAATAAAATATTCTAATAAAAATGGAAATATAGAAATTAAAGTAGAAGAACAAGAAGAATTTGTACAAGTCGATATAAAAGACGATGGAATTGGAATACCAAAAGATAAACAAGAAAGAATTTTTGAAAAATTTTATCAAGCTGAGAAATCACATTCTTATGAAGGAAGTGGCTTAGGTTTAGCGATTGTAAAAAGAATTGTAGATTTAACACAAGGAAAAATAGAGCTTGAAAGTGAAGAAGGAAAAGGAACAAAATTTACAGTGTATGTTAGAAAAATTTAATTCTTAAAGATATGCATTTTAGATAAAATAATACAGAATAAGAGATATAGTCGGAGAGTAATAATGAAAAATAAAAAAATACTAATATTAATTTTTGCAATAATACTAATAATTTTATTTATAGGTATAAGTGTGTTTCTAGAAGAATCAACTGAATATATTACATATAAAGAATTTTATTCAGAACTTGAAAATGAAAAAATAGAAAAAGTTATAATAGAAGATTCAAGATTACAATTTTACAAAAAAGATTCAGAAAAATTATATGAAACAGAGAATCCAGAAAAAGATAATTTAAAAGAAATGTTATTATTACAAGGAGTAACAGTAGAAACAGATTCTGCAGAAGAAACATTTGTGTTTATATTTGATTTAATGTTTTATTTAATTTTCTTTGGTGCTGTTGGAGTTGGTATATATAAATTAGTTGGGATGAATAGAAATACTTTTAAAGTAGTAAAACATACAAAAATTAAATTTGAAGATATTGCAGGCATGGATGATTTGAAAAAAGAAATGATGCAAATTGTAGATATCTTAAAAAATTCAAAAGACTATAAAGAAAAAGGAATAAGACAAACAAAAGGAATAATTTTTGAAGGCAATCCAGGAAATGGAAAAACATTATTTGCAAAAGCATTAGCAGAAGAGGCTGGTGTGAATTTTATAGCAACAAAAGGTGCAGATTTTCAAAGTGCAGTTATGTCTTTTGGAGCAGGAAAAATAAAAACATTATTTAAAAAAGCTAAAAAATATAGACCATGTATAATTTTCATAGATGAATTTGACGGAATTGGTGAAAGAAGAAATTATGCAGGAAGCGGAGTTGATAAAGAAAACAATAGAATAATAACAGCAATGCTTAATGAAATGGATGGATTTGATACAGAAGATGGAATTTTAGTAATAGCTGCAACAAATTCATATGCTTCTTTAGATCCAGCTTTAATAAGACCAGGAAGATTTGATTTGAAATATAATATTTCAAATCCTGATCAACCAACAAGAGTTAAATTAATAGATTTATATACAAAAAATAAAAAACTATCAGAAGATATTAATAAAGAAAGATTAGCAGCTGCTTTTGAAAATTTAAGTTGTTCAGCAATTGAAACTATTTTAAATGAAGCATCTATGCTTACTATGTTAAATAAAAAAGAAACAATTACTTTAGATGATATTGTTTTAGCTGCGCAAAAAACAAATTGTAGATTAAATATGAAACTTTTAAGAAAATAACACTTTGATACAAAAGTGTAGATAATAAATGTGAAGCAAATAGACATATAAAAATCGAAAAATAGAAATTATGTAAATTTTTTGAAAAGTACTACACAAATAATAAAATATATGTTAAAATATTAGGCGAATCGAAATTAAAGGAGGGAAAGAGAATGTCAGGACATTCAAAATGGCACAATATACAAGCCAAAAAAGGAAAAGCAGATGCTGCAAGAGGAAAAATATTCACAAAATTAGGAAGAGAATTATTAATTGCTGTAAAACAAGGTGGACCTGACCCAGCTGGAAACTCTAAATTAAAAGATGTTATAGCAAAATGTAAAGCAAACAACATGCCTAACGATACAATAAACAATGCTATAAAAAAAGCTTCAGGTGCTGGTAGTGCAGAAAACTACGAAGAAATGACATACGAAGGTTATGGAACAAATGGTGTTGCAGTTATAGTTAATGCATCTACAAACAACAAAAATAGAACAGCAGCTGATGTAAGACATATATTTGATAAATTTGGTGGAAATCTTGGAACAACAGGATGCGTATCTTATATGTTCGAGAAAAAAGGTGTAATAGTTATAGAAAAAGAAGGATGCCCAGTAGGAGAAGACGATTTAATGATGCTTTCTATTGAAGCTGGAGCAGAAGACTTCCAAGTTGAAGATGAAGTATATCAAATTACTACAGCTCCAAGTGATTTCACAGCTGTTACAGAAGAATTATCTAAAAATAATCTAACATTTTTAGAAGCTGGAGTTCAAATGGTACCAAGTACATATGTAACATTAGACGAAGAAGCAGGAGCAAAAATGCAAAGATTAATAGATAACTTAGAAGATTTAGATGATGTTTTAGAAGTATTCCATAACTGGGATGAATAATATATGTACTATACTTACATGTTAAGATGTGAAGATAATTCTATTTACACAGGAATAACATCAAATGTAGAAAGAAGAATGGAAGAGCATTTTAGCAAAGATAAGAAATGTGCAAAATATACAGCAACTCATCAAGCGAAAAAATTAGAAAGTGTATGGGAATCTGAAAACAGAGTTTTGGCTTCTAAATTAGAATTTTATATAAAAAAGAATCTTTCAAAACAAGAAAAAGAAAGTTTAATAAAAGATAATAGTTTATTAGAAAAATTTCTTGGAGAAAAGATTGAAGCTCAAAACTATAAGTCAATAAAAATTAAATAAAATATTAAGAGTAGACAAGCAAAATGTCTACTCTTTTTTGTATTTAATATGAATAAAAAATCAAAAGAATAAGAAAATAATAAAAAAGGAGATGAAGGTTATGTTTTTTAGAACTGATATGGCAGTGGAAAGAAGAGATGTATATAAGGCTGCAAATAAAATAGAAAATGAGATTAATGGTATTGAATGTGAAGAATTAAAAAAGAGTGATATTACTGTAACAAGAGTGAAGATTTTAAATAAAGAAGGTGAAAAAGCACTTCAAAGAAAAATTGGAAGTTATATAACAATAGATATGAAAAAAATCAATAATATAACAGTCGAAAAAGAAGAAGAGATAATAAAAACTTTTTCAAATGAATTAAGTGAAATAATTAATAAACATATAAAAAAAGATGAGGAGATTTTGATAGTTGGACTTGGAAATGTGTATGCAACACCAGATTCGTTAGGTGCAAAAGTTGTTCAAAATATTGAAATTACAAGACATATAAAAATTTATTTACCAAATGCAATTGATAAAAATACAAGAAGTGTAAGTGCAATAACACCACGGAGTGCTTGGAACAACAGGAATTGAGACTATAGAAATTGTAAGAGGAATAGTTGACAACACAAAACCAAAACTTGTTATAGCAATTGATAGTCTTTGTTCTAAAAATATAGATAGAATAAATAAATCAATACAAATTTCAGATACAGGAATTATACCAGGAGGTGGAGTTGGAAATAGACAAGAAGAACTATCAGAAGAAACTTTAGGAGTACCTGTTATAGGTGTTGGGATTCCAACAGTATTAGATGCGGCAACTATTGTTATAGATACTTTGAAAAATTGTGAAATCAATGTTTCTGAAAACGAAATAGTTGAAAAGATGAAATTAAACAATTTTAATTTTGTTGTAACTCCAAAAGAAATAGATAGTTTGATAGAAAATATGGTTCTTCTAGTTTCAGAAGGAATAAACTCTGCGTTGTAATATTTTAAATAAAAATTAGTTATATGAAATGTTAAAATTATCTTGTCTTTTTTTTGGTTATAAGTTATGATATTTATATCAAAAGAAAAGGGGAATAAAGGTATGAGTGAAAAAGGATTAGCAAAATCAACTATGGTAATAATAATTGTATTATTAATTGCTGTTTTAGGAATTGTATTTTTTGTATTTAATAAAGATGGAAAATTAGAATATTTTAGATTAAAAGGATATTCTGAGTGTGAAGGTGTTTTAATAGATAATTATAATGATTTTTCTAAATTAGTTTCTAATGCTAGATTAGATAAAGAGATGGAAAGTACAAAAACTTATAACTGGCATGTAGTATTAGAATACTTTAATGAAGCATATTTTGCTGAGAAAAAAGTGGCAGTAATATCAACATATGCAGATACATCAAAAGATTATGTATTTTCTATAGATGAAGTTATTTATAATGAAACAAAAACATCTGCAACAATAAATTACACAGATAAAGTAGGTGGATATGCTGGAACATTAGATGTTTCTTGGGAAAACTATATGATTGTTGAACTAGAACCAACAGTAACAGAAGTTAATTTTGTTATGGCAAATAAAGGAGTATCAGAAAAATAAAATAATAGTAAAGAGTGGTTTTAAGCCACTCTTTTTTGTATAAGATAAACACACTAATGGAAAAATATGAATAATATAAAGTGTAATTAAAATTTTGATGAGAGGTATAAGTATTGAAATCTATTTGTATAAAAACCATTAGTGAGGAAAAGATAAATTATATGATAGAACTAATCGAAAAAGTTCCAATAAATATTTATATGTCTAATTATAGATTTAAAACTTATGATAATTTAATAATTCATTATCCGTTTGAAGAAAACATTGAAGAGTTTTATGATTTTGTTTCGATTATAATAAAAAAATGTATAGAGAATTTTTATGAAGAAGAATTTATAAACAAAAATGTAGAAAAAAATTACTTTTATTTAAGTAGTATTGAAAGAAAATATATATCAGAAATTACTAAAAAAGTTTTAGAATTACCAGATGAAAAAATAGGGTATAAAAACGATATTCTAAAAAATTTAATTAAAAATTATATAAAAGAAAACAAGAGTATTATAATAGAAGGTTTTGTAAATTTTAGAATTAAAGAATATAAAGAGCTTTTAGATAGAATAGTTGAGGTTTCTGTTTTTAGCTATTTAGATTTGATAACATTTTAATTCTTGTTTGTATCAAATTATAATTGTTACAATGAAAATCTCGCTTGCCACAGTTGTGGAAGCGAGATTGTTTTTGAATTAGATTTCACAAGTTACGATGAGTGCGTAATTTTCAGGATCTGCATAGCACTCAAAACCTTTTCTTTGAAGAGCCTTTACAAAAGGTTTTAACAAGATAATATCTTCATCTTGAAAACCTGCGAGTTCAGGCGTTTTTACTGATGTGGATGATTTTAAATCTGTTTTTTCAACATATTGGTCGTAACTTAAAAGGTCATAATCGTTTAATTTTTTTCCATGATGTAATGTCCAACTTGTAACATCAAATTTAAAAAAGGAAAAATAACGATTAATGCTTGAAATTGAAACACAAAAACCATTACATCCAAATAAAGGAATTGCGAATCCTTGGGTAATTGCGGAATTAATTTCTTTTTCGACTTCTAACAAGAAATTATCTGCGATTTGGTCGAAGACTACGTTTTCTGTTGATTTGTAATTGTTAATGAGTACCTTGATATCGTTTGCGTTCATATTTTTACCTCTAGGAAGCTATGCTCCTTAAATCTAATTAACGGGTTACACTAATATTATATCATTTTTTTGACTTTTTTTCAAATTTCAGTCTAGATAAGAATAATTATTGATTTGTATATTGATAATTATTGGATTTTGTAGTAAAGTATAAAAAGAAAGAAGGTAGATAAATATGTTAAAAGAAAAATTAATGGAAGATTTAAAAGTTTCAATGAGAGAAAAAAATGAAATTAGAAAAAATACTGTTCAAATGGTAAGGGCTGCTATTTTACAAATTGAAAAAGATAAAGGAATAACAGTTGAAGATGATAAAATAGTAGAAATTATAGCAAAAGAAGTAAAAGGTAAAAAAGATGCTTTAGTAGATTTTGAAAAAGCTGAAAGAGCAGATTTAATAGAACAAACAAATCAAGAAATTGCAATATTACAAGAATATTTGCCAAAACAATTATCAAAAGAAGAAATTAAAGATGTGATTGAAAAAGTAATTGCAGATGTTGGAGCAACATCTATGAAAGATATGGGAAGTGTTATGAAAGAAGCTAAAGCTAGAATTGGTGCTGGAGCTGATGGAAGAACAATTAATGAAGTTGTTAAAGAATTACTAAATTAAAAGGAATATAAGATGACTAGTTTTGTAATAAAAATTATAGCATGTTTTACAATGATTTTAGATCATATAAAATATGCTATTCCAAGTACAAATAATTTTATAACAGTATATTTAGGTAGATTAGCTTTTCCGTTATTTGCGTTTCTTATTTCGGAAGGGTTTACACACACAAGCGATTTGAAAAAGTATTATAAAAGATTATTAATATTTGGAGTTATATCTCAAATTCCATTTATGCTTTTTAGAACTCTGGTCGGTGAGTGGAAATTACTTAATATAATGTTTACTTTATTATTAGGACTTATTTGTATAACTATATATGAGAAAGAATCTAGAAAATGGATTTCAATACCAGCAATAATTGCAATAGTTATTTTAGGTGAACTAATTAATGTTGATTATAGGTGGTTTGGAGTACTAACAGTATTTTTGATACATTTATTAAAAAATAAAAAACTATTATTAGTAATTTTGTATTTTCCAATTACATTTATTTTTTATTATATATTAATAGGTAATGCAATTTTTAAATTAGAATATTTATTATATGTAATTTGTACAGTCTTAAGTTTGATTTTTGTAATTTTATATAATGGTAAGCAAGGGAAGAAGATGAAAAATTTTTTCTATTGGTTTTATCCAATTCATATGTTAATAGTATATGGACTAAGTTTTATATTTTAAACATAAAAAAGAAGGTTATTTTTAATAACCTTCTTTTTTTATTGTACTATATAAATTTCTATTTGAAGATAAAAAAATAAAAAAGATTTTATAATATAATGAAAATAATTAAAACCTCTAGTGAATTACTAGAGGTTTTTTTTAATTTATTGTTTTATAAAATTAAACTAAATTGATTTTATGCAAAAGCTTGACGGCTTTTCTTGAAAGATAATAGATTTGTAATTTCGTTTGATTTTTTGATTTGTTTTTGAGCTTCTTCTTGAGCAATTTGTTTTGCTTGTCTGTCTGCCATTGTTTGGCAAATAGCTTTTTGGTAAGCTAGGTGAGTATCTTGAGCTATTTTTGTCCAATTATATTCTGTTTTAACTTTTAATTTTGCATTTTTTGCAACTGTATCACAAAGTTTTGGATCATATAATAATGTAAGAATTGAATCTGCAAGTGAGTTTGGATTTCCAGCATAGCTTTTCATTCCGTTAACTCCATGTTCAACAATTTCATTTAATCCACCGATATCAGAAACAACAACAGGTGTTCCAGAAAGCATTCCTTCAAGAGCAACTATACCAAATGGTTCGTATGTACTAGGAAATACAGCTACATCAGCACATTTATACATTCTTTGAACATCTTTTGATCCTAAGTAACCAGTAAAGTAAACTTTATTTCCTAATCCTAAATGATTTACTTGAGCTCTTAAATCATCAATCATTCCACCTTTACCAGCAACTATTAATTTTGCATCATGATAATGTTCTAAAACTTTTGGCATAGCAGCTATTAAGTTTTGAATTCCTTTTTCATAAACTAAACGACCCATGAAAAGAATAATTTTTTCATTGTCTGCTGCAAATCTTCTTCTGAAATCATAATCTTTTTCAATACCATTGAAAAGAGTAAGGTTAACACCATTAGGTACAACATTTATTTTTTCATAAGGAAGACCAAATAATCTTTGTAATTCGTTTTTCATATAGTTACTATTAACAATTACTTCAGATGATTCATATGTAAGCATCCATTCTGTATCGTTGATATATTTTTGCATTTCTCCTTGAATACCACTGTTTCTACCAGCTTCTGTAGCATGGATTGTAGAAACTAAAGGAGTGTTGTAAGCTACTTTTAAAGTTTTTCCAGCATAGGCTGTTAACCAATCGTGAGCATGTATAACATCAAAGTTTCCTTTTTCAGCGATAATTTCACCTGTTTTTGCTATCATATTGAAATTTAATTGCATAATCCAATCTATAAAATTATTTGGAGAAATCATAAAGTTATCAACTCTATAAACATCAACTCCATTATCATCCTCATAATAAGGAACATTTCCATCTTTGTAAGTTACAACAGTAACTTGATGACCATCTTGAATTAATCTGTGAGATAAGTCATGTACAACTCTTGATATTCCTCCTACAACTCTTGGTGGGTATTCCCATGATAGCATTAAAATTTTCATTTAAAAAAGTACTCCTTTCGATATCTTTAGTTATATAAAATCATAAATTTAAAAATTCGTTTGTCAAGACCTTTAAAATTTTTAAATATTTTTTGAAAGCCTTGAAATAAAAGAATTTAAAAGTTATGAATAAATTACCTAAATTCTTAATATATTGTATATAAAAAATAAAAAAAAGTAAACATATTTTGACAAAAAAATGCAAAAAAAGTATTACATTTTTGTTACAAAATGCTGCATGAGAAACAATTATAAAAAAATAAATTTATTTTAAATTTTCTATTGAAGTTTTAAAATATTATAGATATAATATGAAATATTATTGGGATTATACATATTGCAATATTATAAATTACTAAGGAGGAGAAAGAAAAAATGCCAAAGAATCAAGAGATTGAAGAATTAAATGACAAAATAATAGAAGAAGAAAAAATCTCAGAAGAAGTTGAAAAAGCAGAAACAAAAAAGAAGGCTAAAACAACAAAATCAGAAAAAACAGTTAAAGATACAGAAGTAGAAGATAAAAAAGAATCTGAAGCTAAAAGTAAATCAAACAAAAAAGTAAATGAAGAACCAAAAGAACAAGTTGATGAAGCATCAGTAATTGAAAAAATAAAAAGCTTTATTGCAAAAATTGCTGCAATGCAAGAAGAAGCAAGAAAAGAAGCTCAAGCAGAAAAAGAAGAAGTTGAAGAGAAAGAGGAAAAAACAACTTCAAAAACTAAAGCTAAACAAGAAAAAACAGAAGAAAAAGAAACAAAAAAATTCGAATATTTGCTAGAATATTATGATTTACCATATAGATATAATGAAACTGTTGTTAAAATCCTTGCTCAAACACCAAAAAGAATGTTTGTTTATTGGGATATTTCTGATAATGATAGAGAAAAATATGTAAAAACATTTGGCGAAGATTTCTTTTATAAAACTTATCCTGTATTATTGCTTTATAATGAAGATAAAAAATATGTTAGAGAAATACCAATAGATGATTTTGCAAATAGTTGGTATATAGATATACAAGATCCAAAAACAAAATATACAATTCAACTAGGAAGAAAATTTAGAGATTATTCTGGTGTTGCAAGTATAGATATGCAAAAAGTAGTAGAAAACAGTATAATCCTTCATACAGATTATTTACCTTTTGCAAATTCAAATATATTAGAAGTACCAAATGATCATGTGTTATTAGAAGAATTACCAGATTTTCTTCTTTTCAGAAATGTAAAAACAAATCAAGAAACAACAAGAGATTTAAGAAAATTCAAAGCTGCATTTGGAAACAATTACGGTGTTAAAGAATTTTACGAAGAACATTATAAAGATGAAATTTCAGAAGGAATGTTTGATATGGCAAATCCATCTTCAAATTTAACAAGCTCATCTTTTAAATAAAAAAGTGTATAAAATCGTCGCCAGAAATAGATATTGTGACGACGATTTTATTGATTTAATATAAATTTATTTATACTCGAAAGGAATAAATTAATGAATAAAAATATAAAAGGATATGTTAACTTTGTTTTGCATGCTCATCTTCCATATGTTCACCATCCAGAATGTGATACATATCTAGAAGAAGAATGGCTTTTTGAAGCGATATCTGAAACATATATACCTTTACTTCTTAACTATAAAAAATTGGAAGATGAAGGTGTTGATTTTAGAATAACAATGACAATAACTCCAACACTTTTAAGTATGTTAGATAGCAAGTTATTGCAAGAAAGATATATAAAATACTTAGAAAAACATATAGAACTTTGTGAAAAAGAAGTAAAAAGAACAGTTTATGATTCAAGATTAAATAGATTATCACATTACTATTTAGATAGATATACAAATGACTTACATGTATTTAAAGATGTTTATAACTGCAATTTAATTCAAGGTTTTAAACATTTTCAAGATGCAGGATTTTTAGAGATTATAACATGTGGAGCAACACATGGATATTTTCCAATTCTTTACGTTAATGAAAAAGCAGTTAGAGCACAAATTGCTGTTGGTGTTCAAACTTATGAAAAATATTTTGGTAGAAAGCCAAGAGGAATATGGCTTCCAGAATGTGGATATGTTCCAGAAGCAGATAAATACTTAAAAGAATTTGGAATAGAATATACAATAGTTGAAACTCACGGATTATTATATGCAGATCCAACTCCAATGTATGGTACATATGCACCAATAGTTTCTCATGGTGGAGTAGTAGCTTTTGCAAGAGATTTAGAATCTTCAAGACAAGTTTGGAGCTCAATAAATGGTTATCCAGGAGATTACAACTATAGAGAATTCTATAGAGATATAGGATATGATTGTGATTATGAATATATAAAACCATATATAGCTGTAAATGGTGCGAGAGTAAATACTGGTATAAAATATTATAGAATTACTGGTAAAGATTGTCCAAAAGATTATTATGAGCCACAATGGGCAATGGATACTGCTGAAATGCAAGCAGGACACTTTATGGACTGTAGAAAAGAACAAATTGAACATTTATCTAGCTATATGGATGTTCCACCAATTATTACATGTCCTTATGATGCAGAGCTTTATGGACATTGGTGGTATGAAGGACCATATTGGTTATATATTTTATTTAAGAAGATTTATTATGATGAGTGTAATTTTAAGTTAATTACACCAGGTGAATATATAGACAGATATCCAGAAATGCAAGTTTCAACACCTTGTCGTTCAAGTTGGGGAGCTAATGGATATAGTGAAGTTTGGTTAAATCCATCAAATGATTATGCACATCGTCACTTACATAAAGCAGCAGATAGAATGTGTGAACTTGCTTGGATGTTCCCAAATGAAGGTGATACATTAAGAAGACAAGCATTAAATCAATGTGCAAGAGAACTTCTAATGGCACAAACTAGTTGCTGGCTATTTATTATTACTAATGGAACAATGGTTGAATATGCTCATAAATCAATAAAAGATCATATAGGAAGATTTACGAAATTATATTATCAAATCAAAAACGATAAAATTGATGCAAGATATTTATTAGATGTATTTGATAAAGATGATATATTCCCAGAAATTGATTATATGATTTATCACTAATTTAAGGAGAAATATGATGAACGTTTATGATGAAGTAAATAATTTAGCAAGAGCTATAAAAGAGTCAAAGGAATATTTAGAATATAAACAAATAAAATCAGAACTATTTGTGGATCCAGAATTAAAAAAACAAGTAGATGAGTTTGAAAAAATTCGTTATGAAGAACAATTGTTAGCTCTTCAAGGTGAAAAACAAAGTGAAGAAAAAATGAAAAAATTACAAGAATTATACGAGATCCTTGTAAAAAATCCACAAATTAAAGATTATTTTGATAAAGAAGTTCGTTTTAATGTAATGATAGCTGATGTTAACAAAATAATTGGTGAAGCTATAAAAGATGTTTTGTAAAAGATTTTTATGAATAAAATTTGAAGATATAATGTTATAAACAACAAAGAAGATGCTACTTTTCAGTAGCATCTTCTTTTGCTTAGAAAAATGTCTCAATAACCCAAATCAAATTGATGATGTTGATGATTGTGGGGTTCATCCTACAATCATACTCACTCCGTTTGTGATGAGGTTCTCTCAAAAAGTCAATTCTAACAAAGTTTTTCTCAACATGATCCTCGTCAGAAAACATGGGAATGAAAGAGGTGTCCACTTGTTGCCAAAAACTATTACTTGGACCTGTAGTCTTGAAAACAAGCTTTCCCAATCTTCCTAACAGACACGAAGGAAACTGTTCGATTGTGTAAAAATTGTAGTAGAAAGGATGTTTAGAAGTTTGCCTAAAATAATCTCTGAGATACCTTTTCATACTACTTTGAGTGATATAATCTTCCTCGTCGAACATCTTGCAAATTGCACAGATAGTTTCAACTGTGAATTCCTTGTAGAATTGATAGTTGGGATGATTAGGGGAAGAATAATTGAATTCGGGGTAATGTTCCACGAATTTTTTTACTTTCTCCCTAAACTCGTTTTGCTCAGGAGTTTCCTCCAAAGGCATCTGTAACAGATTTTCCTTTTTGCGAGGCTCGGCGATGTCTTCTCTCCAAATTTGACCTAATACCTCTTTTGCTTGGGTTGCGGTCATTCCTCTGGCACTTGCGGCTTGTACATAAGCTTTGGCTAAAGCTTCAAGCTCGCTGTCGTCGTGGACATTGAAAATTATTTCAGGTTCTTTTTTCTTCATGCTGTCTCCTCCAGTAGATGTATATAGTAAAAATATCAATGTCTATAAAATAGCCATAACAATATTATACCATATTTTACATAGTTATGTAAAGTTGGTACGCATTCGGCGTTTATTTTGAAATGTAAAATAAATTTAATTTAAATGTATTCAAAAATTAACAAAAATAGCAAAAAATATATATTTTTATCGAATTCAGTTATTGCTATAAATTTTGTTTTGTTATATAATATTATGGAAATAATTTATTTTAGGAGAAAAGGAATGAATAAAAAATGGGAATTTTATAATTCTGATAATGAAAAAATAAAAGAAATTTCAGAAAAATTCAAAATATCAGAATTACTTGCAGCAGTACTTGTAAATAGAAATATTGTAAATGAAGATGACATAAAATTGTTTTTGAATCCAACAAGAAACGATTTTCATGATCCATATTTAATGCCAGATATGAAAGTGGCAGTTGAAAGAATTGTTAAAGCAATTGAAAACAACGAAAAAACAATTATCTATGGTGATTATGATGTTGATGGAATAACTAGTATAACAGTACTTACAAAATTCTTGAAAGAAAGAGGATTAGATGTAAGTTCATATATTCCAAATCGTTTAGACGAAGGTTATGGATTAAATAGAGAAGCAATAAAAAATATTGCAGATGAAGGTTATAAACTAATCATTACAGTGGACTGTGGAATTTCAGGAACAGAAGAAGTTGCATATGCTTATAGTTTGGGAATGGAAGTTATTGTAACAGACCATCACGAACCACTAGAAGAACTACCAAAGGCATTAGCAGTAATTGATTGTAAAAGAAAAGATAGTAAATACCCATTTAGTAGCTTAGCTGGTGTCGGTGTTGCTTTCAAACTAGCACAAGCAATAGGAATAAAATTAGGATTAGAAGAAAAAGAATATTTAAAATATTTAGATATAGTATGTATAGGAACTATTTCAGATATAGTACCTTTAATAGATGAAAATAGAGTAATAGCAAAACTTGGATTAAAACTTGTTGAACAAACAAGATCTCCAGGTGTAAGAGCATTATTAAATGCAGCAGCCTATAAAGAAGTTAATTCAAACACAGTATCTTTTGGAATTGCTCCAAGAATAAATGCTTGTGGAAGAATGGGACATGAAAGAGATGCTCTTGATTTATTTTTAACAGAAAATATAGTTGAAGCAAATAGAATAACAGAAAAATTAAACGAATATAATAAAACTAGACAAGAAATAGAAAAAAGAATGTTTGAAGAAGCAATTCAAAAAATAGAAATAGAACATTTTAAAGAAAATAATGCAATTGTTTTAGGTGGAGAAAATTGGCATCATGGAGTAATCGGAATTGTTGCTTCAAAAATAACAGAACTATATTACAAACCAAGTATTTTAATTTGTTTTGAAGAAAACGAAGGAAAAGGTTCTGGAAGAAGTATCCCAGGATTTGATTTACATGCGGCTTTATGCAACTCAAGTGATTATTTAGAAAAATATGGTGGTCACGAAATGGCTGTTGGACTTAGCTTAAAGAAAGATAAATTTGACGATTTCAAAATAAAATTTGAAGAAATCGCAAAAAATGCACATACAGAAGAGTTTATACCTGTTATAAAGGTAGATAAAGAAATAAATTTAAAAGATATAACAATTGAAAATGTTAAAAATTTAAGTTTATTAGAACCATTTGGAGAAGCAAATAAAACACCAATATTCATATATAAAAATTTAAGAATAGATTCAATTAGAGCATTATCAGAGGGAAAACATCTAAAATTAACATTAAAAGATGGAAATACAATAATAAATGCTATTGGATTTAATATGGGTGGATATTCAGAAGAATATTTAATTGGTGATAAAATTGATGTAATAGGAGTATTAGAAATAAACTCATTTAACGGAATAGAAAGTGTTCAAATTAATATGAGAGATATAAGAAAATCATATTAAAAACGAGTCGTAAAGGGGATTTTGAGTATGTCAGAAATAAAAGATATAACAATTGAAGATATTTTAAATAAAGAAAGAGAAAATTATCCAAATTTTGATGCAGATTTAGTAAGGAAAGCCTATGAATATGCAAAGGAAAATCATGGAGATCAATGTAGAAAATCAGGTGAACCATATATGATTCATCCTATGCATGTTGCATATATTTTAGCAGAATTAGGTTTAGATGATGAAACTTTATGTGCTGCGCTTCTTCATGATGTTGTTGAAGACACACCTAAAACCCACGAAGATTTAGTAAAAGATTTCGGAACAGCAATTGCAGAAATGGTAGCTGGGGTTACAAAACTTGGTAAATTAAGATATACAACTCAAGAAGAAGAACAAGTTGAAAACTATAGAAAAATGTTCTTAGCTATGGGTAAAGACATAAGAGTTATCTTAATTAAGCTAGCGGATAGACTACATAATATGAGAACTTTGAAATTCTTATCAAGAGATAGACAAATAGCAAATGCTAAAGAAACTAGAGATTTATATGCTCCTTTAGCAAACAGACTTGGTATCTATTCTTTAAAATGGGAACTTGAAGATTTAAGTTTCAAATATTTAAATCCAGAAGAATATCATGAAATCGTTACTGGATTAGATAGAAAAAGAGAAGAAAGATTAAAATTTATAAATAAAATTCAAGAAGATTTAGAAGAAGAAATTAAAGATCAAGGAATAAAAGCAGACGTAACAGGAAGAGCAAAACACTTATACAGTATTCATAGAAAAATGTTAAGAGACAACAAAACATTAGATCAAATTTATGATTTATTTGCATTAAGAATTTTAGTAGATAATGTTAAAGACTGTTATGCTGTTCTTGGTATTGTACACGAAATGTATACACCAATGCCAGGAAGATTTAAAGATTATATTGCAGTTCCTAAAAAGAACATGTACCAATCAATACATACAACTCTTTTAGGACCAAAAGGAACTCCATTTGAAGTTCAAATTCGTACATGGGATATGCATAGAACAGCTGAATTTGGTATCGCTGCTCACTGGGCATATAAAGAAGCAAGTAACAAAGGAAATAAACAAGCAGTTGTTGTTACTGATGATAAATTAGCTTGGCTTCGTGAAACTTTAGAATGGCAAAAAAATACAGAAAATCCAGATGAATTTTTAAATACATTAAAAACAGAATTATTTGAAGATGAAGTATACATATTTACACCAAAAGGAATGATAAAAGTTCTTCCAAAAGGTGCAACACCAATAGATTTTGCTTATAGTATTCATGAGCAAATTGGACATAAGATGGTTGGTTGTAAAATAAATAGTAAAATGATGCCAATTATAACTCCATTAAGAAACGGAGATATAGTTGAAATTATGACATCAGAACAATCAAAAGGGCCAAGTAGAGATTGGCTTAAATTTGTAAAAAGTTCATCTGCCAAAACTAGAATTAATCAATGGTTTAAAAGAGCACAAAGAGCTGAAAACATTGAAAAAGGTAAAGATGCAATTGAAAGAGAAGTAAAAAAACTTGGAATAAAATATTCTGATTTAGTAAGACCAGAATGGCTTCAAATGGCTGTAGATAGATATAAATTTGGTGGAGTAGAAGATTTATATGCAAGTATTGGTTTTGGTGGAATTTCAGTAAATAAATTAATGGCAAGACTTCTTGATGAATACAGAAAAGAACATGAAGAAGAAGATTTTGAAGAAAAAATTGAAGAACTTGCAAAAGCAAAACCAACAAGAAGTAAACCTTCAAAAACAGGTATTGTTGTAAAAGGAATAGATAATTGCTTAGTAAAACTTTCTAAATGTTGTAATCCATTACCTGGTGATGAAATTTTAGGTTATATCACTAAAGGTAGAGGGGTTTCAGTTCATCGTACAGACTGTGTTAATGTTAAAGATTTATTTAGCGAAGAAAATAGAATGATAGATGTTTACTGGTTTGATGATGTTAATGGGTCATATAAAGTTGAAATTGAAATTTTAGCAAATGATAGAAATGGATTATTAAAAGATGTTATTAAACAAGTAGAAAATGCAAAAGTAAAATTAACAGGAATGAATACAAGAACAACAAAAGAAGGAATAGCAATAATAGATATTTCATTAGAACTTGAAAATAAAGATATGTTAAACACAATGTTATCATCATTAAGAAATATTGAGAGTGTGTATGATGTTAATAGAAAAAGAGGATAAATCGGAGGGTACAAATGATATTAAAAAGGTTACAAGTTAAAACTCCTCAAGTAGGATTGCTTACAAATTCATATATTATATGTGATGAAGAAACAAAAGAAGCAATGGTAATAGATCCAGGAGGAGAACCAGAAAGAATTGCTGAAGTTTTAGATATTTTAGAAGCAAATTTAAAATATATTTTTATAACTCATTGTCATGCAGATCATATTGGAGGAATAGCAGAACTAAAAAAATTAAAAGGTGGAAAAATTTTAATTAGTAGGCCAGATGCAGAAGGATTATATAATGAAGAAATAAATTTAGCTTACTATATAAATATGGAAAAACCCGAACTTGAAGCAGATTCAAGAGTTGATGATGATGATTTAATTCATATTGGAAATATTGAATTTAAAGTAATTGCTACACCAGGTCATACAAAAGGCGGACTATGTTTATATTCAGAAAAAGAAAAATTAGTATTTACAGGAGATACCTTATTTTCTGGAACATGGGGAAGAACAGATTTGCCAACAGGAAGTTTTGTTGAAATAATTACTTCAATAACAGAAAGACTAATGACACTTCCAGATCATACAATTGTTTACCCAGGACATGGAAAAATAACAATGATACAAGATGAAAAAAATATATATTTAGAATTAAGAGAAAAAGATTTTTAAAAAACGTAGGAGAAGAAAGATATGGAAGAAAAAGTAGGAAAAACAAGTGTAAGTAGACCGGGAGATTTATCAGAAGGTGAAATTGATGCAACTGTAAAAGCAATATTGGAAGATACTGATGTGCAAGAACTTTTAGCTAAAATAGGAATTACAAAAGGACAAGCATATCAAGATTTATCAAACAAAAAATTTATTTTACCAAAAAAAGGTGAAGATGAAATCGGTTATGCGAAAAGATATATTAAATTTCAAGTTGTTGCAATATTAATGAATAAATACAATGAAAAAATACATGATGATACCACGGAAGAAGCTAGAGAAGCATGGAAGAAATTCGCTTTAACTCATAATACAAACATGAGAAGAGGAGATGCAGATGCAATAATAGCAATGATTGAAAATAATTATTTATTACCTTCAAAAGATGGAAAAACTGCAAAAAAACTTACACAAAAACAAAAAGATATAATCGTAAGAAAACTTAGAGAAGGTGTAAATTCCATAGATGAATTGCTAGAAGAAATGGAATTTGAAGATGAAGAACCAGAGATTGAAGAAGAACCAGAACAAGAAGTTGAAGGAAATTTAGAAACTATGTCTGGAGAAGAACTTGATGAAAACTCAACTGCTATACCAGAACTTGATGATTCTGAAATTGAAGATAATACAGTTGAACTTGAAGAATCAGTGGGAGATATAGAATTAGATGAAGATAATTCACAAGATTTAGAAGAAGTTGAGCAAACAGAAGAACTATCAGAAGCAAGTTCTATGGAAGATTATAATTTCAGATTAGCAAGAGATGATGAAAAAAGAGATGCTTTAGAAAATAATCCAGAATATGGACCAGAATATGAAAGTGTAACTTGTTATATTCCACCAGTTGGAGCAACAATTGAATCTACAGCTGAAATCATAATGCAAGTTCAAAAAGAGAATCCAAATCAAAGAATTACAGTATCATTTAATAATATTTTAATTGATCCTCAAAGATTTTCTTCACCTACTGAAATTATAGAAAAATTTAAAGAAGAAGTTGATAAGAGAAGAACAGATAAAGGTGTTATATATCAAGATACATTAGATGGATTAACAACAAATACATTAAATGATCCAAAAAAAGTTTCTGAAGTTGCACCAACAGTTAAAGGAATGGAACAAACTGCTCAAGAAAAAGAAATTATACCAGCACCAATAGCTCCAGCAATGGACGAACAACAACAAGAAGATGATGAACATCAATTTCCAACTATGCCAGAAGAGAGATAATATATATTCAAAAGAAGAGGTTTATAATTATGAGTAAAGATTTAAGTAAAAATTATAAAGAAGTTAATATAATATTAGAAATTTTAGGTAGTGAATATAAAAATAAACTTCCAAGAAAAATAAAAGAACTATTAAGTCAAGCAGAAGATAAAACATATTTTCCAAAATTGACTGAAGAAGAATTTTTGGCAGGAAATTATCTTGAAGATACTAAAATTATATTATCTATTCTAAATATTAACTATTGGTCTACACCTGAAAAAAAGAATGAATATATGGAAACGCTACGTACTTTAGACGAACAATATAAAGAAAGACACAAATTAGTGTTAAATGAAATTTTTCCAGATAAAGATAGATTTAAAAATCTAAAACCAATAGAAACTGAAAATCAATTTGTAGATAATAAAAAGACTGGTATTGTACAAACAATATTAGATAAAATTAAAAGTATATTAAAAAAATAAAAAAGGAGAAATAAAATGATACAAAAACCAAAGGGAACAAAAGATTTATTGCCAGAAGAAAGTTATAAATGGCAAGACGCTGAAGCAAAAGTAAAAAAAGTATTAGAAAGCTATAATTTTAAAGAAATAAGAGTTCCTGTTTTTGAACATACAGAACTTTTCCAAAGAGGTGTTGGAGAAACAACAGATGTTGTTCAAAAAGAAATGTATACATTTGATGATAAAGGTGGAAGAAGTATAACTCTTCGTCCTGAAGGAACAGCAGGTGTTGTACGTGCATATCTTGAAAATGGTATGGGAAGTTTGCCAAGTCCAGTAAAACTTTGGTATAACATGGGAATGTATAGATACGAAAATGTTCAAAAAGGAAGACTAAGAGAATTCCATCAAATTGGTGCTGAGCTTATTGGTTCGGGAAGTTATTTGGCTGATGTTGATGTTATATTAATGGCAAACAATATATTTAAAGCTTTAAATATTCCAGGAATAAAATTAACATTAAATAGTATAGGATGCCCAAAATGTAGAGCTGCATACCAAAAAATATTAAAAGAATTTATTGGAGAAAATTTAAAAGATTATTGTGATACTTGTAAAACAAGATTTGAAAAAAATCCATTAAGAATTTTAGATTGTAAAGAAAAAAGATGTAAAGAATTTAATCAAGGTGCTCCTATGATGATTGATTACTTATGTGATGAATGTAAAGAGCATTTTGAAAATGTAAAAACTATGCTAGATTCTTTAAATGTAAAATATGAAATAGATAGTACAATTGTTAGAGGATTAGACTATTATACAAAAACAGTATTCGAATTTGTTGACGAAAAATCAGGTCTTACAGTATTAGGTGGTGGAAGATATGATGGACTAGTTGAAGAATTTGGTGGACAACCAACTCCTGCCGTTGGATTTGCAACTGGTGTTGAAAGATTAATGGAAATGTATAAAGAATACAATCCAGATTTAGGAGAGAAAGTTCCAGATTTATATATTCTTTCAATGGGTATTGAAGAAAATAAAAAAGCTTTAGAAATATCAGAAAATTTAAGAATGGCTGGACTAACAGTTGAAAAAGATATCTTAGAAAGAAGCTTTAAATCTCAAATGAAATATGCAGATAAAATTAATGCTAAAAATCTTTTAGTAATTGGAGGAAATGAATTACAAGAAGGAAAAGCAAAAGTTAAAAATATGGAATCAGGAGAGGAAAAAGAAGTTTCTTTAGATTCTAAAGCTATAATTTCAGTAATTAAATAGATGTAATATATAGATAAAGACCAACCTTAGAGTAGCTCTAAAGTTGGTCTTTTCTTAATTATACAATGCGGATAATAATGTTGAAAATGCGAAACAGAACATCCAAGCAATTGCTATTGCCATACCAATAAAGATTGCGAAGAAAATTATTGTTAAAACAAATTCAGAAAGACAACCATCAGAATCAAAAAAATCTTCATCGTTTTGAATAGTTTCTGATATGTCATTTTCCGAAGCATTAGCCAAGTCGCTAGAATCATCGGGCTCCTCATCAAAGATTTCTTCAATAATTTCTTCAATAATTTCTTCTTCCTCGAGAATGGAAGGTAAGGGGTTTTTCCATTCTTCGAAAGAAATATTGAAATCTAAAAGCGCCTCATCAACAGCATTAGCTAATTTTGATTTTTTTAACCTAGATTGCTGAAACATTTCTTCGATAGAACACTTGAGTTGTTGAATTTGCTCTAAAAAAGTGTTTTTATCAAATTCACCTTCATATTCAGTGGGTGGATTGATTGAATCAGTGTAAAAATAGTGTAAAAAAACATTATTGTATCTAATGTGCAGATAAGAACGCTTGGTTGAAAATTCGATTTCTTGAAAGTCCGAAAAAGATGCCATTTCATTTATTTGAATAATGGACCGCATCAATTTGAGTTTACTGGAATTCGAATTATCGTTGTTTTTTCCAAACATAAAAAAGGATACTCCTTGGTATATTAAATAAAATTGTACTTTAAATTATACCACTTTTAACAAAAACCGTCAAATCAAGGAATAAGCGGAAATATACATTAATATAATAAACTAGTAGAGAGGTTTATTATGATTAATTTAGCTGTTATAAATTTGAAAGAGCTTTTAAATTTTATTTTTAAAGGAATTGTAGGAATTATAATTTTAATAATAATTTTTAATTTGCTAGGAAATATAAAAAATGGGAATTATGTAGATATAGAAGATTTAAAGAAAAATAACTTTTTTCAATGCTCGAAAATTATTGATAAAAATCTTTTAATTTCAAAATACTATAATAGTGAAAATGTAGAAAAAGAAAGTGGCATAAAGAGATTGTTAGCATCTGAACTTGCAATTTTGGGAACAGAAGAAGAACTAATGGAAAAGGAAAATCAAGAAGAGTTAGAAGAAGCAAATAATGAAATTACAAGTCAAGAAGTTACAAATGAACAAACTTTAAATCAAGAATTAGAAAATAATATAAATGTGCAAAATATAGAAAATAACTCTAATTTAGAACAACTTTCTACAAAACTACCAACAGAAATAATAAGTTCAAATAATAAAGTTGATAAATATACAGATGTATATAAAACTGTAAAAATAAAAAATGAATCAAAATATCCTTTAACAGAAGAAATTCTCGTGCCAAATGTAAATTTTAAAAATAAAAATATTATAATTTATCATACACATACTTGTGAAAGTTACACACCAACAGAAGCAAATAAATATGAAGCGAGTGGAAATTATAGAACAACAGATTTAAATTATAATGTTGCCAGAGTTGGAACTGAACTTACTAATAATTTAATAAGTTTAGGATTTAATGTACATCATGATACTACATTTCATGATTATCCTGCATATACTGGTTCTTATACAAGATCTTTATCAACAATTAAAAATATAATTTCTAATAATAATTCTGAATTTATAATAGATTTACATAGAGATGCATTAGGAAGTAATAGTAATTACGGGCCATGTGTAAAAATAGGAGATGAAGTAGCTGCTCAATTAATGTTTGTTATGGGAACAGACGGTGGAGGACTTGAACATGCAAATTGGATTAATAATTTAAAATTGGCAATAAAAATTCAAGAAAAAGCAAATGAAATGTATCCAGGACTTTTTAAGCCAATAATACTGCGAAATTCAAGATATAACCAACATGTTTCTGGTGGAGCTTGCATAATTGAAGTTGGTGCAACAGGGAATACACTCGAACAATGTATTACAAGTATGAAGTATTTATCAAAAGTTATAGATGAGGTAATGAAATAAGATGAATTGATATCGGAACTTTTTTTGAATAAATATGTAAAGAAAAAGGTGATACAATTATTATCACCTTTTTTACTTATATTAATTTTTTAAATTTCTACAACTTTATGAGTATAATCTAAATTTGCTACTGGATTTGTTTTATAACCCATAGTATAAACATTTGTAGCGAAAATATCTTTTGAAATCATATTTCTTAAAGTATTATCATTTGAATTTTCCATAAATTTCTTTACAGAAACTATAATATTTAATTTTGGATTTGCTGCAGCAATAGCAGAAATAATTCGTTTTCCATGTTTGTTAAATCCTAAAACTCTAATATATGGAGTTACTTTTTTTGATGCATTTATATCTTTTTGAGAGATATTTAAAAGTGCATAAAGCAAAATTCTTTGAATTCTACTTTGCGTATATCTTTTTGATTTTATGTTAGCAATTAAATCTTCTAATGTATTAAAATTGTTGGCAGCAAATTTTATTTTATTTTCTAAACCTTCTGAAACATCAGGTAATGCGGCAATTTCAGAAAGTGTCATTTTTCTTAGAGTATAGATTATTTCTTTTTCAAAAACAGCTAGGCTTGGAATTATATTTCCTTTTTCTTTACACTCATCTATTAACTCATAAGTTTCATAAGGAATAACACGATGTATATTTTTCTTGTTTTGAATCATAGTTCTTATAGCTGTTGCACTAGCAATTCCATTTTTTTCTTGTTTGCTATTGTAATCAGCATAATCTCTTTTTATAGTAAGTGGTTTTATATGGCTTCTATGTTTTTTTAATGCTTTTAAGTATTCAACTCCTAATATATTATTTGGATTTGATACAATATCAGAATATTTTTGAGAACTACCAAAAAATTGAGATAAAGCAATTTCTCTTGCTTTTGGATAAGAAAGACCTGAACGTAATTGAGCAGTAATTAAAGAAGAAAATTCTTTTGGTTCTTTGTATAAGATGTTTGCAACATCACTTAAAGGAGTAATTTCTCCAATTTCACTTCCAAAAGAAATAAAATCAACAACTCCTAAACTATTTAATATTTTTACAGCACCATCAGCAAAGTTTTCTGCACTTGAAAGAGCATAAACTGTTGGAAGTTCGATAACTAAATCAATTCCAGCTTTTAAAGCCATTTCTGTTCTTGTCCATTTATCAACAAGAGCTGTATCTCCACGTTGAACAAAATTCCCACTCATAACAGCAACAGTAAAATCAGTTTTTGTTAATTGTTTTGAAACTTGCAAATGATGTACATGTCCATTGTGAAAAGGATTGTATTCAGAAACAATTCCTAAGATTCCATCCAAAATAAATCACCACCTATATTGTAATATTCTAAATTTACTGATATAATATCATAGATTTTATAAAAAAACAAATTTTACCAAAAAGTTTAATAAATTTAAAATTGAAAGAGGTAAATATATGAAAAATGTTACTATTTATACTGATGGGGCATGTTCTGGAAATCCCGGACCAGGTGGTTGGGGAGCAATTTTAATGTATGAAGATATAAAGAAAGAAATATCAGGAGCAAAAAAAGATACTACAAATAATATAATGGAAATTACAGCTGTTTTAGAAGCATTAAAATTGTTAAAGCAAGAATGTAATGTGAAAGTATATAGTGATAGTGCTTATGTTGTAAATGCATTTAATCAAGGTTGGATTGAAAACTGGAAGAAAAATAATTGGAGAACATCAGGAAAAGATCCTGTTAAAAATAGAGAACTTTGGGAAGAATTATATGAATTAACTCAAAAACATAAAGTAGAATTCATAAAAGTAAAAGGCCATAGTGATAATGAATTTAATAATAGATGTGACTATCTAGCAACAAGTGCTATAAAAACCTTATAAATTAGGAGTGTAAAATGAAAGTTATAGGAGTAACAGGAAGTTCAGGTTCAGGAAAAACAACTTTAAGTAAAATTTTAAATGAACGAGAAGATGTAAAAGTAATAGATGCAGATAAAGTTGTAAAAGAAATGAGTGTTCCAGGAACAGAATATTTAAAATCAATAAAAGAAACTTTTGGACAAGAAGTTTTTTTAGAAGATGGTAATTTAAATAGAAAAGCATTAGCTAAAAAAATTTACAATGATAATGCTTCAAGAGAAAATCTAAATAAATTGACTTTTAATTATGTTGTAAAAGAGATTATTTCAAGAATACAAAATATAAAAAATGAAGAAATAAAATTTGCAATAATAGATGCACCACTTCTTTTTGAGTCAGAATTAGATAAATGCTGTGACTATGTAATAGCATTAGTTGCAGATGAAGAATTGAAAATCAGAAGAATTTGCAAAAGAGATGGAATAGATGAAGAAACTGCAAAAAGCAGATTAAATATCCAAAATGAAGATTCTTATTATACAGAAAAATCTGATTTTGTTATTCATAATAGAGAAAATTGTGATTTAAATGCAGAAATTGAAAAGATATTTGAAAAAATTTTAAAAGATTAAAAATTAAAATTAAAATATGTGTAGATTATTAGAAAAATAAATAATTATTAACTAAGTATAAGAAAGGAAATGAAATAAAAATGAAAGTCTCAGACTTTAATTATGAATTACCAGAACATTTAATTGCTCAACATCCTTATGACAAAAGAGATGAAGCAAGATTAATGGTACTTGATAAAACAAACAAAACAATAGAACATAAAGTATTTAAAGATGTAATTGACTACTTAAATCCAGGAGATTGCTTAGTAATAAACAACACAAAAGTTATACCTGCAAGACTTTATGGTAAAAAAGATACAGGAGCAAATGTAGAGTTTTTACTTTTAAAAAGAATTGAAGGTGATACTTGGGAAGCAATGGTAAGACCAGGTAGTAAACTAAAATCTGGGGCAAAAGTAATTTTTGGAGATGGATTATTAAAAGCTACTGTACTTGAAGTATTAGAAAACGGAAACAGAAAAGTTGAATTTGAATATAAAGGTATTTTTAATGAAATATTAGACCAAATTGGTTTAATGCCACTTCCACCATATATTACAGAAGCAACAAGAGAAGATAACGCAAAATATCAAACTGTATATGCTAAATATGATGGATCAGCAGCAGCTCCTACAGCAGGACTTCATTTCACAGAAGAACTTTTAGAAAAAATAAAAGAAAAAGGAATTGAAGTTGCAAATGTAACACTTCATGTTGGAATCGGAACTTTCAGACCAGTAAAAGTTGAAAATGTTGAAGAACACGAAATGCATTCTGAACATTATTACATAAAACAAGAAGATGTAGATAAAATCAATAATGCTAAGAAAAATGGAAAAAGAGTAATTGCAGTTGGAACAACTTCATGTAGAGTACTAGAATCTGTAGCAGATGAAAATGGTATGATGAAAGAAGTTGAAGGAGATACAAGCATTTTTATTTACCCAGGTTATAAATTTAAATGTATAGATGCTTTAATTACAAATTTCCATTTACCAGAATCAACATTAATAATGCTTGTTTCAACATTAGCAGGAAAAGATTTTATAATGAATGCTTATAATGAAGCTGTAAAAGAAGAATATAAATTTTTCAGTTTCGGAGATGCAATGATAATAAAATAATAATTAAGAAATAGAGGTATTTTAAATGGATAACAAACCAGCAATAACATATGAATTATTACATGTATGTAAACAATCAGGAGCAAGAAGAGGTGTAATTCACACTCCACATGGAGATATTCAAACTCCAATATTTATGCCAGTAGGAACACAAGCCACTGTAAAAGCGATGACACCAGATGAATTAAAAGAAATGGTTGAAGCACAAATAATATTATCAAATACATATCATTTGTTTTTAAGACCAGGTCACGAGCTTGTTAAAGAAGCTGGAGGACTTCATAAATTTATGAATTGGGATAGACCAATCTTAACAGATAGCGGTGGATTTCAAGTATTTAGTTTAGGTGATTTAAGAAAAATAAAAGAAGAAGGTGTTGAATTTAGATCACATTTAGATGGAAGTAAACAATTTATTAGTCCAGAAAAAGCTATGGAAATAGAAGAAGCTTTGGGAGCAGATATTATAATGGCTTTTGATGAATGTTGTCCATATCCTTCAACTTATGAATATACAAAAAAATCTATGGAAAGAACTACAAGATGGGCAGCTAGATGTAAAGAAGCTCATACAACAACAGATAAACAAGGTTTATTTGGAATTATTCAAGGTGGATTTTATAAAGATTTAAGAGAGCAAAGTGCTAAAGATTTAATTGAAATGGATTTCCCTGGATATGCAATTGGAGGAATAAGTGTTGGAGAACCTAAAGAAGAATTTTTAGATATATTAAGACACACAACACCACTTATGCCAGAAAATAAACCAAGATATTTAATGGGAGTTGGAACTCCAGATTACTTAATAGAAGCAGCAATTGCTGGAATAGATATGTGCGATTGCGTTCTTCCAACAAGAATTGCAAGACATGGAACAGCAATGACAACACATGGAAAATTAGTTGTTAGAAATGCAGCTTATGAAAGAGATTTTACTCCAATAGACCCAGAATGTGATTGTTATGCTTGTAAAAACTATACAAGAGCATATATCAGACATTTAATAAATACAAAAGAAATTCTAGGGGTAAGATTATTATCAATTCATAATTTAAGATTCTTGACTAAATTAATGGATAAGGTTAGAATAGAAATAGAGAATGATAATTTATTAACATTTAGAGATGAATTTTACAAAAATTATGGCTATACAAAAGAAAATTAATAGGGGGTATTTTTATATGAACTTAGAAGAAAGTGATGTTTTTAAAGAGGAACTGGAGAAAAAAAATAGAAGCCAAAAAGGAGTTTTAATATCAATCGTTTTTTGTGGATTTTTGGTTGTATTACTATTTATTTTATTAAGAATTGTAATATATCAAGATTCAGTAACTGCAAAATTGTATCTTGATGACAAACAAATTTCAATCCCTGATAATTTTTATATTGTAAAAGATGATGATATTTATTTTAACTTAAAACAGTTTGGTGCATTGTTAGGATATAACTACACTAAAGGTGTTTATGGTGAATATAATGAAAATCCAGATAGTGGTTATTTACAAAATGATTTTGAAATATTAGCTGTTACTGCAGGTGCAAATAAGTTTACTAAATATATTCAAATAGCTTCTGGTACGAAAATAGATAAAATGGAAATAAAATCAAAAAATGCGAATAATTATAGTGAAAGTTTTCATATAGAAAAACCTGTAATATATGAAAATGATACTCTTTATGTTTCAAAAGATTATATTCCAACAATGTTTAATGTTCAAATTGGTTTAGAAGAATATAGAACAAGAATTTATTCTTTAAACTATATGATTGAAATGGCAAAAAATGTAGTTTCAAAAGCAGGATATTTTGAAATGAGTGGTAATTATGAGAATTTAAGAGCAATAGCAAGTGGTTTTATTGTTGTTGGTGATTCTAAAGATGCCAAAACTGCAAGTTCTAATTATGGTGTTATAAACCTTAAAGCTAATACAGTAATAAGTACAAAATATGAAGAAATAACTTTTGTTCAAAATACAGAACAATTTTATGTAACAACATCAGATGGAAGAGTTGGTATATTAGACAAAGAAGCTGGAAATGTAATAGCACCATCAGATAAATTTGAAGAAATTAGTTTATTAGACCAAGAAAATAAAATTTATCTTGTAAGAAAAGGTAAAGAATATGGTGTTGTTAATGGTACAGGAAAAATATTAATATATCCTGAAAAAGATAGAATAGGGTTAGATATTACAAAATTTGCTTCTGAAAATATTGAAAGTAATGCTATTTTATTTAATAAATGTATACCAGTTGAAAAAGATGGTAAATATGGTTTATATGATTTAAATGGAGATGTTGTTTTAGACTGTGTATATGATGGCTTTGGATATGTTTCTCCTGAAAAAGCATCATCAGGAAATGAAGAAAGTGTACTATTAATCCCATCATTTGTTGGTATTAATGGAATTGTTGTAAATTATAATGATATGTATGGTATATATGATGTTAATGTTGGATTAACAGTACCAACTGTTTTTGAAAAAATATATTCAAGAACAAAGAATGGTGAAATAACATACTATGTGCAATATAATGGTGAAGAAATGAATTTGGCTGATTATTTAAGAACTTCAAATTTAAATACAGTTGATGAAGAAGGAAGACTATTATCTGATTTACAAGCAACAGATCAAAGTCAAACAAACGATTCAGGAACTGTTGTTGAAGAACAACCATCAGGGGAATCTACTGAACTTCCAGTAGAAGGAGAAACAGTTGAAACACAAGCAGACGAAGCAACAGAAGTGACTGAATAATAATAAAAACAAGCAAAAAGAATTGTAATAAAAAATACTTCTATAAATATAATTTATAGAAGTATTTTTTTATGGAGGTAATTTATGAAAGAATTATTAAAAGGAACAATTTTCTCAATTTTGCTAACTGTAGTTTTAATTGGTATTTTATCAATATTAATAAGTACTACATCTTTATCTGAAAATATAATAATGCCTACAATAATAGTAATAAGTGCATTTTCTATTATGTTAGGTGGTTTCATAGTATCAAAAAATAAAAAAGAAAAAGGACTTATAAATGGAGCTATTGTTGGTGGTATATATATGTTATGTATATACATATTGTCATGTTTTATAACTTTGGATTTTTCTATAACATTAAATTCAATAATTATGATTTTGGCGGGAATAATAGGTGGTATAATAGGCGGAATTATAGGAGTAAATTTTTAAAAAAATATTGAAAAATCTAGTTGATATTTTTAGTGTTTTAATATACAATTTTAAAGAATAGTTATAAAATAAATTTAATTTACATAAAGTACAAAGGAGGATATATGGTAACTTTTGAAGATGTTGTTAACAATGTTGAAGTAAAAGAACTTATTAAAAATGCACAAAAGCAACTAGATGTTTTAGGATATACAGAACATTCTACCAGACATGTTTCTGTAGTTGCGGAAAGAGCTGCAAATATTTTAAGAACTTTAGGCTATGACGAACATAGAATTGAACTTGCAAGAATTGCTGGATATATTCATGATATTGGAAATTCTGTAAACAGAGTTGATCATGCCCACACAGGAGCAATACTTGCATATAATATTTTAAAAGATATGAATATGGATGTTTCTGACAGAACAGAAATTATGATGGCTATTGGAAATCATGATGAACATACAGGAACAGCAGTAAGTGATATATCAGCTGCATTAATTTTAGCTGATAAATCAGATGCTCATAGAAGCAGAGTATCAAAAAAAGATAGAAGTTTATTTGACAAACATGATGAAGTAAATTATGCAGTTACTCATTCAGAATTAAAAATTGATACTGAAGAAAGAAAAGTTATATTAAATTTAACAATAGATACAAAAATCTGTCCAGTAATTGATTATTTTGAAATATTTATGGAAAGAACAAAAATGAGTAAAAGAGCAGCAAAATATTTAGGATTATGGTTTGAGTTAGTTATTAATGATACAAACTTATTATAGGAGGTAATTATTTTGGAAAAATTTTTAAAAGTAGTTAAAACAATAGCTGTATTATTAATTGTAATACTAGTATCATTCATATCTTTTTTCGGAATATATGTACAAAACGATGGTGTTTGGGAAAATATATTACCAGAATATAAAACAGGTATGGAATTAGGTGGTTATAGAGAACTAAGATTTGTATTAGATGATACAGAGGAATCAAAAGAAGTATATGTTGACGAAAACGGAAATTATAAAGGTGATGTTTTAGTTTCTATAGATGGAGTGGAAACAACAGAAGAAACAGCTGAAACAACAACTGAAACAACAGAAGTTGCCGAAGAAGCAGAACTTGATGTAGTAAAAGGATATACAAAAAAACAAGTAACAGAAAAAGTTAATCCAGATGAAAAAATAAATATTGAAACATTTGAAGCAATTAAAAAAATGCTTCAACAAAGAATTGAAGCTCAAGGTTCATATGAATATAATATAAGACAAGATTCTGTAACTGGCGAACTTATAATCGAAATCCCTGATGACGACAATGTTTCATTAATTAGTGATTTAGTAACAACAAAAGGGGAAATACAAATTATAGACAGTGAAACAGGAATAATATTATTAGATAATTCTTATGTAGAAAGTGCGGGAGTGCTAACAGGAGAACTTTCTGAAGAAGAAGTAGAAGAGATTGGAGTAGAAGAAACAGAAGAACATGACCATGACCATAGTGAAATTTATCATCAAGTATATCTACAATTAGATTTTAATGCAGAAGGTACAGAAATTTTAAAGGAAATAAGCAAAAATTATCTTTCTACAACTGATGGAACAGAAGCAAATACAATTTCAGTACAATTTGATGATCAAACTTTAATCACCACTTATTTTGGTGAAGCATTAGAAACAGGTTCTATACAAGTACCACTAGGAGATCCAGCACTTCCAGGAGAAGAACTTTATGATATCACATATAGGGTAGCTAGACTTGCTGAAATTATTAATACAGAAGAATTACCACTAACATATAAATTAGCATCAGATCGTTATATAAAATCAGAAATAACAGATGATGTTAAGTTTATATTTAACATAGTTTCTGCAGTAATAATGTTAGTTGTATCTTTATATATGATAATTAAATATAAAGTAAATGGATTAAAACAAGCAATAATTTCTGTTGGTTATGTTGGTGCAATGTTATTAATAATGAGATATGTAGGAGTTATATTTACTTATAATTCTGTAATCGCATTTTTAGCAGTAGTGCTAATAAACTATGTATTTAGCTTTAAATTATTGAAAAAATTAAAAGAAGAAAAAAATAGAAAAGTTGCTTTAAAAGAAACAATGAAGGAATTATATCTTGCAATAGTTCCTGTATGTATAATAGCATGCATTTTTACATTTATGTCTAGTGTTATTATAAGTAGTATAGGAAACGTATTGTTCTGGGGATTATTAGTACAAGTAGTATTTAGTATAATTGCTTTATTATAATAATCTAACTATAAAATAAGATATAAGGAGAAACGTAATAATGAAATTAAGTGGAAGTAAAAAAATATTATTATTAGGAATAATTCTTTTAATAATTGCAGGAATTGTTGTTGTTGCATTAAAAGGAGTAAAAGTTTCTTTAACTTTGCAACAACATGAAACTGTAAAAGTTTATATAGGAAAAAAAGTAGAATTAAAAGAATTTAAAAATATATGTAAAGAAGTTTTTGATAATAAGACTGTAAGTATAAGAGAAAACGAATATTTTAATGAGTCTTTTACTATAAATCTTGAAACAATAACTGATGAAGAAAAAACAAAATTAGTAGAAAAAATAAATGAAAAATTAGGAACAGAGTTAGCAGTAGAATCTTTAGAAATAAATACTGCTTCAAATATAAGAATAAGAGATATTGTAAAACCATATTTTAAACCAGTTATAATATCAACTGTATTAATAATTGTTTATATGATAATTAGATTTAGAAAAATGAGTGCAATAAAATTGTTAGCAAAGATATTTGGAATAATAATATTAACTGAAGCAGTTATATTTAGTATTATAGCAATAACTAGAGTGCCATTATCTCCAACAATAATCAATTTAATGGCAGTAATTGCAGTTATTGAACTAATTGTTTATATAAATAAAATTGAAAAAAAGAAATAACAAGATAAAATTTCAAAAATACTTGATTTTTGAGTAAAAGTATAGTAAAATACTTTATGTGAAAATACCATGTACTTGGTTTTTAGAAAAAAACCTACTTTTTACTCAGTTCATGGCAAATTTAAATAAATAGGAGGAAAACGAAAATGACTAAAGAAAGAAAACAAGAGTTAATTAATCTTTATAAAAGAGAAGAAAATGATACTGGTTCTCCAGAAGTTCAAATCGCTCTTTTAACAGAAAGAATTTTAGAATTAACAGAACATTTAAAATCTCACAAAAATGATAATCACTCAAGAAGAGGATTATTAAAAATGATAGGAAAAAGAAGAAACCTATTAAACTACTTAGCTGAAAAAGATATCAACAGATATAGAGAAATCGTTAAAAAATTAAATTTAAGAAAATAATTTTTAAGAGCTTTACTAAAAGTAAAGCTCTTTTTTTGTAAAAGAAAATCCCTGGCGCAAACCAGGGATCTTTGGTTTATTCACATTCGACATACACGAGTTCTTCGCCTGCATAAGTGAAAGTTGCAGTTACAGTAAGAGTGGTACCGACATCGAATGCCTCCATTCGAGAGATGATATACTCTTGACCTTCAAACTGAACGGTCACATTATACTGCCAGGAACCATGCTCGTCAGCAAGCTGCTTGTAATAAGCATATGCTTCCAATTTCTTGAAAGCCAGGCAAATGTTAGCTTCAGCGAGGTATTCCTCGTGGGGCATAAAAACGCCTTTTTCACACTTAACTACAGTTGCTTCGACTTCACGGGTCTCGGTGGTACGAGCAGAACAAGCGGTAGTAGCGAAGATGCAAATAATAACCATAATAATGATACTGAATCTCTTCATATCATATACCTCCAATTCAAAGTTGTTTCGGAGGTGCGACCCTCCAAAACATATATAATAATATACTTGTTTACGAGGGACGTGTAAAACAAAATGCTTTACATAATCATTATACCACATTTTATTATAAAAAGCAAAATATAAGAAAATTATGATTTTGTTTCGCTTGATTTGATAAAAGTAAAATGAATTATATGTCTGATATAAACACAAGTCATTTAATTAGATAAAATAGAAAAAGAAATAATATTGCAATTTTTTTCCTTTTATAGTAAAATATTTATGGTTATTTATTTGAAAGAGTAGCTTGTACAATGTATTAAATTTCTTAAAAAGTAAAATAATAATTTAATATAACAAATTTAAAAACTAGAAAAATAATATATTGTAGAGGTTACATTTCAAATAAATAGAAAAATAAAAAATAGGAGGAAATGTAAAATGTTTAAAACTTACAGTATGGATTTAGCAGGAAGAACACTTACAGTTGAAACAGGAAAAATGGCAGGACTTGCCAATGGTAGTGTTTTAGTAAAATATGGTGAAACAACAGTATTAGTAAATGCTACAGCATCAAAAGAACCAAAAGAAGGAATTGATTTCTTTCCACTATCAGTAGAGTATAATGAAAGATTATACGCAGTAGGAAAAATCCCAGGAGGATTTACAAAAAGAGAAGGAAAACCTTCTGAAAAAGCAATATTAACATCAAGAGCAATTGATAGACCTTTAAGACCTTTATTCCCAAAAGATTTTAGAAATGATGTTGTTATTGATTGTTTAGTATTATCAGTAGAACAAGATTGTTCTCCAGAAGTATGTGCAATGATTGGTGCATCTGCTGCACTTTCAATTTCAGATATTCCATTTGGAGGACCAACAGCTGCAGTATCAGTTGGATTTATAGATGGACAAGTTATAATAAACCCAACAGAAGCTCAAAGAGAAGTTTCTAGATTAAACTTAACTTTAGCTGGAACAGCTGATAAAATAGCTATGATTGAAGCAGGAGCTTATGAATTAACAAACGAAGAAATGTTAAAAGCAATAAAAGAAGCTCATGTTGAAATTAAAAAAGTTTGCGAATTTATTAAAAACATGCAAAACGAAATTGGAAAACCAAAATTTGAATACAAATCATTTGCAGTAAATGAAGAAGTTTACAATGTAATCGCTGAAGAATTTGGTGAAAGAATGAAAATGGATGTTCAAACACCAGACAAACCAGAAAGAGACGAAAAAATTGATAAACTTTCAGAAGATGTAAAAGCTTGGTATGTAGAAAAATTTGGAGAAGAAAAAGCTGAAGAAGATAAAACAGATATAGCTGACGCTATCTATAAATTAGAAAAGAAAACAGTAAGAAAATTAATCTTAGATGAAGGAAAGAGAGTTGATGGTAGAGGAATCTACGATATAAGACCTTTATCATGTGAAGTTGGATTAATTCCTAGAGTTCACGGAAGTGGATTATTCAATAGAGGAAGAACACAAGTAATGTCAATTGCTACTTTAGGTATGAAATCTGAAGAGCAAATGCTTGATGGATTAGATAATGAAGAATCAAAAAGATATATGCACCAATATAACTTCCCAGGATACAGTGTTGGAGAAGCAAAAGCTTCAAGAGGACCTGGTAGAAGAGAAATTGGACATGGTGCTTTAGCTGAAAAAGCATTAGTTCCAGTATTACCATCAGTTGAAGAATTCCCATATGCAATTAGAGTTGTATCAGAAATTTTAAGTTCAAATGGTTCAACATCTCAAGGAAGTATATGTGCTTCAACTCTTGCATTAATGGATGCTGGTGTTCCTATTAAAAAACCAGTTGCTGGTATTTCAACAGGATTAATTACAGATGAAAATGATCCTTCAAGATATGTTGTTATAACAGATATTCAAGGAATCGAAGATTTCTTTGGAGATATGGATTTCAAAGTTGGTGGAACAAGAGATGGTATCACAGCTATCCAAGTTGATATCAAAGTTGATGGATTAAGCTATGAAATAATTGCAGAAGCTTTTGATAGAACATATAAAGCAAGACAATATATTTTAAATGATATTATGGCTCCACAAATTGCAGAACCTAGAAAAGAAATTTCTAAATATGCTCCAAAAATTGTTAATATGAAAATTAATCCAGAAAAAATTAAAGATGTTATTGGTTCTGGTGGAAAAACAATTAACAAAATTATTGATGAAACTGGAGTTAAAATTGATATCGAAGAAGATGGATCAGTATTTATATATTCAGACAATTTAGAAGGTGCTCAAGCTGCTCAAAGAATTGTAGAAGAAATTACTAGAGAAATCGAAGTAGAAGGAATTTATACAGGAAAAGTTTCTAGAATAGCAACATTTGGTGCTTTCATTGATTTAGGTGGAGGAAAAGAAGGATTACTTCACATTTCTAAAATAGCAAAAGAAAGAATTAATAAAGTTGAAGATGTATTAAAACTTGGAGATGAAGTAACTGTTAAAGTTTATGAAATCGATGACCAAGGAAGAATCAATTTGACAAGAAAAGATTTATATACAGAATAATTTAAAATATTATATAAATCACTATTAAAATTTTGAAGTTTAATATAAAATGAAAAAAGCAGAAACTAAAAGTTTTTGCTTTTTTATTTTATATTTCAAAATAATGGAATGATATTTTATGAAAATAAAAATATAATAAGATTAAGATGTTATTATAAATAAATTATTATACAAAATTGATTAGAATTTGGAAAAAAGAATATAAAATTATTTCATATAGATTATCAAATATAGATGGGAAGAGCTTTTTGGGGTTTATTACATTTTTCTTAATTTTATATAAAAAACTTGAAAAAAATTCCAGTAAATGCTATAATAGAAACTGTGTAATAATGTAAACAATATAAAATTTATAAAATAAAACGTATGAAAAGAGGTTAAAAATGAAGTATTTATATCTTTTACAACAAGCATTGATATGGATAATAACAATATATTGGGCATATCAAATAGTTGTTAGTTTTTGTTCTTTAATAAAATTAAAAGACAAAAAATTATTAATTGAAAAAGATCATAAATTTATGGCAATTGTGCCTGCTCATAACGAAGAAGCTGTAATTAGAAATTTAGTAGAAAGTTTAAATGCACAAGATTATCCTAAAGAACTATATGATGTATATGTTATAGCAGATAACTGTACAGATGCAACAGCAGAAATTGCAAAAGAAGCTGGAGCAATAGTTTTAAAAAGATTTGATGAACAAAATAAAACAAAAGGTCATGCATTAAATTGGTTTATTAAACAAAAAATCGAAGAAAATGCAGATTATGATGCTCTTTGTGTATTTGATGCTGATAATATAGTAGATAAAAATTTCTTAAAAAATATGACTAAAAAACTTTGCCAAGGTGAAGAAGTTGTTCAAGGATATAGAGATATCAAAAATCCTACAGATTCATGGATTGCTGGTGGATATGCAATATTCTATTGGATGATGCACAGATTTTATCACTTAGCTAGATATAATTTAGGATTATCTCCATTATTAAATGGAACCGGATTTATGGTAAAATTTGATTTATTAAAACCAAATGGATGGCAAACAATTACATTAACAGAAGATATTGAATATTCATTAATAAATATTGCTCAAGGAAGAAAATTAGGTTGGGCAGTTGATGCTATAGTATATGACGAACAACCAGTAACTTTTAAAGCTAGTTGGTCACAACGTTCTAGATGGACAGTAGGACATTTACAATGTATGAAAGAATATACTGGAAAATTAATTAATGGTGTAAAAGAATATAAAACATTAATGAATTTTGATGGAGCATTATATTTATTTGGTATTCCAATGATGTTATTAACATTCTTATTACTAGGTGTTAACACATTATTATATGTTGGTTCAGAAATGACATTAATGGATTTAGTTGGTAACTATTCTAGATATTTATTTGCAACATTTATAATGCCAGTAGTTACTGGAGTTGCAATTATGGCTTTAGAAAAGAAACCAATAAAACCTATGATAAAAGGAATATTAATGTATCCAATATTCATGGGATCATGGATAATAATTAATATTAAATGTTTAATTAAACCAAATACAAAATGGGAAAAAATTGAACACGTTAGAGATATTAATATACAAGAAGTTAAAAGTGTAATAAATTAATGAAAATAATACAGTAAGAGATAGATGAAAGTCTATCTCTTTTTTTATGTTTATAGACTATATATGAAATAGCGAAAAGATTTTGAATTATTTGCTAACTAAATGGTTTAGAAAAAGAGAGAAAAAAGTAGAAATACAATGTTTTTTTACTCTTAATTAATTCAAAAAAGTGGTATTTATACTTGTAAAAATTGGAAAAAAATGATAGTATAACGTTGTGTGTTTTTGAGCACAAAAAGAATAAAAAACAAAAATAGAAGGGATTTATTTTATGCCAGAATTAGAAAGACAATTACAAGAAATTGTAAAGAAAAACAACGTTTTAAAAAATGAACCTATGGCAAAACATACTTCTTTTAAAATTGGTGGAATTGCTGATTACTTTATAAAAGTAACAAATATAGAAGAATTAAAAAAAATATTAGAATTTAGTAATAAAAATAAAATTCCTATAACAATAGTTGGAAATGGTACCAACATTCTTGTAAGAGATGGTGGAATTAGAGGAATTGTAATAAAATTAGAACTAAATGGCTTTAAGATAAAAAGAGTAAGTGCAGAAGATGTTCTAATAACTGTTGAATCAGGAATGACTTTAGCTGCGCTTGCAGCAATAGCTTTAAAAGAAGAAATTACAGGGTTAGAATTTTTAGCTGGAATACCAGGCTCAATAGGTGGAGCAATTAGAATGAATGCTGGAGCTTATGGTGGAGAAATGAAAGATCTTGTTGTAAAAACAAGATATATGACCTATGATGGAAAAATCAAAACTTTAGAATTGTCAAAACATGAATTTGAATATAGAAATAGCGTTTTTTCAAAAATGGATGTAATCATAATAGATACAACAATAAAAGCGAAAAAAGGAAGCAAATTAGAAATCCAAGAAAAAATGGACGAATATTCAGCATCAAGAAAAAAAGCTCAACCTTTAGAATATCCAAATGCAGGAAGTACTTTTAAAAGAAAAGAAGGTGTTTTAACTGCAAAATTAATTGATGAATGTGGACTAAAAGGTTTTAGTGTTGGAGATGCGGAAGTATCTACTAAACATGCTGGTTTTATAATTAATAAAGGAAAAGCAACAGCGAAAGATATTTTAGAGCTAGTTGAACATATAAAAACAGAAATTAAGAAAAAATATGATTTAGATATAGAATTAGAAATTTTAGTGTTAGGAGAAGAAAAATAATGAAATCTTTTTTTGAGTGGTTTAAAGCAAGTACAAAGGTTAAAAGATGGATTCTTTTAATTCTTGTTGGTGTTATATTAACTTGTTATGGTATGGCAAAAATCATTACTTCACCAGAATTATCAATATTTGAAGTGTTAAAAATAGTTGTAATATTTGTTAGTGGTTTTATTGCAATTGTTACAAGTATTGTCTTTATTCAAAAAAGAAGTTTGGAAATAATTATAGAGGCAAATAATACAAATACAGAAGCTAGTAAAAAAGCAAAAGCAAATATTAAATCATTAATATTTAATAAAAAAGTTTATGAAGAAGGCCCTAAAGTTGTTATCATAGGCGGAGGACATGGATTAAATAATGTAATTGAAGGTTTTAAAAAGTATACAAATAATATCACTGCAATTGTAACAATGTCTGATTATGGAAATATTCCAACAGCATCAAGAAGAGCTTTAGATACTCTTCCATTAAAAGATATTAAAGATTCAATTATTGCGATGTCTGATAAAGAAGATATAATGAGAAAACTTTTAAATTGGAATTTCAAAAATGAAAGATTAAGAGGATTAAACTTTGGAGATATTTATTTAACAGCAATGAATGAAATGTACAATAATATTTCAGAAGCAATATTAAAAAGTACAGAAGTTTTAAATATCACAGGAAGAGTAATGCCTGTTACTTTAGATGAAATTACAATTTGTGCTGAGTTAACAGACGGAACTACTATAAAACAAAAAGATAGAATTCCTGAGATTGTTACTGAAAAAGTTGAATCAATAAATAGAATTTATATATCACCATCAAATTGTAGACCATCACCAGGGGTAATTGAATCGATTGAAGATGCCGATGTTATAATTATAGGTCCAGGAAGCTTATACACAAATGTACTTCCAAACCTACTTGTTAAAAATGTTTCAAAAGCAATAAGAGATAGTAAAGCTCTAAAATTCTATATTTCAAACATAATGACAGAACCAGGTCAAACAGATAACTATACATTATCAGATCACATAAGAGCAATTCAAGAACATGTTGGAACAGGTGTTGTTGACTATTGTTTAGCAGATACTGGTGAAGTAATTCCAGAATATATTAGAAAATATAATAAAGAAGGTTCTGATTTAGTAGAAATAGATAACAAAAAATTAAGTGGCTATAATGTAAAAGTAATTCAAAGAAATATGTCATGTGTAAAAAATGACAAAATTAGACATAATCCAGATATAATAGCTGCTACAATAATTGAAATGATTTGTAATGACCTTAAATTCCATGATATGCAAAATGATACAGAATACCTATTGTTACAATCAGTTTTAAAAGAGCAAAAGAAAATCCAAGCTCAACAAGAAAAGAGATTAACAAAAGTTTCTAAAAAAGGTGGACTTTTAAGTAAATTACCAAAAGAAAAAGAATCAAGAAAAAGTAGCAAATTTAAAGAAAAATATAAAGATAGAGTTGAATCTATTCAAAATACAGACAATAAAACTGCTGAAAATAGAAGAATAGCAGAAGAAATTGAAAAAATGGAAAGAGCCAAAAGAGAAGCTCAAAATGGTAAAAGAACTATGTTTGATAGAGAACAACCAAAAAGAGAGCCAATGAAAAGAAACCAAGGAAAAAGAAGTATGTAAGAGGTAAGGGGTACAAATGAAAATAACTAAAAAGCAAATTGAATTAAAAGATTGTTTAAATAAAGAGTGGATTTTAACAAACGGAACTGGTGGATTTTGTTCATCAACAGTAATAGGAGCTAATACTAGAAGATATCATGGATTATTAGTTGCTCCACTTTTAGCACCTGCACAAAGACATTTATTAATTTCAAAATTAGATGAAAGTATAACTGTAGAAGGGGAAGAATATAATTTATTTACAAATGTTTGTGAAAATTATATTTCAGATGGATATAAATACCAAGAAAGTTTTGAAAAAGAATATTTACCAGTATATACTTACAAAGTAAATGATATAAAAATTGTAAAAACAATTTCAATGATTTATGGTAAAAATACTGTTGTCGTTCAATACAAAATTAAAAATGGAAAAAATGAAGCAAAATTAAAATTAGCTCCAATAATTAATTTTAGAGATTTCCATCATATGACAACAAATCATTCTTTCTCATTAAAACAAGAAATAAATGAAAACAAAATTAAAATTGAAGTAGATGGAAATCAAACTCCAATTTATATGTTCTCTGATTCAGGAGAGTATATAATTCATGAAAATGATATTTTCAAAAACATGTTATATTTAAAAGAAGAAGAAAGAGGATTTTATCCAAAAGAAAATCTTGCTGTTCCAGGAAGATTCGAAATAGTGATAAAACCTAGAGAATCTAAAGAAATTACTTTTGTAGCATCACTTGAAAATGATATAGAACAAATAGATAGTAATAAAGTATTTAAACAAGAAAAAGAAAGACTAGCAAAAATTATAGATGAAACTGGTCTTATGATCAGTAAATCTAAATTAACAAAACAAGAAAAAGAATATAATGAATTATTAAAAGATTTAATAATTTCAGCAGATAGCTTTATAATCAATAGACCACTATTTGGAACTCATTCAATTTTAGCTGGTTTTCCATGGTTTTTAGATTGGGGTAGAGATACTTTAATTGCATATGAAGGACTACTACTTTTAACAAAAAGATTTGACTTAGCTAAAGAAATTTTATTAACTTTTACAAGAGATATTAGGTCAGGTTTAGTTCCTAATGGATATTCAGAAGCTGATAATAAACCACTATATAACAGTGCTGATGCATCACTTTTATTATTCGAACAAGTTAATAAATTTTTACAATATACAAAAGACTATGATTTTATTAAAGAAAATGTTTATGAACATTTAAAAGATATAATTGAAAATTATAGTCAAGGTATAGAATTAGATAATAACAATATTTATATAGCAGAAGATGGATTACTTTCTTCTGGAACAGAAACAACTCAAAATACATGGATGGATGCAAAAATAGGAAATTTTGCAGTTACTCCAAGAAATGGAAAAGTAGTTGAACTTAATAGTCTTTGGTATAATGCATTAAAAACTTTAGAAAATTTAGCAAATAAATTTGACGAAAAAGATGTTGCTGATAGATGTAGAAAAGTTGCAAACAAACATCAAAAAGTTTTTGAAGAACAATTCTTTAATAAGAAGAGAAAATCTTTGTATGATGTAATTGGTGATTCCAAAATAAGGCCAAATCAATTATTTAGTATATCAACAACATATCCAGTAATAAAACCATCTTCAGAAATAGGTAAAACAATTTTTAGAACAATAACTTCAAAACTTTTAACAAAATATGGATTACGTACTTTAGCAAAAGGCGAAGAAGGATACATTGCATATTATGAAGGTGATCCAGTAAAAAGAGATATGAGTTATCATCAAGGTGTTGTATGGGTTTGGTTAATAGGATTATACCATGATGCATTTAAAAATATTATTGATGATGAAAAAGATAGATTAGAAAAAGAAAAATTAAAAATAGAATATGAAAAATTTGTAAAAAGTGTGTTTACTACTTTTAAAACAGAGATAAATGGACCAGAAGGAATCGGAACTCTATCAGAGTTATACAATTCACAAACTCCTTTTAAACCAGCAGGAACTTTTTCTCAAGCTTGGAGTGTTTCAGAAGTTTTAAAAATAGTTACAAAATTAAAATAAAATACCGTCAAGTATTGGTGGTTAGATGTATGAAGAAATTGCCAAAATTGAACTTTTGGCAATTTTTTGTATATATAACAAAAAGATTTGGTGATGTATGTTCAAAAATCAGGAGGTTTTGAAATGATTGAAATTAAAAATGTTAGTAAATCATATGTGAAAGGGCAAAAATCTGTAAATAATTTGAATTTAGAGATTAAAGATGGCGAAATATTTGGCTTTTTAGGACCAAATGGAGCCGGAAAAACAACAACTATAAGAATGATTACAGGAATTTTGCAATTAGATGAAGGCGAAATTTTTATAGATGGTACAAGCATTTCAAAAAATCCAGTAGAAGCAAAAAAGAAATTTGGATTTGTTCCAGATAATCCTGATTTATTTTTGAAATTAAAAGGAATTGAATATTTGAATTTTCTAGCTGATATTTATAAAGTCCCTAAAAAGGAAAGATTAGAAAAAATAGAAAATCTTTCTAAGAAATTTAATATCTATGAGAATTTAAATGACAAAATACAAAACTATTCTCATGGTATGAGACAAAAAATTATTGTAATTGGTGCGCTTTTACATAGCCCTAAAAACTGGATATTAGATGAACCTATGACTGGTTTAGATCCAAAGTCTTCTCATGATTTAAAAGAATTAATGAGAGAACATGCTAAAAATGGAAACACAGTATTTTTCTCGACGCATGTTTTAGAAGTTGCAGAAAAACTATGTGATAGAATTGGAATAATAAATAAAGGTGAATTGATTTTCGTTGGTACTTATGAAGAAATGAAAGCAAAATTTAAAGAAAATGCATCTCTTGAAGAAATGTTTTTAGAAATTACAGAATAAAATTTGTTACATAAATTATAGATTTTACTAACAAATTAATGTGTTAGGGTGAATTATAACCTAAACAAATTTGATTTTAATAAAGAATGGAATGAATTATGAAAGAAATATTTTTATTAACGAAAATTTTATTAAAAAGTTCTACAAGTGATGGAAATCAGAAAAATAAAGGAAAGGCGAGCGGATTTGGCAAATTTCTTATATTGCTTTTGGTATATGGCTATATAGTAATTTTTATGACAGGTATTAGTTATGCTGCTATAAGTAGCTTGATTTTAGTAAATCAACCAGCCATATTTTTAAACTTGGCTTTTGTTTTACTTTTAGGATTTGGAATAATTCAAACAATAATAACAAGTTTGAATATATTATATTTTTCAAAAGATTTAGACTTTTTATTACCACTTCCAATAACACCACAAAAAGTAATATTATCAAAACTAAATTGTTTAGTAGTTTCTCAATATATGACATCTGCTTTATTAGTATTACCAGGACTTATAGTATATGGAGTATTACTAAATTTTGGTGCTTCTTATTATATTATTTCAGGATTAGCTTTATTGCTATTTCCGTTAATACCAGTAGCACTGATATCGTTTTTAGTGACTATTATTATGAAATTTACTAAAATTATTAAAAATAAAGAAATGGTTCAATATATTACTGTTTTTCTGACTTTATTTTTGATAATTGGAGTTTCAGGGATTTCAGGAGAAAATTCGAGCGAAGAACTAGCTAACAGTTTATTACAAACTAATGGATTTGTTCAATCTTTTTCAAAAGTATTTCCAACTATTAGTTTAGTAATGAACTCAATTTTAAACTATAGCAATGTAAATGGAATTATTAATATTGTAATACTTGCAACTTTTTCTATAGGTATTTATTATATAATTTCACTTATTATTTCGAAATTATATGCAAAAACAGTAATTTCAATTACTACAGTTAAGAATAAAAAAACAAAGAAAATTGAAAATATAGAAGAAATTAAAACAAATGGTATCTTTTTATCATATTTGAAAAAAGAATTTAAATTATTAGTGAGAAATCCAATATTTTTTATGCAATGTGTATTGCCATCTATAATATTTCCAATTATAATTACTGTACCTGCAATTATAGAACTAAAAAACACAACTCCAGATATGGCTTTGCTACAATCAGATTTTTCAAATATAATTAATACAAATTTTGGATTTATGTGTTTTATGATTGCAATATTGGTATTTTATTTATTTAATTATACATCAATTACAGCAATATCAAGAGACGGACAAAATGCAGTATTTATGAAATATATACCAGTATCACTAGAAAAGCAAATAATGTATAAAATTATGCCAGGAATATTGTTAAATATATTACCAATAATATATGTTTTAATTTTTGGAATAATTTGTATTCCAGGATTAGAACTAAAAACAATTCTATATACAGCAGTTGTTGCAATATTAATAAATATTTTAAATAATATTTTAATGATAATTGTAGATTTAAAAAATCCAAAATTAAAATGGATAACAGAGCAAGCAGTAGTAAAACAAAATTTCAATATGTTTTTTGCAATGGCGTTTATAGGAGTAGAAACAGTTTTACTTGTTTTATTAGGGACTTTTTTAGTAAATTTAAATTATTTGGCAATAGCTTTAATAGTAGTATTTGCAATAACTATAATTGGTTTGAAAAACTATATAAAAAATAATAAAGAAAAAATATTTGATAAAATTATTTAAAATAGAGAGGATATAATATGGACTCAGGAGTTAAAGCTTTTTATAAAATAATGGATGAAATTTGTGAAGAAAGAAATATTGAGCAAAAAGTAATTTCATATGGTTGGATAACAGAATTAAAAAAAGATGATATTTCAAAATATATCATAGGTTATCAATTTGAATTAAATAGTGCGATTTCTTATAATATTGCTGGAGATAAATTTGCAACATATGAAGTTTTAAAATCAAATAATGTTCCAACAATAGAACATAGAATGATTTTTAATCCTCAAACAAGAAGCAGATATTACAAAAATAAATTTTTAAATGAAGCAAAAGAATTGTTAAAACAAAATGAAAATAAATTAGTTGTAAAAGCAAATGATTCTTGTAAAGGAAAAGATGTATATTATTGTTCAACAGAAAATGAAATAGAAGAAACTGTTCAAAAATTATTTGACGAGAAGAATGATACTTTAAGTGCATGTCCATATTTAGAAATAGATTATGAATATAGAGTAATTTATTTGTGTGGAGAAATACTATATATTTATAAAAAGAAAAAGCCTTATATAATAGGAGATGGAAAATCAACTGTAAAAGAATTGATAGATAAAAAGTTTAGTCAAGAGCCAGTTGATTTATGCAGAGAATTAGATATGAATTATATACCTAAAGAAAATGAGGAAGTAACAATATCTTGGAAACACAATTTAAGTAGTGGAGCAGAACCAATACTTGTTGATGATAGCGATGAATATTTACCTAAAATCAAAGAAATTGCTTTAAATGCAGGAAATGCAATGAACATCAAATTTGCAAGTGTGGATATTGCATTAACAAATAATAAAGAAATTCTTGTTATGGAAGTAAATGGCAGTGTTTGTATGAATAAATTTGCAGAAATTATTCCAAATGGCTATGAAATAGCTAAGAATATTTATGCAAAGGCAATAGATAAAATGTTTGCAGAATAAGGTTTTTGTTCAAAAATAACTTGACAGTTTACAATAATACATATAAAATAATAACGTAGGTAAAAATACAATATAAATTATATAAATAATTAACAAATTTATGAAATAATTTTGTTGTACATTGAAAAATTAATAGAAAAGAGGTAAATGTAATTATGCAAACAATTTTAATTATCGTTGCCACTGTTCTAATCTCAGCTGTAGTTTTTATTCCAGTAGGAGTAGCTATTAGAAAAAGAATTGCAGAATCTAAAATTCAAAGTGCAGAAAGCGAAGCTAAAAGATTAATTGAAAACGTAAGAATAGAAGCTGAAAATTTGAAAAAAGAAGAATTGATTAAAGCAAAAGAGGAAGTTCTTCAAATAAGAAATGATTTAGATCAAGAGATTAAAGAAAGAAGGGGCGACATTCAAGCACAAGAAAGAAGATTAATCCAAAAAGAAGAAAATTTAGAAAAACGTGTAACACTTTATGATGGAAAAGAAAAAGAACTTGAAAGAAAATTTGCAGATAATGAGCAAAAAAGAGTTGAACTTGAAAAACTTTATGAAAAAGGTTTAGAAGAATTACAAAGAATTTCTGGATTAACACAAGAACAAGCAAAACAACAATTATTAGATGACTTGGATAAAGAAATAACTCAAGAAAAAGCTGCTATAATTAGAGATTTAGAGGCTAAAGCTAAAGAAGAAGCAGTAAAAAATGCTAGAGAAATTGTAAGTTTTGCAATACAAAAATGTGCAGCTGATCACACTTCAGAAACTACAGTATCTGTTGTATCACTTCCAAATGATGAAATGAAAGGAAGAATTATCGGTAGAGAAGGTAGAAATATTAAAGCATTAGAAACATTAACAGGAATCGATTTAATAATTGATGATACTCCAGAAGCAGTTATTATTTCAGGATTTGATCCTTTAAGAAGAGAAGTAGCAAGAATAGCTATTGAAAAATTAATTGAAGACGGAAGAATTCATCCAGCAAAAATCGAAGAAATGGTTGAAAAAGCTAAAGAAGAAGTTGCAGCTATTATAAAAGAAGAAGGAGAAAGAGCAGCTCTAGAAACTGGAGTTAACAATCTTCATCCTGATATAATTAAATTAATTGGTAAATTAAAATACAGAACAAGTTATGGACAAAATGTATTAAATCACTCTATAGAAGTTTCTAACTTAGCCAGAATAATGGCAGAAGAATTAGGAATAAATTCAAAAATAGCAAGACGTGCTGGATTATTACATGATATAGGAAAAGCATTAGACCATGATATGGAAGGAACACACGTTGAATTAGGTGTTGAAGTTTTAAGAAAATATAAAGAAAACGAAAACGTAATAAACGCAGTTCAAGCTCACCATGGAGATGTAGAACCTCTTACTTTAGAAGCAGTTTTAGTACAAGCTGCAGACGCAATATCAGCTTCAAGACCAGGTGCTAGAAGAGAAACATTAGAAACATATATCAAGAGATTAGAAAAACTTGAAGAAATTGCAGATTCTTTTGAAGGTGTTGAAAAATCATTTGCAATTCAAGCTGGACGTGAAGTTAGATTAATTGTAAAACCTGAAAAAGTTTCAGACGCTGATATGGTAATTATGGCTAGAGATGTAGCTAAAAAAGTAGAAAGCGAAATGGAATATCCAGGACAAATTAAAGTAAATGTTATTAGAGAATCTAGAGTAATTGATTATGCAAAATAATTTTAAAAAGACAGATTGAAAAATCTGTCTTTTTTTATTGTTTTTTTGCCTTCAATACTTGACATATCAAGGTTTTGAACATATAATAGCGGTATAAATCGGCTTGGAGGTACTTTAGAAAGAAATGTCTGATAAGAAAGTATATTTTTTTAGTGAAAGTAATAAATATAACGAAATACCAGATGAAGAATTAATTGCGAAAATAAGATTGGGCGATACAAAAGCTCAAAATTATTTGCTTGAAAAATATAAAAGCTTAGTAAACATGAAAGCTAATAGATTTTTCTTGGTTGGCGCAGAAGATGATGATATGGTACAAGAAGGGATGATTGGGCTTTTTAAAGCAATTCAATCATTTGACTTGGAAAAAAATAATTCTTTTAAAACATTTGCAAATCTTTGTATAGAAAGACAATTAATAACAGCAATAAAAACCTCAAACCGTCAAAAACATATTCCACTAAATTCTTCTTTTTCATTAAATACAGCAGCATATGATGAAAATGAAGATACTACTGTAATGGAAATACTAGATACAAATGTAGTTGAAGATCCATTAGATACAATAACAAAAAGAGAATATATGGAGTTTGTTGAAAATAGAATCGAAAAAAATTTAAGTGGATTTGAAAAACAAGTATTAAGCAGATATATTCAAGGTGAAAGTTATGTAGATATTGCAAATAAATTAAATTCACCAGTAAAATCAATAGATAATGCGATTCAAAGAATTAGAAAAAAAGCAATAAAATGTTTAGGAAATGAAGAATAGAATTATAAATATTTAAATAAACTAATCGAGATGGTTAGTTTATTTTTATGCTTATTGTTATAAAATTTTAATAAAATGAACTTTAAAATTATTGACAATATTTTTATAAAAATTATGTAAAATGTTGAAAAATTATATTTTAAATGTTATACTAGTAATGTTAATTTTGTAAGCCCTCTTAGCTCAGGTGGTAGAGCACTTCCTTGGTAAGGAAGAGGTCGGCAGTTCAAGTCTGCTAGTGGGCTCCATTGTTTAAAAAATAGAATAAATTGAAGCGAAAGGAATAAATATGAAAATAGGAATAGTTGGACTTCCAAACGTAGGAAAAAGTACTTTATTCAACAGCATAACAAAAGCAGGTGCTGAATGTGCAAACTATCCATTCTGTACAATAGAACCAAACGTTGGAGTTGTTGCAGTACCAGATGAAAGAGTTGAAAAATTAGCAGAAATTTACAATCCACAAAAAGTAACAAATGCAGTTGTAGAATTTGTTGATATAGCTGGATTAGTTAGAGGTGCTAGCAAAGGTGAAGGTTTAGGAAATAAATTCTTATCACATATTAGAGAAGTAGATAGCATTCTTCAAGTTGTTAGATGTTTTGAAAATTCAAATATAGTTCATGTTGATGGAAATATAGATCCACTTCGTGACATTGAAACAATAAATCTTGAATTAATTTTTGCAGATTTGGAAACAATAGAAAAAAGACTAGATAGAGCAAGAAAACTTTTAAAAGCTGATAAAAAATATCAATTTGAAATTGATACATTAGAAAAAGTAAAAGAAACATTAAATAATGGAAAATGTGCAAGAACATTAGATTATACTGAAGAAGAAAAAGAAGTTTTAAAAGAAAGCTTTTTATTAACTTTAAAACCAGTATTATATGTAGCAAATGTTTCAGAAAATGAATTAGAAAATGCTGATTCAAATGAAAATGTAAAAAGAGTTAGAGAATTTGCAAAAACAGAAGGAGCGGACGTTATTCCTCTTTGTGTAAAAATTGAAGAAGAATTAAGCGTTCTAGAAAAAGAAGAAAAATTAGAAATGCTTGAAGCTTTAGGATTAGAAGAATCAGGATTAGATAAATTAATTAAAGCTAGTTATAAATTATTAGGTTTAATGTCATTCTTAACTGCTGGAGAACCTGAGGTTAGAGCATGGACAATAAAAATTGGAACAAAAGCACCACAAGCTGCTGGAAAAATCCATTCAGATATTGAAAGAGGTTTTATAAAAGCAGAAGTAATTTCATTTGATGACTTAATGAAATGTGATGGTTCAATGGTTCAAGCCAGAGAAAAAGGACTAATCCGTCAAGAAGGAAAAGAGTATATAATGAAAGACGGAGATATAGTTTTATTTAGATTTAATGTATAATATTACAATTATGTTAAAAAACAAAAAAATGTCAAAAAAACTTGCAATGTAAAAAAACATTATGTTATAATATGAACAGATGTTAAGTAATAGGGAGATGGGAAATATGTTAAAATTAATCAAAGAAAAAATGTTAGTTAGTTTAGTAGTAATTATGTTAGTTGCTTTAGTATTTGGAAGCATAAGCTCTTTAGCAACAACAATTAAACCAACATCAAGCTCAAACAACACAGCAAATACAGCTGCTGATGATAACTCTGTAGGAGCTGCAGTAAATAATTCAAGTAAAAATACAAACAAAAACACAAATAAAAATACTAACAAAAATACTAACAAAAACACAAATAAGAATACAAATAAAAATACTAACACAAATAAAAACACAGCAAGCAAATTACCATATGCTGGAACAAATTCATCATTAGTATTTGTTGTAATAGCGCTTTCTGCATCTGCAGTATATGCTTACAAAAAAGTTTCTGATTACAATGTTTAATATAATAAACTAACAATATATATAAAGCACACAATTATTGTGTGCTTTTTTGATGTTTAAAGTGAATAACAAACATATAAAATTGGTACAATAAAAATGTGAAAAATTAAATATAATTTTATTGATAAAAATTGTGAGAAAAAGTTCTTAAAAGTGTTGATATTTTTAGAAAAACTTGCTATAATGTAAAAGAATTTTAAAGTTTACAAAAGATGCAGATAAAAATGTTTATTTGTGTCTTTTTTTATATTTTTTATATATTCAAATAAAAGTTTAAGATGAAAGGAAGAAGAGCCTTGTTTTGGGAAAAATTAAATCAAAATAAAATATGTGTTTTTTTGGTAGTAATAATATGTGTTTTAGCAGGGACAATTTATTCTTTTAATTTCACACCAAAAGAATCTGTGTCTTCTTCAACTGTAATGTTAATAAAAACCAAAAATAATACTGAAAATTCAGGAGCCCTTGAACTATCTGATAATTTAATTTCAACTTTTGAAGAAGTTGTAAAAAGTGAACTTACAGTTGCAGAAGTAAAATCTAATTTAAAACTAGATTTAGATAATAAAGAATTAAATAGTAAAATAGATTTAAAAAGAGTGTCTTCATCAGATACTTTTGAAATTAATGTAAAAGATTCGAGTTCAGAAAGTGCAATAAAAATAAACAAAGAAGTTTTAGAAGTATTTTCAAATAGAATTAATGATATGTACAGTGAAAACGAAGTTTATATAATAGATGCTCCACATATTTCTAAAACGATATATAAAACACCGATATATATATATTCTATAGCATCTGCGTTAATAGGATTTTGTATAAGTGCTTTATATCTATTTATTTTAATGAAAATAGAAAAAAATATAAAATCAGTCGTTGATTTAGAAATAGAAGTATTTTTAAAACCGTTGGCTCAAATTCCTTTAAAACAAATAGATAAAAAAGAAAAAACTGTTAAATCAGAATTAATTTGTTATGATAGTGAAAAATCAGAAATTTCAAAAGCATTTAAAACTTTAAGAACTAATCTACAATTTTTATCTGTAAATAATGAAAAACAAAATAAAGTAGTATTAGTAACAAGTTCAGTAGCAGGTGAAGGAAAATCTTATGTTGCAGCAAATATGGCAATTAGCTTTGCTGAAATTGGAAAAAAAGTACTTTTATTAGATGCAGATATGAATACAGGAAGATTAGATAAGTTATTTAATATACCAAACAACTTAGGTCTTTCAAATTACTTATCTAATTTAGATGGAAATGGTGTTGAAATTAATGAATTAATAAACAAATTTGTTAATGAAACAGCAATCAAAAATTTAAATTTGATTACTTCAGGAACTATACCACCAAATTCATCAGAATTATTAACATCTTCAAAAATGGCAGATTTAATAAAAGACTTAAAAGTATTTTATGATATTGTAATAATTGACGGAACATCATGTTTAACAACAACTGATTCACTTATATTAACAAGATTAGTAGGTTCAACAATAATTGTTGCAAACTATAGAAAAACTAAAAAAGAAGAACTTTTGAAAACAAAAAGAGATATTCAAAATGTTGGTGGAAAAATAACAGGTGTTGTATTAAATAGAATAAAATTAAAGAAAAAGAAAAAAACTAAAGAGGAAAGAAAAGAAGATTTTGCTAAATTTAGATTAAATGTTAAAGATAAAGTAACATCAGTAAAAAAATATATTAAAGATAAAATAATAGACTCTAAACAAAAATTATTAACAGAAAAAACTACTGAAATAGTTAATGAAAAAGAGGAAACAATACCAGAGGAAACAAATTCAGTAAATAAAAATGAGTTTTTCACAAAAATAACAAATGTCTTTAAAAACAAAAATAAAGATAATCAATCTACAGAGAAAATAGAAGAACAACAAGAAAAAACAGAAAATGTAGAAAAAATAAAAACTGAAGAAAATGATGAAGAAAAAAATGAAAAATCTTTAGTAGACAAAGTTTTAGAAGTGATTTTTGGAACTAAAGAAAAATTTGTTAAGAAATTTTCTGAAAATCAAGAAAAAAGCAAAGAAACTTTGGAAAAAGAAATACCAGCAGTTGAAGAAAATAAAACAAAAAAAGAAGAATCAAGAAAAGAAACAGAAAATAATAAACCAGAAAAAAATCAAGAAAACATAGAAAAAGAACCAGAAACAAAAAGAGATTTCGGAACAACTTTTGAAAATGTTAAAGAAAAAATAGTAAAAGCTAAAGATGTAACATTTGAAAAAACAAAAAGTTTAAAAGAAAGCACAATTAATGTTTATAACAGAACTAAAGAAAATTGTGTTCAAAAATATAATAATTTGTTTGAAAAGAAAAATGTTGTAGAAGAAGTTCAAGAAGTAATACCTGAAAAAACAGAAAAAGTTGAAAAGGAAAATATTCAAGAACCAAGACAAGAAATATTAGATGATGCAGTTAAAAATGATAATACAGTTTTAGTTATAATAGATGCTGAAAATGCTTGCTGTAGAGTATTTAGTAAGGAATGCTTTACAGAAAAACTAATTAGAGGAATAGATAAAACTGATGGTTTTCCAAAAGCTCATTATTCTAAAAAACTACTAAGAAAAAGATTAGCAGGAATAATGAATACATACGGGCTAAATTTGAAACAAGCACAAAGAGTAGACAGTTTAGTGTATATAACTTTATGTGATTATGATGATTGCATGTGGCTTGAAAGAAAAGTTCCATCAAATAAATCAGAATTATATGTACAAGCTATGGCAGCTGAATTTGCAAGAGAAGACGGCGAAACAGAAAAAGAATATTTAGTTAGATGTCAACGTTTAAGAAAAGCAGCATTAGAAAAAGCAGAGTTAGATATAGAGTATAAATTAGATAATATATGGGAAACTAAAAAAATGAATTTCTTTGATAAAATTGTTTTAAGAAAATTTGCTAATTTATATGATATAGATCAAAAGATGAAAAATGATAAAGAAATTCAAAAAAGCAAAAAAATAAAAAAGTTTTATTCAGATATAATTAAAGGCGCTGAAAATCGTTTAAAAAAATCAGAAGAAAAACAAAGCAAAGAAGAAAATGAAATTCTGGAAGCAGACAAAGCTTTAAGACAAGAAGAATTAAGATTAGAAAAAGAAAAATTAGAAGCAGAAAAAAGAGAAGAGCAAGAAAGAATTAAAGCTGAAAGAAAAGCTGAACAAGAAAAAAACAGAAAAGAAAAAGAATTTCAAAAACAAGAAAGAAAAGAAGAAAATTTAAAAAGAAAAAGAGAAAAGCAAAAACAAAAAGAAGAACAAAGGATGCAAAAAGAACTTGAAAGAGAAAGTAAAGAAAAAGAAGCTAAACTTGAAGAAGAGTTATTAGTAGATAATTTGTATCCAAAAACAAAACATAATAAGAGTTTATAATCAAAATAATAACTTTGCTTAAAATAAAATAGCCTAAATTTAAATTAAAATAGATATTTTATACAAGGTAAAACGTAGCTTATAAAGCTACGTTTTTGCCTTAAGATTTAAATTTGCAAAATAGAAAAAAATGTGCTGAATTTTAAGTAAAAAACTAATAAAAATCTTGAAAATATCAAAATATATTTATATAATAATATGGTACAATAGAAAAAGCTTTGGAGGTATATATGGAAGAAAAAGGAAAAATTAGTGATGTTTTTAATCCATTAAATGGTGATAAAGCAATGAGAGAAAAAGTTTTACAATCTTCTAATAAATTAGCAAAAATGGGAATTGATAGTCCAGGACAAATTGAAAGAATATATAAAGCTGGAGATTTTTTAGCTTTTAATGATCCATTAAAATTAAGAAATTTAGAAATGTTTGGATTAGATAATGAAGAAACTGATCAAATGTTTTTTGTTGAAGTTATGGATCGAGAAAGAGGATATAAAGTATATCAACTTGTAAATACAAGCGACTCTGACAATATGAAAAGAGGAGATATATTAACATTAGATCCAACTAGAGAAAGCAAAGGTGAAGAAACTGAATTTGATCCTAATTTTGCAGTAAAATATTTAGCAAATATTATTAGAAATGAATTAAATATACCACGAAATGTAATCGATTCGGATGAAGAATTGTTAAAGATGGTTGGAATAAAAGATATTTCTGATTTTGTTAAGACTTATGAAGATGTCGTATATATGGCAGCCAAAAAAGGCGGATTCAAAGCACAAATACTTGAAAGAATAAATACACCAGAAGTCAAAAGACATGCAATAATGAAATTAAAAGAACATACAGGAAAAACATTTGGTTCTGAAGAAGATAGAAAAACATTAGGGATAGAAGATACCGAAGAAGAACAAAACGAAGAAGGAATGTCAATAGAAGAAACGGCAGAAACTCTTGGAATAGAAGAAGAAAAATTAAAAAAAGTTGCAGGAGATAGCAACAGAGTTTTAGGAGTAAGAACAACAAATGATATAGCTCCTTTATCAAAACAATTAGATTATGAATTTGGTAATTCTAATTCGAGACTAATACTTTTGAAGATAAGAGGTGAAGCTGGAGCGACACAAGGAATTGTTTTAGATACAGAAGGGAATGAAAAATACTCACCCAAATATGGTGATACTAAACTGATTACAGAATTAGTAAGAGATGGGGCAGTAGGAGACAATATACCTGACATAAATCAAGCAATAATAGATAGAGATGCGGATAGTAAAAAAATAAGATATATAGATCCAACGACAGGAAAAGAAGTTGTTGAATATGCACAAGAAGGAAAAGAAAGAGAAGTTGATGGTTATGAAAGCGATGCAAAAGTAATAATGCAAAAAGTAAAATCAAAAATTGACAGTATAAGAAATAGTGATATTGGAAGTGAATCAGAAAAGCTAGATTTAATAGCAGATGAATTATATAAAGCAGCTGGAGATATAAGAGATTTACAAACAGCATATACCGTTGATGAAAAAAATAATATAAATTCATTAGAAGATTTAGCGGGAGATTATTCTGCTGAAGCTGAAGTAGAAGGCGCGAAGGAAGCCGCAGGAGAAGTTGTTGCTGGAGTTGTTTCTGGAATAGGAGTGGCAATGTTCGGAAGAGAAAGAGGAGAACGTTTGTCAAGAGACGAAGAAGCAATGAGAAGACGCGGTTATGATGTAGAAGGAGAATAAAAATGAAAAGAAACATACTTATTGGAGGAGCTTGGCCATATGCCAATAGCTCATTACACTTAGGACATATAGCAGGTTTAATATCAGGAGACTTGCTTGCAAGATACTATAGACTAAAAGGAGATAATGTTCTTTATGTATCAGGTTCAGACTGTCATGGTACACCAATTACAGAAAGAGCAAAAAAAGAAAAAACAACTCCAAAAGAAATAGCAAGTAAATATGATGAAGAATTCAATAGAATGTTTAATGGATATCAATTTTCTTATGATTTATATTCAAGAACTTTTGATGATTATCACAAAGAAAAAGTTCAAGAATTATTTAAAAAATTATATGATAATGGATATATCTATGAAAAAATAGAACCACAAGCATATTGCGAACATTGTGGTAAATTCTTATCAGACAGAGAAATTAGTTTAACTTGTCCAGAATGTGGACAAGAAACAAAAGGAGATCAATGCGACGCTTGTCTTCATGTTCCAACAGGAGCTGAATTAATGACAGGAAATTGTATTGATTGCGGTGCTAAAGTAGTAGAAAAAGATAATAAAGTTTTATATTTAGCTTTATCAAAATTCCAAAAAGAAATCGAAGAACATACAGAAAAAGTTAAACATGAATGGAGAATAAATGCTCAAAATGAAACTTTAAAATATTTAAAACAAGGATTATTAGATAGAGCAGTAACTAGAGACTTAACTTGGGGGGTTGATATTCCACTTCCAGGATATGATGATAAAAAAATGTATGTATGGATTGAAGCTGTTATGGGATATATTACAGACACAATGAAACTATGTGAATCAAGAACAGATTGTACATGGGAAGACTTCTGGAAAGAAGGACATAACAATAAAATTTATATGTGTCATGGAAAAGACAATATAATGTTCCATAGCATAATTTTAAATGCTTTATTATTAGGTCAAGAAGAAAACTACCATTTAGTAGATACAATAGTTTCTGCTGAATATTTAAACTTTAATGATCAAAAATTCTCTAAGAGCAAAGGAATTGGCATGACAGCTTTAGAAGCTTTAGATTTATACAATTCAGATTCTTTAAGATACCATTTATTATCAAATGGTCCTGAAAAAAAAGATACAAACTTTACAATTGAAGATTTTGAAAATACTCATAATGGAGAAATTTTAAATAAATTTGGAAACTTAGTAAATAGAACTTTAAGATTTAAAGGATTAGAAGAAGTTCCAAACGGAGTTCTAGATGAAGGTATAAAAGCTGAAATTGAAAGAACATATAGCGAAGCAGGAGATTTAATTGAAAAATTAGAATTTAGAGAAGCTATTAAAAAAGTAATGGAATTAGTTGAAATAGGAAATAAATTCTATGATGATAAACAACCATGGATTGCTAAAAAAGAGAACATTGAAGAATTTAATAATATTATTTATACATGTTCTGTTGTAATAGCAAATCTTTCAAATTTATTTGCTCCAGTAATGCCAACAGCATGCGGAAAAATAAGAGAATATTTAAAATTAGAAGATGCTTCTTGGAATTTTGTTTCAGTAGAGCCTGGATTAAAATTAGAAAATATTGAACCACTATTTACAAGAATTGAGAAAAAATAAATTAAAGAGGATAAAATTATGGGAAAATTATTTGTAATAGACGGAACTGATGGAAGTGGAAAACAAACACAATTTGATTTATTAAAAAAACATCTAACAGAAGATGGAATTGAATATAGAACAGTTAGTTTTCCAAATTACGATAGTCCATCATCTTCACTTGTAAAAATGTATTTATCTGGTGAATTTGGAGAAAATGCAAAAGATGTTAGTCCTTATATTGCATCAACTTTTTATGCAGCAGATAGATATGCAACTTTCAAAAAAGAATTACAAGAATACTATGAAAATGGTGGAATTATATTAGCAGACAGATATACAACAGCTAATATGGTGCATCAAGCAGGAAAAATAACAGATGAAGTTGAAAGAGAAAAATATTTAAATTGGTTATTTGATTTAGAATTTAATATTTATGGATTACCAGTTCCAACTGAAGTATTTTTCTTAAATATGCCACCAAAAAAAGTTGAAGAACTTATTAAAAATAGAGAAAATAAATTTACTCATAATGATAAAAAAGACATTCATGAAAGAGATGCAAAACATATAGAAGATTCTTATAACGCAGCTTGCAGTTTAGTTGGTAAATACAACTGGAATGAAATTAAATGCGTTAAAAACGAAGAAATAAGAACAAGAGAAGATATACACAATGAAATTTATAATATAGTGTATAAAGAAATACAAAAGAAATAATAACTCATGAGGGTATAATGTATGAGAGGAAAATTAGTAAATTTATGTATTGGATTAATGAATGTTCTGTTTGGAATATTAATTATTGTTTTTACAAAAAATGTGCCATTAGATAAAACATTAATTACAGTACAAGAAAATTATGTTATTAGTTGCGTTTTAATAGGAATATATGCAGTAATGGGAACAATATCTATAATAGATGCAATTCAATCTTATCATCATAGAACAGATTCAACCTTTAATACAGCATATGTAATAGGAGTTTTTTCCTTAAGCTTTATTTTTATAAAACAACCAGCGATTGCTGCTTTTAGCATAATATCAGGAATAATAGTTCTTTTTAAAAGTTTAAAAGAAAATTTAATTGAATTAAATAGTACGGCAGCAATTTCTGTTTCTATAGTTGTTATGGCTGCAACTGGAATTCTTGGTGTAGTTGCAATGAACTATGAAGCAATTGGAGAAAGCATAAAAAATAAAGAAAATAAAAATGAGATTTCTTATAAATCAGATTATTTTAAATATATTACAGAACTTGGAGAACCATTTAATACTTCATATATCAATGTAAAAAAAGATGGAAAATGGGGATATATAAATTCATATGGGGAATGTATGATTGAATTTATATATGATTATGCAAGTCCATTTGTTGAAATAGAAGAATATGGAAAAAAATTCCATATAGCATTTGTTTGTGAAGATGGTAGTACAAAGGTAATATTGAAAAATGGAAGAGTTGTATTGTCTTATAGAACAGAATCTTCAGATGAAAATTATAAAGTGAAGTTAGAAGAACTTGAAAATATATACACAAACATTCTTGGACAAAAAGGTAAAATGACTTTTGAAATTCCTGAGATTACTAACAACATAAATAAAGTTCCAGCTTATTATGAAGTTTCTTCAGAATATTCATTTAAATATGATTATAATGAAGAATATGATCTTCTAGTAACACAATCTAATATGGGACTTGGTGATACTTATGAATTAGCAAAAAAAGCAGAGCCAGAAATAAAAATAAGATTAGATACAACTTACTTAGATTATGATTCAAGTTATTTATATTTATATTCTAATGGAAATATACCATTTTATGAAATATCAAAAAGAACACAAGGATGGTATACACCATATGGAAAGAAAAACGAAATGACTGGAAAAGCACAAATTTTAGATTTCTTTGGAGATGATAGAATTCTTCTAAAAAATTATAATGATGGAACAATTTATTTTTCAGATACGCAAGGAAAAAAATTGTCGGAAACATATACTGACATATATGTTTGTCCTGATGGAAGATATATAGTTGGAGATAAAGAAGGATATTTTAAATTTATAGATGATTCTTATAATCAAGTTTTTGAAAACAAATATGCAGCAGTAAATACAAGACTAGTTTCTCAAAATTTATATTTAGTAATGGATTCAACAGATGGAATAAAAACAAATGATTATAATGTTGCTAAAACAAATTGGAATTTGATGAATCAAAATGGAGAAATTATTCTTGAAGGAATTGAACAAATATATGATTTGATTTTTGAGGTAGATACAACTGGAAGTAAAGACGAAAATTATCAAAAACTTAAAATGGATTTAAAAGATTTAAAATATAGTTTTGTGGGTGATAAATTTTACTTAGATTACTAAAAGATAGAAAATAAAAAATTAAAAATATGTAAATAATAAAATAGAACTATTTCTTATAGTTCTATTTTTTGTTGAATATTTGTTGTTTAAATCGTTTATAAAACTGTTAAATAATAAATATAACTAAGAATATTGGAGGTATATATTTTTATGGAAAAATTAAATAACCAAAAAATAAAATGTACAGTTGAAAGTTGTACTTTTAATAATTGTGAAAATAGTTTGTGTGAGCTTAATCAAATTGAAGTAAAAGCATGTCCAGGATGTTCAAATGGGACTCCTCAAGATGAGTCAATGTGTGGAAGTTATAAATGTAAATGCCACTAATAACAAAAGCCCGTTATAATATACGGGCTTTCATAAATTTAACAAAACCACGGAAAATTCACTTGACATCGAGGTTGTAAGATTATAAAATAGTTAAGGAAATATAATTTTAAAGGAGGAAATATTATGCCATTAGTAACAACAAAAGAAATGTTTGAAAGATCAATGAAAGAACATTTCTCAATAGGAGCTTTTAATATAAACAATATGGAGTTTATACAAGCTATTACAGATGCAGCTGAAGAAGCAAAATCACCAGTTATTTTACAAGTTTCTTCAAGTGCTATAAAATATGCAAGAATGAATTATTTAATCAAAATGGTGGAGGCAGCAGTTGAATCAACAACTATTCCAATCGCACTTCACTTAGATCATGGTCCAGATTTCGAAACATGTAAAATGTGTATTGACGCTGGATTTACATCAGTTATGATTGATGGTTCAAAATATGATTTTGAAGAAAACGTAGCTTTAACAAAACAAGTTGTTGAATATGCTCATTCAAAAGGAGTTGTAGTAGAAGCTGAACTTGGAAAATTAGCAGGAGTAGAGGACGAAGTTAATGTTGCTGCTGATGATGCAAGATATACAGATCCTGAACAAGCTTATGAATTTGTTCAAAGAACAGGATGTGATTCTTTAGCAATAGCTATAGGAACAAGCCATGGTGCTTACAAATTCAAAGGAGAAGCAAAATTAAGATTTGATATCCTACAAAAGATTAAAGAAAAATTACCTAATACACCAATAGTTTTACACGGAGCATCTTCAGTTATTCCTGAACTTGTAGATATGTGCAATAACAATGGCGGAAATATACCTGGAGCAAAAGGATGTCCAGATGAAATGTTAAGAGAAGCAGGAGAAAAAGGAGTATCAAAAATTAATGTTGATACAGACTTAAGATTAGCTATGACAGCTCAAATCAGAAAAGCTTTTAATGACGATCCATCAGTATTTGATCCTAGAAAATATTTAGGACCAGCTAGAGATGAAATAAAAGCAACAGTAGCACACAAAATAAACACAGTGTTCTGTTCAAACAATAAAGCTTAATAAGGAAAGCAATTATTGCTAGATAATAAAGAAATAATAACTAATGATAAATCTCATCTAGAAAGCGAGTTTGAAATATCTGCTAAAAAAGCAGAAGTTTTAAAATTACATAGCCTTCTGGATGAGATTTTAAAAAGAAAATATATTTTAGAAGCGGCTAAATTATATGGTTTAGGACAAGTTGAAATCGATGCATTAAGAGCACATTTAGAAGGACGATTCGAAAATGAATTTATAGTAAGAAGAACAGATTTTTTATTTAGATTATATGATGTTTTTAAAAGTACACATTATAATGACAAAATTGATACTGATGAAAACGGAATAATCAATTTAAATGATTATTCATTTGAAATTTCAAAAAGAAGATTAACAGATAGCAAAATAGGAAGATCTTGGATAATTAGTTCTAATTTAGAAGCATTTTTGGTAACAAGCCTGCCAAATTATTCATCACAAATAAAATCTAAATTTTTGAAAATATCTAATAAAAATAATTTCTTACTACCTCAAATTGCAAAACAAATGGGTATTGATGCCACAGTATATTATAAAGGAGAATATACTGATGAAAGCGGTGCACTTTCCACTTTTCATCTTACAAAAAACTTTTTGGGTGATGAAGAAAATTTAATACAAGGGAATTCTATTGTAAAAGATAATCCAAATAAAAAAAGAGTCGATTTTGAAGCATTACTAGAAACAACTGATAGATATGTAAAAAAACATTATAAAAAACATAAATTGCCTGCAAAAGATATGGAAAAAGCAAGAACAGATATTAGACAAGGTCTTATTAAACAAGCTATTTTCAATAAAATGGTTTTTAATGAAAATGAGTCTAATAAAAAATGGGGACTAATAATATGTAAAGATAAATCATTAAGGTTAGCACCAGTGTTTAGTTATGATTTTTGCGCAGGTGTAGAATTAACACAAAAATCTCACCATAGAGTAATTCAAGGAAACAGAGAAGATATTGAAACTTTCATGTTAGAATTTGGTAAAGAAAAATGGTTCAGAGATTGGGTAAGAGATTTTGCTGTAAGAGTTGATTTTGACAAAGCAGTAAAAGATATGGAGAGAAAAACAGGTATTGGTCTTTCTGATGAAGAAACAGAATACTATCGTTTTTTAATAAATAAAATGCATTCAAAAATTGTTTCTGTATATGATTTAAATTATGACAAAGATTTAGTAAATCAAAATAAAAAAGAAAAATTAGGTGATAAATTAAATAGATTAAAAGATACTGTCTCAGATAGAGTAGAGGATATAAAAGCATTTATAAATCCTCCAAAAGATGATGATGGTAGATAGAAAATAGTATTTTAAAATAATTAGAGAATAAAAAAAGAAACTACGAAATATTAAGTTTGATAACTAATATTCTGTAGTTTCTTTTATGTTATGATTAATAATTATTTTTTAAAGCTCTATCAATTTTCATTTGAGCATCTTTTTTTGCAATATCTTCACGTTTGTCGTATAATTTTTTACCTTTTCCGATACCAATTTCTAATTTCACTTTATTTCCTTTCATATACATTTTTGTAGGAACAAGTGAAACACCTTTCTGTTTTATCATTCCATATAATTTATCAATTTCATGTCTATTTAACAATAACTTTCTAGTACGAAGAGGATCTTTGTTGAAAATATTTCCAAATTCATATGGGCTAATATGCATTCCATAAATAAAAACTTCACCATCTTTAATATTTACATAGGTGTCTTTTATATTGCATTTTCCATTTCTGATAGATTTTATTTCAGTTCCAGTTAGAACGATACCAGCTTCAATTGTATTTTCAATTGAATAATTATGATATGCAGTTGGATTTTTAACAAGTATTTTTTCCATAAAGAATCCTTTCTTAAATTAATCTATATATAAATATAACATAATAAAAGATTTTTAGCAAATAATAATTACATGAATCAGATTTTATTCGATAAAAGAAAGAATGTAAAAAAGAAAAAATTTTTTAAAATGCAATTGATTTTATCAATAATTATTGGAAGTATTTTTTGTGCTGTTATTATAGTCAATTACAATAATGATGAAGATTTAGAAAATATTTCAGAAATAATTGATAAAAATGCTAATATAAGTCAGTTATATAAAAAAGAAAAAACAAATACTTATGAACCATATTTAGGAAAAATAGTAATTGATAAAATTAATTTAGAATATACTATTTTTAATAACTATGATGAAAATTTATTAAAAATTGCTCCATGTAAATTTTATGGTGGAAAAATAGGAGAAGAAGGGAACATTTGTGTTGCTGCACATAATTATAATGATAATAGATTTTTTAGTAGAATAGCAGAGCTTGAAACAAAAGATGTAATAAGATTAATAGATTTAGATGGAAATGAATTTGAATATATTGTTTATGATAATTTTGAAATTGATGAAAATGATTTTTCAATTTTAAGGCAGAATAAAAAATATGAATTAACTTTATTAACTTGTAATAATTCAAATAAAAAGAGAATTATAATAAAAGCATATATGAAAGAGTATTGAAAAATTTAAAGTTTAGTAGTAAAATTAAAAAGTCGATTAAAAAGAATTTTTAATTTAAGTTAAAGTTTTAAGCATATAAATTTTATATAAAAGAAAGGAAATAAAATATGGAAGGAAATGTAACAAAAAAACCAGTTGTAACAATAGAAATGGAAGATGGAGGAATAATAAAATTAGAACTTTATCCAAGTAAAGCTCCTGAAACTGTAAATAATTTCGTAAATTTAATAAATAAAGGATTTTATGATGGATTAATATTCCATAGAACAATTCCAGGATTTATGGCTCAAGGTGGAGATCCAGAAGGAACAGGAATGGGTGGACCAGGTTATGGAATTAAAGGAGAATTTAAAGACAATGGTGTAGAAAATCCAATTTCTCATTTAAGAGGAGTTATTTCAATGGCTAGAAGCAGTATGCCAAATAGTGCTGGTTCACAATTTTTTATAGTAACAGATGATTCAGTATTTTTGGACGGACAATATGCAGCATTTGGAATGGTTTTAGAAGGAATGGATGTTGTAGATAAAATAGTTAAATCAAGAGTAATAACAAGAAGTCCATTTGGTGGAGGAAAAGATAGACCAGTTGAACCACCAGTAATGAAAAAAGTTACAGTAGAAACTTTTGGAGTAGAATATCCAGAACCACAAAAATTTAATAAATAATTAAAAATATTATAGAAAAAATTAAGTAATAAAATTATACATCTTAATAAATAAAAAGACTCTAATTTAATTAGAGTCTTTAATTTTATAATATTGAATTAATCTTTTTTGCAAGTCATAAAATTTTTAGAGTTCTATTGTTCAAAGGTATTATCAATAGTGTTTTCATCTGAATTATTATCTGAAGTTTCTTCGTTATGTACAACATTTTCTTTAACATTTGAGTGATCTGTACAAAGCTCAGTTGGTGTTGTTCCTTCTAAATAATATTCAGTGTAAGCATTTTTACATATATCTGTTGCAACATTTCCTGTTATTGGACACACGCTTTCAGATTCTATTTTTGAAGGTATATCAAATTCTTTATTTGGAAGACTAGAATGAATTGATTTCATAACAGATGCCCAGATTTGACCAGAAGGATTTTTGTTATTAAAATTAATTGTTTCATTTAAATCAAATCCAAACCAAGTAGTTGCTGTATAATATGGTGTAAAACCACAAAGCCATCTATCATAATCTTCGTTTGTTGTACCTGTTTTTGCAGCAACATCAATTCCTTCGATTTTACAATATTTAGCTGTTCCTTGACTTCCTGTGACTGGTTCTGTTAGTAAAGATTGTACTATAAAAGCAACTTCCTCAGAGAAGACTCTTTTTTTATCTTGCTTTGATTTTACAACTGTTTTTCCAATTGAATTTTTAACTTCTGTATAAAAAGTAGGTTCAATATAAACTCCGTCATTGGCAATCGTTCCATAAGCACTAGCCATTTCTAGAGGACTAATTCCTTTATCTAAACCACCAAGTGCTAAATTAAGATTATCATCAACTTCTGTTAAAGAAGTTATTCCCATTTTTTTCATATATTTAATAGATAGTTTGGGTGTTAATTGTTCCATAATTTTAACAAAAGGAATATTTTGAGAAGATTCTACTGCGTTTCTTACAGTAATATTTCCTTGATAATTATTGTAATCAGTAGGAGAGTAACCTTCTTCAGTTCCGTCATCAAAAGTTGTTGCTTCATCATTATAAATGCTTGAAGCTGTTATTATTTTTTGATCTATAGCTGGAATTAAAACAGCTATTGGTTTTCCTGCTGAACCAGTTTGTCTTATGCTTTGAGTTGCTCTATTTAGTCCTCTTGAAGTATCTTTTTTACCAATCCCACCAACACAACCAAGTACTTGACTTGTTTTATGATCTAAAACAACCATGGCGGCTTGAGCTGTTATCTTAGAGTCTTTTGAAGATTTTATAATATATTTAGGTTTTGAAAGTTCATTTTCAATTTGTTTTTGAATATTAGAGTCTTGTGTACTATGGATTTTTAAACCAGCCATTTCAATATAATTAGTAGCAAATTCAGTTGATATATTTTTCTTATCAGAAATATCTTCAATTATTTCATTTAATAAGCTATCAGTATGATAAGAGTAAATATTATTTTTTGAGGTGTCTTCAATATTTCCTTTTTTGAAAGTTAAACCTTTTTCGACTTGAAGTTTTGCATCATTATATTCAGTTTCACTAATATATCCTAATTCTAACATTTTATATAAAACTGTTTTTGTTCTATCTTTGATTTTTTGAGAATTATCTTTTTCACCAAAAGGATTATAAGAATTTGGGGCATTATTTATGCCTGCTAAAAATGCACATTCTGCTAAACTTAAATTTTCTAAATCTTTTGAGAAATAATATTTAGAACCAAGATTGACTCCGTAAATATTTGGACCAACATAAATTATATTTAAATATGCTTCTAAAATTTCATCTTTTTCAAGCACACCTTCAAGAGCAAAGGCTTTTATCCATTCATTTATTTTTCTAGTGATTTTTGAAGAAGAATCACCAGTTAAATTTTTTACTAATTGTTGAGTTATACTACTACCACCAAAGGATGAAGAACCAAGATTTCTAATATAAGAAAATATTGCTGCAGTTGTTCTTGGTAAATCTACTCCAGAATGGTTATAAAAACGTTGGTCTTCTATAGAAATGTAAGCGTTTTTTAAATTATCTGGAATTTTTTCTAAAGAAATATTTTTTGTTTTTTTAGTATTTCCTATTTTTGCAATAGTATTTCCATCTGAATCTATAACAGAAGATGGAGTATTTGAAATCATGTCCATTGCCAAATTTTGCCAATTAGAAATATAAATATCAGCTTTTATAGCAAGGAATAGTATAACAATAAATATTATTGTTATAATTGTTTTTATTTTTTTCCAATTTATTTTCTTTTTTTCTTTATGAAAAGTTTGGTCAGAAATTTCTGACTTTTCTAATTTTTCTTTTTTTCTCACTTAAATCACCTTCTCACTTGTAATGATAAAAGCATATCAAATATAAGCAAAAAAGTAAAGTTTTTAAGAAAGAGGTTGTTTTCTAATAGAAATAAATATTGAAAAATATAATAACAAAATATATAATATTTTATATTTAATTTTGGAGGTAAAAATGAGAAAAAAGTCACGGAGTTATAGTATTACTATTAATTACAATAATTATAGGTTTGTTAGCTGGTGGAGCTTATGCTTTTTTTATGACAGATCTTTTTAAAACACCAGATCAATTATTTAAAAAATATTTATTGAGCAGTGCGCTTGATTTAGTACAAGCTGAATTTAGACCATATAATGAAATCTTAAATAAAATGTCAGAAGATACAATGAAAATGGAATATGTTAGTTCTGATTCGAATGGAGAAAACGAGATAAAAGTTGGTTATTTGTCTGATCCAACAAATCAAAAATCAAAAATGGATTTATCAATGACTGTTGAAGGAAATGATTATTTATCAGTTTCAGCAATAATAACAGAAAGTATATTTGGAATACAAATGAAAGATATTCACGAAAAATATTTAGCTTTGGAAAATAGAGATTTAAAAACTTTTGCTGAAAACATTGGAGTTGACGAAGAAACAAGTCAAAACATACCAAATCAAATTACTTTTTCAGAAAAATTTACTGAAGAAGAAAAGGATGTTTTAAAAGAAATATTAACTAAATATGTTTCAAAAATAAATGAAGCAATAAACGCAGAAAATTATGTTGCAGAAAAACAAATTGCTGTAAATATTAACAATCAAAGCTTAACTGCGGATAAATACTCTTTAATAATAGATGAAAAAGAATTTTCTACTCTAATATTAAACACATTAGTAGAATTATTATCAGACCAAGAATTTTTAGCTGTTTGTGAAGGAAAAATTGATTCGAATTCTATAGGAAAATTAAAACAAGCATGTACAGATTATATGGCAGACTTAGAAAAACAAACGACTTCAGGAGAAATTAAACTTTCTATTTATGTAGCAGATAAATGTGTAAAAAAATCTGAAATAATTACAGAAAGTGGTTCAACAGAATGGTTTTTAGAAAATACTGAAGGAGCTTCTTTACTTTCATCAAAAAATATATCTAATAAAACAAAGACAAATAGGGTAGCAAGTGAATCTACTTTGAAAATAGAAAATAAATATAAAGGTAGTATTGGAACTTTAATTATAGAAGAAAAAACTACATATGATGAAAATGATATAATGGATCTTGCAAATGATTATAGTTCTTATACAACAGAAAACTACGAAAATACTGACATTAAAATAACAATTTCTACAACAAATGATACAAATAATATAAAAGGAAAAATAACATTAGAAGGATTTGAAACTGAAGAAGAAAACAATAATATGACAAACGAGTTTGAAATTAGTTTTAAAGGCGAACTTGAAATTGAAGAATTAAATTCAGATAATTCACTTGTTTTAAATGATTATACTTCAGCTGATATGGCAGCTTTAGGTACTGAATTAATATTAAATGCATTAAATACAGCAAATGAAAAACCAGATTCATTAGTTGGAGAGTTATCTATGTTCTTACAATTTTTTGCGCCAACAACAGATAGTGCAGAAGAAACAACTAATACAGAATTAGATTTTAATACAGATGATACAGTAAATATTGAAGATAATACAATAGCAATAGAAAATAATATATATGAAAAAGAAGATGTAGAAAATTATATATTGTTAGGATTAAATCAAAGTTTAACAGAATATAAAGACGAATTAGCTATGAATGAAAATGCAAACTTAGGAGACTTTTTAACAGTTGAAAATGTACAAGAAGAGTGTCCTTCTAATTATATGTTAGAATTAATTGATGGAACAACAATGAAATGTACTATAGAAGAACAAGATATCTATTATGTAACAATGGATATTAATGGAGATGGATTATATGTAAATAATTTAGATGTTTATACAGAACAAGAATATTTAGATATGCAATAGGAGTTTTTTATGAATAGCATTATAAATAAATTAATAGAACTACAAGATAAAAAATATAGAGAATTTAACAAGAACCTATGTCCTGATACGAATAAAGAAATGTTGGGAATCAGGATTCCTATTTTAAGAAAACTAGCTAAAGAAATTTTGAAAGAAAATAATGATTGGAAAGACTTTGCAAAAAATGAAAATGCAAAATATTTTGAAGAAGTTATTTTACAAGGCTTAATTATAGCGTATAGTAAATTAGAATTTGAAGAAAAATTAGAATATATTTCATTATTTGTTCCAAGAATAGACAGTTGGGCAATTTGTGACACTTTTGTCCCAACATTAAAAATAAAAGATGAATATTTAGAAAAATATTGGAATTATATATTAAAATATTTAAACTCAGACAAAGAATTCGAAATAAGATTTGCTGTTATTTCAATGCTAGATTATTTTATAAATGATGAATATGTGGATAGAGTAATAGAAAAACTAGACAAAATATCTCATGATGGATATTATGTAAAAATGGGAGTTGCATGGACTTTGGCAGAAATAGGAATAAAATATAATGAGGAAGCAATGAAATATTTAAAAAGTAAAAATAATTTAGATAAATTTACTTATAATAAAACACTTCAAAAAATGATTGAATCTTACAGAATAGACTCAAAACAAAAAGATATTTTAAGACAAATGAAAAGAAAATAAAAACGTATATTTATACAAATAAGAAATTAATAATTTTATAATAATATAAAATATATTCTCCCATGTAGTAGAAA
>JAFTJF010000012.1 GCA_017456555.1 Clostridia bacterium
CAATTTTAATTTATCTTCTTTTGACCAATATCTATTTGGTTTATTTCTTTTTCCTGCCATATTATAACCTCCTATAAATTTATTTTAACACAAAAAAATAAAAGCAGACTTTTGTGTCTACTTTTATCTTACCACATCATTATACCGGTGGATAATTATACGTTTGATAAAAATAGGAATTATTATCGATTTCTTTTACAAAACTATATAAAATAAACTAAAATTTAAATAAATCTCAGAAAAAGTTTTTAAAAATGTAATATATTTGAAATGAAAAACTGTCAAAAGCTTGATATAACTGGGATTGGAAATTTAACACAAATTTAATATGAAAAATAACGTAAAAAGTAACTTAAGTGCTATGACTGAAACACAGTAGTTACAAGGTTTTGGAAACATAAAAACTATTAATTTGACATTACTTTTTTAAATGTTAAAATAAGGACAGATTTGAGTTACGAAAGAAAAAATATAATTTAAAAAGCAAAAAATAAAGTTCTATAATTGGGGAGGATACAGAGTAATGAAAGTAATTAAAAGAGACGGAAGAAAAGTTGATTATAACAGCGACAAAATAGTAATAGCTATTAGTAACGCAAATAAAGAAGTTGGTGGAAAAGATAAAATATCAAGATCATCAATAGAATTTATTACAAAATATATAGAAAGCTTAAACAAACCATCAATGCATGTTGAAGAAATCCAAGATATTATAGAACGTAAGTTAATGGAATTTGGAAAATTCACATTAGCTAAAAAATATATATTATATAGAGATAAACACGCTATGATTCGTCAAGCAAACTCTACTGACGAAAGTATTTTAACATTAGTTAGAAATGCAAATAAAGAAACAATGGAAGAAAATAGCAATAAAAATGCAGTTCTTGTTTCTACACAAAGAGATTTAATTGCTGGTGAATGTTCAAAAGACTTAGCAGACAGAGTAATGTTACCAGAAAGAATAGTAAAAGCTCATAATGATGGAATTTTACACTTCCATGATAAAGATTACTTTGTTCAACCAATGCATAACTGCTGTTTAGTAAATATAGGAGATATGCTAGATAATGGAACTGTAATGAACGGAAAAATGATTGAAAGTCCAAAATCTTTCCAAGTTGCTTGTACAGTTATGACTCAAATTATTGCAGCTGTAGCAAGTAGCCAATATGGTGGACAATCAGTTGATATTCGTCATTTAGGAAAATATTTAAGAAAAACTTATGACAAAATATATAAAAAGAGATTTTTAGGATATATTGAAAAAGGATATTCTAAAGAGGAAGCTGATTCAAGAGCAAAAGAAGATGCTATTGAAAGAAGAGCTGAAGATTTATCATCAGGTGTTCAAACAATTCAATATCAAATCAATACATTAATGACAACAAATGGACAAAGCCCATTCGTAACAATATTTATGTATTTAGATAAAGATGATGAATACATTGAAGAAAATGCAATGATAATTGAAGAAATCTTAAAACAAAGATTACAAGGTATCAAAAATGATAAAGGAGTTTATATTACTCCAGCATTCCCAAAACTAATCTATGTTTTAGACGAACACAACTGTTTAAAAGGTGGAAAATATGATTATTTAACAAAACTTGCAGTTAAATGTTCTTCAAAAAGATTATACCCTGATTATATCTCAGCAAAAATAATGAGAGAAAACTATGAAGGAAATGTATTTAGTCCAATGGGATGTAGAAGTTTCTTATCACCATGGAAAAATGAAAAAGGTGAATATGTTTTCGAATCAAGATTTAACCAAGGTGTTGTAAGTATTAACTTACCACAAATAGGAATCATTGCTAATGGTGATGAAGATAAATTCTGGAAATTATTTGACGAAAGATTAGATATGTGTTTTGATGCATTAATGTGCAGACACAATGCACTTTTAGGAACAATGTCAGATGCATCTCCAATACATTGGCAATATGGTGCTATTGCAAGACTAGGAAAAGGAGAAGTAATAGATCCATTATTAAATTCATATTTCTCAACAATTTCTTTAGGATATATAGGAATTTATGAATTAACAAAATTAATGAAAGGTGTAAGCCACACAGATCCAGTTGGAGAAGAATTCTCAGTAAGAGTTATGAAACATATGAGAGAAACTGTTAATAGATGGAAAGAAGAAACAGGACTTGGATTTGCATTATATGGAACACCAGCAGAAAGCTTATGCTATAGATTTGCAAGAGTAGACAAAGAAAGATTTGGAGATATTGAAGATATCACAGATAAAGGATATTATACAAATTCATACCATGTTGATGTTAGAGAAAAAATTAGCGCATTTGATAAATTAAAATTTGAATCAAAATATCAACCAATATCTTCAGGTGGTGCAATTTCTTATGTTGAAATACCAAATATGAAAAATAATCTAGAAGCATTAGAAGAAATCGTTAAATTTATTTACGATAATATTCAATATGCTGAATTCAATACAAAATCAGATTATTGTCACGTTTGTGGATTTGACGGAGAAATTCAAATCAATGATGACAACGAATGGGAATGTCCACAATGCGGTAATAAAGACCACGGCAAAATGAATGTAACAAGAAGAACATGTGGTTACTTAGGAGAAAACTTCTGGAATGTTGGAAAAACAAAAGAAATAAAATCAAGAGTACTACACATTTAATTTGGGAAACTAAAGAAGAATTTGTAAGTACACAAAAGTGAATAAATTTACAAAGGAGCCGTTTGAAAATAAAATAAATTTATAATTCAAACGGCTTGAATTTTCTTTTATTATCCTAACTTATAAAATAGAAATAAAATATAAGTTGCAGAATTTACTAAATGGACACAATTTAGAAATAGAAAAAACAAACGAACAGTATAAATATACGATTTAAGAGGTAAAATTATGAATTACGCAGATATAAAAACAATAGATGTACAAGATGGAACAGGAGTAAGAGTTTCAATATATGTAAGTGGATGTCATTTCCATTGTAAAGGATGCCATAATAAGGAAGCATGGGATTTTAATTATGGTAAGAAATTTGATGAAAGCACAATAGATTATATAATAGATTTGTTAAAACCAAGCTATATTGCAGGACTTTCAATATTAGGAGGAGAGCCACTAGAATTAGTTAATCAACAAGGATTACTTCCACTAGTAAAAAAAGTAAAAGAAATTTATCCAGATAAAAGTATTTGGTGTTATACAGGATATGACTTTGAAAAAGATGTGTATGGAAAAATGTATAAAGAATATTCATATACAAAAGAACTTTTAGAAGGAATTGACATTATGGTTGATGGAGAATTTGTTGAAGAGAAAAAATTAGTTGATTTAAAATTTAGAGGGTCAACAAATCAAAAGAAAATTGATGTACAAGCAAGTTTAAAAGCTGGTTCTGTAGTTAGATTAAAATTTGGTGATGAAGCAAGATACGAACAAGAAGAAACTAAAAATCCAAAAATTATATTCTTTAAAGAGTTTAAAGAGAAAGAAGAAAAACAAGAAATTGCTCATGAAGAAATTAAAGTACCAGTTGCAAGCCAAGATGTTGATAATGTAATACCAATAGTTCCAGCATTTGAAATAAAAGAAACAGAAGAAAGAGTTGCTGCAGAAGGAATTAATAATAAAGATGATAATAATTTATAATTATTATAAGTTATAGGTAATCTTAAACCTAAATAAAATAAAAGGAGTATATTTTAGAAATGGAAAATCTAAAAGTATTTGCATGTAGTGATTCAGCAGAAAAATTTACAGAAGAAATTTGTAATTATTTACAAATTGAAAAAGGAAATATTACAAGAATGAAATTTAAAAATGATAATAATTTCGTTCAAATAGCAGAAACAGTAAGAGACAAAGATGTATTTTTAGTTCAAACAACACAACCACCAGTAAATGAAAGAATAATGGAACTATTAATAACAATAGATGCAGTAAAAAGAGCATCAGCAAAAAGAATTACAGTAGTTTTACCATATTACATGTATTCAAGATCTGATAAAAAAGATCAACCAAGAATACCTGTTACAGCAAAATTATTAGCACAATTAATTGAAGCAGCAGGAGCAAATAGAGTTTTAACATGTGATTTGCATAATAAAGCAATTCAAGCGTATTTTAATATAAATTGTGATGTTTTAACAGGAGAATCATTACTAGAAAAATACTTTGATTTAAAAGATATAGATAATAAAGTTGTAGTTGCAACTGATGCAGGAAGTTCAAAAAAAGCATACAAATACGCAGAACATTTCAACTGTCCAATAGCATTAGTTGATAAAAGAAGAGAAGGAAATGATGATAGAGCTATAGCAACAAGTGTTATAGGTGATATAAAAGGAAAAAATGCACTAATATTTGATGACGAAGTGGATACAGCAGGTTCAATAATGGAAACTGTAGAAGTTTGTAAAAAATTTGGTGCAAAAGATGTATACGTAGGATGCACACATGGAGTGCTTTCTGGACCAGCAATAGAAAGACTTAAAAACTCTGAAATTAAAGACTTTGTAATGACAAATACAATACCACTTCCAAAAGAAAAACAAATAGAAAAAATAAGTGTAGTATCTATTTCAGAGCTTTTTGGAGAAGCAATTAGAAGAATTCATACAGAAACTTCAATAGGAGAATTATTTGACGTAAATTAACTATTGACAAAATCCTAGTTCGTAATGTATAATATTAAGCAGTTAAGCGAATCTAGAGGATTAATTACATAAAAAGAAATCAATCCCACAAGATGTTTTTTAAGCTTCGGAAGGAGGGGAAAAAATAAATGTCAGAGGTTAAAGTTAATAATGGTAATATAGAAGATGCTCTAAAAAGATTTAAAAGACAATGTGCTAGAAATGGAGTATTACAAGAAGTTAGAAAAAGAGAGCACTATGAAAAACCTAGCGTAAAAAGAAAGAAAAAATCAGAGGCTGCTAGAAAAAGAAAATTTTAATATAAAGTCTAAAAGAATAAATCCTGAATGTATAACATTCAGGATTTGTTTTTTTATTTTCCAACAAATAGTTGTACAATTATTTTTCCATAAGCAATACTATCAACTACTGCAAGGCCAGTATAGTTATAGTCGTTACTTAAAATATTCTTTTTGTGAGAATCAGAATTAAGCCAACTATCTAATGCACCAGAAATGCTTGGATTTCCTGCAATATTTTCACTTGCAGTCTTATAAGAAATTTGATTATTTCTTAGCATTTCAAAAGGAGTACCATAAGTTGGAGAGATATGTGAGAAATAATTGTTTTCAACTAAATCTTGTGCTTTTAACCTTGCAACATTTTGCAAGCTTTCATCAATTTTAAAAGCTGATAAATTATTTTTTTCTCTTTCAGCATTTATCAAATTTAATAATTCATTTTCGTCTTCGGTTAAATTCAAAGTAGAAACAGAATCTATTGTTTCAGTATTAGAAACAGCTGCTTTTTGTTCATCTGTAGGGGTAATATAATCAATATGTGCAGTTCCTATTTGATTTTTTTCATTTTGAATTATATACCACTCACCAATTTTTCCGAATATTCTGACATAATCATTTTTCTCAAGCACGGTTATGGAATTAAAATTTATTCCAGCACCAGTTCTCATATTTAAGTATTCAGTATTTACAATTCCAAGAGAATAATCTAATTGTTCATAGTCTTCCATACCAAAACAAGTAGCAAAAAGACTAACTGTTAGAACAATTATAATAGAAATAAGTAAAATTATGAATTTATTTTTTAAAACGAAATCTTTCATAAATAAAACCTCCTTAAAATATTTAAGGAGATTTTACCCATAAAAAAATATTTTAAACTTTATAAATAATAATTTGTATAGTAGGTTTTAACTTGCGGCAATTTTAATAACAGATCGACAAATTATTATTTATAGCACTTAAAGATATTTTTAAAATAATATTTCCAATCATTTTTTATTAGTTGATTTCTCTGAATGATATCAACTTCGCAAAGTAATTTGTCTTTGCAATACAAATGTAATTTTCCAACAACACTTCCAGGTTTTATATTAGGGGTAAAGGAATCAATTGTATAAATTTGAGTATGTAAATTTAAACTATCTGTATCTGAAAGTGGAAAAGTATAATTATCAATAGTAGCTAACTCTAAAATTGGCTTATCAAGAGTTTTTTCAAGGTAATAAGAATTTTCAAAATAAGATAAATAGTTATTAAATGAACTATTTAATGTGCTTTCAATATTTACATATTTATATGTATTAAAAGTGTAATTGATTAAACTTAAACTATCTTTGGTTCTGATACGTTTTGTATCTGCCCCTAAGACTACAACGATTATATCTAAATTATTACGTTTGCAAGCAGATACAAGACAACGGCCAGCTTCAAAAGTAAAACCAGTTTTAACTCCATATACTCCTTGAGTTGTTCCTAATAACTCATTGGTGTTTGAAAGTGTACGGGGATAACCATTTAAAGAAATTGTATATGTTTTACTTGAGACAATTTCTAAAAATTTTTGGTTCTTTAAGGCATAGTCTGTAAGAATTGCTAATTCATAAGCGGTTGTGAAATGATTTGGATTATCAAGACCATGAGGTGTTACAAAATTTGAATTGGTCAAACCAAGTGATGATGCTTTTTGATTCATTAAAACTGAAAAGTCTTCAACACTTCCACTAATATGCTCTGCAATTGCAATAGCACAATCATTTCCCGAACGTAACATTAAACCATAAATCAAATCATTCATCGAAAGTTTCATATTTGAAGTTAGCCCTAAAGTTGAACCTGAAACAGTAGCAGCTTTTTTTGAAACAGTTACAACTTCATTTAAAGCACAGTTTTCTAACGCAATAATACAGGTTAAAATTTTTGTTGTTGAAGCCATTGCAACTTTTGAATAAGCATCTTTTTCATAAAGTGGTAATAAAGTTTTTCTATCTAATACAATTACATTTTTTGAATTAATAATAGGTTCACTTGAAGAATCCATAGAAGTTTCATATAAAATAGAAGTTTCTGATTCGCCTAAATCAATACTATCATCAGCAAAAACTGGTGTTGTTAATGATAATAATAAAAATAAGTAAATTATAATCTTTTTCATTTTAAAATCTCCTATGTAAATATATGAAAATTGAAAAAATATATTCTTGTATGAAAAAATAAAAAATACATTTACAAAAAGTCTAAAAAAGCCTTAAAACCCTAGAGAAAAACAGAAAAAAGTATGTAAAAATATTGATTTTGGATAAAAAATGTAATATAATTGATATGTATTATGCAAAATCTGGGGCTCTAAGCGTTTCAAGAGTTTTAAGATTTTCCGTATATTGACATGTAGAAAAACAAAGAGTTACAATATACTATATAATAATATAACTATGTAAAAAACTAAAATAAGGAAGGTAGATTTTATGTTTAAAAGAAAAGTTGTAAAAATTACTTTCGTGTTGGCATGTATTATGTCTTTAATTATGCCATATGTTTCACCAGTTCTTGCTGCAGCATTAACACATGAAGATACTACTGCAGAATTACAAGTACTAGTTGTACACGAAGGTGGAGAAGAATCAAGTAAAACATTAACAGATGAACAAAAAGAATATTATGATATCTCTCCATATGGATACTCAGTAGGAGAAACAAGAGTATATAAAATAATTCAAAAAGATGATACAGCATATGAAAATATGTTCTATTGTCTTGATGCTACAAAATCATTCCCAGGTGTAACAAATGAGGGATACAATAGTTTAGAATATACAAATGTAGCTGATTTAAAAGATTCTATGGATTTAAATGTAAAAGCATTACGTTTAAGTACAGAATATGATACAGATTCAGAAAAATGGAATTCTAACTACAAATCTTTAATTTGGTTATTAGATAATATGTATCTAGAAAAACAAACACCAGAACAAAAAGATGATTTTTTAGCAAAAGCATTTGCTGATTACGAGACATATGATTTAGAAACAGTTAAAGCATTTTTAACTGATGATGATATCGATGTAGTTCAACAATATGCAATCTGGTATTTTACAAATAATGATGCAACAAATCAAGATGGTGTAGAAATTTATAATCCAGAAAATTTACCAGCTATTAATTTATTGAAATTAAATATGGATGCAACAACAGAAGAAGGATCATATAATGATTTAACAGGTTATCCATATCGTCAAGAAATGGCAGCTCATTTATATAAATATTTAGTTGAGTCTGCTAAAGTTGCAGAAGAGGCTACAACAGTTACATACCCAGCAATGGCTGAAACAACAACTGGAGCTGAGTTATTAGATGATGCAAATTATTATGTTGCAGGACCATTTAAAGTAACAGCAGGAACAGCTGCTTCAACTGAATATTCAATAAAATTATTAGACCAAGATAGTAATGAAATTTCAAGAGCAGATTATAAAATATATATTGAAGGTGAAGAAGACTTTACAGACAAAAATGTAAATGAAATTTTTGATGTTCAATATTACATATATCTACCAAAAGAAAATAAAACAATAACAAAAGTAAATTTAGAATTATCTTATTCTAATTATGAAACAGAAGCTTCTTTATGGAAAAATAACACAACAAACGAAGATGGTGTTGAAGTATATCAACCAGTTGCTTTAGTAACAAGAGCTGAAACACCACATAAAGTAACAGTTGGTTATGATATAGATAGATCAACAGCTGATTTAGCTTTAAGAAAATATATAGTAAAAGTTAATGATGAAACTGTAAATAGAGCTCCAGTTGTAGATGTTACAGGATTAAAAAATGGAACAAGTACAACAGCTGTTTATAAACATGCTAAAGCTCCTGTAAAAGTTTCAAATGGTGATACTATAGTATATGAAATTAGAGTATATAACGAAGCTGATATAGATGCTAGAGGAACAATAATTGTTGATGCATTACCAAAAGGATTAGAATTAGTAGAAAACAGTAATATAAATACAACTTATGGATGGACAAAAGTTTCTGAAGGTGAAAATGTAGTAATATACACATCAGAATATTTAAGAAATGAAGTAATTAATGCATTTGATAAAGAAAATGATGAAACTTTAAATAGTGCATATGTACAAATCGAATGTAAAGTTACTGATTCTGCAAAAGCATCAAGTGTATTAACAAATATTGCTGAAGTTAAAGAAGATGAAGTTGAAGATAGAGATTCAACTCCAGACAATAATGATTATACAAAAAATGATTATGACTCTACAGGATACACAGGAAATAATGAAAATAAAGAAGATTTAACAGATCCAGATTATTTCTACAAAGGTAGAGAAGATGATGACGATTTTGAAAAAGTAGAAGTTGTAGGAAAAACATTTGACTTAAGCTTACAAAAATTCGTATCAAAAATAAATAAAAATGCACCAACAACAAGTAGAGAACCAGTTGTAGATGTAACAAAATTAAAAAACGGAACAAGTACAAATGCAACATATACAACAGTAAAAACACCTCTAGTAGTTGAAAAAGGTGATATAATAACATATACAATTAGAGTATATAATGAAGGTGAACTTGATGGATATGCTGAAGAAGTTTCAGATTATTTACCAGAAGGTTTAGGATTCTTAGTAGGACATACAACAAACGTTGATAATTACTGGTCAATTCCAGAAAATACAACAACTGTAAAATTAACTTCAATTGAAAATGCAATAAAAAATGTTTCAATAGATGATTTTGCAGATATTGATAAATATGAAGATGTAGATGTTGTTATTGGAAAAGTAAAATTAACATCAACAAAATTAAAATCAGCAGATACAGATACAAAAAATCTAATTGAAGGTTTTGACAAAGAAAATGGAACAGAATTAAAATACAAAGACATACAAGTTGTTTGTGTTGTATTAACAGATGAAGTTTCAAATTATAACTTAAGAAACGTTGCTGAAGTAACAAAAGACTCTGATAACAATAGAGAAGATGTTACAGATATAGATTCAAATCCAGATACTGTAAATCCAGATGAATATCCAGGAGAAGAATCAAAAGAAGATGATAATGATTACGAAAACTTAACAACAGAATCAAAAGAATTTGATTTAAGTTTACAAAAATTCATAACAAAAGTAAATAATGATAAAGTAACAGGAAGAGAACCAAAAGTAACAGTTACAGATGGAAAAATTCAATATTCTGTAGAAAATGGAGCAACAGATCCATTATATGTAGAAAATGGAGATTTAATAACATATACAATTAGAGTATATAATGAAGGAAACATATCAGGATATGCTAAAGAAATATCAGATAATTTACCAAAAGGTTTAGAATTTGTTAAAGATAATGAAACAAATAAAAAATACGGATGGAAATTATATGATAAAGATGGAAATGTAACAACTGATTTAGATGCTGCAGTTTCAGTAAAAACAGAATATTTATCAAAAGAAGAAGCTGAAGATAGAAAAGATGATTGTCTATTAGATGCATTTGATAAAGCAACTTCAAAATCACCAGATTATGAAGATATTCAAATCGTTTTCAAAGTTGTTGAAAATAAAGCTACAGATAAAGCTCAAAGAACAATCAAAAACGTAGCTGAAATAACAGATGATGAAGACGAAAATGGAGATCCAATTGATGATGTTGACTCAACACCAGATAATAATAAAGATGGTGAAGATGATATAGATGATGAAAGTGTATATGTAAAATATTTTGACTTAAGTTTACAAAAAGATTTAGTTAAAATAATAATTACAGAAAATGGAACAACAAGAGAAATACCAGTTTCATCAACAGATGGATTACAAAAAGTTGAAATTCATAGAAAAAGAATTGATACAACAACTGTAAAATTTGTTTATAATATAACAGTTAAAAATGAAGGAGAAATCGCTGGATATGCAACTGAAATAACAGACTACATACCAGAAGGATTAGAATTCATAGCTGAAGAAAATACTCAATGGACAAAAGTTTCTGATAAAAAAATAACAACAAATGCTTTAGAGAAAACAAAATTACAACCAGGTGAAACAGCATCAGTTCAAGTTGTTCTAAAATGGGTAAATGATGAAAATAACTTTGATAAAAAAGTTAACAAAGCTGAAATAAGTGAAGATAAGAATGATAGTAATACACCAGATATTGACTCAACACCAGATAACCAAAAAGATGGTGAAGATGATATAGATACAGCTGAAGTTATTTTATCAATCTCAACAGGTACAGCGCCAACATACATTTGGTTAGCATTAACTGTATTAGCAATAATGGCAACAGGTATTGCGTTAATTAAAAAATATGTATTAATTTAATTAATATAATGAAAAGATGAACTTTAAAAGTTCATCTTTTTTTATGTTTTTTCTACTTACAAAAATTGTATAAAAAGGTATTTTTTTGTGTTTACAAGAAAAATGCTATATGATATAATCTAGCTTGAAGTAAAGGATAAAGAAGAGGGAGTGGACAAATGAATCAAATATTAGATTATAATCCAAACAAAAATTCAGGTGGGAAACCATCAGGATCAGATACGATTGTAAGAGTATTTGCAGTATTAATTGCATGTTTTGCAATATGTTTAGTAGCAGGAGGAATTTATGGTGTGCATAAAAATAAAACAACTGTTGCAGAAGCACCAGCAGCGCCAACTGAAGCTGTAATATCAGTAGAACAAGGTGAAACAACAGCAAAAATACTTGTAAGTCATGATAAAGCTATAGAAAAATTAATATATAGCTGGGATTCTGGAAAAGAAAACAATGTTAAAGGAACTGGAGAAGCTTCAATGGAAGCAGAAGTACCACTTCTAGCCGGAACACATACATTAACAGTAAAAGTTACAGATATTGATGGTGTTGAAGCTACATATCAAGAAGAAATAACTTCAGAAACAGGAGAAGATAAAATATATCCTGTAATAGATATGGGAGTTACAGATCAAAAGAAATTAAAAATAACAGCAACAGACGAAACATCAATTGATTTTGTTACATATAGATGGAATGATGATGAAGAAGTTAAAGTAGAAGTTTCAGATAATGATGATAAAGTAATAGAATTTGAAATAGATATATTAAAAGGAAAAAATGATTTATTAATAGTTGCAGTAGACAAAAATAATAATAGCACAACAGAAACAAAAACATTTACAGGAGTTACAAAACCAGATATAACAATAACAATTGGTGCTGATAAAAAAACAGGTGATGTAAAAGTATTCCACGAAAATGGAATTAAAGCTATAACATTAAAAATCAATGATATGGACTACAATGTAGAAATTTCAGAAGAAAGTCCAACAGAAGTATCATTCCCATTACCAGAATTAGCAATAGGAACTAATAAGATTTTAGTAACAGCAACAAGTGTTGATGATACAGTAACAGAAGTAACAGAAGAAGTTTCTTCAGAAGCTAGTGCTGAAGATATAGTAATAACAATAGAACCAAAAGAAGGAAGTGCTGATTTAGCAGTAGTAACAGCAAAAACTGCTGATGGAATTAAACAATTATTCTTAAATATAAATGGACAAGATTATGATGTAACATTGGGAGAAGAAAATTTAAAAGAAACAAGTTTTGATATACCATTAGTAGAAGGTTCAAACACAGTAACAGTAAAAGTTGTAACAGTAAATGATTTTGAAAAAGAAGAAGTAAAAGATATAACACGTTAGAAATAAGAGGTATATATGGTACACGATATATATATAATTGATAATGAGAATGAGTTAAGAGATAAATTAAAAGAAAGTTTTAAGAGAGAAACAGATGAATATAAATTTAAATCTGTTAAAACATCAGAGTTAGAAGTTGCTTTAAGAAATATCCCATCTTTAATTATAATAGATGAAGATACAACAGATATAAATATTGTAGAATTTTGTAAAAGTATTAGATCAAACGAAGATAACAGTATTACACCAATAATTGTTGTTAGCTCTAATAGAGAAAAAGAACATGCAGTTGATGTTTTAAAAACAGATGTACAATATTATATAAAGAAACCTCTTGATGAAGAATATTTCTTTTATACAATAAAAAATATAGTTGGTCTTTTAACTAAAAACAGAAGAATTAGTCCTTTAACAGGTTTACCTGGAAACGTACAAATTCAAGCTGAAATGAAGAAAAGATTATTAAATAAAGAAACTTTTGCAATGTTATATTTTGACTTAGATAATTTTAAAGCATATAACGATGTTTATGGATTTGCAAATGGAGATGAAATAATTAAATTTACAGCAAGAACAATTTCAAAACATATACATCAAATTCAAGATAGTGATAATTTCATTGGTCATATTGGTGGTGATGACTTTGTTGCTATAACAGGTCCAACTGATTATGACAAAGTTTGCCAAAATATAATACTAGAATTTGATAAATTCGCAGTAGATTATTATAATGAAATTGATGTTGAAAGAGGTTATGTAGAAGTTGCAAACAGAAGAGGAATTATAGAGCAATTCCCATTAACAACAATATCAATTGCTGTTTTAGAAGTAGATTCAAAAATATATAAAACAACACTTGAAATTGGTGAAGTTGCTGGTCAAATAAAACATAGAGCCAAAACAGTACCAGGAAGTACATATGTAATAAATAAAAGAAGATTTTAAAAAATTATATATATTAATAAAAGAAGAAATGCTAAAAGGCATTTCTTTTTTTGTTAATTTTTTTATTTTTAAGATTTATTTAAGTAATTATTTTTATAATAAAATCAAATAAGACATTTGAAAGGAATAAAAATAAATTATGAAAAAGAAAATTTTTATTTTACTTATATGCATTATAGTAATGGTAGCAATAATTTTGATAGCTGTAAAATCAAAAGAAGATACAAGTAAAATAATAGAAACAAACGAAAAAACGGCAGAAGTAAGTACTCAAAGTATTATTACTACATTAACAGCTCCAGGAGAAGTACAATCTGCTAATGTAGAAAAATTAACTTTAAATACAAGTTATTATTATTTAACAATGTGTGCAGAACAGGATGAACTTGTAAAAGAAGGTGAAAACTTATTAAAATATACAAATGGAACTTATGTAACTGCACCTTATGATTGTGTAATTACAGGATATTCAGTTCCAGAAGTAAAAGATATTTGCACAAGTAGTAATTATATACAAATATCATCAGTTGAAGATTTATATATGGATATAAATATAGGAGAAGACAAAATAGATAAAGTAACAAGTGGTCAAGAAGTAGATATAGTTGTAAGTTATGATGAAACAAAAGAATATAAAGGGACAATAAGCAAAATTAATGCCATAGGAACAAGAGGAAATGGTGCAACAAATTTTGCTGCAATTGCATCAATGAAAAATGATGGGAATTTAAAACTTGGAATGTCTGCAACATGTACTATTACTCTAGATAAACATGATGAATTAACATGTCTTCCAATAGAATCAATTATAATTGAAGATGAAAAAAAATATGTAAATTTATTAAATGGAGATGGAACAACCACTAAAACAGAAGTTGAAACAGGAGTTGCTGATGCAAATTATGTACAAATACTTTCTGGTTTAGAGCTTGGTGATGAAGTAAAATACGAAACAACAACAGTTACAGTACTTGAATCAGAAGAAGAGGAAGATACAGAGAATCCTTTAAGTTCAATGTTTAATATGGGTGGCGGAAAAGAAAATAGAGGAACTAGATCAAACAGAGGAGGTTTTTAGACAATGGGTGTAATGCTTGATTTAAAAAATATAAAAAAGTATTTTACAATGGGGGATGAACAAATAAAAGCCTTAGACGATATTTCTCTTTCCGTTGAAAAAGGAGAATATGTATCAATAATAGGACCTTCTGGTAGTGGAAAATCAACACTTATGAATATTGTAGGACTTTTAGATATTCCTGATAGTGGAGAATATTTACTAGATGGGGTAAATATAAAAGAACTATCAGATGGGAATTTAGCAAAATTAAGAAATCAAAAAATAGGATTTGTATTTCAAAATTTTAATTTGTTAACAAAATTAACAGCCTGGGAAAATGTTCAAGTACCTTTAATATATGCAGGAATGTCTGCAAAAGAATCTAAAAAGATTGCTTATGAATATTTAGCAAAAGTTGGATTAAAAGGAAGAGAAAATCATCTTCCAAAACAATTATCTGGTGGTCAACAACAAAGGGTTGCAATAGCTAGAGCTTTAGCTAATAAACCAGAAATTATTTTAGCAGATGAGCCAACAGGTGCATTAGATTCTAAAACAGGAACTGAAATAAAAAAATTATTAAAAGACTTAAATGCAGAAGGTCAAACTATAGTATTAATTACTCATGATAATAGTATGGCAGAAGAAGCAAAAAGAATTGTAAGAATAGCAGACGGAAAATTATATGAATATGAAAGGAAGACAAATTAATAGTTATGAAAATACTTAATATTATAAAGATGGCTTTTAAAAATATAAAAAGCAATAAATTACGTTCTGGACTTACAATGCTTGGATTAATTATTGGTATTGCTTCTGTTATTGTTTTAGTTGGAATAGGAACTGGAGCTACAAGTTCAGTAACAGATAGTGTTAAAAGTTTAGGAACAGATATATTAACACTTACAATTTCATCATCTGATGTAACCTATGAGTATGAACAGGTTGATGAATTATTAGAAATAACAAATGTCGAAAAAGTTGCACCATATAAAAGCATTTCAGCAACTGCAAGTCGTGGAACGACAACTTCATCAAGAGCAAGTATTTTAGCAACAAATGATAATTACTTAGAAATAACAAATACAGATTTAGCAAAAGGAAGAAGAATTTCTTTAATAGATATAGAAAATAGTACAAAAGTATGTATTTTAGGAAGTGAAATTGCAGAAACTTTATTTAGCCTAACAGAACCTGTTGGGCAAACAATTAAACTAGATGGTGATAAATATACAGTAATAGGTGTTTTGACAGAACAAGGAACAAGTATGGGAAATAATGTGGATGATATGATATTAATTCCATTAACAACAGCAGTATATTTTGATGAAGATACTTCAATATCAGATATTTATATTAAAGTAGAAGATGAAGATAAAATTGATATGACATCTACTTTAATAGGAAATTATTTAAGAGATACACTTTTAATTTCAAGTGATTACTACAGTGTATCTTCACAAGATTCAATGCTTGATACAATGGACAGTATAACAGATACATTAACATTATTACTTGGAGGAATAGCTAGTATTTCACTAATTGTTGGTGGTATTGGTGTTATGAATGTAATGCTTGTATCAGTGACTGAAAGAACTAAAGAAATAGGTATAAGAAAATCTTTAGGAGCAAGAAAAAGAGATATATTAATTCAATTCTTAATTGAAGCATTAGTACTTAGTCTTTTAGGTGGATTAATTGGCGTTGTATTTGGACTTGGAATAGGAATTGTTGTAGAAAACTTTGGATTAACTTTCACTGCATCAGGTTCAATTATTTTAATAGCATTTTTATCAAGTGCTGGAATTGGAATGATTTTCGGAATTTTCCCTGCATATAGAGCTGCTTGCTTAAGACCAATTGATGCTTTAAGAACAGATTAATAAATATTTAATAAGTAAAAAATATAAAGGAGAAGAAAAAATGAAAAATACCAAAAAGATTTTAATTATTTTTTTGATAACGTTAATTAGTCTTTTAAATTATTCATTTGGAGCTGAACTGCCTAAAGATGTAATTGCAAGTGTTCCAGCAAATACAATTGTTTCTTTAAGTAGTCAAACTGTAAATACCAAAACAGAATTTTATTTAGTGCTTAATTTATCAAATATAAACTACACAAAATTTAAAGTTGATATAACCAATACAAATAGTTTAACTGTAGATAAAGTAACAGAAGATGTATCTGGACTTTCTACAAATAATGTTGCAACAAGTTTTATAGTAGATAAAAATTCAATTAATCTTGAAAAATTAGGTGTTGTATATACCTCACCAGAAGAAGAAACAGTAATAAATTTTTCTGTTAAAATAACAAATTTAGATGAAACTAAAGAAGAAATAAAAACTGATATTTCAGATTTAGAATTAACAATACAAGGTTTAGAAGAAACTTTAAAAAGTTTAAATGAAATTTTAGGTGGGATAGAAGATACAGAATCAGATTTATATCAATCAACTCAAAGCTCTATAAAAGAAGCAACAGATGCTATTGGAGCAAAAGAACAAGAAAAAGCAAATTTACAAGAAAAATTAGATAATTTTTCAGAAGGAACTTCTGGTGAAGCTTCAATAAAAGTTTTAAATGAAAAAACAGAAACAAATATGCCAAATGCTGATGATAAGGAAAATCCTTGGGGTGATAAAGATTCTATGTTAAGCAAAGAGAAAGAAAAAGAAATGAATGCAAGCATGAAGAAAATGATGGAGCAAATGACTGGTTTAGAAAAAGATCTTCAAAATGCTAATGATAGAATTTCAACTTTAACACAAGGAGAAACTTATAAAGGTTCTCAAAACAATTATTTAAAATCTCTAAGCATTACTGGAGTCGAATTCAAAAATGAATTCAAAAAAACTACAGCAGATTATTTTGCAAGATTAGAGGATGATGATTTAGAGAAAGTAACAGTAAATGCAGTTGCAGAAGATTCTACTGCAATAGTTACAATATATGGAAATACTAATTTAGAAGATGGTAAAAATAAAATTTTAATAAATGTTACTGCAGATAATGGTGCAGTTAGAACTTATAGAATTTACCTTACAAAGTAATTAATATAAATTTTAAACAAATAGAAAGGAATATGTTAAAAACATATATTAAAGATTATGAAAAAAGAAAAAAATCCAGTTACAATTGCAATTATTGTTTTGGCAATTGTACTAATTGCAATTATAGTTTTATATGTTAATCCATTTGGAAATTCATCAAACACAGGAAATACAGAACAAACTTCTATTACAAATCAAGCAACAGCAAGTATTCAAACAATAGAAAATACATTATCTAGTTCTGGCCAAGTTAGTTCAGGACTAACAGAAAATCAATATCTACATACAGGATATTATTTTGAAGAATTTTTAGTTGAAGAAAATGTTTTAGTAGAAGAAGGTGCCAATATAATTGAATATACAAATGGAACATATTTAACAGCACCTTATGATTGTGTAGTAATAGAAACAAACCTTCCAAATGAAGATGAAATATGTTCATCAAGTCATTATATTCAAATTAGTTCTACAGAAACTTTATGTATGAGCTTAAGTGTTAGTGAAACTGACATAAATAAAATAGAAGTGGGAGACACTGTTGATATAACAATGACAGCATCTGGCGAACAAATTGAAGGATTTATAACTTCAGTTTCAGAAGTAGGAAGTTATAGTTCAAGTGGTTCTTATTTTACAGCAGTAGTTACTTTTGATAATAATGGAAATCAAAAAATAGGAATGTCTGCTACTTGTGAAATTATAATCGAAAGTGCAGAAGATGTTGTAGCAGTCCCAGTTGAAGCAATTCAAACTTCAGATGAAGGAAAATATGTAATAGTAATAAATGATGATGGAACAACTACAAATACAATTGTTGAAACAGGAATATCAAGTGATGCATATATAGAAATTAAATCTGGTATAACAGAAAATACAAAAGTTCAAGTTGTAGAATCCACAGATAGTTCTTCTAGTTCATTTGGTGATAGAATGAATGGAAGAGGAGGAAATTTCGAAGGTTTCTCAGGAGGCGGAGGAATGCAAGGAGGAATGCCATCAGGTGGTAGTATGCCAAGTATGCCTTCTGGTGGAATGCCAAATATGCCATAACTTAAAATCCCTATAGATTAAAGAATATATTTTTCAAGTTTGTAACAAAAATCTTGGAAAATATATTCTCTTTTTTTCTAATTAAGTATATAATACAAATAGATTTTGTAAAGGAAAGTAAAAAACTAATGAGGAATAAAAGTTATTTAGTACCATTATTAGGTTTTGTCCTAATAAGTATCATAGGAGCTGTTGTTCTGTGCTTACCGATTTGTAATAAAGCAGAAATAACTTTTCACGAAGCGTTTTATGCATCTGTTTCAACCGTTACGGGAACAGCACTTTTAAAGACTCCTATAGTAGAACAATTTAGTGTTATTGGACAAATTGTTATATTAATGCTAATGGAAGTTGGAGCTTTAGGATTTATTGTTTTCATTTCTTATTTCTGGGCAAAAAGAAATAAAAAAATGAAAATGTCAGATATTATAATGGTAAATGATAATACTGGTGGAGATAATAATTATAATACTATTAAAGAACATTCAATGTTTGTTTTTAATTTAGTATTAAGAGTACAAATTATTGGAGCTGTATTATTAGGTATTAGATTTATACCAGAGTTTGGCTTAATAAAAGGAATATGGTATGGAATATTCCATTCAATATCTGCATTTACAAATGTAGGCTATGATATTATAGGAACAAGTAGTTTGTATAATTATAAATCAGACATATATTTACAAATAGTTTTAATGATATTAATGCTTTTGGGAAGTATTGGTATATTTGCAATAGAAGACCTAAAGAAACATAAATTTAAAAGTTTTAATAAGCTTAGATTACAAACAAAAATTATATTAGTATATTCTTTGATTTTTACACTTGTACCAGCTATTTTACTTAAGATTTTTGAACCACAAATGTCAATCTTAAATAGCTTGTTTATGGCACTAACAGCTCGTTCAGCTGGTTTTACACTAATAAATTTAGAATCATTTTCTATTGCTAGCAAATTATTGTTAATAGTAGTAATGTTTATAGGTGGTTCACCAGCATCTACTGCGGGTGGTATGAGAGTTATAGTACCAGCAATAATATTTTCAACTGTAATTTCAACTTTGAGAGGAAGAGAAAATACAGTTATGTTTTGGAAAAAGATTCCAAATATTGTAGTAAGAAAAGCATTTGCAATATTTATAATATTTTTAATGTTATCAATTTTGGCTAGTATGTTACTTGCTTATTGTAATAAAGAAGTAACTTTATTAGAAGTGATTTTTGAAACTGTTTCAGCATTAACAAATGCAGGGCTTGCAGTTGCAGAAACTACAAGTGTAAATGCAATTGGAGATTGGTTATTATTAATATTAATGTTTATTGGAAGAATAGGACCAATTGCTATGGTAATGGCATTTGTCCATGATGAACCAGTGGACAAGCTAGTTGATTATCCAACAGAAAATGTAATGTTATACTAAAGGAGAATGTTTAATGAAAAAACAATGTATTATAGTAGGACTTGGAAAATATGGAAAAACAATTGCTAAAAAGTTAAGCGATTCTAAAATAGAGGTTTTAGCGGTTGATTCTGATATGCATATTGTAGAAGAAGTAGCTCCATATGTTACAAAAGCAGTATGTATAGATGTAACTTCAGAAGATGCATGGGAACAATTACCAATAAAAGATTTTGATATAGGAGTTGTCTGTTTTGGTGAAAATTTATCTGCAAGTATATTATCTTGTATGATTCTTCAAGAACGTGGAGTAAAATATATTATAGCAAAAGCCGGAAATAAACTTCACAAAAATATTTTGAATAGATTAAATATAGATGAGGTTGTTTTTCCAGAAGAATTTGTGGGAGAAACAACTGCTGAAAATATTTTGAATTTAGAAGTTGAATAAAACATATATTAATGATAGAATAAACAAATATTGTAAAAGAGAGGAGTTTAGATATTAATATCTAGAAATAAAGAAGATGAGCGAAAAAATAGTAGGTGCAATGATAGGAGCATTTGGAGGATTAACTTCAATTGCTTATGGAAAAGAGATATTGGTTTTTATAATTTCTTTAATGCCAATACTTGAATTAAGAGGTGGTATATTAGCAGCAGCTTTATTGGGGTTAGATCCACTTCCAGGTTATATAATTAGTATTATAGGAAATGTACTTCCAGTACCATTTATTTTATTATTAATAACAAAAATTTTAGCATGGATGAGAAATAGTAAAGTTAATCTTTTCAACAAAGTTGCTAATTGGTTAGATGAAAAAGTAGAAAAACATAAAGGTCAAATAGAAAAATATGGTTACTGGGGAGTTGTAATATTTGTTGGAATTCCACTTCCAGGAACAGGAGCTTGGACAGGATCTTTAATAGCATCTGTACTTAATATGGAGAAAAAGAAAACTTTTGTTGCAGTTTTAGCAGGAATAGTTATGGCAAGTGTAATAATGATGCTTTTATCATATGGTCTTTTAGCAAACTTAATCCATTAAAAATAAAACACTTTAGATTTAGGAAACTAAATTTAAAGTGTTTTTTTGTTTGTTAATATATAGGAAATGTACAAAAAGATTTGATGAAAAATACACCTAGCCAAAGAAATTGGATTTTATGATATATTGAAAAAATCTAAAAAATGTGTTATTATATAGCATATCAAGTTATATAGCATATCAAGAAAAAAGAGGTATTAATAATGTCAAAAAATGAAAAAAAATTTGAAGATTATTTTACAATAATAAAACATAAATTACCATATTGGGATGAGCTACCAGAAATCGATTTATATATGGACCAAGTTGTCGCATTAATGGAAAGATATATGTCATTTCATAAAACAGATGAAAATACAAAAATCATCACAAATTCAATGATAAACAACTATGTAAAACTTGGAATAATGCCAGCACCAATAAAGAAAAGATATTCAAGAGAACATATAGCTTATTTAATTATAATTTGCTGTTTAAAGCAAGCATTACCAATTTCAGATATAAAAGATTTAATAGAAAGTAGAGTAAAAAGAACATCAATAGAAGAAACATTAAATTTCTTTAGTGATTTATATGATTCTGTATTTAATACAGTAGTTGCTATAGGAAAAAAATATAGCCAAAGAAATTTAGATGAAGATTCATTATTTACAGACACAGCATTATACTTAGCAATGGGGTCAAGCAGTAGTAAATATATTGCTTCTCAAATAGTAGAATTAAATAAGAGTGAAAATAAAGAATAACAGAGTAATGAAAGTAGGTTGAGAAATCAGCCTATTTTTGTTTTTATGTAGAAAAATAGAATATTAATATTTAATTAATGCAGTTGAAAAAAATGGGATTAATGATAAAATATAAGGGTATAGGAGAGAAGAATATGATAAAAGTAATGTTCGTATGTTTAGGAAATATATGTCGTTCACCTATGGCTGAATTTTTTTTAAAAGATTTAGTAAGAAAACAAGGCTTAGAGAGTGAATTTTATATAGAATCAAGTGCTACAAGCTACGAAGAAGTTGGAAATGATGTACATTATGGAACTGTTAGGAAATTAAATTCTGTAGGAATTCCAGTTGAACATAGAGAAGCAAAAAGATTAAGTAAAAGTGATTATGACAAATTTGACTATATATTAGGAATGGAAGAATCTAATATAAGAAATATATTAAGAATTGTTGGACAAGATAATGATAATAAAGTATATAGATTATTGGATTTTTCAGATAATCCAAGAGATATTGCAGATCCTTGGTATACAGGGAATTTTGATAAAACTTATGAAGATATATTAGAAGGATGTAAAGCTTTTTTAGAAAAAGTAATATCTTAAAATTCATTAATTTATTCAATAGATATAACTATCTAGATTTCAAAAGATAATATGCTAAGAGAGGAGGAAACATATGATAAAATTTATAAAAAGATTATTGTTATTAGTAATTATTGCTATTATTGCAGTGGCTGGAGTGTTTATATACCAAGGCTATCAATTATATGAAGAAGCAATAAATGAAACAAGTATTAGTGAAAAAATAGAAGAAATAAAAAATGAAAAAACAAATTATATAGAATACGAGAATTTACCAGAAGATTATATAAATGCAATTGTTGCAGTAGAAGATAGACGTTTTTTTGAGCACAATGGAGTTGATATAATTTCAATTGCAAGAGCAATTATAAAAGATATTCAAACAATGAGTTTAGCAGAAGGTGGAAGTACAATAACTCAACAACTTGCTAAAAATACATATTTTACTCAAAGAAAAGAATTAACCAGAAAAATAGCAGAAGTATTTATGGCTTTTGAATATGAGAAAGCTTGTACAAAAGAAGAAATTTTAGAATTATATGTAAATACTATATATTTTGGTGATGGATATTATTGTGTTTATGATGCAGCACAAGGCTATTTTGAAAAAGAACCAAAAGATATGAATTTATATGAATCTACTCTTTTAGCTGGAATACCAAATGCACCATCAGTTTATGCACCAACAAAGAATCCAGAACTTGCAAAACAAAGACAAGCTCAGGTTTTGAGTAAAATGGTAAAATACAAATATTTAACACAAGAAGAGGCAGACAAAATATTAAGTGAAGATATGTTTAAATAAAAAACTTCCTGTAAAAAGGAAGTTTTTTGTTATTATTTTGATTCAACTTTTTCAAGTTCAGATGTACAGTGTGCACATCTTGTTGCTTTATAGGGAATTTCACTATAGCAGAATGGGCAGATTTTTACAGTTGGCTCTGGAGCTGGTTCTTCTTTTTTGGTTCTACCTAATTTTTTGTTGATTTTTTCAACTTGTCCTAAACTAATTGCTTCCATTTTTTTGCTAAGTTTATTCATATATGTAATTGCTAAGAATATTGAGAAAGCTATTATTAAAAAGTTTACTATTGCTGTTATAAAGTTTCCATATTTAATTGATGCTTCTCCAACAGTAAACATCATATCTGAAAAGTCTACTTTTCCAGTAATAATTGATATTGCAGGCATTATAATATCATTTACTAAAGAATTGATAATTGATTGGAATGCACCACCTATTACAACACCGACAGCTAAGTCCATAATATTGCCTTTTGTTGCAAATTTTTTGAATTCTTTTAACATAAGAACCTCCTAAATTTATTGATTTTCTTCAAAAAATTTATATAACAGTTGTCGATTTTTGTCAATAATAAATAACAATTTGTAGAGTCATTATTTATTAATATGAAATAAAATGATATAATGAATTCGAAAAAAAGAATATTAGGAGGTAGAAATGAAGAAAGTTGCAGTATTTTTAGCAGAAGGCTTTGAAGAAATTGAAGCATTAACAGTTGTTGATGTTGTAAGAAGAGCTGGTATGCAATGTGATATGGTTTCAATTAAAGATGAAGATGTAAAAGGTGCTCATAAAGTTGTTGTAAAATCAGATAAAAAATTATCTGATGAAATAAAAGAATATGATATGATTGTTTTTCCAGGAGGATTACCTGGGGCAGACAACTTAGCAAAAGATGAAAAAGTATTAGAATTAGTTAGATATTTTAACAATGAGAAAAAATATATAGCAGCAATTTGCGCTTCTCCAGCAATGGTTTTATCAGCTGCAGGAATAGAAGAAAATAGATATATAACAGCATATCCTGGAGAAGATTTTGAAGCTATGCTTGATAAAGCAAATTATGTAGAAGAACTAGTTGTAGTAGATGAAAATCTTATTACAAGTAGAGGACCTGCAACAACATTATTATTTGCTTATAAAATTGTAGATGTTTTAGGTGGAGATAGCGAGAGCTTAAAAGAAGGTATGCTTTGGAATGCTGTTGAGGATGAAAAAGAATAACTTGAAGTGAACGAAAAAAAGTGTTATAATTTATAGCCGAAAGAAAACTAAAACAAAAGGGAGAAATAAATTATGATAGGAAAAAGAAAAGTAGTTCTAGTTGGAACAGGTTTCGTAGGAATGAGTATGGCATATGCAATATTGAGCCAAGGTTCTTCAAGTGGTGTTAATGAAATGGTTTTAATAGATGTTTTAAAAGATAAAGCAATCGGTGAAGCAATGGATTTATGTCATGGTTTACCTTGTTCTTCAAGCCATATGAAAATAAAAGCTGGAGAATATTCTGAATGTGCAGATGCAGATATGGTTGTAATTACTGCAGGATTAAATCAAAAACCAGGTCAAACAAGACTTGAACTTTCAGAAGCTAATGCAAAAATAATGAAAGATATAACAATTCAAGTTGTAAATAGTGGATTTAAAGGAATATTCTTAATTGCATCAAACCCAGTAGATTTAATGACAAAAGTTGTTCAAGAAGTTTCAAAATTTCCAACAAGTAGAGTAATAGGGTCAGGAACAGCATTAGATACAGCAAGATTAAGATATATGGTTGGAGAATATTTAAATGTATCAAATAAAAATGTGCACGCATATATAATGGGTGAGCATGGAGATTCATCATTTGTTCCTTGGGAACATGCTTATGTTGGATGTAAAAAAATATCTGATATCATTGAAGATGCAGGAAAAAGCTTAGAAGATTTAGATAAAATTTATGTGGAAGTTAGAGATGCTGCATATGAAATTATAAATAGAAAAAAAGCAACTTACTATGGAATTGGACTAGGTCTTGCTAAAATTGTTAGAACTGTTATGAATAATACTAATGAAATACTAACAATATCTGCATACTTAAATGGAGAATATGGACATAAAGATATTTATATAGGAATGCCAGCTATTGTAAATAGTAATGGAGCAAGAGAATTGCTTGAACTAGATCTTTCAGAAGAAAACCAAACAAAACTTGATGAAAGTTGCAAAATATTAAGTGAAAATATGGAAAAAATAAGAGAAGCTTTAAAAGCTTAATAAAACTAAAAAAGACTTGCTAAAAAAGCAGGTCTTTTTTATATTTCTATACATATATATTTTAATGTGTTTGAAAATATATAATAAGCAGTTATAAGATTTTTAAAATAATAAATTAAAAAATCCTAAAACAAATCCTATTAAAGCACCTAAATTAACAAGTGCATTTAATTCTTTTTTCATAATTAAAAGTAATATTTTTTCAAGTTCTAAAACGTCCATTTTATTTATTTTATCTGTTACTATTTGAGAAATATTAATACATTTTAATAAATTAGATATTTGCTCAGTAACAACTTTTTCATAGATGTTCATAACAAATGAAACAAAATCAATTCCTGAATCTGATAATTTTGCCATTACTTCAGAAACAGGTTTTGTTGCATATGAAGAAATTTCTTTTTTTACTATGCTAGAAACTAATTCTTCGCCATTTGAATTTAAATATTCATCTAATTTGGTTGATATAGTTGAAGTGAAAGATGAAATAATAGCATTTCCGCCCAACATTCCAAGCATAGAACCTTTTAATTTTTCTTTTGCTGCAATTTCAATTTGTTCCGCTATTAATCCTGCAAGATTTGCTTCTATAACAGAATTATAGATTTTGTTTGTTATTAGTTTTTCAATATTTGAAATTGCCCTATTAAAATCTTCTTTCTCAATATGAGTACAAATAAATTCTTCTAAAGAACAATCTTTTTCAGAAATACCATTTAAATAGTTAATGATTTTTTCTTTTATTTCACTTTTAACAGAGTCGGATAAAAGTACATTTTTAAAATCTTCGTCTGTTAATAAATCTTTGCTTATAGTGTTACCAATTGTTTCTGCTAAACGTGGTTTATTTTTTGGAATAATTCCTGGTGTGAAGGGAAGAGTAAATTTTCCAATTTTAATTGGTTTCAATGGTCTAAACATCATTTTTACTGCAATCCAATTTGTAATATATCCAATTCCTGCACCAATTAAAGGTCTAATTAAAATATTATAATCCATTTGTTTCTCCTAATATTAATTTGAATATAAAAAATTATACATCCTTTTGAAATAAAATGCAAATTGGAAACGTTTATATAATATAAATTATGTAAAGAAAGTTTGAAATACCTATTTTAAAAGAAAAAAATATAAAATTTCACAAAAAAATTACAAAAAAGTATTTATTTTAGACACAAAGTGTGATAAAATAATTATGTCGTGTTCGTCAAAAAAAGATGAGTATGACAGGTACATATGAAAAAATAGCAAAATATTGCTTTTTAAAAATCTATAAATGTAACTACATGTATAGGAGGATTTATGCCAAAAAGTTATATGAATTTTACTGTAAATGGTGATTCAATAGTATGTAATATGTTAAATGGGGAAGTTCAAGGAAGATTAAGATCTGCCAAAGATCCTGAGATGAAGAGAAGATACATCGAAAATGGTGTAGTAGAATCAAGTCCAGTAATCACAGATTTTATTTTAAGAAATCCAAAAACTTTCGGAAACGCAAAATTGATACAAAGGAGAAATGGAATAAACTTTTTAGATAGTGTATTAGCACATTCACCTTTGACAGGAACAGAAGAATCTAGAAAATCATTAGCAACAAGAATGAAAATTGAATATGATTTAACAGATTCAGAAACTGCAAGAATGGAAAGCTTTTTAGAGGATTTCCATAGCTTAACAGAAACACCTGAAATCAAACAAATTGTAAGTGATACAGAAGATTATAAAAAATCTATAGAAGGAGCTTGGAGAAATTTTGAACAACCATTAATTGCTTGTGTTAAAGAAATTCTAGGCTATGAACCAGAGAAAGTTGGAAATATAAATACATACATTTTATATCCAACATTTGATGTGCATAGAGCTCACCAAGTTTCAGGAAATAGAACTAGTTTATTTTTCGCTAAAAGAAATGATAATGACATAAATAAAATATTAGCCTATCTAACACATCAAGCTGTTCACCAACCAATGCTACCATACAAAAACACAATGACACAAAGTCAAAAAGAAATCTTCAATTCTTTTGTAAATTTCTTAACAGATAAAGAAATCTATAGTAGACTTTCAGAAAAAAGTGGTTTAGATATAGTAGCACAAAACGAAAATGGTGAAATAATGGGAAAAATATACCCATTCTGGCTAGGATATAGATATAGAAATGCAGATAAAGATGGATTAGATCCAGTAGAAGAAATAAGAGAGACAATAAAAAGAGATAAAGAATATTATGATTCTTTACCAGAAGGTTCTAAGAAAAAGAAATTATATTCTGCATATGAATTTGAAAAATTAGATCCAGAAAAAATTGCAATACTTTTTAGAGAAAGAAGAGGAATAACACCTTACCAATTTGCTGAAATTGATTTCGAACAAAAAGATCTTGTAATTAAAGACAGATATTTAAAAAGCAAAAAAATGTCAACTGTTTCTGGAACAGAAGAAGGAAGATAATAAAATTAGCTCGAGATATTAGTTTTGATAATATCTCGAGTTTTTTATATTCTGGGAAAAGTCTTTAATTCGTTTTTTTATGTTTGTAACTATAATTATTTCTTGATAAAACTTAAGTTTATTGTTAAAATTTTATAAGAAAATAAAGAGGTAATTATGGGAAGAAAAAAGAAAAGAAAAATTAGTAAAAAATTAAAAAATGCATTGATAACAATTGCAATTACTATATTAATATATTTATTATCAAAAACAGGAGTACTAACAGCAATTGATAAAGCTATTGCTGAAACTGGACTTGCTGATATAGTAGATACTACTGATACATCTGTTGTATCTACAAAACCAACAGTAAAAACAAATACAGAAATTGTTGAAAAAGTAGCTCAAAATATACAAATAGACTCTAATAAATTAAATATATTATTTTTTGATGTAGGGCAGGCAGATTGTATCTTAGTTTTAAACAAAGGAAAAAGTGTTTTAATAGATGCTGGGAATAGTGGAGATGGAGAATTTATTGTAAATGGAATAAAGGCATTAGGAATAGAAAAAATAGATTATGTTGTTGGAACTCACGTACATGAAGATCATATAGGCGGAATGAGCTATATAGTTGATTCTTTTGATGTTGGAGAATTTTATTTACCATATAATGAAACAACAACTACAACATATTATAAAAAATTATTAACTTCACTTACAGAAAAAGAAGAATCAATAATTGAAATTAATGTTGGTGATAAATTTTCAGTAGAAGGTGCAAATTTTGAAGTTATGGCAGTCGACCATTCTGAGCCAGAAAATGCAAATAATACATCAATTGTTTTGGAATTGGCTTATGGAAATCAAAAATATTTATTTATGGGAGATGCAGAAACAGAAGTCGAAGAGGGAAGAAAATGGAATGATGTAGATGTTTTGAAAGTTGGACATCATGGTTCAAATACAAGTACATCTCAAGAATTTTTAAATCAAGTAGCTCCAGAAATTTCAATTATTTCTGTTGGTGAAGGCAATAGCTATGGATTACCAAAAGATAAAATATTAACAAGACTTGAAAAAATAGGAACAACAATTTATAGAACAGATAATGATGGAACAATACAATTAATTAGTGATGGAACTTCAAATGAAATAGTAAAAATAGACGTCAACTTTGATAGTTCTCAAAATTAAATGAATATCAAGGAAATAAAAAAGGAATACATTTTTGTATTCCTTTTTGAGTTTTACATTATTAGTTTTTCCTTTTAAAAAGATTTGAAACCATATTTTTAACGTTTTCTTGTTCTTTTTTTGTTTCTTCAATATCTAAAATATATTTTCCATTTTCGAATTTTAAAATAGAACCAGGCTTGCAACTTTCTGGTAACTCTGATTTTGGAATGTTAACAAATTCACCAGTTTCACGGTTTTCGCAAACAGCAAATTCTCCTTCGAATCTATCTATAGAAAAACTAGATTTTGTTTTATTTATATAATTTGTTAACTCAGAAGAAAAGTTATTTGCCTCTGGGTTAATATTAGTTTTATTTGTATTTATTTCTAAATTCATAAGTAATCCTTTCTTTTCCAATATTTATAGGAAGATATAAATATTGAAGTTTTGTAATATAAAATATTTTAATATGATTGTAAATAATATAGCACAAATTATTGTTATTTACAAATAAAATGTTTATTGATAAAATAAAGAAAAATCAAAACAAAGGAGGAAGCATGAAAAAAAATATTTTAATAATAGTTTGTTCAATTTTATTATTAGCAGCTGCAATTGTTTTTTATATGTATGTTAATTCAATGCCAGTAGAAAATGAAAAAGTTGGAAATGAAGTTGAAAATCAAGTAGTAGTTGAAGAAGAAGTATCAAAGACAAAAGATTTAGAAAATGTTGAATATACTGATTTTTCTGTTTATACATCAGATGATACAGAAGTAAAACTTTCAGAACATAAAGATAAAGCAGCAATGTTATTATTTTTTGATCCGAATAATCCAGATTCAATGGAAGTTTTAGATAAAGTGGAATCTATGTATTCAAATTATGAAGATAAAATAGAATTTTTTATGATAAATACAGCAGAAAAAGTTGGTACTAGTTTAGATGACGAATATACAATTGAAATTTATTATGACACATATAAAGAAGCTGCTCAAAATTATAATATAACAGAAGTACCATCTATGATTTATATTGATAAACAAAATGAAGTATTTAATGCAAAATCTGGTTTTACAACTACAGATGCATTAGAAGCAAACTTGGATATTTTATCTGAAAACATTTAAGAAAAATTTAAAATATATGATGTAGTAAATTATATCACAAATAGGAAATGAATATAAAATTCCTTTTGTGTTGAAAAGACTATATCCAATTAAAATAAAAATAAGATTAACAGTAATTTTTGATAAAACAAGAATTGCTGTTTTTTTTGAGTCTTTTTTTGATATATATGCAGGAAGTAAAATTTTAAAACTATACAAACTACTAGAAATAAAAAGAATTTTTGATGCATAGACTGCGTAATTAATTACTCCTTTGGTAGCAGTGAAAATTGAAAAAATATTTTTTGAAAAATTGTGAAATAAAATAGATAATACTATTTCTAAAATTGTTGAAATAATAAGCCAAAATACAAATTTTTCTTTGGTTTCATAAATAGATTTTTTAAAAGATATGAAAATAATAGGTAAAATCATTATTATATAAATTATTAAATTAAGAAATAATCCATTGATTTGTACTTGATTTAACATTATTTTCTCCTAAAATTTTATATAAAAAATTTATCATAAAGATTTAAATTACACAAGAGCACAACGAATTATTATTTACAAAGTTTGAATTAGAAGAAGACAACCATATTAACTGTCTGTATTTCATTACGTTCAAACAGACAGTAAAATTATTATTTGCAAAGTGGAGGGAATAAGAAATAAATTAGATTAAATATTTTTATAAAAATATTTAATTTTGAAATGAAAATATGGAAATTGAAAAGAAAAATATGAAATAAAAAATAACTTAAAAGTAGGCATTTTGCAAGAATATTTTATGGATTATAATAAAGAATTAAAAAAAATAAAAAAATATGAAAAAATGCTTGCAAAATAAAATGTTATATATTAAAATTTAATTGAAGTGGAGAGAAGTGGTACAAAGTGGTAGAAAAAGGAAAGGAGTTGTAGCCATTGTTAATTGGTGAATATGAGCATTCTCTAGACGCTAAAGGCAGATTAATAATGCCAGCAAAGCTAAGAGAAGATATTGGTGAAAAGTTCATAATAACTAAAGGTTTAGATGGTTGCTTATTCGCTTTTTCTATTGAAGAATGGAAAAATTTTGAAGCAAAACTAAGATCACTTCCAATTTCTAATAAGGATGCAAGAGCGTTCTCTAGATTTTTCTTCGCTGGTGCTATGGATTGTGAAATCGATAAGCAAGGAAGATTCCTAATTTCAAGTAATTTAAGAGACTTTGCAGGACTTACTAAAGAAGTAGTAATTGTAGGTATGGACTCAAGAATTGAAATTTGGAGCAAAGAAAAATGGCAACAATGTGATGAAGACATTTCTGCAGATGAAATTGCAGAGAAAATGGAAATGCTTGGTATATAACTTGCTAAAGTTTATATAAAAAGCCAAAGATAAAATTTTAAGATACAAAAGATTTTTAAAGTACGAAAGAAAAAGCATACAAAAGAAAAAACTTTAGGAAACTAAAGAAAAGTAGAAAAGTTACAAAGGATATTTTGTAATACGAAAGAAAAAATATATAATTTACCAAGGTAAAACTATATAATACAAAAGAATTTTTAAGATACGAAAGAAAAAGTTTTTAATTACAAAAGATAAAATTACAATGAAGCAAGACAGTTGGTATAAAAAATACCAACTGTTTATGCTAATTTAAGAAAAAATTTTATCATGAGGGGAATAGTTTGGAATTTAATCACAAATCAGTAATGCTTGAAGAATGTATCCAAGGACTAAACATAAATCCTGATGGAATTTATGTTGACGGAACAATGGGCGGTGCAGGGCACAGCAAAGAAATTGTAAAAAGAATATCAAAAAATGGGCTTCTTATTGGAATAGATAGAGATCAAGAAGCTATTTGTGTTGCAAAAGAAAGATTAAAAGAATTTCAAAATGTTAAATATGTTCATGATAATCATGACAATATAAAAAACATTCTAGAAAATTTAGAAATCCCAGGAGTTGATGGAATTTTACTTGATTTAGGTGTTTCATCATATCAATTAGATGAAAGAAACAGAGGATTTAGTTATATGGGAAGTGGAGAGCTTGATATGAGAATGGATCAAACTCAAACTTTGACTGCAAAAGAAGTAGTAAACACTTATAAAGAAGAAGATTTAGCTAGAATTATTTTTGAATATGGAGAAGAAAAATTTTCAAGACCAATTGCTATAAAAATTGTTGAACATAGAAAATTAAAAGAAATAGAAACAACAGAAGAACTTGTAAATATAATTGAGGAAGTTTTACCAAGAAGAAAAGGCGAAGGACATCCAGCTAAAAGAACATTTCAAGCAATTAGAATTGAAGTAAATGATGAAATAAAACCATTATATAATACAGTAATGGATTCGATAGACGCTTTAAAAAGTGGTGGAAGACTTTGTATATTAACTTTTCACTCTTTAGAAGATAGGGCAGTAAAAAATGCGTTTAATGATGCAGCAGGAAAATGTACATGTCCACCAGGATTACCATATTGTATGTGTGGTGCTGTAAGTAAAGGGAAAGTTATAACAAGAAAACCAATGCTTCCAACAGAAGAAGAAATGGAAGAAAACTCAAGAAGTAAAAGTGCAAAATTAAGAATATTTGAGAAAAAATAATGATTTTTGAAGTACTAAAGAAAGGAGGAACATTATGCCAAGTAGACAATATGCATATCAGTATGAAACAAGCCCAAGAAAAATAAAACCAGATTATAGTAAACCTAAGAAAAACGCAAATCAATATAATAAAGCAAAACCAAAGAAACAAGAAGTTAAAAAACCAAATCAAGATGAAATAAATAAAACAAAGAAAAAACAAGAAGAACAAAAAGCTAAAAATGCATTAATAGCCAAAACAAAAGTAGCAGTATTTTTTAAATGTGCAATATTGTTTGTTATAGTGTTTTTCATGTTATTTATGAATTCAAGAATTAGTGAATCATTTTCTCAAGTTCAAAATTTGAAACAAAAAATAACAGAACTTCAAAAAGCAAATGACCAATTAGAAATAAATATTCAAAATAGTTTAAACTTAAATAATGTTGAACAAAAAGCAAAAGAACTATTAGGAATGCAAAAATTAAGTAATAAACAAACTTCATATATAAGTCTTTCTAAAAAAGATTTTGTTGAACCAAGAACAGAAAAGGTTATAATTGAAGAAGAAACAAATTGGTTTGATGAATTAATAGAAAAAATACAAAAAGTGTTTTAAAAATAGATTTTCTAAAATAATTAGAGAATCTATTTTTGTTTTATACGAGTAAAAAATAAATATAATTTAAAAAATATCTAACGCTAATTTTTATTAGCGTTTTGTTCTTTTTTAGTGAATAAATAATATTATTATATTAATTACTAAAGTAGGAGGATGAATATGTCCAAAAGTAATTTAGATTCTAAAAAAAGAATAATAATTATATTAATAATAGTTACAGTAATTTGGATAATTTTATGTGTAAGGGTTGGAATAATTCAATTTGTTGAAGGCACTAAATGGAAAGAAAAATCAGAAAATCAACAATATGTTAGTAGAAGTATAACTGCAAATAGAGGTACTATATATGATACAACAGGAGAAATAGTATTGGCGCAAAGTAGTACAACTCAAAAAGTAACTGTTAATCCAGTAAACATATCTAAAGAAAATAAAGAAAAAGTGGCTAGAGTTTTATCAGACATTTTTGAATTGGATTATGAAAAAGTATTAAAAAAAGTGAACAAAAATAGCTCGATAGAAACAATTGTAAAAAGAGTTGAAAAAGAAAAAACAGACCAATTAAGAATTTGGATGGAAGAAACTAATTTATATACTGGGATAAATATAGATGAGGATACAAAAAGATTTTATCCATATGGTAATTTAGCATCACATATTATCGGATTTGTTGGCTCTGATAATCAAGGGTTAGATGGGATTGAAGCAAAATATAACGATATATTGACAGGAGAAAATGGAAGTATTAGCAAAATGCTAGATGCAAAAGGAAATATTATAGGTGATTCGGGAGAAGCTTATGAAGAATCCATTCAGGGATGTGATTTGATATTAACAATAGATATGAATATTCAAGCTATTGTAGAAAAATATTTAGAAGAAGCGTGTATTGACAATGTGTGCACAGATGGTGGAAACATTATAATGATGAATCCGAAAAATGGGGATATTTTAGCAATGGCAACATATCCATATTATGATTTAAACAATCCATATGAAATTAATGATCAAGAAATAAAAGCAATATGGTCAGAACTGGATTCTTCACAAAAATCTACATATCTTCAAGGAATGTGGAGAAATAAAGCTGTTGCAGATACTTATGAACCAGGATCAACTTTTAAATTAGTAACAGCTTCTGCAGCTCTTGAGGAAAATTTAGCAGAAGCTGATAGAAGTGGAGCATTTTGTTGTACTGGAGGAATTGAGATTGCTGGAAGAAGAATAAAATGTTGGAGATATTATAGACCTCATGGAAGTCAAAGTTTAAGAGAAGGATTAATGAATTCTTGCAATCCGGTTTTTATTGGTTTGGGACAGAAAATAGGAGTTAGCAAATACTATGAATATTTAAGAAAATTCGGATTTCTGGAAAAAACAGGAATAGATTTAATAGGAGAAGCTGGTTCTATTTTCCTAAAAGAAGAAAAGGTTGGACCAGTAGAACTTGCTACTATAAGTTTTGGTCAAAGATTTGAAGTGACACCAATTCAAATGATTACAATGGTGTCAGCTATTGCAAATAACGGAAAATATGTAAAACCAAGAGTTGTTAAAGAAATTCGAAATCACCAAACAGGAGAAACTCAAATTATAGAACCGGTTTATAAAAATCAAGTAATATCAGAAGAAACAGCAAAACAAGTTTTGAGTATGATGACTTCAGTTGTAGCAGAAGGAACAGGGAAGAATGCAAGGGTACAAGGATATAATGTTGGTGGGAAAACAGGAACATCAGAAGATGGTGTAAATACAGGAAAATATGTTACTTCTTTCATAGGAGTTGCTCCAACAGATGATCCTCAAATGTGTATTTTGGTTACTTTGTATAATCCAACAGGACTATCAGGACATCAAGGTGGAACTGTTGCTGCACCAGTGGCTGGAAAGATTTTAAGTGAAGTAATAGATTATTTAGAAATAGAAAAATCAGAATAAACTTGCAAAATCGAAGAAAATGCAGTATTATGTTTTCGGCGCAAACTTAGTTCTCAAAAAAACAATATGGAGGTAAGCAAAATGACTGAGAATCGTGTCTTTGAATTGCGCGTGCCTGCATGCGCAGTAATCGAAAAGATAATTTCTAGTCCTAAGTATGGAGTTGTTGCTGCAACAATGAAATATCTGGGCCGGGAAATTACCTTCTTCCGCACAGATTTCCTGAAACTCGAAAGAGTTGCATGGGATGCTGCAGAAATTTTTTCTGAAACGTGGTTTCACGAAGAAGTTCCTGCAGAAGTACTGGAGAGTGTAAGAAAGAATCATGGTTTCTTTCTTACTAAGGATTTCTTGGAAAAAAGCGAAAACGAAAAAACAGGAAGCAATTATGAGGAAGCAGTTCAGCTGGCTGAGAGCTTGGAAATTCCTGAACTCAATGCCACTCTTCCTTATGGTGTTATTTATGACACCTTGGGAAAATGGCTTATTGAAACAGAGTTCTTAACTGAACAATAATGGCTTTTCAGTCCGCTGAATAAAAAAGAACAAGAAAAACTTCTCAAAAGGGACTGCTGCGGCGCCAACATAAGCGAATTGCTCGGAGACATTTTCAAAATGGAATGGACCAATGAAAAGTTCGCAAATAAAGTGGTCGCAAGAGAAGGCAAACCATTTAATGATGGTGAAAGCAACTATGTTGCAAGAAAACGCTATATTTACAGCCAGGATTTTAGGATTCCTGAAGCGAAAGCAAGAGCATTTTTGTATTTTTAATAAGTTTTGATGAGGACACTTGGAGGGAGAAACGAGAATTCGTTCTCCCTCCAATAATTGTTTTTAAAGTTGTAATAATATTAAAAAATATTAATAAAATTATTATAGAAAAGTATAAGTTTATTAAAAATATGTGATAGAAAATAGAAAAATAATACAGGAAAAATATGAGCTTTTTAAAAGCAAAATATTATTAAAATTTATAGAATAATTCAAATATTTTCTGTACAAAAAAAAGTTTTTGCTATATAATAACTTTGAGTAAATATAAAATGGAAATTTTGTGTTTACAAACTTAAAAAAATGATGTAAAATTTTACATTTTTTGAAAAAAATTCGGAGGAATTTCAAATGGAATTAAAAAAACTTTTAACAGGAATTGAAAATTTTAAAACAAAGGGAGATGTAGATATTGATATAAAGAAAGTTGAGTGCAATTCAAAAAAGATTGTACCAGACTCTTTATTTATTGCTATAAGAGGATATGATTTTGATGGTCATGAATATGTAGCAGAAGCAATTGAAAACGGAGCAACAGCAGTAATGCTAGATATGTCAGCTGACTTCAAAAAAATAAAAATACCAAGTGGAGTAACAGTAATTATTACAGATGATACAAGAAAAGCATTAGCTAGAGTATCATGTAATTATTTTGGAAATCCATCAAGATATTTTAAACTTATAGGGGTTACAGGAACAAAAGGAAAAACAACAACAACACATATGATAAAAGCAGTTCTAGAAAAAGCTGGATATAAAGTTGGCTTAATAGGAACAATTGCAAATTATATAGGTGAAGAATGCTTAGGATATAGTAATAGAACAACACCAGAAAGCTTAGAGCTTCAAGGATTATTCTATAAAATGGCAAAAGCAAAATGTGATTATGTTGTTATGGAAGTATCTTCACAAAGTTTAAAATTATCTAGAGTTGAAGGATGTAATTTTGATTATTGTGTATTTACAAACTTATATAAAGATCATATCAGCACAAAAGAACATGCAGATATGAATGAATATTTTGAATCAAAACTAAAATTATTCCAAATGTGTCCAAGAGGATTTGTAAATAGTGATGATTTCAAATGTCCAAAAATAATAAAAAATGCTCCAAACTGCAATATAACAACATATGCAGTAGATAATAAAGCAGATTTATTAGCCAAAGACATAACAATAACAAATGTAAGTGTTGATTTTAAAGTAAAACTTGGAACAAGAAATGAAAGAATTAAAGTAAACATTCCAGGAAGATATAGTGTTTATAATGCATTAGCAACAATAGCTGTTGCATCTGCATTAGGAATAGATGTAGAAAAAATTAAAGAAGCATTAGAAACAATATTGGTACCAGGAAGAAACGAATTAGTACCAAATAAAGCAGATTTACCAATAATGTTAGACTATGCTCACACAGCAGAAAGTTTAGAAAATATTCTTCAAGCAACAAAAACATATACACCAGGAAAAGTAATTTGTGTATTTGGATGCGGTGGAGATAGAGATAAAGAAAAAAGACCTCGTATGGGTGAAGTTGCAGGTCGTTTAGCAGATTACACAATAGTAACAACAGATAACCCAAGATCAGAAGAACCAGAAGATATAATAAAAGATATCGAAAAAGGAATTGAAAAAACAAAAGGAAAATATGAAATAGTAGTAGACAGAAGAGAAGCTATAGAAAAAGCTATAAAAATGATGGGAAAAAGAGATTTAGTTATATTAGCAGGAAAAGGTCATGAAATTTATCAAGAAATCAAAGGTGAAAAATTCCCATTTGATGAAAGAGTAATTGTAAAAGAAATATTAGGAGAGAAAAAATAATGACAACACAGATAATATATTTAGTTTTATCTTTTGTATTAACAGCTATTTTAGGTAAGATTATAATTCCAATTTTAAAAAAATTAAAAGTTGGTCAAAATGAAAGAGCCTGTGGACCTAGAGCACATTTAAAAAAACAAGGAACACCAACAATGGGAGGAATCATGATGATGATTTCAATAATTGTTTTTGTTTCAATATATTGCATATTAAATCCAAATAAAGAATCAATAGTTCCAATTTTAGCAGTAGCAATAGCAAGTTTAGGATTTGGAATTGTTGGATTTGTAGATGATTTTAAAAAAGTAGTTTTAAAAAATACAGAAGGATTAAATCCAAAACTAAAAATGTTTGGACTTTTAATAATTTCAGTAATATATACAATGTTTTTAATAAATTATGCAGGAATAGGAACAGACATAATAATACCAATAATTGATTATAATTTAACATTACCAATTTGGGCATATATACCATTTACAATACTTGTAATGCTTGCAAGTACAAATGCAGTAAACTTAACAGACGGAGTAGATGGTTTAGCAGGAAGCGTTAGTGCAATAATGGTTACAGCAATATCAATAATTGCAATGAAACTTGGATTTCCAAGTATATCTGTTTTCGGAGCAATTGTTGTTGGATGTTGTGCAGGATTTTTAATATATAATTTCCATAAAGCAAAAGTAATGATGGGAGATACAGGATCATTATTACTTGGTGGAGTTATATCAAGTATGACAATATATTTAAAACAACCATTAATGTTACTTTTAATAGCAATAGTTCCAGTAATTGAAACATTATCTGTTATTATGCAAGTAGTATATTTTAGATTTACTGGAAAAAGATTGTTTAGAATGTCACCATTACATCACCATTTTGAATTAACAGGATGGAGAGAAAATAAAGTTGTAGCAGTATTTTCACTAATAACTTTAATTGCTGCAATATGTGCAATTCTAATAGTATAAAGGTTTATAGATTTCCCTTAAAATCTAAATAAACTAAGGAACTATATTTATATAGGTAAGAAAATGGCAAATAAAACAAAAGCAAAAAAATTTAGTTTTTTTCTAAATGGAAAATTTGATTATTCAATTTTAATTATAACCCTATTACTATTAAGTATAGGGTTAATAATGTTATTATCAGCAAGTGCGCCAACATCATTTGCAGAAAATCAAAACAGCTATAACTATGTTTTAAAACAAGGAATAGTTGCAGCAGTTGGGCTTGTTTTAATGATGGCATTATCAAAAGTAGATTATAGAATTTATAGAAAATTAAAATGGATAATTTACATAGGATTTGTTATTTTACTTATTCTAGTTGGATTCATTGGTTCAGGCGCTGGTGGAGCTAGAAGATGGATTAATATTTTAGGATTTTCTTTTCAACCATCAGAATTTGCCAAAGTAGGATTTATAATCTTTTATGCAGCACTTTTAAGTGACATGAAAGAAAAAAATAAAATTAAAAAATTAGTACCAGGATATTTATATCCTCTAATTTTCTTATTACCAGTTGTTTATGCTGTATATAAATTACAAAATCACTTTAGTGCAACTTTTATAATTGCAGCAATCACACTTGTTCAAATGTTTGTTGCTGGTTCTGCTTTTAAATATTTTGTAGGAACAGGAGTAATAGGGGTAATAGGGGTTGCTGCGTATGTTGTAAAAGGAATGGCATCAGGAGATGGCGACTTCAGAATGGGAAGAATTCAAACATGGCTTAATATAGAATCAGATTTAACAGGAACTGGATGGCAAATAAATCAAAGTTTATATGCAATAGGTTCAGGTGGTCTATTTGGATTAGGACTTGGAAACAGTAAACAAAAATATTTATATTTACCAGAACCACATAATGACTTTATATTTGCTGTTTTAGCAGAAGAATTAGGATTTGTGGGATCAATATTTGTAATAATATTATTTGCATTATTTGTATGGAGAGGAATTGTTATTGCAATAAAAGCAGAAGATACATTTGGAACTTTAATAGCAATAGGTATTACAACTATGATTGGACTACAAGCATTAATAAATATAGCAGTTGTAACAAACACAATACCAGTAACAGGTATGCCACTACCATTCTTTAGTTATGGAGGATCTGCAATGCTTGCAGACTTAATTGCAGTAGGTATATTGTTAAGTATATCTAGAAATAGTAAGAAAGGAAGTATATAATGAAAGTTATAATTTCTGCAGCAGGAACAGGAGGACACATAAATCCTGGAATTGCTATAGCAAATAAAATTAAAGAAAAAGATCCCAAATCAGAAATACTTTTTATAGGAACAAATAGAGGTCTAGAAAATGATTTAGTTCCAAGAGCAGGATATAAATTAAAAACTATTGATGTATATGGACTAAAAAAAGAATTTTCTTTAACAAATTTAAAACACATATTCCAAACAATAGCAAGTAGAAAAGATGTTAAAAAGATTTTTGATGAATTCAAACCAGATCTAGTATTAGGAACTGGAGGATATATATGTGGACCTGTGTTTTATGTAGCAACTTCTAGAAAAATTCCAACAATATTGCATGAAAGCAATGCATATCCGGGAAAAGCAGTAAAAATGTTTTCTAAAAAAGTAGATGCAGTATTAGTAGGATTTGAAGATACAAAATCAAAATTAGAAGGTTGTAAAAAAGTTGTTGTAACAGGAACACCAACCAAAATAAGAAAAATAGAAATTTCAGAAAAAAGAAAGAAAGAAATCTTAGAAGAAATTGGAATAAGAAATGACCTACCAATAGTTTTAATATATGGTGGAAGTCAAGGGGCTCAAAAAATAAATGAAGCAGTAACAGAATTAATAAAATCAGGAAAAAATGAAAAATATCAGATAATTTGGGCAACAGGACCAAAACAATACGATATAGTAAAAGAGCATTTTGAAAAAGAAAATATTTATATAAATAACTTGAAAAATGTAAAAGTATTGCCATACATATATAATATGGAAGAATTAATGAATATTTCAGATTTAATGGTATGCAGAAGTGGAGCAATGACAATAACAGAAGTTTCAATTGTTGGAAAACCAGCAATATTTATTCCGCTTCCATCAATATCTGCAAATAGACAAGAAGATAATGCACTTGTTTTAAAGAAAATAGGCGCAGCAAAAATGATTTTAAACCAAGACTTAAATGGACAAATACTTTCAGAAGAAATTGATGACATAATATTAGATAAATTAGAACTTGAAGAAATGGGAAAAGTTGCAAATTCAATTGCACCAAAGGATGTAGAAGAAAAGATTTTTGAAGAGATAGAGAAAGTACTTAAGAGATAAGGAATATACAATATAAAGGAGAAAATTATGGCTCAAGAAAATGGAAATATAGATGATATTATTGAACAAATTGTTTGTACATCATTGCTTGGAGATAAAGAATATCAAAATACAGAAGATAAATCTAAAAGAAGATTATTACGAGATAAAAGTAAAGCAGAAATTATAATGAATATAGATATAATTTCTAAAAGTATAAAAAAAGAGTTACCTAGAGAACTTGAGACGTTAGGAAATGTTGAATATTTAGTAGCGACACAAATGCTTAATCAAATTGAAAGAAATAATTCAACACCGATTACTCAGATTAAAATAAATGATGAACAAATATTAGAAGATATATATTCTAGAAATAATAGAAACCATGATTTTAATGAGAAACTTATGGAGGAAAATCTAAATCTTTATATGGGTTCAGAAAATGGTGATGAAAAATTAAATAATGAAAAATATATAGATGGTTTAAATAATAAAATTTCAAACACTAGAAGTAGTATTTTCGAAAATGGCGGAAATCTTAATGCAACGAGTGAACAAAAAAGAGATGCTGTTATGATGATTGGTAGTAAGAAATTCATTAATTACTTGAAACAAGGTAAAAGTTATCAAGATTTAGATACAATTGATGCTTGTGAATTAATTGGTGTGATAGAAGCTTTAAAAAGAAATGGAGACTTAGAAAGTGCTAATAATTTAATTAACAAATTTCAAATACCAGAAGAAAAATTATCTGAGAAAAGTGGTATTACTGTTAATAATAAAGGTGTTGAAACAACTGAACAATTAGAAGAACAAAATAGAATTGCCGATATGAGTGCGGACATAAAATTTATGTTTGAAGAATTTCCTAAAATGTCACCGAGCGAAAGAAAAGAACAATTTAGCAAAAAGATTGAAGAGTTAAAGAATGATTCATTAGGTATTGATTCTATTCTATATTTTATTAGTCAAGAGGCTAATAAAGATATAATGAAGCATCCAGAGTTTGGTGAATTAATACAACATTTAAGTAACGAACTTGTAAACCCAAATTCAATTTTAGAAATAGATGGTTATACTATGTTATATACTATACAAGGATTAGTAAATTTAGAAAAAAATGGAATAAAAGGGGGAAAAACTTTATTAGAAAGTTTTAACTCAAGATTAGATGAAAAACATAAAATTACACAAGAAATGATAGATTTACCACTAAATGACCGTAATGTATTTCACCAATATAGTCAAATTTTTTACGAAGCCACAAGAGCTTTGCAAGGTGATAATGCTTTAGATAATTTTATGATTGAAATTAAAGAGAGAATAGAAAGAGGAAAAAGTGTTACAGAGAATGAAGAAAAGGCTTCTAAATCTATAAATACAAACACACAAAATAAAATTTGTGTTTCTCCAGTGTTTGTAGAAGAAACATTGCAAAATTTATTCGAAGAAAGGCCTGAGTGTAAATTAGAATCTTGTCACACTTTAGCAAGAAAACTTATAATTAATGCAAATGAAGAGGAAAAAGAACTTACAATACAAGCGGCACTAGCTTATTTTGAAAAGCAAGAATATGAAGGTAAAAATAAATACTCTGAAAAAATGACAAGAGTTGGATTTTATAAAACTATTATAGAATCTGGAGTTGAAAATCCTGCAATCTTTGAAAAAATGAAAGAAAAAGATTCAGAGGCATTATTAATGGCTGCTAATTTGGTTAAAAAACAAAATGAAAGTGAAAGAAAAGATTTTGCAGAAAAAATTATTGAGCAACTTGAGAATGATGATAAAGAAAAGAATAGTGATTCTAAAATTTTTTCAGCATCAGATGTTGATATAGGTGAACTAGCTGAAAAAATAGGACAAAAAGGATTAACAGAGTACGATGATGAATCACGTTAATAATTAGGTAAGAATACATCTTAAACAAATGGTTTGGGATGTATTTTTTACATATATATAAGAAGGGACTTGCAAAAAGTATAATAATGATTTAAAATACATACGTAATAAAAAATCTTTAGGGGAGAAAATAAATGATTGATAAATTAGTTATAGTGGAGTCGCCTGCTAAAGCAAATACAATTAAAAAATTCCTTGGCGGAAAAAGTAAAGTAGTTGCTTCAATGGGACATATAAGGGATTTACCAAAATCAAAAATGGGTATCAATATCGAAAATGATTTTGAACCTGAGTATATCAATATACGTGGAAAAGCTAGTTTAATTAATTCTTTAAAGAAAGACGCAAAAGATGCAAAAAAAGTTTATCTTGCAACTGACCCTGATCGTGAAGGAGAAGCAATTGCATGGCATTTAGCATATATTTTAGGAATAGATCCTGAAAGTGTATGTAGAGTAACTTTTAATGAAATAACAAAAGATGCAGTAAAAAATGGAATTAATAATCCAAGAAAAATAGATTTAAATTTAACTGATGCGCAACAAGCAAGACGTGTATTAGATAGAATAGTTGGTTACAAAATAAGTCCAGTATTATGGAAAAAAGTAAAAAGAGGTTTATCAGCAGGTAGAGTTCAATCTGTTGCTGTTAAATTAATAGTAGATAGAGAAGAGGAAATTGAAAAATTTATTCCAGAAGAATATTGGAATATCAATTTAATGGTTTCTGATAAAAAAACAAAATTTAACTGTAAATTTGTCGGAAAAAATGGAGAAAAAGTAGAACTTCATTCTAAAGAAGAAGTTGATACAATATTAGCAGATTTAGAAAAAGCAAAATATAAAGTTGTAGATGTAAAAAAAGGAGAAAGAAAAAGAAATCCAGCACCACCATTTACAACAAGTACTCTTCAACAAGATGCTTCTAGAAAATTAAATTTTGCATTAAAGAAAACAATGTCTGTAGCTCAAACATTATATGAAGGTGTTAAGTTACCAGAAATAGGAGATACAGGTCTAATAACATATATGAGAACTGATTCTACAAGAATTTCAGATGAGGCAAGAAGAGCAGCCAAAGAACATATAGTAAATACTTATGGTGAAAGCTATTATGAGAATAGATTTTATAAAACAAAATCAGAAGCACAAGATGCACACGAGGCAATAAGACCATCTCATGTGGAATTAACGCCTGAATCAATAAAAGATAGTTTAACTCCAGATCAATATAAATTATATAGATTAATATATAATAGATTTATGGCAAGTCAAATGGCTTCAGCTGTATATGATACAGTAACAGTTTCAATTGATGGAAATGAATATAACTTTAAAGCAAATGGTCAAACTATGAAATTTAAAGGATACATGACTCTATATGTTGAAAATGAAGAAAAAGAAGAGTTTGAAAAAATTCCAGAATTAGTAGTTGGAGAAGAAGTAAAAAAAGAAGAAATTGATGCAAAACAAAGTTTCACAGAACCACCTGCTAGATATACAGAAGCAAGTTTAGTTAAGACTTTAGAAGAAAAAGGAATTGGAAGACCAAGTACTTATGCGCCAACAATAACAACAATATTAATGAGAAGATATATCGAAAAAATTCAAAAACAATTAATGCCAACAGATTTAGGAAGAGTTGTTAATAAGTTGTTGATTGAAAACTTTGGAGATGTAATAAATGTAGAATTTACAGCAAAGATAGAAGAAGAATTTGATAAAATAGCTGTAGGTGAAGAAAAATGGAAAAAAGTAATAAGAGAGTTTTACACACCTTTTGGACAAACAGTGGAAAAAGTTGAGAAAGAATTAGAACATGTAACTCTTACTTATGAAGAATCAGACACTCCATGTGAAAAATGTGGAAGAATGATGGTTATAAAATATGGAAGATTTGGAAAATTCTTAGCTTGTCCTGGGTATCCAGAATGTCAAAATGCAAAACCAATTATTGAAACAATTGAAGAACCATGTCCTGTATGTGGTGGAACAGTGCAAATTAGAAAAACAAAGAAAAGACGTAATTACTATATTTGTGAAAAAAATGGTGGAATTGGTCAAGGATGTTACTATATTTCTTGGAATAAACCAAAACCGGGTGAAAAATTTGTACCAAATAACGAAATAGATATGGAACTTTATGAACAAGATGAGAAAAAGGCTGCAAAAAAATCAACAAAGAAAACAACTACAAAAAAAGCAGCAACTAAAAAATCAGCTGCAAAGAAAGCGACAACAAAAAAGAAAACTAAATAATGAAAAAAAGTTTAGTTAAATATGAAAATCAATAAAAGAGTATATATTAAGTAAGAATTAATAAACTTGGTGTATGCTCTTTTTTTCAATTTAATAATTAAATATTGAGTGGGGGAATTTGCACGAAAAATAAAATTTTATCTAAAGATAAATTTTATAGAAAAAAGAAAATATAGGGAAATAAAAGGAACAGAAAATTTAAAGAAAATGCACGAAAAATGTAATCTTTTTGTAATTGCAAATTGAGTTGTATATATCTATAATAAAATTATTAAATTATAAGTATATGGTGGGGAAATTATGCCTGAAAACACAAATGAGCAAATAGAAAATGAAAAAGTAGAAACACAAGAAGAAGCTGATAGAAAAAAAAGAACTGAAAAAAGAGATCAAAGTACGCTTGTTACAGAGGCCGAACATACAAACCTTGGAGAAGATAGTGGGAACTTTTTTGAAAATCGTGTTTTTGATGTTGAAGAATTATTAAATACTGGAACAGAAGATGAAATTCAAAAATTAAATAGATTGAAAGAATATGGAGTAACAGACGAAATGATTATATCGATTTATAAAGATATGTCAGGACATGTTACTACAAAAACTGCTGCGCTAGATACATTATCTACAATTTTTGATAGACTTGTTATATATATATCAAAATTACCAAATGGGATTGTTATTAATCCAGAAACAGGTGAAATTGATTTGAAAGCAAGTATTAATCAGAGGTATGAGCTTGGAATATATTCGGATAGTAATGAATTTGTCCACTCGGCAGATTTACCAGAAGATTTTTGGCATAATCTTTCGGATAATATTGTAAAGGAATTTTTGGATACTTCTAAAGACAAAATGAATGCCGAGTCATATAATGAATTTGTAGATTATATGTTTTTGATGGAGAACTTTAATGATGAACATCTTAAAGAAGAAATGGCAGAAAACATTGATGATTCACTTGATAAAAGTATTGAAGACTTAAAGGTTTCTGACGAATTAAAATATGCTGCAATGAGAATAAGAGAAAACATAGAAAATAGTGAATATGAGAAAGATCCTGATTTATATGAAATTACATCTTTAGAACTTGAACACGCTAAAGCAAAAGAACCAACTAAAAGTATATTGAAATCAGAAATAGATGATTTTTATAAAAATCATCCGAGCTATGAAGGAAAAGTCAAAATAAATCATAATAAACAAGGTAAAACTGTACTGAATGGACAACTAAATGGATTGAGTAAGTTCGAAAATTTTAAAAATTTATACAAATTTGAGTCTATAGTTTATCAGTTAGACAGAATTGCAGATTTAACTCCAGAACAATTTGAAAAATTAGATCTCAAAGACAAACAAGTAATAACGATGGCATTGTTTAAAGGATATTCGTTTGATAGAAACGCGGATTATAAATTATTAGCTGATGCCTGCGGAGAAAAAATAAAAATACTTTTTCCAAATTTAGATATAGACAAAAAAAATCAGAAAGCTAACAGAGTTGAACTTGCAAATATTGCCAGAGATATATTAGAAATTCCTGTTGAAGGAGAAGAGTTATCGTTTAAAGGCTTTTATGACTTTAATAATGATAAAATGGAACTTGCGACAGATGCTTATTTAAGAAAAAATAAAGAGTCATATAGAAATAAAGCATTTGACTTGCAAGATGCTAATCTTACCGCTTCACATATTTCAGCAGTAGATAATTTTTTTGCTGGAACTGGAATTGAATTGGATGAAAATATTCAGCAAAGATATGACTTTTTATATAAATCATACACTGTTAACTCATGGTTAGAAGATAAAGATAAAGCTATAAGACTAAGATATATGTCAATACAATCAATGAAAGAAAATTATCAAAGATCTCCAGAAACTGATTATACTAGAAAAAGAATTGCTGAATTGGAAAAAGATGAAAAAGAATTTTGGGAAAAATATGGTGAAGATTTCATAAGGAAGAATGGTGATCCAAAAGAATGGTCAGAAAAAAAGAAAAAGTATAACATAGCTGAATATAATCATTATAAAAATAATAAAGTTTTAGCGGGAATAACGAAATACTATACTAGAGATATGATAGACTTTCAACAAGGTCTTACATATGAAAAGATGGATCCTGAGGAAAAAAAAGCTTATATAAGGAACTCTTTAGCAATTTATAGTATGGTAAAGGATGAAGGTAATGATAAAAACTCAATACTTGCCAAAACAGTTCTTAGAAGATTTGAGTTGATGAATACTGATGATAAAAAATTTGTTACACTTGATGAAAATGGAAAAGCTATCATTAATGAAGAATTAATTTTTGAAGAGTATAAAATGCACTCATCTAAACAACATGAGTGGACTAGCTTTGAAGAATTACTTCAAGCATCAGAACAAAAAAAAGAAAAATATGTTGTTAAAAATTTAGCAGAAATTTGTGAACAAACAAAACTACAAAAGATTGGTTCAAAGCAAGATTTAGATAGAGCATTTGATAGAATCAATAGTACAAAAATAAAAATAAAGGAAGAAAGATTAAAAGCCGAAAATGAAAAGAAACTTACAAATGGAGATTTAGATTCTGCAATTAAAGCTGGAAAAGTTCCTGTTGAACAGTTAGATGCTTCGGCTGTGAGAGATGCACAAGAAAATGCTAAGAAAAAAGAAGTAAAAACTAGAGAAGAAGCAGAAGAGGGGAAAAAAGAAAATCCGGATAAAAGTACTGATGGAGAAGAAAATAAGAAAAAAGATGAGGAAGAATCAATTAATAATCCAAATGGAAGTGATGCCAATATAAATAGTATAAAAGAACTAATCAATGCAGAAGAACAAGAACAAAACGGACAATTAGTTGATACAAGAAGATTTGGTCTTTTTGGTAGAATTAAACAAATATTTGGAAAAATAAGAGATTTCTTGATTGGAAGACGTACAGCAAATCAAGAGCCTAGTCGAAAAACAGAAAATGTAAAAAAAGAAAATAAAAAGAAAAATGAAAATTCAAAAGATACAAAACAAGATAAAAGGATTAATCAAGAACAAACAATGAATGATAATGATCGAATTAATGGACCAAAAGATTTTAACGCAAGAATCAAAGAAGGAGTTTCTCAACCGATAGTTCCTCAAATAGGGCAATCAAATGATTCTGCACAATCTAGTCATTCGGAAAATCAAGTTGGACAACAAGAAGGTGTATTGAAAAATGATGAAGAACCTGAAATTGAATAATAATGATAAGGAAAATATATGAATAATAAATCAATTATTGATGCGGAAATGGACTCTTTTTTTGAGCTTGATGATAAAAGAGCTATGGTAGGCAGAATTTATGCAGATAAAGTAATAAAGCTAGAAGAAGAAATTCTACAGACAGCTCATGGAAAGAGAATAAGAGCATTTGAAAAATTAGGAATAGGTTTAAATTTAGAAGATATAATTGAAAAATATATAGAAATTTCTGGAATTCAAACTGATGAAGTTGGTAATGTTGTTTTAGAACAGCAAACTTTAAATGAAGTTTACCAAGAGAATTTAGGAGTTATAAGTAAACAATTAGGATATGATGTTTCTGCTTTAAATATTCAGCAATTAAATAAAGTTATAAATAGAGTAGATCATGCATCAAGAATTGAGGAATTCGGAAAAATTGAACAAGCAAATATTTCGGAAATTGAAAAAGACAAGAAGATTCCAATAGAAATCATTATGGATATAAAATTTAATGAATTGTCAGAACTTCGTAATTCTCTTGGAATAAAAAATGATGGTTCCATTATGAGAACAAATGATTTACGTAATTTGCTTTTAGCAACAATAGGTCCTCAAGAAGTTGTAGATAAATATATTGAAAAATATGAAAATGATACAATAAATACATTCTTAGAAAATGAAGCAGATGTAAATATCATAGAAAATTTAGTTAGATTACAAAATCGTATAAATTCAGGAGAAAAAATTGATGAAAGTGTGGAACAAGAAGAGTTCATTAATAATTTAGAATTATATAAAGATTCTAAATATTTTTCAGAAATATGTGATGAAAGTGGAAAATTTAATCTTCATAAAGCTTTGGATTTTTATGAAAAATTTAAAAAGGTAAGAAACGAAAACGATATTTCTACTAAAACGAATGAATTTTTAAAAAAGGATGAACTTACAGAGGAAGATCATAGAGATTTTGCAACATTATTATTAAGATTAACTAAATCAAGTGATGAAGTGACTATAAGAAATGCTATAAATGTTGCAAAGAATTTTGGAATAGATGTTTTAGATAAAAATGAAAATTTAGATACATCTAAAGTTGAAAATCTTTGTAGAGACACATTTTGCAAAAATGCAGATATGAAGTTAATGCTAGAATGGGCAGATTTTACTGATAAATCAGCTTTGTTTCAATTGGATAGAATTAGAAATTCGATTAAAAGAGATGTGCTAGAAGCTCCAAAAAATGCAGATGAAGTAAATCAATATAAGGAAAATGCAAAGAAGAAAGAAAAAAGATTATGCAATAAAAAAGAAGCTGCAATATTTAAAGTATTAGATTCACCTAATGCATTAAATATAAAACATAATTATTATGCAAATGAGGAAAATGCAAAACAACTAATATTATTATTTTGCACTTTTAGACAAGAAGAAATTGTAGCAAATAAAAAAATAAGTAAAGATGAACATAATTTTAATGCAATGTCAATTAATACAGGAAGAGACCCAACGGCCAATTCTGCAATTGTACAAAGATATATAATGCAAAATAGACAATATTTTGAATCGTATTTAAATGAATATGGTGGTTTTGATGTTGATAAAGTAATGCAACTAGTGGAAGAACATAAATTAGATATAAACAGAACTGCAAATCAAATGATTGCATATGAGCAAATAAAAAAGAGAACAGATAAAATCGAAGAAGAAGAAGTTGAGTACAAAAATAAAATAAAATTAATTAATAATAAAATAGTAGATGCAAGAGAATCTCAAAATGGCGATATAGATATTGATGAGATTTTTGAAGCTGCAAAAGGAATACCAGCAGAGTTGCTAACTACTGAGACATTAGAATTTTTAAAAAATGCAGATGAAAAAAGATTTCATAAAATATTTGATGTAGATAAGGCTGTACATACAGTGGGTCAAAATTCATGGGGATCGATATATTTTTCAGCAGCTAAATTTTTTGTAAAAGGTGCTGCTTTAACTAAAATGATATTAGATAAAGAAGCAAGAAAAAAATATATGACTAATATTAAAAAAACTGTTGGAGAAGTTTTGTCAAAAAAAGAAGATAATAAAGAAGGAGAAAATAAAACTTCGTCGAATAAAAGAAAAGGTTTCTTCAGTAAAATATTCAAGAAAGACAAGACTGAATTGCTACCTGAAGGAAGTGATGTTCAAAAAGAGGAAAATAATTCAGAACATTGGAATAAAAACCAACAGGCATTTGATATAAATGAAAAACATCATGTGGATCATTTTAAATCATTGCAAGAAACTGAGGAAGCCAAAAAAGTAAAGGAAAGTAGACAACAAGAATTAGACGAGTCTGAGTCAGACAGAAATGTATAATAGAGGATGTATATGAAAGAAATAATAGTAATAGGAGCAGGACTTGCTGGAAGTGAAGCTGCACTACAAATAGCAAAAAGAAAAATTAAAGTAAAATTATATGAAATGAAACCAGCAAAGTTTTCAGACGCTCATTCAAATGAAAATTTTGCTGAAATTGTTTGTAGTAATTCTTTTAAATCAAATTTACTTACAAATGCATGTGGCTTATTAAAAGAAGAGTTAAGAATATTAGGAAGTGAACTAATTCCTATAGCAGATTCAGTAAGTGTTCCGGCAGGTCAAGCACTTGCTGTTGATAGGGAAAAGTTTGCAGAGGAAGTAACGAAAAGAATAAATGAAAATGAATATATTGAAGTTATAAGAGAAGAAGTTACTGAAATCCCAGAAGATGCAATTGCAATTATAGCAACTGGACCATTAACATCAGAAAAGCTTTCAGAAAAAATTGCTGAAATTACAGGTAATGACAAGTTATATTTTTATGATGCAGCAGCTCCAATAGTGGAAAAAGATTCAATAAATATGAATATTGCTTTTTATGGTGATAGATACTCTCAAGAGAGAGGAAAAGAAGAATCTATAGAAGACTGGAAAGAAAGAACCAAAAATCAAGAAGGAAGTTATATAAATCTTCCTATGAATAAAGAAGAATATGAAGCTTTTTATAATGAATTAGTGAATGCAGAAGTGGTAACACTACATGAATTTGAAAAAAGAGAAATTTTTGAAGGATGTATGCCAATTGAAATAATGGCTAAAAGAGGTATAGATACTTTAAGGTTTGGTCCGTTAAAACCAGTTGGATTTACTGATCCTAGAACAGGAAGAAGACCTTATGCAGTTATTCAACTAAGACAAGATAATAAAGAAGGAAACATATATAATATAGTAGGTTTTCAAACTAATCTAAAATATGGTGAACAAAAAAGAGTTTTTTCTATGATACCTGGTTTAGAAGATGCCAACTTCATTAAATATGGTGTTATGCATAGAAATACATATATAAATTCACCAGAAGTTTTAGATAATACATATAATATGAAAGAAAATAGAAATATTTTCTTTGCAGGACAAATTACAGGAGTGGAAGGATATGTTGAATCTATATCATCTGGATTTGTTGCTGGAATAAATGCTGTAAAATTATTTGAATTATATAAGGATACAGAAATTGATATATATAATAAATATAAAGAAAATAAAATTGTTTATAATAATGAAACAGTAATTGGAGCATTAGCTCAATACATATCAATGCCAAATGATAATTTTCAACCAATGAATGCTAATTTTGGAATATTGCCATCATTAGAAGAAAAAATAAAAGATAAAAAAGAGAGATATAGCGTTCTTGCTGAAAGAAGTTTACAGAAAATAAAGAATCAGACTTGAATATATAGTAAAATGTGGAAATATTAGAAAAATATTTTAAAAAAATTATGTAAATCTATTGAAAAAATAATTTGGGTGTGGTACAATGATAACAGTTGTATTTATGCGTATTTGACAAAATAAGTATTAAATATGAAAGGAGAAGTTCATAATGGAAAAAGAATTAAACAAAAAAGGAAAAGAACTTGTTGAAAAAATTGCAGAAGCAAGTGCAAGACTTGCTACAATGGAGGCAGAAATTAATGCTGAAATAGAGGCAAACAAAGAATAATATATTTAAATAAGTAAATAAAAAAATAAAAGGAGGATGTTAAGTAACTGCGATATGTTACTTAATAAATTTAAAATGGCAAGTTTAAATGAATTATTAAAAAGATTTAATGATGTAAACGAAAGATTAGCTGGTCACGAAACAAGATTAACTGATGCTAAAGCAAAATTAAAGGAATGTAACGATATAATTGAGCAACAAGAATTAATAATTGAAGAGTTAGAAGGTTATATAAACGATACACAGGAAATACTAAACTCTGGAAAAAAATATACAGAATCAACAATTGCAGCAGCAAAAAAATCAATTGAAGAACTAAATGGCAAAAAAGAAGCGGCTCAAAAAATAATTGAAGAACAAAAACGTCTAAGAGAGGGACCATTAGCAATAGAAGGAGAAATAAAAGCTGATCAACAAGAACTTGACTCAATAATGGTTCAATTTGCTGCTGATCTTGTAATAAATAAACATTTACAAGATGAAATTGAAATTAAATATGCAGAAGAAATATCTAAGCAAGATGAAAAAATTGATGGATTAAATTCTAAAAAAGATGAAATTGTAAAGGGATTAGTGAATGATTCTGAATTAAAAGAAAAAATTGTTAAGTTAAAAGAACTTAATAAGGAATATATAAGTGTGAGAAAAGCTCCAATTTTTAGTGATGAAAATCAAGAAAAACTTACTAATCTTATAAATTCAGTGAAAGTTTCTAAAGAAGAATTAAAAAATGCTATAGAAGCAAAATATCAAATTAAATTAACAGATAGAGATGTAACAAAAATCGTTACAACTGAAGAAGGAAAATCTTATACAATTCCTTCGATAGATGAAGAAATAAAAGGGGCACAAGATACAAAAAAGAGTATTGCTGTTAGAGAAAAAGAGGAAAAAGCAAAGATAAAAGGTGCTTTGAGTAGAAAAGTAGAACCAATTCTAAGAAAACAACAATTGGAAGGATTAATAAAAACAGAAAACAATATAGTAGAATCTTCTACACAAGAGATTGAAGATTTATCTAGAAAAATTAGAGAAATAGAAACTCAACTTTCAGTTGATACAACAGCAGAAGAAAAAGACTTTAATGCTAAAAATCAAGCATTTACAGAAGCTGAACAAGCAGAAAAAGCAAAAACAGAAGAAATAGAAGGATTAGATAATGAAATAGAAAATTTAGATACTCAAATGAGTGGATTGATATCTGAAGAAGAAAAAACAAAATTAGCTGAATTGGAAGGAAAAATTCCTGCAGATTTATTAAAAAGAAAAAATGAATTAATAGAAGAAATAAAGAACTTAAACGAAGAAGGGTCAGAAGATATAACAAAAGAAACGTTTAATGAATTTATAAAAACTGATTCTAATAAAGAATTATGGAATAATTTTAAAAAAGCAGATGTGGCCCTTAGAGAAGCATTTGTAAACTGTCAAACATGTCAACCAGAAGATTTAGAAGATGCGAAAATAAAATTAGCAGCGGCTATACAAAAATATAAAGAAAGTTCACAAGCTTTAGCTGATGCTTCTGGATTTAATGTAAAACAATTGCACAATTATTTATTAAAAGCTAAAAATAATATGCTTGTTAATGGAAAAGATGTTGAAGATGTTTATTTTGCGGAAAATATGCAAAATAAATTAGATGTAATAAAAAATACATATCCAGATGCATTTAAAGAAGATGGAGCGGCAGTAACAAAATTTAATAATTTAGCAGATTCATCAAAAGAAATTATGGATTTACAAGAAAAAGTTCTAAGTGGTGAAGATGTTGAATTAGGACATATAACAGGCAAAGTTGACAATTATAGAAATGTAATGGAAGGCTTATTTGAAAAATTAAAAACTAAAGGGTTCAGTTCGTTAGAAAGTGTAAAAGACTTATTTGGAATTATTTCTGGAAAATTGAAAATTCAAGGTAAATTTAATTTATTTAAATGGATTGGAAATTTAGGTAGAAATTTATTTGGAAAAGGAAATAAAAATACTATTAGTGGATACAAAGAAAACACTAAAGTATCAGAAAAATCTCGTAAACAAAAAGAACTTAGAGATGTTGAGAAAGCAATTGACGAGAATTTTGATGAAGGCGAATTAAATGAATTAAAAGCTCTAAGAGAAAAGAAAGAACAGTATGATAGTTTAAAACAACAACGTGATGCAAAATCAGAAAAAAGAAATGCTAAAGCAGGAGAATTAGTTGAATTAACTAACAAAAAGAATGTTGCAGAAAATGCAATGAAAGATGCTAAAAAAGTTTTAGAAGATGCAAAAAATAAATCTGGAAAAGCTACTCCAGAACAAGAAAGTGAATTAAAAGAATTAAAAGCACAAAAAGCAAGAGCTGAATCAAGAAAAAGAGCAGCAGAAACAAGAAGAAGAACTTATGAATACGAAAATGAAGATTTGGGCGTAATTAGAGATTCGAAGTTAATAAATGGTCATGCATCAGAGAGTGAGTACATGGGATATAAAAAAATGACTGCTGAAGCTTTAAGAAGAATAGAAGAAAATGCAGATGAAGAAAGAGAATAATTATAACACAAAAATTAAGGCTATATCGTTTGATATAGCCTTTTAAAAATATAGGAGAAAATATATGACAGAAAATCAAATGGATACTATAAAAAAATATTTTGCTGGTATAGGTATTACAGATTCACGAGCGTATGATATAATTTTTGCTGAATTAGTAAGAATAGAAAATGATGAAAGAGAAGACGTGAAGCAAAAAGGCTCTAGAATTATAGTCAAGAGTAAAACAGATAAATATATAGCAGAATCGATAATATCAATGATAAATAAGCAAAGGACTTCAAAATATGATTATTCGACTACTAAAGGAATTGAAGTTGTTGTCGGAAAAGAAGATGAAGATAAAAAAGATTTTAAAGTTATTGATTTTTCAAAATTTGATTATGAATCTGAATGTGATAAATTGATGAGAAGATATGATGAAACAATCGTTTCTAATGCCCAAATAAACGAAGGTCTTCAAAAAGAAATATCAAAAAGTGAGAAGGCTAAATCTGCATCTTCTGATTATGAATTTGATATTGTAAGGAAAAATTTAAGAATAAAAGAACTTACAGAGCAAATAGTAGAAGATCAACATAGCATATTTAGTATATTTAGACAAAGAAGGATTCAAAGAAATCAAACTGAAAAAAATGAATTACAAGAGTCAGTAACAAGATTAAAAGAACATATACAAAGTAACTTTGAGTCTCAAATTGCTAATGAAGATAAAAATAGAAAAAAGATAGCTAAAATAGATGAAAGACAAAAAGCTTTATTAGGAATAAAGTATGTTTTTACAAGAAAACGTTCAAAACTTCAAAAACAAATTGATGGAAATGGAAATGATATATATATTGTGAGCACAATTGACGAAAATGATAATTCTAAGGCTAGAGAATATGAAGAAAAATAATACCCAAAAGATTAAATTATAGAAAATGTAAAACGCTATAATTTAATCTTTTTTGATTTTTATATCAAAATATGGTATAATATAAATATATAGCCAGTGAGCTTTTAGATGGATTTTATCTAGCTAAAAAGCAAAAACTAACACTGGTACCGAAAGGGGTAGTATAATGATTAAGAAAAACCTGAAAGCTCTGAAGAACCCGATTGTACGGAATGTGGCGATCATAATTGGCGTCATCGTTGCACTCGTGGCCGTAGGCCTCGTGGCTTCCATTATCAAAGCTCTGCTTGCTTGGGTCTTGACCCTGGGCTGGAAAATCTTGATGGCTATCGCCATCACTGCTCTGTTGTGTGGAGCGATTTTCGGCTATGCCGAGATGAAGAGATTTGGCAATAAGGAAGACGATTACGAGGAATATGATGAGTAATTATTACAGGTAAACCAGACTTCTGGTTTGGCTCTGGCTACTAGGCGAGTAAAATCGCCCTGTAGACCAGGGTTTTTTATGTAAAAAAACTAAAAAATAAATGATAAATTAAATTGAAATTTACTAGGGAAATCAATAAAAATTAAACTTTAAGGAAAGTATTGACAACATGTTACAAAGGTGATAAAATAGATACGCTGTAATATAGGGAAACTTGTATTTAGAGCATATTATATATAAAAGAAACGAGGTGAAAAAAGAAGAATGCCAACAATTAATCAATTAGTAAGAAAAGGAAGAAAAACTTCTACAACAAAATCAACAGCTCCAGCTCTACAAAAAGGTTATAACTCTAGAAAAAAAGTTCAAACTGATCATAGAGCTCCACAAAAAAGAGGTGTTTGTACAGTTGTAAAAACAGTTACTCCTAAAAAACCAAACTCAGCTTTAAGAAAAGTAGCCAGAGTTAAACTTTCAAACGGATATGAAGTAACATCTTATATCCCAGGTGTAGGACATAACTTACAAGAACACAGTGTTGTACTTATCAGAGGTGGAAGGGTAAAAGACTTACCTGGTGTTAGATACCACATCATCAGAGGTACATTAGATACAGCAGGCGTTAAAGATAGAATGCAAGCTAGATCTAAATACGGAGCAAAAAAACCTAAAAAATAAAAATTAGGCAAATTTATTAATTGATAATAGTGCATAATTCTTTTTTATTAATAATATATATTGTAAAAAATAATTTGCGCTATTACGGGAAAGTAAAACTTTCCAGAGTACCTTTAGTGTTACAAATATTTAAACACTAAACAAAATTTTATAAGGAGGGAAGAATAGTGCCAAGAAAAGGATTTATAGCAAAAAGAGATGTGTTACCAGATCCATTATATAATAGCAAAGTTGTTACAAAATTAATTAACAACGTAATGTTAGATGGTAAAAAATCAGTTGCTCAAGGTATCGTTTATGGTGCATTTGATATTATCAAAGAAAAAGAACAAAAAGATCCATTAGAAGTATTTGAAGCAGCATTAGAAAACATAATGCCAGTTCTTGAAGTAAAAGCAAGAAGAGTAGGTGGAGCAACATACCAAGTACCATTAGAAATTAGACCAGAAAGAAGACAAACTTTAGGTTTAAGATGGTTAGTAACATATGCTAGAAAAAGACATGAAAAAACAATGGCTGAAAAACTAGCAGGAGAAATAATCGATGCTATCAACGGAAACGGTGGAGCATTCAAGAAGAAAGAAGATACACATAGAATGGCTGAAGCTAATAAAGCTTTCGCACATTACAAATGGTAGAATTCAGAAGTCGTTAAAGACAACCATATTAACTAACTGTAACTTCACTTTGTTCGTAACAGTTAGTTAAATTACAAATGGTAGAATTCAAAATCTAAGCCAAGTTGCTTAGGTATTCAAAAAAATAAGGAGGATAACATGGCCGGAAGAGAGTATCCATTAGAAAGAACAAGAAATATAGGAATAATGGCTCATATAGATGCTGGAAAAACAACAACAACAGAGAGAATACTTTTCTATACAGGAAAAGTTCACAAAATAGGTGAAACACACGAAGGTGCAGCAACTATGGACTGGATGGCTCAAGAACAAGAAAGAGGTATTACAATTACTTCTGCTTGTACAACATGTTTCTGGAACAATAATAGAGTAAATATTATTGACACTCCAGGACACGTTGACTTTACAGTAGAAGTTCAAAGATCTTTAAAAGTTCTTGACGGAGCTGTAACAGTATTAGCAGCTAAAGGTGGAGTTCAACCACAAACAGAAACAGTTTGGAGACAAGCTGATAAATACATGGTACCAAGAATGGTATATGTAAACAAAATGGACATCACAGGAGCTAACTTTATGCTTTGTGTTGACCAATTAAAAAATAGATTAAAAGCAAATGCTGTTCCAATTCAATTACCAATCGGAGCAGAAGATAACTTCCAAGGAATCGTTGATTTATTAAAAATGAAAGCTTTTGTTCACAAAGATGATTTAGGAAAAATCGTTGAAGAAATAGAAGTTCCTGCTGATATGGTTGATTTAGCAACAGAATATCGTGAAAAATTAATCGAAGCAGTTGCTGAACAAGATGAAGAATTAATGATGAAATACTTAGAAGGTGAAGAATTAACAATAGAAGAAATTAAATTAGGTTTAAGAAAAGGAACAATAGCTAATAAAATCGTTCCTGTAACTTGTGGTTCTTCATACAAAAACAAAGGTGTACAAGAACTATTAAATGCAATAGTTGACTATATGCCATCACCACTTGATATCGCTGATATCAAAGGTGAAACATTAGATGGAACTGAAACAGTTGCTAAAACATCTGATGCTGAACCATTTGCTGCATTAGCATTTAAAATTGCAACAGATCCATTCGTTGGAAAATTATGTTTCTTTAGAGTTTATTCTGGAACATTAGAATCTGGATCAACAGTTTTAAATTCAAGCAAAGATAAAAAAGAAAGAATCGGAAGAATTCTTCAAATGCATTCAAATTCAAGACAAGATATTGATAAAGTATATGCTGGAGATATCGCAGCAGCTGTAGGATTAAAAGAAGTTACAACAGGAAACACATTATGTGATCCTGATCATCCAATAATCCTTGAATCAATGGAATTCCCAGAACCAGTTATTGATATTGCTATCGAACCAAAAGATAAAGCAAATCAAGAAAAAATGGGTATTGCATTAGCAAAACTTGCTGAAGAAGATCCAACATTCAAAACATATACAAACCATGAAACTGGTCAAACAATCATCGCTGGTATGGGTGAATTACACTTAGATATCATCGTTGATAGATTAAAAAGAGAATTCAAAGTAGAGTGTGCTGTAGGTAAACCATCTGTAGCATACAAAGAAACTATCAGAAATGCAGTTAGAGTTGAAGGAAAATTCATTAGACAATCTGGTGGTAGAGGACAATATGGTCACGTTTGGCTAGAAATGGAACCATTAGAGCCAGGAACAGGTATTCAATTTGAAAGCAAAATCGTTGGTGGTGTTGTTCCAAAAGAATACGTTAAACCAGTTGAAGAAGGAATTAGAGAAGCTGCTGAAAGTGGAACATTAGCTGGATACCCAGTTATCGACTTCAAAGCTACTTTAGTTGATGGTTCTTACCATGATGTTGACTCTTCAGAAATGGCATTCAAAATTGCTGGATCTATGGCTTTCAAAGAAGGTTGTAAAAAAGCTAAATCAGTTATATTAGAACCAATTATGAAAGTTGAAATAGTTGTTCCAGAAGAATACATGGGAGATGTTATTGGTGACGTAAACTCTAGACGTGGTAGAATGGAAGGTATGGATGCAGTTGATGGATTACAAGAAATTCACTCATTTATTCCACTTTCTGAAATGTTCGGTTACGCAACAGACTTACGTTCAAAAACACAAGGTAGAGGAACATACTCTATGGAACCTTCTCACTATGAAGAAGTTCCAAAATCAATTCTTGAAACAATCGTTGCTTCAAGAGCTAAAAATGAAGATTAATTAAAAGCTCAAAACGAGCTATTCCTTAAGAAATAGTTCGTTTTGAAAAATATATTTAATAAAGGTTATTTAGCTAACCTTTATTGTAATTAAATTGTAAAAATCTACTTGCAATTTTCATAATTATAGTGTAAAATGCAAGTGATTGTAAAAGTCATTAAATTTTAAAAATAAATAAAGAGATCAAATCTCAAAATTAAAGGAGGATTTTAAAATGGCTAAAGCTAAATTCGAAAGAACAAAACCACACGTTAACATTGGTACAATCGGACACGTTGACCATGGAAAAACAACAACAACAGCAGCTATTACAAAATATTTAGGATTATTAGGACAAGCTCAATTCGCAGCTTATGATCAAATCGACGGAGCTCCAGAAGAAAAAGCAAGAGGAATCACAATCAACACAGCTCACGTAGAATATGAAACAGATAACAGACACTATGCACACGTTGACTGCCCAGGACACGCTGACTATGTTAAAAACATGATTACTGGTGCTGCTCAAATGGACGGAGCTATATTAGTTGTTTCAGCAGCTGATGGACCAATGCCTCAAACAAGAGAACACATTCTTTTAGCTAGACAAGTTGGTGTTAAATACATCGTTGTTTACTTAAATAAATGTGATATGGTTGACGATCCAGAATTATTAGAATTAGTTGAAATGGAAGTTAGAGATTTATTATCTAAATATGATTTCCCAGGTGACGAGATTCCAATTATCAAAGGATCTTCATTAAAAGTATTAGAAGGACCAAACGATATCAATGATGCTGTTTACGCTCCAATGAAAGAATTAATGGCAGCTGTAGATAGCTATATCCCAACTCCAGAAAGACCAACAGATCAAGCTTTCTTAATGCCTGTTGAAGACGTATTCACAATCACAGGTAGAGGAACAGTTGCTACTGGTAGAGTTGAAAGAGGAATCGTTAAAGTTCAAGAAGAAGTTGAAATCGTTGGATTATCAACAGAAAGAAGAAAAACAGTTGTTACTGGTGTTGAAATGTTCAGAAAATTATTAGATCAAGCTGAAGCTGGAGATAATATAGGTGTTCTTTTAAGAGGTGTTGATAGAAAAGACATCGAAAGAGGACAAGTTATTTCTAAACCAGGATCAATCAACCCACATACAAAATTTAAATCAGAAGTATACGTTTTAACAAAAGAAGAAGGTGGAAGACATACACCATTCTTCAATGGATATAGACCACAATTCTATTTCAGAACAACAGACGTAACAGGTGTTATTGATTTACCAGCTGGTGTTGAAATGGTTATGCCAGGAGATAACGTATCAATGACAATCGAATTAATTACACCAATCGCTATCGAAAAAGGATTAAGATTCGCTATTAGAGAAGGTGGAAGAACAGTAGGTTCTGGTGTAGTTTCTGATATCATTGCTTAATTTTATCAAAAATTATAAATAAAAAGGATTACTTTTAAAGTAATCCTTTTTTGTTTGCTTTTATATGAATTGTGTCAAATACGTGATTTTTTGAAATTAAATATTTACAACAAAATGAATTTTGTATACAATGTATTCGTATTAAAGTTTTAATATAAAGGAAAGAAGAATTATGGAAAAATCTGTATTTGTAAATTTAGTAAAAGAAATTGAAAATGGTATTAATCAAAACAAAGATAAAGTTAATCAAGCTTTAAATAAAGAAGTAAGTAAAGGAAATCTTATAACTCTTGATAGAGTTATTTCTGCATTGAAATACTATAAAAATGTTGATGGCTTTTTTAACGAAGGAAAATCAATAGCAGTATCTTATCCAGGAAGACCTGAAATTACTGTAAGTTATATATTAGACTCAATATTATATAATAATCAAATAACATTATGTGTTAATGAGAATAAAATTGTAAATGATGTTTTGATAACAATTATTGTAGAATGTATGAGAAGACTAAATATAAAAAATATGTGGATTAATTATAATTCAACATATAATGAAATATACTTAAGAGATAATGAAAAAGAATACGATGAAATTGTTTATATTGGTGATTTTTATGAATATCAAATGTTTAAATCATTCTTTAAAAAAGAAGTTGAATACAATAATTATGGCTATATAAAATTATTAATTGATAAATCAAAAAATCAAGATGAATATCAAAAAATTATGCAATATGCTTCAAAAGAAAATGTTTGCTTAGAAACATATACAGATATTGATGAATTTGTAAACGAAAGTAAAGAAACAGATTTTTCAGTAGCATTTATTAATGATTTTAAAGACATTAATAAATTACAAAAAGAAATGAGATCAGAAGAATTGTTAATAAATACATTTCCTTATGATACATATAATTTCAAAATAAGATAATAAATTTAAAGTTTATAAATATATTATAATTAAACAAAAGTAAAATATAAAAATAAAACTAAAAATAATGCAAAATCATAAAAAGCAAACTTCAAAAAATAAATATAAAAAATATATAAACAAAATATAAAATATAATATATAAAAGATAAAATATAATATAGAAAATATAAATTGTACTTATTGGTCGAATTATTAGAAAAGTATTGATTTTTTTGAATAAAGCACTTAAAATAGAAATATCTAGACTATAAATTATTGGAGGGGAAAACTTTGAAAATATTATTAGATGCTATGGGTGGAGATAATGCACCAGATGCAGTAATTAAAGGAGCAGTAAGAGCTTCTAAAGAAATTGAAGCAGATATTATTTTAATTGGAAATGAAGAAATTATTAATAAAAAAATAAAAGAATTTTTTGATAAAGATAACATTTCAGAATTAACAAATAAAATAACAATAAAACACACAACAGAACAAATAGAAATGGAAGATACACCAACAGTTGCTATAAAACACAAGAAAGACTCTTCAATGGTTGTTGGATTTAAAATGCTAAAAGAAGGTGAAGGAGATGTATTTATATCTGCTGGAAACTCAGGAGCATTATTAACTGGAGCAACACTTTTAGTTGGAAGAATTAAAGGAATAGATAGACCAGCTATAGCACCAATGTTACCAGCTTACAAAAAAAGCTTTATGCTTATGGATGCTGGAGCAAATACAAATTGCAAACCTTTAAATTTAGTTCAATTTGCTCAAATGTCTACAATATATTTAAAAAATACATTTGGAATTGAAAATCCAAAAATTGGTTTATTAAATATTGGAACAGAAGAAACAAAAGGTAATGATTTAGTAAAAGAAACATATAATTTATTAAAAGAAAATGCTGAAGAATATGGTGTTAATTTCGTAGGAAATGTTGAAGGAAGAGATTGCTTCTCTGGAGAAATTGATGCTGTAATAACAGATGGATTTACAGGAAATGTTTTTCTAAAAACAACAGAAGGACTTGGAAAACTTGTAAAAAGAAATTTAACAGAAAGTTTAAAAAGAAATTTCTGGACTACATTATGTGCAATTCCATGTTTGCCAGCAATAAAAAGATTTTCAAAAACAATGGATTATAAAGAATATGGTGGAGCATTATTTTTAGGAGTAAAAAAACCAGTTGTAAAAGCTCATGGAAGTAGTGATGAATACTTATTCTACTTTACTTTAAAACAAGCTGAAAACTTTGTAAAAAGTGGAGCTGTTGAGAAAATGAAAGAAGAATTTGAAAAAAGATAATAAAGTACTTGACAATTTAATGAACATATAATAAAACTAGATTATAAAATTTAGTAACTAAAAAAGGAGGGTAACTTAAATGAATACAGAAGAAGTTTTCGAAAAAGTAAAAGCAATAATAGTTGAACAATTAGGTGTTGTAGAATCTTCAGTAGAAATGGAATCATCATTTATAGATGATTTAGGAGCAGATTCATTAGACATCGTTGAATTAGTTATGGCTTTAGAAGAAGAATTTGATATGGAAATCCCAGATGCAGACGCTGAGAAAGTAGTTACAGTTGGAGATGTTGTTGAATATATCAAAGAAAATGTACAATAAGATAAATAAAATTGAAAGGTGAGAAACCTTTCTTTTTTTTTGCTCTATATCTACATTTTAACAATAGTTTATCAATAACTTTTCATTTATATGTTTTTTTATTTAAAGGTCTTGTAAATAATAATAAAAGAATATAAAATGTAAATGTTAATTTAGGGGAGGTGAAGATTGATGATTAACAATTTTGAATTATTTGAAAAAAGTATAGGATATACTTTTAATGATAAAAACTTACTAAAAACAGCACTTACACATACATCATATGCATATGAAAATAAAGTAAAAAGTTATGAAAGACTAGAATACCTAGGAGATAGCATATTAGAATTTATAAGTAGTAAATATTTATATGAAAATTTTCAAAACTTATCTGAAGGAGAAATGACTAAAGTTAGGGCTTACGCAGTTTGTGAAGATAGTTTATATAAAATAGCTTTAAAGCATAATTTTAGTGATTTCTTATATTTAGGAAAAAGTGAAAAAGCAACAAATACAAATAAAAAAGCAATACTTGCAGATACTGTAGAAGCAGTAATTGCTGCAATGTATTTAGATTCACAAGATATGAATATTGTACAAGAATTTATTTTAGAAAACATAAAAGAACAAGTTGAATTTGCAAGTCATAATGTTGGTGTTAAAGATTATAAAACAGTGCTTCAAGAAAAATTACAAAAACATGGTGAAGTACAAATAAAATATACAATCATAAATGAAGAAGGACCAGATCATAATAAAACTTTTACAGCAGAAGTTGAATGTGATGGAAGAAAACTTGCAATTGGAAGTGGAAGAAGTAAAAAACATGCTGAGATGGAAGCTGCTAGGAAGGCAATAGAACTATTAGGTTAGGAGGTGGATTATAGTGAAAAACCAATATATAATTCCAATATTTGTACCACATTTGGGATGTCCAAATGATTGTACATTTTGTAACCAAAGAAAAATAAGTGGCCAAATGAAAAATATAACAGAACATGATGTAAGAGAAACTATTGAGTATTATTTGGAAAACTTTAGAGAAAAAGATGCGTATATTGAAGTTGCATTTTATGGTGGAAGTTTTACTGGTATTGAACCAGAATTGCAAGAACAATTATTAGGTGCAGCTTATGAATATATAAAAGCTAAAAAAGTAAATAGTATAAGAGTGTCAACAAGACCTGATTATATTGATAAAACAGTATTAAAAAGATTAAGAAAATATAAAGTAAAAACAATAGAATTAGGTGTTCAATCAACAAATAATTACATATTGGAAAGATGTCAAAGAGGTCATACTTATGAAGATGTTGTAAAAGCTTCTAAATTAATAAGAAGATATAGATTTACATTAGGACACCAAATGATGATTGGACTACCTGATAGCACAGAACAAGATGATATAAATACAGCAAAAGATTTGATAAAATTAAAACCAAAAATTGTTAGAATTTATCCTGTTTTAGTTATTAAAGGAACAAAATTAGAAGAAGAATATAATAAAGGTGAATATGAGCCATTAACAGTAAATCAAGCTGTTGAAAGATGTAAAGAACTTTGTTATATGTTTGGAAATAAAAAAATAAATGTAATTAGAATTGGTCTTCAAAATACAGATACAATTTGTTCACCAACAAATGAAGGTAGTGAAGTTGTTGCAGGACCATATCATGAAACATTTAGACAGCTTGTTGAATCATCAATGTATTATGACACAATTGAAGATAAAATTAAAAAGTTCAACACAAAGGTTAAAGAAGTTGAAATAATAGTTAACCCACAAAATGTTAATAATGTTGTTGGTTATAAAAGAGAAAATATTACTAAACTTAAAGAAATGTATGATGTAGATGTTGTTATAAAACAAGATATTAAACATACAACTGACAAAATTGATGTAATAATTTCAAAAACACATAAAGATTTTATTGATGATAAAGAAACAGTAAAAAAATAGAATAAAATATAAAAAAACTCTGATACTAATAGTATGAGAGTTTTTTGTTTTTCAGGTTCGAAAATTTATAATTTTATTAAAGATTTATTTTTTATAATTATAGGATGTTTATTGGCAGCAATTGGTACTGCTAGTTTTTTATTGCCATGCCAATTATCAAGTGGGGGATTTGCAGGTATTGCTACAATAATATATTATTTTTTTGATATAAATATGGCAACAACAATAATGGCTTTAAATATTCCATTATTTATAATTGGTTTTATAAAGTGTGGTCCTAAATTTATTTTAAAAACAATGTTTGCAACCTTTTTATATTCTAATTTTATTGATGGGTTTGAAAATATAAAAATAATTTTTGAAGATAGATTTTTGGCTAGTGTATATGGTGGAATTTTTATTGGAATTGGTTTAGCACTTGTTTTAAAAGCTAATACTTCAACTGGTGGAACTGATTTAATTGCTCATATTGCTCAAAATTATAAAATAAATATGAAGATGAGTAATATCATAATGATAATAGATATATTGGTTGTAATTTCAAATTTGATTGCTTTTAAGCAATTGGAAATTGGTTTGTATTCAGGAATTACAATTTATATAATTGGAAAAATGATTGATATTGTTTTTGAAGGAATAAATTTTTGTAAGGTAATTTATATAATTTCAGATAAACATGAAGAAATTACAGAAGTTATAAACTCAGAAATGAAAAGAGGAGCTACCAGTTTATATGCTAAAGGTAGCTACACTCGGAAAAAATAAGATGGTTATAATGTGTGTGTCTAAGAGAAATGATTTAGAAAAAATTAAATCTATTTCTAAAAAAATAGATTTAAATTCATTTATAATAGTTACTGATGCTAGAGAAGTATATGGATTAGGTTTTAAATAATTATTTATAGCGTGTTTGTTGATCAGTATCACCTACAATGTAGTCAATGCTTGTGTTATAGAATTTAGCGAGTTTTGACAAAATTGAAAGTGGTACTGGTCTTTTTCCTGTTTCATAAAGTGAGTATTGGGGAGAGGTAATTTGCAGATGATTTGCTATTTGATTTTGAGTTAAATTTTTATTTAATCTTAGTTCTTTTAGTCTTTTATACATAAAAAAATCCTTTCTATTGCAATATATATAAATTATATATATTGAGAAAAGATTTTACAATAAGGTATTTCTACATATAATGAGATTTATAAATATTTCTTTTTAGGTTTTATTTCAGGATACCTATCTGTTTTATCGGTATCTCCAACTATATAGTCGATACTAGTTTCATAAAATTTTGCCAAAACTCGTAATAAATCAACTGGAATATCACGTTTACCAGTTTCGTATAGACTATATTGAGGTCTAGTAATTTTTAACAATTTTGAAATTGTTTCTTGAGTTAAATCATTATCTTCTCTTAAATCTTTCAAACGTTTCAAATACATTTACTTATCCTCCAATCGATTTTAAAATATTGTATCACGTATTCGAATAAATACTTAAACGTGGTATCTATTCGAATACTTTTGCGAGCTGACGATAAAGACGAATTGTCTTGATTATTTACCCAAAATATAATAAAATAAATTTGTAGAATTATATAAAGGAACACACAAAAATGGAAACTTATGTATTAGAAAATTTAGATTCATTTAATTTGATTCATATATTTGAATGTGGGCAATGTTTTAGATGGAACAAAAATGAAGATGGTAGTTTTACAGGTGTTGTAAAAAATACTGTTATAAATGTAATAGAGCAAGAAAACAAGTTCGTTTTCACTGGAGTTTGCAAAGATGGAAATTTTCAAGAATTTATAAAAGAATATTTTGATTTAGAAACAGATTATTCTATTTATAAAGAAAAATTAAGTAAAGTAGATTCATATTTAAAAGAGAGTATAGAATTCGGAAATGGAATTAGAATACTAAATCAAGATTTATGGGAATGTATAATTTCTTTTATAATCTCAGCTAATAATAATATTCCAAGAATTAAAAAAATTATTGAAAAACTTTCTTTGAATTATGGAGAAAAAATCGAGTTTAACAATAAAGTATATTATACATTTCCAACTCCAGAAAAATTATCAAAAGCAACAGTTGAAGACTTAAGAGGAATGGGACTTGGATTTAGAGATAAAAGAATTTTTAACACAACAAAAATGATTTTAGAAAAACAAATAGATTTAGATAAAATAAAAAATATGGAAACTACAGACCAAATGAGAGAAGAACTTTTGAAATTAGACGGAGTTGGTCCAAAAGTTGCAGATTGTATTTTACTATTTTCACTTAAAAGAATGGATGTTTTTCCAATTGATGTTTGGGTGAGAAGAGTTATGAATGACTTATATATTCATAATGAAAATGAAGAAAAAGTAAATAAAAAAGAACTATTAAATTTAGCAGAAGAAAAATTCTTGGGATTACAAGGAATAGCCCAACAATATTTGTTTTATTGGAAAAGAGAAATGGGAGCATAGGAGAAATTTATGAAAAGAAGAAAAAATGATGGGAGTTTTATAACATCAATTTTATTAATATTAATAATTCTTATTTTTTCGTTAACTGTATATTTTTGCTTGGATGTGTTTGGAATAATAACAGTACCTGCAAAATATAGTATTGCTTCATTATTTTATTCACACATTGATGTAATAGCTACACAAGGGCAAGTTGTAACAGAAGAAGTGTTTCCTCAAAATACAATAGATACTTCAAATAAAAATATAGTAGAGGATACAGAAGAAAATACTGAAATTGTCGTAGAATTAAATTCAGATGAACCAATACCTAATCCAATAGAAGAGCTTGAAAGATTACAAGAAGAAAGAAGAAAAGAGCAAGAGAGAAATAAACAAGAACAAATAACAAATGCTGAAAAATTTTATTATAATCAATTAGATGAATATGGAAAAATAATTTATGATAAATTGTTTTTAAATATGGAAAAGCTAAAAACAGGTACATATACAGCAGAATATGATATGACTTTTGACGAATTATTACATCAAGAAAATGGAAGTGAAATTTTAAATAATTCATTTCAACTTGCTATAAATGCACTAACTTTTGATAATCCAGAATTATTTTATATAGATATAACAAAAATAAATTTAATAACAGAAATAACAACAAGAGCATTCTCAACAACTTATAGAATATCTATAGGGGGAAATGGAAAAAGTTATTTATCAAACGATTTTCATACAGTAGAAGCAGTACTTGGTGCAGTTGAACTTGTTGATACAGCCAAAAGTGATATTATAGCATTAACAAAGGAAAATGATGTAGAAAATTTAAAAATAGTACATGATTATTTAGTTGATAATCTAGAATATGATACTGAATATACTGAAAATGGTGGAAAAAACTCATATAATGTTTATGGAGCTTTAATAAATAAACGTGCAGTATGTGAAGGATATGCAAGAGCATATAAATCTATTATGGATGATTTAGGTATACCATGCATTATAGCTTGTGGTATAGGAAAAAATAATTCAGGTGCAACAGAGAGTCATGCATGGAATTATGTGTATGTAAACGAAAATTGGTATGCAATAGATGTTACATGGGATGACCCAGTTATAATAGGAAATGGAAGTATAAGTGATGATATTAAATATCGTTATTTCCTAAAAGGAGCAGATCAATTTTTTACAGACCATTTTGAAGATGGAAATATTGCTGGAGAATATAGTTTTGAATATCCAATGTTAAGTAGTACAAATTATTAAAAGGAATGAAGATGAAATTAAATTTAGTTTATGGTAGAAGTGGATGTGGAAAGAGTAAATATATATATGATGATATAAACTCTAAAATTGGAACTAAGAAAATTTTTCTTATAGTTCCAGAGCAATGCAATCTTTCTGCAGAAAAGAAATTATTTGAAGTTGTAAACAAAAAAGCTTTGATTGATGTTGAAGTATTAACATTAAGCAGAATGGCATATCGTGTTTCAAATGAGATAGGTGGCAAACCAAGCCACCTTTCAAAAGCTGGAAAAGATATGCTTATTTTTGATTTGATTTCAAAAGAAAAAGGTAATTTGAATTTCCTAGGCAAATCAGAAAAAAACATAGATATTGTAAATAGATTATTTACAGAATTCAAAAAACATGGAATTTTAGTTCAAGATTTGAAAAATGTTTCTACAAAAGATAAATATACTGAATTAAAATTAAAAGATATTGAGTTACTTTATGAAAAATATGAAGAGAGATTAGCTAATAATTTTATTGATGAAAATGATAGCTTAACAATACTTGCAAATGATTTATCTAGTACAGATATGTTTAAGGATACATATATTTATATAGATGAATTTCTAGGATTCACAAAACAAGAATATAATGTATTTAAAGAGCTTTGTATGCAAGCTGCTGAAATAACAGTAGGGGTTGCAACAGATAATCTTGAAACAACTACTATGAAAGAAAAAGATATTTTTTATTTTAATAAAAAATATGCAAATAATCTTATTGAAATAGCAAAACAAAATAAATTTGAAATAAAAGAAATTTATTTTGAAGAGATAAATAGATTTAAAAATCAAGAGCTTAAATTTTTAGAACAGGCGTTATACACTTCAAAAGGAAAGTTTGAAGAGGAAAATAAATATATAAAATTATTTTTGGCTAATAATCCATATACAGAATTAGAATATGTGGCTCAAAATATTCACAATTTGGTTAAAAACTGTGGATATCACTATAATGATATAGGAATAATCGCAGAAGAAATTGAAAAGTATTCAGAAGATGCAAAGGCAGTATGTAATAAGTATAATATTCCGTTATTTATAGATGAGAAAAAACAATTGAATCAAAATATTTTAATTAAATTTATATTAGGAATGCTTGATATTTTTGCTAAGAATTGGTCATTTGATTCTGTACTTAATTATCTAAAAATAGGTTTATTAGACATTAATAATGATGATATATATTTATTCGAAAACTACTGTAAAAAATGGGGAATAAAAGGTGCTAAGTTTTATAATAGAGAATTTGATTATGAACAAATTAATGATGTACAAGAAAAGTTAGAGGCTTTAAGAAAGCAAATTGTAAATCCATTAATTAAATTTAAAAAGGAAGTTTCAAGCAATAAAACAGTAACTCAAATAACAAAAGAAATTTACAATTTCTTAATTGATAATAAGATTAATGAAAACTTAGATAAAAAATTAAAAGCTTATAACTCTATAGAAGTTTCAGATGAATATAATACAAGTTATAAATTATTAGTAAGTATTTTTGATGATTTGTGTTTAGTATTTAAAGATGAAAAAGTAACTTTTGAAAAATATAAAGATTTATTAGAAGTTGGATTAAACTCAAGTGAGCTTGGAAAAATTCCTGCAACTCAAGACCAAGTGACACTAGGAGATACAGAAAGAACTAGAAGTAACAAATTAAAAGTAGTTTTTGTTATAGGAATAAATGATGGTAGTTTCCCAAAAGCAAATAGAGTAGAAGGTTATTTAAACGATAATGATAGAAAAGTTTTAGAAGAGGCTGGAATAGAACTTGCAAAAAACTCTATAGATAGTTTATATGAAGAACAATTTAACATTTATAGAACTTTAACAACGCCAGAAGAAATGTTATTTTTATCATATTCATCTTCAGATAAAGAAGGAAAATCAATAAGACCATCAATTCTTATAAAGAAAATTAAAAGATTTTTCCCTAAATTATATGAAGAAAGTGATGTTGTAGAAAAAAGATATGTAAGAACAAATGAAAATGCTACTTTTGAAGAAGCTTTAAATATGTATAAAGAATATTTAGAAGGAAAAGAAATTCCAGATGAATGGAAAGATATATTAAGATACTTTTTTAAAAAGGATAATAAAAGATTTAAAAGAGCAATTTCAGGTATTTATTATTCAAATACTGCCCAAAGTATTTCTAAGGAAAATGTTGAAAAACTATATGGAAATACTTTAAGAACTAGTGTATCAAGACTAGAAAGTTATAGAAGATGTCCGTTTTCATTTCATATGACATATGGTTTAAAATTAAAAGAAAAAGAAGAATTAAAAATTGAAGCTATTGATACAGGAACTTTTATGCATGAAGTAATTGATACTTTCTTTAAAGAAATAGATGAAAATGGAATGAACTTAAAAGAAATTTCTGATGAAGAAATTTTGAGAATTGTAAATAAAATAGTAGAAAGCTTACTTGGAACAACAAGATATTATATTTTTTCAAGTTCTGCAAAATTTAGATTACTAACAAGAAGACTAAAAAAAGTTGTATATAAATCTATTTGCTATATTGTATATTCATTAAAATATAGTGATTTTAAATTATTTGGACATGAAATTGATTTTTCAAATACAGGAAAATTTAAAACAATAAAATTAGAAATTGAAGATGGAAGAAAAGTAGAAATAACAGGAAAAATAGATAGATTAGATACAGCAAAACTTGCAGATAAGCAATATGTAAGAATTGTAGATTATAAATCATCAATGAAAGATTTGGATTTAAACCAAGTAGAGGCTGGGCTTCAAATTCAATTAATAACATATTTAGATGCAATTTGTGAGCAAACAGATTATGAAGCAAGTGGTGTTCTTTATATGGGATTGATAGATAATGTAGTAAAAAATGCTAAAAATATGACTGAAGAGGAAATTGAAAATAAAATTAGAAATAATTTTAAAATGAAAGGCTTAATTTTAGCAGATATTTCAGTTGTAAAATTGATGGATAATAAATTACAAACAGGAGCTTCAGATATTATTCCTGTATATATTAGTAAAGATGGAGAATTAAGCGATAAAAAATCTAGTATTATATCCAAAGAAAATTTTGATGGTTTAATGGTTCAAGTAAAAGATACAATAAAAGAAATATCAAAAGAAATATTAAAAGGAAAAATAGAAATAAAACCTTATAGTTATAATAAGAAAACTGGTTGTGATTATTGTAAATATAAAACTATTTGTATGTTTAATACAAATATAAAAGGAAATGAATATAATTATATATAAGAGAAGGTGACGTTTATGGAAATTACAAGACCAACTATTTTAGAAATTGATTTAAACAATTTCAAGCATAATGTAAAACAAATTCAAAATTATGTTGGTGAAGGAGTTAGTTTAATGCCAGTTATAAAAGCAGCTGGTTATGGAACTTATATTAACAAAGTTTTAGAGGTTGTAAACGAATTTGATATAGTAGCAGTTGCTGTTGTTGATGAAGCAATAGAACTTAGGGAATTAGGGTATAATAAAGAAATTTTTGTCTTAAATCAACCTTATAAAGATGAAATAGAAAAAATCGTAAAAAATAATATTACAGTGGGAATAAGTTCTATTGGATTTTTAGAGGAATTAGGTGCTCAAACAGGAAATGTTAAAATTCATATTGAAATTGGAACAGGAATGGGAAGAACAGGAATAAATCCTGCAAGAGTGGAAGAATATATAAATGAAGTTAAAAAATATCCAAATGTAAAAATAGAAGGAATGTATACTCATTTATCTTCAGCAGATATAGATTTTGAATATACAGAAAAACAGTTAAATTCTTTTGCTAGGGCTGTAGAGTCTGCAAGAAATATTTTAGGAGAATTGAAATATGTTCATTGTTCTGCTTCAAATGGAATTTTAAATTTCTCAAATAGTTATTATAATTTAGTTAGACCAGGATTGATTTTATACGGATATGATTCTTGTGATGGTGCTACTGAAAAATTAGATTTAAAACCAATTTGTAAATTAAAATCAAAAATCACATTTTTAAAAGATGTTGAAGCAAATACTTCAATTGGATATTCAAGAAGTTTTATAACAAATAAGAAAACAAAAGTTGCAACAATTCCAATTGGTTATGCGGATGGCTTGAAAAGAGCACTTTCAAATAAAGGTGAAGTTGTAATAAGAGGGAAAAGAGTTCCTATAATTGGTAGTGTTTGTATGGATAGTTTTATGGCTGATGTGACAGATATTGAAGGAGTTTCTGCTGGTGATGATGTGTATATTTGGGATAATGAAAATATAACAGTTGATGAAATTGCAAAAATCTGCGGAACAATAAATTACGAAATAATTTGTACTATTTCAAATAGAGTACCAAGAGTTTTTATTAGTTAAAGAAAAGGAGTTAAAGGTTGAAGAAACTAGGAAATGATAATATAATTTATAAAAAAGGAAATGGGATAGAGTATTTGCAATTTAAACGTCTTTTAGAACATGGAATAAAACATGCATATACTTTAAAGGGTGAAGGAATAAATTTTCGTACAAATTCTGTAGAAGAAAAAGATAGTTATCAAAAAATCTTTGATGCTATCGGATTGGATATGAAAACTTTTGTTAAACCACTTCAAAGGCATACTGATAATGTAAGATGTATAGATCATGTTATGGATAGAGAAGAGTTGAAAGAAACAGATGGTTTAATTACTGATAAAGAAAATATTGCTCTTGTTACAACAAATGCAGATTGTATATTATTTTCATTTTATGATCCTGTAAAAAAAGTTATTGCAAATGTTCACTCTGGTTGGAGAGGTACTTTTCAAAAAATTGCAGAAAAAGCTGCTATAAAAATGATTAATTATTATAGATGCAATCCAGAAGATATAGAAGTTTTTATCTGGCCAAGTATTAGAAAATGCCATTTTGAAGTTGATAGAGATGTTAAAGAATTGTGTGAAGAAATATTTGCGTTTACTGGAAGAACTAAAGATTTTATACAAGAGGGACTAGTAAAAGATGGTAAACAAAAATATTTAATTGATACTATATTAATAAATAAAATTTTATTAACAGATTTAGGGTTAAAAGAAGAGAATATATATGATTGCGAAATTTGTAGTGTGTGCTCAGGTGATAAAATTGCATCATATAGAGTAGAAGGAAAAGGATTTAAACTTGCAACATCAGTAATAAGTTTATAGTCTTAAGAAAAGAGGATGTATATGTTTGAAAAATTAGAAGAAATAGATGCTGTAGTAAAAAAATGTAATAAATGTGGATTATGCACAAATAGAACAAATACAGTTTTTGGAGTTGGAAATCCAAATGCTGATATAATGTTTATTGGTGAAGGGCCTGGAGCAGATGAAGATGCAGAAGGAGAACCATTTGTTGGAAAAGCGGGAAAACTTATGAATCAAGCTTTAATTGGTCTTGGAATTTCAAGAGAAAAAATATATATTGCAAATATTGTGAAATGCAGACCGCCGAACAATAGAACACCTTTGAAAGAAGAAGCAAATGCGTGTTTAGATTATTTAAGAAATCAAGTTATGATTATTAAACCTAAAATAATTGTTTTATTAGGGAATACAGCATTAAAAAATATTTTGGGTGAGGAATATGGAATAACTTCAACCAGAGGAAGATGGATTGATAAAAAAGGAATAAAATACATGCCGACTTTTCATCCAGCAGCACTTTTAAGAGATGAATCTAAAAAAATTGATTTTTGGAAAGACTTGGAACTTGTAAAAAATGAAGCTGATGTTCAAAATTTTCAAATATAGAAAAAACAAAAACCTGCTATTTTTAGCAGGTTTTATTTGTTCTTTAGTGAAAACCCCCGGTTATACCGGGGAGTTCTCAAGAGCTTTAGCGGTGAGCAAAGAATTATAAAAAAATACTCCTCCTTTTGATATAATTAATTAGATTTCGACAGCTAATTAAAAATCAAAAGGAGGAGAACG
>JAFTJF010000013.1 GCA_017456555.1 Clostridia bacterium
ATTATCAACAGAAAAAGTTGTAAATGGACAAATATATAAATCAGAAGTAACAGAACAAGCAATAGACATTACAGGATATACAAAAGTAAATACAGAAGAAAAAATAACAATTGAAGTAAGTGGAAATGAAATAATTTTCTATTACAAAAAAGTAGAAGGATTAAGCTACACAGTAAACTATTATGAAGAGGGAACCGAAACAAAAGTAGCTCCAAGCAAAACTGTTGATGGAAAAATATTTGAAGATGAAGTAACAGAATCAGCAATAGATGTAGAAGGATACAATAAGGTTGATCCAACAGAAAAATCTATAGTAATTGGAGTTGGAGAAAACGTAATAAATTTCTATTATACAAAGAGAACAGATTTAAGTTATACAGTTAAATATTTAGAACAAGATTCAAATGCAGAACTTTCACCTGCCAAAGAAATGAAAGATCAAACATTTAAATCAAATATAACAGAAAATGCAATTAATATAGAAGGATACGATAAAGTAGACCCAACAGAAAAATCAATAACAATAGAAGTAAGCGGAAACGAAATCATATTCTACTATACAAAGAGAACAGATTTAAGCTATACAGTTAAATACTTAGAACAAGGTTCTAATATAGAATTGTCTTTAACTAAAACAGTAGATGGAAAAACTTTCCAAGAGCAAATAACAGAAACAGCAAGAGATATTGAAGGGTATGACAAAGTTGGTCCTACAGAAAGTACAATAACAATGGCTGTTAGCGGAAATGAAATCACTTTCTACTATACAAAGAGAACAGATTTAAGTTATACAGTTAAGTATTTAGAACAAGATTCTAATGAAGTATTGTTAGCAGAAAAAGTAGTAAATGGAAGAACTTTCCAAGAAACTATAACAGAACAATCAGTAGATATTGCTGGTTATAACAAAGTTAATTTAGAAGAATCAATAGTAATGGAAGTTTCAGGAAATGAAATTATATTCTACTATATTAAAAAATCAGACATTGAATATAAAGTAGAATTCTATTATGAAGGAGTTTTAGATTCTTCAAAAACAGAAACACATCAAGCAACTTTCAAACAAGTTATAGACAGCTATACTGATAATAATAAACTTGGTTATAAGTTAGATGAAGAAAAGAACTTCCCACTACAAATTAGTGCAAATTCAGATGAAAATGTTATTCAAATCTATTATGTAATAGATGATGCACAAACAAAAGAAATTAAATATACTGTTGAGTATTATAAAGAGGGAACATTAATTGATATAGATACACAAATTAATACAAAAACAGTTCAAGTATTAGATCCAGAAGTGTTAACAGTAAATAAAGATGACATTAACTTAGTTGATAAATATTTTGGTTATAGATTAGACTCTACAGAGCCTACAGAAATACCAGATGAAGTTAATAATGGTGATGTAATCAAAATTTACTATGTAATAGATGAAGCTAATACAAAAACATTAAATTATACTGTAGAATACTACAAAGAAGGAGTTCTTGTTGAAGATGATACACAAACAGTAAGTGAAACTGTTCAAATCTTACAATCAGACACTTTAGATGTTAGAAAAGGTGAAATTAATACAGTAAATAAATATGTTGGTTATAAATTACAAGAAACTACTCCAAATGAAATTCCAGATAAGATTGCAACAGGAGAAACAATTAAAGTTTTCTATGTAATTGATGAAAACCAAAGAAAAGATTTAAGTTATACAATTGAGTATTATAAAGATGGTGAATTACAAAAAGATGAAACAAAAGAAGTTTCAATAAATGTACAATTACTACAACCAGATACAATTCCAATTGATAAAGCTGAAATGGTATTATCTGGAAAATATGTAGGATATAAACTAGAAAAAACTTCACCTGCTGAAATACCAACTATAGCAAACAATGGAGATGTAATTAGAATTTATTACATCAAAGATCAATTTAATTACACAGTAGAATATTACTATGATGGTAATATAGATAATACAAAAACAGATACTTTTACAGCTACATATAAAGATGTAATAAAAGAATATACAGATAAAAATATCTTTGGTTACAGATTAGAAAAAACAGAAGGATTACCACTTGAAATATCAGAAAAACCAGAAGAAAATGTTATTAAAGTATATTATATAATTGATGATGGAAATACAAAAACTTTAAACTATACAGTTGAATATTATATGGACGGAGTTTTACAAGAAGGAGATACACAATTAGAATATAAAACTGTTCAAGTATTACAACCAGACACATTTGAAGTTGATAAATCAAAAATTAATTTAGTTGACAAATATGTAGGATATAAGCTAGATAAAACAGAGCCAAAGGGAATACCAGATGTTGCTACAACAGGTGATGTATACAAAGTTTATTATGTAAAAGATACTTTTGGATATACAGTTGAATATTATTATGAAGGTCAATTAGTTTCTGAACAAACTGAAAATTTATCAAACTTATATGAAACAATAATTGATGTATATCCAGATAAAAATAATGGAAAATATTACTTAGATTACACTGAAAACTTCCCAATGAAAGTAACAGAAGTACCAAGTAATAACGTAATTAAAGTTTATTACGAAAAGAAATTATCTACAATAACAGTTCATTACTACTGGGATGGTATTAATAATACTAATAGTACAGTGGCAAATGATAAGAAACGTACTTTAGGTGAAGAAGTAGATAATGGAGAAACACAAGAAAATAAAAGAGTTTCAGTAAGTCAAGATGTTATTATAGAAGATAAAGTTGATACAGTTCATACAATCGCTGCAGCTTCCGATGTTGCTGAGAAATATGAATTGGTTTCAAAACCGGAATCAGAAGAAATAACAATGACTGTTGAACCACAAGAGTTTGAATATATTTATAGATTAAAAGATGCAAAAGTTATAGTAAACTTTATTAATCAACTTACAGGGGAAATATTAGCGACTCAAGAAATTAAAGGACAAGTTGATGACATGTATCATGCAGTGCCAAAAGATATGCCAGGATTTGGATTTAAACATGATGAAATTCCAGAAAATGAAGTTGGAAAAATGACTATAGAACCAATAACAGTAAACTACTATTACCAACCATCTCCTCAAAGTGAAGCACCAGCAACTGTAACAACACCAGGAGAAAAAACAGACTTTAAGGGTAAAGGACCTGCAACAGGTGATACTGAAATAATAGTGTGTATGGCGATTGTAGTAGCAATCTTAGCTATAAATATTAGTCAAGGTAAAATATTAAAAGTAAATACAAAAGAAAAAGTAAATGGAGGTAAAAAAGAAAAATTAGTTAGAAAACGTCATAGTAGCAAAGAGCCAAGTAAAGTTGCTAGAGTAAGCAGATTGGAAAGAAATTGTAAAAAAGGAGCTACAAGAAGACAACGTAAACACTAATAAAGTACAATTGAATATGTGAAATTTAAAGCCTGCAAATTCCGAACTTGCAGGCTGTTTTTTGTGTAAAAATAATAAGAAAGAAGTATAAAATGTTACTCAAAAATTTTAAAAAAAAGAGATTTAATAAAAAAAGTGGAAACAAAAACGTTTAAAATCGTTATTTCCCTAAGAAAATTTGCGAAAATCTATTGACTATTTACTTATATTAATATATAATATTGTAGTGATTTTAGGGGATAAGTCCGTCTTGTTTACCCTAAAACAAATATTACAGAAATTTAAATAGGAGGAATTGAGTAGGAGAGGAACTACTAGAAAATAGCGTTTTTTGGCAGGGATGCTGCTTTTTGGTAACAACCTTCTATTGCAAGAGGGACCTATTTGAATAAATTATATACATTACCTGCTAAAATTTAAGTGAAGGTGGTATTTTATTTTGGGAAAAGTAAAAGTAAAAGACATTGTACATGAAAAAAGTGTACGTAAAACTTTTTCTAAAATTGGAGATTTCGTAGAAATCCCTAATTTGTTAAAAGTTCAAAAAGATTCTTATGACTGGTTCATTAAAGAAGGATTGGGAGAAGTATTAAAAGATATTTCACCAATCGTGGACTATTCAGGAAATTTAGTTTTAGAATTCTTTGATTATTACATGGAAGAAAAAACTAAATATACTTTAGAAGAATCTAAAGAAAGAGATGCTACTTATTCTACAAGACTTCACGTTAAAGTTAGATTAATTAACCGTGAAACTGGAGAAATTAAAGAGCAAGAAATTTATTTAGGAGACTTCCCACTTATGACAGATAGCGGAACATTTGTTATAAATGGTGCTGAGAGGGTTGTAGTTAGCCAATTAGTTCGTTCTCCTGGATGTTACTTTGATTCAAGCTACGACAAAACTGGTAAAAAATTATATACTGGTTCTGTAATGCCAATAAGAGGAGCTTGGATTGAATATGAAACAGATAGTAACGATGTTTTCTGGGTAAGATTAGACAGAACTAGAAAATTACCTGTTACATGTTTGTTAAGAGCTATAGGATTAGATACTGACGAAAAAATTATAGATTTTTTCGGAGAAGAAGATAAAATTTTAGCAACAATCGCTAAAGATCCTATAAAAACAGCTGATGAAGCTTTAATAGAAATCTACAAAAAATTAAGACCAGGTGAATTACCTACAGTAGATGCAGCTAGAAGCTTATTTGATGGATTATTCTTCGATAACAGAAGATATGATTTATCAAAAGTTGGTAGATATAAATACAACAAAAAATTAAGCTTAGCTTCTAGAATAGTAAATCATATTTCTTGTGATACTATCGTAAATCCAGAAACTGGAGAAGTATTAGTTGAAAAAGATGAAAAAATTTCTAGAGAAGTTGCAAAAGAAATTCAAGATGCTGGTATTAATATTGTATATGTTAATATTGAAGGAAAAAGAGCTAAAGTTATAGGAAATGGAACTGTTGATATTAAAGCACATGTTGATCCCAAAATAGCAGAAGACTTAAAAATCAAAGTTGATGTTAACTATGGAGTATTACAACATATCTTAGAAACAGCAAAAAATGATAAAGAATTAAGAAAAGCTATAGAAGAAAATATGGACGAATTAGTTCCAAAACATATCGTAACAGAAGATATATTAGCTTCTATAAACTACTTATTAAACTTAGAATATAACGTATTAATAACAGATCCTGCAAAACCAAGATTAGGTGTAATTGATGATATCGACCACTTAGGAAACAGAAGAATCAGATGTGTTGGTGAGTTATTACAAAACCAATTCAGAATTGGTTTAACAAGACTTGAAAGAGTTGTTCGTGAAAGAATGACACTTCAAGACTTAGATGTTGTAACTCCACAAAGTTTAATTAACACAAAACCAATTACATCATCAATTAGAGAATTCTTCGGAAGTTCTCAATTATCACAATTCATGGATCAAACTAACCCACTATCAGAATTAACTCATAAGAGAAGAATTTCTGCATTAGGACCTGGTGGTTTATCTAGAGAAAGAGCTGGATTCGAAGTTCGTGATATTCACTATACTCACTATGGTAGATTATGTCCAATTGAATCTCCTGAAGGTCCAAACATCGGATTAATCTCAGCACTTTCAACATTTGCTATTATTAATGAATATGGATTTATTGAAACTCCATATAGAAAAATAGATAAAACAACATGTAAAGTAACTGATGAAGTAACTTACATGACAGCAGATGAAGAAGACCAATATATCATTTGCCAAGCATCAGAAGAATTAGATGAAAACGGATGCTTAGTAAATAAAAGAGTTAGAGTTAGAGATAGAGCTGAAATTAAAGAAATTTCTAAAGAAATGGTTGATTATATCGACGTTTCTCCAAAACAATTAGTTTCAGTTGGTGCAGCAATGATACCTTTCTTAGAGCATGATGACGCTAACCGTGCCCTAATGGGATCAAACATGCAACGTCAAGCTGTTCCTTTAATGATTACAGATTCTCCAATGGTTGGAACTGGAATTGAATACAAAGCTGCTAAAGATTCAGGAGTTATGATACTTGCTGAAGAAAACGGTGTTGTAGAAAAAGTTGAAGGTGACAAAATCGTTATTAAAAACGAAGCTGGACAAAAGAAAACTTATGTATTAAGAAAATTCAAGAGAACAAATGGTAGTACATGTATTAACCAAAGACCAATAGTAAAAGAAGGAGAAGCAGTTAAACGTGGTGATGTTATCGCTGACGGACCAGCTACTCAAAACGGAGAAATGGCTTTAGGTAAAAACTTACTTATCGCATTCACTACTTGGGAAGGTTATAACTATGAGGATGCTATTCTATTAAATGAAAGATTAGTAAAAGAAGATGTTTTAACATCTATGCACATAGAAGATTACGATTGCGAATGTCGTGATACAAAATTAGGACCAGAAGAAATCACAAGAGATATACCAAACGTTGGTGAAGATTCTTTAAGAGACTTAGACGAAAATGGTATTATAAGAATTGGTGCTGAAGTTAGACCAGGTGATATTCTAGTTGGTAAAGTTACTCCAAAAGGAGAAACAGAATTAACAGCAGAAGAAAGATTATTAAGAGCTATCTTCGGTGAAAAAGCTAGAGAAGTTAGAGATACATCTTTAAGAGTTCCACATGGTGAAGCTGGAACAATCGTAGACGTAAAAGTATTTACAAGAGAAAATTCAGATGAATTAGCTCCTGGAGTAAATCAAGTAATCAGAATTTATATCGCTCAAAAGAGAAAAATCTCTGTTGGTGATAAAATGGCTGGACGTCACGGAAACAAAGGTGTTATTTCAAGAATATTACCAGAAGAAGACATGCCATTCTTACCAGATGGAACACCAGTAGATGTTGTATTAAACCCACTTGGTGTACCTTCTCGTATGAACTTAGGGCAAGTTTTAGAAGTTCACTTAGGTGCAGCTGCAAGACTTTTAGGATGGAAAATGGCTACACCAGTATTTGACGGGGCAACTGAAGAAGATATCGAATCTATGCTAGAAATGGCTGGACTAGAAACTTCAGGAAAAACAACATTATATGATGGTAGAACTGGAGAAGCATTTGATAAACCAGTTACAGTTGGTGTAATGTATATGTTAAAACTTCACCACTTAGTTGATGATAAAATACATGCTCGTTCTACTGGACCATACTCATTAGTTACACAACAACCACTTGGAGGTAAAGCTCAATTCGGTGGACAAAGATTTGGTGAGATGGAGGTTTGGGCACTTGAAGCTTATGGTGCTGCTTACACATTACAAGAAATCTTAACAGTTAAATCTGACGATGTTGTAGGTAGGGTAAAAACTTATGAAGCTATCGTTAAAGGTGAAAACATTCCTGAACCAGGAATTCCAGAATCTTTTAAAGTATTAATAAAAGAACTTCAATCTTTAGGATTAGATGTTAAACTTTATAGTGAAACAAACGAAGAGATTGAAATTAAAGAACATACTGAAGAAGGTATGGACGGAGTTGAAGAAAGAATCGATGAAAGTGAACTTGAAGAAGGAAACTTAAATGAAATTTCTGAAGATGAACTTGAAGAACAAGATGACTTAGAAGATGAATTCTTCACTAACATATTAGATGAAGATGATATTTCTGATGATGAAATATTTACAGATTTAGATTCTGAAGATGAAGACTAATAAATTTTAAATTAATTAAATAATAAATGTTCCTTAGGTATTTTAAATTCATGATAAATTGTGCAGCAGTGTATATTTAAAATACCTCAAGGAATACGGTAAATATATTATTTGCCACCTAAAAAGTAAAAATAGAAATTATTAAGGGGGCTACTTTAAAAGTGGAAGAATTAGAAGTTTTTAATAAGTTAAAAATAGGATTAGCTTCAGATGAGAAAATTAGAGAATGGTCTCATGGTGAAGTTAAAAAACCAGAAACTATTAACTACAGAACTTTAAAACCAGAAAAAGATGGTTTATTTTGTGAAAAAATATTTGGTCCAACAAAAGACTGGGAATGTCATTGTGGAAAATATAAAAGAGTAAGATATAAAGGAATCGTTTGCGACAGATGTGGTGTTGAAGTAACTACAGCAAAAGTAAGAAGAGAAAGAATGGGACACATTGAACTTGCTGCTCCAATCGCTCACATTTGGTATTTCAAAGGACTTCCAAGTAGAATAGGTTTATTACTTGATATCTCTCCAAGAAGTTTAGAGAAAGTTATATATTTTGCATCTTATATCGTTACAGATAAAGGAACTTCAGGATTATTAAAATGTCAAGTATTAACAGAAAAAGAATACATTGAAGCTGAAGAAAAATATGGAAGAGGATCTTTCAAAGCTGAAATGGGTGCTGAAGCAATAAGAAAATTATTAGCTGAATTAGATATTGAAAAATTATCTGCCGGGTTAAAGAAAGAACTTGCTAAAGCAAGTGAACAAAAAAGAGCAAAAATCATTAAAAGATTAGATACAGTTGAATCATTCAGAGTTTCTGAAAACAAACCTGAATGGATGGTAATGAACGTAGTACCAGTTATCCCACCAGAATTAAGACCAATGGTTCAATTAGATGGTGGTAGATTTGCTACATCTGACTTAAATGATTTATATAGAAGAGTTATTAATAGAAATAACAGATTAAAAAGATTATTAGAACTTGGAGCTCCAGAAATTATCGTTAGAAACGAAAAAAGAATGCTTCAAGAATCTGTAGATGCATTAATCGATAATGGAAGAAGAGGAAGACCAGTAACAGGTGCTGGAAATAGACCTTTAAAATCATTATCAGATATGCTTAAAGGAAAACAAGGTAGATTCCGTCAAAACCTTTTAGGTAAGAGGGTTGACTACTCTGGACGTTCAGTTATCGTTGTTGGTCCAGAACTTAAAATTTACCAATGCGGTCTTCCAAAAGAAATGGCTGTTGAGTTATTCAAACCATTTGTTATGAAAGAATTAGTTGGTAGAGGAATCGCTCACAATATTAAAAATGCTAAAAGAATGGTAGAAAAATTAAGACCAGAAGTATGGGATATATTAGAGGAAGTTATTCAAGACCACCCTGTAATGTTAAACCGTGCTCCTACTTTACACAGATTAGGTATCCAAGCATTCCAACCAATTCTTGTTGAAGGTAGAGCAATCAAACTTCACCCATTAGTATGTACAGCATTCAACGCTGACTTCGACGGTGACCAAATGGCTGTTCACGTTCCTTTAACACCAGAAGCTATTGCAGAAGCTAGATACTTAATGTTATCTACAAACAACCTTTTAAAACCTCAAGATGGTAAACCAGTTACAGTACCTACACAAGATATGATTCTTGGTGCTTACTACTTAACACTTGAAACAGAAGGTGAAAAAGGTGAAGGTATGTACTTCAAAGACGAAGATGAAGCTATGATGGCTTATCAAAACGGTGATGTTGGATTACATGCTAGAGTAAAAGTAAGAAGATTTAAAACTGATGAAGATGGAACAGTTAGATCTAAAACAATTTCAACAACTGTAGGAAGATTAATTTATAACCAAGGAATTCCTCAAGATTTAGGATTCGTTGATAGAACAGATCCTGAAAAAGAATTCGATTTAGAAATTGATTTCCCAGTTATTAAAAAGAATTTAGGAAAAATAGTTGCAAACTGTATAAATGTTCATGGATTATCTAAAACAGCTGAAGTATTAGACTATATTAAAGCTACAGGGTACAAATACTCAACAAAAGGTGCTATCACAGTATCTGTTGCTGACGTAGCAGTTCCAGAAGCTAAAAAAGATATCTTAGCTAAAGCTGATGAAGATGTATCTCATGTATTTAGACAATATCAAAGAGGTATGATTACTAACGACGAAAGATATGATGCTATTATCAAAATTTGGGAAAAAGCAACATCAGATGTTACAGAAGCAATGAAAACAAACTTTGATGAATTAAACCCAATCTACATGATGGCTCAATCTGGTGCCCGTGGTAACATGAACCAATTAAGACAAATCGCAGGTATGCGTGGACTTATGGCTAATACATCTGGTAAAGCAGTTGAAATTCCAGTTAAATCTTGTTTCCGTGAAGGACTTGATTCACTAGAATACTTCATTTCAGCACACGGTGCTAGAAAAGGTTTAACAGATACAGCTTTAAGAACAGCAGACTCTGGATACTTAACAAGAAGATTAGTTGACGTATCTCAAGATATCATAATCAGAGAACCTGATTGTGGAACAACAAGAGGAATTGTTGTAGAAGATATTAAAGATGGAAACCAAATAATCGAACCATTAGAAGAAAGATTAGTTGGTAGATATGTTGTAGAAAACGTTGTAAATCCAGAAACAAATGAAGTAATTGTTGATACAGAAACAATGATTACAGATAAAATAGCTAAAGCTATTGCAAAAGCTGGAATTACAAAAGTAACAGTTAGATCTATATTAGAATGTAGAGCAAGACATGGTGCTTGTGCTAAATGTTATGGTATGGGATTAGCTACAAGAGAAAGAGTAAACGAAGGAGAATCAGTAGGTATTATCGCAGCACAATCAATTGGTGAGCCTGGTACACAGCTTACAATGAGAACATTCCACACAGGTGGTGTTGCTGGAGGGGATATCACACAAGGTCTTCCTAGGGTTGAAGAGTTATTTGAAGCTAGAAATCCAAAAGGTTTAGCTATAATCACTGAAATTGATGGTACAGTTAAAATCAATGATGAGAAGAAAAGAAAAGAAGTTATTGTTACAAGTAAAGACAATAGCAAAACATATACAATTAGCTTTGGTTCTAAACTTAAAGTTAGAGATGGTGATGAATTAAAAGCCGGAGATCCAATTACAGAAGGATCTATTAACCCAGCTGATTTATTAGCAGTTAAAGGTGTTGAAGGTGTTTACACATACATCATTTCAGAAGTTCAAAAAGTTTATAGAAACCAAGGTGTTGATATCAATGATAAACACATTGAAGTAATTGCAAGACAAATGCTTAAAAAAGTTAGAATTGAAGATCCAGGAGATTCTGAATTCTACACAGCTTCACTTGTTGACTTATTAGAAGTTGAATATAAAAATGAAGAATTAGTTGCACAAGGTAAAAAACCAGCGACATTTAGAAGAGTATTACTTGGAATTACAAAAGCTTCTCTTGCTACAGAAAGCTTCTTATCAGCTGCATCATTCCAAGAAACAACTAAAGTATTAACAGAAGCAGCTATAAAAGGAAAAGTAGATAACTTAATGGGATTAAAAGAAAACGTTATTATCGGTAAATTAATTCCAACAGGAACAGGTTTAAAACGTTATCAAAATATCAGAATAAATACAGAAAAAAGATCTACAGTTGAAGATGAAATAGCAGAAAATACAGAAGCTACAACTGAAGAACAATAGTATTATATAAAGAAAGTGAAAACTTAGTTTTCACTTTCTTTGTTTTATATGTAAATTAGATTTTATAATATTTTAAAGATTTGTTATATTTATAAAGTTTTTTGTATTCTAATAATTTTTTGCAAAATTTCGCTTTCTTCATTTGAAACTATATTACCTTTTTTTCCATATACAAGTTCAACATCTGGTTTTGTAATTGGACCATGGTAATCGCTTCCTTTTGAAATAACTAGATTTAATTCTTTGGCTATTTCTTTAAATCTTGCCATTTGTTCAGGAGTTTGATTTGAATGATAACATTCTAATCCATCTAATCCATAAGTTTTTAATTCTTTAATTTTCTCCACTAAATCACTATCTTCTAATTTTAAAGATTGAGGGTGGGCTAGAATTGCAATCCCATTTGCGCTTTTAATTGCTTTTATAAGAACTTCAGGAGAGTAAGATGCTTTTCCAACACCATTTAGAGGTGGTTTATTAAAATAATTGTCAAATATTTCTTCTTTCTTTTGAATATAGTTTTTTCTTAGAAATATCTTAGCAAAATGAGGTTTTCCAATTATTTTTCCGCCACTAACTTCTTTTAGTTCATCAAGAGTTATTTCAAATCCCATTTTATTAAATTCTCTTATAAAAAAGTCGTTTCTTCTATTACGTCCTTCTTTAATTTTTGCTAAAATTTCGTTTAATTCAGGATTTTCAAAATCTATGAATAAACCTAAAATGTGCATTTGACCTTTTTCGACATTTGCTTCTAATTCAATACCTGGAACAAATATAATATTTTTGTCCTTAGAATATTCATAAGCTTCTTTAATTCCATCAACAGTATCGTGATCTGTTATAGCAATAGCTTCAAGATTTTTTTCTAAAGCCATATCTATTAATTCTGTTGGTGTTTTTTCACCATCAGAAGCAGTTGTGTGGGCGTGTAAATCTATCATAATATTTTCCTTTTTTAAAACTAATATTTATGTGTGAAATTATATCATATTGACATAAAAAAGTAAAATAACTTGTACGAGTAAATTATTTATAAATACTCATATAGACTAGATATTATAAATATTGCAAATAAAATACAAATATTATATAATACTATAGAATTTAAATTATATTTGCAAAGGAGCAAACTATATATGAAAAACGAGATTGTGTTACCAAATTATAGTCATTGTATTTTAAATACAATAACATCAGTTTTAAAGTATTATAATGTTGAAACAAAACATGAATCACTAGAAATTTTAGATAAGAAACTAGAAAAGAAATATAAAAACATTATATTTTTAGTTTTAGATGGAATGGGAGAACATATATTAAATAATTTATCTCCAAATGGCTATTTTACAAGCAAAAAAGTTGATTGCGTAACTTCTGTATATCCATCAACAACTACAGCAGCATTAACTACATATTATGCTGGAAAACCACCTTATGAAACAGGATGGATTGCATGGTCTCAATATTTTAAGGAATATGGAAGAGCAATAGATATGTTATCACATAAAGAATCATATTATAGAGAACCATTAAAAAAACCAAATTTAAATGTTTTTGATACAGTTGTAAATTATGAAACTATTTTTACACAAATAGAAAAAGCATCACCAAATGTTAAAGCTTATGAATTAGTTCCATCATATTCAGATAGAAGAGCTAAAAGAACTTACAGAGCAGAGAATCTTGATGAAATTATAGAAGCAATAGAAGACTTGACAGATTCAAATGGAGAAAAATTCATATTTGGATATTGTGATAATCCAGATGCAACACTTCATAAATTTGGAGCTTATTCAGATGAAGCCAAAGAATTTATAAAAAATGCAGAGGAAAAAATAGAAAAAATGTGTGAAAAATTACCAGAAGATACACTAGTAATAATTTCAGCTGACCATGGACATAAAGATATTGAAAAATCATATACATTATTAGATTATCCAGAAATATTAGAATGTTTAATTATGCCTGCATCTTTAGAGTCAAGAGTTGTTGGATTCTGGGTTAAAGAAGATATGAGAAAAGAATTCGAGGAAAAATTTAATAATATTTTTAAAGAAGAATTTTGGTTAATGACAAAAGAAGAATTCTTAGAAAAGAATTTCTTAGGATTTGGAGAAAAACACAGAAAAATAGATGATTTTTTAGGAAATTATATTGCACTTTCAACAGCTGGAAGTATGATTAGATTAGAAACATTTTTAGTAGAAGGAAAACCAGTAAAAAAATCAACACATTGTGGTTTATCAAAAGAAGAAATGGAAGTTCCTGTAATTATTATTTCTAAAGATTAAGATTTTTTTGAAGTATTGATTTAAAAAAATGAATAGTATATAATAACAAAAGTTCATGTAACTATTAAATTTAATACAAGGAGATATTCAAATGAAAAGTAAAAAAGCATTGATAATATCAATAGTAGTTTTTGTAGTAGTTGCTATTTTTGCACTATATTTAGTATTAAATAAAGGACATATCGGAAATTTGAATTTAGTATCAACAGGAGAGAGTCAAGAGGAAAAAATACAACCTAAATTAGAAATAACATTAGATAAACAATATTTATCCTCAAAAGATGATGAAGATGTAGCAATAATAACAGCAACTATAGATGGAGAGATTGCTACAGATGGTGTAGAATATGAAGTATCAGATGAAGATATAATAAAAATAAATGAAAGTAATGAGATTGTTCCTGTATCAGATGGGAAAGCTACAGTAAAAGCCAAATATGATGGAATAGAAGCTATTGCTAAAATAGAAGTAATTACACCAATTAAAACAATGTCTTTTACGTCTACAAATAGCACAATAAGAGTAGGAAAAGATTTACAATTAAAATTAAAAGTAACACCATCAGATGCTTATATGGATACATTAACATACACAAGTAGTGATGAATCAATTGCAACAGTTTCACCAAATGGAATTGTAACAGGTATTGCTCCAGGAAAAGTAACTATAACTTTATTTGATACATATACTGAAATGGAGAAAAAAGTAAATTTAACAATAAGAAAGTAATTTGAGAAAGTAACACATATTTAAAGATAGGTGTTACTTTTTGTATATTATAATAGGCGCATTAAAAACCACTTGAATTTTATGTAAATTAATGTTAAAATACTAATATAATATGAAGAAAGGAAAATATTATGCCAGGATATGTAATACATTTAGCAGTAGCTGAAGAATATTTAAAAAAACATAAGAATAAAATTGAGAAATATGAAGACTTTATAGAAGGAGTAATATTTCCAGATAGTGTAAAAGATAAATCTGAAACTCATTATGGTATAAAAAGTTCAAAAGCTAATTTAGTAAATTTTTTAAAAGAAAATAAATTAGATAATAGTTTTAATAGAGGATATTTTTTACATTTACTGACTGATTATCTGTTTTACAATAAATATATAGATACAATGACTAAAGATATGTATAATGATTATGATTTGTTAAATAGGTATTTAATAAATAGGTATAATGTAAAAGTACCAGAAAAAGTCTCAAATCAAGTGTTCTTTAAAGAAGAAGGCGAGCTTAAAATATTATCTAAAGAACTAGTAGATACATTAATAAGCGAAATATCGGATTTTTTGATAGATGAGTTAGAAATAGCTATAAAAAATAATCCAGAGAAATGGACTTTTTTTAGGGACTTAAAAAAAGAATTTAAATAGAAAGAGATAGTTAAAATGAATTTTGAAGAAAAATTAGAACAAAAGAAATGGGAATTAACTGAAGAAGAATTTGAAAAAAATGCAGATGAAATATTTGCAGAATTATCGTTATGCGCAGAAAAAAGCCCAAATCCAACTTTTGTATTTGTTGGTGGACAAGCAGGTTCTGGTAAAAGTGCGTTAGTTGCCAGAGAGTATAACGATATGCAAGGTAATGCTATTATAATAGACCAAGATGAATTAAGAACAAAATTTCCAAAAGAAAAATATGAAAAAATTCATGAACAATATACAGAAAGAGAAGAATTTCTAATACTAAAACCGTATATACAAAAAATGATATATGCAATAAAAGATAGAGCAATAGCTGGAGGATACAATCTAATAGTAGAATCCGCTTTAAGAAGTATAAGGATTTTTATTGATTTTATAAATGATTTAAACGCTCATGGATATGAATCTAAACTATCTGTTTTGTCAGTTCCGGAAGTAGAGGGAAATATTTCAATGTTAACTAGATATTGTTATTATTTACAAAAAGATGGTGAGTGTAGAAGAAACACTAGAATAGATCCAGTAGCAGTACAAAAAATTACAGAAAACATGCAAACTTTAGATGATGCAGGACTATTTCAAGATATAGCCGTATCAATAAGAGGAGAAGAAAGAGATTCTTTACCGGTAGAAGTATATTCCAAAAGAAAAGAACCCCAAATTTCGCCAGTAGAAGCATATAAAAAAGCTCAAATAGAAGCATTTAAACAAACTAAAAGAAATTTTCCAGACAGATATGAAGAAATAAGAGTAGTTTTAGCAGAATATGGAGAAACGGAACAATTACAAAAATTAGAAACTATAAAAAAATCTTTTGAAGAAAAAGAAAAAGAAATGGAGTAATCTTATGAAAAAAACAGTTGATTATATTAATTTAATGAGTATAGCAAAAGAAAATTTAAATGCAAAAATTAATTTTGCTATGGAAAAATATAAACTTGAAAAAACTAAGGAAAGAAAAATGGAATTAATATATTTAATTGAAGATAGGAAACAATTATTTTTATTTGATAAAAATGTTATTTCAAAATATTTATAAAATATAGGAGAGGTACAAATGGAAAAAAGAAAATTTGATTTTACAATTGGGATATTTGATACAATATCTGAAACTATAAAAGATAAAATACTAAATGATTCTAAGTTATCAGAAACATATGGAGTCGGAATTTATACAGATAAATACGTTATTGAGGAGTTAAAAACATATCCTACAAAAAATCAAAATGAAAGATTAGAGGAAGTAAAAAAATTAAAAAAAGTAGATTTTGTTTTTTTAGTAAATACAACAGAAAAAAAAGAATTAAAAGAACTAGTTACAAAAGCATATTTTGATTTTATAAATGCTAAATAGAAACAAGAAATTAGAAAGGGGATTTTATGGAAGAAGAAAATGGAAGATTTGGATATAATGTTGGAGTATATGATTTAGTATGTAGAACCATAAGACAAAAAGTTGAAGAGGAAGCAGGAAAAGAAGGACCTTATGGTATAGGAGTATATACAAGTGAATTTTGCGAAGAAGTACTTATGACAGCTCCAATGAAAACTTTAGAAGAGAGAATGGCAATTGCTAAATCTTTTAATGATGTGGATTTTGTTTTTTCTGTTAATACAAATAATCGCCAAGAAGTAGAAGCTTTAGCAGTGAAAGCATATGAAGAATACTTATTAAGGAAAAAAGCAGCAGAAGAACCAAAAAAATATAAAGTAGGTTTTGTAATAGGAAGTTTTGATGTTTTTCATGCAGGACATTTAGAAAATATTATGATGGCTAAAGAGATGTGTGAGAGAGTATTTGTTGTTTTAAAAACAGATGAGAGAATTTTTTTGAAGAAAAATAAAATGCCTAGACAAACAACTGCAGAAAGAGCAGCGGTTTTAAAATTTTTAAAACCAGTAGAAGATGTGTTGTATATGGATATAGATACAACAAGAAAAGATGTTATTGCAGATGTTCTACAACATTGTGATCCAAACATTGATAAAAAAGAGATAGTAGCTATATTTGGAAGTGATTTACAAGCAAAAGAAGAACAATATATAGGAACTGATTGGGCGGATATAAGTGTTGCTTTTACAGAAAGAAATCCTGAAAAGATGAAGACTGTATCTAGTACACACTATCAAAAAATCTGTGATGCTAGAGGTGGATTAAAAGTTTTGGAAAGCTTTGAAGAGCAAACAATCAAATAAATATATGTGAACAGATTATAAAGAATAAGGAAATTTTGAAATTGTAATTCATTAAAAAATAATAAATAAAAAGTTTTGTAATTAATTTACAAAACTTTTTTTGTTTATACCTATATAATCGTCGGTGCGAAATTAAAAACTTTTAGGCTGTTGAAGCTTGCTTCTTACAGCGTAAATGTACAGCGGATTTCGACGACGATTTATATTATATTTTTTAAACTAGGTAACCAGGCGTTAATAGATTCTTCTGGAATTTGTAAATTTTTATTAGTACCTTTTCCTAGTTCAACATTTGGTCTTATACTTCCATGAAAGTCACTACCACCAGAAATATGTTTATTATATTTTTTACAAACGTCGATCAAAAATTCTGTTTGTTCTGGAGTAAATGATGAATAGTAGCATTCAACTAAATCTATATCGTAATTATCTAATAGATGAAATAATATTTTTTTTGCATACTCTTTATATTGAAAGATATGTGGAATTGAAACAATTCCGCCTGCATCTTTAATTGCTTTTATAAGTTCTGCAACTGTAGGGAATGCTGGTGATAAATCTAAAAATAATGGATGATTTGGATTTGTCATGCAAGTTCTAAAAAAACTTTTTCCCTCAGGAATTTCTTTAGAAAATATTTCGTTTTCAGGGTGATTCATTATTGCAGATTTTACATATTTTGAAAGCCTAGGAGATGCAGGTGTATTAAATTCATCAATGAAATTCGAGTTTAATTTTACACCTTTTTTTGTATATTGTTCGTATGCTAAATGAATCATATAGGAATCTAATTCTTCAGTGTTTTTATAATGATACTTTTTTATAGTTTCTTTCATTTTATCAATGTCAAAACCATAACCAAGAAGTTCAATAGCTACTCCGAAACAACTTGTTCTTAACTCTATTCCGGGTATAATTTTTCCGCTAAATAAATTTCTATTCATATCGTAATAGGCATCAACACTCTCATGATCTGTTATTGATAAAATAGCCAGTTTTTCATGCTCTGCAAGAGTTAATAGTTCATTGGGTGTAAATGTCCCATCTGATTTTGTTGAATGTGTATGTAAATCTATAGTATTTTTCATATAATCTCCTTGTTGATATAATTCTAAATAATATCCTATAACAAAGAAAGAATTTTGTCAATATTTTAAGAAATGAGGAAAATACTGTGATTAAGCCTGATAAAGTAACATTCATTGATAGATAAGTGATGCTTTTTGTACTAGAATATCGTTTGAGATTATGTAGAGCATAAGTGAATATAGAATCTTTAAGTAAGTACAACTTGCTTTACAGAGCATAAAATCTGTGATATGATATTATGTAATTATTTAGAGGTGGTTTTATGAACAAAAACATTTTTGAAAAACTTGGTGTAGATTTAGATACTTTAAGTAAAGAGGGAAAAGGCTTTTTTAGAGGATTCATAAGTGAATATAGTAAAAATGTAGATAGATTTAATAATCCTGTAACTCAAAGATATTTTAATAATTTGATTGCAACTATAATGTTAGAGTTTCATAACTCATATGAAAATTCAGATATAAGAACATTATATAGAATTAAATCTCCAAAAAGTGTATTAGATAAAGTACTTGACTATTTAAGTAGAACAGAAAAATCAGATTATGAAATTAACCAATTTGGAGAACCACAAGGAAGATTAAAAGAAGATTTAAGTGATATGTTTGCAATGACAATTGTTGGATGTAATAGACCACCAATATTTTATTCAAATGATCCGGAAATTCAAGAATTAATAAAAGAACAAAATAAAAATCATATATTATTAGGTGAAATGCAAAAATATAAAAGCAGATTAACAGGTTCAGAATTCTCAAGTGGAACAAAAAGAAGTTATAAATTTGATTATAAAGTTGGAGAAGAGCCATTATCAAGGGAAGAATACTATGTTTATTGCATGAGCTTGATTGAAGGAATTAAATCATTAATAAATCCGAATGCAACAAAATTACTTAAAAAATATGATGATATGCTTGAAAATATAAGAGCAAACGTGCCAGAAGAATTTATTGAACTTGCAGAACCATTTGTTTTTGAAGAGGAAACGTTATATCCAAGAACAACTTTTGATAAAAGACAAATTGTCTCTCAAATTTCAACTAGCCATATTTATAAAAAAGCAGATGATGCAAAAGCTTTAGTTGAAATGAAAAAAGATATAACAGAAAAAGATGTAGAAGTTGTAGATTTCTTAGATTTAATTGATGATTTTTCAGCAAGAATTCACGATAAATTGGATTTAGTAGTTTTAAGAAAACAAGTTGAAGCAACTTTTGCTGATTCAGAATTATTAAAACAATTTGGGGTAAAAATAATTCCAGATAGCCTAAAACAAAAAAGAACAGAAGAAGGATATGTTTCAGATTTTATATATTTAGGAACACCATTTGGAAAAGTTGAAATGCAACTTCAAACACAACATGAAAATCAAGAAGCAAGTTATGGATATGCAGCTCACTGTGATATGGATGGAAAAAGTTTTAAAGAATTTGACATCCCACAACCAGGAAATGAACAACAATTAAAAGACTTTAGAACTTGTGTTGAATTTGTTTCAGCAAAAAAATTTATAGCACAATTTGATAACTCTGAGAAGAATCGTGTTTTCATACAAGTATTGGGAAAATATCAAAACTATAAAGCAATTTTAACTCAAGTAAAAAAAGGCTCAGAAAATGAGATGAGATTAACAGAATATTTTGCACAATTATATGGCTCAAGAAATGAAATATTTCCAGGAGAAGCAGAACAAGAAAGAATAGAGTCTTTTATTGGCTATGATATACAGGAATATATACAAAGTGAAGAATTTAAAGAGATTATGAGTAAAGATACTGAAAAAGAAGACAGATAAGTGCTTGAAATTTGACATTTTGAAGGTTTCGTAGTATAATTAAAATTGTATTGATTTTATGTAAAGTAAGGAGATTTTATGCCAAACTCGAATAGTAAAATATTAGATAAGCTTACGAGTAAAAACATAATCTATATATTAATAATTGGTTTTTTATGTATATCATTATGCATATATGATTTAAGATGGATTATACCTTCAATATTTATATATGCAGCAATAATAATATATTCAATGTGGGTTACAGGAAAGAAAAAAACAGAAATAGAAAACCATATTAAAGCAGTAACTTCTGATGTTGATACTGCTTCAAAAGGGAATTTAATAAACACTCCAATACCACTTGTATTAATAGAAACAAATGGAAATATTATTTGGAGAAGCAAAAAGTTTGTAACTGAATTTCAAAATATAGATGTAGGAACTTATTTAAATCAAATAGTAAAAGAAATAAAACTAGATATAGAAAAAAATGACGAAACTATAGAAATAACAAAACAATTTAATATTGACAAAAAAGTTTATAGAATTCGTGGAAGTGTTGTTAAAGCAAAAAGAAGAGATAAGAAAAAACAAAAAGAATATATTTTATCATTATATTTTATTAATGAAACTAAATATAATGAATTGTTTGATGCTTATAATAATTCAAGACCTTGTATAGGAATTGCAATGATTGACAACTATGAAGATATAATTCAAAGAATTTTACCAGAAAAGAAAATTGAATTATTAGCAAAAATTGAAAGAGAAATAATCGATTGGGTAACAAAAACTGGTGGATTAATAATAAAAACAGAAAGAGATACTTTCATTTATGTTTTTGAACAACAATATCTAGCAGAATTTGAAAAAGAAAAATTTAATATATTAGATAAAGTTAAAAGTATTGACATTGATGAAAAAATTCAAGTAACTTTAAGTATTGCAATATCAACAGAAGGAAATAGCAATTTTGAAAAATACAAATCAGCATTAACAGCTATGGAGATCGTACTTGGAAGAGGTGGAGATCAAGTAGTTGTTAGAAAAGATGGTAAATATAAATTCTATGGTGGAAAAACTTTAGAAGTTGAAAAAAGAACTAAAGTAAAAGCTAGAACAATTTCACAATCAATTTCTAGAATCATAGATGAATCTGATAATGTTGTAATTATGGGACATAGAAATATAGACATAGATGCATTTGGTGCAGCTTTAGGTTTATATAGATTATCTAAAACTTTAGGAAAAGAATGTTATATTGCCTCTGAACCGACAGGTAAGTCTTTAGGAAAATTCTTAGACAAATTAAAAACGGAAGAAGAATATAAAGATATTATCTTAAATGAAGAAGAGGTAAGTGAAGTAATTAATAAAAATACATTATTAATTATTGTAGATACTCACAAAACATCATATGTTGAATTCCCAGAATTATTAAATAAAATTGATAGAAAAATTATAATAGATCACCATAGAAAAGCACCTGACTGTATAGAAAATGTATTAATTTCATTCCATGAAGTCTATGCATCTTCAACAGCAGAACTTGTAACTGAAATTATTCAATACTCTAAAGAAGATATAACTTTAAATTTAATTGAAGCTGAAAGTTTATATGGTGGAATTATGGTTGATACAAAAGATTTTACATTTAAAACAGGTGTAAGAACTTTTGAAGCAGCAGCATATTTAAGAAAATATGGTGTTGATATTATTAGAGTTAAAAAATGGTTCCAAGCAGATCTTGAAAGTTATAATATGATTGCAAATATTGTTAAAAACGTAGAAATTCATAATGATACAATAGCAGTAGCAGTATATGATGCAGAAGATGAAAATGCAAATTTAATTTGTGCAAAAGCTGCAGACGAACTTTTAACAATAAGTGATATTACAGCATCTTTCGTAATGGCAAAAATGGGTGAGAAAGTTTGTATAAGTGGACGTTCTATAGGCGATATAAATGTACAACTTATACTTGAAAAATTAGGTGGTGGTGGACACATCACTTTAGCTGGAGCTCAACTTGAAGGCTTTAGTTTAGAAGATGCAAAAGACGAACTTGTAATAAGAATTAATGAGTATTTATTAGAAACAGAATAGAAAATATGATAAGCTATAACGGATTTGTTATAGCTTATTTTTTCTTTTTAGATGTTATTTTTATTTGAATAATGTTATAATCAATTGAGTAAAAGTTTTATGGAGGAATACTATGAGTTTTTCAAATAGATTAAATAGATCAAAAACTGCAAAAATGATAGATTATACACTAACAGTAATACTTTTAATTGGAATGAGTATATATTCATTTGCTACAGCACCAATGAGTGAAAAAAGAGCGGAAAAATTGTTGAATGAAAAATTTGAGTTATATATGGAGTTAATATACCCAAGTGAACCACATTTTAAATGGTCAGAAGAAATGGTTTTAATTAAAGAAGATTATTGTTATGAAATTTTAAATTATGAAACTATATGTAATAAATATTTCACTCCAAATGCTAAGCAATATTTTGATGAACATGCAATATGTGTGATTTTTAAAGATGATAAAGCATACATAACTGAAGGTGGCGAAGGATATAGTGGCTTTGGTGGAATAGAATTTGAGAATATCTATATTACTACAGATTCAATTGTAGCAGATGCAGTTCAAACAAGAGTTGATTTAGATGGAGATTTTAAAGGAAAAATAAAAACAACATTTGGACTAGTGAAGGTAGATAATGAATGGAAAATTGATGCGTTTGCAGATGTTGAAGATTTAGATGAATGGGTAGAGTATGAATAAGTTTTAGAATTTTAAGGAATATATGCATATTTATGCAAATATTCCTTTTATTTTTAGCTGTTATATTGAAAAAGTAACAAAAATGTTATAAAATACATTAGCGAAATTATAATAACTTACAATTTATTATAATAAAAAAATGAAGGGAGATTCATGAAATGAAAGTAATTTTAAAACAAGACATAAAAGGTGTAGGTAAAAAAGATCAAGTTATAAATGCAGCAGATGGCTATGCAAGAAACTTTTTACTACCAAAAGGATTAGCTGTTCCAGCAGATAGCGGAAACATGAACAACCTAAAAGCAAAAAATGAATCAGTAGCTTATAGAAAAGGTGAAGATTTAAAAGAAGCTAAAGAAATAGCAGAAAAAATGAAAAAAATAACTGTTAAAATAGAAGTTAAAGCTGGAGAAAACGGAAAATTATTCGGTGGAGTAACTTCTAAAGAAATAGCAGAAGCCCTAAAAAAAGATTTTAATATAGATGTAGATAAGAAAAAAGTATTATTATCAGAAACAATTAAAGTTGCAGGAGTAACAAAAGTAGATATAAAACTTAACGAAGGTGTTATGGCATCAGTACAAGTAATGGTTGTACCAAAACAATAATGTTTAGAAGAGGGATGTAAGATGGAGTTAGGAAAAGTACCGCCACATGACATAGAAGCAGAACAAGCTGTTTTGGGTTCTATGTTAACTGATAAAGAAGCAGTGTTTAGCGCATTGGAACTTTTAAAAGAAGATTCTTTTTATAGAGAAGATAATAGAGCAATTTTTGCTGCAATAGTTAGCTTATATGCAAAAAGCGAACCAATAGATATTATAACTGTAAAAGCAGAATTAACTGAATCTGGAAATTTTGAAAGAATTGGTGGATTAGAATATTTAGCTAGTCTTCCAGAAAGAGTTCCAACAACTGCCAATGTGGATAAATATATAAAAATAGTTGAAGAAAAGGCCTTAATGAGAAATTTAATATTAACTGCAAATGATTTAATATCTTTAGGGTATGATGAAACAGAAGATGTTGAAAGAATCATGGATATGGCAGAAAAAAAGGTTTTCGAATTAACTCAAAAGAAAAACACAAAAGGATATACTGCAATAAAAGATGTTTTAGTAGAAACTTTTGCGAAACTTGAAGAGTTGTGTAATCAAAAAGGACAATTGAGTGGTACTTCTACAGGATTTGCAGACTTAGATTTAAAAACAAATGGACTTCATGATTCAGACTTACTTATAGTAGCTGCAAGACCTGCTATGGGTAAATCAGCATTTGCAATAAATTTAGCAACAAATGTTGCACTACAAAGTGGAAAAGGAGTTGCTATATTTAACTTGGAGATGTCTAAAGACCAAGTTGGTAACAGAATTTTGTGTTCTGAAGCAATGATAGATAGTAATAAAGTAAGATCAGGACAACTTGATGATGAAGACTGGGTAAAACTTGCATCAACATTAGGAAGACTTTCAGAAGCGCCTATTTATATAGATGATACAGCTGGTATTTCAATTATGGAAATACGTGCAAAATGTAGAAAGCTTAAAATAGAAAAAGATATTGGTCTAGTAGTAATAGACTACTTACAACTTATTCAAGGTAGTGGAGGAAAGAATTCTAGCCGTGAGCAAGAAATTGCTGAAATTAGTAGATCTTTAAAAATTCTTGCAAAAGAGCTTAATATTCCAGTAATTGCTTTATCTCAGCTTTCTCGTAGTGTTGAAAAAAGAGATGATAAAAGACCAATGCTTTCAGACTTAAGAGAGTCTGGTTCTATAGAGCAAGATGCGGATATAGTAATTTTCTTATATAGAGATGATTATTATAATGAAGACAGTGAAAAGAAAAATGTTGCAGAAGTTATTTTGGCTAAACACAGAGGTGGTTCAACAGGTACTGTAGATTTAGCTTGGCTTCCAAACTACACAAAATTTGCTAACTTAGAAAGAAGATATTTTGAGGAACCACAATAATTAAAATAAAATTTGGGGCGCTAGTAAAATAATGATTCTCTAATTATATTAGAGGAGTTTATCTAGCGCTTTTTTTATATAATAGGAGAAAAATATGTTAAAAGAAAAAGTTATAGAAACTATTAAAAAACATAATTTAATAAATGATGGGGATAGAATAGTTTGCGGAGTTTCTGGTGGACCAGATTCTATTTCAATGCTTAATATTTTAAAAGAATTAAAACAAGATAACTATTTTAAGTTTGATATTTGTGTAGCTCATATAAATCATGGGCTTAGAGAAAATGCGAAAATTGATGAACAATATGTTTTAGATTATTGCAAAAAAAATGGAATAGAATGCTTTGTTTTAAATACAAATATTAAAGACATTGCGGAAAAAGAAAAAAGAGGTTTAGAAGAAACAGGAAGAATTGTAAGATATGAATTTTTTGATGAAATTCTTAATAAAACAAATTCTAATAAAATTGCAATTGCGCATAATAGTAATGATAATGTAGAAACAATTCTTATGAATATTATTAGAGGGACTGGACTTTCTGGGCTTAAAGGAATTGAAGCAAAATCTGGAAAATATATAAGACCATTAATTGAAGCTGAAAGGGAAGAGATTGAAAAATATTGTGAAGAAGAAAAATTAAATCCAAGACATGATGAATCAAATGATGAAAATATTTATACAAGAAATAAAATCAGAAACATAGCTATTCCCTATATAAAAGAAGAATTGAATCCTAACTTTTTAGAAACAATAACTAGGCTATCAGAAATTGTAAAAGATGACTTAGAATATTTAGAACTTCAAACAAAATCAGAATATAAAGATATGTGTTTAGAAGAAAAAAATATCACAGAAAATGTATATAATGGGGAAAAAGAGGCTACAATTATATTAGATTTGAAGAAATTTAATTCTCAAAACAAAGCAATTCAAAAAAGAATAATATTATATTCTATTAATAAGATATTTGGAACAACAAAAGGGATAGAAAAAGTACATATTGAGGATATAATAAAACTTTGTAACAATAATATAGGTAATAAATTTTTAACTCCAAATAAAAAAACAAAAATTGTAATCAAAAATAAAAAAATATATATAATGGGTCTAAAATAAGCTTCCGTAAAGGCCTTGAAAAGCCAATTGTTACAGACATATTTCTTTTGAAAAAAGCTATTGCAATTGAAAAATTGCTATGCTATATTTTATGCAAGCAAGAGTAATTTGTTTAGAAAAGTCATTTTCTAGACTAATATAGGAGGAAGAAAGTTTTGAAAAATGGAATTAAAACATTAGCAATGTGGCTAGTATTAGGTTTATTTTTTCTAGTATTGCTAAGCGCTGTTGTAAATAACTCAGATTATAAAATGAGTTATTCAGAATTATTAAACAAAATATCAACAGGAGAAGTTTCAGAGGTTGTTATATCATCAGACTCTAAAACAGCAAGTGTTATATTAAAAGATTCAGAAACAGGTAGTGATAAATCAGCAAGCAAAGTAACAGTAACAAAAGAAGTTATTATACCAAGCTTAGATTCATTTATGGAACAAGTTTCTGATAATATAGTAAGTGGTCAATTAGTATTAACACAAGAAGAAGAGTCAGTAGTAATGGCAATTCTAGGAGCATTTTCTCCATTTATAATATTAATAGTATTTTTAATCTTCTGGTTATTACTTATGAATCCAAATCAAAATGGAAACAAATCTATGAGTTTTGGAAAAAGTAAAGCTAGAATGTTAAATACAAATGATCCAAAAACAAAAGTAACATTTAAAGATGTTGCTGGTATAGATGAAGAAAAAGAAGAATTATCTGAAATAGTAGATTTCTTAAAATCACCAAAGAAATTTACAGACATGGGTGCAAGAATACCAAAAGGTGTTTTACTTGTTGGTCACCCAGGTACAGGTAAAACTTTACTTGCTAAAGCAGTAGCAGGAGAAGCTGGAGTACCATTCTTTATTATAAGTGGATCTGACTTCGTAGAAATGTTCGTTGGTGTTGGTGCATCAAGAGTAAGAGATTTATTTGAACAAGCTAAAAAGAATGCTCCATGTATTATCTTTATAGACGAAATTGATGCTGTAGGTCGTCAAAGAGGTGCAGGTCTTGGTGGAGGACATGATGAAAGAGAACAAACATTAAACCAATTACTTGTTGAAATGGACGGTTTCGCAGCAAATGAAGGTGTTATCGTATTAGCCGCTACAAACAGACCAGACGTACTTGATAAAGCTTTATTAAGAGCAGGAAGATTTGATAGACAAATCGTAGTAGGAACACCAGATGTTAAAGCAAGAGAAGAAATCTTAAAAGTACATGCAAGAAAGAAAAAATTAGGTGATGATGTTGATTTAGGAACAATCGCTAAAAATACAGCAGGTTTTGTTGGAGCTGATTTAGAAAATATTTTAAATGAAGCTGCATTATTATCTGCAAGAAGAGATAAAACGGAAATAGGAATGGCTGAAATTGAAGATGCTATGGTTAAAGTAACTATGGGACCTGAGAAAAAATCAAGAGTAATAAGCGAAAAAGAAAAAAGACTTGTTGCTTTCCATGAAGCTGGTCACGCAGTTGCAAGTAGATTCTTAGAAACACAAGATGATGTACATCAAATTTCTATTATTCCTAGAGGAATGGCTGGTGGTTATACAATGTATAGACCTTCAGAAGACAGATCATTTATGAGTAAATCAGAAATGGAAGAACAAATTATATCATTGTTAGGTGGTAGAGTTGCTGAAGCTTTAGTTTTAGGAGATATCTCTACAGGAGCAAGTAATGATATTGAAAGAGCATCAAAAATTGCAAGAGCTATGGTTACTAAATATGGTATGAGTGAAAAACTAGGAGCGATTACATTTGGTTCAGGGCAAGAAGAAGTATTCTTAGGAAGAGATTTCACAACTCAAAAGAACTTTAGTGAAGAAACATCAGGTTTAATTGATGCTGAAGTTAAGAGAATAATTGATACAGCATATAGAAGAACAGAAGATATTTTAAATGAACATATGGATAAATTACAAGCTGTAGCAAATGTTCTATTAGAAAAAGAAAAGATAGATGGAGAAGAATTTGCAGAAATAATGAATTCTTAAAATTACTTCTATATATCTAATTAAATACTAAAAATAGATACCTCTAGAAATAGAGGTATCTATTTTTTTGAGTAGTTAAGCATAAATGAAAAGAGGACTGCGGAGTGCAGTCCTCTGGGTTGGCGGTTTACTGTTTACTTGTTGTTCTTGAAGTACTCTGCCAGTGCCTGGTTCTTGGCTTCGTCGATTGCGGTGGCGAGGGCGATAGCATCAGCAGAAGAGTTCACATTGCTGAATGCATCGGTGATGGTCTGGGTACACTGCTCAATCAGCAGGGTAGAGATGTGCTCGTTGATCTTGGAAATCACGGCTTCGATAGCTTCGACCACTGCGGAGCGGGTGCAGTCATAGGTATAGAGCTTCTTCACGTTGGTGAAGGCCCAATCCAGCTGCTGAGGCATCAGATCATGGAGATAATCGCGCCACGGGCACAGATAGTCCTCGTAGGCATGATTCCAACCAGTGATTTCGCCACGCTGGGCGTCCATCAGCCGCTTGTTGTTTTCGACGAGGTTGTTAACGAGTTCGCGCAGGTTAGAGAGAGTAGATTCAGATTTACACATGGTATAAAACCTCCAAAAGATATATATTAGGAATAAATCCTTAAAAATAATTTTAACATATTATGTAAAATAAGTCAAACAAGCTATGAGGTGCGCGTTTTCAAATCCTTATTGATTTTTGATTTCTAAAATAAAAAAAGAAACAGTTTTTATATACTGTTTCTTTTTGGTGCGCCATAGAGGATTTGGCGAGCCGCGTCGGGAAAATAGTCCACTGGACTATTTTCTGGTCCTCCTTTTCAAATCCTCATAAATTATTAATTTTTTAAAGAAAAAAGAAGTAGTTTTAGTTTACTACTTCTCTTGGTGCGCCATAGAGGATTTGAACCTCCGACCATTTGATTAAGAGTCAACTGCTCTACCAACTGAGCTAATGGCGCGTTATGAACTTGACAAAGACTATTATAAAACAATGATATTCTTTTGTCAATAATACTTAAGAAAGATTATTTTAGAAATCTTTTGTATATATGAATAAATTTTGAAAATAGAGAAATAATAAGAAAAAATAAGAAAGGATGAGAAAAATGGGAACATTAAACCAAATGGAATTACAGAATTTACGTCACTTTATAGGAGCACAAGAAAATTCATATGCTAAACTTACTCATTATGCAGACACTGCTGTGGATCCACAAATAAAACAAATTTTAAATAAAGCTGCACAAGATTCTTTAAATTCAAAACAAAAATTAATATCATTTTTAGGGTAGGAGGAAAAGATGGAAGAAAAAGCAATAGTGAATGATGTGCTTGAATCAACAAAAGCATGTTTAAAAGATTATGAAGGTGCTATATTAGAAACTGCAAATATGGAACTTAGACAAACATTTCAAAATTTAAGAAATTCTTCTGAAAGTTTTCAATATGAGCTTTTTAAATTAGCAGAATCAAAAGGGTACTATATGCCTGCGGCAAATGCAACTCAAGAGGAAATTATAGGCGTAAAAAATCAAGTTACAAATTCATAAAAAATTTTTAAAAAAAAGTTGAGATAAAAATTTTGCTTTTATTTCAACTTTTTTCCTTTGTTTTTTAAATATTCTCCTAAAAAATTCTATTGACAATACTCATTAAATATTATAAGCTAAATATGATAAGAAAAGGATAATATTAGTTTGCAAAGGGGTGATGGCAATAACTAGTATTTTTAAAAACATTGTAATTTACTTGAGAACATGGATAAAATTAATCTTAATGTTCCTTGTGGGGCTTGCAATTATAGGATTTATAGTTTTTGTCGTATATAAACCGATGTATAGCGTTTCTTTAAACGGAGAATTTATTGGATATACGGAAGACAAAGGTAAATTACAAAAAAAGATTAGCAATTATAGAAAAAGTGGTGACTCAAAAACAATTGCGTTTGTCGAAATTGATGTATTACCAGAATATGATTTATGTTTGTTAAAAAAAGGATTAACAGCAAATGATGATGAAATATTTACGGCAGTAATTAGTTCAGGAGTTCCTTATTATAAATATTATGCAATTTTAGAAGACGGTCAAGAAAAATATTATGTTGAAACTTTTGAAGAAGCAGAAGCAATAATAAATGACTTAAAATCTAAAAATAGTCAAAATAAGGATACAATCGGATTTGCATTAAAATATGATACAGAGTTAAAACAATTTACAGATAAAGAAACAACTGTTGCATCTTTATATAAAGAGATGCCTGTAATTAAGAAAAGAACATATGTTACTAGTAAAAGAGTATCTTATGAGAATACAGCTTTGGGAATTGCATTAGTAGAGCCAGTTAAAGGTACAATAACATCAAGATTTGGTAGAAGATCTGGTGGAACTCATACTGGACTTGATATAGCAAATTCAACAGGTACACAAATTAAAGCAGCAGCTGCTGGAACAGTAATATATTCAGGGTACAAAGGAAACTACGGAAAATTAATAATAATTGCACATACAGATTCAATTCAAACATATTATGCTCACTGCAGTAGACTATATGCTAGTGTGGGGCAAAATGTTAGTCAAGGAGAAGTAATCGCAGCTGTTGGTTCAACAGGAAATTCAACTGGACCACACTTACACTTAGAAATAAGAGTAAATGGAGTTGCAAAAAATCCTCAAAATTACTTATATGGAAGATAAAAAAGAACTATCAATTGAAGATAGTTCTTTTTTTGTTATTAACATGTATTATCATCGACTTGGAATTAAAATTTTGATGGCGATTTATGGAAATTATGAACTTAGTTTTGAAATTGCATTTTTTTCAATTAGTATTTTACTAAATTCTTTTAATCTAGTTTTTGAAACTTCTGAAATATCAGAAGTATTTTTTATTTCTGAACAGATGAGTTCTATTTTTTCTAAATCACTTGTGATAGAGTCAGTTTTATATATTTCAAGAATAAATAAATTTTCATATTGATATAAAGAACTTTCAATATTTTCAAAAACATTGAAATTGCATAAAAGTTTACAAAAATCAAAAACGTCTTCAAGATTATAGAAAAAGTATGTAAGAACTGATTTTGCAGTTGATAGTTTATTATCTATAAAATTGAAAGAGGAATTTTGTGAAATGGTGTCATCCCTAAGGACTTGGAAAAAGTTACCATCAAATAATGAACTAGAAATGCCGTGAACTATAGATGTAGGCAAAGATTGGTCTTTTGTTATAAAGATTACAAAAGTTTTATTTTCAAAAGAAAATGCTTCATATGAGACTTTACAACCAGTTGTGTTAAAATTTAAATCTTCGTTTGCAATATCAAGAATGGCTAAGAAAAGCCTTTGAGCTTCTATTGAATTGGAAAGAAAAGAATGTAAAGAGATATTATTTTCTTCTAATTCTTCTTGATTAAACATTATTTTTAGTTTAGTTTCAGTGATTTTTTCAAGTTTCATATAATCCCTCCAATAATTTAATTATACTATCCAGAAAACAAAAGTAAATGTAAATAAATGTATGAAATGTTTTATACTTAATTATATTTAAAAAAAGTATATAAATTACTTGAAAAAAACAACATATCAAGATATAATATACCAATGAAAAGTACAAATTTCCGTAGGAAAAAATGGGGGTAAAATATGGCAACAAAAGAAAAAAATTTTTGGGTATTATTAATATTTTTACTATCAGGTTTAGTAATTGGAGGATTACTTGGGGAACTTGCAAATAGAGTAAGTTGGCTATGGTGGTTATCATATGGTGAAAGTTTTGGACTTTCAACACCAGTTACTTTAGACTTGAGTGTACTCGCAATAACATTTAGTTGTATGATAAGAATAAATGTGGCTAGTATAATAGGAATGGTACTTGCTATTATTTGGTATAGAAAAATATAAGGGATATAAAATAGACAGAAAGGAAATAATGGGAAAAATTAAAAATATTCCTCATATGGAAAGACCGTATGAAAAAATGTTAATGTATGGAGAAAAAACATTAACAGATGTTGAACTTTTGTCTATTATAATAAAAACAGGAACAAAAGAAGAATCATCTTTAGAAATTGCAGAAAATCTTATGAATTTAAGTACAATAAAAAATGGAAGTTTAAGATTTCTGCAAACAATATCAATTGAAGAATTACAAACTATAAATGGAATTGGAAAAGTAAAGGCAATAGAATTAAAAGCAATTGGTGAAATTACTAAAAGGATTTCAAAGCCAATAAGCTCAAAAGAAATAAAAATAACTTCAAAAGTAGATGTCGCTAATTTATTTATGCAAGAACTGCAAACAGAAGAAAATGAAGTTTTGAAAGTTCTAATGTTAAACAATCAAAATATTTTGAAAAGGGTTTTAACAATAGCAGTAGGAAACGAAAACAACATAATTGTAAATGTTAAAGCAATACTTTCAGAACCAGTGAAAATGCAAATTCCAAAAATAATTTTAGTGCATAATCATCCAAGTGGAAATCCAGCTCCAAGTAATATAGATATTGAATTTACTGAAAAAATAAGAAAGGCAGCAGCTCTGCTTGATATTCAAGTATTAGATCATATAATAATTGGAGATGGAATATATAGTAGTGTTTTAAATTGATAATGAAATTAAGAAGAAGGGAAGATATTAATGAACAGAAATAAACAGACAGAAATTTTAGGTGGTATTTTAACAGTAATTGTTTTAATACTATTAATTTTTCTTTCAAATGTAGAAGTTAATAAACTTTCATATCTTGAATCAGCCGCAAGTTCAATTGTGAATCCGATTCAAAGAGTTTTTATAGATTTAAGAAACAAATTACAAGGAAACTCTGCTTACTTTTCTAATATGGAAACTATAATGCAAGAAAACGAAGAACTAAAAAAGAAAAATAGTGAATTAGAAACAAGCTTAAGAGAACTTGAAATGATAAAAGCAGAAAATACTACACTTCAAGAATATATGAATTTAACAGAAAAATATGCTTCTTATCAAACAATTCCAGCATATGTAATAAACAAAGATGTAAGCAACTATAGCAGTACTTTAGTTTTAAATGTTGGAATAAAAGATGGAATTAAAGAAAACATGACAGTAATTGCTGATAAAGGATTAGTTGGACATGTTATTTCAGTTACAGAATCAACTTGTAAAGTTCAAGTTATTATAGACTCAGCAAGCACAGTAAGTAGCTCAATAAGCACAACTCAAGAAAGCATAATTTGTAAAGGAACACTTGACAATAGTCAAAAACAAATCTTAAGAGCATCTTACATTCCAACTGGTGCAGAGCTAATTCAAGGTGATAGTGTATACACATCAGGAGTAGGTGGAATATATCCTAAAGGAATAATAATTGGAACAATAAAAGAAATAGTTACAACAAGCAATATAACAGATAGATACGCAATTGTAGAACCAGCAGTAGATTTTTCAAAAGTAGATACAGTACTAATAATCAATGAATAGAGAAAGGAACTTTATATGAGGAAAATTCTAACAGTAATTTGTTTAATATTAGTTTTCTTTTTAATATATTTCCTTCAAGTGAATATTTTTAGTACATTTACAATAGCAGGAATAAAACCAAATCTATTTGTAATCTACGTTTTATTTATAGGATTATTTGCTAGTCAATTGGTTGGAATATCTTTTGGTGTTGTAATAGGACTTTTAATAGATTTCTTATATGGAAAAACAATAGGAATCACAGCAGTAATGCTTTGTGTTATTGGTTATCTTGGTTCATATTTTGATAAGAATTTTTCAAAAGAAAATAAATTAACAATAATTTTTATGGTAGCAGGAGCTACACTTATTTTTGAATTAGGAACATATTTCTTAAATTCAATAATTTTAAATTTTGATAGAGAGTTTTACTATTTTACAAAAATAGTTTTAATAGAAATTGTATATAATGTTTTATTATCTATAATTTTTTATCCACTAATTCAAAAAGCAGGATATACAATAGATAGAAACTTTAAGAAAAATAACATACTTACTAGATATTTTTAAAACTTATTAATTAAAATAATTAATAAAGAAGGTGAGATGGCTGAAACAAAAAAGCGAATTAGAAAAATCTAATTTTAGATATAATGTTTTAACTGCAATAGTTTATTTAATAGGAATAATTATTTTAATAAGATTGTTTGATCTTCAAATTGTAAATGGAGCAGAATATAGAGAAGATTCGAATACAAAACTTACTAGAGAAGCAACAATAGAAGCAGCAAGAGGAAGTATTTTAGATCGAAGTGGAAATATTTTAGTAAGTACTGAAATGAAGTTTTCACTTGAGATGTATAAATCAAAAACAGATGATGCTCAATTAAATGACTCGATATTACTAATGACAACAATTTTAGAAAATAATGGGAACTCATATGTAGATACATTTCCAATAAGTATAGATCCTTTTGAATATCATTTTGATTCAGAAGAAGAATTACAAGAATGGAAAGAAAAATATGATATTCCAGAAACAGCTTCAGCAGAAGAGGCATTTTATCTATTTAGAGATAAATATAATATAAATAATGAAAATCCTAAAGAAATAAGACAAATTTTAGCAATTAGATATGCAATAACAACAATAGGATATTCAACAACAAGATCAATAGCAATTTCAGAAGAAATTTCAAGAGATGCTGCTGTACAGCTACAAGAAAATTCACAAAATTTAACTGGTGTTAATATAGTTGTAGAACCAGTTAGAGTTTATCATCAAGGAGAACTTGCTTCTCATATAATTGGTTATGCAAGTAGAATTAGTAAAGATAACTTAGATGAGTTTAAAGCTGAAGGTGATACTCATGAATATGATGTAGATGATAAAGTTGGTCAAACTGGAATTGAAAAAGTCTTCGAAAATTATTTAAGAGGAGAAGATGGAATAAAACAAATTGATATGTCTGTTGATGGAACTGTAACTGGTGAATATACAGCTCAGGAAGCTATAGGTGGAGCAGATGTTGTACTTACAATAGATGCAAATCTTCAAAGAGTTGCAGAAGATTCTCTTGAAAGAAATATAATGAAAATAAGAGATGGAGGTTTTGGAGAACCTTATGAAGCTGAGACTGGTGCTGTAGTAGTAACAAATGTTAATACTGGTGAGATTTTAGCTATGGCAAGTTATCCAGATTATGAAGTTGGTCTTTTCTATGATGGTATTTCAACTAGCAAATACAATGAGTACAGAGATGTAGGAGCTTTTTATAATAGGGCTGCTCAAGGAACATATCCACCAGGGTCTATTTATAAAATGGTTACAGCGATTGCCGGTCTTGAAACTGGAAAAGTATCTGTGGGAGAAACAATAAATGATAATGGGCCATTCTATGTTACAGATGATCCTGATTATGATCAACATCCGAAATGTTGGTATTTCAATTCATATGGAAGGGGACATGGAAGACTTAACGTTGTTGGAGCTTTGATGAAATCTTGTAACTATTATTTTTATGAAGTTTCAAACAGAATTGGTGTAGAAACATTAGGAGAATTTGCTAAATACTTTGGTTTTGGTAAAAAAACAGGAATTGAAATAAGTGAGTCAGTTGGTATTGTGCCAGCAAGAAATTTAATTGAAAGATATTGGTCGAAAGCGGATACTGCTTCAGCTTCAATTGGTCAAGGATTTGATACAGCAACACCAGTACAAATGGCTAAATATATTTCAATGGTAGCAAATGGTGGTCATCCAATTGATTTAACTTTAGTAAAAAGTGTAATAAAATCAAATGGAACTCAAGTTTCACAAGATGAATTAGTTGCATATGAAGCTAAAAAACTAGGAAGAGAAATTGAAAAAACAGAAGATAAAAATATAAGTGAAGAAACAATAAATGCAATACATGAAGGAATGAGATCTGTTGCTGAAGAAGAAGGCGGAACTGCATATTCGGTATTTAAAGATTTTGCTATAGAACTTGGTGGAAAAACTGGTTCTGCAGAAATGACAAGTGTTAAAGCTTCAAAGGATGTAATTGCATGGTTTGCGGGGTTTGCACCTTATGATAATCCTGAAATAGCAATTGTTGTTATGGTTGAAAAAGGTGGACATGGATATTATACAGCTGAAGTTGTTAGAGATATTATGACAGAATATTTTGGAATGAATGTACAAGAGACAAATGAAGATATGTCAGCTTCAATAGAAATCGAATCTTTTAGATAGAAAGAGGTAAAAAGGATGTTAAATAATATTAAAATCAGCCAAACTACAAATGAAATAATATTAAATGTTAATGTAATAGCAGATATAAATGAAATAATGGAAGAATTACAATCAAAACTTCCGAAATTAAGAGATTTCTATCAAACTTCTACAATTCCAATGAGAGTTACAGGAAGATTATTTACAGAATCTGAAATAAAGAAAGTAAAGGCTGCAATAAATGCAGAAATTCCCGTTGAAATAAAATTTGATGATATCTCAGATTTGCTAGGGCTACACGCAATTAAAAGAACTTTTGAAGTTGAAACAGACATATCAGAAACAAAATTTATACAAAATTCATTAAGATCTGGACACAGAGAAGAATATCCAGGAAGTATAGTAGTTTGTGGTGATGTTAATTTTGGAGCTGAAGTGGTTGCTGGAGGAAATATAATGATTTTAGGTGCCTTAAGAGGAGTTGCTCATGCTGGTGCAAATGGAAATACAATGGCAATAATTTCTGCAAATAATATTGATGTAACACAAATAAGAATCGCAAATTTAGTTAGAGAAGTTGGAGAAAAAGTTGATAAATGTCCAATTTGTAAAATAGAAAAAAATGAAATAATTATTGTATAAAATTAAATAATTAAAAGTACCAAGGTTATGATTAATATAAAATCATAACCTTGTTTGTTTTTTTCTAAAAAATTTATTCCAATATCTAAGTTTTCCATTACACTTAAAAGATTTGCTATTTTTATATATTGCTCTAGCTTTTCTTGTTTATCTTTTTCTAGATAAGGTCTTAAAGCAAAAAGTAATTTATTCCTAGGGCAGTCTTGATTTTGATTCATTTTTGACATTATATTTTTGATTTTTAATATTGTTTCAATATCTAATGAAAAATCGTTGTTTTCAGCAGGAGGAATAGGTGTTCCACCTGCTATATTGTTTAAGTCAATATTTTTTTCTTTTAAAATATCAGAGAATTTGTTTAAAACTTCTGAAAAATCGTTATCCATATTATTTTTCGCCTTTATCAAAATTTTTGTTTAAGCCAGAATTTTCAAGTATTGTCTGAGCTTTATAAATATTTTTCTCAAGTTCTTCTTTATCCATTTTAGAGATGGCAGCTAGTAATTTGTTTATATCCATGTTATTCAATCTTAAATACCTCCTAACAGTTAGATTACTATATTTATATGCATCTTTCTTTAAAAGTTTCATAAATATTACAGAATATAATAAATGCTTTACGGAACCTATAAATGGTGGTTTTGAAAAAATTAAGCAAGGAAAAAATGTAAACAAGAGCAGATTATTTTAAGTTTTTTACACAATTCGACAAAAAAACACCTGTAAGTCACAAATAGGTGAGAAAATACCTTTGAAAAAACTTGAAAAAAAGTCAAAAAATGCTTGAAATTGCTTGAAAAAGTTGACATAACGGTGTATAATAATTATTGTACAGCGTTTTGACATAAAAGGCTTAAAAGACTTATATAAAGTTAGGTATGTAACACAAATTTTATATTTAAAATGGGTGATGTTCTTGAAAAGGAACTTCCGTAAAGGGTTATAGGCGGAAAAAGTCATGAAAACCTAGAATATAAAGGGTTTGTATATTGACTACTTTAAAAAAAAGAGTAAAATTATACTTATAATAAAATAGTAAATTAAGATACTATGTCAAAAAATTTGTTATTATGGGAGGAATTAAGATTATGCTTAAAAACAAAATTCTAGAAAAATTGTTAGCAATAATCCTAATATTTACACTAACCTTTGCAAATTTTGCATTTGTAACTGAAGCATATGCTTCAAGTTTTGCAGAAAGCATATTAGGCTTAACATCCGACACTGGCCATAAAAATATCGGATTTACAGCTTATTTTGGAACCGAAGAAAATGATGAAGCTTCGGTTATTAGTGATGTAAATAATGAGGAATTGTCTATTGGCATGAGCTTAAGCGTTCAAGAAAGTGGATACTTAAAAGATGCGAAAATAGCAATTGTAGAAACAGAAGAAGGAAGTGGACTAAACTTCGAAATTAAACCACAAGAAGAATTAGGAGATTATGTTCAATCGATTGAAGATAATGTAGTAACATTACAACAAATCAATAGTTCTTCAGAAGATGTAAAAATTCAAGTACCTATCGAGTACAAAAACGAATCATATGTGAATGAAAGTAAACTATCAAAAGAAGCTTTGATAGCTTTTTCAGGTATATATGTTGATAACGAAGGTGAAGAAAAAGAAGTTTCTAAGAAAATTTATTTAACTGTAAATTGGGAAGATTCAAGAACAGTTAAAGTTGAAACATCTGCTGAAAAATATATTGACTTTGGTGCTGGTATCATTTTACAAACTCTTGTAAAAGTTGATACTCAAGTTGAAGGAAATACATTACCAACAAAAGAATCAGAAGTAGTAATAACTGCTCCAACAATAGGAGATAAAGCTCCAAACAATGTTTATGTTGTAGCAAATAGCACAGCAGGAACAAACGGAAAAAATGTTGGAGAAGTAGTCTTCACAGAAGAAAATTGGAATTATAATCCAGAAGAAAATAAAGTAACAATCAAAGTAAATAATGAAAAACAATTAGTAGAAGTAAATGAGTTTGCTGATGAATATTTACAAGAAGCAGATCAAGAAGTTGTTGAAGAAGAAAGATATTATAATGGAACAGGTGTTGATGAATACCTAGTAACATATACATACATGGATTCAGAAATAACAGAAGAAGCTCAAACAGTAAATTCAAATATTGAAGCTAAATTAACAACATTTAGTGGTGTTCAAAGAAATGAAAACATCAATATAGTAACAAATGACGATGATAATAAAAATCATGAATATCTTCTAGAAGGAAAAATAGGAGATTTAGTATCTTTAAATATAGAAAACGAAACTGAAGAAGTTTCAAAAGCATATGTATATGCAAATTATAATAACAATGACAAATATGAAGTAGAACTAACATCAGAAACAATGGTTAACGTTTCATACACAGAAATAATTGAAACATTAACAGTAGAAGATGTAGAAAATACTTACAAAGATAAATCAGGAAATGTTATAGAAAATAATGATTTATATTATAAACAAGTTTCTGTATCAAAAGAAAACTTTGTAGAAATCCTTGGTGAACAAGGTGAAATCAAAGTAATGGATATTTCAGGAACTATAATTGCAGTTATTAATAATGACTCAGAAGTAAATGAAGAAGGAAGAGTAACAATTGGTTTTGAAAATAAATATCCAAAATTAAGTTTTGAAATGTCAAAACCAGTAAAAGAAGGAAACATAGTAATTAAATCAATAAAAGCTATGTCAAACTCTTCAGTAGATAAACCAACATTTGCAAATCTTGAAAGTATAAATACAAAAACATCAATAAAAGCAAAATACAATTATGTACAAGATAAAGTAGAAGTTGGAGTTTCAGAAATAACAACAAAATTATTAGATACAACAACAAAAGCAGTTTTAGCTATGGATAGAGATAGCTTATCAACATTAGAGACAAACGAAAATGTTGAATTAAGAATTGAATTAAACAACGCATCTGCTAGTTCAGATATTTATGGACATTCAGTATTTGAAATTGATTTACCAGAATCAATCGAAAGTTTTGAAATAACAAACTCAAGTTTACTTTATGCAGAAGGATTAAGTATTACTTCAGCAGAAGTAGTTGATAGAAAAATAGTAATAACAATAGATGGAATGCAAGAAGGAATAAATTCTGGTGTTTTAACAAATGGTACTAACATAGTACTTAATGCGAATATAAAAGTTAACTTATATACACCAGCAAAATCAGAAACAATGACATTAAGATATACTAACCAAGAAGCTACAAATTATGATAATGGAGGAGTAAATGAATTAGTAATTAACTATTCAGCTCCAACAGGATTAGTAGTAGTAAATAGTACATCAAATTATAATAGTAATGGTTCAGTAACAGCATCTGTAAGACAAGGTGAAAAAGTAGATTTAATAGATATATATTCAGATGCAAAAGTTGCAACAATGGAAATCATTGTAATGAACAATAATGGAAATACAGTTTCAGATTTAGCAATACTTGGTAGAATTCCTTTTAAAGGAAACAAAGATATTGCAACAGGAGATGATTTAGGAACAACTAAAGATACAAAATTAGTTGGAGCTTTAATAGCAGATGAAAGAATACAATCACAATTTACAATATATTATTCAGAAAATGGAGAAGCAACAAAAGATTTAGCTGATAGTTCAAATGGATGGAATCCAGCTCCAGAAAGTTTTGAGAATATTAAATCATATTTAATAGTACCAGTAGAAGAAAATTATGAAATGCAAGATACAGAAATTTTAAGATTTACATATCAATATGAAATTCCTGCAAACTTATCTCATAATGAAAAATTCTATGGAACATTCTTAACATATTATACAAATAATTCAGAAGTTGCTGTAACAGAAGAACAAGCTACACCAGACAGAGTAGGATTAACAACTGGTGAAGGACCAGAATTAAGCTTAGTTATGTCAGTAGATAAAAATTCTGTTAGAGAAGGTGAAGAATTAGAAGTTAATATAATTGCATCAAATGTTGGAGAATGTAAAGCACAAGATGTTGTAGTAAAATTTGAAATTCCAAATGCTACAAAATATATTGAAACAGTAGTTGAAGGAGCAGAAGCAACATTAGAAGGAAATACATTAGTTATTCGTGCAGCTGAACTTGAAGTAGAAAAAGAATTAGACATAAAAGTAAAATTAGAAGTAACAAATATTTCTTCAAGTGAAAAGGTTAAACCAAAATCAACATTAGAAGCAAAAGATTTCGGAACAGTTTTAACAGCAGAAGCTGATGAAATTGGAGTAGAACAAGCTGAAATCGAAGTGACTCAAAACAACAGATTAGACATTGAAACAGAAGCAGATGTTTATGATGTTGGTAAATCAGTAGAATTTAGAATATTTGCTACAAACTTAACTGATGAAGTATTAAAAAATGTAGTAATAACAGAAGAACTTCCAAAAGAATTAATCTTTAAATCAGCTTCAATAATAGGATATGCTGAAGACGGAATAACATCTGTAGAAGTTGGTCAAGGAACTTTTGATGAAGAAACAAGAGTTGTAACATGGAATGTTGAAGAAGTTAAATCTAATGTTATGGTTATGTTAAAAGTTGAAACAGCAGATTTAGAAGAAAATACAACTTATGCTAGTGCAACAACAGTTGTAAAAGCTAAAGCTGATGGAACAGCTACATATGAATCAAATAAATTAACTACAAGAATTGGTAAACCAGTTTTAACAGTAACACAAACAACAGAAAATACAGATACATATATAAAAGAAGGAGAAAAAATAAAATACATATTTACTATTAAAAATGAAGGAAAAACTGTTGCAAGACATGTTAACCTTACAGAAATAATACCTGAAGGTATTGTTGTAGAAAAAGTAAATTATGTAGTAAATGGAATACCAGTTACAAAAAGAGTTACATCAAATGAAGAAATTATAATATCAGCAAGTATAGGTGCGGGTTCACAATTAGTTGCTACAGTTAGTGCTGTTGCAGCAGGATTAAATGGTGTTCAAGAAAGAACAATAACAAATTATGGTACAGTAGAAGCTGATAATATTGAAGAAATTCAATCAAATAGTATAACTCACATTGTAGAACCATCAGACAAAAATGCAACTGCATATGATGAAACAACTGGTGGAACATCAACAACAACTCATTATGATGGAACAGTATCAAGTACAAAAACAAATATTTCTAAAACATATAGAATTTCAGGAACAGCTTGGTTAGATAGCAATGAAAATGGTATGAAAGAAGATGGAGAAGAATTATTACCAAGTGTTTCTGCAAAATTAGTTAATAGTGAATCTGGTCTTATCATAAAATCAGTTACAACTGATGCAAGAGGAGAATATACTTTCTCTGGAGTAGAAAATGGAAATTACTTAATTGTATTTGACTATGATACAGTAAAATATACTGTGACTGCATATCGTAAAGATGGAGTAGAAGATAATGTAAACTCTGATGCAGTTACAACAAAACTTGAACAAGGTGGAAAATTAAGAAATGGAGCTATTACAGACGTTGTTACAGTAGCAAACGGAAGTGTTTCTGGAGTTAACATTGGTTTTGTATATGCAGACAGATTTGATTTGAAACTTGATAAAACAATAACAAAATTAACAGTACAATCTGTAAAAGGAACAAATACAGATAAATATGAAAATGTAGATTTAGCAAAAACTGAAATTGCAGCAAAATACTTATCAGGATCAACAGTATATGTTGAATATGAAATGAAAGTTACAAACACAGGTGATGTTGCAGGTTATGCTAAGAAAATTATAGATTACTTACCAGAAGGAATGACATTTAATTCTTCATTAGAAGCTAACTCAAGCTGGTATACAGGTAGTGATGGAAATATCTATTCTACAGGTTTAGCAGAAAAAGAATTAGCACCTGGTGAATCAGCAACAGTTAAATTAGTACTTACAAAACAAATGACTGATGAAAATACGGGTATCGTAAACAACTTAGCTGAAATCTATGAAGATTACAACATCTATGGTATTTCAGATTCAAACTCAACACCAGCTAATAAAGCACAAGGTGAAGACGATATAGATGGAGCAGACATTGTAATCGCAATTAAAACTGGTGAAGTATTTATCAATATTTCTGTAATAATAACTTCAATGTTATTAGGAAGTATAGTAGTATTTATAGTTTATAATCATATTAGGATATCAAAAAAGAAAGGGGGTGTTTAATATGAATATAACTAAAAAGCTATCAATAGTATTTTTAATAGTAATATCAATATTAAGCACAGCCTTTCTATATAGATCAAATGCAACACAAGAATATAGTGGAGCATATGGAGATGAAAATAGTGGATTCATCTATTATGAAAGAGAAAGTCATATAATGGGTGAATACAGTAATGAATATGATGGTTTTATATTCACTACTTTAAATGAAGATATGAGAGGTAGATTGATTATTGAATCAATCTGCCAACACTCATATGATGGTGGAGATTACATCACACTTCAAGATTTATACGATTTTTATGATGTATTATGTTGTCAAAAGGGTACAAAATTGCCTAGTATAAATGAAACATATTTAAAAGGAGAAAATGGAGATACCTTACCTGTATCATTCCCTTATTTAAATAAAAATGATGAAGGTATGCTTATCTATAATGATCCTGAACAAGAAGAACCATTTGCATCAAAGAAATATACAAGTTTAACTTTAGGATTCTATAATCCAGAAGGTGATCCAATTATCGCTGGACCAAAAGAAGCTTATATATTAGCTGAGATGGTTAAAGAATTAGAAGGTGCTGTTTTCTATTATGATATAGCAACAGACGAAAATGGAAATAAAATTAAATATGAAGGTTCTTTAGAAGCAGCAGAAAAATTCTATGTTGCAGATGAAGAATTATACATTGTAGAAAAAGAATATGTTACAACATTACCAGATGGTAGTAACGTTAGAGTTGAAGGTGTAAGTGATGGTAATGGTGGAATTGTTTATAAATATAAAGAAGGACATTATCAAAATCATTACGAAAAATACGAAGGAAAATTAACATGGAGCGATAGTAAATTAGGAAGTGGTGGTACATATCCATCATTCGAATGTACAAATAGTAGTTCAGATGTTAATACTGGAGTAGTAACAGGAGATGATGTAGTAGCTCCTGGAACACCAATTTATGTAACTGGAAGTAACATCGTAGTTAGAGAGGGAGATGAATTTTATAGAGCAACAGTAGAAGGAAACAATAGTTATATTCAAATTGCTTGGTGGACTACAGTTTATCCAGAATCTATAGGAAATCACGTTGCAGATACAGCATTCTCTCAAGAAGCTGATGCTTTCGAAGCATATATTTTACAAGCTGCAGGCGTTACAGATAGAGATGATTTAAAACATAGAACAGAAACTGTTATCGATGAAGAAACAGGTGAAGAAAAACAAATTGAAAATGCATTTGATATAACTTATGAACCAGCATGGATTACAGATGGAGAATTTGAAAATCCAACAACAGTATTTGAAGATGACAAACAATCTATATTAGTTGGACCATTTTCAATAGATTATATTGAAGCAAGAGCTCAATTTGGTGGTAGACCAGAAGTTGAATTCGCTGGAATTACAGGAATGGAACTTTATACTGATGAATCTGATGAACCATTAGAATTTGACGTTGATTGGGAATTAGTATATTTAGATGGAGAAAGAACAGAAGAGGAATCTAATGATGAAGAAAATCCATTAATATATCCAAAATCAAATGAAAAATTCTATATTAGATTATATGATACAGAAAATGCAACTCAAATTACTAATATAAAAGTTCATTTTAGATATATGAATGCAGCTGGTAGTTGGCAAAAACTTAAAGGTAAATATTTTAAAGCAACATGGACAGAACAAACTAGATCATGGGATGTTTATAAACCAGTACCACAATATGATGATGAAGGAAACTTCACTGGATATAAACAAGTATTTGACCATACAGAACATAGATATTGGTTAAAATTAACAGACTTAAAAGAACAAGATTCACAAGCATTAGCTCTTGGTATTAAAGGTGCTAAATGGTATAAAACTACTGAATTAAATAGAAAAGTTTCAATTAACGAAGGTAAAGTAGTAATTGAAAAAGAATTAGTAGATAACGATGGAAATCCAATAAAACCAATAGACGATGATGATAAATTTACTTTTGAAGTAACTGTTAATGGAGCTATAAACTCTGATTCAGAAAAATTAAAAGTAAAAGCTGGAGATTCAGTTGAATCAAGAGTATATTATTGGATGGATGGAGAAGCAGCTCCAACATATGAAGTAGAAGAAACTAAAATTCCAGAAGGATATGAATTCGTTTCTATTGAAAATGCAACTGGTACATTAAAACCTCTAGGAAGAGATACTGTTGTTGTAAAAGCAATAAACAAAGTAAAACCAAATAGTGGTTCAATTAATGTAATTAAAGTAATGGAACAAACAAGTTTACCAGGAACAACATTAGTAGGTAAAATGTTTGACTTTAATGTAAAAATTAGTGGAACATTTACATATAATGGAGAAAAATTTGAAAATGCTTCAAAAGACGTTCCAATAACAGTTGAAGCAGGTCAAAATGCAGAAACAGCAATACCTACAACAGTAGGACCTGTTTACTGGTATGGAGATACAGCTCCAACATATGAAGTAACAGAAAATAAAAAAGAGGGAGCACAATTAATTTCTATTAATCCAGACACAGGAAAATTTGCTGCAAATCAAGATAAACCAATTACAGTAACTGCTATAAACAAACAAGAAGTTGAAAATGGTTCAATAAGAATTATTAAAACATTAAAAGGATCTAGTGAATTTACAAGAGATTATATTGAATCATTGAAATTTACATTTGAAATTAAAGTAGATGGATATGAAAAAGAAACAATTACATTAACAACTCCAACAAAACAAGATGATGAAGGAAACTGGGTATGGGAAGGTGTTTCTAGTGAATATGTATGGTTATACGGAAATGATCCAGACTATACAATCACAGAGATTGATGTTCCAGCAGGTACAGAATTTAAAGAAGGTTCTGGAGAAAGATATGATGTTGCAACAAGAACTATATATGATTCATTTAAAAATTACAAAAATCAAAATTATGAAGTACAAAACAACATCATAAATGATGTAACAAATCCAAACAATAAGAAAATCAAAATTACTAAAAAAGTAGAAGATGCTAATTTAGTAAATAGAGATTATAAATTCTTAGTTGTTGTAAAAGGTGTAGCATTTAGATATACACATACAGATGGAACAGTATATAATTGTGATTCTGATCAAATGCTACAAATATATGATGGTGGAGCAATTGTATTAGATGCTAATGCTGATTATGATTACGAAAAATTTATTACAATTAATGCTACATCAACAGATGGAGTAAATGGTACAGGAACTAAAGAAACAGGAACATTTACATGGTATGGAGATAAAGCTCCAAACTATATTGTAAAAGAAAACTTACTAGGTGAAGATATTGCTTCATCAGTAGAACCATCAGAAGGAACTTTAGCTGCTGGTGAAACAGATACAATAGAAATTACAGCATGGAACAGAAGCACAGGTTCAAAAGGTGGATATATTCATATTATTAAAACATTAAAAGATGCTGAAAAATATTCAACAGAATATATAAGTTCTTTAGTGTTTAAATTTAAAATCGAGGTTGATGGTTACACAGCTACAACTGTAGCATTAGAACCAAAACTTGTAGATAATACATGGGTTTGGGAATATACTTCTGAAAGATATTCTTGGAAAGCTGATCAAGAAGCTCCAAACTATACAATTACAGAGGTTGATTTACCAGAAGGAACAGCATTCGAAAGTGCAACAGGTCCAGAAGGATCTACTGTAACAGGAGAATCTATAACAGGTAAATTAAAAGAAAGTGTTTCTCAAGAAGTATTAATAACAACTGATAATAGCTTTATAAATAAACTTACAGGTCCAAAAACAGATGAATTAATAATTGAGAAAAAAGTAACTCATGAATCTTTAAATGGAAAAGAATTTAATTTTGATGTAACTTTAAAAGGTACATGTGATTTCACATATACAGATTTATCTGGCAACACTGTTAGTGAAAATATTACTAATAGCGAAAAAACAATTACAGTAAAAGTAATTGGTGGTCAAAAATCTGATCCAATAAAAGTTACATGGTATGGAGACGTTGCTCCAAATTATGTAGTAACTGAGCAAGATTCAGACATAGCAAAACAAGTTTCAATCCAAAATGGTGCAGGAACATTTAGCTATGAAGAGGGAACACAAGTTGCCACATTTACTACAGTTGTAAACGAACCAAAATTAGTTGGTGGTCAATTAATTATTACTAAAAATATAGATAATGGATCACAAGATAAAGAATTCTTATTTGAAGTAAGAATTGGAGATGAAAACACTCCAAGTTATACAGTTTCAATAAAAGCTGGAGAACTTTATAAATCTGATATGTATAAATGGTATATCACAGAAGATGCACCAAGATATTGGGTAAGAGAAATCAATCCAAACGATGGTTCAACTTCTAACTTAGGATATGATTGGCAAACAGGTCAATTAACATATGAAGGAAATGCAACAGTAACAGTAGATTACATAAATACATATGAAGATCATGAAGGAAAATTCAAAATCAAAAAAGTAGTTTTAGATGAAAAACTAATAGATACATCAAAAGATGCAGAATTTAAAATCATTGCAACAGTTTCAGGAACATATAATATAACTAAAGATGATGGTTCTGTAGTTGGTGTAAATAATGGTTCAAGATCATTTGATATTACTTTAAAAGGTGGAGAAGTATTTACATCACCAACAATTACTTGGTGGGGAGATGAAGCTCCAACAGTAACAGTTGATGAATATGAAATACCATTTGGATGGCAAAATATAGGTATATCAAACAATGGTGCATCTCTTTCTGAAGGGGAAGATTTGGAAATCATTGTAACAAACGAATTACCAGTATATGTAACTCTTGATTTAACAACAAAATTAGGTGGTTCAGTTTGGGTAGATAAACCTTTAAATCCAGATGACAAAAACACAGAAAACTCTGTTGAAAATGGAATCTTTGATAGAGGCGAAAATAGCAATGATTTAGCTAAAGAAGGTGTTGAAGTTTACGTTTATAAAGTTGTTGCTGATGGAAGCGGAAATGTTCAAGAAAGAACTCTTGCAACAGTATACAAAGATTTAAATAACACAGAAGTTTCACAACCTATAATTACAGATGCTACTGGTAGATGGGATGCTCCAAGAGTAAAAATTCCAACAGTAACAGATGAACAAAAAGCTAGTGGCTGGAAAGCATCATATGATGTAGAATTCGTATATGATGGTCAAACATATGAACCAACAACATTTTTAGCAACATCAGGTGGAGATGTTTCTCAATTCTTGAATGCATCTACAGCTGAAAAAGATAATTTTGCTAACGATTCTATGGCAAAAGATGTTCCAGAAATTAGAGCAGCTCTTAATAATAAAGTAGAAACAATTGCTGGAAGTAGTCCAATTGATGGTAATGGTGAAACAGTAGGTACTGCAATAGCTGCAGACGGTTCTGAATCCAAATTACATTATCAATCAAGAGATATTTCTGGTGATGTTGTAAGAATAGATGGAAGTGCTTCAAAAATTAAATCTGAGTTAGTAACTACAGATGAAAATGGAATTGCATTAGATTTATTTAAAGCAACAGCTACTACAGGAACTGCAGGATTAACATTCCCATTCTATCGTGATACACAAGAATGGAATGGTTTCAGACTATATAATCAAAATACTTCAATAACTGAATTAGGAGTTGAACAAAGATATTGGTTTGAAGCAGTATATAATTATTGTTTAAATATTAACTTAGGATTAGTTGAAAGACCAGATGCAGACTTAGGTGTAGCTAAAGACTTGTATTCAGCTACAGTAACTGTAAAAGGTGATGGAAATAAAACAGATTTATATTCATACAGATTTAATTCATTATCAGATATAGGTGCAGATTACTATACAAGACAATTAGAAGATCAAGCAGTAACTGCTGAATATACTTTAGGTCTATATAGTACAGATTACTATTATAGAGCTGAAATGTATCAAACAAATGAAGCTAATTCTGAAGATATAATATATGACAAAATAATTAATATGGAGAAAAATATAGCAAATACAAATCTTGGTTCAAATGAAATGGAAGTAGAATTAAAATATAGAATAATTCTATATAATGAATCAGGAAACTATACAGAAGTTGTAAAATCACTTGTTGATTACTATGATGCATCTTTTGATATATCAGAAATGACAATTACTGATTCTCCAGATGGTGGAAATGCAATTTCATATAACATAAACCAAGAAAAATGTGAAGATGGAGTTGTTGCAATAAGTAAATATAAAGAAAGTCCATCAGATGCAGAATATAAACAAGAAAAAACAACTTATAATAAATTAGTTATAGATAATTTAAATATTGAACTTGCAAGTGGAGAATTCAAAGAATTGTTTGTAACTTTAAAAGTTGATAAAGCTACAATTAATGGTGTACATGATACAATTATTACAGGTAGAAAATCAAATATTGCAGAAATTGGAAGTTATACAACAAAATATTCAGACGGAACTCTAGCAGGTAAGATTGATAAAGATTCAGCACCAGACAATGCTAATATAAGAGATTATAATTACACTGGATGGTATGAAGATGATACAGATTCAGCTCCAGTACCATACTTAACAGTTACTGATAAATTAAGAACAATTTCAGGTCAAGTTTGGGAAGATAGAGCTGAAGATGATTCAACAAATGGAAACGGAACTATAGACGATGACGAAGGTGTAATTAATGGTTTAACAACACAACTTGTTGAAAAAATAACTGTAAAAGAAACAATAGATGGAACAGAAGTAGCCAAAGATTATGACTTCATTTGGCCAACAAATCAAGCATTAAACTGTTTCGGTGGAAAATCATTGAAAGATTTAACTGGATTTGATAGTACAATTGAAACAGCTCCGGCTACAAATGATGCAGGAGAAGTAATTCAAGGTGCTTATAAGTTTGAAGGAATTCCAACTGGTAAGTATGTTGTTAGATTTGTATATGGAAATGATAAAACACAATTAGATGATACATTAGATATCACATTTGATCCGGTTGCTGTATATAAAAATTCAGGAGATATTCGTTCAAAAAATGAAAATATATTAACTGCTAACTATGATAACGATATAGAAGGAGAAACAGCAGCAGTTTATAATGGTCAAGATTACAAAGCGACAATTTATCAAAATGGATTTGCTCAATTAGATGGAGAAGGATATATTGCTAATAGATATCATGACATAACAAATCAAGGCTTAGCTGATGCAAGAGTATCAGATGCTAGAGATAGCGAGGCTAGAAGATTAGAAATTATAGCAAAATCTGAAACAATTACTAATACAAATGGTAATGTCTTAGCAACAGCTAATAGCAAATTTGCTGATCATACAGAATTATATAGAGAATATTACATGTTTGCTGATACAGCAATATTAGATTTACAATTAGAAAATCCAGCAAATAATGTAACAACAGTATCTAATATAGATTGTGGTTTAATTGAAAGACCAGAAACAGAAGTAATATTAGACAAACAAATAAGCTCAATCAAATTAATAACAAATGATCAAAGAGTAATCTTTAATGCAGATTATGATATTTCTTATGAAGTAACAAACAGAAAAGATGGAACAATAATCTCAGAAGTTGAAGATGGAAAATATTTAATAGCAAATGTAACATTAAAAGATTCTTCAATCGGTACAGATGTAATGCAAGCAATAAACAAATTTGAAGATAAGTTACCAGGAGAAAATGTTCTAAGTGTTCAAAACTTCAGATTTATAAATGTTGATGATACAATTTTACAAGGTGCTACAGTAGAACTTAACTATCAAATAACTGCATTAAATATGAGTGAAGCTGATTATGCAAGTGATGCAATTAATAAAATTTATGAAGAACCGCTTGCAGCAGATACAAACGAAAGACTTGAATTTGCTAAATTGGCTAACATGGCTAAGGAAAATGCAGCTAAAACAAATGATGATTTAAAAGTCGGACAATATTTAGGAACATATTATTATACTGGAGATATTAGAAACGATAAAATTGTTAAAACAAGAGTTCGTCAAGTTATTGATTATGTTGATAATGATGCAGTATTCTCTGCATTATATAACAATACAAAAAATCAAATCTGGAAAACAACTAATGTAACAGAACTTACTGGAAATGGTTATGACCAAGAAAGAATTCTAGATAGAGCTGTATTACCAGCATATAGTATTGTTGATAAAAACGGAAAATCATATATAGCAGACGGAAAAACAAATATTATTTTAAGTGTTGATACACTAAGAACTCAAGATGTTAACAATAAAGAGTCTAAAGATAATTCTGGATTTGAAAATACATTAGAACCATATTCATATTATTTAGAAAATAAAGAATTTAATACAGGAGATTTGGCAACAGATGTTGAATACAAATCACAAATAGCTTTAATGGTATCAAAAACAGTATCTGCACAAGATAAAGACTTAACATATGATAACTTAGCAGAAATTGTTAAAATACAAAATACAGTTGGTAGAAGAGATATGTTAGCTGTACCAGGTAATGCTAATCCAGTACTTGGTGAATTTAAAGCATCAATTGAAGAAAGAGATGCAAGTGCTACAGAACTTGTAACATTCACACCACCAACAGGTATTGAAGCAGAAATTCCTATGACTACACAAATATTAATAGTTACACTAGTTGCTCTAGTAATAGTTGCAGTTGGTATTGTAATCATTAAGAAAAAAGTGTTATAGAATAAATAAAAAGGAGTCCTAGAAATAGGACTTCTTTTTTTCTCTTTTGACAACATTTTGGGAGAAATACTTGTCTTTTTAGAATAAATGTAATAAAATAAGAAAAAATTATCACAATGTGTAAATAACTTTTTATATGAATTTCATTAATCTGACAAAAAAGTTAAATTAGTTATGATTAAATAGATGTATAAAAAGTGAGAGGTGGTTAAGGATGTTTCAAAATATTGCAGATATGGACAATCATAGCGAAGAATTAGAAAAAAATTCTAGCAATGTTATGTATAGATTAAAAGAGATTTTTAAATATCAAAATATTATTATATATGTGTTAACATTTTTAATGTCAACATTATCAGTAAAAGGAGAATTTGCTCCTTTCGGTTTAGCAATGATGGCTGCTTGTGTTGGAGAAACTGTACCAATTATAGGCGTTTTTGTAGTAGCAATTATAGGAACTTTTGTTGGAAATGGTTTAGCTTGCTTAGGAGATTTCGTTGCAATATCAATAATATATTTTATTCTTGTATTATTATTCAAAGCTCAAATTGCAGTTGAAGAAAGAAATGAATTGATTAAAACAGGTGGCAAATTATTTGCTGCTTCATTAATTGTGTCAATTGCTAAAAGTGCATTAAGTGTATTTACAATGTATGATGTTTTCATAGGAATTGTAACAGCATCTATGACTTATGTTTTTTATAAAATTTTTGTAAATGGGCTAGCATTTATTAAAGAATTGAATGTAAAAAAAGCATTTACAATTGAAGAACTTATTGCCGGAGTATTGATTGTTTCACTTGCAAGTATAGCTTTTAATTCAATAAATATATTCTCATTAAATTTAAGTAATATAATAATCACTTTCATGATTATGGTATTAGGTTGGAAACATGGAATGCTTGTTGGAGCTGTAACAGGAATATCTGTGGGATTAGGAATAAGCTTTGTAGATACAACTAGTTTTGTTCAAATTTCTATGTTTGCAATATCTGGAATTTTATCAGGAGCATTAAATAAATTTGGAAAAATAGGAGTAATATTAGGATTTATTTTAGGAAATGCAATTCTTACTTATTGGGTAAGAGGAGCAACAACAATGGTAATTTACTTTAGAGAAATCTTTATTGCATCTATTGGATTATTATTAGTTCCAAGCAAAATTAAACTTGATTTAGAAGATTTATTAGGAAAAGATAAATTACTAGATAATAGTGGAGATAGAAGATTAGAGGGTGAAACAGAAGTATCTGAAAAGTTAAAAACAATTGCAGAAATGTTTGGAGAATTAACTAAAAATTCAGATAAATCAATAATTGCAGCTAAAGAAAATATAACGCAAGATTTTTTAGATAATTTAGAAGAATTAAAACACAACATTTTTTATGAAGAGATTGCAGATGAAGAAAATGGAATAGCTAGAGATATTTGTTCAAGTTTATTAGAAAACGATATTTTAGTTGATAAAGATTTGATTTCAATTTTAGAAAATCATAATAATTATGTTGTAATGAAAGATAATAATATAAGAAATGATTTACAAGAAATTGTAAAAATAGCTAATAGAACTTTGAAAACTTTTCAAATAAATCTTGCAAAAGAACAAGAAAGAAGAAATAATTTAAAAACTTTTAATGAAAGCTTAAAAACAGTAACAAAAGTTATTGATAAATGTGCAGATGAAATAAAAGAAAGTAATAATCCATTTTATAAAAAAGAGCAAGAAATTACTGTACTACTAAAAAATAAAAATATAAATGTTGAAAGTTGTAATGTTAAATTATTAAAAAATGGAAAATATATAATTGAATTAAAATTAGACTATAATGATTTAAGATTAAGAGATAAGAATATAATGATAAATATTGGTGATGTAGTTTCTAAATCAATAGGAACAAAAGTAACTCTTCAAAGAGAAAGAAATAATGAAGAGGAAAACGAATATTATCAAGTATATTCAAGTGAAGATAAATTTGTATTACAAGTTGGAAGTTCAAAAATAACTAAAGAAAATAGTGAAGTGTCTGGAGATTGTAGTCTTCAAATTAAATTAGCTGATGGAAAATATTTATTAGCTATTGCAGATGGAATGGGTTCTGGAGAAAAAGCTAGAGAATGTAGTAAAATAACATTAAGATTAATGAAACAAATGCTATCTGCAGGATTTAATAAAGAAGAATCAATAGAGATGATAAACTCAAGAATTAATTTATTAGGAACAACAGAAAGATATTCGACATTAGATGCATCAATTCTTGATTTATATACTGGAAAGCTTGAAATATTAAAAAATGGAGCATGTTTTACTTATATAAAAAATAAGAAAAATATCAAAAAAATAGAATCAAGCAATATACCAATTGGAATAATGGACAAAATCGAAGTAAAAACAGAAACTGTAGATATTAATGATGGAGATATCATTGTAATGTGTACAGATGGAGTTCTAGATTCAAAAGAAGAGAACTCAGAATGGATAGAAGATTTTCTAAAAAATATATCTACAAATAATGTTCAAAAAATTGCAGATTTATTATTAGCAGAAGCTGTAGATAATAGTTATGGAGTTGTTAGAGATGACATGACAGTTATTGTAAGTAAAATTGTAAAAAGAAAATAAATAGAAACCTGTTATCACTAAAGATAACAGGTTTTTTGATGTTTATACATATATAATTACTAACAGTAAATTGAATAGTTTTGACTATATATCAATAAAAAGAAGAGATTATAAAATCTCTTCTATTAATATTTTACATATTTTTTGAGCTGCTTGAGGTTTTGCTAAAAGTTTTGCTTTTTCTTTCATTTCCATAAGCTTAGCTTCATTTTTTGAAAGACCTTTTAAAGTTCTTGCAATACTATCACCTTTTTTAAGCCAAATTGCAACTCCGTTTTTTTCTAAGAATTCAGCATTTTCTTCTTCCTGACCAGGTATTGGATTTATTATGATAATTGGAAGATTTGATGCTAAACATTCTGTTATTGTAAGTCCACCAGCTTTTGTAATAACAGCTGATGAAATATGCATTAATTCTGGAACTTTGTTAGTATATTCTAAAAGTTTTACTCTATCAGCAGAATTTGTTATTTCTATTAGTTCTTGGAATTTTTTATTCATCTTTTTGTTTTTTCCAGATATTGCAACAACTTGTAAATTTTTAAATAATCTTATTAAAACTTTTAATACCATTATTGTTGTACTTCTTCCAAGACCAAATTCACCGCCAGCAAAGAATAATACAGTTCTTTTATCAGCTGAAAGATTAAATTCATTATAAATTTCTTCATCATTAAAAGTTCCTAAAAACTTTTCAGAAACAGGGATACCTGTAACAAAGATTTTTTGATCATGAATTCCTTCTGCAATCATATCTCTTTTCATTTGTTGATTTGCAACAAAGAAATAATCAGTATATTTATATAAAACTAGCCATTGATCATGTATATGATAATCTGTTAATACTGTTGCTAATTTACAATCAATTTTTTCTTTTTCTTTAAGCATTGCACACATTTGAGTTGCAAATGGGTGAGTAGATATTATTAAATCAGGTTTTTCTTCTTGAATAAGTAAGTTTAATTTATAAGACATTAATCTATTTGTTGTTGTACTTATATGTGAAATTGGGCCATTTCTGGCACTTTTATAAACATGTTTCCACATCCAAGGAGCTTTTTTTGCAAGTTCTTTATAAGCTTCTGTTGAAACTTTATTTACATATTTATTTATATATTCAATACAATCTACCATGACAACATCAACGTTTTCATGATATTTTTTTTCTATTTCATTACATATTGTTTTTGCAGCAGAAAGATGTCCACCACCATAAGCACCATATAAAATTAGCACTTTTTTCATAATATTTTCCTTTCAAATCTTAAAAGATTTTCTTTATAAAATATGCTAAATTATATCACTAATTTATAAAAAACACAATAAATTAAAAAGTATATTTATTCTAAAAATGGAAATCATAAGAAAAAAATAGAAGGAGAGTTTTATGAGTAATGATTTCAAAAATAGAATGCTACTAATAAGTATTATATTATTATCAACATTATGTATTGCGACTGGATATTATGCATTTTCGTTAAGAGAAAAATATAATATTAGAAATAATAATGATTATACAGAAGCATTTAGTAATTTGGTAAACTATGTTAATAATGTGGAAAGCTATTTAGCAAAGGCAATGATTTCAAAGAGTAATGAGCATGCAGCTCAAACACTAACACAAATTTGGAAGGATTCTGGACTAGCAATGGTATATTTATCAAGGATTCCACTAAAAAATGAAGGATTATCACAAACAGCAAAGTTTTTAAATCAAGTTAGTGATTATTCTTATTCTTTATCAAGGAAAAATATAGATGGTGGAGAGCTTGCAGAAGGTGATTTTGATAATTTAAAATCACTTCACAATTATTGTGTAGATTTAGAAAATACATTAAATCAATTATCAGAAGAAATTTATAGTGGAGAAATAAATTGGGATGATTTAAATACTGGAATTAATACAGAATTTGCTCAAGCGGTAGATAATGTTAATATTTTTTCAAACATAGATGATAACTTAAATGAATATGAAGGGCTTATATATGATGGGGCATATTCTGACCATGTAAATAAACAAGAGAAAGTAGGTTTAACAGGTCGTGAAATCGACGAGAATGAGGCAAAAAACAAAGTAAAACAATTTATAGGGGAAGAATATATAGAGTCAATAAATTCTAATGGATTTCTTGAAAATGCAGAGATTCCGTCCTATGATTTTTCAGTAAAATTAAAAGATAGAGAAGAAAATTATAGTGTTATGATTTCTAAAAAGGGTGGACATGTTGTTGAAAGTTCGTTAGATAGAGAAGTGACTGAAGAAAAAATATCACAAGCAGAAGCAAATGAGATTGGAAAAGCATATCTTTCTGATAAAGGTTTTAAAGATATGAAAGAAACTTATTTTATAAAACAAGGAAATGTAGTAACAGTAAATTATGCTTATAATGATAATGGAATTGTTGTATATCCAGATTTAATTAAAGTTAGAATTGCTCTAGATAACGGTGAAATTCTTGGAATTGAAACAACAGGATATTTAAATTCTCATCAAGATAGAGCATATAAAGAACCAGCGATAACAATTGATGAAGCAAGAGCTTCACTAAATTCGGATTTAGAAATAAAATCAGAAAATATGGCTATAATTCCTACTGAATGGAAAACAGAGATATTTTGTTATGAGTTTAAAGGAAGTGTAGAGGGGAAGGATTTTCTTGTGTATATAAATTGCGAGACAGGAAAAGAAGAGGATATTTTAGTAATTTTAGATACACCAGGCGGAACTTTAACAGTTTAAAAAATGATTTTGGGGACGGAGAAAAAAATCATCCCCAAATCATTCTAAAGAAAAAGTGATTTTCTACCTAAAAAATATTGAAATTGTAATCATATTGTTATAATATAATAGCGAGTAACAAAAACTGTTAATTTGAATAAATTATAGTAAGAAAAATTCCACAAATTGTTACGGATTTGTGGATTACATATAGGAGGAAAAACTTGCAAGTTAAGATAAATGATTGGAACATAAATTATGAAGTTATGGGCGAAGGCAATCCAGTAATTTTATTGCATGGATGGCTTGCTAACTTAGAAACTATGAGACCATTAGCAAATAATTTATGTCAAAATTTCAAAGTTTATTTAGTAGACATAGTTGGTTTTGGAAAAAGTGATTTACCAGAACATCCACTAAAAACTGATGACTTTGGCGATTTCTTAAGAGATTTTATAAAAGAATTGAAAATAGAAAATCCAATCTTAATAGGACATTCAAATGGTGGAAGAACAATAATAAATGCAGTTGGAAGAGGAATTGTTTCTCCAAAGAAAGTTGTTTTAATTGACAGTGCAGGAATTAAACCAAAGAGAAGTTTAGGATATTACCTAAAAGTTGGATTTTATAAAACTGGAAAATTTATTCTTAATTTATTGCCAAATACAAAAGGTATTAAAGAATTTAAAGAAAAACTTCGCAGTAATGTTGGATCTGATGATTATAAAGCATCAGCAAATGTCTTAAAAGAAACCATGAAAATCATAGTAAATGAAGATTTAACTCATTTATTACCAAAGATTAGTGTTCCAACTTTATTATTTTGGGGAAGCTTAGATACAGCAACACCAATAAGTGATGGAAGAAAAATGGAAAAATTAATTCCAGACTGTGGTTTAATTGAATATGCTGGAAGTACACACTTTTCTTACTTAGAAAATATTAATAATTGTAACGCAGTATTAAATGAATTTTTTAAAAACGATAAATAAAAGGGGAATTGCTAATGGAAAAAGTTTTATTAAACTTTAATTTATTTTTACTATTAATTTATTTTTATAGAATAACAAGACACGGATTACATATATTGCAACTTGAAAACTATTATTTGTCTAGATATACAAATTGGATGAAAAAGAACATAAAAAAAGTGCTAAATATAAAATCAATTGTTCTTTTACTTATTCCAGCAGTAATGATAATAGTTTCAAAATTTGTTAATGGTTTATTATTACCAGGATTAATAATTGAAACATTAATATTGATGTATTTAGTATTAAGTTTTAAAAAACAAAAAGAGAAAAAAGCATTTGTTGTTACAGCAAGAATAAAAAGAGTATATATAACATGTTTAGTTTTATTTGTACTTTTAGCCGTTGCAGCAAATTGTTTAGATTATAAAATTGTTTTACCAATAGCAAATGTTTGTGCTATATTTGCATATTTCTTTGTTAATGTTGTTAATATAATCAATAAACCAATAGAAGCAAATATAAGAAACGGATTTTGCAGAAAGGCAAAAACAAAATTAAAAGAAATTCCAGGATTAAAAGTAATTGGTGTTACAGGAAGTTATGGAAAAACAAGTACAAAATATGTAGTAAACACAATACTTTCTCAAAAATATAATACTTTAATGACTCCAGAAAGTTATAATACAACAATGGGAGTTGTTAGAACAATAAATGAAAAATTAACATCAATGCATCAATTATTTGTATGTGAGATGGGGGCTAAATATGTAGGAGATATTAAAGAAATAACAGATATAGTAAATCCTACTTATGGAATAGTAACAGCAATAGGACCTCAACATTTAGATACATTTAAAAGTTTAGATAATGTTAGAAAAGCTAAATTAGAGTTGGTTGATAGCTTACCAGATGATGGAATTGCTTTTGTAAACTGGGAAGATGAAAATATTAGAAATTCAAAAATTACTAAAAACATGGTAAAATTTGGACTTTCAAAAGATGCAGATTATTATGCAACAAATATTGATATAACAGAAAGAGGATCAACATTTGATGTTGTAATACCAGGAAAAGAACCTATAAAAATAAAAACAAGATTACTTGGAAATTTAAATATTTTAAATATTGTTGGTGCTGTTGCAATAGCAGATAAAATGGGACTTACAGCAGATGAAATAAAAATGGGAGCTAAATATATTAGACCAGTACCACATAGATTAGAATTAAGACAAAATCCAAATGGAAGTATAATTATTGATGATGCATATAATTCAAACATAAAAGGTGCGAAAATGGCATTAGAAGTATTAAAATCTTTTGAACATAAAAAGAGAATTTTAATAACACCAGGAATTGTTGAATTAGGTGATAAACAATATGAAATAAATAAAGAATTTGGAGAAAAAGCGGCAGAGAGCTGTGATTTCATTATATTAGTAGGAGCCACTCAAGCAGTTCCAATATATAATGGAATAAAAGAAAAACACTATCCGGAATCAAAAGTTTATATTGCTAAAAACTTACAAGAAGCTTTAGCTAAAATGAATGAAATTTTAACAAGAGATAGTGTAGTTTTACTTGAAAATGATTTACCAGATAATTATCTATAAATCTAATAAAAAATATAATCGTCGATAGCAAAATTTTGTTATTAAAATAGCAAAGTATTGGTCGACGATTTAGCATATAATCATAACTAAATTATGGTTTAGACTAGAAAGGAAAATTAAAATGAAAATAAAAGTTGGTGTATTTTTTGGAGGAAATTCAGTTGAACATGAAATTTCTGTAATAACTATGAATCAAGCTATTTCTAGCTTAGATCCAGAAAAATATGAGATAGTTCCTATATATATTGCTAAAAATGGAGTAATGTATACAGGAGACGACTTATTAGATTTATATTCTTTTAGAGATATGGAAGTATTATTAAAAAGATGCTATCAAGTAGCAGTTGTGAATGATGGTAAAGGCGTAAAAGTTATGAGATGCCCAGCACCATGGATTGGAAAAAGAGTATTAAACACAATAGATGTTGCATTTCCAATAGTACATGGAACAAACTGCGAAGATGGTACAATTGCAGGATTTGTAACACTTTTAGGAATTCCATTTGTTGGACCAGATATTTTAGCATCAAGTATAGGAATGGATAAAATTCTTCAAAAGAAAATTTTAAGACAATCAGGAATTTCTGTTGTTGATTTTGTACCATTTTATTCAGTTGAATACATAAAAGATGAAGAAAAAATATTAAAAGAAATTGAAGAAAAATTAGAATACCCTGTAATTGTAAAACCAGGAAACTTAGGTTCAAGTGTTGGAATTAGAAAAGCTAAAAATAAAGTTGAGCTTGAAGAAGCAATTGAATTTGCAATGGAATTCGCAGATAGAATTATTGTTGAAAAAGCAGTTGAAAACTTAAAAGAAATAAACTGTTCAGTAATAGGAAATTTAACAGAAACAGAAGCATCAATTTGTGAAGAACCATTTTTCTCGGATGAAATTTTAAGCTATACTGACAAATACATTGGAGATGGAAAAACAAAAGGTGGAACAATTGGTGGCGGAAAAGCTGGCTCTGCAAAACTTGGAGGACAAAAAGGTGGAGCAAAAGGAGGAAATACTCAATTTGCTAATAAAAAAATTCCAGCAGATATAAGCAAAGAAAAAACTGAAGAAATCCAAAAATTAGCTCAAGAAGTATTTAAAGTTTTAGGATGTAGTGGAGTTTCAAGAATAGACTTCTTAATTGATACAAAAACGGATAAAGTATATGTAAACGAAATAAATACAATTCCAGGAGCATTATCATATTATTTATGGGAAGCTACAGGAAAATCATTTGAAAAAGAACTTGATGAAATAATTGAAATAGCTATAAAACGCCACAGAGATAAAGAAAAACTAACATTTTCTTATGATCAAAATATTCTAGCAATGCAAGGTGGAGCAAAAGGTGCTAAAGGTGGAAAAACAGGCAAAATTTAGTAAGTAAAAAATAAAAAAATTACTTCACAAATAAAAGCTGAAATGATATAATCAAAATGGATTTTATAAAAGTTCGGGGGATGTTGAAATGATATTTAAGGATTATTACAAAATTTTAGACTTACCAAATAATAAAGTAACTATGGCTCAAATAAAAACAGCCTATAGAGAGCAAGCTAAAAAGTATCATCCTGATGTAAATATACAAAATAGTAAAAACGAAGAACGTTTTAAAGATATAAATGAAGCATATAGAGTTCTTTCAGACAATATAAGTAAAAGAAAATATGACAGAATGTGGTATAGAACAATCGGAAAGAAAAATGCGTCTTATGAAGAAAGTAAAAGAAATAAAGATTCTCTTTCAAGTGATTTCTTTAATATGTTCTTCGGAAATTTAAATGATAAAGATACAACAAAAGTAAAAACAAAAAAAGCAGCTTGTAAAGGCGAAAATGTAGAAACAGAAATTGATATTTCTATAGAAGATGCTTTTAGAGGAAAAGAACAAACGATTGGTGTAAGAACAGTAGAAGGTAAACTAAAGAAATTTAAAGTACAAGTTCCAGCCGGAATAAGAAATAATGAAAAGATAAGAATTGTTGGACAAGGTAAGCCAGGCGTTTCTGGTGGTAAACCCGGAGATTTATTTATAAAAGTAAAAATCAAAAATGATGAACGATTCACATTAGAAGGCTATGATTTAAAAACAAACTTGTACCTAACTCCTTGGGAAGCAGCACTTAGTACAAAGGTAACAATAAATGGAATAAATGAAGATGTTTCTGTTTATGTGCCTGCTGGAATTCAAAGTGGTGAGAAAATAGAAATAGAAAATAGAGGTTACAAAGATGGAAAAGGCGGAAGAGGAAAGCTTATTTTAGATACTAAAATAATGATTCCAAAAAGGCCTAATGAAGAGGAATTAAAACTTTTCAAAGAATTTGAAAAAATGTCAAAATTTAATCCAAGAAACAGTTAACATAAATTAAAGAAAGTGATTGACTTTTGTAAACCGTTAATATATAATTAATATGTTATAAATCAAAAGAAAAATCACATTTGTAACAAACTTTTAAAGGAGTGTAAATAAATGGTTGGAGATAATTTACAAGGAAAATATTTTAGTATTACTGATCCATCACATATGAATACAGTAATATATCAAGTAAATAAAACAGAGAGAGAATTTGCAAAAAATGGTCCTAAATTTACAGTTGAAAGATTAGAATATTCAGAGGAATATATTGGAGATAAAAAAAGAAAAACATTTTTTGTTGAAAATCCAGCTCCAGAAGGAAATCCGCTAGTAATACTTTCTTTCGCAAAGGAAAAAGTTATAGTAAATATGGGGTATTTGGATTATGACGTCGTTAAAATTTCTAAAAAACCAATGCCAATGAAATTCCAAACATTATACAATGAAGAAGAAATTGAATATAAAGATTTTGCGTATACTCCAAATATGCAAAGACCAATTTCTATAATAGATCCAGAAAATGGTGAGGAAATAAAACCAATATTATATTTTGACGAAGAAACAAACGAAGTAAAAGGAAAATGTAAATTAAAACCTTACAAAAAATATTTTGCGTTTGAAATTAGAGAAGATAAAAAGAAATAAAAGATTATTCTGAAGGAGGAATACAAATATATGGATAACAATGCTAATGCTTCAAATGGGGCGAGTATAGAACAAAGAAAAGCTGGGAAAAAGCCGTTAGGATTGAAAGATGTTAATGAACAAGAGATTGTAAAAGATATGGAAAAGTATGATGGAGTTGCAATTGATTGTGTTTTAGCAGAATTTAAAGATAATGTAAAAGGAAAAGATATGGAAGGAAGTAATTCTGAAACAACAGGATCAGATGGAACAACACAAGTAACAGAGGTTACATCAGTTGGACAAGTTGGTAGCCAACATCTAGAAGATTTGAAAAATGCTATAATGATAGGTCAAGTTGTTACAATATCTGCAAAAGGAAAAGCTAAAACAGCATCAAAAGATAAGGAAGAAACAGAGAACGAAGCTCAAAAATAAATTAATATTCTTGTATAGTAAATACTACTTAAGAAAAGGTGAAAGAAAATGGGATTTGGTGATAAATTAAAATCAGCTATTAGAAAAATAAAAGGAAAATTAATAGTATTTGGCATACTAATTGTAGCTATTGTAATATGGTTAGTTATGCCATTTTGTGTTGCTAAAGTAAATGCAGATATGGCAGCAGGTCACACATTTTTGCAAAACATGAATGGTTCAACCTGGTGGAGTACTTTCCTAATGGAAATGGGAAGTGGTTTATCTGCACCTTGGACAAAAATAGGAACTTGCTTTACTGAAAATTACATAGGAACATTTTTACAAGCAATGAAATGGACTCTTATTTTTTCAGGTTTAGCTGCTCTTGTAGGAGTTGCAAAAGCATTTCCAAAACATGAATATCAAGACATTGAAAATGGTTCAAGTGATTGGTGTGAAGGTGGAGAACAATATAAAGTTTTAAGCAAAAAGAACGGTATAATCTTAGCAGAGCAAAACTACTTACCAGTAGATAAACGTGGTAACGTAAACGTACTTGTTGTACGGAGGTTCTGGTGCTGGTAAATCAGCTTCTTACGTTATACCAAATGCTTTACAATTATTAGGATCTTATGTATTTACAGATCCTAAAGGAGAGCTTTATGATAAAACAGCAGGTTACTTTAAATCAAAAGGATATGAAGTAAAAGTATTAAACTTAGTAAGACCACAAAACAGTGATGGTTATAACCCATTACATCACATAAATAATGAAATAGATGTTGACATTATCGCAAACACAATTGTTAAAGGACAAGGTGATGGTGGTAAAAGTTCAGACCCATTCTGGGATGACATGTCAGAAATGTTAATGAAAGCATTAATCTATTACTTAAAAGCAACAAGACCTTTAGAAGAACAATCATTATCAAGTTGTTCAGAATTAGTTAGAACAGCAAACAGCAGCGGTGGAGATAACTTACTTACAAACTTAATGAATCAATTACCATTTGATCACCCAGCTAGAATGTATTATAAAAACATAGAGATGTTACCAGAAAAAACTTTTGGTTCTGTACTTGGTACATTACAATCTAAACTAGGTAAATTCGACTCAAGAGAAATTGCTGAAGTAACATCAACAAATACAATAGATTTTACAGATATAGGAAGAAAGAAAACAGCAGTATATGTAATTTCTTCAGATACACATACAGCTTATGACTTCTTATTAACAATATTCTTCTCACAAATGATTCAACAATTATATGACTTTGCTGATGCAAGTGGAGGAGCACTTCCTGTACCTACATATTTCATCTTGGACGAGTTTGCTAACATCGGACAAATCCCAGACTTTGATAAAAAGATATCTACATCAAGAAGTAGAAAAATTTCATTTAGTGTTATTTTACAAAACTTAGACCAATTAGAGGACGTATACGAAAAAGCTTATGAAACAATCATAGGTAACTGCGATACTCACCTTTTCTTAGGATCTAACTCACAAAAAACAGTTGAATATTTCTCTAAAGCTCTTGGTGAAAAAACAATTACAAGAGACAACGTTTCAGTAAATAAAGATAGAGAAGACTGGAAACAAGGTAAGAGTGAATCAGACCAAATTATGGGTAGAGCTCTTATGACACCTGATGAATTAAGAAGAATGGATAATGACCTTTGTATTATTTATGAAAAAGGTATTAAACCAATCAAAGCAAACAAATATTACTACTTCAAATATAAAACAGGAAAAATTGTTGATAGATATAAAGTTGATCACAATGACGTTAACATAGAAAGAGGAGTATGGAGAAAATATAATCCATATAATCCATATGTTGAAGGTTCAGAAGATGGAGCAACAGGAACTGGAGGAGGAGCTGCAAACTCTTTAGAATCATTAGATGATTTATTTGCAGATGATCCAGAAGAAGTAAATGTTGCAAGTCCTGTATCAAATACAGATGCTCAAAAAACAGCAGCTTCAAGCAGTATGGGACCAATAATGACTCCAGAAGAAAAAGCTGAAGAAGAAAAGAGACAAGCTGAACTTATAGATATTCAAAAAGAACTTGAAGCAAAATTCGATGAATTATTCGGTTCAATAGATTCAGATGATGATTAATATAAAAAGATGCTAATTTTTAGCATCTTTTTTTGTACTTAAAATTTTAAAAATATATTATAAATTTTAATAAAAATTATTGAATTTATAAAAAATAATAAAGAATAAATGTTCGTTTTATTATTGACTGAAAAATCTTATTATGATAGAATTTAAAAATCAATGAAAAGGAGATAATAAATGAGATTTGTACATATAGCAGATATGCATTTTGATATACCATTTACATCTTTAAATAATAAAGAAGATTTGGGTGAAAAAAGAAGATTAGAACAAAGAAATGCATTTAAAAAAGTAATTGAATATATAAAAAAGAATCATGTAGAATATTTATTTATTGCAGGTGATTTATATGAACACGATTATGTTAGAAAATCAACAATAGATTATATTTCAAAACTATTTGATGAAATACCAAACACAAAAATATTTATAACTCCAGGAAATCATGATCCATATATTAAAAATTCATATTATGATACTTATGAATTTGGTGAAAATGTATATATTTTTAGAAATTCTAGAATTGAAAAATATGAAGATGAGAATGTAAATATTTATGGAATGGCATTTACAGAATTTTTTATGGAAGAATCTCCTTTAGAAAAATTATCTTTGCCAGTTTCTAATAAACCAAATGTATTAGTAGCTCATTGCGATTTAAATGGGGCAAAAGACAAAGAAGGATTTTCATACAACCCAATTCTTGAATCAAAATTAAATTCGCTAGGATTTGATTATGTGGCTTTAGGACATATTCATAAAAATAATTTAGAAAATACAAATAAAATTTTCTATCCAGGCTCAACAATAGCACTTGGCTTTGACGAATTAGGTGAACATGGAATGATTGTTGGAGAAATCTTAAATGGAAATGTAAATATAGATTTTATAAGGTTAGATGATAGAAAATTTGAAGAAATAGAGCTTAAGGTGGATGAGTTTTCTTCAAAAGAAGATTTAATAGATAGAATCCTAAATTTAAATTTAGACGATATGGATTTATATAAATTAATCTTAGTTGGAAATAGAAATTTTGAAATAAACACAAGAGAAATTTTAAGAGTAGTATCCAGAGAAAATGTTTTAAAAGTAAAAGATTGTACAAAAATCAATTACGACTTAGAAGAACTTTCAAAACAAAAAAATCTAAAAGGAATATTTATTAAAGAAGTTCTAGAAATGTATAATAAAGGATTATGTACTGAAGAAGAATATCAAAAGGCAATCGAAATTGGATTAGACGCTATGTAAGGAGAGAAAAGAATTGAAAATTAATAATCTAAAAATAAATGGTTTTGGTAAGTTAAAAGATAAAGAAGTAAATTTTAAAGATGGAATAAACTTAGTGTATGGAGAAAATGAATCTGGAAAATCAAGTATGCTTAAATTTATATCAAGTATGCTATATGGAGCTTCAAAAAATAAAAACGGAAAAGATATTTCAGATTTTGATAAATTTAAACCATGGCAAACAGAAGAATTCTCAGGAAAACTAGAATATACTTTAGATAATGGTGAATCTTTTGAAGTTTATAGAGAATTTAAAAAGAAAAATCCTGTAATTTATAATTCAAAAAAAGAAGATATTTCTAAAACTTTTACAATAGATAAAACTAAAGGAATCGAATTCTTTGAAGAACAAACAGGAATAGATGAAGAAACTTTTTATAATACAGCAATAACAGAACAAGAAGGAATTAAACTTAGTAAATCTAGCCAAAACAGTATAGTTCAAAAAATAAGTAATTTAATATCTTCTGGAGATGATAATATATCTTTCAAAAAGTCTTTAGACAAAATCAATAAGAAACAAAATGAAGAAGTTGGAACAGAAAGAACATCTCAAAGACCTATTAATAATGTTGAAAATAAAATTAGAAGTTTAATAAATGAAAAAAGAAATTTAGAAACTTATAGAGAAAACATCTATGATAATTCATTAGAAAAAGAACAATTAAAATTAGAAGAAAAAGATGAAGAAATCAAAAAAGAGTTTTTAAAAGAAATTAAAGTAAAATTAGATAATAACAGAATAAAAAGTGCAGAAATTAATTTTAACAGAAACTTAGAAAAAGAATATAATGAGAAGATTGAAGAACTAAATAAAAAGATATCTAAATCAGAAACAACAGAGCAAATACAAGAAATAAATAATAGAAACTATTACATTATAATAGCAATAATTTTAATAACCTTTGTTGTAGTAACAATTTTAAATAGTTTTAAATTAATAAATTTTGTTGTTTTATTACCTTTAATATTTGTTTTCTACAAAATGAGTAAATCAAAAGAGAACTTGAGAGAAAAAGAGAAAAATAGAGATTTAGATAGAGAAAAAGTAATTCATGAAATAGAAGTTTTACGTGAAAATAGAGAAAATCAAAAGTTAGAAGCTGAGGAAAAACAAGAAAAATTATCTAATGAAATTGAAAAAGACAAAAACGAACTAATAGAAAAATATACTAAATTTTTAGATTTAGGTTTTATGGAAGAAAACTTAGATAAAAACTATGATGAGATTTTAAGAGAAATTGAAAGAAAAGAAAATCGTTTAAATACAATAAAATTCAGACTACATACAATGGAAGCAAGTTCAGAAGAAATAAATAGAAAACTAGAAAACTTGGCTCAAATAGAAGAAGAACTTCAAGATGCAGAAACAGAAAAAGATGAATTACTATCTTTAAATAAATCTTATAACATAGCAAAAGAATGCTTAGAAAGAGCATATGAGCAAGTTAAAGAATCAATTAGTCCTCGTTTTACAGAAAATCTTTGTGATATAATTTCAAAGATTTCAGATGGAAGATATAAAAATGTAGTATTTAGTGATACAGATGGTTTAAGAGTAGAAATTCAAAATGGAAATTATATACCAGCTTCTAGGCTAAGCACAGGAACAATAGATCAAATGTATATTTCATTAAGATTAAGTGCATTAAATGAAATGACAGATGAAGCAATGCCAATAATTTTAGATGAAGCTTTTGCATATTTTGATAATGACAGATTAGCAAATATATTAAAATATTTAAATAATAATTTTAAAGAAAATCAAATAATAATATTCACATGTTCAGATAGAGAAAAAGATATTTTAAATAAACTAAATATAGAATATAATATAATAAACCTTGAAAAATAGGTAAAAATAGGTTATAATATTATGTGCGTGAAATTTAAAATAACAATATAAAAATAAAATATAAATTTAATCACGAAATTGTAAGTGATAAAAAGTAAAAGGAAGAGGTTTTTATGTTTCAAAGATTAGAAGACGTAGAAAAAAGATATGAAGAACTAAATGTTTTAATTAGTGATCCAGACGTAATCGCAAGACAAAACGAATGGAAAAACTATATGAAAGAACATAGTGATATTGAAGAAATAGTTCTCAAATACAGAGAATACAAAACAGTAAAGAAAAATTTGGAAGATGCTAAAGAAATGCTAGATGACCCAGAAATGAAAGAATTAGCAGAAATAGAAATGTTAGATGCTAAAGAAAAACTTCCAAAATTAGAAGATGAATTAAAAATTCTTTTAATACCAAAAGATCCAAATGATGATAAAAACGTTATTTGTGAAATTAGAGCTGGTGCTGGTGGAGAAGAAGCAGCATTGTTTGCTGGAGTATTATTTAGAATGTACTCAATGTATGCAGAAAAAAATCGTTTCCAAATACAAGTAATATATGAAAATGAAACAGGAATCGGTGGATATAAAGAAATATCTTTCATGATTACTGGAAAAGGAGCTTATAGTAGATTTAAATTCGAAAGTGGTGTACACAGAGTACAAAGAGTTCCAGATACAGAAAGTAGTGGTAGAATACATACTTCTACAGCTACAGTAGCAGTACTTCCAGAAGTTGAAGATGTTGATGTTGAAATAAATCCAGCAGATATTAGAATGGAAGTGTTTAGAGCTTCAGGTGCTGGTGGACAACACGTTAATAAAACATCATCTGCTGTTAGATTAATTCACGAACCAACAGGAATTGTTGCTGAATGTCAAACAGAAAGATCACAACTTCAAAATAGAGAATATGCAATGAGAATGCTTAGATCAAAAATCTATGATATAGAAAGAGAAAAACAAGAAAAAGCAGTTGCAAGTGAAAGAAAGAGTCAAGTTGGTTCTGGAGATAGAAGTGAAAAAATTAGAACATACAACTATCCTCAAGGAAGAATAACAGACCATAGAATTGGATTTAGCGTATTCCAATTTGAAAACTTCTTAAATGGAGATATGGATGAAATGATAGACAACTTAATTGCAACAGACAGAGCAGAAAAACTAAAAGGAAATAATGACTAATTAAATAAAAATTAATCAAACAAAATCAATAAAAAAGAAGAACTTGTAAGAAAAATCTTATAAGTTCTTTTTTGTTTATATAATAATTAAATAAGTTGAGAAAAAAGTCCAAGTATTATTCCAGAAATATTTCCAAGAGATGCAAATCTACCAGAATATCTTTGTTTTGACTCTGGAATTAGCTCACAAGTAACGATATAAAGCATGCAACCAGCTGCAAAACTAAGAGAAAATCCTATAAATGTTAAAGAAATAGAACCTAAAATCGCGCCAAAGAAAGCTCCAAAACCAGTCATAACACCAGAAAGAGTTGTTATAATTATTGCCTTTGATTTTGAGATACCACTATTTTTTAGTGGGAGGGAAATTGATATTCCTTCTGGAATATCATGAAGAGCAATTGCTATTGCTAGTTTTAATCCTAAAGAGCTAGAAGACTCAAAACCAGAACCGGATAGCTAATCCTTCAGGAAAGTTGTGAATTGCAAGTCCAGCAGCAACAACTAAACCTGTTTTTAGCAAAGAATTGGAAGTCGTTTTAGAAGATAAAGAAATGCGTTTTTTAATTAAATCATTACAAAGAATCATTATTAAGCTTCCTATTATAATTCCAAAAATACAGAAAGAAATATTAATAAATTCTAAAGCTTCAGGAATTAAGTCAAAGCAAATAATTGATGTCATAAGGCCGAGCTGCAAATTCTAAAATAAAACAAAGAAATTTATTTGATTTTAAATTAATGAATGCACCTATAAATCCACCTAAAAAAGTTCCAATAATTCCAAAAATAAGACCATAAAAACTAGTAAGACCTAAATTTTCCATAACAAAATAATTCCTTATTAAAAATATTTTTATAAGAAAATATATTAAAGGGAAATAAAAAATATTCAAAACAATAAAAATAAATTAATAAAATAGTAAGATTAGATAGAAGATAATAAAAAATTTAAATAAAAATAAAACTTAGAAGAAAAATAGAAAATATAATAAGAAATTAAAAAAATTGAGAAAAAGGAAAAATATAAAAAATAAAACAAACCGTCAAACCTAACGGAAATAAGAGGTTTGACGGTTGAATTTAAATTATCTTAATAATTTTTAAAAATTTATTTTTTTTCTTCATTATATCTTAAAATCATTTTTCTTTGATAAGGAATTAATGAAAGGAATGAAATAGAAAGTCCAATAACTAAGATAACTGTCGATCTTGTTAAATTTGTTTTTGATTCATCAAAAACACTATTCATTTCTGACTGAAGAATTTTTATATGGTTTTCTGAAAATACTTCTCTATATTGTACACTTGCAAGTTCAATTGATTTTAATTGATATTCTAAATTTAAGTGAAGTAAGCTTAAAAATAAAATAATAGATAAAGCGATACAAATAATAAAGAAAATATTTAATGATTTTACTATTAATTTATAATTTTTTGGATCTGTTTTACATTTTTTGAATACGTCATAAGTGCTAAGTCTGCAAATAGCACGAATAATGAAATATAGAAAAATTACAGATATTAGTGGAAGTGTTATATATAATCCACTGGCAGTACTACTTGAAAATTGACCTAAATAATAATTTCCTACTGCAAAAAATAATAAGCAAATAAAAATTGTTATTATTCCATATGATACGAACCCTGTAATTATTGCCTTAACAGTAGTTCTGGCTGATATTTCTTTCTTTTCCATACTTTTTTCCTCCGTACACTTTTCTAATAAAAATCATATCACAAACGAAAAATAATTACAAGATAAAAAAATATAGTGAAGAAATTTGTTGCATTTTGTAAAGTTATAAGTTATAACTAAAGTATATAGAAAATTCTTAAGGGGGATTTGAAAATGGAAGAATACAAAAAAATGTGGAAAAATTATGCCGTATTTAGCGGAAGATCAACAAGAAGAGATTACTGGATGGCTTGTTTATTTAATTTTGTAATTTCTTTAGCAGTAGGAGTTGTTGCAGGAGCTCTTGGATTAGGATTTTTATCAATATTATATTCTATAGCAGTTATAATTCCAGGACTTGCATTAAATTTTAGAAGATTACATGATACAAATAGAAGTGCTTGGTGGTTATTAATTTCATTAGTACCACTAGTTGGAGTAATTGTTTTATTAGTATTTTATTGCTTACCTACAGTAGAAGAAGGAAACAGATTCGGAGAAATAGTAGAATAGACTAAAGTAAAAGGATACATTTATGTATCCTTTTTAAATACAAAAAATAGGGAGTTATAATGAAATTAGTTGAAAATGTCGAGGAAAACGAAAAATGATTTTCTATTATGCTAGTTATGATTTCAATTGGGTGTGCAATTTTAGTATTACAAAGAATAATTGATGTTATCCAAGGAAGTACATATATGATATATTTTGCAATAATTTATGCAATTCTTCCTTGGATATTTTATAAATTTTCTAAAATTTTAAATACTAGAAATGCAGATAGAAAAGATTTAAAGGAAACTGGAACAAAAGTAAAAGGTGAAATAGTTGATATTAAAAAACTTAAATACTATAGAAGTAGTAGAATTTCTCAAACTTTAGTGGTTGTATTTGATAATAAAAGTACAATGATATATGATATTTTAGAAAATGATGCTTTTAGCATATTAAAGATGCTACTAGATGAATATCCATTTGAAACAGTAAATACTGTGCCAGTTGATGTATATACTTACAAAAACAAAGTGTACGTGGATTTAGAAAGTGTTGATTTATCTAAAGTTGATGGCTATGAAGAAGCAGTAAAAATGTTAGAAGATATAAAAGATGATATGACGATGTAAAATAAAAAAATGAGAAGGCAATATTTATACAAAGTCTTCTCATCTTTTTTTGGAGGCGCCAGCCCTTCTTGTCTGTTGAAAGTATTGATAAATAAGCATTTTATTTTTAAATGGAGACATTGGAGACAAATATGAAATCTAAATATATATTAATATTTTTATAATCATAAAAAATTATTGAAATCTATTTTTTATTAATATATACTCATATATATAACTTGGTTTAAGGAGAATTTTATGCTAGTTTTAGATAAAATTAACAATTTTAAAAATATGATACAATATTATGAAGGATGGCTAAATGCTATAAATATGTTAAGACCAAATAATACAAAAAAAGATATAAAAGGTCTTATAAAATCTTATATGACGAATCCTCTTTCAATGACTTTGTCAAATATTATGAATCTATCTAGGTCTTTACTGGCTTTAGAACAGGAACAATTAGATGTCATAAAAGGAAGTCCAAATACTGCCGATTCATCAAAAATGAAAAATATTCAAGACAAAATATTATCAGAAGTAAATGTTTTTAATAAAATTCAAGTTTATCCAGGGAAAACAGGAACAGATGCGGATGTGTTTTTTCAATTGAGAAATGCATTAGCGCACGGAAATTTTTCTTGTTCAATAAATAAATATTATTTTAATGAGCAAATATTAAATTGGGCTGTTAACGATATGGTAGTTAATATTGATAATGGTAAAATACATGGACAGATAACATATGAAGAACTACAAGAAATTTTAAGAAGTTATGAATGTGCTTCAGATGCAATGGGATTTAGAAAGTTAGAAAGATTTATACCAGTACAAAATGATTTTGAAAAAGTAGTATTTACTGCAACTAAATGTGAAGGACAAGAAGGTTTTTGTATTAATGCACCACAATTTATATATGAAAACTATAAATCTGTGATGGATGAAGATATAGTTCATGAGTTTAGCTCTCAACAAGCAGTTTTGGGAAACAATACATTTGATGCAAGCAGGGGGGAAATTACTAATCATGAAAAGCAACAATTAGAACAAATTAAGAGATTTATAGGGGAAGAACGTTGGAAAAATCTATCAGCTGAATATAAGTATAGGCTTGCTAATGATTATATACTTAGTACATCACATAAAAAAACACAAAGTGTTGATAGAATGATTAATGGTTTTCGTTATCTGGGAAATGTAGATAATGAAAGAAAAAAATTTAATATGGAAGAAATCTATTATTTAGAAGCACCATTGTTTTATTCGAATTTTATGATTGAATATGCATTTTATTGCTTTGACTATGCGAGAGAAATAAATGGAAAAGAAGCTACAAACATATTTTATCATGAGAATATTTCATTAGATGGAATTAACGTGGTAAATAATGGAACAGAACCTCTAGAAAAAGAGAAAAAATATTCTACAAGATATAGAGAAAAGAAAGAACGATATGAAAAAGAAATAAAAGATACATTAAATTCAATATCAAATTTAGTTTCAACAAATAATTTAGAAAATAGAAGACCAGATAGAGAGATAAAAAATAACGAAGCAAAAGTGGAGTTAATAGGAAAAAAATTAGATGATATATATACAGGATTAACAGATAGAATACATATTGAAAAAGGAATTTCAAAAGATGTAGCCTATGAAAAAATAAAAAAATATATTAATAATACTTATAAAATGTCTGAACTTAGTGATGAAGATAAAGGTTTTGTAAGAAGTTTAAATACAATTATAAATAATTATAAAAACAAAACTGTGGGATATAATATGAGTGATTTAGATTCAAGATTAAAAAAAGTTGAAGAAAAATTACAATATTATCAAGAAAAACCATATAAAGATAAATACAAGGATAGTGCAGTGTTTTTTACACATTTTAGAAATGCAATTGCGCATGGAAACTATACGATAGATTATTCTAATGCAATGCGTGACGGTTTTGTGGATTATAATAAAATTTTATTTTCTTTTAAAAATGTAGATCCAACGACACATGCTACTGTTTTTGAAATAAAAAATATTAGAGGGAAAAGGTTAAAATCTTTAATAGAAGATTTTTGTAAGAGTGTAGAAAAAAATGCAGAATTTAATGACAAATCAGATATGTTAGAAAAAAATTTAATAAGAGAAGCATTACTATCAAAAATGGTTACCTATAGTGAATCTGAAAGAATATATGATCAATCATTAGGAAAAGAAGTAGGTGTTCAATATGTTGAAGAGTAACGTATATAATGAAATTTTAGAGATTTTAAAATATATTCCATCGTATGATTTTGAAAAAATCCCAGAAACAGTTTTAGAAGATTTTAGAAAAAAGAAAGAAGAATGTTATGATTTTTCTTTTGATTTAGATAAACCTTTAGAACAACAAGAAATATCAAGAGATACATATATATTATTTGTAAGTATTTATAAAAATTATATTGCAAATGAATATGAAAAAAATAAGATAAATGAAATGCTGAGATTAAATGAGTTAGCAAAAAGCAAAAAAAGTGAAATAAAATATTCTCAAAATGTATTTAAAAAACGAGAAAAAATAAATAAGAAAATAACAAATGAAGTGTTAGAAGAAAAAATGATTATTGTTTATAAAAAAGATTTTTGGAATAAAATAATAGAAAAAATAAAAAGATTGTTTGTTAGGAAAAAATAAAAAATTATTGTTAAGTGTCTCCTATATGAGAGTGGGGACACTTTTTAAAACGAAAATAAAAACTAGCAATTCCTACTTACGTAAGTGTTTGCTAGTTGTTCTATGGAGGCGCCTATCGGAATCGAACCGATGATCAGAGTTTTGCAGACTCGTGCCTTACCGCTTGGCTAAGGCGCCGTGTTCTATATAATTTTAGATAAAAAAATGGAGCGGGAAACGGGGCTCAAACCCGCGACCTATGCCTTGGCAAGGCATCGCTCTATCAACTGAGCTATTCCCGCGTCAAAATTAACGCATAACTATAATAACAAAAAAAAAAGAAAAAGTCAATACTAATTATTTGATATATTTTAAAATCTTTAAACAATATAATAATTACCTAATCTAAGTTATTTCTAAAATAAATTTAAATACAATAAGGAATAGTTCTATTTTATTATATGCAAAAAATTTTATTTTGTTATATTTTTTATAAAAATAAAAAGCCTCTATTTTAAATAGAGGCTTTAAACATATTCAATTAATTATATATCTAAAAATGGTATTACAGAATCACCTGTAACTGTGGATGGTAGGTTACCATTCCATTTTTCAATAAATTTGTTTTTAATTTCTAATTCTTTTAATTTTAATGCATTTTCAGTTGTACTAGAATCTTGAACTTGCATTACTTTTGCGTTAGCTTCAGCTTCAGCAATTTTCTTTTCATTTTCAATTTTTGCTTTTTCTAATTCATATTCAGCTTGTTTTGCTTCTTGTTCAGCAACTTGTTTTTTCTCAATAGCTTGGTTATATGCTGCAGAGAAATCTAAGTCTGTGATGTTGAAGTCGATTACGCTGAATCCTCTAGATTCAATTTTTCCTTTTAAAGATTCTTCCATTTTATCAGAAACTTCAGATCTTTTTGTTATAAGCTCTTCTGCTGTGTATTGAGCTGTAACACTTTTTACACTTTCTAAAATTGAAGGGCTAATCATGATTGATTCATAATTTACACCAATATTTTTATAAATAGAGTATGCGTTATCTACAGTAACATTATAGTTAACTGCAACTTTTAGAGTAACCTCTTGTAAGTCTCTACTTGCTGTAGAACAATCGATTTCTGCTTTTTGTGTTCTACAATCCATAAGTACAATTCTCTCTATCATAGGTATTTGTAAATTTAAACCTTCTTGAACAATGTCTTGATTTGCTTTACCAAATCTTGTTCTAATACCAACATATCCAGTTGGTACAGATGTGAATGAACTAAATAATATTGATAAGAATATCAATACAAATAATATAATTACTGCTAAAATAATTTTAGCTTTTATCGATGTAGCTTTCATAAAATTCCTCCTTTGTTTTCCGTTTATGAATTTTCAATACATTTATATTATATCATATTATTAACATAAATGCAAATTATTGGTTTACTAGAACGAAAAATGTCAATAAAACAAAGAAAAAACTTCTTTTATTTTACATAAAATTAAAAACGATAAGAAGTTAAGCTAACCATAATTTAACTATATATTTATTTGTAAAGTAGATAGTTTTATGATAATATGTAACTGATTTTAAAGGAGGTAATTATGGAATATAGAAAATTTGATAATACTTATGTTGTAAGATTAAACAAAGGTGAAGAAGTTATTGGATCTTTAAAAGAACTTTGCAGAAATGAAAATATTGAACTTGCTGAAGTAACAGGACTTGGCGCAAGTGATTTAGTTGAAATTGGAGTATTTAATGTAAATACAAAAGAATACAATACAAAAGTATTTGAAGGTATGTTTGAAATTACTTCTTTGGTAGGAAATGTAACTAGAAAAGATTCAGAAGTTTATCTTCATATTCATATAAATTTTGGAGATGAAGATGGAACTGTAAAAGGTGGACATTTAGTAAAATCAAGAATTTCTGCAACATCAGAAATTATAGTTAGAAAAATAAATGGAAATGTTGGAAGAAAATTAAGTGATGAAATTGGTTTAAATTTATTAAAATTTTAGTGAATAAATTAATGTAAGAATTAGAATACTATAAAGAAAAAGGAGATTTTAATGAATAAGGTTAGTTTAGAATTGAAACAAGGGATAAAGGCTCATTTTATTAATACAGATTTATATAAAACTGATCTTTCTTGTATCATAATTACAACACCACTTAAAAGAGATACTGTTACAAAAAATGCTTTAATTCCATTTTTATTAAGAAGAGGTACAAAAAAATTACCTAACTTATCAGAAATAAATAAGAAAATGGAAGATATGTATGGAGCATCTTTTAATTGTGGTATAGATAAAATGGGAGATAATGTTGTTTTGAAATTCTATATAGAATCAATAAACAATGATTATGCTCTTAATAATGAAGATGTTTTAAAAATGAATTTAGAAAGTTTACTTGATATTGTATTTGATCCGGTACAAAATGGAAATCTATTAAATGAAGAATTTTTAAGTTTAGAAAAAGAGAATTTGAAAAAAGTAATTAATAGGAAAATTGATGATAAGGATTCATATGCATTAGAAGCATGTATTTCTAAAATGTATGGTGAAGAAAAATTTGGATTATATAAATTTGGATATATTGAAGACGTTGATAGCATAACAATTGAAGAGATTTCTGATTACTATAATTGGTTAATTCAAAACTCAAAAATAGATATTTTTATTTCTGGAAATTTAAAGGAAGATGAAGTAAAAGAATTATTAAATAATAATCCTAACATAAAAAAATTAAGACCAAGAACAGAAAATTATATTTTGAATAATGAATTCACAGAAAGTAAACAAATTGTGGAAAACGTTACTGAAATTTCAGAAAAAATGGATGTTACACAAGGAAAACTTGTAATGGGATTAGACATAGTTTCAGATATGGAAAATTTACAAGTTACATCATTAGTGTATAATGCAATTTTAGGTGATGGCGCTAATTCAATGATGTTCCAAAATGTAAGAGAAAAAGCAGGACTAGCATATTCTGCAAGAAGTACTTTTGTGAAACAAAAATTAAATATATTTATTAGATGTGGAATTCAAATTGAGAATTATGAAAAGGCAGTAAAAATTATTAAAGAACAATTAGAGAATATCAAAAAAGGTAATTTCACAGAAGAAGATATTCAAAATAGTAAAACATATTTGATTTCATCTTTGAAAAGTGTTGAAGAAGAGCAAGATACAGAAATTATTTATTATATTGGACAAGAAATTTCAAAAATGAATATGACTATAGATGAATATATTGAAAAAATTGAGAAGGTAACAAAAGAGCAAATTGTAGAACTTGCAAATTCTGTTCATTTAAATACAATTTATTTTTTACGTTCTTAAGTGTAAAAATTTAAGTTATTAATAATTAGATAAGATTAAATTATACAAATTTAAAATAGGAGAAAAATAGTGCAAATAATAGAGAATGATAAAATAAAAGAAAAACTATATATTGAAAAATTAAGCAATGGCTTAACAATAATGGTTTTACCTAAAAAGACTAGAAAGAAATATATTGTTTGGAGTGCAAATTTTGGTTCAATAGATAATAAATTTTATGCGCCTGGAGAAAAAATTTTAACTGTTGTTCCGGATGGGATTGCTCATTATTTAGAACATAAATTATTTGAACAAGAAAATGGAAAAAATAGTTTAGATGTGCTTTGTTCACTTGGAGTGGATGCAAATGCATATACAACAAATGATCATACAGCATATTTATATGAGTGTACAGAAAATTTTGATGAAGCTTTAGAAGAGTTTATGAATTATGTGCAAAATCCATATTTTACAGATGAAAATGTAGAAAAAGAACGTGGAATTATTGAACAAGAAATAATGATGTATGATGATTATCCAGATTGGGCTTTATATATGAATGCAATGAAAAGTATGTATAAAGATAACGAGATAAACATTGATGTTGCTGGAACAAAAGAAACAATTGCAAAAATTAATAAAGAAAAATTATATAAAATATATAATTCTTTTTATACTCCAGAAAATATGTTGATGGTTCTATCAGGAGATTTTGTGCCAGAAGAAATTATTGAAAAATTAAAAACAATGATTACTATGAAATCTAATTCTGATGAAACCAAAAGAGTTTATAATAAAGAGCAAGAAGAGATTGTTCAAAAATATGTAGAAAAAGAAATGAATATAAGTATTCCAACTGTACTTATAGCTTATAAAGATAATGACTTAACTAGTGATAAAATAAAAAAAGATATTGCAATTGATATTTTAGGAACAATTATTTTTGGTAAGAGTTCAAAGCTTTTTGAAAAATTATATGAAGAGGGAAAAATCTTTTCAGAACCATCTGTAAATTATGAATTTTCAAAAACTTTTGCTCATATATTAATTCAGCTTCAAACAAATTATGTTGAAGAAGTTTTAGAAGAAACAAAAAAATATTTAGATAACTTAAAAAGAAACGGAATTCTTGAAGAAGATTTTGAAAGAGCTAAAAGAAGAGTTTATGGTGATTTAGTAAAAGATTATAATGATGTTGCAGATATTGCAACTGGATTTGTAAATGATTATTTTAAAGGAATAAATTCTTTTGATTATTTTGAAGAATTTAATATTATAAATAAAGAATATGTTGAGAAAGTGCTAAAAGAATTATTTGTCGAGAGTAAAAAAGTAATATCAGTAGTAAAACCAATAGAAAAATAGGAGGAGTATAATATGAATTTAGTAAAATTTCCAGGATTAAACTTAGAATTTGAATTTTCAAAAATTGCATTTTCAATATTTGGTATATCTGTTTATAAATATGCAGTTTGTATAGTGCTAGGAATTGTTGTAGCGTTAATACTTTGCAAATTAGCTAAAGAAAAATTTGATGTAGAATACAGCTTTGTTTTAGAAAATACAATTTTAGCAATAATATTTGGAACAATTGGTGCAAGATTATATTTTGTTTTATTTAACTTAGAATATTATTCTAAACATATTGCTGAAATATTTAATTTTAGAAGCGGTGGATTAGCAATTTATGGTGGATTAATTTTTGGAGCACTTGCGATAATAGTTAATTGTAAAATTAGAAAAAAAGATACATTAAACTTTTTAGATTATATAATTCCATATGTTGCAATAGCACAATGTTTTGGTAGATTTGGTAATTTTTTTAATGTTGAAGCTTATGGCTATGAAACTACATCTTTTATAAGAATGGGAATTGATACTGTAAATGGTTATATGGAAGTTCATCCAACATTTCTTTATGAAGCAATTGCATCTTTTGTAATCTTTGTAATTTTAAGATTTGTTCAAAAGAAAAGAGAATATAAAGGACAAGTTGTTTTGTGTTATTTCTTATTATATTCATTAATTAGAACTTTTATAGAAGGTTTAAGAACTGATAGTTTGATGCTATTTAATTTTAGAGTATCACAAGTTTTATCAATAATAATTTTGATTTTATCGATTTCAATGATAATTTGCAGAAGATTTTGTGAGAAAATGAAATGCTGTGAAAAACAAGCGTCTAAATAGTTTGAAGGCTCACTAAAAAAAAGTTGTCGAATAATGTCTTACGAAACCTTGAGTAGATGCTGATAATTTATTGACTTTTGTGTAGCAAAATGTTATTTTTAAAATATACAAAAGAGAAAATAAAGAAAAGGGGAGTGATATTATGTTATTAGATGATAAAATTTGTAAAGTGAGAGAAAAATTAAATAAATGTATTTCTAATGGAGAAGATTACTCTGTGATTTATAAAGTGAGTGTGGAATTAGACGAACTTATTGCACAATACTATGCAAGAGCAGCAAAGGTGAACAATAAATAAAATATATAAGAAACTATAAAAAAGTAGATGTAATTTATTTACATCTATTTTTTTATAGTTATACATATATAATCGACGGTGCGAAATTGGAATTTTCAATGACAATTTGTGTTGAATTAAATTTGAAAATAATATAAAATACATATATTAATTAAAGGAGAGATTTATATGGATATTAAAGAATTTTCAAAACGTATTTTTGATATGAGTGAAGATATTTGTTATGATATTTTAGAAAGATTTGGGAATAATCAAAACATAGATAAAACATTAACTTATATTTTTATAAAAACTTATTATATACATACAATAAGATTATATTTAAGTAGTAGATGTAAAATAGATTTATTTGACGATATTTATATGGAATACAGAAACAATTTATTAGAATATTATAAAATAAATAATAGCCAAATTAGTGATGAATTATTATCAGATATTTCAAAATCATCTGATACTATGCTTGAAATGCTAGAATCAATGGATTTTAAAGAAATTAACGATAGTTATGAATTTAGACATTATACAATATTATGCTTTGACCTTTTAAGAAAAATATTAGAGAAAAAATCTAAAGATGGAATAAGAGAAGATTTATTTGATAATTTTATTTCAAAACTAAAAGATAAAGCAGACGAAATTGTTGATTTTACAGCAAAAATGCTAAAATAGAGATAATTAAATGCCTTTGTTTTGAGAAAAAACGAAGGTATTTTTTTGTTTTGATAGAAAAAATAAATAATCCATTTAAAGAAAACTTGTATTTTTGTTAGCTAAAAAATGTGAGAAAGTAGCACAAAAAATAAGTAAAAAAAAGGTATACTTTTTTTTACATTTAATATATAATAACTTTGTATAAATTTACGGAGGTTTTGTTTTGAATAAATTAATTAATGAAGAAATAAAATATGATGGACCAAGATTTAATGTTATTCAAAAACAATATGAAAGAGAAGATGGTTTGAAAATCATTAGAGATTGCGTTGAACCAGGAGATGCAGTTATTATAATTGCAGTAAATGAAAAAGACGAAGTAATTTTCATAGAACAATATAGAGAAACAATTGAAAGTGTTGCACTTGAATTACCTGCAGGAATGATTGAAAAAAATGAAGATCCAAAAGAAGCAGCAAAAAGAGAACTTGAAGAAGAAACAGGAATAAAAGCAGAAAAAGTAGAATATTTAACAAGTTGCTTCGTTTCAGCAGGATATACAAACGAAAAAATATACGTATATTTGGCTAGAGAATTATCTTATGGAAAACAACATTTAGATGAAACAGAAGAAATATTATCTATAAGAAAAATTCATATTGAAGATTGTATGAAAATGATTTTAGAAGATAAAATAGACCATGCAAGTGTATATATAGCAATACAAACATATTATTATAAGTATTATAATGGAGGAACAAATGATAGATTGGTTTAAACAAATAATAACGTCAATTGATTTAGATAGTTTATTAAAACTTTTTGATTTGCAAATTGCTATATGTGTACTATTAATTTTTGTTATATTTAGAAGTTTGTTTTCAAAAGTATTAATAAAAATTTATTATAAAATAATAAAATCAGATAAAAACCCAAAAGATAGTACTATGTATAAACCACTTAATAAATTTTTTATATTACTAGGTGTGTTTTGCATGATAAATATATTACCAACAAGTAATGAAGTTTTGGTAATTATGGATGCGGCTTTTTATATCGTACTAGTTTATTTTGTAACAAAAGCTATTTCAACATTATTAACAGAAGATTCAATTTTAGGAAAAAGAGTTTTTAAAAATTCTAAAAATATAGCTGTAAATAGAGTTATTTGTGTTGTAGCAAAAGTTATCTTATGGATAGTTGCATTTTTAATTATAATGTCAAAATTAGGAATACCAATAAGCATCTTTAGTGGTTTGTTTGCAGGTCTTGGAATTGCATCTGCAGCAGCTGCTTTAGCTGCTCAAGATACAGTAAAAAGTATTCTTAGTGGTATGGCGATTTTAGCAGATAAACCGTTTGTAATTGGTGATTGGATAGAAGTAGATAAATATCAAGGAACAGTTATAGATATAACTTTTAGAAGTACACGTATAAAATCTTATGATAACTCTGTTGTTACAATTCCAAATTCAACAATAACAACAAATTATGTTGTAAACTGGAATAGATTAACAAGTAGAAGATTTGATTGTGTTTTAAATTTAGCTTTAGACACAACATCTGAAAAAATTAGAAAAGTAGTTAAAGAATTAAAATTAGTATTACAAAATGATCCAAAAGTAATTAAAGAAACAGTTGAAGTAACATTTAATGCAATATCAGCTTCAAGTTGTGATTTAAAAATATTCTTATATGTTAGAGAAGCTGAATATAGCAAATTTTTACAAGCAAAACAAGATATTTTGTGCAGTATATTAAATGTGTTTGAAAAAGAAAATATAGATTTAGCATATCCTACACAAAATATATACGTAAAAAGAAAGGACGAAGTAGAAGCTTAAAATGGGAGTAGGAGTAGCATTAGCAGGTGGAGGACTAAAAGGTTTAGCACATATTGGAGCATTAAAAGCACTAGAAGAATTAGATGTAAAAATAGAATATTTATCCGGAACAAGTTCTGGAAGTATATTTGCATCGTTTTATGCAATGGGATATACAACAGAAGAAATAAAAGAGAAAACAATGGAACATTATCAAATGTTAACTAGAATAGAAAAGAAACCTCTTTTTAAAGCTGGAGCAACATATTTGACATCAGGAGTTGCAAAAATAGAAGGATTAATTCAAGGAGAAAATATTGAAAATTTAGTAAAAACTATATCAAAAGATAAAGCAATTACTAATATGAACCAAATAGAAATTCCATTTGCAATAGCAACTGTAGATACAATTTCTACAAAGGAATGTATATTTTTATCAAAGAAAATTGATAAAGAAAATAATGATGAAATAGATTACATATATGATGCACCAATCGCAACTGCAACAAGAGCAAGTATGTCTTTTCCAGGAGTTTATACTCCATGCCAATATGATAAATATAATTTCATAGATGGCGGAACTAAAGACAATTTGCCAGTTAAAGTTTTAAAAGATATGGGAGCAGAAAAAACGATTGCTCTAAGTTTTAAAATAGATGACTATGAGCCTAAAGAAGATATATTTGCAATACTACTGAGAACAGTAGATATATTCTCTTTAAAAGATGTAAGGAAAGCACAAAAAGAAGCTGATTTAGCAATTGAAATTGATTGTCGAGGTACATCACTTTTAGAAATAACAGATGCTGATGAAGTAATAAACACTGGATATAATACAATAATGAAAAACAAAGATAAAATTTTGAAACTAATAAACAAATAGATAAAATATAAATAGGAGTGATAGATTTGCCTAGTAATGATACTTTAATGCAATATTTTGAATGGTATTTACCTAGTGATTCTACACTTTGGAACAAGGTTACAAAAGAAACTAAACATTTGGAAAACATTGGAATAACACATGTATGGTTACCACCAGCATATAAAGGTGCAGGCGGAAAAGATGATGTGGGTTATGGAGTATATGACTTATATGATTTAGGAGAATTTGACCAAAAGGGTTCAATCCCAACAAAGTATGGAACAAAAGATGAATATGTAAATGCTATAAGAGAATTGCGTGAAAATAATATAAAAGTTTTAGCAGATATTGTTTTAAACCATAAAATGGGAGCAGACGAAACTGAAGAAGTTTTGGCTGTTCAAGATGACGCTTCAGACAGAAATATCAGTTTAACTGAAGCAAAACCAATAAAAGTTTGGACTAAATATACATTTCCGGGAAGAGGAAATACATATTCTGATTTTAAATGGAATTGGACTCATTTCCATGGAGTAGATTGGGACGAAAATACTGGTACTGCTGCAATATATAAATTCTATGGAAAACATTGGGATGAAGATGTAGATAAAGAAAATGGAAACTTCGATTACCTAATGGGAGCTGACATAGATTTAAATAATTATGATGTTATAAAAGAATTAAAAAATTGGGGAAAATGGTATATAAACACGGCAAACCTTGATGGATTTAGACTAGATGCAGTAAAACACATTAGAGCAGAATTTTTTCCAGAATGGTTAGAAGAATTAAGAAATTCAACAGAGAAAAAACTTTTTTCAGTTGGTGAATATTGGAGTTCAAATATAGACACAATAAGTAATTATATAGAAAAAACAAATGGATGCATGTCTTTATTTGATGTTCCTTTACACTATAATTTTTATAGAGCTTCAATAAGTAATGGTGAATACGATATGAGCCAAATATTTGAAGGAACAATAGTTGGAACAAATCCTGAAAAAGCTGTTACTTTTGTGGACAATCATGATACAGAACCAGGACAAGCTTTAGAATCTTGGATTTTAGATTGGTTTAAACCATTAGCATATTCATTAATATTATTAAGAAAAAATGGTTTTCCATGTGTTTTCTATGGAGATTATTATGGAATTCCAGAAAAAAATGTAGAGCCAAAAAAAGATATATTAACTAAATTATTAAAAGTTAGAAAATATTATGCTTATGGTGAACAATATGATTATTTTAATGATAGAAATGTAATTGGATTTACAAGACTTGGAGATTATGAACATCATGATTCGGGATTGGCAGTTGTTATGTCTGACGGAAGAGGTGGAGGAATCCAAATGAATGTTGGTAAAAAACTAGCAAATACAACGTTTTATGATTGTACAGGAAATCTTTCAGAAACAGTATATGTAGACAATGATGGAAATGGAATTTTCTATTGTAAAGATGGAAGCGTATCTGTTTGGATAAAACAAGGACAAAGTGTAAATTAAATTTTAGGAGATAATATGAAAGTTTTAGTTACTGGTGCTTCATCAGGAATAGGAAGAGATATTGCAAGAGAGTTTGCAAAAAGAGATTATGAAATAGTTTTAGTTGCAAGAAATGTAGAACGATTAGAAGCACTAAAAGAAGAACTAAAAAAAGAATATAAAGTAAAGGTTGAATATTTAAGTGTAGACCTATCAAAAAGAGAAAATTGTATAGATCTTCATAGTAAAGTAAAAGATGTAGATGTTTTAGTAAACAATGCTGGACTTGGAGATTTTGGAGAATTTTCTGAAACAGAACTAACAAAAGATTTTTCAATAATAGATACTAATATTACTAGTGTACATGTTTTAACAAAATTATATTTAAAAGATATGAAAGAAAAAAATATTGGAAGAATTTTAAATGTTGCATCTATTGCAGGATTTATGCCAGGGCCACTAATGGCAACTTATTATGCTTCAAAAAATTATATAGTAAGACTTTCAGAAGCAATTAGAGAAGAACTTCATAAAGCAAAATCTAATGTAAAAATAAGTATTTTATGCCCAGGACCTGTAAAAACAAATTTTAATAATGTTGCAAATGTAAAATTTGAAATATCTTCATTATCTAGTGAATATGTTGCAAGATATGCAGTTGAAAAATTATTAAAAAACAAATTTTATATTGTACCGGGAGCAATGATAAAAGTTGGAAAATGTTTGGCAAAAATTGTTCCAACACCTATAGTTTCAAAAGTATGTTATAAAATGCAAAAAAGAAAAGAAGGGAAATAAACAAATAAGCGGAGAAACAAAATGAAAATATTAATGGGAACTAAAAACCCAGGAAAGATTGAAGGAGCAAAACAAGCTTTTGAAAGATATTTCGAAAATGTAGAAATAGAAGGAATTAGCGTTAATTCAGAAGTTGGTGATCAACCATTAAACAACGAAATCTTTCTTGGAGCAAAAAATAGAATAAAAAACTTAAGAAAATATGCAAAAGAAAACAATATAGAAGCAGATTTTTATATTGCATCAGAAGCTGGAATCACAAATCTTTTGGGAGAGTGGATTGATATAAATGCAGCTGTTATTGAAAACAAAGAAGGATTTCAAACAGTAGGATGCAGTCAAGGATTTCAAATTCCAGATAAATATATGCCAGAAATAATTGAAACAGAACTTGGAAAAGTAATGGATAAATTATTTGATGGAGAAAATTTGGGTAAGGGAAAAGGCGGAATAAGCAGACTTACACATGACGCAGTAACAAGAATTGAACTTACAAAAAATGCATTTGTTATGGCTTTAATAGGCCATATAAATGGAGAATTATGGAAATAATAAACAAAGGAGAAAAAATATATGTCATTAGAATTATATCCTCATCAACAAGAAACTTGTAAAAATTTAACAGAAATTTACAAAGAACACCGCTCTGCAGGTGGAATGATGATTACTGGTGGTGGGAAGTCTTTCGTAGGAATGCATCAAATGATTGCGGCAAAAAATAATCCCAATTATCATGGAATTTCAGAAGATGGTAAAGTTCAATTTGAAATTGCAAATGGAGTTGTAAATGATGCTAAAATATATTATGTATCACCAACAACTGATATTGCACTTCAAATTCAAAAAGATATTGCCGAATTTATTTTGGATAAATCTGAAGAAGAAATAAAAATAATGTCTCCTGTAGATTTAGAAAAAATTGTTAGGGATGCATTTCCAAATTTGCATTTTATATGCTATCAGGGACTTAATTCAGCAAATTTAGAAGGACCTAATAGTGGAATAAACTTAGATAATGCTACACCAGATTTAGTTATTTTAGACGAGGTTCATAGATCAGGAGCAAAAACATTCAGACCTGCAATATCAAGATTATTAGGTTTTGTGGAATATGAAATAGGTGACGAAGAAGAATACAGTGAACTTTTTGAAAATGTAGATGAATCAAAATATCCTGATTATGGAATTGGAGGAGAAAATATTGTTGTAAGAAAAAATCCTAAAGCAATTCCAGAAAAAGAAAATATTCAATTGTTATCATTATCTGCTACACCAGAAAGAGACGTAGATAGTGTGGATATGATAGGATATTGGAGTAAACTAATAGGAAATTATACAGAAGAAGAACTATCTAAAGATGTAAGAGCAGATCTTGGCATTAAATTAAATTTGCATGAGGCAGTTGAAAAACGTAATTTGATAAAACCACCAAAAGTAATTTCTTTTGATGCAAACTTAGTGGAAACAGAACAATATCAAGAAATGGTTGCTCAAATAACAAATTATCGTATTTCTCCTAGTTTAAGAAAAGAAATTGAAGCAAGAGTAAGAGAGATAAATAGGAGATTGTTTGGGGAAGAAAAAGAAGATTTTCATTTACTTCCACAAGAAGAACAAGATAAAATAAAATTAAATAAAAACGCAGAAGTAATGGCTAAAGCAATCCAAGATGGGGATTTTAAACTTTCTGGTAAATACATAGTGTTTAGTCCATCTAAAAGAGGAAAAAATAATGAAATTATTGAAGAAATAGATGGTGAAGAAAAAAAAGATAATTCAAAAGCGACAATGGATCATTTAAAATCTCAATATGGAAAGATAGATGAAATAGTAAGATTAGCTATTGAAAAATTAGGAATCGAAGGTCCGAAAAAAATTGAAGATTATTATTTGTCTAGTCAAGGTCAAGATATTCAAACAAACAAAAAAGTATTAAAAGATTTTGATGGATTTGAAACTACAGAAAAAGAACCATTAAGATTTGTTACAGCAACTCAAAAATTAGATGAAGGTGTGCACGTTGCTGGATTATCAGGTTCATTTATGTTAAAACCAATTGCTGAAGCGGGAGAAACAATTACATTAAGAGGACAGTCTATAAGGTTTTTACAAGAAGTTGGTAGAAATATGTCTGCTGGAAATAAAGAGACAAGATGTTTGTTTGATTACTGTAATAATGTTTTTAGACAAAGCCTTAATAAAGTATTAGAAGCAGATCAAACAATTAAAGAATTTGAACTAAATGAACAACAACAATATTTGGCTGATCAATATCATTGGTTAGAAGCTGCAATTCCTTCAAGAGGTCAACTTCAAGATGATAATATTAAATTATTAGCAGTATTGGAATCTTTAAGGAAATATTATACACCTTTAAATGCTGATATAATAAAGGGAAATCTTGCAAAAACATTAGAAAATCCAATTTTTGCTGAACATATAAATGAAATATTTGAAGAATTAAGAATGAAAGGATTTGAAGATATTGCAAATAAACCTAAATCGTTTGCTTTAGCTACTAATCTTAAAAAAGCAAGACAATTATTGTATTCGGGGGGAAAATGTTTTTCTACTTTTAACATTAAAGAATTGGAAGAATTAGGATTTTTGGATAGGACAAGTAAAGATGGAATTAAAGAATTCCAAAAATCAAAATTTGTTATAGACTCTAAAGGGTTTGTACAGTCAGCTTCATTAGAACATTTGATTTTCCAAAATGTTCAAACAGGAACGAAATATGATTTAGATGGAAAAGATGTTGATGGATATCCTGAAAATTATTTTGATGAAAAAACTGGGCGTGATGCTGCAGGATTTGATAGAAGAGGCTTTAATGAAAAAGGTGTTCATAAATCTGGTCAAATACATGATGAACGTGGATTTATGACTAATGGAATTAATATTCAAACAGGAACAAAATACGATTTAGCAGGTTTTGATGAAAATGGATATAGAAAATTTGAAATAAAAGATATTGATCCTGAAACAGAACAAGAAATGGATATTGATGATGTTGTTGTTGATAGAGATGGAAAATTCCATACTGTATTTAGAGATCCAGAAACAGGAGAATTAGATTACGGTAAAATTTCTAAAGTCCCAATGGAATATTATGAACTTCAAAGTGGTGTAAAAATTGATAGCAGAGGATTTATATCAACAAATAATATTAACATATTAACTGAGAGAAACGGATATAGCAAAAAAACATCTCAATTTAGATTGAGAGAGTGTACAGTTACAGAAAAAGATGGTAGAACGAGAAGATATATGCATGCATTTGTTAAATTTAGAGAAAAATCTACATCTAAAGTAAAATATATGGCATTTGAGGGGTATGATTTAGAACACCTTATGAAGGCTGATAGTGAATTCCCTATTGATGGACCAGCTTATAATATTGATGGTTATGACAAATATGGATTTAATGAAAATGGTGCTCATAGAGAAACTGGAACCAGATTTGATCCAAAAGGAAATACTCGTTTGGCTTATGCTAGTTCTATTTCAAGTAAAACTCAAGAATTTTTAAAACAAATGAAACTTGGTGATAATTTCTATTTTGAAGGTTTTGGACCAGATGGTAAAAATGAATTAACAAATGAGTATTTAAATATTTATGGTTTCTCATTATTACATTACGGAGCACCAGCTTGGAAAAATGAAACTAATGAGTTTGGATTTAAAGTAAGTGAAATTCCATCAAATATATATAAAGATTCCAGAAAAAATTTGATTGAAAAAAATTATAAATTATATGAAGTAAAAGGAAGAAAAGTAGAAACAAATATATTCGGAACAGATACTTGTGGTAGGTTAGTAAAAACTGGAAAGCTAGATCCATCTATTGGATTGACAACCGAATATGTGGAAAAATGTATAAATGGAAACATGTCAGAGGAAGAGTTTTTCAGACAATATTCTATTCAACATAAGCTTTTGGAACAAGAAACAAAATCTAGATTTAAAAATGCTATAAACAAATCTATTATGTTGTATAGAATTTGTCCAGACTTGGCAAGAACTAATGAGGCTAAGAAATTATTGTCAGATATTGCAAAAGCTCCATCTGATAAATTAAACGGAACAATATTTGCGAATTGCCCAAGTTTAGGAACAATGTTGAAGATGGATGTTGAAGATTTAAATTCGAGAATAGCAATGTTAGATAGAGCAGCAGTGAAATTTAAAGATCAGCCAGACAAATTACAATCGGCGAAATTACAAAAAGAACTGCTAGAAGAAAAAATGCAATCATTAGAAGAATTAAAGAAAAAACTAGGAGATTCTGATAGAAGCGAAAAATAGTAGGAGAGTAAAAATATGAATAAAAATGAATTAGAAAATTCAAAAAGTTTAACTATTTACAAAAAAAATATTTTAGTAAGACTAAAAGAATTATTACAAGAGAAAAAGCAAGAACTTATCGAATCTCATATAGATCCAGATTGGTTAAAAGCTTTTCAAAAAGCAAATAAAGAATTTAGTATGTTACCTCCAATAAATATTGATTTGAGGGAAGATTCTGATAATGTATTAAATATTCCATACTCTAAGTCAACTAATATACCAGAAGTTCCAAGAATGACAGCTGAAGAGTTTTTAGAACAGCTTAATGACACACAAGTAACCGAAGAAATTAAAGAAAACAAAATAAATTCATCAGATGAATTAAGAGAAGCTTATGAAAAAATAAAAAAAGATGAAATTAATTTAGATGAACTTTCAGGACCAGATTTATTAAAATTATATGCTATTCTTTCTGAAGAATTAGAAATAAAAAGAGAAAAATACAACTTTGAAGAATTAGAAGAGTATGAAAGAGAAATACAAAGAATAGAAAAAGAAAATGAAATTTTACAAGAAGAAATAGAAGAACTTGAGAAAAAATTAAATAATCAATAAAAAATACCAGATAAACATAAGTTACATGTTTATCTGGATTTTTTTACAATTGATGGAATATCTGTTTAGATGGGAATATAATTACTGAATCATTCCAGTAACTAAAATTCCTAAATTCTCACGGTAGATTCCAGCAAATTGAGAAATAGGAATTGGGTTTGTTCCAAGACCAACTTCAATAGTAAATCCAGGTCTATTGTAATTTAAAATAAACCAATCTTTATATCCTGCAAAACTTGAACTTTCTGGAACTTGTTCTGCGTTGTAACCAGAAAGTTCTGCAAAACGATTTGCAATTTCTTGGCTTCCTGGTGGTGTTTGATTTTGATATTGATAATAAATAACTCTTCCTTGAGTATGATAAGTTATCATTAAAGTAAAGTTGTGTCTTAAAGTGAAGGTATATAATGCTACCGCTTCAGGAGCAGTAAGTGGACCATATCCAACGAAATCACGTGGAGCTGGTTTGTCAAATCCTTGTTCATATTTTATTCTTCGAGCTTCTTCCCAGCCTGCAGGGAACTGAAGATTTAGGTCAATTCCGTTCAATGTTCGCCTTAAATCCACTTGGGAATGGGATATCTGGAAAATTATTAGAAATACGCTGTGCATTTCTATATGCCCATGAATTTTCTGAAATTCCACCAGTAACTAAATCAACACCGTCGGGTTTGAGTTTCATTGGATTACATGTTGGCAATCATCTGTAATAAAATTAAATAAGGAGGGAAAAATTGAATGAAGATATTAAAAGTAATTATTATGCAATTATTCCAGCGACAGTTAGATATGACAATGAATTAAAAGCTGCAGAAAAATTATTGTATGGAGAGATAACTGCATTATCTAACAAATATGGATTTTGTTTTGCACAGAATCGTTATTTTGCAGATTTATATAAAGTGACAATAGGAACAGTTAGTAAATGGATATCCCATTTACAAGAGCTAGGATATATTAAGGTTATTATAGAAAAGAACGAAAGAAATGAAATTCTTTTAAGAAAAATATATATTATAGACAACCCCTATAGTGAAAAAAGACAATACCCCTATGGTGAAAATAAACTATACCCTATGGTTAAAAATGACAAAGATAATATTATAAATAATAAGATAGATGATTTATTTTTATGTATTATAAATAGAAATGAAAAAATTGAAAAATATTTTTACTTAATTTTAAATAAATTAGATATTTTATATGATGATAAAACAATAGAAATTATTACAGAAGATAAAAAGAAAATGATTAAAGAAATTATTTATACTTTATATGAATTGTATAATAGTAATTTTAAATTTATATTAGATAGAATTGAAAGACAAACTTTATTGAATCTATATTTAATTTGCAAGGATATTGAAGTAAAAAATCAGATTCAAGATTTTATTCAATATTATAGAAAAAGTCTAATAAATCAATATAGTAATAATTTATAGGAGTTGTTTTATGATAAATGAATATTTAGAGAATATAACAAATATTGGGACGAAAGTCTTATTTTTTTTATTTAAATATAGTGTTTTTTTATTAGTTATATTATTAATAATTTCTTTGATCTTATTGATAATCGGATGCTTAATAAAATCTCAAAAGATAAAAATGAGATTTTTAAAAAGTTCAATAAGTATATTGTTGACTATGATTTTTATATTAATAATTCCTGTTATTGCTGTAAAAATAAAGTCTATAATATAACAAATATATTATTAGGAGGAGATAAAAATGAAAAAAGTTTTAATTAAAATCTTATCAATTGTTTTAATTATTGGAATGCAAACTAATCTTTGTTTTGCTACAACTACTACAGGAATTGGAACTACAGAAGTAAAGACTGCCACAGAAAATATTGAAAGAGTTATCACGAGTATTGCAATGCCGCTTGGCGGAGTTCTTATTTTTGCGAGTGTAGTTATAGCTGCTTTGAAAATGATAGCAAATGCTAATAATCCTCAAAAGAGAGTTGAAAGTATTAGTTCTTTAGCTTGGATTTGTGGTGGAGGAGTAGTTTTAGGATTAAGTTTAATTATTACAGGTATTATTGTAAATATTGCAACTAATAATACAGGTGGTTTATTAGGAAACTAGAAAGGTGTGATAATTATGCGAATATTCAAAATACCATACGATATAAAAAGAGAAGAAAAAATATTTGGTGGTTATTTAAGTTTAAGACAAGTATTATATTTGATGCTTATAGGAATAACTTGTTCTATATTTTTGCTTCCAATACCAAAAATATTAAGTATATCTATTATAAGTATATTAGTAATTTTTTTGCTATTATGTGCATTTTTAAAGATTAATGAGCAGAACTTCGATAAGTTCTTTTTTTATGCTCTAAAATATTTATTTAGAAGAAAAAAATATGTTTTTAGAAGGGAGAATGAAGAATGTTAATAATGATAATATTTATTTGTTTGAGTTTATTAATAGCACTATTTACTGCTGTTTATCTTAATTCTAAAAAGAAGAAAATGATAAATGATATAAAAGTAGATAATACAGAAAAGAAAAGTAACTCAAAAAAAGAACTTAAAGACATTTTAAAGATTAAGATAAAAGATTCTATTATACAAAACGGAACAAGATATTCAAGCATTTTGAAATTAGGAAACATTGACTATAATATGTTATCAGATTCAGAACAAGAAAGTGTTGAAAGTGTATTAATTCAAACTGCTCTTGGAATTGATTATCCTATACAATTTTTTAGTACAACAGAGTATATAGACACAACTAAAGTTGTTAAAACAATTAGAAATAATAAAACTACTAATCAAAAAGTAGAAGAGTACAAAGAAAATCTTATCTTTTATCTTGAAAATTTAATGGAAAATAAGAGTATCTCTGTAGTTAAGAATTATGCAATTATTTCTTATGATGGATATTATGAAAATGCACTTGATGAATTAAATAGAAGAGTAGCAAATTTTAAAGGAAGTTTGCTACGTGCAAAAATACAATGCGAATTATTAGAAGAAAATGAAATATATAATTTAATCTATCGAGAATTAAATAAAAATTCAAATGTTAAAATTGATTCTTTATTGAAAGGAAGTGAAAAGTTGTATGTCGGAAAAAAACAGAAAATTAAAAAGTAAAGATAAAAATATATTTTCAAATGTTCCAACTATATCTGATGTTTTATTACCAGACGTATTAAAAGAAAACAAAGATTATACGTATTTAGGACATAACAAATATAGTAGACATTTTGTACTTACAATTTTTCCAGAACAAACATGGATTGGTTGGCTTGATGATTTATTTCACATTGGAAATATAAACATTTCTGTGAAAATAGATCCTACAAGTAATGGAACGGTTATTAATCAATTAACAAGAAAATTAGTGCAACATCAATCACAATATGAAACGTATAGAAGACAAGGCAATATTACACATACTCCTGAACTTGAGAAAGTAATTGCAGATTTAGAAGAATTAAGATTATTAATTCAAACTAATCAAGATAAATTGTATTTGGTAACTGTTTTTATAACATTGAATGCTAAAGATTTAAATGAATTAAATGAGAAAACTTTGATTTTAGAATCAGAGTTAAATAAAAAGACTTCTATGATAAGGTGTTTAATTTTTAGACAAACAGAAGGATTAAAAAATGTGCTGCCACTCGGAGATTATCCGATACAAAACTATGAGAGAAATATGGTAGCAGGTAGTGTTGCTAGTATGATACCAATTTCAAATCCGAATTTATCTCATAATGATGGTGTTTTTATAGGTAGAAATATGTTTACTGCAGCTCCTGTATATATAAATACCTTTATAGGTCCTCCATCGCTTCCGAATCCTCATGTATTTATATGTGGTACTTCTGGTGGTGGTAAAAGTGTAGCTCTAAAAACTTTAACAGCTAGAAATGTTATTACGAATGGAACAGGTGCATTTTTTATTGATATAGAAGGTGAATATACTAACCTTTGTAGGCAACTTGGAGGAAAGGTAATTAAAGTAAGACAAGGTGAGAGTGCAGGAATAAATCCATTTGAATTAGAGCCGGATACTAAAGGAAATAAAGAGTTTTTGAATATATTAGATAAAGTTGCTGAAATAAGAGCATTACTTGCAACAATTTGTAGAAATTATATGGGAAGAACTCTAAATGCTACAGAAATAACAGAAATTGAAATAGTTGTAAATAGATTATATGCAGAAAGAGAAATAACATCAGATATAAATTCATTATATACAAAAAATGGTGGTAGATTAGATAATGGAAAATATGTTGTAGGAAGAATAAAAAAGAAAATGCCAACTTTAAGTGATTTTCAAAAAAAATTAAAAGAGAGAGAGAATTGTACAGAACTTGCTCAATTATTAGTTCCATTCTTAAAGGGAAATTCACTTGGAATATTTGATTGTGAAAGTAAGATTACATCAGATGAAGATATTGTTTCATTTGATATGAGTGAAATTAAAGATGAATTTACAAAACTATATGCTTCTTTTGTAATTTTAACATGGGTTTGGCAAAAATTTGTATTAAAAAATAGAGATAAAAAGAAAATCATTTTGTGCGATGAGGCCTGGTTATTTTTAAAATATCAAGAATCTGCTGAATTTTTGGTAAATGTAGCTCGTAGGGGAAGAAAATATAATGTACCACTTTTTATTGGAAGTCAATTTATAGATGAATTTTTAAATTCTGAAGAACGGAAAAACAATAATAAATATTTGCTCAACAAGATACTTATTCAAACAATCACCAGGTTCTGTTGATGAAGTTGTAAAGTTTTTTAATTTATCAGAAGGAACAAAAGATTTCTTAACTGTAGCAAATCCTGGAGAATGTATTATGAGTCTAAATAATAGTGTTACAGCTGTTAAATTTGAAGTTTTAAATTTTGAAAAAAGGTTCGTATTTACTTAAAAATAGAAAGGAGCTAGTAATGAAAAAATTTAAAAATATTTTGATTTTATTTAGTATTTTTATAATTTTATTTACTAATATAAGTTTTGGAACAGAAAGTGTGAATTTCAAAAGTATGATAAAAAGTGAAGAAGGTTCTTTATTTGAAAAGATTATTGCAGAAACAATTGGAGGTATTGCACAAACAGTTTATAATTTTGCAACATCAGATTCTTTAGGAATCGGATTTGAAAATTATGATGAATTGATATTTAATAATAATTCACAAAACGATAGTTATTCACCATTTTCGATAGAAACTTGGAATAAAATATTAGAATGGTATAAGGTATTTTCTATTATATCAGGTTCTTTAATTTTTATTGGAATAATTGTACTTTCATATAAGTTAATGCTTGCTGGAATGAATACAGCTAGAAAAAATGAAGTAAAAGATAGTTTGATGAGATTATTATTTGGTGGAGTTGCTATTGCACTTGGACCTTTGTTTATTAGATTTTTGTTATTCTTAAATAATTCATTGGTACATATTTTATTAAGTATTACGAATGGTGGTTTAGATGGACTACTTGGAAATGAAATGTTATCTAGTATAAAAACGGGAAATTGTATAACAACGGCACTTGTAATTAGTATGTTTATATATTTATTTGTAAAGTTAAATATAAAATTTATAATAAGAGAATTTACTTTAATTGTATTTACAATTTTTACACCAATTGTTGCTGGTTTGTGGATTATAAATAAGAATGTAACAGCTGCGGCAATATGGTCTGGTCAAATTTTAATAAATGTATTTATGCAGTTTATATACTGCTTTTTATTTTTGCTTTATTTATCATTTTTACCTAGTACAGCAGGTTGGGCTGTTAGTTTGATTTGGGCTATGATGATACTACCATTAGCAGACACATTGCAAAATTCTTTACAAAATTTAACAAGTAGAATTGCTGGTATTGATAATAATGAAATGACGACACGAGCATTAGGTATGGGAACTGCATTTGGTTATAGTTTATCTGCAATAAAAAATCAATTCTCATCAGGAAATAGTCAAACCAATGTAGAAAATATATCTAGTGGATCAAGTGTATTTGGTGGAATAATGAGTAAAGTGAAAAATACTATAAAACCAACTATGAATTTGAATAATGAAACTGATTATAATGGAAATACAAATCCTATTAGAGATGTAGTTCCAAGCAGTAGAGAAATAAATAAAAATTCAATATTGTCAAATTCTAATACTAATAACAACTCTAAATTATCTAAGGTATCTAAAATAGCAAATTTAGGAATGAAAGCTACAGGAACATATTTAAGAGCTGGTGCAAGATTAACAGAAGGAAATTATAAAACTCCTAGTAATACTTATAATCAAAATAAGAATTATAAAAATTCTAATACTGCAGAATACCAAAATAGATTATCAATATTAAGAGATAATGAAAAGAGTGATGAGCAAGATGAGTAAGTTTAAGAAACATTTAAATAATAAAGTGAAAAAGATAGTTTGGAATTTATTGAAACCATTTATTCCTTTTATACTTATATTGCTATTTATTTTTGGAACAGTAACAACTATAGTTGACGCTATATATATTCAATTTGTTCAAGAAGATGATTCTTATTTATCAAATGAAGAATTAAGACTAAAGAATATGTGTATTAATGAAGTAGATAAATTAAATACTTGTAATAACTTTGTGGATAATGAACCAACTAATCTTTTGTTAGATGTGAATAATAAAGAAAATAATAAGCTAATACAATGGTCTCATCTTTATTCTATTATGACATTTCACAATATGGCTAATGGAGATAAAATTACTGCAAAACTATTAAATGATGTGGGAAGTCATTTTAAATCTACGTTTAAGTATATGAAAGATACTATTAAAACAGAGCAAAAAAATGTAGATGAATTAGGAAATGAAATTTGGTCTATTGTAAGTGAAGAAACTCAATATTTATTAGCTGAAAGCGACACAATAATAGGTCATTATAAATATACGTATAAAGATTTTATAGAAGAAAATGAAAATACAAGAATAAGTAAAAAAGTTTTTGTTTCTGAAGAATTAATTGGTGAACAATATGAAATGCTTAATAAATATTTGAAACGAGAATTTAATATAAGAGATGAAGATTTAGAAAACCAAGTTGAAATAGTAATACAGTCTGCTATTGGATATTCTGACAATACAGAAAATACAAGTTGGTTATTTAATACCAAGACGAGTATTCAAAAAGGAAATTTAGATTTAGAAAGTAATTCTAATAGTGTAATTGCAAATGGAATGTTTACTTGGCCAATACCAGGATATACTTCTATAACTTCAGAATTTGGTTATAGAACTCATCCAATTACAGGTATTTATAAATTACATACAGGAACAGATATTGCAGCTCCAGAAGGAATCGATTTTGTTGCTATGGCAGATGGAGTAGTAATAACTGCTTGTAGAAATACATCCTATGGAAATATGGTTTTAATTAATCATGGAAATGGTATTGTAACTTTATATGCTCATGGTTCAAAGCTTTTAGTAAGAACTAATGATGTAGTAAAACAAGGTGAGCCAGTTTTAAAAGTAGGTTCAACTGGATATTCAACAGGTCCGCATGCTCATTTTGAAGTTCGTATAAATGATGAGTATGTTAATCCAATGCAATATTTTGAAGGAGGAATATGAAATGATACTAATATTTACAGGAAATGAACAACTTGATAAAGAGTTAGAACAAAGATTAAAGAATACAAGAATTGTTTATTATCCAGACTATGTTTTAGAAGAAAACGAAGCTGAAATTTTAATTACTGCATTGCAACCTAACAAATATAACTTTAAAGAGTTTATGTTTAAAGTAAGACAAAAAAATATAAGAGTTATTCTTTTATTAGAAAATAAGAAATCTAAAGCATTAACCTATGCTTTAATTTTAGGAATATATGATATTATTTTTGATCCTTTTACTATTGAAGATATAGAAAGTTTAGTAAAAAATCCTAAAAACTTTTCATCTGTATCAGAATATGTAAAAGGATTATTAAATATATAAAAGTTTTGCAGAGAAAGGGGTGATGCAGATGTAAAAGAAAAATATTGGAGAAAGGAGGAATTTATTTTGAAGAATAAGGCTAAAGAGATTTTAAAATTTTTTATGATATGGTTACTGATATTTATATTAATTATGAGTATTTTTCTAATAGTTAGAAAGATTACAAATAAAATGATGGTAGATAAGGTCATAAAAACTTATATGACAGATATTGATGTACAAATAGAGAAAAATGAAAAGGAAACAAAAGATGTAACAATGCAAATTAATGGCAATACAGTAATTGGCGTATTAAAAATCGATAAAATAAATTTTGAAGGTCTTGTTTATGAAGGTACTAATCAAAAAATCTTAAAAAAAGGTGTTGGACATTTTGAAGAAAGTCCTGTCTTATCTGGAAATGTTTGTTTTGCTGCACATAACTATAGAGAGTATTGGGCTAAATTACATACATTGGAAAAAGGAGATATAATTTCTTATATTAGTTATTTAGGAAGTAAAGACTATGAAGTTTTTAATATAAAAGAAATTGATGAAACAGATTGGTCACTTTTAGGACCTACAGATAATAATATTATTACTTTAATAACTTGTATAAAAAATAAAGAAGAAAAAAGACTTTGTGTACAAGCAAAAGAAAACTAATAAAAAAATTAAAAATTTTTAAAATATTTTTTGAAGTAGTCTAAAACACTATTAAAATGTATATTTACAGGAATTTAGAAAAAATCTTTTTCGCATATACTTTTTTATATTAATCGTGTTATTCTAATATAAAGAGGTGATAAGTATGAATAGAAAAAGAAAATTTATTATTGTAAGTGTAATTTTAATCTTGATTATAATGATTGGTATTATATACAAAATAAAATTCGCTAATACAAAAGAAAAAAATAATAACATTGAAGTAAGTAAAAAAGAAACTGTAGAAATAAAAAATGAAATTCTAACTAAAAATATGATTCAAGAAAGTGTTGTGGTAGAAAGCAATACTATAACTGAAAATAAAATTGTAGAAGAATTACCAAAAGAAGAAAAGATAAATGAAATTGTTGAAACACCAAAAACAACAGAAATACCAAAACAAGAAATTAAAACTACAGTTCAAACACAAGAAACAATTTCTAAACAAGAAGTTGTTATTGAAAAGCCAGCAGTTCAACCAGTTACTCCTACAGTACCAGAAGAGTCAAAAGTAGAAGAACCATCAGTAGTAACAGAACCTGTGGTGACACAGCCAGTTGTAAATACTCCTACGGAGGAATATCGTTATAATGATTCTATGACACAAACGATGATAGCTATTATTAATAGTAATCCTAGCGAGTTTATGAAAACAGATGGATTTTCTGTTGTAGTAGATAGTTCAATTACAAGTTTAACTAATCAATTTACTTTTACTGAAGAAAGAGTAAAAAATAAGATTGCGTTTAAAGCGGGTACTATTAGAGTGTATGCTCAAGATTATTATTATAATGGTGAGTTATTATTTACAGAATGTTATATATTTTAAAAGAAAGTTTAAGAAGCACTAATTAAGGTGCTTTTTTAATTTGCCAAAAAATATAGTGTATATTGTCCTTCAAAAAACGAAGGAGGATTTAAAAGTGAAAAATAAAGTTGTTAAGAAACTAGTAAGTATATTAATTTTATTTATAACATTATTATCTTTTGGTGGAAATAATTTTGTTTCTGCCGTTAGTTTAAATAATGCATATATAGAACAAGTTGGAACTGCTACTCCTCACTTAAAATATAATGGCAGATATGTTCAAGTATCAGTTGTTGGACACCATACAAATGGAGTTTTTTATCCTGCTTATTGCTTGAATCATAATTTGAATGGAGCAGAACATGGAGCTTACAACGTATCGATTAGTCAGATTTTAGATAATGATGCTGTTTGGAGAGTTGTAACAAATGGATTTCCATATAAAACTGCTGCAGAAATGGGATTACAAACAGACTTTGATGCATTTGCAGTAACAAAGATGGCAATATATTGTGTAACAGGTCAATCAGATCTTAATGCTTTTTCAGCAGATTCAAATGATGGAACTGCTCTAGCAATGCTTTCTGTATTGCATAATTTAGTAAATATAGGGTTTAATGGACAAGGTTCCCAAGCTCAAGGTACTTTATCAGCAAGTAAAATTGGTGAGGTAGAAGAGAGTGGAAACTATTATTCTCAAAGATTTACAGCAAATTCAGGAGTAGGACTTGCAAATTATTCTATTACACATATTTCAGGATTTCCAGAAGGTTCTTATATTGCTAATCTAAATGGTAGCGCACAAAATACATTTGGACCAGGTGAACAATTTAAAATAATGATTCCAAAAAATGCTTTTACATCAGATATTAATGGGAATATTTATATGACTGGAAAATGCAAGGTATATCCTATTTTTTATGGAGAATCTGGAAATCCAGCTCTACAAGATTATGTTGTAACGTATGACCCTTATGGTGATGATAGTACTGTAGTTAGCTTAAATATAAAAACTAATACAGCTAAAATACAAATTAATAAAGTAGATGATTATACAAAAAATCCTATAAATGGAGTTACATTTGAGCTATCAAAGCTAGATGGTACAATCATTGGCAGAGCTACAACAAATGAAAATGGAATTGCTCTTTTTGAACATTTATATCAAGGTAGCTATGTTGTAAGAGAAGTTGCAACAAATGAAAAATATATTTTGAATACAAATGATTTTAATACAACTACAACATTTAATAAAACAACAACTTTAAATATTGAAAATGAACACAAAAAAGGTAATCTTAAAGTATATAAAGTTGATAAAGACTATAACAAAATTGTTTTAGGAGATGTTGAATTTGATCTTTATAGTGAAGAATTTCAAAAAGTTATAGGAACTTATAGAACAGATGTAAATGGAGAGATTTATATTGAGAATTTAAGAATTGGAAACTATTCTTTAATAGAAAAAGAAACAAATAGATGGTATAACTTAGCAAATGACACAAATATAGCTGTTGAATGGAAAGAAACAACAGATACTACAATAGAAAATGAACTAATGAAAGGTCAAATTAAAATAGTAAAAATAGATACAGATAATAAGGAAGTAAAACTTGGAGGGGTAACTTTTGAAGTTTATGATGAAAACAATAATTTATTAGAAACTTTAGTAACAGATAAAAACGGTGAAGTGACAACAAAAAGATATGCTGTAAGAGATTTTGAAAAACTATATTTAAAAGAAACTTCGACTTTAGAAAATTATATATTAAATGATAAAGTACAAGAAATTGTTTTAGAAGCTAATCAAATAACTACAATTTCTTTTGAAAACGAAAAGAAAAAAGGTGAAATTGAAGTTATTAAAGTTGATAAAGATAAAGTGGAAGTAAAACTTGAAGGTGTTGTGTTTGAAATTTGTGATGAAGATGGAATTGTTGTTGATAGCATAGTTACAGACTCAGAAGGAAAAGCAAAGAGCATAAGACTTCCTATTGATAAAAAGTATTTAGTATATGAGAAATCAAATCCTAATGAAAAATATGTTTTAAATGAAGAACCAATAAAAGTTGAACTAGAAGAAGATAAAATAACAAGTATTACTTTTGAAAATGAAGTTAGAAAAGGTCAAATAGAAATAATAAAAGTAGATGCAGAGAATAACGAAGTAAAAATAGAAGGGGTTACATTTGAAATATTAAATAGCAATGATGAAGTTGTTGACACTATTATTACTAATGAACAAGGTATTGCTACAAGTAAAAAATTGTCTATTTATGATGAATATACTGTAAGAGAAAAAGAAACAAGAAAAGAATATGTTTTATCAGATAAACAAGAGAAAGTTGTTTTAAAAGAAGATGAAATAACAACATTAACTTTTGAAAACTATAAGAAGAAAGGTTCGTTAAAAATTGTTAAATTATCAGATGGATATAATGAATTATTAAATATTGCTGATAACACTCCACTTGCTGGAGCTAAATTTACAGTTACAAATAGTAATGATGAAGTAATTGGAACCTATGAAACAAATGAAATGGGCTATGTTCAAATAGATAATTTAGAATATGGCGAATATAAAATTTTTGAATGTGAAGCACCAAATTCGTATGTAAAAAGTGAAGAAATTCAAAATATATCAATTACAGAAGATGGTCAAATTATAGAAGTAACATTTAAAAATAGTCCAGAGTTACCTCAAACAGGAAACAATAGTAATTATTTTATTATTAGTATGTCTGTTTTGATGGTAGCTTTTTTTAGTACATTAATTTTAAAGAAAAATAAAGATGAAAGAGAGGAAACTAAATATGAATAAATTAGTTAAAAAAATATTATTAGGAACAACACTTGCTTTAGTGACAGCAGCAGGAATTTTTGCTGGATACACATTTGCAAAATACACAAATACAATTACAGGACATGGAGAAACAGAAATTGCAAAATGGAATTTTAAAGTAAATGAAGCAACAGAAGAGTTTGAGACAATAAAGTTGGCCGATACATACGATCAAACAACTCTAATTGATGGAAAAATTGCACCAGGAACTTCAGGTAGCTTTGATTTAGTGATCGATGCTACAGGAGCTGAAGTTGGAGTTGATTATAAAGTAGATTTCCAAAATGAAACAAATAAACCAACAAATTTAAAATTTACATATAATAATCAAACATTAGATGAAATTGAAGAATATGAAGAGTTTTTTAAAGGAACAATTGACGCTAATGATGAAAATAAAACAAGAACTTTAACAGTTGAATGGGAATGGCCTTATGAAACAGGAACAGATACAGAAATTATTGCAAATGATGAAGTTGATACAGCAGAAGGATTATCAGCACTTGATTATACTTTCGATGTAGTTGTTACAGGTACACAAATAGTTCCAACAAAATAATAGTATATGAAAAAAATTATTAAAATACTTTGTTCTATAACGATTTCAATAATACTAAGTTTAGCCTTATATTTTGGATTAAACACCAATAGTTTATTAGTTAAATTCTATGGAATAAGTATTCTAACTGTGGGCTCTGGTAGTATGTTACCAGAGCTTTCAGTTGGAGATGTAATTATTATTAAAGCGTGTGATGATTATAAGATAAATGACATTATTACTTACAATGTAAATAATGAATATCTTGTTACACACAGAATTATTGAAAAGGATGGAAATACTTTTGTAACGAAAGGTGATAACAATAATATTCAAGATAGAGAGATTGTTTTGAAAGAAAATATTGAAGGAAAAGTGATTTATAATTCGCAAATATTAAAGTTTATATATGAATATTGGCTAATTTTAATAATAGCCATTTTATTTATTTTAATTATTATTTAAAGAAAGAGAGGTTAAAATTATGAAAGTAAAAAACAAAAAGATTATTAATGTGATTCTTATAATTTTATTAATTATTCTGTTAATAATTTTACTTTTAATGTTGTTTAGTGGGAGAACATTTTCAAGATTTAATAAAAATGTATCTTCAAATGGATCAGCAGAAATTGCTAATCCAATATTTAAAGTAGATGGAACAGAAGATATAAAAATAGACGGAATTCAAGATACTATTTATAGTTTTGAAGTCAAAAACTATGAAGGATTAGAAATTAGTGATGTTTCAATGAACTATAATATAGAAATTGTTAATGATTCAGAAGCTAATCTTGATTTTGAACTTACTAAAAATGGAGAATTATTAAATTTAACAAATAATAAAACAGATACTATGATTATTGAGGGAATTACAAGAAAAACAGATAAATATGAACTAAAAATTATATACAATGATAATCCAGCAATTACAGAAGATATTAGTGGAAATATTCAAATAAAAGTAGAATCATTTCAAACTGAGGTGATGTAATTATGAATAAAAAAGATAAAGATTATTATGGTATTAAGTTCAACAATGACGTCCCTAAAATAGATAAAATTAATGAGTATTCTAAAGAGGTTGAAATCAAATTTATAGGTGAAGCTTATCTTGTAGTAAGAAAAAAAGATAAAGTAGAAAAAACAAAATTAGAAAATTATCATAAATTTGAAAAAGAAGGTACTTATGAAATTGAATTTACAAATAATAAAAATGAAGTATATACATTAAATTTACGAATAGAAAAATCGTTTTTGTTCATAATTATTTTATTTTTTATAGGTGCAACTATTTTTACAATGTGTCTATTACCTGTAAATAATGAAAATTTAATAAATAAGGTTTTAAGTTTAATTGATTTATCAGTATTAAAAGTTGATATAGATGAACAAGATAGATATGTTTTTGATGTTGATTTTAAAAATATCATTTCTTCAGATATAGAACTTCCATCAACAATAAATGCAAAAAGTGTTACTAATAATAAAATTGCTCCAGGTACAGATGGAGAATTTTCAATAATTATTAGTACAAAAGATTCTACAGTAAACATGAGTTATTCAGTAGATTTTGAAGATGTCACAAATGAAAAACCAAGTAATTTGCTTTTTAAAGTAAAAGGTACGACAAAAGAATATTCAAGTCTACAAGAATTGGAAAAATACTTAAAAGGAACAGCACCAAAACAATCTCAAATTGAATATGTGATTGAATGGCGATGGCCGTATGAATTAGATGAAGTGCAAGACAAAGTTGATACAAACGATGGAAGTACTTTAACAAATTATAAATTTAGAATTCATGTTACTGGTGAGGAGGTGATATAGATGAAAAAGAAAATTAGTTTAATTAGTATTTTTATAATATTATTTTTATTACTGTTTTCAAGACAATGTTTTGCAAAATATGTAATTATAAATACTTCAAATTTAGAAGTGTATATTGATAAAACACCACCTACTATTAATTTAAAATCCGATAATATAAATGAAAGCTATTCAAAAACAGATTTAGAAAATGTAATACAAGATAGCAATAATGTTATAGTCATAACTAATGATAATGTGAAAATTGACTATAACGAGTACTATTATAATGTTACGACAAAAGATTTCACTAATATTGAAGCAATAAAGTTTGATTCAGGAAAAGAATTTTCAGATGAAGGTTATTATAAAATTGTAGCTGTAGATACAAGTGGTAATAAGACAGAAATAGTGATGCTAATTGATAAATCTGCACCAGAAGTTAAAGTTCAATATTTCAAAAAAGGTGAGGAAATCGCAAAAGTAGAAGTGTCACATGTTGCAGCTCAAAAAGAATATTTTGCTACAGAAAATATCGCAAATACTCTAGAAACGAATGAAACAGAAGAAATAGAAACTACTACACAAACTATACAAACGAGTGGAGTTGCATTAATGTCAGCAAGAGCATCTACGAATGTGTATAGTGAGTCGGATTTTATCAATGCAATTAATAATAAAGCTTCAGATATTATAGTATGGACTAGCATTAATATAAGTCAAACTGTGAATATAAATTATAATGTAACTATTCACCCAGCTACAAATGAAAATGCATTACGTTATAACGGTTATGGAAACTTTTTTAACGTTCAGAGTGGTGGAACTTTAAATATAACTGCTATGGTAGTAGATACAAATTCACTTTCTAAAAACCGTGGAACTACAGCTATTAATGTTCAAAGTGGTGGTAAAGTTGTTTTTAGAGAAAATTCAATTGTAGATGGTGGTGCAAATAATAAAGGAATTGTAGTAAATAGTGGTGGTACTGCATTAATTTATTCCTGTCATATAGCAAATTGCACGAAAGGCATTATAGTTAAAGGAAACGGAAATTTAACATTTGGTAATTTAGGTGATGGTAGAAATAGTGAGTTTTGGTCAAATACAACAGCTATAAGTTTTGAATCTTTTACAGGAACATCTAATTTTAATCAATCAAATATAAAGATTTATAATAATACAAATGGTGTTGTTGTTGAATCAAGCACAGGAACTGTAAATGTAAGTGCCGGTTATTATTATAGTAATGGAAGTAATGGAATTATTTCTAAAGCTGGAACATTTAATCTAAAAGGTGGAAATGTTTATAGTAACGGAAATGGTGTGAACTTTTGTGCAGGAACAATGAATTTTAGCGGTGGTAACATATATAATAACAAAGTTGGTGTTTTAATAAATCCAAGTTATACAGGAAAATTTAATATGACTGGTGGAAAGATTTATTCAAATTCAAGCTATGCTATTAATCATGGACAAAATTCAGATGGTTCATGTACTATTACTGGTGGAACAGTAACAGGAGTAATTTATCTTGCACAATCTGATAACTATGTAAATACTAATTCTAGTTATCCTAGTTTTACTGTTACTCCAAGCTCTTATTATTTTAAAAGAAAATTAGTGAAAACAACTTCAAATGATTATGCAAATAATGAAATTTCAAAAGTTACAATGACACCAAATGGCTCATGGTATAAATATGTAGAAGACGAATATATCAAAGTTTGGAAAGGTTGTAATGTTATAGTAAAATGTACTGACTATTATGGAAATGTTTTATCTACAGAAACAATAACAGGAAACTTAGGCGAAAGTTATACTACAACATCAAAAGAATTAGATGGATATGATTTAATAACTAGCCCAAGTAATGCAAGTGGAACTTATACAGAAAATGATATAACAGTCGAATATAAATATGATTTAGTAAATGTAGCTAAAGTTACTTTTGAAGATTTACTTTCAGGAGTAAAATCAGCAAAATATTGGTATAACGAATCTAGTGAAGAATTTACTGGTGATGGAACAGAATTTGAAAACAATAAAATTTTTGAAGAATATGGCTACTATAAAGTGATAGTAGAAAATAATGTAGGACTAACTAAAGAGCTTATATTTAGTTTAAACAAAGAATCTTTAGTAAGATAAATAAAAATTAAGGAGGAATTTATTATATGGAAATAAATGATGTACAAATTATAAAAGTAAAAGGAACAGGTCAATTATTGGCTTATGCTAATGTTGTTTTAAATCAAGGAATAGTTTTAAAAGGAATTAAATTAATAGATGGATCAAGGGGAAAATTCATTGTTATGCCTTCACAAACATTAATCAGAAGAAAAGAAATAAAAAAATTTGAATATTATCATCCAATAAATAATGAAGCTAGAGATACACTTGCACAAGCTATTATTGATAAATATTCAGAAATAACAGAATAGTTTTAATTTTATGAACTTTGCCTTAACAAATTGAAAGGACATAAGATTAAATGGTATTAAGTGAAAATTTTTTAGAAGAATTAATTGCATTAGAACAAGAAATTCATAAAGTTGTTTCTTTAAACAGTGTAACAGAATCACAACTGGAGAACTTTTTAAAAGAGTTAGAAAAAAGAAGATATAAAATTTTAAATGAAATAAAAAAACATAATGAAAATATTGAAAATGAAACTGAAAAAATTAGTTATATAGATACAGAATATAAAGCAGAATTGATTGAAGATGTTTTAAAAATCTATATACCTGAAACAATGCCTAAATACAAAAATATAAAAACTCATACATATAAAAGAATTATGCTGAATATTGCAGATGTAACAAAAGAATATAAAGGTAAATTTAAGAAAGGCTCTTTAATCTATATAAAAGTATTTGATAATCAAAAAGGTTGGGATATAGATAATAAAATAATAAAACCAATACCAGATGGACTTATTTTATCAGATGTGATTTTAGATGATAATATAGGGAGTATGTTTTATTGTGTTAAAGGTGAATATTCGGAAAATCCTCATACAGAAGTTTACATTGCAGATTGTCCAGATATGATTAATTTCTTAGAAAAATATAAAATTTCATAGTAGCTATTTTGCTACATTTTTTTATAATCAGAAATATTATTTTTTGATTATTTTTTTATATTCAAAATATTTAAGAAATATTTGAAAATAAAAAGAAATTTGAAATATGAAATGTTGTTTTGAGCAACTAAGGTTAGACGCGTGATAGCGATAAGCTATCATGGGGCTAGCCAAGTTCATATTTAAGAAAGAGGTGATGACTATTAAGAATTGGTTTCCAAACGAATTAGAGAAAAATTTTTTGATATTCTTATATGATTATCATTTTTTAAAGATTGATAATGCTGTTTTTTTATTTGATACGATGCAATATTATAAAAGACAGCTTTCATCTTTAATAAAATATGATTATATAAGAAAACATCATAGTGGTTGTTACATCTTAGGAGATACAGGTAAAAAATATTTAAAAAATTTAGGATATGATTTAAGTACTAAAATGCCATATTCTCAAAAATACATTGATAGACAGACATTGATTAGTTATATTGCTGCATTTTATCATTATAATAAAAACATTGAATTCATTCCGTCATTTAAACTAAAAGAAAAAGATGTTTTCACAATACGTTCAAGAAGATATATAGGTTTAATAAAAACAAATCAAAAAGAATATTTAACTTATTACATAAGCAAAGAACAGGATAAAAAATATATAGAGTCAGTATTTTTTGATATACAAAAAGAACAAAAATATAGGAATATAATTATTTTTTCTGAAGATATTTCTAAAATAAGTTTGAAAAAATTTAGTTATGGATTAAATGAGGTATTAGTAATAAAACCAAATATTCAAAATCTTGAAAAATTACAATACATAAATAAAATTGATTGGTCTAAAGTAGTAAGAAATAAATTGGGAAATAGTGTATTTTTATCAGAATATAATTTTTGTGAATATACAAATAAAAAGGATAAATATATATTATGTTTCTATTTTATAGATACTGAAAAAATTAATCTTATAAAATATTTTTTAAGAGAAAATGAGAATATAAAAGCTACAATAGTTTGTAGTAAAGAAATTGTAGATAATCTAAAACAAGAATTACCAAGTGTAGAATATATTGTAGTAGAATTAGATTTATATATTGTAAAAGGAGAATTTAATATTTATGAATAGAAAAGTTATAGTAAATATAGCTTTATTTTTTTTATTAATTATAAATATAATTTTATATTTTAATATTAATTCATATTTTGAAATTATAAATATTTGCTTTAATAAAGATATTGTTTTAACTAAAGAAATATATACTCTAATTTTAATTATAGTAGCCTTAATTTCGATTTTTATATGGTTATCTATAAAATTACTTGTTCAAAATAAAAATGACGAAATAAGAGGAATTAAATTTAAAGAAGATGATGGAACTTATGGTACAGCAAATTGGATGACAAATGAGGAAATATCAAATATATTAGGAGTTGTAGGATATGAAGAATATAGAATTAATTCAAAATAATAAGCAAGGTCTAATATTAGGAAAAAAAGATGGAATGATTATTACACTTCCGTTTGATTCTTATTTTAATAAAAATATTACTGTAGTAGGTAGCAGTGGGAGTATGAAGACAATTAGTTTTGTTTTGACTAACATATTACAACTAATTTATCTTGAAAAATCAATTATATTAACAGATCCGAAAGGAGAAATTTATAGAAAAACATCACATATTTTAAAAGAAAAAGGATATATAATAAAAGTTTTGAATTTATGCGATATGACACATTCAGATCGATTTAATCCATTAGCATTAAATGAAACAATCAATGATGTTCAAGTAAGTAGTGAAGTAATTATTACTAATACACAAAAGAAAGCTAAAGGAGATGATTTTTGGCCTCGTGCTGAAGAAAATTTGTTAAAAGCATTTGAGTTTTATTTTTTAGAAAAAATGCTAAAAACGAATTCCTTAACAGATATCTATTTAAAAATTGCTTCTGGTGATATTAATGATATCGATAATATGTTTAAGAAAATGCCGTTAGAAAGTCCAGCAAGAATGAGTTATAACATTTTTGCAACAGGGTCAGATACAATAAAAGCAAGTGTATTAACTGGTCTTGGAACAAGGCTTCAAGCATTTCAAAATAAACTTGTTCAAGATTTAACTTCGGAAAATGATATTGATTTAACACTTCCAGGAAAACAAAAATGTGCGTATTTTTGCATTATAAGTGATATGACTGGAACTTATGATTTTTTAGCTTCATTATTTTTTGTGTTTCTTTTTTCAAAACTTGTAAAATATGCAGATTCAACACCAAACGGAAAATGTGACGTAGGTGTTTATTTTTTATTAGATGAGTTTGCGAATATTGGTCAAATTCCAGATTTTAATAAAAAAATTAGTACTGTTAGAAGTAGAGATTTAAACTTAATTCCAATAGTACAAAATATTGGTCAGTTTCAAAATAGATATCCTAACGGACTGGCAGATGAAATTATTGGAAACTGTGATACAAGATTGTGTTTGGCTGCCAATGATACTTTAACTGCTGAATATTTTAGCTCAATGCTTGGGGTAACATCCGTCGAAAATCAAAGTTTAAGAAAAGATGCAGGTATTGATGGTGAACTTGACTTTGGTCAAAAAAATATTACAACAATACAAAGAAATCTTTTAAATGCAGATGAAATATTAAGATTAGATAGTAAAAAGCTTATTGTTAATTTAAGGGGGAATAAACCTATAATATTAGATAAAATGATTTATACAGAACATCCTTTAGCTAAATATATGAAAGATAGCAGTATTAATGACTATATACCAGAGTGGAGAAAAGCTAAAGAAACGATAAAGAAAAATGACACAAAAGATTTGCAAAAACATAAACAAGAAAAAAGTTTTGCAGATTTTTAAAGTGCTAGAAAGGAGTGAGTTTTGGAAAATACATATTTAAGAGAAATATTAAGAAGCAAAGAAGAACAAAGAATTTTAACCAGTTCAATTTTAGGAATAGAAGATGAATATTATAAACTAAAAGATAGTTATATACCTTGTGCAATACTTTGGTATGGAGATATAAAAGTACTAATTCCAATAACACATTTAGGAATAGCAAAGTTAAGTAAATCTTTAATACGAGGAATGTTAAACGCAGAAATAGATTTTATTGTAATTGAATATGATACAGTTTCAAATATTGCAATAGCAAGTAGAGATTTGGCAATGAAATTAAGGTCAGAGATAGAATTACCTAAACTTAAAACAAATGATGTTGTGAAAGTTAGAATTGTTGGTGTGAGTACGAAACATATAATAGTTGATTTGTATGGTAAAGAAGTAATAATAAAAGCAGAAAACTTAAAACACACATTTATAGTAAATGCTAAAGATAATTATAAAGTAGGAGAGTCTTTAATAGTAAGAATTAAGAAAATAGATATTATTAATAATCAATTCGAGCTAAATGCAAAAGAGCTAACAACAAATCCTTTTAAAAATATAAGAAATTATATAACAGAGAATTCTGAATATACTGGGAATGTAATAGCATTTCCAAAAGCAAAGAGTGGTGTTATTGTACAACTTGATAGTGTAGAAGTAACTTGTATGTGTAGAGTACCTGCAAAATTCAATAATTATCCACATTTAAAGGATAAAGTGTTGATAAAAATAACTGAAATTCAAGAAAATAAAAAATTTATTTATGGATATTTAATGAGAATAATTTAAAAAGGAGAACTGAAAAAATGAATAATAAAGAAAAGGAAGATAAAATTATTAATTTCTTGCAAGATTTTGGATGTAGCTCGCAAGAACAATTAATAAAATTATATGGAAATAACATTGATTTTAAATATATTTTAAGTATAGGTAATGTGTCTAAAAAAGGGAATATATATGTTCATAATTTAAAAAGTATTGATAAGAAAATGTTAGCAGCATTAGACGTATTAAGTAGTTATAAAGGAAGATTTAAACAGTTTCATATTAATTTTGAACCCATATTTATTACATTCCTAACAAATGAAAATCTGTTATATCATATTATTGTTTCAGATAAAAATAACGAAAAAGGGGTACTTAAATTATTAAAATCAAATTCTCAATTTCAAGATGCAGATAGATTAATTTTACTTTTTGAAGATTTGGAAATGTATAGCAAGATTGAATGTAAAACAGAATATCTTTATTGTACATATCCACCAGTAAAAATAGCTTAAAAGCTTGACTTTAAATATTTAAAATGATATAAATGTGACTAATGAATTGTGTATATTTTGTCGAAAAATATACATTTTTGAATTCATATATAAATATTTTTATTTACTAAAAAGCAGGTATTTTGTTACATAATATCTGCTTTATTTTTTGTATAATATTTCTGCATATAAATTATATATAATTATTAAAAGATAAAAATTTGTCGTTTTTTAATACAAAAACACAAATAACCGAATAAAAAGTCTATAAATTACCGAAAAATGTTCTTACAAATCACCGAAAAATGTTGCAATAATATAAGTATAATGCTAAAATATAATATATAGGAGGTAATTTCTATGAAAGAATATAAGAAAAGAATTAGTGATAAGATATTAGAAAAGAAGTTAAAAGGAAAAGGTGCTGTTTTAATACAAGGACCTAAATGGTGTGGTAAAACAACGACAGCAGAACAAATTTCTAAGAGTATATTATATATGGCAAAACCAGAAGATAAAGTTCAAAATTTAACTCTAGCAGATATAAATCCCAGTATATTATTAGAGGGGGAAACTCCTAGATTAATAGATGAATGGCAAATAGCCCCAAAATTGTGGGATGCTATAAGATTTGAAATAGATCATAGAGATGAAGAAGGACAATTTATATTAACAGGTTCGTCAGTACCAGCTAATATGGATGAAGTTACTCATACGGGTACAGGAAGATTTGCGTGGCTTTTAATGAGACCTATGAGTTTGTATGAATCTGGAGAATCAAATGGAAGTATAAGTTTAGAAGAGTTATTTAAAACACCAGAGAAGATTAGTGCAATTAACGAATTAGAACTAAAAGATGTGGCATATTTGACTTGTAGAGGTGGTTGGCCTAGAAGTATTTTTATGGAAAAAGAAATTGCATTAGAGCAAGCTTTTGATTATTGTGATGCTGTTGTAAATGCTGATGTTTCAGAAGTTGATAATGTAAGCCGTAATCCTGAAAGAGTAAAAAAATTGATGAGAGCTTATGCTAGAAATATTGGAACACAAGCTTCTAATGAAACTTTGAGACAAGATATGCTTAATAATGATTCTTTTACATTAGATACAGACACAGTTGTTTCATATATAAGCGCTTTAAAAAAGATTTTTGTAATTGAAGAAGCGCCAGCATGGAATCCAAATTTAAGAAGTAAATCAGCAATAAGAACATCATATACAAGATATTTTGTTGATCCATCTATAGCTACGGCAAGTTTAGGTATGGGACCTAACGATTTAATAAATAATTTAAATACTTTTGGTTTAATTTTTGAATGTTTATGTATGAGAGATTTAAGAGTATATGCTGAGAGTTTAAATGGTGATGTATATCATTATAGAGATTCATATGATTTTGAATGTGATGCAGTTATTCATTTAAGAAATGGAAGTTATGGATTAATAGAAATTAAATTGGGTGGAGATAAATTAATAGGAGAAGGTGCAGAAACATTAAAAGCGATGGAAGAAAAAATAGATACAGAAAAAATGAACAAACCATCATTTTTAATGGTTTTAACTGCAACCGGAAAATATGCATATAGAAGAGAAGATGGAGTATATGTTGTTCCTATTGGTTGTTTAAAAGATTAATAATAAAAAATGCTTTGAGTTTAGAAATGAATTCAAAGCATTTTTTGTTTTGAGTAATATTAGAGGATTTAATTAGCTGTTTAATAATGTTTCACTACATAAATTGTCTAAATCTTCTTCATTTAAATTATCTTCAAAAATTTCTTCAATATATGAGACAGCAACTTCGCAAATAAATTTTAAATCGAATGGTTGATTTCTATATAAGTAAGTGTTTTCAATCAATAAAATTAGTTTTTCTAATGCTAAATTATTATTTTTAATATTTTCAGGTAATGTTTCTTCAAAAGTTAATATGTAATAAATATATAAATAAGTTATATTACTTTTGTATTCATGTGTTAATTCTTCAAATTTACTAAAATCCATAAAATTATTCTCCTTTCAGCTAGCATTTAAGCAAGTTCAATGCTTTTTATTGCTTCAATTTTTATTGTTGCTATTGAACCATTATTTATTAAAATAGAATGATCTTCATAAAATTCATCATTAAAAAATCCAACTACTTGATAATTATTATTTAAAGTTATTTTTACTTTTTTATTTAACATATTAGAATAATTGTTATGAAATTCCTCACTTGTCATTTTTGTTCTCCAATCAATATATTTTAATTGATAAAATGTTATCATAGAAAGTAAAAAAAATAAAGCTCAAAAGCTTTATTTTTAAAATATTTTAAGTGTATATTGTTTCTATGTCTAGCATAATCTCATGTAGTCTATCAAAATCCTGTTTTGATACTCCAGTAAAATCTAGAATTTTAATAGGCGGCATTGGATTACCATGTATATCTTCAGCACCATCCCAATAAGTAGCAAAAGCTAATAAAAATTGGTCATGTTCACTTTCAGTATAAAGTTTATTAATATCAATTTCTATATTCAATTTTTTCAATAATTCTATATCTTGAGAAGTATAATATTTTGAATAATCAATAATTCTAGTATATTCAAAATCTCTAAATCTCATTTGAGTACTACGAAATTTTTCATTATTATTTCTATCTAAAACTTTTTTTCTCTTTTCTGCAAAAGATGATTGAATATTTTTTAATTCATAGTCTTCAATAGGTTTATACAGAATGTCTATTGTATTATATTTTGAAAGAAAACCTCGTTGAAATACTATTTTTTTATCTGTCATAAGTACAAAGAATACTTTTGCATCCAATATAAAAGGATTAATTTTTTCAATTATATCTTCAGCTTTCATATTTTTTAAATTACTTCCAATAAAAACTAAATCTGGTTGTAATTCTTTAATTTTTGAATATGCTTCTTTACCATCTTGTGTTAATCCAATAATTTCAAAATCTTCGTCATGACAAAAGATTGCTCTTACGTCATCTATGTATTTTAAATCATCATCTGCAATAAAAACTTTTAATTTTTCCATAAGACCTCCAATAATTTTAAAATTGTTCATGAGCATCAATTTGCTCTTTTACACAGTTATAAAGGTAATTAATGTTTTGTTGGTATTCATTATTATAATAATCTAATAATGTAACTGGCTCTTTAAAATAGATACGAATATCATCAAGAATATCTATTATATATTCTACATTCTCGTCATATAAAGGTTCTTCAATATCTAAATCTTTATATTTACAAAATGTATATAATTTACCTTTAAGCTTGAAAAAACCAAGTCGTTCTATAGAACAAAATAGTTGAGGGTTAAAGTATGTATATACTAGTGACATGATTTCTTCTTTTAAACCGAAAATTTTTTAGTAATTCGTTCATACACAATTCTCCTTTATATTATTTGAACAAATTTGTTATATTAATTTTATTATAACACGGAGTATTGAAAATTGCATAAAAAGATAAAAAAAGATAAAAAAATGTAAGTAAATGTAATTTTTTATAATATATAGAAAAACGGAGGACCAAGTGGTCCTCCGAAAAAGTCAAAGAAGCGATAGATTAGTTAGTTATTTGAAATTTATTGAGAAAATGACTTAATCACAATAAATATCAAATGTAGAAACTTTTACCTGCTTTCCGGCAACAGAAGTTTCAAAGTAGAACTGCACTTTTTCACCAGGAGAGACTGGAATGTCGTATTCGCTAGTATAATCAGGAATTTCAGCCGGATTATTAGTGAGTTCGATTCCGTTACCACTTACTGCATGCCAACCATCAAGGATATAATCGCCATGATGCTCAGTTTTAATTGTGATACGAACATAGGTAGTTCCACTGCTGACAGGTTCCAGAACGAAACGATAAATCATTCGATGCATTCTGGGATCATTTTGAACCGTTTTTTCAGGAGTGAGGTTACTTGTGGTAAAGGTAAAGCTATGTCCAGAAACGCCATCAAGGACATCAACTACCTGACCATAAGTGAACACGTCATTTCCTGCACGAGGTTCGACAGAAGTAGATGCTTCTGCAACTTCATTGAAAGAAGCTTCCTCGAGCTGAGATACTTTGACTGCAACAGTCTGGTTTTCGTTTTCTGCTGCATATGCGGGAACTGCGGCAACGCAGGTCACGAGCATAGCAAGAACAGAAAGCATACTTACAACTTTGCCAAAAAAATTCTTTTTCATAAGATACCCTCCATATTGTGATTGTTTTTGGCTTCTTTGACTTTTATATCAAAATCCATTGTTATGGAATTTGATTTAATGTAAGTATATGAAAAGCTTCATATACTTATTATTGTACACTCTTTTAAAATTTAAATATTAAAAGTTAAAAAAGTTAATTATAAAGTTAAAAAAGTTAAAAGACATTATTAAATTAAAATAATGTCTTTTATAATATGAAGAACTAAGTTGAATTATATAAAGCTGCATATTTAAAGTTGTTTTACTTTTACTTTGGTAACTGTTACTTTTCTACCATCTGTTATAGGATTATTTTCTGGAATTTGTTCAGTATTATTAGGGGAATCGTTTTTATTTACAGCATCATTTTCATATATTTCTTCATTATTAACTTTTGTAGTGTTTGCTTTATCTTCAGAACTATTATCTACAATTGCTTTATTATCATTTACGGTTTCTGTTTGGGGAATACTTTCCGTATTAGATTCTTTTGGAGAAATATCTTCTTTTATTTCTGAAATTTTATTTTCAACCTCTTGAATTTCTTCTGAAATAGTATTATTAGTCACGATATTTTCTTGTGATGCATCTTCATCTGTTGAGGCATTAATAAAATATGGACTTATTAAAAATGATGCAAATAAAATAATAAGTACTAAAATCAAGAAATTAGATACATTTGGTTTTGACTGTATATTGTCTTTTCTCATAATATCACCTCCTTTCACTATTAATACAATTTATAAAAAAAGTTGTAACACTTTTTTTCAAAAAAATTAGCTAATTATTGAATTAATTTATAAAAGCATATATTATAAATATGTGTATAAAAGATATGATTATAGTACAAAATCTATAATCGCTCTATAAATGGTTTTGAACTGTTTATAGCATAACTACTATAAAGAGATAGTAGTAAAAATTCTGTATTAAATGTACAGCATATAAAGGATATCTAACATAATAAAGATATAGTGTTTTATTATGTTTAATTAAGAAAGAATATCGTAAAAAATCCCCCTTTAACGATGTTCTTTCTTTTTTTATTATCCTAAATTAATAGAAAGGAGGATTAAAAATAAATCTTTTTACACATTAAACAAAAGAATTATTAACCCAAAAAAGAAAGGAAAGATTACTATGGAAAAAACAAAATATGTTAATTTACCACTAGCTGGAACTGTTCAACATGGTATTATGCAAGAAAATGGAGTACCAACTGAATTAGGATACTTCATAACAAAAATTAAAGATACACAATTAGATTTGCTAGGAAAAAAATTTAATAAAGTATTTGGAGAAAAGCCTACTAAAATAAAGATTAGATTCTTTAGTGAAAATCCATTTACTATAAAGAATGCTAGATACAATCAGAGTGGTGTGGCTTGTTATTGCTTATTAGGTGAAAAAAACGGAAAACAAAAAATAAAGAACAAATGGGAAGACAAGGAATGCTTACCAACTTGTGAACATGCAATCTCCAAAAATGGTCAAAAACCGGCTTGTATAGAAGAAGGTGTTTTAAAGTTTTTAATACCTGACATTAGTTTGGATAGAGTTTGGATATTAAGAATTAGAGGGATTACTGTGATAGATAAAATAAACAATTATATTGAATATCAAAGATTAATTGGAAATTCTATAAAAGGTGATTTTTATTTGTATTTAACTAAAGAAAAACAAACGCGCGCAAAAGATGGATATTCATTTAATAATTTTGTAGTAAAACTTCTAAAAGAAGGAGAAGATGAATCAAATAGTGATGTTCAAACAGAAGATATAATAGAAAAACTAGAAGAAAAATCAACAATTGTTGAGCCAAAAGTGGATAAAGTAGTTGCGAAAAATGATTCAAAACAAAATAAAAATAGTAAAACAAAAAAGGCAAATAAAAAAGAAGAATCAAAAGTAGAAGAACAAAAAATTGTTTCAATAGCTCCTATAGAAACTGCAAAAGATGGTGAATATGAAATGAAAGATTGTTATTGTTTTTTAGGATATGAACCGATAGTAATTAACAAAAATGGACAAAAATTAAATTATATACAAGGGAATTTTATGGATATGAAAGATAATCCTGTTTCTGCAATTATGAATGAAAATCTTACTAATGAACTGAAAGAATGTGATATAGGTACAGTATTAGAATTGAAATTTTTAGAAAAATTAGATAAAAAATGGATTGTGAATTGTAAATTTATACAAAAATGCATAAAAAAAGTAGCAGTCTAACTGGCAGGTATAAACTACTACAAAAGGAGTCCTGTATCTATATAGTATATAATTAAGATTACTAACTCTATACTAAAATTATACATATAACTAAAAATAAATACAAGTTCAAAAAGATATTTTATAAAAATTTAACAAAGGAGAAATATACTATGAGAAATAAATTTAGAAAAGGAGAAGTAGTTATTGTTAATGGACTTGGAAAATTCAATAGAAAAAAGTATATGAACAAAAAGGGAAGCATTATCGAAAGAGATGCTTTTTTTCATGATTATAATGTTAGATTTACTAAAAAAGAAGATGATTGGTTTGAAGAATATCAATTAAGAAAGATAAAAAAGAGAGAAAGGAAAATAAAAGTATGAAGCTATTGTATATGAAGCTAAAGGGATTTAGAAAATATAAAGAATTATTTGAAATTCAATTTGATAATGAAACTTATATAATAGGTGGTAATGCTAAAGGAAAAACAACGATAGCCTATGCAATTGTTTGGGCCTTCTTAGGAACAGATTTACGAGGAAATGATAAAAGAAATTTGATAAATAAAGATTCTAACGAAAGTTTTGTAGAACTCGATTTTATTGGAAATGACGGAGAAAAGCATACTTTAATAAGATATAAGCACTTGCAATATAGTAAGAAAAACTTTATTTCTTTAGATGGTAATTTTATAAAACAAAAAGATTTAGAAAATATTTATATAGGAAAAACATTATTCTTAAGTGCATTTAATCCAGATTATTTTAAAGAATTAGAACCATCAGAACAAAAAAATCTTATAAATCAGTATTTGCCAGAAATTTCATTTGAAAATGTTTTTCAAAAATTAGATGAATCTGAGCAAAATAAAATTTTTATTAAAGATGGAGATATTCAAAAATTTATAAAAGATACAAATGCTAGAATAAAAGATACTGAGCAAAAAATAATTAGAAAAAAGGGTGAAAATGAATTTGCTGAGAAGATTTTAAAAGAAAAAATAGAAATTGAAAAGACATTTGATAAACAAGAAGAAATTGATTTATTATTGCAAGAAAAAGACTTTTTAGAAACGGAAAGTAAACAAAAAATAAAAAGCAAATTAGAGGAAGAATATGCTCAAAAACAAACAGAAGTAATAAATTTTCAAACAAAACTTGATAAAATAAATGATGAAGGAAGAAAGAAAAGAATTGAATATAATAAAATTTTATCAGATCCGCTAGCAATGTGTCCTTGTTGTAATCAACCGATGAATGTAGATTCTAAAAAAATTGCAAGTGAAAATAAGAGACAAGAAATGTTTAAATTAGCAGATGAACAAAAAGAATATAAAGAAAAAATATCGCAAGCTCAAATCGATTCAGTTATATTAAAATCAAAAATATATAGTTTAGGAAATGTAGATAATTCAGTTCGTATTAAAGAAATTGACGAAAGATTACTAGTACTTGAAAATGAGAAAAAAGAAATTTATGATTTTAATAAAATGATAGAACTAAAGAAATCTAATATTGAGAATACTAAAAAAGACGTGATAAAAATAATTAGTGATTTAGAAAATCTAAATGAACAATTAGATAATTATAATTTACAAATAATTATTGCTAAAAAATTATATTGTATGATTATACAAGAAAAAATAAAAATTGTTGAACAATATATGAAAAATGTAAAAATACAATTTTGTGAATTGATAAAATCTACAGGAGAGCTTAAAGATTGTTTTAAGATTACGAATAATGGAGAAGAAATTACTTCATTATCTAAATCTCAAAAATTTGTTACTATGTTAGAAATGTCTAATATGCTTAATAAAATTAGTGGATTAAATATACCTTTACTAATTGATGATTCTGAAAGTTATCCAGATTATAATTTTAAATTTGAAGATTATCAAAATCAATTAATTATAATTAAAGCTAAAAGAAATAGAATACTTAAAGTTTCAAGTTCAGAAGAAAACATAAAAAGACCAAAAACTATAAAATTAAAATCAAAATATAATTTACAAGAATTAAAAAATGTAGCTTAAAAAGATGGAAATTACTTTCCATCTTTTTTGGTAGGAGTGTAATATGTACGAAGATTATTATAAGAAATTTTTAGAAGATTATCGTTACTTATCTACAAGATATGATAAATACACAGTATTTTTAGATTTTTTAAAATTAGCTTCTTTCTCAATGTATAATGCTTTCAAAAAAAGTGATGAGATTGAAAAACAATATTTAACAGTTGTTTCAGGTTATCAAAAAGATGATATTAAGGTTTTTACAAAAATGTTTGGAAATCTAATAATGATGTTTGAAACAAAAGGAAAAATAGAGGATATTCTAGGTGAAATATTTACAAGAGAAGGATTAGGTAATTCAAGATTAGGACAATTTTTTACCCCATTTCATATATCAAATTTTATGGCTAATGTTGTAATTGGAGAAAAGGAAAATCTTGAACAAATAATAGAGGAAAAAGGATATATATCACTAAGTGAGCCAACTTGTGGAGCTGGTGGAATGATATTAGCTGTAGCTAAAGTATTAAAAGAAAAGGGAATAAATTATCAGCAAAAGTTATTAGTACATGCAGTAGATATATCAGAGCTGTGTGTGTATATGACGTATGTACAATTATCATTATTTGGAATTCCAGCTATTGTATATTGTGGTGATTCAATAACTATGAATATGAATTATTATTTAGAAACACCAATGTATTTCTTAAATAGTTGGAGATTTGAGAATAATTATGAAGAAAAAGAAACTGAAGAAAATCAAAAAGATAATGAACAAGAAAAAATAATAAAATTTAAAGAAGCTACTGTAATGGGAAATTGTCAAATTTCTTTGTGGTAGAAAGAAAGGAATATACAGATGAAAATAAAATGTTTATTAGTTATGCCAGGAGTAGAAGTACAAAATGTAAGAATACCTGCAAATTATAAATTTATAAAAAGTTTAATAGGAGAAAATTTAGGTTCAATAAAGCTAAAAGATAATGCTTTAATTATACTTAATCGAAATCCTCAAGAAGATTCATTTAATAGAGTATTAGGCGATAAAGTTATTAGAGGTGCATTTTTAGTAATAGGAACGAAGAAAGATTATAGAAAGTCTTTAAATAAAAAGCAAACAAGGAAATATTCTAATATGTTTAAATTAAAGAAACACGAAAAGAAAATTACTGAAATGAGAGATGAGTACTATAGAGCATATTATACAGAATTACAAAAGAAATATTTACAAGAATATAAACCAGAATACTACGCAAAAGTAGCATAAATAAACTAAGAAAAGAGGTATAAATAAAATGAATAAATATGAAAGTATAATAATTGTAAATCCAAATGTGGAAGAAAAACAGATTGACGAAATTATAAAAAAAATAAATGACGTGATAAATTCAAATGGAAAAGTGAATAAAGTTGAAAATTTAGGAAAGAAAAAATTAGCTTATGCTATAAGAAATGAAAACGAAGGAATATATATATTATTTGAATTTGAGTCAGAATCAAGAACAATTCATGAATTAGAACGATTATATAGAATGACAGATGAAATTATTAAATTTATTGTTGTTCATCAAGATGAAGAATAGGAGGAAAAATAATATGAACAAAATTTTTTTACTTGGAAGATTAACTAAAGATTCTGAAACTAGAGTAATAAAAAATAGTGATACATTAGTTGAAAAATTAAGTATTGCAGTTGATAGAAAATATACAAAGCGAGGAGAAGAACAACAAACAGATTTTTTTAATGTTGTTGCATTTGATAAAACTGGAGAATTTATAAAAAAATATTTTTCAAAAGGTCAACAAATAGTTATTATAGGAAGAGTACAAAATAGGTCCTGGGAAGATGATAATGGAGAAAGACATCATATAACAGAAGTTATTGCAGAAGAAGCCTATTTTGCAGACACAAAAAAGAATAAAACAGCGGATGCTAGTATTTTAAATGGAACAATTACACCTGAGTTACCAAAAGTTGATGAAAATGCAGTTATTGCTAGTTCTGATGATGATTTACCATTTTAAAAGAACAGAGGTACAATTATTGTGAATAATTTAAACGAAAAAACAGATATTGAAGTTGATATTGAAGTGATTGATAAAGGAAATTTCTTTAATTTGAAAGAGCCTTATAAAACAAAATTAACTAAAATTGAACTAGGGAATCTAGCCCAAGAAATTTTAAATTTAGCAGATGGGTATGCTTATGAACTTGATACATCTGTTGATAATTTAGATATGAAAATCACTAATTTAAAAATAATAAAACAATGGAAAGAATAAATATGAAAGGAAAATTGCTTATGAATATAGTTAATGTTAAATATGAAGATCAATATAATGAGAAAACTTTTTCTGGAAAAGAATACTCATATTTTGCAGAAATAAAATTATCAGTAGGAGATATTGTTGAAGCTCCAACGCAATATGGATTAAAAACAGCAAGAGTTTCTAAAATAGATATACCTGAAGAAAAAATAATTAATATAAAGCCATATATGAGAGTTATTACTAGAAAAATTAACAAAAAGGAATATTTAAGCGATAGTTCTGAATATGGGGTTGCTGCTTAGATTATGAATGAAAAAGAGATTTGTAGTGTTCTAATAAAAAGGTTAATAGAATTAAATTTTATAATACATAGATATGATTCTTACTCAACGTCATCAATATATTTAAAGTTAGATTACGGAGTATGCTGTGGAATTAGAATAAGTAATCATAACGGAAAGAAAAAGTATCATTACAGATTCAATGTGATAAAAGATTATAAAGGAGATAAGATTACTCAATTTGAGAATCTTGTCTCTTATTTTTTTACATTTGAAGAAATAGAAGAATTATTAGAGCACATCAAAAAAGAAAAAGAAAGTAAGATTCAAAAATATGGTATAGAGAAATATGAAAAAATAATGGAACAAGAAAAAAGTAATGACCTATTTAGAAGGTTTAAACGATACTCTTAGAAAAGGAGATAACAAATTATGAATGGTTCAGAAAGACTATTAAAAATGCTAGATTCTAAAGATAAGAAAAGTATAGCATTAAAAGAAACAGTAGATTATTTAATAGCAAGAGAAGATTTACAAGTTAAATTTTTAAATGAAGAAAAAACAATAGAAGGACTAGAAAATTTTATAAAAGAAAAGGCAAGACAACATCAATTAAATGGATGGACTTATATAACAAATGAAGTTGTGTTTGCTTGGGCCGTAATGTATTTTTCTTTACCGAATAGTTTCTTAAAAATAAAAGAAACGAAAGATATTAAGATAAAAGAAAAAACTGAAATTAATGAAAAAACAGGTTCAAATAAAGTAATATCACTGGAAAAAGCTAAAGAAAAAAAGGATGCACAATTATCACTATTTGGAGGTGCTACAAATGACTAAAGAAAAACTAAATGAATTTATGAAAAAAATTGATAATAGAAAGAAACCAAAATATTGGGAAGAGTTTGTTAATAAAAATACTAAAAAACATAATATTATTTTAAAACATGGAAAAAGAGCTTTCTGTACCTATTGTCAAAAATACTTTAATAAAGATGTTTTAGTTCATCCTTATAAAAAAGATAAGTGTCCTCATTGCAATACTGAATATTATGTGAGAAATAATAATATAAGAAAATTTACTTTTATAGATGATATTGCATTTTATTGTAAAGTTGATAAGCAAATTATTCTTAGAATATTTGAGATCGAATCAATATATAATTTTGAGAAAAGAACATTTGAATATAATTTGCAAGAATATGCTAGATTTATTCCTAATTTAGGAATTATAGTTAATAATTCAATATCATTTTTTATGTATAATATGAAGATTTATCATAATGTGAAAATAATGGATTGGAGAATATATAGAGGAAATAAACATATAGGAAAGATGCCAATATATCCATATAATAAAAAACAACTTTTTAAAAATACAGTATATGAATATGCGCCATTAAAAGAATTTAAGGAAAATTATAAATATTATAACGAGTTTGAAATGTTACAGATTACAGGATATCAAAGCTTTGAGTTATTATGGAAAATGGGTTTATACAAGCTTTCATTAAGTTCAAAATATTTTAATAAAAAAGGTAGTTTTTATAAAAGATTTGGCCTTGAAAAGAAATTTTTAAAATTTATGATTAAAAATAATTTGGATTATGATGAATATAGAGTTTTAAAACTATTAAAAGAAGAGAATATTGATTTGATTAGAAAATATGCATGGAACTATAATTATAACTATCTCTGTTTAATGAATAAACAGGGTTATTTACGAGATAAAGACGTATTAGATAGTTACTATTTTTGGGAAAAAGAAATTCGAATGATTTGTAAATATATGAAGTTGAGTAAGTTTTTAAAATATCAGCAAGGTGTAAAACATATTCAAATTTATGTAGATTATTTGAATATGTTAAAAAATTTAAATTATAAAATGAAGTGTAAAGATGAGTTATTCCCAAAGAGATTAATTCAAAGGCATAATAATTTAATGAAGAAAATAAAAATAATGGATGATATTGAAACGAAATTTGGTGCATATATGAGGTATTTAGAATTATCGAAATATACCTATGAAAATGATAAATATATTATTTTTCCAGCTCCTAGTGTAGAAGATATGAAAGATGAAGGAGAGCAACAAAGAAATTGCGTAGCAAGACTATATTTAAGTAAATATATTAAGGGAGAATCAGAAATATATTTTATTAGAGAAAAAAATAATATTACAAAGTCTTTAATAACACTAGAATTTAAAAATGGAAGAGTAGCTCAAAAAGAATTATCAGGGAATAGAACAACAGGTTTTTCAAAAGAACAATTAGAGTTTATTGATAATTGGGTGAATTTTAGGAATCTAATAGAACAAAAAGAAAAATTTAAGATAAAACAAATAAAATACGATTTGAAAAAATTAGTTGCTTAGGAGGAAAGTTATGAAGAAAAAAGATAACAATAAAACTAAAGAATTATATAAAAAAATAGTAGATGGTATTCAAAATATTATTGATTCAGGAGAATATCAGAAATTTTTAAAATTTAGTAAATATTTTAGAAATTATAGTTTTAATAACATAATTCTTATTTTTTCTCAAATGGAAGATGCAACTTATGTAGCTGGATTTAAAGCTTGGCAAACAATGGGAAGAAAAATTAAAAAGGGAGAAAGGGGAATACAAATAATGTATCCTCTAAAAAGAAAACATATTGTAAAAATAAAAGGTCAAGAAAGCTTGTTAGATAAAAATGAAGAAAATGTAAATGAAAAAACAGTAGAATATTTAACTTATAGACCAACTTACGTTTACGATATATCACAAACAACAGGTAATGAAATACTAGTAGGAATGAAGAGATTAGAAACCAATAATAAAAGCGAATTTTTTGAATTTTTAAAGAATTACTCTAAATATCCTGTGTTAGAAAAGAGTATATCACGAAATAGTTTTGGATATTGGAGTCCAACAAATCAGCATATTGTACTAGAAAAAACACTTTCAATAGACGATAAAGTTTCTACTTTATTGCACGAACTTACTCATGCTCTGTATGATGATTTTGATTATAAAGAAAATAGAGATTTATCAGAAATATTTGTAGAATCAGTTGCTTATATAGTAGCTGATTTTTTTGATTTAGATACATCAATGTGTAGTTTTGATTATATTACAAAATGGTCTAATGGTGATTTAAAACCAATATTAGAATTAGGTAATAAAGTCCAAAAAACAGCAAATGATTTTATAAATAAACTAGAAAAAGAATTTTATAACGATAATATAAAAATAGCTATATGAAAGGGGAATAAGTATGAATAATAAAGCGTTAGAAAATAAAGATATTATTAATATAAATAAATATAATAACTTACTAAAGAAACTTTCAGAAAGAGGATTAGTAACTCCAAATGGATTTCAATTACGTAGTAGGGAATATTGTGAATATCATGAGTTAGGCGTATTAGATTTTTCAGATCAAATAATATATTCAGGAACATTAATTCAAGAAGTCAGAGATTTATCAGATTATGAAATAGTAATGTTAATGGAAAGGGAAGATGTTATTGCTTATGATGTAACTAAACGAAAAGATAATGGTTATTTTTTAATAAAAGTATTTAAATTAAGTGAAAAGAGGTAATGCGAATGTTTAATTTATATAAAAAGAACAAATTGATACTTTCAGCTCCTTATTATGAAGATTTGATTAGCTTTGTGGAAGTATTGAAGAAATTTAATAAAAAAATAATTAATAGAAGAGAATATAGAGTAATGTCAAATAATGAGATTATTTATTCTTGGAAAAAAGATAAAATATACGAAAGGAAAAATAATATGAATAAATTAGATTTTCAAGAGGTACAAAAGCATATAGGAATTTTAAATGTGGCCTATCATTTGAATTTAGAAATAATAGATCAAAGAGGGGTAGAATTAAAAACAATATGCCCATTTTGTGGATACAATAAGAATTCTAAAATTGCTACATTAAGCTTAAATATTGAAAATAATAAATATTGTTGCAGTAGATGTGGAGAAGGTGGTTTTTCTATCGGATTATATTCTAGATTAAAAGGAATTGATACAAAAAAGGCTTATCGAGAATTATTAGATAGAAAATGTTTTTCAATGGATAAATCAAATATTGAAATTAGCCCTATAAATGAAATTGCTGATATAGAAAAAAGAGATAAAGTATATAGGCAATTTTTGAATATGTTAAAGTTAGAGCCACAACACAGAAAATATCTGCAAGAACAAGGTTTTCTAAACAGCACAATAGATGAACAGCTATATCGTACGATTCCTAAAAAATATATTAAGAGAAGATTAATAGGGAATAGTTTAAAAAGACAATTTGATTTATCAGGAATACCAGGTTTTTATCAAGAGGAAGATTGGGGATGGACTTTTACAAATTCAAAAGGTTTCTTTGTACCCCTTTTTGATGAAAACAATAGAATACAAGCTTTATCAATGCATTTAGATGAGGAATTTAATGGAACTACAGATATATGGTTTTCAAGTAGCGGAAAGATAAATGGAACAGGAACTAAAAATTGGGTATGCAAGAGTAACGTAAAAGAAGATACAGATACTGTAATACTTACAGATAGTCTGATTTTGAGCAATCTAATAAAAGATATTTTAAATGCTCCAGTAATTGCGTTTTCGAGTATAACTAGTTCTTATCAAATATTAAAAGCAATAGATAATACTAATATTCAAAATATAATATTTACTGTAAGAAATGCAGAAAATCAAAATTTAGATTATATAATACATAGAGTATTTAAAGATTTAATTCCACTAGGTTATAATTTAGATACAAAATATGTAAGAGATTATAAAGATATATTAGAAGATAACTTTTTGTGTTCTTACAAATTACAAAAAGTTGCATAAAGTGTAAAAAGATAAAATTAAACCTACTCTAAACTGTTAGAGTAGGTTATTATTATTTATGTATTGTTTATTTTAAAGATTTTATATAAAATTTTATAAATGATATGTTACAAATCTTTATATAAATTGTATTAATAGTGAGAGGAGGTTATTATGAATAAACCAGAAGAACTATACAAACTATTTTTAGTAGGAAATAAAGATGCATTTAATGAAATTATAGTAATATATCAGGAACAATTAACAAATTTTATACTTGGTTATGTTCATGATTTAGATGTTGCAGAAGATTTGGCTCAAGATACTTTTCTATATGTTTTAATCAATCAATTTGAATATGATTTTAAATATAGTTTAAAGACATATTTATATACGATTGCAAAAAGTAGAGCTATTAATTATTTAAAAAGAGAACAAAGAAAAGTTGATTTTAATGAATCATATATGTACGAATACGAAGAAATTGATTTTAATAAAGGTTTAGAAAAAGAATATGATATAAAAATCGTAAGAGAAGGAATGAAGAAACTAAAACAAGAATATCGAACGGTAATATATCTAAAAGATTTTCAAAATTTTGAATACAAAGAAATATGTCAAATTATTAATAGACCTATGTATCAAACTAAAATGTTAATACATAGAGCGAGAAAATCGTTAAAGAAAAAAATAGAGAAAGGTGGTTATAGATATGATGAATAAAAAGAATTTTGTTAATTCTGTTTGGAAAAAATATGATTCTTATTTAAATAATGATATTTCTGATGATTTTTTCAAGAAAAATATATCTGAAAGAGTTAATTATATTATAAAATTACAAGCAATGCTTTCTTTATTTTTGGTAATGTTAAGTTGTGTAGGAATGGTATATGCTGGAAATTATATATATGAAGAAATTATTCAAAAAGCCACTCAAAAGAATTCAATAGGGGCTCATGTATATAAAGATGATTATGAAGGTATGACGTTAGAAGATGGAAGATACTATAAGAAAATATTAACTTTTGAGGAATATTTAAGTGCAAAAGAAAAATGGGGAAATATTGTAGAAATGACTAAAGAAGATTTTTTAAATAATTTTATTGTTATTATTGCACTAGAAAGATTCGAAGATTCTGCTACATATGTGTCTACAGTAGGAGCAGATGATAAAACTCTTTACATTGAATTAAAAAAATATCAAGAAAATGAAGCCTTTGATATAAATAATAATGTGTTATCTGTAAAAATAAGTAATACACTAAACAGAGACGAAATAGAAATAAATAGAGTAATAGAACTGAAACCTAATTCTAGATCATATATAAGTTTGGAAAAATTACCAATAGATTATTCAGTAGAACAGGCTATAGATGATAATTGCTTTGTTGTTTCTGGAATGGATATTATTTCTAAAGATGCGGAGCAATTGAATGATTTTATAAAAAAATCGGAAAATAATGAAAATTGTTTTATTAGAGTTGTAGTAAATATAGATAATAAAACTTTAGGTAAAGGTTTAATAATTAAAGATATTGAATATAGAGATGGTAAATATTTAATATGTGTAGATGAAACAAAATTTAAAGGAATAGGACAAAATTATTCTGGAGATAAAGAGTTACAAAGATTTTATAATATTGGTAGCAAAATTATGGTAGGTTATAAAGAAAGTAATATACCAGGTGAAATATACTATACTTATGAGTTAGAAAGAATAAGAGATACTAACGATCCAAATACTTATGATACTGTAAATATTTGCACATTTAAAAAATAATTTTTAACTTTTTTAACTTTTGAAAAATATTAAAAATAGGATGTTATAATATGATATGCAATTAATTTGCATATCATATCATAATAATTTCGGTATGATAGGAAACAGTGGGAAAACTTTTCAACAATAATGAATTGGAGGTTTTTTTATGACAAACAAACTTACAGGAGTTAAAAAACGGATTTTAAGTGCGTTACTTGCTGTTGTGTCGGTTGTTACAATGCTTCCGGCAATATCTGCAAGTGCAGCTGAAAACTATGACGGTGGATGGGCTATGATGAATGCAGCAAGAACAGTTTACAGTTCTTCAAGCCTGTCTACTTCCATCGGTTCTGTTTCCAAAGGTGAAGGTATCACTGTCCTTTCTTCCTCTGGAAGTACATATTATATCGAATATAGTACTTCTAATGGTGCAAAAAGAGGATATGTAAGTGGTGGTGTTGCAACTGATTGCCTTGGATACACATGTGTTGCTAAGGTAAATACGACAACCAACCTGTATTATGGAATTGATACTCTCAGTTTCGACAAAGCAGGTACAGTTTACTCTGGAGAGTATGTTGCAGTGATTGCAGCTAATGCTCCTTGGGCATATGTTGAATACAATACCAATAGCGGTAGAAAGAGAGGATATATGGAACTCTCTAAGTTGACAACTTATAATCAGCCTAGTTGGATGCCCAACCTGTACGATAATCAGGGGAATAACAGGATGATTCCTATTACTTCGACTATGACTGTTCGCTCTGGTCCGAGTGAGGAATATCCTTCTATCGGTTCTGTCAATGCAAATGATGCATATGTTGGATGCTTCTACAAGCAGTCTTCTGATACTCCTGGCTATGTATATGCCTTTATCAGATACGAAAATACAAGTACAGGATTGATTAAGAGTGGATTTATTCTGTATCCCGATTTCAATTTCTAAATGAAACTATCCCACTGTTTCCAAACAGGACACACTTATGTCCAAAAAAGGAGTGCTAGCTTACGTTAGCACTCTGTTTTTTTTGTATAATATGTTTTATTATTTCATTAATGATTTCTTTGGTTGTCGGTTTCTTTACTATTTTTCTGTTAAAATAAGTTTCTAAATCAGAATGATAATATTGATAACATCTATAAGTAGCTTGATAAATACCACATTTTATATTATTTATATTTGAATTGTATTTTTGAGAAACTTTAGTATATACAACATTATTTATGTTTATTCTATCACAGTTAAAAGGATAGATAAGAAGAATGCATTCACATAAATATTGTGTACCTTTATAGCCTAAATCAAAATGTATTTTTTCTAACTCATCGTATATATTTGATAATAAATGCTTTTTGGAATCTGCCTTTAATCTTATTAATTTTATTAGTGAATTAAATACATTTTGCTCGATTGGTTCATTTTGTATCAATTCATAAAATAGATGTTTATATTTTAAATCGTTTTTGAAATTTTTACTATCTAAAGTAAATGCAATTACTGACATATTAACAAAATATTTTTTTATAAATTTGATAAAATTTATAGAACAATTATTAATATTTAAAATGGTAATATCAATAATATTATTCTTTAAAATTTCCAAGGCTTCGCTTTCAGAATATGCAATATTAAATACTTTTGCAGATAATTCGGATGATTGAATTTTATTTATTAAATTTTTACATATTATTGGATTATTTTCTAAAATTAATATATTTAACATTTTTATCTCCTTATAAATATTACAATTAATAAGCTTGTATGTAACACTTTTGAGGAAAAAAATATTAATATAATTTAATACAAATAAAAAAACTAGATATATTTTAATATAAATCTAGTTTTATAAATCTTTCATATATTCAGACACTAAGGTTTCTAAACTAATATTGAAACATTTTGCAAAGCCACATAGCTCATAATCTACAACAGTTCTTAATCCTTTTTCTATTCTATAAATACTTTGTTTATGAATATCTATTCCTAAAATCATTAATTTGTCAGATAATTTTTGATAAGACCAATTGTTTTTTTCTCTGTAATATCTTATTTTATCTCCAACAATATTTAATCTATCATTGGAATTTCTAGTATTTTTCATTAAGAAATCTCCTTTATATATTGTTCAGCTTGATTTTATTATAAATATTTGATAACATATAAACACCAGTAGTTATATTTGAATAATATTTACAAATTAGAATAAAATATGTACAAAACAAAAAGGAAAATAAAATATGAATAATATTATACGTCGAATTATTTGGGAGAAAAAATACTATACAAAGAAAATTGTTGATTTTTCTAAATATCTTAATCAACAAGATCTTGATATTTTGAAAAAATTTGGAATAGAAATCAAAGATCAAATTTATACTGAGTATGAATTTGATCTTGTTGATGAGGTAATCTTTTTATATTATAGAGAACCTGGTGAAAAAAATGAAAAATATAATATAGAAGATATTGGAGTTTCGCAAGATGAATATGATAGAATTCTTGAAAAATTTATACAGATTTCAAAGGAGTATGATTTTTAAATATAATAAATACTTTAAGAGTTACTTTTAAAAGTAACTCTATTTTTTTGTCTAAAATAATAAATTTAATATTATGATACTAATTTCGACAAAATCACTTATGATACTTTTCATATAATAAGATGGGGATTTTACGCTGTTTAGGGAAATTAAAATTGAATAAGAAATTGTGAATTTCTAAACAAGTAAAGAACTCTCTTAAAAAAATTAAAAAGAAAGGAGGATTATTTTTTTCCTAAATAGTGTAACCCCAAATTTGTAATTTGGGAGGTATTGCTATGGAAAAAAATACTTTTAACCGTATTGATGATGCTATTGAAAAATTTAATAGCTTCATTAATACAACTATTTTTTTATCTGCAAAAGATTACTTTAGAAAGGAAGTGAAAAAAGAAGAAAGAGAAGTAAGTATAATTAATGATGAGAATTTTGAGAAATATTTAGAATCTTTTTTAGAATATGAAGAAGAATTTGAAAAAGCTCAATACCCTAAAGATATTATTGAGTTTATTAACATGTGTGAAAATAATGAATTACATATTGCATTGAAATCACTGAGCTCTATTGAGCAATCAGTGATTTTTTTGCTTTTTAGTGAAGAATTATCACAAGAGGAAGCAAGTAAAATTCTAAAAATATGTTCTAAATCTGTTAGTAGAATAAAATTAAGAGCAGTTGAAAAGCTAAAAAATATGTTAAAAGGGAGTGATTAATATGTACGATAAAAAGATTGAAATATATGACTTAGGTAAAAAAGCTCAAAAAGGGGACGAGCTTTCGCTTATAAAATTAATAGAAATAAAAAGACCATTGATACATAAAGCCAGTCGAGGAAATGAGGATTGTTTTCAGTACATAATTGAAATGTTAATAAAAGGAATAAAAAAGTATAAGTTTTAAAAAATAAAATTTTTTAAAATTACGGTAGAATTTTAAACTTCTCATTACAGTTAGATATAATGAAGGGCAAAGTTCATTTTGAACAAAGGCACTATATAATTCGGATAGATAGGTCTCCCCCTAAACAAGAAAACCTATCTATCTGAAAATATAATATGTGAGGAGGGAGAAATTTGCTAAAGAATTATTTTACTAGAATTAACATTAGAATGAAATTAAGTAATTATACTTAATTATATTGTTATGTCTAAAAAGTGTTTGCAAAAAATTGACTATATAAATAGGAAGGTTTTATGAACAAAGAAAAAATTATTAATTTATTTTATGACAATCATCTAAAAGTAAAAGATATTTCAATGATTTTAAATATTGATAAATCTTATATATCAAGAATAATAAAAAAGGATGAAAGATATTTAAATGAAAAAGAAAGCAGAAAACAAGTATCAAAAATTAGACATTTAGAAACAACTAAGAGAATTGTAAAAAGAAATAGGGAGAGTTTGAAGTTTAAAAATAGTGTTGATGATTTAATTTTAAAAAATATGCATAAACAAGCGAGTATGGAATTATCAAAAGGAAAATATTTGAGTGATGAAAGTTATAGAAAATGGAACTGTAGTGCATATAAATACAACCCTTCTAAAAAAAGGTATGAATTCAGAGAGGAGTTAGGACGTTCTTATGATGTACCCAAATATATAAAAGAAAGGAATTAAACAAGTCGAAAGGCTTGTTTTTTTAGTGTGTTAATTATGAATAAAAAGGAAGCTATTGCTTATGCACAAATAGCATTAAACTATTTGCAAAGTTCTCAATGTAAAAAAGAAATCAATTTAATAAATTTAGCAGAAGAAATGAAAGGAGCATTTAAAATATATTCTAAAGATGTGGCTGTGATAATGGCTAAAAGTATGGTAGAAACTGAATCGTATATGATTCCTCCAAATGATATGTAGTTATTTTTTTAAAAGGTTTTTCATATTATTTAATAACTATTTTTTTTGAAGGAGTAAGGTATGGGAAAGAATGAAAAAAAATTACATTTTTTGTGTACGTTTAATGATGATAATAGTGATTTCAATACTGTTGTCGAAAATATATTTTTAGAATATATATCTCAAATAGAAAATAATTATTGTTTTGAGCTTGGTAGATGAAAGGCAAGATTGATATAATACTGTTAGCAGATGATTGCTAAAGAATAGGAGGTGGATATGCTCTTTAGCAATAATTACAATTTTAAAGTTGCAATATATATAAGACTTTCTCGTGAAGATGGAGATAAACAAGAAAGTGAAAGTATAAAAAACCAAAGAGATATTATTATGAGATACATAAAAGAAAATAATCTCCAATTTGTGGATGAGTATGTAGATGATGGTATATCAGGAACAACTTTTGATAGAGCTGGATTTAAACGACTAATTAATGATATAGAAAACAAAAGAATTAATATGGTGATAACAAAAGACTTATCAAGATTAGGAAGAGAATATATACAAACCGGACAATATATAGAAAAATATTTTCCAGAACACAATATAAGATATGTTGCTATAAATGATGGGATCGATACTTTTAGTAATAGTTCATGTAACGATATTACACCATTTAAAGCAATATTAAATGACATGTATGCAAAAGATATCTCTAAAAAAATAAAAAGCGTAATAAAAGAAAAGCAGATAAAAGGTGAATATATATGTTCTGTTCCGCCATATGGTTACAAAAAAGATCCTTGTAGAAAAAATCATTTAATAATAGATGAAAATACTAGTTATATAATAGAAAATATATTTGATATGTATTTGGAAGGGAAAAGTATCTATTATATAAGAGATTTTTTGAATAATAAAATGATACAATCACCTAGTGGATATGCTCAAAAAAGTAGTGATATAAAAAAATGGAATGGCGTAACTATTTTAAATATACTTTCTAATAAGGTATATATAGGAGTTACAGAGAGCAATAAAAAGATAAGTTTATCTTATAAATCTAAAAAAAGAATTAAAGTTCCAAAAGAAGAACATATTATAACTGCTAATACGCATCAACCAATAATAAGTAAAGAAAATTTTGAAAAGGTTCAATTTTTATTAAATAAAAAAAGTATAACAAAGAAAAATAAGCATGAATACTTATTTAGAGGATTAATTAAATGTAAAACTTGCCATAGTAATTTGGAAGTAGGAGCAAAATTGAGTGCAAGAGGGAAAAAAATCAAGAATCCTATACCATATATAACATGTAGGAATTCTAAAAAGGGAATGTGTCCAGCACAACATTTAAACTATAATAAATTTGAACGTGAAATTTTGAGGTATTTACAAGAGTTTTTAAGACTTTACACAGATGAAAAAAGATTAGCAAGTGTGTATAAAGAATATAAAAATAAGAAAAATGTTAATATTGTAAAATATGAAAAAGAAATACAAGAAATAGATAGCAAAATCCAAAAAATGTCATCTCAAATTGATGCAGTCTATTTTGATAAATTGAATCAAGTAATTTCAGAAGAAGATTATTTTAGATATGTTAATAAAATTGTTGCAGAAAAAGATAATTTAATAACAAAGAGAAATGAAATAAGAAATAAAATTAATAGTATAAAAGAAAAACAAACAAGAACATCTGATGTGGATATAAAAAAGATAATTGAAGAATTTTTAAGTACATCTTCTAAAGAATCAATTTATAGGTTAATAGATTATATAGAAATTGATGAAGATAAGAATATATATATACATTTTGCATTTGGTAAATTGAATAATATAAAAGAATATGTTGGAGAATATATAGATTTTGAAAAAATATTAAATTAAATTATCCTATGAAGATAAAAACCACACCATCTGGATTTACCATAGGCATTAAATATAGAGAAACATTTGAGAAAAGTTCTCGAGCATTTACTCCGAAAATAGGTAAATTATTTACATAGCTTTTTGATAAATTTTCGAGAAATTTCATTAAAAGTGGAGCTGTAATCCATTCGTTTGCATGTGTGGCAGCACAGTAAAATACTTCTTTTTGACCTGTTCCAAAACGGATTACTTGAAGAGGTCTACCTAAAACACTTCTTCCAATTGAAGAAATTTGTAAAAATGGATAAATTGTTTTTAGAGCATCAATATCCATATTTAAAAATTGGGAAGTATAACTAATATTAGTTTCAACAACACTTCCAAATGGAACTATTATTTCTTCACCAACTTTCAAATTTTCTGCATCAATATTAGGATTAGCTGCTATAATAGCATCAACTGTAGTTGAATGCATACGTGCAATTGCAAATAAAGTATCTCCTTGTTTTATAGTATGTTTTGTGTAACCATTAATATAAGGCATTAATGCATTCCAAGTATTTGGGCCTACAATGCCATCAGCAGTTAGACCATTTGCTCTTTGAAAATTTTGAACAGCTGTAAATGTTTGAAATCCAAAGATTCCATCAATGGCACCATTATAAAAACCGAGTTTTTGAAGAGTTGATTGTAAAAGTTCTACTTCTGGGCCACGAGAATTTAATCTAAGAGTAGTCATAAAAATCCTTTCTAAAAGTTAAAATCATAGAATTAAACTTTTGTTAAATTACTTATTAATTATATTTATAATATTAATTTGAAAATAAAAACGTGATACTGTTATTAAAAATAATAACTAAAAAATTAATTTTATATATGATATAAAAGGGTTGTAAAATTTTTGAATATATTATAAAATATGCTTGAAAAAATAGACCATATATGGGGTGAAAAAAGTGCTAATAGAAGCAGAAATGAAAGAACTAGCAAAAAAGAAAGAATATACAAAAGTTTTTAATTATTTTCATGATGAATATACTGGCATGCTTAGAGATTTTTTAGAAAGACATGAAGTAGAAGTTAATGAAGATGATTGTTTAATAGATTATATTGTTAAAACTAGAATTTTTATGCCTAAATATAACACTTATACAATTCCAATTTCAAACGCTATGTATAATGAAGAATTACCAGAAGCAATGAAATATGAGTTACTTATGAGTAGTTATAAAGATGTAAGAAAAGCTTTTAGCAAATAGAAAAGTAGGAGAGAAAATGAATAGAGTTGCAAAATTTTTAGCTCACGAAGGAAGAGTAAGTTTAGTATGTGCTAATACTACAGAGATGGTTAATGAAATAATGAGATTACACGATTTAACACCAACAACTACAGCTGCAATGGGAAGATTTGCTACAATAACTGGAATGATGGGATTTACAGAAATAAAAGACACAGAAGATTTTTTAACAGTTCAAATGAATGGTAAAGGTCCAATGGGAACATTAATCTCTGTAGTAAGAAGAGAAGCTTTCACATCAAAAGTAAAAGTATGTGTAGATAATCCACATGTAGAATTACCACTAAAATCAAATGGTAAATTAGATGTAAGTGGTGCAGTTGGCCAAAACGGATTTTTAAATATAATAAATAAAAATGAAGTAACAGATACAAATTATACAGGACTAGTTCCTATAGTAACTGGAGAAATTGCAGAAGATTTTACAGAATATTTTGCAAAATCACAACAAAAACCAACTGTAATTGCTTTAGGTGTTTTAGTAAATAAAGATGGTGTAAAAGCTGCTGGTGGATATATGATTCAATTAATGCCAGATGCTACAGAAGAAGATATTGTAGCAATTGAAAAAGCTTTAGAAAATGCTCCAAGTATTAGTCAAATGATAGATGAAAATAAATCACTAGAAGAAATCGCAAGAACTGTTACTGGTGATGAAGATATAATGATTTTAGCTCAAGAATTAGACATGAAATATGAATGCGATTGTAGCAGGGAAAAATTTGAAAGAGGGTTAATTTCAATAGGAAAAGAAGAACTTAGCAAAATTATTGAAGAAGATGGACAAGCAAATATTGTTTGTAACTTCTGCAAAAAAGAATACAATTTTGATAAAGAAGATTTAGAAGAACTATTAAGACAAAGCGGAAATAAATAATAAATATTATTTTAGAAGGTGAAAACAAAGGATGAAAAAATTTGAAAAAGAAGCTATGCTAGAAGGAAATGAAAAATTTGAAAAAGCAATTTCAAGAATAGAGAAATTGTATGACCCAATTTATGGTGATGCTCCAATGCGTAGCGAATTTGATAGAGATTACACAAGAATAATTAATTGTAATGCATATAGAAGATTAAAACACAAAACTCAAGTGTTTTTCTCACCAAAAAATGATCATATATGTACAAGAATCGAACATGTTAACTTAGTTGAATCTATAAGTAATACTATCGCAAATTATTTGGGACTAAATGCAGAACTTACAAAAGCGATTGCGGTAACTCATGATATAGGACATAGTCCATTTGGGCATCAAGGAGAAAGCATATTATCAGAAATAGCTTTAAGAGAATATGGTGAAAAATTTTGGCATGCAGGAAATGGAATTCACTATGTTGATGATTTAGAATTACTTAAAGATATTGCAGGAAATGAAAGAAATTTAAATTTAACATATGCAGTAAGAGATGGGATTTTAGGTCATAGTGGTGAACCAACAATTTCTGGTCAAAAACCTAGAAACGAATTTGTAGATTTGAAAAAATTTACTCATTCAAATAAATATGCTCCATATACATGGGAAGCATGTGTTGTAAAAATTGCAGATAATATTTCTTATTTGGGAAGAGATTTAGAAGATGCAAAAGAAATGAAACTTTTAACAGATAGAGATTTATCAAATCTTGATAAAATGATTGAAAATATAAGAGTAAATAACACAAGTATTATTGGATATCTAACAGCAGATTTATGCAAAAATAGTAGTGTTGATGTAGGATTAAAATTTTCAGATGAAGCTCATAGCACAATGGAAAGAATAAAACGATTTAATTATGAGAAAATATATAAAAATGAAAAAATTCAACCAACAGTTAGATACTTTAAAGTTGTAATGAATGAAATTTTCTATACATTAAAAAGAGAATACAATGGAACTGCAACTGCAAAAAATATCAGAAAAATGAAAAGATATTATCCTGTTTTAGCTAATGAATTTTCAAACTGGTTAGAAAAATATTCTAATGCGCAAGATAGGGATGAAACAAAACATTTTAATAAAGTTATATATGATTTGAACGATATTAAAGATTATTCAAGAGCTATAATTGATTATATGTCTGGAATGACAGACCAATATATTATAAGTGTTTATGACGAAATTGTAAAATTTTAGGATATAAAGTGCAAGAAGGAGTGATATAAATGATATATCAATATGAACCAAAAGGTGTATGTTCAATGCAAATGAATATAGAAGTAGAAGATGAAATTATTAAAAATGTTGAAATAATAGGTGGATGTGCTGGAAATACACAAGGTGTGTCTGCTTTAGTTAAAGGAATGAATATTAATGAAGCTATAAAAAGACTAAAGGGAATTGATTGTAGGGGAAGAGGAACTTCTTGTCCTGACCAACTTGCAATTGCTTTAGAAAGAATAAAAGAACAAATAGCATAAAATTAAAAATAAAAAAGCTCCCATGATAAATTTTCATGGGAGTATTTTTTTATATTATTTTATTGTTTTTAATATAATCAGTAATTTCTCCGAATTGTTCTAAACTTAACTGTTCAGCTCTGACTCTTAAATCAATTTCTAATTCATTTAACATTCTTTCAATAAATTCTTTTGAAACTAATCCAGAATTTGAAAGAGAGTTCATAAGAGTTTTTCTTTTTTGTAAGAAAGCAAATTTTACAACTTTGAAGAATAATTCTTCGTCTAAAACTTTTACTTTAGGTTCTTTCAAAACATTTAATTTTATTACAGCAGAGTCAACATTTGGAGCAGGAATAAATGAGTATCTTGGAACATCAATTATTATTTCAGGATTTGTATAGTAATTTATACTATAAGTAATTGCTCCAACATCTTTTCCACCAGGTTTATCTGCTAATCTATCTGCAACTTCCTTTTGAACCATTACAGTAATGCTTTCTAAGTTTAGTTTATCTTCTAGTAATTTCATTATAATTGGTGTTGTTATATAGTATGGAAGGTTAGCAACGACCTTGGCAGATTTGAACTGACAGTTTTCTTCAATGATTTTATTTAAGTCTACTTTTAAAACATCTTCGTTAATTAGTTCGAAATTTCCATATAGAGCAAATCTGTCTTTTAAAATTGCTACCATTTTAGGATCAAGTTCAATACAAATAACTTTTCCTGCAGTTCCTAAAAGAGGGGCAGTTAAACTTCCAAGACCAGGACCAATTTCAATAATTAAATCTTCGCTATTTACTTCAGCTTTTTCTAGTATTTCGTCTACAACATTTTGGTCTATTAAAAAGTTTTGACCATAGCTTTTATTGGCTTGGGCATTATATTTTTTTAAAATAAATTTTGTTTCTTGTTCTAAATTCATTTTTTATTCCTTTTCTAGTAAATTGTTGACAATAATTAAGTTACGCATATAATTGTTGTCGCAAAATAATTTTACTATAAATTTACATAAATTTCAACTGTTATAGAAATTTGAAATAGGGAATATAGCTTTACCAAGATAGTTATAAAATAATTTGTTTCATTTTATTAAAATTATTAGAAAAGAATTTATATGAAAAATTAAATTATAACTATCTTAATTCTTTTGTACTTTTATAAGATAAAAAATAATTAAATTTTCTTTTGTATAGAATAAAATTGTTTTTTTAAATTCTTTTGAAAGTCTTGCAAGAATATGCATTAGAATGTTTAGAAAAAAACATGCTAATTATTATAACTCGAAAAATTTAAAAACGCTAATAAAGTGGCGAAAAGTGGCGAGATTCAGATAAATAAAAAAATAATATATAGTATTAGAAAAACTTATATAAATGTTTAACTAAAGGATACACTTTTGATAAAGGTATATAAATCGTCGTCGAAATTCTCAATTGCCATTGACGATTATATATGTATAGATATAAAAAAAGAAAGTAGATAAAAATCTACTTTCTTAAATTTATTAATTATTCAGCTTTATTTGTCATTTCTTCTAAGTCTAATAATTCTTGCCATTTTTCATCAACTGCTTTTTGGAAAGCTTCAATCATCCATTCATTACCTGGTTTAAACATATGTCTAAATCTTTTTTGTGGTTTTAAGAATTCTTCGATTGGAAGTTTGTTAGCTGGTTTATAAGTAATTTTATAAACTCCATTAACAACTTCATATAATGGCCAGTAGCATGTGTCTACTGCTAATTTATTGATTTGCATTAAATCTTCTGTGTTATATCCCCATCCTCTAGGACATGGAGCTAAAACATTTAAGAAACAAGCACCTTCTGTGTAGATTGCTTTTTCTGCTTTTTCATATAAATCTTTGTAGTTTCCAATAGCTGCTGTTTGAGCAACATAAGGTATGTTGTGTCCAACCATGATTTTTGCTAAATCTTTTCTATATTGCATTTTTCCAGGAACAACTGTACCAGCAGGTGTAGTTGTTGTATCAGCAAATTTTGGTGTTGCTGAAGATCTTTGAATACCTGTGTTCATGTAAGCTCCGTTATCGTAGCAAACATAAACCATATCATGTCCTCTTTCCATAGCTCCTGATAAACTTTGAAGACCGATATCGTATGTTCCACCGTCTCCACCGAAAGCAATGAATTTTGTATCTTTGTCTTCGGATAATTTACCTTGACGTTTCATAGCTTTGTAAGCTGCTTCACATCCACTTAATGTAGCACCAGCACATTCAAAAGCTGTATGTATGAATGAATCTGTCCATGATGTATATGGATAAATGAAAGTTGAAACTTCCATACATCCTGTAGCACCAGCGATAACTGCATGATCTTCTGGTTTTAATGCTCTTAATATTGTTCTAGCAACAGATGGTGCACCACAACCTGCGCACATTCTGTGACCAGATGTAAATCTTGAAGGTTTATTAGCCATTACTTCTTTATGATTATATGCCATACTAAATTTCCCCCCTTAATCCTAAATATCTATATGGGTTACCAACTTCTCCAGTTGCAGCAACTTCTTCTAGATCTTTATAAACTTTTTGGATATCTTTAACTGTAGTATCTCTACCACCGATACCATATACATAGTTAACAGTAGGAACATGAGTTTTATTTACATACATTCCTGAAACTACGTCTTCAAATAATGCTCCACCAGCACCATTTAAAGAATCTGCTTTGTCTAAAACAGCGATTGCTTTAGCACCTTTTAGAGCTTCTGCTATTTCTTCAGAAGGGAATGGTCTAAACATTCTAACTTTTATTAAACCAGCTTTAACGCCTTGAGCTCTTAATTCATCAATTGCAGCTTTTGCAGTTCCTGCTGTAGAGTTCATACAAACTATAACTAATTCTGCGTCATCCATTTGGTATCTTTCGAAAAATTCATATTTACGTCCTGTTAATTTTTCGAAATCTGCTGATACTTCAGCTATAACTTTTTTAGCATTTCTCATTGCAATAGCTTGTTGAGCTTTATGTTCAAATAGATATGCTTGTAAATCTAATGGACCAACTGCGATTGGTTCTTTATCATTTAATAAATAATGTTCTGGATTATATTTTCCAACAAATTCTTTTACTTTATCATCTTCTAATAATTCAATATTTTCAATTGAGTGTGATGTGATGAATCCATCTTGACATACCATTAAAGGTAATAATACGTCTTTATGTTCAGCAATTCTGTGAGCCATTAATAAATTGTCATAAGCTTCTTGATTATTTTCTGAGAATAACATTATCCATCCGCTATCACGAGCTCCCATAGCGTCTGAATGATCGTTATGTATATTTAAAGGCCCTGAAACCGCTCTATTTACTAAAGACATAACTATTGGTAATCTTAAACTTGAAGCAATGTAAACCATTTCCCACATTAAAGATAAACCATTTGCTGATGTAGCTGTCATTGCTCTACCACCAGCTGCTTGTGCACCGATACAAGCACTCATTGCACTGTGCTCACTTTCAACAGCAACAAACTCTGTATCTACTTGACCATTGCTAACAAAGCTTGAAAAGTATTGAGGTATTTCTGTTGAAGGTGTAATAGGGAATGCTGCAACAACATCAGGATTGATTTGTTTCATAGCGATAGCTGCTGCTTCATTACCACTTAATCTTTCTCTAATTCCCATAATAATTTTCCTTTCTAATATTCAAATTATTTTATTTCATTTCGATAGCTTTGAATGGGCAAACTTTCGCGCAAACGCCACATCCTTTACAAGCATCATAATCAAAATCTTTTCTTGTTCCATCTGGATTTACTGGAATAGCATCATCTGGGCAAACTGGGTAGCAAAGACCACAATGTTTGCAAAGTTCAGATTTGAAGATAGGAGTAGTTGAACGCCAATCTCCAGTTTTGAATTCTTTAGCATTTCCAGCTGTATAAATATTTCCACCTATAGTCAAATCTTGCCAAGGTGTTTTATTATTTAATGTATCTTCTGTCATAATTACTCCTTTCTAAACTTTAGTTACTTCTTGTAAAGCCATTTCTAAAGCTTTCATGTTACCATCGATAACTTCTGGTTTTTTTGCAAATTTATGTTTAAAAGATCCTATCATATCTTCTAGGAATGCTTCATCTGACATTATTCCGCTAACTTTAACAACTGCTGCAAGCATAGGTGTATTTGGGAAATATTTTCCAAGTGTTTCCATAGAAACTTTTCTAGCATCTATTTTGTAAACATTTCCTTCGTATCCTTTTAAAGCCGCTCTTAGTTCATCTCCGTTTTTTGTTGTGTTAATAATAATTGCTCCTTCTGGTTTTAGACCTGATGTAACATCTACGCAATCTAAAAGTGTGTCATCAACAACTACAACATAATCTGGTTCATAAATGTTTGAATGAACAGTGATTGGAGTATCACTAATTCTGTTGTAAGCTGTGATAGGAGCACCCATTCTTTCTGGACCATATTCAGGGAAACCTTGAATATATTTACCAGTGTTGAATGCTGCATCGGCTAGAAGTAAAGAAGCTGTTTTTGCACCTTGACCACCTCTACCGTGCCATCTGATTTCAATTAAATTACTCATTGTAACCTCCTATATAGTTTAATTATTATGTTATAACAATTGATCGTTCACAAAGATGTTTTATATAGATTAATTTTTAACATAATCTACTTAATTTTCCACTCACAGTATATATTTTTTCTTGCGGAAAGTCAATATATATGAATTTTTTGAAATGAAGAAATTTATTACAAAAATATTACAAAAATATATCTTAATTCATTGACTTTTGACGAAAAAACATATAAGATATATGTGTTTAAAATGATGATTAATTGATAAGGGATTAATAAGGAGGAAATTTAATGGGAGAAGTTATCGTTATCACATCAGGAAAAGGGGGAGTTGGTAAAACAACAACTACAGCTAACTTGGGTTCAGCATTAGCTTTAGCTGGAAAAAAAGTTGCTTTAGTAGATACAGACATTGGTTTAAGAAACTTAGATGTTGTTTTAGGACTTGAAAATAGAATAGTATACGATTTATGCGATGTAATAGAAGAAAAATGTAAATTAAGACAAGCTTTAATCAAAGATAAAAGATTCAAAGAACTTTTCTTGCTTCCAGCAGCACAAACAAAAGATAAAACAGCTATAAATGAAGAGCAAATGAAAGGTTTAATAAATAAATTAAGAGAAGAATTTGACTACATATTAGTAGATTGTCCTGCAGGTATTGAACAAGGATTTAAAAACGCAATTGCAGGAGCTGATAGAGCTTTAGTAGTAACTACAGCTGAAATATCTGCAATAAGAGATGCTGATAGAATAATAGGACTTTTAGAAGCATCAGAAATCAAAAATCCAGAATTAATAGTTAACAGATTAAGACCTTCTATGGTAAAAAGAGGGGAAATGATGGATGTGAATGACATCGTAGATCTACTTGCTATTGATTTAATTGGTGTTGTACCAGATGATGAAAACATCATCACTCAAACTAATAAAGGAGAGCCAGTAATATCAAATAAAAAAGCTCCTTCTGGAAAAGCATATATAGAAATTTCTAGAAGATTATTAGGTGAAAATATTGAAGTAACAGTTCCAGGAAAAGAAAAAGGTTTCTGGGCTAGTATAAAAAGGTTGTTTGGAAGATAAGATAAAATCGTTGGAGGTAAGAAAGTAAAATGTTTGAAAATCTAGGACATTTTTTCAAAAGAATGGTAAAAACAGAGCAACAAAAAGAATTAGGATCTAAAGATGCAGCAAAAGAAAGACTACATCTAGTTCTAATGCAAGATAGAGCAAATGTATCTGCAGATTTTTTGGAGCTAATGAAACAAGAAATAATAGATGTAATTAAAAAATATATTGTAGTAGATGAAGAATCAATAGATGTAAGATTAACTAACCAATCAAACAGTGACGGAACAAATGGAGCACCATCACTATATGCAAATATTCCAATTGTGAATATTAAAAATGATATGATGGCAGAAAAAATCAAAGACTTTGAAGGGGTTGATTTTAATAAAGAAATGGGAATTCCAAGTTATGTAGAACCAACACCCAAAAAAGAAGAAAAAGTTGTAGAAACTCCACCAGTTATAGAATTACCAGAAAATAATTCAGAACAAAGTACAAATATTTCTGACCAACCAGCAAAAGAAGAAACAAAAGAAGAGGTTGAAGAGGAAGAAGTAAAAGAAATGTTTGAAGAGGTTGATGAAGCCTATGATGATGACGATGATGATGTAACATTTGATGATTTATTAAAAGCTGCAGAGGCTGCGGATGCCGCAGAAGCAGCAGAAAATGCAAATTCAGAAAATAAAGAAAATTCGAATAAAACTAAGAATAAAAATAATTCAAAAACAAAAGATAAACGTAAGAAAAAGAATTAGGAGTAATATTAATGGGAAAAAAGCAACTTAAAAATACAGAATGGATAGTTCTTATTGTAAGTGTGACTTTAGCGATTATTGGCCTTGTAGCATTGTTTTCTGCAACTCAAAATACAGAGCTTGCAGAATTCAAAAAACAAATACAATGGTTATTAATAAGTATACCGTTTTTAATACTAGCAGCATCAATAGATTATAATGTTATTGTTAAATTTTCAACTTTAGCTTATATAATACTAATAGTCCTGCTTATAGGGGTTTTATTTACAGAACCAATAAATGGAGCAACAAGCTGGTTTAAAATAGGTGAATCGTTTTCATTTCAACCCTCTGAACTTGGAAAAGTTATAACAATTTTATTCCTAGCATTTATAATGAATAAAATGCAATTAAGAGGTAGAGATGAAATAAATAAAATATGGAAATTAATAATAATACTTATATTTGCTGCAATTCCACTTGGGTTAATAATTATAGAACCAGATTATGGTACAGCACTTGCTTATTTTGTGGCAATTGTGTTTATGATATTTACATCAGGAATAGATAAAAGATATATACTGTTAGCTTTAATAGCTCTTGCAATCGCTGCACCAATTGTTTACAACAATTTGCCAGAACATGCGTTGGAAAGAATACAAGTATTTTTAAATCCAGAAGACTATCCAAGAACTGGTGGTTATAATATAATCCAATCAAAACTTGCAATTGGAGCAGGTGAAATTTTCGGAATGGGATTGCTAAAAGGAAATCAAACACAACTTGGATTCTTGCATCCAAAAACAACAGACTTTATATTTTCTGTAATTGGAGAAGAATTAGGATTTGTTGCAACAGGTGCAATTACAATTTTATATATAGTGTTAGTTACAAAATCAATATATATAGCTAAAACAGCCAAAGATAATATTGGTTCATATATAGCAATAGGAATTGCCGGAATATTCTTTTTCCATATGACTGAAAATATAGGAATGACAATTGGTTTATTACCGATAACTGGTGTACCATTACCATTTGTAAGCTATGGAGGAAGTTCACTTGTAACAAACTTTATATGTATAGGATTATTATTAAATATAAGTAGTAGAAGACAAAAAGCAATTTTAGTAGAATAGAAAATAGTGCTGCGTTCTGGCTTTCAAAAGTTGAACGCAGTTTTTGTTTAAATAGAATAATTAAATTTATAAAATATAAAAATCTACAGTTATAATGCATGAACTGTTATAGCAATAATTTAAGGATGGAGTATCATATGTATCTTAAAAAATTAAAGATTGGAAATGTAGAATTAGAGAATAATATAATATTAGCGCCAATGGCTGGAGTAACAGATTTACCTTTTAGAAAAATTTGTAAAAAATATGGTAATCCGGGACTAGTTTGCAATGAAATGGTAAGTTCAAAAGCAATTGTTTATAAAGATGAAAAAACACTTACAATGATAAAAAATGATGAAGAGAAAAGACCAATATCAATGCAAATTTTTGGAAGTGAGCCAGAAGTTATGGGGGAATCATCTAAATTTATGTGTGATTATACAGATATTTTAGATGTTAATATGGGATGTCCAGCTCCAAAAGTTGTAAAAAATGGTGATGGAAGTAGAGTATTATTAGACCTTGATTTAGTAAAAAGAATAACAGAAGAGGTGGTTAAAAATTCTACTAAACCTGTAACAGTAAAAATAAGAAAAGGCTGGGATTCAAATCATATTGTAGCAGTCGAAGCTGCAAAAATTATTGAAGCAGCAGGCGCTGACGCAATAGTAATTCATGGAAGAACTAGAGATGAATTTTATTCTGGTCAAGCAGATTGGAATATAATAAGAGAAGTAAAGAACGCAGTAAAAATTCCAGTTATTGGAAATGGAGATATAAAATCAGAAGAAGATGCAAAAAGGATGTTTGAAGAAACAGGCGTAGATGGAATTATGATTGGTAGAGCTTCACTTGGAAATCCTTGGATTTTTAAACAAATTGCCTACTATTTAGAAACTGGAGAAAAATTACCAGAAATTTCAGCAGAGGAAAAATATAATGTTATTTTAGAACATTTTGATTTGCTTTTAAAAGAAAAAGGGGAGTATACAGCAACTCGTGAAATTAGAAAACATATTGCATGGTATGTGAAAGGTATGCCTAATGCGACAGTAATTAGAGATAAAATTAATTCAGTAGAATCTGAAAGTGATTTCAAAAATATTTTAAAAGAATATTTTAATTTATAATAAAATCTAAATAAGAAAATATAATTAATCGAGTAGAATTTTCTATTCGATTTTTTTGATTTTGAGGATGATTTTTGTCTCCGTCTCCAAAATCATGGAGGTTTTTATGAAGAAAAAAATTGTGTTTATTTTTGCTATAATTTGTATTACTGTTTTTTTGATTTTTTATTATATTTTTTTGAGAAGTGGTAATAATAAATTTAGAAATCAAAATGAATTGCTAGAAGATATTTTTGAAAAGTTAGAATCTTATGAAGCAAATGTTGATGTAACTATAAAAAGCAATAAAAATGAAAATTTATATAATATGATTCAAATAGTGGATGAAGATTATTCAAAGGTGATATTAAATTCGCCAGAGAATGTGAAAGGATTAACCTTAGAGATTAAAGATGGTAATCTAATAATCTCAAATGAAAGTGCCAATTTTATAAAAGAGTTTAAAAATTATAAATCGGTTGTTAACAATTCATTGTTTTTAAGTTCTTTTATAAAGGATTTTGAGAATAATGAATCCACAATTTATGAAGAAAATGGGGAAATCCTTATTGAAATATTATTAGAAAATGAAAATACATATAAAAAAATAAAAGTACTATATTTAGATAAAGAAAAAAAGTTACCTAAGAAATTAATAATTAAAGATAATACCCAAAATATTAATACAAGCATAATATATAATGATATAAAAATTAAATAATTTTAATATCTTTAGCAATTCTATTCTATATGCAAATTTAATAGGAGAGAAAATTATGGTAATAAAAAGAGGAGATATGTTTTATGCGGATTTGAGTCCAGTGGTTGGTTCTGAACAAGGTGGGGTTAGACCTGTTTTGATAATACAAAATGACACTGGAAATAAATATAGTCCGACTGTTATTGCTGCTGCTATTACATCACAGACTGGAAAAAATAAATTGCCTACTCATATAGAAATAGGGTCAAGTGATAATGGATTAAAATCAGATTCTGTAGTTTTAGCAGAACAAATTAGAACAATAGACAAAAGCAGGTTAAAAGAGAAAATAGGGCATATTGCAGATACAGAAGTTATGAATCAAGTTAATAATGCTATTGGTATTAGCTTCGGTTTAGATAATTAAATTATAAAAGTAAGGATTATTTAATGAATATAAAATTCATTTTTGATTATCCTTACTTTTTTGTTTATAAAATAAAAAAAGTTGATGCTTTGAAAATTAAAAGATTTTAGAAGAATTAATTTGAGTAAACTATTGAAAAACTGCTGATATTCTTATATAATACTAAAGAATTTCTAATAAAATATTATTTAGAAATTTTAAACTAGTTTTTTTAATGGAGGAAAAAACTTTATGGAAAATATAATTATTAAAGAATTATATAGAAATCAAGAAAACTACTGTGGAACAGAAATTAAAGTTTCTGGATGGGTTAGAACAGTTAGAGATTCAAAAACATTTGGATTTATTGAAATAAATGATGGTTCATTTTTCAAAAATTTACAAATAGTTTTTGATAATACTTTAGCAAATTTTGACGAAATTTGTAAATTAACATTAAGTTCTTCAATAACAGTTGAAGGTGATTTAATTAAAACAGAAAATGCAAAACAACCTTTTGAAGTAAAAGCTAAAAAAGTAGAAATTATAGCTCTTTCTTCACCAGAATATCCACTTCAAAAGAAAAGACATACAATGGAATATTTAAGAACAATAGCTCACTTACGTCCTAGAACAAATACTTTTAATGCAGTATTCAGAGTACGTTCAGTTGCATCTTATGCACTACACAAATTTTTCCAAGAAAATAACTTTGTATATGTGCACGCACCAATAATTACAGGAAGTGATGCTGAAGGTGCTGGAGAAATGTTTAATTTAAATACATTTGACTTAAATAATGTTCCAAAAACAGAAGATGGACAAGTTGATTTTACAAAAGATTTCTTTGGAAAACCAGCTCATCTTACAGTAAGTGGACAATTAAATGTTGAAACATATGCATTTGCATTTAGAAATGTTTATACATTTGGACCAACATTTAGAGCAGAGAATTCAAACACGGTAAAACATGCTGCAGAATTCTGGATGATAGAACCTGAAATATGTTTTGCAGATTTAAAAGATGATATGGATTTAGCTGAAAGCATGTTAAAATATGTAATTAATTATGTATTAGAAAACTGCCCAGAAGAAATGGAATTCTTTAATAATTTTATAGATAAAACTTTACTTGAAAGACTTAATAATGTAGTAAATTCAGATTTCGGAAGAATTACTTATACAGATGCTGTTAAAGAACTTGAAAAACATAATGATGAATTTGAATATAAAGTATCTTGGGGAGTAGATCTTCAAACAGAACATGAAAGATATTTAAGTGAAAAAATCTTCAAAAAACCAGTATTTGTTACAGATTACCCAGCTGAAATTAAAGCTTTCTATATGAAACTTAACCCAGATGGAAAAACAGTTGCTGCAAGTGACCTTTTAGCACCTGGAATTGGAGAAATTATTGGTGGAAGCCAAAGAGAAGATAACTTAGAAATTTTACAAAATAAAATAAAAGATTTAAATATGGATGAACAAGATTACTGGTGGTATTTAGATTTAAGAAGATATGGAAGTGTACCACACGCAGGATTTGGTCTTGGATTTGAGAGATTAATGATGTATATGACAGGAATGCAAAATATTCGTGATGTTATACCATTCCCAAGAACACCAAAAAATTGTGAATTTTAAATTAATTATAAAATCAAAGTTTGCATATAATTAATAGATATGTATTAGAAGAGGAATAGCATTGGCTATTCCTCTTTGAATTATTTCGTGATGAATCTAAATTAAAAACCTGATAATAAGAATGATTCAATATTTAGTTATAAAGTTGAATATTATGTAAATTTATGATATAATATAATTGCATCAAAAAACAAAGGAGATATATTATGACGAAAACAACTGTATCGGCAATCAACTGGAAAGACTCTTTTCTTTCCCACCCCTTTATCGCGATCGATGCCCTGCAACCGATTCATCAGCGGATCTTAATCAAGGAGCTCACTGATGACGGAGTACTGACCATTCTTCCGGCTCTGTCTTCGCAGATCAATGATGTTCTCGAACTGATGGAAGGCTGCTTTTCCAGCGATTCGAATATCGAGACTGTCCTGGCAGAATACTATGGAAAGGTTGTTCTGAAGGAAATCAAGTTCGATTTCAATGGCGTTGAAGCCAGCATCACCCGGGAAATGACTGCCAAGGATGCCAAGATTGAGTGGCTCAAAAAAGCTATTCGCAGCGGCTACAAAGGCGTTACGGGAAGATTGACTAGCAGCGAATGTCGAATTCTGACTGCTGATCCTGAAATCAAGGAACTGATCGAGAGATATCGTGCGTAGCTGTAAGAAAAACCGTGTGTGGCGTGAGCCATACACGGTTTTTATATGTTTGTTTATATATAAATATTTGTATTAAAATAAAATTACAGTAATTCTAGATATCTAATTTTGTAGATAATTTATTAAAATTTATTATAAAATGCAAATTCTTCAATTGTTTTTCTATCATTGTGTAATTTACTTGGATGAGCGTCTTCAGCTGGGTAGCCGATAGGCAAAATTGCAGCTAATTCATAGTTTTCAGGAATGTTATAAATTTCTCTTGCTTTTATTGGATCAAAAGCTCCAATCCAAGTAGCACCTAAATCTAAATTAGTTACTTCTAACATCATATGTGTTGTTATTATACTCATATCAATAATTCCACCATCAGCACCATCACATCTTCTTTTCCAAGATTCATTTTTATCATAACAAATAAGCATTACTAATGGAGCATTCCAACCATAAGGTGTACAACCACCTAATTTTGAAAGCTCTTCTTTGTCAGTTAAAATTAAAATTTTTTGACTTTGTGAATTTCTTCCTGTAGGTGCTAAACGAGCTGCTTCTAAAATTTTATCGATTTTTTCTTGTTCGATTTCTTTTTCAGAAAAATATCTACAAGAATATCTATCTTTTGCAAGTTGTAAAAAATCCATATAAATACCTCCTTATATATAAAACTATTATACAATTATTTAATAAAATTTGCTACAAAAAATTAATTATTAAGTATATTTGAAAAAAATGCAATATACAAATATTAAATAATGACTGGTATTATTTTAATAATATCAAATGAAAATATTAATTAAATGTTGTTAAAGAAAAATACAAAATGTTGCTAAAAGGCTATAAATGAGGTATAATAGAAGAGTAGAAAAGATTTTCATAATAAATATATATTAAGGAAGGGATTTTATTATGGGTCATATAATAAAAAATGTTTTAAAAATATTATTAGTACTTGCAATTATATGTGGATTAGGATTCATAGCATATAGATATAAAGAATTAAAAGAGGCTGGAAAATTAGAAGAAGTATTTGCTTCAAATAGCAGTTCAAGTGGAGAATTAGATCCTTCAACATTTACTGATTCAAGCTCTAGTTCTAGCTCAACTTCAGCTGAAGATAATAATAGCGAGAACAATGAAGAAACAAAAACAGATGATAGACAATTCGTAGTAGAAGAAAAAGACTATGAAGGATATTATAATAAATTTATTTTCGATAATACTTTGTTGTTATATGAAGGAAATCAAACTAGTAGTGCGACATTAGAACTTGTTAATAGATTGATTCAAAATGTTGATGACCCAATGTATTCAAAACCAACAGTAGTACTAGAAAATATTGGTGGACTATCAGCTAATGAAGTAAATCAAAATGATTTTGAACAATATAAACAAGTATTAAATGAATTTAAAAATGTAATAGGAAATAGCAAATATAATATTTCTTTTGAATATGCTAAGTTCTCAAGTATGGTAAATAAAATAATAATAACTAAAAAATAAATAATTGAATTATATAACAAATAATGCTGGAGTTTGCGAAAGTGGACTTCAGCTTTTGTTTTATTTTGAAAAAGCATTAATCACATTACTAGGAATAATTTAAAAAAAAGCAAGCGTTTACATAAGCATAAAAAGGTGTTATAATGTGGGCACCCAATTTTATAGACGGAGGGATGACAATGGGACTTTTAGTAGACTATATGAACCAAATTGTTGCTGAAGCCAGTAAAACAAAAGGTATCATAAGTCGAAAAACTATTTCCGAGTGGTTCGGAAACAAACAAGCGGTAAAACGGGATGGTTACAAGGATGTAATGGCTTTTGACACTAAGGCGGCAATTGTAGTAGTAGGTGTATCCTGCATTGGTAAATCTACCTACATTCAAAACTTTCTGAATCTTTATCCTCATATTAAGCTTATCTCATATGATGAAGCAGGCTACAAAAAAGCTCAAGAGGAGATGGAAGGAAAGGTTGTTTCAGAAATAAGAACTATCGAAATCATCGAAGAAGAAATTCTCGAGAACAAGGAAGAATCCATTATTGTTGATTCAACATTTATTCAGCCTTATTCAAGAGCAGCTATGATGAGATTTTTGACAGATCTTGGTTATGAAATCCATATGTTATATTTTTCGAAGGAATATACTGAAGCACACATTACTTCATGTTTGCTTAACAGAGCAATCGAGATTACTCTCTACGAGGATTATCTGAAGAAGATTGATGCTTCCAAGATGAATTTTAGAAAGCGACTTGAGGCTAGAAAAGGAATTTTCGAAAGATATGCACGGGAACATGCAATAAGTGTTGAGGAACTAAAATCTAGGATGGTATCACATCCAACCACAATTACCACACTCCAGTATCTGGCAAATTGTTACAGGAACGAGGTTGAGGAACATAGAGTGTGGTGGCAGGAAAAGAGAGGGCTTTTTTTCTTGGGCGCTGACTACTGTTATGTACTCTAAAAGGCAGCTCAATAATTTGAGGCAAAAGAAGGCACTTTGAAAAAAGTGTCTTCTTTGTTTTTATAAAAATGTAAAAAAATTTTTACGAAAAATGTAACCTTTGAAAAATTTTTGCTACTATATAGATAAAAGATATCTTATTTTTAAGGAGTTAACTCATGAATGAAATAAGCAAACTAAGTAATTACATCTACAATAATAAATTAGATTTAGATAGGATAATAGACGATTTTACTCCATATGTAAAAACTGTAATTAATAATATGGCTGGAAATCAATTAAGTTTCGAGGACAAAGAAGAAATATTGATAGATACATTTTTTGTGCTATGGAAAAATAGAGATTGTAAAATAATGTATCTAGAAGCATATTTGGCAGGAATTGCAAGAAATTTAATAAAAGAAAGATTTAAAAAATTGAATATTACATATGACATAAGTGACTATGAAAATGTTATTGAATTTAATGATAACATTGAATTTTTTTCGGAGCAAAGAGAGAAATTGAGCAAATTAGAAATTGGCTATAAAGCTCTAAATGAAGAAGAGTTTAAGATTTTAACAATGTTTTATTATTCTTCTAAATCTATAAAAGACATAGCGAAATTGTTGAAACTTTCTGAAACAAATGTAAAAACTAAGCTTTTTAGAATAAGAAAAAAGCTTAAGAAATTTTTGATGTAGAAAGGAGATGATTTTATGGATAACAAAGAATTAAAAGATAGAATAAAATTTAAAATTGCTATGTCTGAAATTGATGATGAGGAGATAGCAAAAATGAAAAATAAAAAAGTTAATATATTAAGCAAAATTGCAGCATTAGTATGTATTGGAATTTTGTCTGGTGGAGCAATTTTTTCAGATGAGATTTCAGCAAAAGTATATGATATTTATAATTTTAGAAAAAATGAAACAATTCAAACAAAGCTACCTGAAGAGGTTGTAAATGATGAAGAAAGATTAGAAGAAGTAATAAATAACAAAAATTCAATAATTCCATGGGATGAAAAAGCTGCTGAAGTTGTTGAAACTAATGATTTGAAAGTTAATATAACAGATGTGGCAATGGATGATTATTTTATGATTTTTGAAGCTAATGCTACATTTCCAGAAGAAGTAATTGAAAAAATGCCTTTAGAAGATATCTATATGGTAAGATTTATAGATTTAGTAATTAAAGATGAAAATGGTAATGTTTTATTCTGTATGGAAGAAAACAAGCTTAAAGAAATTTTTGGAACAGATGATTTAGAAGCAATAAAAAACAACCCTAAATATTGTATAAGTGAAGTTATAGATTATGGATTTAAAAATTATGATGAATTAGGAACAAATCCTTACAAAATGAGTTATACAATAAATACAAGAATTCCTAGCATATATCCAAAATCTAAAAAACTAACTTTTGAATTTACAAAAATTGCATTAGATGCTTCAGAAGCAGCTATAGGAATTGGTGATAAACATTATCTTCACCAAGATCAAACATTAACTGTAATTGGTGATTGGAAGATTGAAGTAGATGTTCCACAGAAGTTTTATGAAAGAGAAGACATAATTGCATATACAACTGTAGAGAGTGATCCAAATTCCAAAAATGAATTAATATATTGTTATTATCAAGATGGTGTAATGCATGCTAGATTTAATTTAGAGTCAGAGGAAAGACGTTCTGGACCTTGGGGTTCTGTAAAATTAATGGATATGTTTGCAGAAATTGATGTAGAGCCAATGATTAGTAATTACATTATTTATAAGATTTGTAGTTCGGACGAATATAAAGAATTAGATGCTTGGCAAGATGAAGTATTTGTAATTGAAGAATTATATATTGAAAATTCTAATGGCGAAAGATCAAAACAGAGAGGACTTTTAAAAAGAGAAGGGGATAAGCTAGTAGAAGCTTCTAAAAGTTCTTGGGGAGCAGGCTCATACGTAAAAAATGGTATATTAAGAAGTTCAACAATACCTGGTTATGATAATGGAAATTGGACTCCTGCATATAGCACTAGATTTGATATAGAAGAAGATAAATTAACAGACGAAATGACAATAAAAATAAAATATCTTGGAAAAGATATTGAATTTAAAATAGAAAAAATGAAAGGAGATAATTAAAATGAATAAAAAAGTTAGTATAAAAATATTTTTTGTTTTGCTTATTCTCCTATTAATAAATTTTAATAATGTTTATGCCGCTTGGAATATGGATGAAAGAATAGAACGTTTTTATGATGAAGTTGAAATTGATGGAGAAATTTATTATGTAAGAAAAGATTTGTTTGATCGAGGAAAAATACATACACATATTGGTTATATTACTTCTCAAAATGCGCAAAAAGAAGAAAATAAAGAAGCAGTAAAAATAGTAAGAGAAAAAATAGAAGAATATGCCAAAAAGCTTGTTTCAGAGGATTGTCCAGAAGAGCAAAGAATTCAAGATGATTACTATATATATGTTGAAGATTTGTATTCGGTAGATGATGAAAATCCATATAAAGTTGGTGATGATATTGAGGCTTTAGTTCAAATCAGTGCCACATCTATAAATGGAACTAGTAATTATTGGAAAGAAAATTTTTCAAACAACGAATTATATTATGATGAATACGATGAAAAATATTATGTTCATATGTATTATTTTGTAAGATTATCTGTTGTTCCAGAAACAAATGAATATGAAATTGCATATATTGATTTTAAACCTGAAAATTTTGACCAAAAGATTTCTGAATTAAAAGATAAAGGAATTGACTTGGAAAGTTTGGATGTGAAAAGAATATTAGACACAAAATATACTGATGATATTGAAGTTGTACCAAGTAGCAAGACATCTGTAACAAGTGCAGAAAAAACAGAATATAATGATAGTCAAATAGAAGAGATTTCAAACATGACAAATCTGATAAGAATTACATGTATTATTTTATTAATTATTTTTGTAATTGTGTTAATTTTTAGAAAAAAATCAAAAAAATAAAAGAAAGAACCGCACGTTTTTGTGCGGTTTTGTTTTGCAATGAATTGCTTTAAGATATGCCTTGCTGTTCAAGAAAGTTGAAATAAGCAGCAACTACTCGATAAGTATGACTTGAATGATAAGCAATATGAGGGCAAGACCACGTAGAATTGGCACGTTTGTCGTTTGCAATACGTAGAAGAAGTGTAGATGCGTTTCCAATATCACTTAAAAGAGCTGTGTAATTGGGGTATTCACCTGTGCTCCAAAGAACGTCACGAATTTTTTGATTGGTGACTTTTTCATTATCGTTTACAAGCATTTTTGCTGCAAACATTAAAGTAGAGAAATTGATTAAATAATGTTGAAACTTTTCTTCAGATATAAGGTGACCATGTGCTTTTGTTTCTCTGCTTGTGGCTTCTTCAATTGTTATTTCACGTTTGAAGAAATCATAGCATTTTTCTTTGAAATCAAGTTCTTTTTCAGTTGGCTTGCGATATAAGTTTTCCATATTTGGAATTCTGTTTTTTAACCCTGCATTTGTGCGGGTTTCCTGTATTAAGTTTTCAAGTTCACTTGCGCTCAAACCTTCTTTGATGGCTTGTTGTACTAGTGTGTTGGCAAGTTTTCGTAGTTCATCAGATGCTTTCCTTTCGGTCATTGCGTCTGCCTCCAAAAATTATTTTATATAAAAACTGGTTAATAGTAACAAGCAAACACGAGGATTTGCATTATAGATTTTTTGTCTATCTTCACAATTATACCATATCTTAGCCCAAAATACAAATGTTTTGAATTATGTAAAATTGCAAAAAGGTTAAAAATGTGATATAATAGTACTGTATATTCATATTTAGCACAGGGCTAAATTGTACTTTGACAATGTTATACCGAATCTTGGGAGGAAACCTTATGTATAACAAAAATGACTTTATTAATAACTTTATTAAACATGTAAAAAGAAAAGATGCCTCATTGGGCATTGAAATATCCTTTTACTGGTTAGAGTCTAGAGATGCAGAATTACTCAAAATGGTTTGTGACTCTAGAAAATGGTCTCAAAAGAGAGTTAATGATCTTATGAAAATCTATAAGATTAGCAATCTCCAAGATGCTATTGAAGATGCGATAAGAAACTTTTACTATCAGGAATATGGTAGATACATAGTTGACAGAAGTGACTTTAGCGAAGCACTTAGCTACAATATTGGCATGGCATATAGTGCTGTTTTGGCAGTGTGGTCTGAAAAAAACATGTATTTGCCATCAAGGTTGAGAGAAAGCGGTAAAGAAATACGCGGTAGAAACTTTTTAGAGGTTTTGGAAGATTTTCCAGAAGATGAAAAAAATGCTTTTAAACTCTTTTTTGGACTTGATGAAGATTCTACTAATTTTTGTTCTCTTGAAGAAATTTCATATCTTATGGAGTGTTCAAAGATTAAGGTTCGTAATTTGATTAAAAAGTGTTACGAAAGATTAATGGAATTTTCACGGACAAGTCGTTACATTATTTGCTTTAATAGCTATGAGCCAATTAGTGTTGAAAGCTTTGCAAAGTTAGACGAATTGGCTGAAAAGTTTAGAATAGCAACAGATGCTCTTGAAATTCTTGGAGAATCCAGATCTAAAACTTTAAATTATGGCATAAAAAAAGACAGTTATGACATTTTTGCTCGAAGAGTAAATCTTATTCGAGAGATGCAGAATGAGTATTGGAGTGATTTTGAGATTGAAAATTGGAATCTTGCAAAAATTTATTCTACACTGAATGCTTGTTATGAAGGTTGGTCCTTTTCAGATTTTGCAATCTATATGAATCAACTTCCAGCAAAAGATAAGACAATTCTAGAAGTATATTTTGCTCATAATCGAACAATTAACTCAAGTTTTGGAGTTACTAACGAAACTGAACTTGTAGAAGTTGCTTTGAAAAAGCTTGTTCATCTGAAGTATGAGAGAATTGTTTTAGACCGAGAAAAAATGGGATCTGAAAAAGCTTTTAATCTTGGAATATTGTATTCAGCTATGTACAATCAATGGTTGAAACGTGGAATGCTTACAGAAGAAGAGATTGTGGCATTAAAACCGAGAGAAGACTTGATTGTTGGCAAAAAACTGATTCAAGCAATAAAAAGTATCAATAGATACAAACATGATTTCATCGATAATCAAAGAGTTGATAATTTGCTGAAAAGATTTGCTCTTACGGAGAATGAAAAGTCAATGCAGAAATGTTCAGGAGAGTATGGACATCTTGTTATATGTGCAATGATACAGTTGTATGCTCCTATTCGAATGAAGATGTATGTATCTCCTGAAAAATATCCGGGACTTTTTGAAGAAAAAGAGAAACAGTTTGTTAATGGTTTTGCTGATTTGGAAAGTCTGGGAATGTCTGGTGAATTATCTCATTTTCTTCGGTTAAATGGGATTCTGAACGTGTATGATTTTTTTGAAATTCCAAAAGAAGATTGGCGAACTTCTTTCAATGCAAAAGATTTTATGGAAGAAGTTTTGGATATATATGGAAGACTCGGTATATCATTTGACTAATCAAAGGATAACAGGTACAAATTGTACCTGTTATTTTTTTGCTTGCATTTATATTTTCCAAAATAAAAAAATCCAAGATTTCACTTGGATTTTGGTAGCGACGGACGCAATACATCATTGATATATCAATAAAAATGTAACTTTTGTTAATGCTTTTGGGGTGGTAAATCACTTATATAAATAAAGCTTGATAGAGTTTGTAAAATATTATCTATAAAATGATATTAAAATATGATACAATTTAAGCGATAAATAGTAATTTGTGAAACTAATAGCAACAAAGCGTTGCTTGTTGTTTAATTATTCAAACATTATAATATAAATGGAGGGATAATTATATGGAAACAAAAGATATTATATTAGATTTAAGAACAAAAAAGGGGTTATCACAAGAAGAACTTGCAGAAAAAATTTTTGTTACTCGTCAAGCTGTTTCTCGTTGGGAAAATGGTGAAACAATACCAAACATTGAAACTTTAAAACTTTTATCAAAGTTTTTTGAAGTATCTATAAATACTCTTTTGGGTTCGCCTCAACAACTTGTATGTAAATGTTGTGGTATGAATCTTGAAGATTGTAATATTAGCAAGGAAACTAATGGTAATTTTAATGAAGAGTATTGCAAATGGTGTTATACAGATGGAGATTTTACATTAGATTTTTGGAAACAATATATAAAAATTGGAGGCGTTGAGAAGTTTGAAGAATTTAAAAAACAGATAATTGATGAATTTAATACAATTCTTGGCATTGAAGGATTACCAAAGATAGAAAAATTGAATGTATTATCAGGTAGTTTTGTAAATCTTGAATATAGACTTCCAAATGGAGATATGGTTAAGTTTCTTGATGATAAAGCATCATATCTTGGTAGTCAGCTTGAATGTGAGTTTGGAGGAGATAGATGCTTTGGAATTGCAGCTAATATGGATTTTCTTCTTGTATGTACTTATGAAAAAAATGGTGAAAATCCAGAACTTGTTATGTATAAAAAAAGGTAATCAAATTACAATTTATAGATTAACTATATTTTATAGTTAATCTATTTTTTTTATAAAAGTTGTAACCTTTTTCAAAAAAATGTTACTATGTATATGAAAGTTAACTGAAATTTAAGGAGATTTAGATCTAAATTGGAAAAGAAAAATTTAAATGATTATCTAGTGAATAAAAAATTAGATATAGACCAGATAATTGACGATTATTATGGATATATTTATATAATTGTTAAAAATAGTGTAAGTATAGCAATAACAGATGAAGATATAGAAGAAATAATATCAGACGTATTTGTTGCTATCTGGAAAAATAGTAAAAGTTTATTACCTACTATACCAATAAAATCATATTTGGCTGGAATTGCAAAAAATGTTATAAGAAATAAATATCGAAAAACTGAATTGAATTATTCTATATCAGATTATGAAAATAATTTAATTGATAATTTTAATATTGATAAAATTACAGAAGAAAATGAACAAGAAAAAATAATTCAAGAAGCATTAAGAAAATTAAAAGCAGATGAATATGAAATATTTATATTATTTTACTATGAATCAAGGTCGGTAAAAGAAATTGCAAAGATGTTAAATTTTTCAATTAGTAAAGTAAAAACAACTCTTCATAGAGTTAGAAAACAAATAAAAAGAAATTTAGAAGATGGAGGTTATAGTTATGGGAAATAATATTTTAAAAGAAAAAGTAAGAAAAAACGTAAAAGAAAAAATAGCTGTAGCAAACATCAGAGAGGAGTTTAATATGAATAATAAAAAATCAATTTATTGGATTACATCAGTTTGTGCAGTATGTGTAATAGTATTTGGAATTATTGTTGGTACAAATAATTTTAATACAAATATTAATAATGATTTATATGCAACAGAAAATGAAAAATCGCCAGATGCTCTTGTTGATTTAAAAATAAACAAAATAGAAAATATGGCAATGAAAAAATTGAATGCTGAAATGAAAGATTTTAAATATGAGGATTTAATTGAAAAATTTGAATTTATCAATAATATAGAGATGTTACCAAAGTATAATTTAAAAACTACTTATACTATTTTTACTAAAGAAGATGTTAGTGCAGAAGAATATAATTTATTACATGATTATGTGTTATGTTATGAAAGTGATAATAAAAGTACTATAAAAATGGCTTTTTCAGAAATCGAAAAACCTTTAAGAGATTATTTTATAAATTCGCAAAATGAAATATCAAAAATAGGCGATGTAGAATTTATAATTTCACAATTTGAAGAAACATATATGATAACATTTAATATAAATGGATTATATTTTGATATTGAAGCTAATGGCATTACAGAAACTCAATTAATAACATTATTAACTTCAATATCTAATTAATAAAATATAATTTGTTTATAAAAAAAGACTAGAATTTTATTCTAGTCTTTTTCACACAGAAACTCTGTGAGTTTCTAGTGTGTTAGAAACTGAAAATAGTTTATTGCATCTTCTATATACATATATAATCGTTGACACGAAATTCGAAATTTCGACAACGATTTATATAGAAGGTGCTTTTTTATTATATTAATAATTTTTGAGCGTCTATAGAATGTGAAATACTACTCTAACAAGTCTTCCCCCAATTTAGCCTTTGGGGTGGTGATTTGCACAACCAAAATGGACTTTTTAAAAATTTGGTTGTGTAAATGGGGGAAAAGTCTAAAAAAGATTAAGAAATTTTGAGAAAGAATAAAAAACACCAAAACAAAAAAGGCTATATATCAGCCTTTTTCAAACTTTGTAAAAAAATAAAAATCCAGTATTTCTACTGGATTTTGGTAGCGACGACCAACCTGACAATGTTGATTTTAAAGGCTTTTTCAAGTGTTTGTTCGTGTAAATGTTTGAAAAGGTTATAAATAGTTAAAAAAAGTTTAAAAACATTGACAAATTTATGTTTTAGAAATTTACACAAACACTTAAAAATAATTAATGCTATTTTAAAGTAGCATACGGTTTAAGCATACGGTCATAGATGATTTTGGCAGAAAATACATATAGAAAAGAAAAAATATATATGTTAGTATATAGTAAATTAACAATTTACTAGGAGAATTCTATGAAAGATAAAAGTGTTATAGATGAACAATATTATTTGAATGAAAACAAAATATTTGAAAAAATTGGAGAATCAAAACAATATCAATTAGAAAGTAAAAAAGCAGAAGAAATTGAACAATTATTGAAAAATTGTAGTAGTCAAGATAATCAAGACTTAATTACAGATTGTTTTAATGCTCATAATGATAAATCAATTACAATGATGAGAATTGCTTTTAAATATGGCTTTTCATTAGCAAATAAGTTAATAGTTGACTCTTTAAGGAATAATTAAAATTAAGCAAGTGAATTGATATTCACTTGCTTTTATGATATTATCATTATGTTATTAAAAATTGTATAAAAGGAGATTATAATATGGAAAATAGTAATTCTCTTATAAAGTGGCTAATTATTTTATTTACTCCAATAGGATGGATTTGGCTAATATATAAACTAATAGTAATGATTGGAGCTAGTATAGGAATTTCAGCTATTAATATTAATGAAAAAGCAAAGAATAATGAAATTCTTGAAGAAATTAATGAAAAATTTTTAACTGAATTAAGTGTAGAAGAATTGAAAATTAAATATAAAAAATTAATATCATCTAATATATATACTCAAGAATACTTTTGGGAGATAAGAAAAATAGAAAGTGTTTTTGAATATAAATACAATATTTCTGTTAGAAAAGATATTGGATGTGAAAATGCTCAAAAATGGTTTGATAACTTTAAAATACAAAGACAAAAATATCCAGAAAGATATAAAGAATGGTATGAATTGCCAAAAGCAGGAAAAACAATATTTGATTTCTTCTTACCTGAAGAGCAAGCAGTTTTAAAGCCACTTATTGAAGAAAGTCAGAAAAGAAAATTAGAAAAATATAATTAGAACAATAATATTTATAATATATGAGTTAAATTATGGAGTAATTGATGATAAATAATCTTGTTAATAAATTAAATAAATATGAAAATATTAAATATGGTAAATGTAATCCAGAAACTATTAGATATACACCTTATTATAAAAAAGATGAAAACATTGATTCTATTGATTATTTAATAATATTGAATATTAAATATGAAATAGCAATTATATGGAATCAAAAATTTCAAAGAGATAATAATTATTTCATAAAAACACAATCGCTATCTGGATTATCATGGCAAACAGTATTACCAATTTCTGATGAAATTAAAGATTGGTATAAAAAAATGGGAACTAAACAAGAATCAATATATCAAAAAGTTTTGGTAATGAGTTTTAGAACTTTATATTATAATATAGAAAACTTAGAAGAATTATTTATATTTGACGATAGAGACACAGATTTTCCTAAACATTTAAACAATTCAATTGAAGATGTTCAAAGAAATAAAAGAACTTCGTATATATATAATCGTGATAGAAGATTTAGAAATAAAGTATTAAGTGCTTATAAAAATCAATGTGCTATATGTAGGTGCAAGGAAAAATTGATATTAGAAGCGGCTCATATAAAAGCTGTTGCTGATAATGGGAGCGATGATGTGAGAAACGGAATATGTTTATGTAGAAATCATCATAGAATGTTCGATGAAAACTTAATAAAAATAGATTATGATAATTTAAATTTAAAATATTGTTCTCAGAGCGTAAAAGATATGCCGTGGTATGAAGTTTTTATAAATAAATATAATGGAAAAATTTTAAAATCAAATGTATAATTTATATAAATTTTTAGAAGGAGAAAAAAGATGGGAATTTATAGATGTAGTAAATGTGGAAGTAAAAATGTAGATACAGATGTACGAAAAGAAGGATATAACATTAAAAAAGGAATTTTAGGAACTGTTTTATTTGGAACTGGTGGAGCAGTAATGGGACTAAATTCGGAAGAAAAAAAATATTATCATTGTCGAGATTGCGGAGAAACGAGAACATGGTGTATGCCAGCTGAACAAACAATATTGATTAATGATTTATTAAAAAACCCAATTGAAAATAAATCAGCATTAGAATTACAAAAAAAAATGTATCCGAATATAGAATATGAAGTAATTAATGATTTAAAGGTAGATTATGATTCATTAACAAAAGAAGAACTTGCAGACATAATATATGAATATTGTAAAAAGCATCAAATTAAAGAAATTGAAAAAGATGACTTAGATAATAGAATCGCAGGTAATTGGTTAAGTAATTCATTTGATGCTTTAGATATTTTGGAAGAACGTGGTGTTGCAGAATATTTTAAACAACGGTAATAAAATATGGTATAAATTTTTCTTTACAGAAAAAGATGTAGAAAATAAAGCTATAAGAGATGGTAAACTTGATGATGAAATATTAGCTAATAAAATATATCAATATTGTAAAGAAAATTATATAACTAAGCAGACAAAAGAAAAAATTTTTAATGTAATTGCTGACGGTGATATATATAATGGTGATGATGCATTATTCGTTTTAGAAGAAAGAGGATTGGCAAAAAGAAATAATAGTGAAACAGAGTGCTATTATGAATTTTTCCTTGATGAGGAAAAAATAAAATTAGCAAAAGAAAAATTAAAAATTGTTAATGGCGAATTAACTAATGAAGAATTAGCAAATAAAATATATAAATTTTGCAAAGAGAATTGTATTACATATATTGAAGGTGATGAATTAGATATTTTGATTGCAGGTGAAAACATATATAGATATAGATATGATGCTTTAAAAATACTAGAGGAAAGAGGTCTTGTCAAACACGACTATAAAGATGAAAATGGAAAATCAAAATTGTATTATACATTCTATATTGATGAAAGTGGGATGAATGAAAATAAAAATAATAAATTTATTAGAGATGGAGGATTGGATGATGAGACGTTAGCGAATAAATTATATCAGTACTGTAAAGAGAATAATATTTTTTATATCAAAATAGAAGATTTATATTCTGCAATTGCTGATGGTTGGATAGTAAATGGAAAAAGAGCATTATGGGTATTAGAACAAAAAGGTCTTGCAGAATTAGAATTTGAGATAAAAGATGAAAATTCTTATTATAAATTTCATTATACAACAGAAGAAATTGAAAAGGCTAAACAAAATCCATTATTAAATACGGAATATCTAGCAAATAAAATATATCAATATTGCAAAGAAAATAATATTACACAAGTATCAAATGAATCTATGAAAAAAACAGTTATAGGAGGACACGTTGATAATTATGAACAAGCATTTATAATTTTACAAAAAAAAGGCTTGCTAGAAATAGTAGAAATAGAAAATGAGGATGATATTTTTGATATAAAATTCGAATATAAGTTTTATTTTACAGAAAAAGAAATACAAGAGCTTAAAGATAGAACTTTGTGTATAATGGATGAAGAATTAGCAGATAAAATATATCAGTATTGTAAAGAAAATAAAATTACATCAATATATAATTATGAGTTAGAAGAAGCTTTTTCTAATGGCTATATTATACCAAATTTTTATGAAGCAATTAATATTCTAATAAATAGAAAAAAAGTTAAAGATGATGTTGGTCTTTTTATTATTAATATATAAAAAATATTTAAATTACAAGAATAATTATATTTTTATAAAATATGTAAAGAGAGACAAGCAAAAAGCAAATCTAATTTTTAATTAGATCTTGCTTTTTTTGTTATAGAATGAAAATTATTTCAATTTTAAATTATTAAAATTTCTAGTGACTAGTAATAAGAATTCTATAAAATCTAAAATACATTTAATTGTAATAAGTTTATAAATTCTTCAAAAAACTCTTTGTTGGAAAAAACTGTTTCATCATAAGAATAACCAAAAACTTTCTCAAAACCTTTCTCCGAAATTTGATAATTTCTATGAGTAATTGCATAATAAATACAATCTTCGACTTGTTTGGCAGTTTTATTTATAGTTTTACCTATTTGCTCATAAATTAATTCTAATTTTAAAAATTCGTATTCTTCTTTAAGTTTTAATTGTATAGCCATAATAATAAGTTTATATCCCTTATGACTTGTTTTAATTCCCAAAGAACGTAACTTATGATTAATAAATAAAACTAGTTTTTGATTATTTACATTACTACTTTGATTTTTCATATATCCCCCAAAAAGTTATATGTTTTCTGTATAGTTAATGTTAAGTACAATATCAGTATAGCAACATTATGTAAATTATTCAAAAAAGTAAAATTGTCTTGTGAAGAAAAGAGATTGTCTTGTTAAGACAAAAAAGAATATAAATATATTTGAAAATCTTATAAATTAAGCTATTAAAGTATTAAAAATTTGAAAATTAATAAAATTTGTCTTTTTAAGACAAATAAAAAACATGGAGTAAACCGATGAAAGAAAACCCCATGTTTATATAATCATTAAATCATTGCAGTGATTTAATAATTAACTAAATTATAAAATAAATCTATATAAATTTCAATTACTTTTTATATATTAAGGGGGAAATTGTATCCCCCAAAGCCGAATGGCTAGAAACTATAATGTTTCACGAACTGGCATACCACCTGGGCATCCGTCCACCAAAATATAGGTTAAATTTCATCGGTTTACTCCATATTTGCGAATTCTATCAAGTAAATATCAACTACGCTTAATATGGAATTAACTGATGTTAAAATCTCATATATAAGAAAATCCAGGCACTGCAATGCCTGAATCGATAATTGACACAAAGCATTGCTATGCGGAATGGATTTAATTAATTAAGATTTTAAATGCCATTCTATTCACTATTTCTAGTATAATAATTATACCATAAAATTGCTCTAAAATCAATTTTCGCCTACTCGCTCTAACGAAAGTTGAAAAAAAGACGGAAAAATGGTATAATTAAAAGTGTATATTTTTATTAAAGGAGTACTTTTATGGGAAGATTTAATAAAGAAGAATTTGGAAATAGAATACGTGAAGCAAGAAAAGCAAAAGGTTATACTTTGGAAAATCTTGCTAATGCAATAAATAGAGGTTTCTCGGCAGTTGCAAAATATGAACGTGGCGAAGTTCTACCAGATGCCGAAACAATAAGTTTGATATGTGATGAATTGGGAATTTCTGAATATGAGTTATTTGACTCAACAGAAAAAATCAATAATATAGATAATAGTAAAAATCCTTTTGGAGTAAAAACATTATACCTATATTATAGAGCTTACTTTCCTACTTCAAAAAAATTTGGAAAAGGAAAATTCAAATTAAAGATTATAGAAAAATCAAATTGTTGTAAAGTAGACTTTGTTGATTATAAGACAGATAAAATATATATGTCAGGTCATATACTTGCTGACGGAAATATTGCAGTATTTGTTTTAGAAAACTATAAACCTAATAGCCCAAGATTAGAAGTAACAGAAATAATATTAAATATTGCAAATGGTATGGATAGATTAATGGTAGGAACATTATATTGTACTAATGGAAAATATGTACCATCTATTAGAAAATGTATTGTTTCAAAAATAGATTTAGAATATACAGAAGAAATTGAAAAACAATTAGAAATATCTGAATCAGATAAACAACATTTGATAGATGAAAACGTTCTATACGTTGAGCTAGAAAACAAAGACGATTTTGAAGAATAATAAATAGATAAAAATATTAAGAACATGGATTTTAAAATCTATGTTCTTTTTTTGTTTATTTTTAGCATATTACAGAGATTTTAGTTTTGAATTTTTTTCGGACTTTTTCGGAGTTTCACAGACTTTTCCAGAGTTTTACGGAGTTTTCCGTTTTTTTCGTTTTAAGAAAAAAATCGGTGTATCATTAAATTAAGCTTGAGCCAAACGGCTGTCGACAGTCAAATATTTTAAGGAGTATTTGATATGAAAAAGAAAAGAAAAAATTATACAAAAGCTAAAAATTTAAGTTTTAACAATCCAAGAGATAAATTTGAACTAGATAGAATTAGTTATCAAAATTATCAAAGAAAACAATATACAAATGAAAAATCAATAGACATTAATCATTTAGAAAATGCTTTTCACAATGAAATCTATTATAGAGCTATGAAAGAAATTCCATTACAAGAGAAAAAAGTTTTATATTTAGCGATATTTGAAGCAAGTGATTTAGAAAATGTATGTAAGACATTAAAAGTTTCAAAATCAGAAGTGATAAGAATTAAAGCAAGTGGAATTAAACACTTTAAAGAAAATGTCGAAAAATATAAAAAAATGTACCCTAAAAAGAACGGTGGTGGTACAAATGGATAAAAAATTAAAAGTTCTATATAAGAAAGTTGGTAAAGAGCCTGAACTATTAGAAATTAATCATACATTAGATGAAATGCAAAATCTCGTTGACGGATTGATTGAAGTTGTTCCTTATAAAAATAATATTTTGCTTGTTTGTAATGACGAGGGAAAATTATTAAATATGAAAGCAAATATTCTTTTTGATAATGACTGCATTGCTGGAAATTGTTTCTTTGTTGGAGATGATTATGAAAATGCAAGTTTTAAAGATTTAACAGATAAACAAGTTAAAGAAATAAAAGAAATGCTTGAACAACGAAGTGTCAAATATCTCTCACTTGATAAAGAAACGGAGAGATAAATATGAGCGAGTTTGTAATAGGTGTTTATAAGGAGGTTGGCAAAGAGCCAGACTTGAAAAAAGTAAAAAATACAAAAGAAGATTTAGAACAATTAATTGGTGGAGAAATTGCAACAGTTAAATATGATGACTATGTAATTATTTATAAAAAGGATAGCGATAGTATGCTTGGAAATGTTTGTTTAGACGTTAAAGGTTATGGATTAGATTTATCTTTAAAAGGTACGATATTTGTTGTTAATCAAGATGATAACGGAGAATTTAAAAGTCTTAATAAACAACAAGCATTAAAAAGTACAGGTGTACTTATAAGAAAAAGTTTTAACTATAAAAATTTTGACGAAAATGGTCGATATTTAACTAAATCACAAAGAAGAAAAAGAAACAAACAAAATAATAATGCAAATAAAACTACTCCATCCCAACTTGATATTCAAAAACAAGCTTTGGGTGTTAGTAATAGCTTTTTTGAAAATAATTTTAGACTTGAAAAAATTGAAACTAAAAATAATGAACAAAAAGAAAATTCAAATACTAATACTACATTTGGAGAAAATAACAAAGGCAAATTAGTTTTGGAAAGAACACCAGAAACAAGTACAAATACAGAAAGTACAATTCCTATTATTAATTTGTCAGATGAAACAGTTTTGAAAATGATTTTAAAAATACAGTTTATAATATTGGACTTTATAAATAATGCTATGGACGATAGCAATGAATAATACCAAAGAGAAATGCACGAGATAAAATTCACGAAAATGTATAAATTTTATTTATATATTTTTGTGAATACCCCAGTTCTCTATATAGAGAACTGGGAATATAAAAACAATTAAATAGATTTTGAATGTATGAAAAATATAATGAATTGTTTTTATCATAATTAAAATTTAAGTTATCTATTAAAGAACTTTAATAGATAACGGCAAGTTCTAATAGTTCTCTATTAGATCACTTGTAAATTTTGATTATGCTATGGGGTTATTAGGGGAAAATCCCCTAATCATACAGAGAACTTTTTTAAAGTTCTCTAGTATGTTATAGCACTTTCGTTGCTCGTGTAATTAGAATGAATAAAAAAGAAATTTGAATTAGAGTAAAACTTCGTAGGCTTACTTTATAAAAAGGAGAAAAAATGAGTTATGCGATAATTAGAAATTCAAAATATACAATGGATAAATTGAATATTATATTTAGGCATAATGAAAGGAAAAATTCAGCTTATTCAAACAAAGAAATAGATAGAAATAAATCATATAAAAACTATTCAATAAAAAAGTGTTTTAAACCTTATACAAAAATGTTTAATGAGATGAAAAAACAATATAACTTAAAAGGTCAAATAAAGAAAAATAGCAACATTGTTTGTGAATATATAATCACTTCTGACAAAGAGTTCTTTGAAGAAATTGGCGAAGAAGAAACAAAAAGATATTTTGAAACTGCATATAAATTCGTGGCAAATTATAAAAATTTAGGAGAACAATATATTGTTTCTGCAAAAGTTCATTTAGACGAAACAACCCCACATTTACATTTAGTATTCTTGCCAGTTGTTCACACTTTGGATAAAAAAAGTGGAAAAATGATTGATAAACTTTCTTGCTCTGAATTTTGGAAAGGCAAAAATAGTTATAAAGTTTTACAAGATAATTTCTATAAGTATATGACAAGGGCTGGTTTTGAATTAGAACGTGGAGAAACTGAAAAGAACAAACATATACCAATAGAACAATTAAAACAAGTTACAAATTATGAAATGCAAGAATTTGAAAAACAATCAATCAAATATGAAAAAGAACTTGAAACAGATAATATCGAAGAATTGAAAAAAGAGTATAAAAGAGTAATAAGAAAATTTAATACTTTAGCTAATCAATATACAAAAGTTAAAGTAATTAATGAAAATACATTAGAAAGAGTTGAAAGGATTGAAAGAGATTATGCTGAATTAGAAGAAGATTATTATAAAATTGAAAAAACTAATAATTGGCTAAAATATTGTTTAAATAAAACCTTTGAATGTGTGAGTATATTATTTGATTATCCTATCGAACGTATAAAATCAATCGTTAATAATTTTATTAAGGAGAGTAAAAACAATGATAGAAACTAAAATAGATAATATAGAAAATAATATAATTGATACAGAAGAAAAAGATTTAAAAGAAAAAGCAATAATTGAAGCGATAAAAAAAGTAAAAGACCCTTTTCAAAATTGGACTGTAAAAGAGGTTATGAAAGATTTGCTTTGTGGAGAAGCAACAGCAAACGAAATATTTAAAAGAGCCGATTTTCCGTCAGTAAACATTGGTAAAACAAAAACTGTAACTTATGTTGCATATTTAGTTTGGAAATCTACTCGTAAAGAGGAGAGTGATGAAAATGGAAAAATCGATTAGTAATAGTCAAGGGTACGTATATTTTAATAAACAAAGAAATAAATGGAATGCTTGTTATCCTGTTTATGATTGTGCAAAAGGTAAAGATATTATAAAAACAAAAAGTTTTTCAAATGAAAGTGAAGCAAACGATTTTCTAAAAATGCTTATGTATCAAAGAGAAAATCCAATATATATCAAAAATTATGGAATACCATTTTGTGAGATGATGAAAGCCAATGCTAAATTAAAATTAGATACAAACCAAGTAAGTGAAATTACATATTTTAGAACTTTACAAACGATAGCACAAATTGAAAAATATCCAATAGGAAAAAAGAACATAGACCAAATTACTTCTGATGAATTGCAAGTATTTATAAATCAACACAAGCATTTAAGTAATTCTACAATAAATAAATTATATCAACAATTAAATTCTACTTTTATTAATGCAATTAATAAAGGTTATATGATGAAAAATCCAATGATAAATGTATTAAAGCCTAAAAGTAATAAATTAGATAAAAAAGTTAGAGCTTTAACAGTTGACGAACAACAACTTTTTACTGAATATTTACTAAACAAAGAATTATCAAATTGTAGATATAAAAATGTTTATTTAATTCAAATGTTTATGGGACTTCGTATAAGTGAAGCATTGGCTTTAAAATTACACGATATAGATTTACAAAATAAAAGAATTCATATAGATAAAACTTTAACAAAAGATGAAACAGGTAGAGTTGTTATGGGAAAAACAACTAAAACTTATGCTGGTACAAGATATGTTCCTATTCCTGAATTTCTAATGAATTCTATTATGGAACAAATGCGAAAGTCTGAAATGCAACAAAATAATGATGAAAGATTATTGTTTAAACCAGAATATAGACAATATACAGATAGAGAAAATGTTAATACTGAACTTAAACGACTTTTAAAAAGACATTTTGGAATTGAAGATATTACAACACATAGTTTAAGACATACTTTTGGAACACGTTGCATTGAGTCAGGAATGGCGCCTGTTGTTGTTCAAAAATTAATGGGTCATACAGATATAGGAATTACTTTAAATACATATACTTCCGTTTTTGATAAATTCAAAGAGAAAGAAATTGACAAAGTAAATAAATACTATTTAGAAGAAAATTTACTAAATGCAACTAGATTGCTTCAATTAAATTCAAATGAAATTGATGAAATGGAAATTGATGAAGATTAAATTTCATTGATTTATATAGTGTCAGAAATGGCACTATATTTTTTATTATAATTTACCCAAACAAAAATTACGTGTTTGTGTAAAAACACCCAAACAAAATTGAGTTTTACATAATTTGTTTGGGTGAATGTTTGAAAATGTTTAGAAAAGTTATGAAAAGTTAAAAAGTGCTAAAAAATGTTTTTAATATAAAGTATTACAGTTTCAACGTTTCACAGCTTTTTATAATTTTTAAGACAATAAAAAAATCCCTCAAAAAAGGGATTTTTTGGTAGCGACGGTGAGATTCGAACTTACGACCTGCCGGGTATGAACCGGATGCTCTAGCCAACTGAGCTACGTCGCCATTAATTGACAGAGATTATTATAATAGTATTATTCCAATTTGTCAAGCAAAAATGCAAAAAAAGTTGATAAATAAATTTTATAAATATATTGAAATAATTTTTTTATATATGTTAAAATTTTTGTATAGGAGGAATTTCTATGAATACTAATGATGATTTTGAAAATAAAAGATTGATGGAAGAAATTGAAAAATTAGACAATGACCCAGCTATTCAAACCGACGAGGGAGCAATAAAAACTAAAAACCCTGTAGTAGAAAACTTAATATTTTTTGGAATTATAATAGCTGTTGTGTTTGGAGTTGTTTATTTATACAATACTAAAGATAATTCAGGTAGACTTGAAAAGGTTGACGTTTCTGAATATGATGATAATGGTAAAGAGATAATTTATGATGATAAAGAAACATATCAAATAGATGAAGATTATAATATCGATTATGATGATTATGATACAGATTATGATAAGGCTGAAAAAACTTTTGCAGAGCAAAAGCAAAATATTGAAGTTTCTAAAAATATAATAAATATAAATAAAGAACTTATTTTATGTATAAAAAACAACAATAAAACTTCAATTCCAAATGTTTATGTTTATGCTGTTTTTTATGATGGTGAAAATAATATTGTAGGGGTAGAGAGTACTACAATAGAAGTTCTAATAGGAGAAGCTGAGAGATATATTACATTTTTAAAAACACCTAAAACTTATGAAAGAGCTGAAACTTTTATAACTAAGGAATATTTTGGAGATTCTGTTGGTACAATTTTAAATGATAAAATTAATTATAAAGTAAATGAAGATGAAAAAGGAAATCTTGAAGAAATAGAGATAAAAAATAATTCAGATCAAGAAATTGATGTAATAGAAGTTTCTGTGATATATTATGGGGCAGATGACAATATTTTAGAAGTTAATAATAATTATTGTTTTGATGTAAAAAAGAATAGAACAGATAAAATTAATATATATGGCATTTGGGATGATGCTACTGGAGAATATGTAGATTATGATCATTATGAAGTAAAAATAAACCATGCCATTGCTTATGAAGAGTAAAAATAAAAAACTGTTAACTAAATGTTAACAGTTTTTATTTTATTCTTCATCATTTTTCATTTTCTTTTTAGCTAAAGGTATAATGAATTTTTTTCTTTTGGTAACTGAGTCTTTTGGACGCAAAGTATTCATGCAGTCATTAACTTCTGAAATATTTAAAACAGAATCATCACCAATAACTACTTCTATATTATCATTATTATCTTCATTTTTTTCTTCTTTTTTATTTGGATTTTTGTTCATTTTTATCACCTCATAACAAATTACATTAACATTATAGCATAAAAATATTGTTATGTCAACAAAACCTAGTGGTGTCAACGGTTTGACAAAATATTTTATACATACTTATTATAATAAATAATTCCTAAAAAATAAACAAAAACAGTAAAAATTAATAAAAAATTTATTATAGGAATATAAAAGAGAAAAAAGATTTTAAAAATGAAGTAAAATTATGAAAAAAATATTCTATATAAATAGCTTAAAATAGAAGAAAATGAGGATTTTTAGATTGACAATAATTGGTTTTCATGTAATAATATAAGAATACTGGAAAAGGAGGAAATTATGGAACTTAGCAAAGAACAATCAATAATTGAAGCAATGCTTTTTGCTGCTGGACGTGAAGTAAAAGTTAAAGAACTAATGAATGTTCTAGAACTTGGAGCAGAAGATATTGATAAAATTATTTTAAACATGAAAACTGAATATGAAGCTAGAAATAGTGGAATGGAAATAATCAAAGTAGATGATAGTTACCAACTATGTACAAGAAAAGATTATTATGAATATATTTATCCATTATTTGATAACAGGGCTAAACCAAATATTTCTAATGCTGCACTAGAAACACTTTCTATTATTGCTTATAATCCAAATGTTACAAGAGCGGAAATAGAAGCAATTCGTGGTGTTAATGCAGATGGTACAGTATATAAACTATTAGAATTTGATTTGATTGAAGAATCTGGAAAACTTGATGCTCCTGGAAGACCAACAATGTATAAAGTAACAAGTAAGTTTATGAAAATGTTTGGTATTTCTAGTTTAGATGAATTACCAGAACTTCCAAGATACAAGTTAGATGAAAATGAGCAAATTGTAATAGATGATGTAATGGAGGCTCCAATGCCCGAAAGGGAAGACGAAGATATTGAAAACAAAGAAGAATAAAAAATTGGAGGTAAAATTATATGGGAAAAGAAGAATTTGTAAAAGAAATAACTAATATAGAAGATGATTTCGCACAATGGTATACAGACGTAGTAAGAAAAGCAGAACTTGCTGATTATGCAGATACAAAAGGATGCATAGCTATAAGACCTTATGGATATGCAATTTGGGAGAACATTCAAAATTATGCAGATAAATTATTTAAAGAAGTTGGTGTAACAAACCTTTATATGCCAGTTCTAATTCCAGAAAGTATGCTTCAAAAAGAAAAAGATCATGTTGAAGGATTTGCTCCAGAAGTTGCTTGGGTAACTATGGGAGGAGGAGAAGAACTTGAAGAAAGACTTTGTATAAGACCTACTTCAGAAACAATGATGTCAACAATGTATTCTAAATGGGTTAGATCTTGGAGAGATTTACCAATTTTAGGAAATCAATGGTGTAATGTTTTAAGATGGGAAAAAGAAACAAGACCTTTCTTACGTTCTAGAGAATTCTTATGGCAAGAAGGACATACAATTCATGAAACAGCTCAAGAAGCTGAAGAAAGAACATTAATGATGCTAGACATATATGCAGATGTTATAGAAAATCTTTTAGCAATTCCAGTTTTAAAAGGAAGAAAAACTAAAAAAGAACAATTTGCAGGTGCAGATGCAACATACACAGTAGAAACAATGATGCATGATGGTAGAGCTCTTCAAGCTGGAACATCTCACTATTTCGGACAAAATTTCACAAAACCATTTGAAATTAAATTCCAAAATAGAGAAGGAAAAGAAGAATATGCATACCAAACTTCTTGGGGAATTAGCACAAGATTAATTGGTGCTGTAATTATGGCTCATGGTGATAACAGAGGATTAAAATTACCACCAAGAGTTGCTCCAATCCAAGCTGTAATAGTTCCAATTGCACAACATAAAGATGGTGTACTAGAAAAAGTTACAGAAATCTATAATGGATTAAATAAAAAATTCAGAATGAAATTGGATGATAGAGATAATTATTCAACAGGTTTCAAATTCAATGATTGGGAAATGAGAGGAGTACCAGTTAGAATTGAAATTGGACCAAGAGATTTGGAAAACAATCAAGCTGTTTTAGTTAGAAGAGACAATGGAGAAAAAGAAGTTGCTGAACTATCAAAACTAGATGAAAGATTAGAGTCTTTACTAGAAGAAATTCAAAACAGTATGTTCGAAGTTTGCAAAGCAAGAAGAGTAGAAAAAACTAAAGTAGCAACTACACTAGATGAAATGATAAATTTAATGAATGAAGATCAATGTTTCTTAAAAACAATGTGGTGTGAAGATGTTGAATGTGAAAACAAAATTAAAGAACTTACAGGTGCACATTCAAGATGTATGCCATTTGAGCAAGAACATTTATCTGATACTTGCCCAGTTTGTGGAAGAAAAGCTACAAAAATGGTTGTATGGGGAAGACAATATTAATTTATAAATGATATACTAAGGAGCATTTTATGGACTTAAATGCATATAAAATAGCATTTTCAGAGGTTCTTGTTATAATAAACAATATGCACCCTGAAAATAAGAAAAGAATACCAAAAAAATTTATGGATTTTTTAGAAGAAAGTAGATATAAAGACTACAATCCAAGTCAAGAAGACATAAATTTAGAAAATGAGAAAAATTTGAAAAAAGAAACAAGGGTTATCCTTGCTATAATTTATAAAAAATATTTTTCAAATGTGGATTTAGATCCATATAAAAAAGAAGAAGATAAAATGAATGACATTTTTTCTGGTAAAGAAAATGTTAGTATATCAAATGTAAATAAATATAGTAAATTTTTGTATGAAGTAACAAATAAATTAAAAAGATTAATTTCTAGAGTTTTTGGAGTTAGTCAAGGAGAGTAAGTATGGATATAGAAAATAAAGAATTAAAAGAAATTAGGCAATTAAAAGCAATATATGATTCAGTACCTCAACAAGAAATATTAGAGGGAGAACAAGCAATAGTAATTCATGCAGAAAGAAATGTAGAAAGACAAAATAATATTACTAGAGATGACGATGCTCCAACATTATAAAATATAAAAATAAAAACTTCCGAGATTTTCGGAAGTTCTTTTTGTCTATACATATATAATAATTTGTTATCAATAAAACTGATTTAATTTATATTAATCTATAATTATTTAGATAAATTACTAGATTGATAATCTTTTTATTTGACTTACCTCGTGATTTAATTTTGTTATATGTTCTTTTCTTGCTTTATAAGTGTTTTCTAATTCTCTTAACATATCTGGTATTTTTTCAGGGTCTTCATGAGGTTTTAAATAACATTTAATTTCAGCTTTATAATATTCACGTTTTGATTCTGTAAGAGCTCCTACCATTTTGTAATAATATCTTTGAGCTTCATTAACTCTTTTTATTTCTGTTTTTAAGAAATCTACATAGTCACATCTTGAAACAATTTCATATTCTGTGTCATCAATAACAACTTTAAATAAAGCTTTTAAAACTTTTTTATCTATTTTTCCAACTCCTGGAACTAAAAATCTTTTTGATGCATCTTTAAAGTCTTTAGGAAGAGTTGGTCTTGCATTATTTATTAAAATATTTAAAGCATCAACAACACCAACGTGAGATTTATATTGACGTTTTGCTGTAATAGCTTCAAACTCGTCTGCTACACGAATTATTTGTGCTTCATAAGGAATTTGATTTCCTAGAACTCCATGAGGATAACCGCTTCCATCTAAGGCTTCATGATGATATAAAGCTCCAGCAGCATATGGACGTAATTTTAAATCATTCATACAAATTTTATATCCAATAGATGTATGAGTTTTCATTATTTCATATTCTTCATCAGTTAATTTTGAAGGTTTTTGTAATACTGAAGGTGGAATAAATAATTTTCCAATATCATGTAAGTAAGCACAAGTTGTTGTATATAGGGTAAATCCTTTATCCATATGTAATAATTCGCAAAGTCTACAAGTAATATTAGCAACATTTTCTGTATGCTTTCTTGTATAAGCGTCTAATCCATCTAACATTTTTATTTGATAGCGAATAGCTTCGTCTAAATTATAAGATTTAATAGTGGTACTATTATAAAAATCAAATTCTTCCTTCATTAAAAATCTCCTCGTTTGTATACTATAAATATTTTATATCTTAATAAAAAAATGGTCAAGTACTATTTTATGGGGAAAAAGATAATAATTTCTAGAGGAAGAAAAAATAAAATAAAATCAAATATAAACCTTGAAAAAACAATAAAAATATAATATGATTACTCTTGATTTAATAGGAAAATATGAGGAAATAATTATGTATTTAAAACGTTTAGAAATGTACGGATTTAAGTCTTTTGCTGATAAAACAGTATTAGATTTTATGCCAGGATTAACAACAGTAATTGGACCAAATGGATCTGGAAAAAGCAATATATCTGATTGTATTAGATGGGTACTTGGAGAACAAAGTTTAAAATCTTTAAGAGGTGCTAAATCAGAAGATATTATTTTTGCTGGAACTCAAAATAGAAAGCCTTTAGGATATGCTGAGGCTTCACTTGTTATGGATAATTCGGATTCAAAATTACCAATTGAATATAATGAAGTAATTGTAACAAGAAGAATTTATAGAAGTGGTGAGTCTGGATATTTTATAAACAAAACACCTTGTAGATTAAAAGATGTTTTAGAATTATTTATGGATACAGGTATTGGTAGAGATGGATATTCTATAATTGGACAAGGTAAAATTGATGAAATTTTGAGTAATAAATCTGAAGATAGAAGACATATTTTTGAAGAGGCTGCAGGTATAGTTAAATATAGAACTAGAAAAGCAGAATCAGAGAAAAAATTAGAACAAACAAAATTAAATTTACTTAGAATAAATGATATTATTTCTGAAATTGAAACAAACATAGGTCCACTTAAAAATCAATCTGAAAAAGCAAAAAAATATTTAAGTTTAAGAGATGAACTTAAAAATATTGAAGTTGGACTTTTCCTATATAATATAGATGAATTTAAAAGACAAACTGAAGAAATTATTGAGAATATAGATTTATTAGAAACTCAAAAAGTTAAAGAAGATGAAAATTTAAATAATCTTCAAACTTCAAAAGAAGATTTAAAATTAGTAATAGATAATTTAATTGAAGAAATTGAAAGAATTCAAAATTTAGGTTTTGAAGGAAATCAAAAGAAAGAACAATATAACAGTGAAATTGGAATTGCAACAGAAAGAATTTCAAATAATAAAGAAAATTATGAAAGATATGCTGTTGAAATTGAAGAACTTGAAAATAGAAATAAAGAACTTGAAGATGAAAAGAATTTAAAACAAGAAAAGAAAAAGAACTTATACAATAATAAAGAAAAATTCGAAAAAGAATTAAAAGAAAAAGAAGAAGAACTTGCAAAACATTCAAAAACTTTATCAGATAAAGAAATCGAGATTGAAAGCAAAAAGAAAATTGTTCAAGATAATATAGATAATAAATATGAAATAATTGCAAGTTTGAATACAGAAAAAGCGAACTTAGAAAACTTAAATAAAAGAGAAACATCTCTAAAATCAGAAATTCAAGAAACTATATCAGATTTGGATTCAGCAAGAGCAAATAAAGAAGAATTGGGTAAAAACTTTTATACTTTAGAAACTAGTAGAAATAGTATTACAAAAAATATTGATAGTATGAAAGAAGAAAAAGATAAAAGCTCAGAAAAATTAAAAGAATTTGATGTTAGAATTAATAGTTATCAATCAGAATATAGAATAAAAGAATCAAGATATAGATTTTTAGTTGAAACTGAAAAAGAAAAAGAAGGATATAGTAAGAGTGTAAAAGCTTTACTAGAAGCAACAGAGAAAGATTCTGCATTAGGTAGAGGTGTTCACGGAATTTTAGCTAATTTAATTTCTGTAGATAAAAAGTATGAAACTGCAATTGAAATGACTTTAGGACCAACAATACAAAATATAGTTACAAATTCTGAAGAAGAAGCAACAAGATTAGTTAATTATTTAAGAGATAATAATTTAGGTAGAGCTTCATTTTTACCAATAACTTCAGTTAAAGGTCAAGAAGTTACTGGAGTTAATACAAGAGGAGTTAATGGTGTTATAGGAGTAGCTTCAGATTTAATAACAACTGATAGAAAATATGAAGGAATAATATTAAACTTACTTGGTAGAACAGTTATTGTTGAAGATATTGAAGAGGCTGTAAAACTTGCAAAACAAAATTCTTATAAATTTAAAATAGTAACTTTAAAAGGTGATGTAATAAATCCATCAGGAGCTATTAGTGGTGGTTCGGTTCAGGTTAAAACAGTTAGTATTTTAGGTAGAGGAAAAGAAATCAAAGCTTTAGAAAAAGAGCTTGTTGAAATTAAGCAAAAAATAGAAAAAGTTGAAAAAGAAAAACAAGATTATGAAAATAGCATTTCTGAAATTTTAGAAAAATTCGAAACAAAACAAAAAGAAGCTCAAGAGCTTGAAATTGTTTATGCAACAGAAAAACAAAAAATAGATAATATAGATTTAGAAATCTTAAAATTAGATGCTAAACTTGCAAAATTAAGACAAGACCTAGCAAATATTGGAACAGAGAAAAAAGAAAATTCTAACTTACAAGAAAATTTAAATAATCAAATAAAAGCTATTGATGAAGAAAATGAAACTTTAGGAAGAGTTATTGAAGAATTTACTAACTTAAATAAAGACAATCAAAAATACATAGATGACTTGAATTTTGATATTACAAATTTAAAAATTTCTGTATCATCATTTGATGAAAGTGAAGTTTCAATAAATGAAATGGTTGAAAGAATTGACCAAGATATTCAAAACAATCAAACAAGCATCAGTAGTAAAAAAGAAATTAGAGAAAAGATTTTAGTTGATAATAAAGAATTAGAAGAAAAAATTGAAGAGATAAAAGTAAAAATTCAAGAACTTGAAAAAGAAATTTTAGGAAGTACAGATAAAGTTGAAAAACTAAAACAAGATAGAGTAAGTAAAAATGAAAAATTATCAAATCTTGAAAAAGAAATAGAAGAACAAACTTCAAAAATAGAAGATATTAAAAATCATATTTCTAAATTAGATTTGAAAAAATCAAAAATTGAACTTGAATTAAATCAAGTTATTAACAAAATGTGGGAAGAATATGAACTTACTCCAAACAATACGCAAGATATTAAGAAATGTGAGAATCCTCAAGAAGTTCAAAGAACAGTAAATTCTATAAGAAGTGAAATTCGTGAACTTGGAAGTATAAATGTTGACTCAATAAATGAATATAAAGAAATGAAAGAAAGATATGACTTTATGAGTGAACAAAGATTAGATTTAGAAGATTCAAGTAACAAACTTAAAAAAGTTATTAGTGAAATGACTGAAACAATGAAAAAACAATTTGCAGAACAATTCAAAATTATTAATAAAAACTTTGGAGAAGTATTTGCAGAATTGTTTGGTGGAGGAAAAGCAGAACTAATTTTAGCAGATGAAGAAAATATTCTAGAATGTGGAATTGAAATTGAAGTTCAACCACCTGGAAAGAAACTACAAAATATGATGCTTTTATCTGGTGGAGAAAGAGCATTTACAGCAATTGCATTATTATTTGCAATATTAAAAATTAATCCAGCTCCATTCTGTGTACTTGACGAAATTGAAGCAGCTCTTGATGATGTGAACGTATATAGATTTGCAGAATATTTAAAGAAATTTTCTAAAGATTCTCAATTCTTAGTTATTACACATAGAAAAGGAACAATGGAAGCAGCAGATACAGTTTATGGTATAACTATGGAAGAAAAAGGTATAAGTAAATTATTGTCAATGAAATTAAAATAATCAAATTTAACTAGATTAGTAACAAAATTAAACGACTCGTTATATTATATAATGAGTCGTTTTTTATGTTCGATTTTTGGGACGAAGTTACATAAACTATATAAAATATATAGTAAAAAAATGATAAATCTACCACTTTTTGAAAATGCGACAAAAATCGACAAGGTAGAAAAAACGAGAAAAAGTGAAAGAAAATGAGTATCAAAAAGTAATCTTTGCTTTTTTGCGGACTCAAAAAGAGAAATTTTGGTTAAAAACGATTAAAATTGAATTAAACAAAAAAATAATGATTGAACTGACCATTTTTTTGTGGTAAAATAGAGTCTAGTGGCGCAATTTTAAAACCGTAAAAGGAGAGTGAATTTTATTTTAAGAAATTGGGTTAAATATTATACAAAAGAAGCTATCAAAACCCTAAAATTAGTTACAATTGGTTCTGCTATAGTAATAACTGTAGTATGTGTTAAATACAGACCTGCATATAAAGTCACAATATCAGGTGAAACAATTGGGTATGTTGAAAATAGAGATTTAATTGAAAAGAAAATAGATAAATATATAAATAATACTTCTGGAAATATAGCATTTAGAGAAATAAGCAACTTACCAGAGTATGAATTTAAGTTAGTAAATAGGGAAAAAGAGTTAAGAGATAAGGATGTTATGCTAGCTGTTGAAAACTTAACAACAACAACTTATAGATTTTTTGCTGTTACTTCTGAAGGAGAGCAAAAAGCTGTAGTTAGTAGTCAAGAAGAAGCAGAAAGCGTAATAAACGAAATCAAAGCAGACCTAAACAAGGATGTTGATTTGAAATTAGGTATAGTTGAAGTTTATACTACTGACACTAATGTTAGTACAAAAGAAGCTGCAACTAACACTTTAAACGAAATAAAAATAGCTAAAGTAACTGAATATGAAAAGAAAAAAGCTGAAGAAGCAAAGAAAAAAGCAGCAGCTGCAGCTAGAGCAAGAAGTTTTGCTAGTACAGCAACTGTAGCTCCAACAGGAAACTTAAATGGTTTAGCATTAGCTATCCCAGTTAATGGTTCAATATCTTCAAGATTTGGATCAAGAGGTGGTTCAAGATCAAGTGTTCACACTGGACTTGATATTTCAACTTCTTCAGGAACAGGAATAAGACCAATTGCAGCAGGAACAGTAACATATGCTGGATATAGAGGGTCTTATGGTAATTTACTTATCATAGACCATGGAAATGGTGTTCAATCATACTATGCTCACTGTAGTGCATTATATGTATCTGCAGGTCAAGCAGTAGGAGCTGGAACAACAATTGCAGCTGTAGGATCTACTGGTAACTCAACTGGTCCTCACTTACACTTAGAAATAAGAGTAAATGGAACTCCTGTAAATCCACAAAGTTATATATATTAAACTAGAAAAGTATTAATAAGAAATAAATTAAAGAGAACATTTTATAATGTTCTCTTTTTTTGTAAGAATAATGTTATCATTTTGTAAGAAAAATATAATTGAATAATAAATTTTTTTAAAATATAATTTATATGTAAGATTATATTTTAAATCGGGGAGGAACCAATGTATAAAATAAAAAATTTATTAAACAACGAAAACATTGAAGTAGTTGACAAAAAAGAAGGAATGAGAGTTCTAGAATATGTAACTGATTTAAGTGTTAGCCCATCTTCAGCTGTAACATCATATTTCGCACATAAGATGAATGTAAGAAAAAGACAAGTTTTAATCGAAATTAATGATAATGAATATACAGTTAGTGCAGGAGCTATGCAATGGACACTTGGAAATGTAGAAGTTACAAGTGATGTTAAAGGAGTAGGAGATCTCTTTGGAAAAGCGATTAAAGGTGCTGTAACAAAAGAGGCTGCAGTAAAACCAAAATATAAAGGTAAAGGTATATTAATGCTTGAACCTACATACAGACACATTATATTAGAAGATTTAGCAGAATGGCCAACAGGAATTGTTTTGGATGATGGTATGTTCTTAGCTTGTGAATCTACAGTACAACAAAATGTTGTTATGAGATCTAATTTATCTTCAGCTGTATTTGGAAATGAAGGTTTATTTAACTTAAAATTAGAAGGAAATGGAATAGTAGCTTTAGAAAGTTTTGTTCCAAGAGATGAGTTAATTGAAGTAACATTAGAAAATGATGTATTAAAAGTTGATGGAAACTTTGCAGTTGCATGGTCTGGCTCATTAGAATTTACAGTAGAAAAATCAACAAAATCTTTAATTGGTTCTGGATTATCAGGAGAAGGATTAGTAAATGTTTATAGAGGTTCTGGAAAAGTGTTATTAGCTCCAGTAAACGGTCAAGCTATGGCTCAAAGAACAGGAAATAATCCTCCACCAAGTGGAAATGGAAGTGCAACAGCTGGTTCTATAGCTGGAGCTGCTTTAGGTGGATTAATGAATGCATTAAGCTAAAAATTGATATGATATAAATAAAAAAAGAATGGATTTTTCCATTCTTTTTTTGATTGAAATTTAATAGAATTATAAAATTTTAAGAAGATTTACAATTAGACTAAAAATAATTCGAAAACTGCGGAAATAAGCGGTTTGAAGGAATATGTTTTTTATCATTTGTGTAACATTAATAGAATTTATTGACAAAAAAATCAATTTAATATAATAATATTTTAAACAGAATTATATTTTTATAAGGAGATAAAAAATGGAAGAAAAAGTAAGCAAAAAAAATAGATTTACAACATTAATGCTATGTTGGTTTTTAGGATTCTTTGGAGTTCATCGTTTATATGCAGGAAGATTAGGATCAGGATTCCTAATGGCATATGGAACAATAGTAACACTATTAATATTATGTATTAATATTCCAATTGGATTAATGTGTTTAATTACTATGGCTGCACTTGTTGTAAATGACTTTGTAGTTATAGCATTTGGACAATTTGCAGATTGCTATGGAAAATGTATTTGTGATGATACAATAAACTAATGGATGTAAGAGCGGATATATTTTATCTGCTTTTTATGTTATAAATTATATTTTGGGGAGGATGAAACTATGGAAAATGAAGAAAAATTTTCTGTAGATACAGAAAATTTAAAGGAGGAAACAAAAGAAACTGTTAATCAAGTTAAAGAATCAATAAAAAATGTAAACTTTAAAAATGATGCAGAAGATACAAAAGGTTTCCTAAAAGAAATGTTATCAAACCCATTTGAAGCAGTAAGAAAAGTTGCTTGTGAAGAAGAAAACGTATTTAATAAAGTTATAATGATTATGTTAGTATTTATAGCAGCATCATTTGCTTATGCTTTAATTTCTGTAATTAAATATGGAAAATATTCAGGTGTATTAGATAACATTTTATCACTTGTTGCAGGTGCTCTAGATCCAGTATTTTTCGTATTAGCACCAGCTGTTATGATTTTAATTTTAAACAAAGATAACAAAAAACCATTAACAACAATTATTTCTACAATAGTTGTAGCTAGTGTTCCAGTTGTTATTAATTATTTAATAGACATTGTTGAGCTATTAATAAGTGGAATTTCAATAATAACAGGGCCAATTAGTACAGGTCTATCAGCAGTTGCTTTAGTTTTAACATATTTTGGTATGAAAGATTTATTTGGAATTGAAGAACATAAAGATTTCATCAAAAAATATGCAGTAATTAAAGTTGCAGCAGCATTAATAATAACAATTTTAGTTAGAATTGGTATTTCTTAAAATTAAAAAAATGTAAAAATTATTAAAAAATCGCTAGGGATAGCGATTTTTTTCTTGTGTTTCTCCCGATTTTATTATATAATATATAGCATTATATGAAGGGAGTTGAAGCAAATGGCGATTAGTAAAGAAGAAGTTATTCATATTGCAAAACTTGCATGTTTGAATCTTTCAGAACAAGAAATTGAAGGATATACAAAAGATATGCAAGAAATATTAGAATTTGCAAATATGATAAATGATGTTAACACAGAAGGGCTTAATGAAACAATTGCAGCAAATGAAAAATGTAATGTATTAAGAAAAGACGAGGTTCGAAACTTCGGAAATAGAGAACTTTTATTACAGAATGCTCCAAGTCAAGACGAGGGAATGTTTAGAATCCCTAAGGTTTTAAATTAACATATAATAAACGGAGAAAAAATATGAATTTTGGAATAGATATTGATGATACAATCTCAAATACATTTGAAACATTTTTACCATATATGAAAAAATTTGTTGAAGAAGATTTAAAAAGAAAATTAGATTTAAATCTAGAAAGCAAAGTTGATTATTATAATGTAATAGAAAAATATAATCTTTCAGAAGATGAAGCTAGAAAATTCTGGGTAGATTATTTTGTAAAAATTATTGAGAATGTAATTCCCAAAAAATCATCAGTAGAAATTATTAATAAAATTAAAGAAAATGGAAATAAAGTATTTTTAATAACAGCGAGATTTGATGATGGAATAATAGATGTACGTGCTGTTACAGAAAAATGGCTTGAAGCAAATAATATCAAATACGATAAATTAATTATAGATTCTCAAAACAAATTAGAAATAGCAAAACAAGAAAATATAGATATATTTTTAGATGATAGTATTAGAAATTGTGAAATGTTATCAAGTGGAAATATAAAAACTTATATGTTTTCTACAGAGAACAATAAATATTATGAAAACGAAAATATTTCAAAAGTTAGTTCTTGGGACGAGTTTTATGAGAATATAAAGGAGGTAATTTAAGTGAAACTTTATGAATATACAGTACATGAACTTGTAGAAATGCTTGAAAAAGGTGAAGTAACTTCAGAAGAAATCACAAGAAGTTATTTTGAAAGAATAAAAGAAAAAGACGATCAAGTAAAAGCTTATGTTTCTCTATTAGAAGATGAAGCAATAGCTAAAGCAAAAAAAGTTGATGAAGATAGAAAAGCAGGAAAACCAGTTTCTAAATTTGCTGGTATTCCAATAGGAATAAAAGATAATATGTGCATTACAGGAACAAAAACAACATGTAGTTCTAAAATGCTAGAAAACTTTGTTGCTCCATATGATGCAACAGTTATCGAAAAATTAAATAAAGAAGATATGGTATATCTTGGAAAATTAAACATGGATGAATTTGCTATGGGTGGTTCAACAGAACGTTCAGCATTTTTCCAAACAAAAAATCCATGGGATTTAGAAAGAGTACCAGGTGGTTCTTCAGGAGGAAGCGCAGCAGCTGTTGCAGCTGAAATGGCACCATGGACATTAGGAAGTGATACTGGTGGAAGTATACGTCAACCAGCTTCACTTTGTGGTGTTGTAGGATTAAAACCAACTTATGGTTTAGTATCAAGATATGGATTAGTTGCTTTTGCATCATCATTAGATCAAATTGGTCCTATAACAAAAGATGTTACTGATGCAGCAATGCTTTTAAATTTAATTGCTGGTCATGATGAAAAAGATTCAACATCAATTGATTTAGGAGAAAAAGATTATACTAAAGCTTTAGTAAATGATGTAAAAGGAATGAGAATTGGTCTTCCAAAAGAATATCTTGGAGAAGGTATTAATGAAGAAGTAAGAGAAGCAATTTTAGCAGTTGCAAAAAAATATGAAGAAATGGGTGCAATTGTTGAAGATTGTTCATTTGAAGTTGGACAATATGCAACATCAGTATATTATATAATTGCATGTGCAGAAGCTAGCTCAAACTTAGGAAGATTTGATGGAATCCGTTATGGATATAGATCAGAAAATTATGATAACTTAAAAGACATTTATAAAAATTCAAGAAGTGAAGGATTTGGAGTAGAAGTAAAAAGAAGAATTATGCTTGGTACTTATGTTCTTTCTTCAGGATATTATGATGCTTATTATAAAAAAGCTCAAAAAGTTAGAACAGTTATCAAAAATTCTTATGATGAATTATTTGGAAAATATGATTTATTATTAACTCCAACATCACCAACAACAGCATTTAAAATTGGAGAAAAATCAAATAATCCATTAGAAATGTACTTAGCAGATATTTGTACAGTTCCTGTAAATATTGGTGGTTTACCAGGAATGAGCATTCCATGTGGATTAGATAGCAAAGGAATGCCAATAGGATTCCAATTGTTAGCAAAAGCTTTTGATGAAGAAAAAATCATTCAAGCTGCATATAGCTATGAACAAAATTCAAACTTTAGAGAAAACAAACCAACATTTAAAGGAGGGAATAGCTAATGGCAAGAGAAGATTATGAAATAGTAATAGGACTAGAAGTTCACTGTGAACTTTCTACAAAAACAAAAATATTCTGTTCATGTTCAACAGAATTTGGTGGAGAACCAAACACACATTGTTGTCCAATTTGTATGGCAATGCCTGGAACTTTACCTGTTTTAAATGAAAAAGTTGTTGAATATGCAGTTAAAGCTGGACTTGCTACAAATTGTAGTATAGAAAAAAATAGTAAAAACGATAGAAAAAATTATTTTTATCCTGACAATCCAAAATCATACCAAATCTCTCAATTCGATAAACCACTTTGCTATGATGGGCATGTAACTATCGAAACAGAAGATGGTGAAAAGGAAATTAGAATTGAAAGAATTCACATTGAAGAGGATGCTGGAAAATTAAATCATGATGAATATGGAAGAGGAAGCTTTGTTGATTTAAACAGAGCTGGAGTTCCACTTATTGAGGTTGTTTCAAAACCAGATATGAGAAGTGCAAAAGAAGTTGAAGCGTATATGAGAAAATTAAAATCAATTTTTGAATATATTGAAATCTCAGATTGTAAAATGCAAGAAGGTTCTTTAAGAGCTGACGTAAACGTATCTGTTAGAAAAAAAGGAGCAGCAGAATTCGGAACAAGAACAGAAATGAAAAACATGAACTCTTTCAGAAGCATTGTAAGAGCAATTGACTACGAAGCTGATAGACAAATAGAACTAATTGAAGCTGGAGAAAAAGTTGTTCAAGAAACTTTAAGATGGGATGATGTATCAGGAAGAACATTCTCAATGAGAGATAAAGAAGATGCTCAAGATTACAGATATTTCCCAGAACCAGATTTAGTTGCTTTAAAAGTATCTGATGAATACATTGAAAATATTAGAAAATCTTTACCTGAGCTTCCAGAAAGCAGAAGAAAAAGATATATTGAAGAATACGAATTAACAGAAAAAGCTGCTAACTTCGTAACAGGTTCAAAATATTATTCAATTTTATTTGAAGAATCAATTAAAGTATGTAATAATCCAAAAACAGTTGGAAACTTAATCATGTCTGATATTGCTAGAATTTTAAATGAAAGAGAAGAAGAACCAGAAGATTTAAAATTCGGTGGGGCAGAGCTTGGAGAATTAGTAACTTTAATAGACAAAGGAACTATCAGTTCAGCAATAGCTAAAAAAGTTTTAGAAGAATTATTTAATGAAGTTAAAATGCCAAGCAAAATAATTGAAGAAAAAGGTTGGGTACAAATTTCTGATGAAGGTGCAATTAAAGAAGTTGTAATGAAAGTATTAGAAAACAACCCACAATCTATTGCAGATTATAAAGCTGGTAAAGACAAAGCATTAGGATTCTTAGTAGGACAAGCTATGAAAGAAACAAGAGGAAAAGCAAATCCTCAAATGTTAAATAAAATGTTCTTAGATGAACTTAATAAATAGTATAAAGAAATCCACAAATTGTAAAAGATTTGTGGATTTTTTGCTTTAAAAATATATTTTGTTGTGAAGTAGAATTATAGACAATGAAAAAATAATGTGATAATATTTAAGAAAAAATAAGGAGATTTTTATGGAAAAATCAAAAGTATATTTTACAGATTTTAGAGCAAAACCTGGCTATAACTTATTACAGAAATTACAAAGACTTATGAAAATGGCAGGTATTGAAAATATAGATTTTAACAATAAATATGTAGCAATAAAAATTCATTTTGGTGAACCTGGAAACCTAGCGTATTTAAGACCAAATTATGCTAAAGCAGTTGCAGATGTTGTTAAAGAATTAGGCGGAAAACCATTTCTAACAGATTGTAATACTTTATATGTTGGTGGAAGAAAAAATGCGCTTGACCACATAGATGCGGCTTATTTAAATGGATTCACACCATTTTCAACAGGATGTCATGTAATAATAGGTGATGGCTTAAAAGGAACAGATGAAGCTTATGTTGAAATAGATGGAGAATATGTTAAATCTGCAAAAATTGGTAGAGCAATTATGGATGCAGACATTGTTATTTCATTAAATCATTTTAAAGGTCATGAATGTACAGGATTTGGTGGTGCAATAAAAAATATTGGTATGGGATGTGGATCTCGTGCTGGAAAAATGGAAATGCACAGTAGCGGAAAACCAAGAGTAATTGAAAGCAAATGTAAAAAGTGTAAACAATGTCAAAGAATATGCGCGCACAGTGCAATATCTTATGATGAAAATGGAATTGCAAGAATTGATCATTCAAAATGTGTTGGATGTGGTAGATGTATAGGAATTTGCAATTTTGATGCAATAAAATCTCCAAATGATGAAGCAGGAGATATATTAAATAAAAAGATGGCTGAATATGCTTTAGCAGTTGTAAAAGATAGACCACAATTCCATATTAGTTTAATTTGTGATGTTTCTCCAAATTGTGATTGTCATGCAGAAAATGATAGCCCAATAGTTCCAAATATTGGAATGCTTGCATCATTTGATATGGTTGCTTTAGATAGAGCATGTGCTGATTTAGTAAATAAACAAACTGCATTTGAAAACAGTAATTTAGGAGAAAACTTAAAGAAATTTGATAAAGATTTCTTAGAACAACTTAAAGGTGATAGATTTGTTATAAATCATCCAGAAACAAATTGGGAAACTCAAATAAGCCATGGCGAAAAAATAGGACTTGGAAATTCAGAATATGAATTAATTGAAATAAAGTAACATAAAATAACTCTTTTCATACTATATATAGATACCAAATCTATGAGTATGAAAGGAGTTTTTATATGGCAAAAATTCTTGTATATAATAATAACACAAATAGAATGGAAACATATTTTAGAGGCGAGTCACAAAGTATGCCTTATAATTCAAATAGAACTTTAACAGTAAGTGAATTTAGAGGTTCAAGTAATTCTGGACTTTTATGGACAGACAGAAGAGCAATGGAAGCTTGGAATAGTTTTAGATATATTTATGGAAGACCAATATTTGTTGGTTTTGCATTTAAAAGACCATGGGAAGGTGGTCATAGTAATCTTTCACAACACTATGCCGGTTTAGCTTTTGATGTTGGTCAAAATTTAAATGCAACTGAAAGAAATCAAATGAGAAATTTAGCAATAAATTCTGGAATTTGGAATTACGTAGAACCAGCCTCATTAACACCTAACTGTCAATGATACCACAAAATTATAAAAAAATTAAAATAAAGGAAAGATGGTTATTTCAAAATCATCTTTTTTTCTTGAACCTTTATCCTTGTAGTATTCAACTTTTTCAATGCAAGATTTTAATAATTTATTTTTTTGATATACATCTGCATAAGGATATAATTCTATTACTTTTTCTATATTAGGAATAATTTTTTCTTTTTTTTCTAATTGTTGTTCATAGTTTTCTTTTAAATTTTTTAATTCAGTAATTTTATTTTTTATATCTGATATTTTTCCAGCAAGAATTTGACTTCTTTCTATAAAAGTATCGTTATCATAAATACCTTGTTCCAGGAAGTCATATAATTTATTTTTTTGAGAATTTGTTTTATCTAATTCATCGTTCAATTGAGTTATTTGTTGATTTGTATTATTAATTAAATTAGAAATTTCGCTTGTTTTATTTGATTTTTTTAAATCTAATTTATAATTATCTAGTAATATTTTCAAACTTTCAAATATTTTTTCTTCTACTAAACTTAAATGAGAACTTCCAACATCATAATTTTTACAACATATTCTTATATAAGTAGAAGAGGCAGTAGAAGTCCTTTTCATAGTACGTCCACAAATTTTACATTTTAATAAAGTTGAAAGTGGATTTTTTAATTCTAAATCATCTTTAGTTCTAGTATCTGCAAGTTGATGACTTTTATAAATGGCTTGAGCTTTATAAAATATTTCTTCAGAAATGATAGGTTCATGCAATCCATCTACAATATATAAATCTGGAGTTGGATTTTTAACTAAAATAATTTTTCCATTTTCATCTCTTTTTTTCAAAGTTTTTTTATCTGTATATCTTACCTTTCCTGTATAAGTGATATTACTTAAAATACTTTGAATTGTAGTTTTATACCAAATTTTACCACCTTTTGGAGGTTTTAAATCTAAAGTGTTCATCATTTCAACTATTTCACCAAGATTTCGTCCATTAGTGTACATTTCAAATATTGCTTTTACAACTTTAGCATGTTCATTTGGTTTTAAAGAATAGCCTTTTCCTTTTAATTTATACTTATCATATCCAAATGGAGCAGAACAAACAACCATTCCTTCTTTAACAGCAGAAATAGTTCCGTTATGTAATCTTCTACGAATAGTTTTATATTCTCTTCTGGACATAAAAAGTCCAAATTCAAAATATTCTTCATCAAATTCATTATTTGGATCATAAGTTTTTGTAGGAGTGATAATCAAAGTATTAGAATATTTAAAAGATTCTGAAACAATTCCGTTGGTCTAGTGTATTACCACGAGCTAATCTTTCGACTTCAACTACAAGAACACCAGTCCACAAACCAGAATCAACATCTTGCAATAATTCTTGCATAACAGGTCTTGCTGCGATACTATCACCGAGAAACAATTTCTTTATAAATTCTACCAATAATAATGTTTTTGCTTTTTGCTAAATCTAATAATATTTTTTCGTGTCTAGCCAAAGTTTCACCAGCACCCATCATTTCAGCATCTAAATCTTTTCTTGATTTTCTTAAATAAATACAATATTGTTCCATATTAGAATTTATTAATTTTGACATAAAAATATACCTCCTCATTTGAGAAAATTTGTTCTCTTGAAAAAGGCATTTTATTTTTGTATAATAAAAATACCTTACAAATGATTTTCGTTTGTAGCTTATAGGGAAGAGATAATACACAAAGTTTGGCGATGGAGTGTATTATCTTTTTTTCAGTTATCGACAAAATGTCGACAACTGATTATTTTTTGTTTGCACCTGGTAGTAAAGGGGTTTTATTATTATTCATTTTTTCAATTTTCTTAATACTACTATTATTTTTAAATGTAGTTAATTGATATATTGCTTCTTGATTTAAACGAATAAGTCTTTCTTGTTGAGATAATCCTGCTTTTATAAATGTTGCATTTAAGTTTTCGATATTTGCTAATACTATTAATTGGGAAATAGTTGCGTTATCTCTTATATTGCCTTTAGCGTTAGGATTTTTGTCTTTCCATTCTTTTGCTGTCATTCCAAATAATGCCACGTTAAGCATATCTGCTTCATTTGCATAAGTAATAGATTGATGCTTTGATGATACATTTTCAGGAATTAAGTTTTGTTTTATTGCGTCAGTGTGCAATTTATAATTAGTTTTTGCAACAAGTCTTTTAATATTCCATTCTGTAGATAATCTATTACTTTCATCATTTTTTAATCTTTGATAGTCGGTGATTACATATAATTTGAATTCTGGACTCAACCAACTAGCAAATTCAAAAGCGATATCTTTATGTGCAAAAGTACCACCACCATTTCCAGAACGAGAGACGATACCAATTGCATTTGTGCTTTCTATCCATTTTTGAGGTGTCATAACAAAAGAGTTAGAGCCAGCTTCACTGACAAAGGTGTCGAAATCGACCCCTTTGAAATTGGGATTATGCATCATTTCCCAAAGTCCTAAAAATTCAATTGTAGATCTATTTCTCATCCAGTTTTTTACAACATCTTTTGGAAATTCAGGATTTTTATATCGAGCTAGGTCTGTTAAAGAAATAAAGTCATTTTCATTATCATTTGACATTATAGAAATTTGTAAATTATTTACATTTAAAGTTTCTTTGTAGATTTTTTTTTCCATTGTTTTATCTCCTTTAGTGTTATTTCTTTTTTCTTCTTAATTCTACAACTTTACCAAGTATTCTAATAGGTAAAGATTCTATTTCTTCATTTGAATAAATCATCGGTTCATATAATAGATTTCCATTACTATCGCGATTATTATTTAGAGGTTGTAAAATAATTCCATTTTGGTTTTTAAATACTCTTTTAAAAGTTCCATCATTACCATTAACCATTACAACACAGTCATCACCAGATTCACAATCAACAACTTTTTCTAAAATAATAGTATCATTATCTAAATATTCAGGAGACATAGAATCACCTTTAATTTTTAAACCAAAATATTGTTTACCACCTTTAAGCATATCTGCTGAAATTTCTTCAGTATCAAGAATATCTTCAATACATTCCATAGGTATTCCAGCAGGAATAGTTCCATATACGAATACAATTGCTGATGAATTTTCATTTCTTGTATTTGTATTAATGATAAATTCTTGATTTGAATCTAAAGATTTTAATAAGTCTTCAATACTCATAAACATTGCTTTTGCTAATTCTGCTGCAACATCAGTTGTAACAGAATAAGGTTTTCCAGTTTTAGGATTATAAATTTTCTCAAGTGTATTAATATATGAAGGGCTTAAGGTTGTTCTCGCAGCAAATGCTCGTTGAGATAAACTATTATTTTCTCTATAATTTTTAATAATTTCTCCAATATACATTTTTTCCACCTTTCTTTAGTGTTATTGTACAATACATTGTGCATAAATGCAATAGAAAAACATAAAAAAATAAAATTTTGCACAAAATAGTTGACAATGAAAAAATTAGAGATATAATATAACCATAAGCACAAAATATTGTGCAAGAAAAGAGGTGAAAAAAGATGCCTAATAATTTAAAGTATTATAGAGAGGCAAAAAATTTAACTCAAGAAGAATTGTCTAAAAAAGCTGAAGTTTCAAGAAATACAATATCTTTAATTGAAACTGGTGCTAATACTAATATTACATATAATGTAATGGAAAAATTAGCAAAAGCTTTAGATATGACAGTTGAGGAGATTTTTTTTAAAAAGTTAGCACAAAATATTGTGCAAAAGTAAAGAAGACAAGTACAAAAGAATAAATTGTAGAGAGGTGGTGTAAGTGGTTATAAACGAATTTAAATTAGGAAATACAACAGTTAAAATTGATAATTCATATATGGCAACTGATGAAAATGAGAGAAGACAGAGATGTGAATTATTTAATGAAGTTGGATGTGAAATATATTCAAATATAAATGTTTAATTTTTTAAATTTAACTTAATATTTTTTATTTTACTTAACAAATATAAAAAGATACTTAACAAAGGACAAGTATAGAAAGGAGCAAAAGATGAAAAAGAAACAAAATAAAATAAGAAAAATAATTCAATATACATATTTAATTATTTTTGTTTTATCAAGTATAGGAATTGTTGGAAATATAGAACTTGATGAACCAGTAACAAAATTTCAAATTTTAATGTATGTAACATCTGGATTATTAGTATTTTCAAAAATAATTTATTGTAAGATTCATTATCCAAACAAAGTATATTATTGGGATTTTGATTAAAGGAGGAAAATGCAATGGAAGTAAAAGATATTACATTAACGAAAGAACAGTATAAAAGAATATGTGCTTTAGATAGTATTTTGCTTTTATCTTGTACTAACGAAGAACAAGCTGATCAAATGATGAGCATCATAAAAAATAGAATAAACCAAAAAGAAAAACTATGTGCACAACCCACTACAGCGACACATAGTTTATAAAAAAGCGATTTAGTAAACACTCTTTTTCACATTTTAACAATAATTTGTGGAAAAGTCAACGGATTGGAGAAGAATTATGAGCATAGATTATTCAAAATTTGCATTTCCAAAACCACCAAAAAAAGAGAAGAAAAAAACAAAGCCATTGAAAAGAACTGCAATAAAAGGAAAAAAACATAATAGAACCAAGAAAACAGAAATAAAGACAGAAATAAAAAAAGCAGTATGGATAAGAGATGGATATAAGTGTATTTTTTGTGGAATGAAAGTTCCATGGAATTATGCAAATGCACATTTAAAGAAGAGGTCTGAAGGTGGATTAGGAGTACCAGAAAATTTATTTACAGCTTGTCAGAATTGCCATAATGAAGAGGATAACGGTTTAAATGCAAAAGAATATGAAGAGAAAGCTAAAACTTATTTAAAAGCTATTTATGGACCAAATTGGAAGGAAGAAAGTTTAATATATAAAAAATACAAATGAGAAAGGAGAGTTTATGGCTGACATTCAATTTTTTCAAAAACAAGAATTTGGTGTAATGCGAAGTTTAGAAATAAATAACCAACCATATTTTTGTTTAACAGATGTTTGTAGAATACTAGATATTAAAAATTCAAGAGATTGTAAAAATCGACTGAATAAAAATGGTGTAGTTAATACCGACATCATCGATTCGTTAGGAAGAAGACAACAGGCAACATTTATTAATGAAAGTAATTTGTATAAAGTTATTTTTCAAAGCAGAAAAAGTGAAGCAGAGCAGTTTGTTGAATGGATTACAAGCACTGTATTGCCATCTATTAGAAAAAATGGTGGATATATCCAGGGGCAAGAAAATATGAGTGATTCAGAGTTACTTGCAAAAGCTGTATTAGTAGCTCAAAACACAATTGAAGAAAAGAATAAACTGTTAGCTGCAGCAAATAAGAAAATTGAGGAGGATGCTGGAAAAGTGTTTTTTGCAAATTCTGTATCTTCAAGCAAATCAAGTATATTAGTGGGAGATTTAGCGAAGATATTAAAACAAATAGGCTATGATGTAGGGCAAAATCGTTTATTCGAGTGGTTGAGGAATAAAGGATATCTAATAAAAAAACAATCAGAAAGTTATAATATGCCAACGCAAAAGGCAATGGAATTAGGGTTGTTTGAAATAAAAGAATCTACAATAAAATGTTCTAATGGATATTCAACAACTACAAAGATAAAAAAGACTGTAAAAGTAACAGGAAGAGGACAAGTATATTTAGTAGAAAAATATGCTGAAGAACATGGTCCAATTCCTAAATAATATCGAAAGAAGAGGAAACAAAAGTGAATTATATTGATTTGATATTAGCTTTTGAACAATGGAACGAAACAAATTATTTACCAAGTTCAGCACAATTATTATGGTACAAGATAATATCTGTATTTAATAGGGCTGGATGGTGTGAATGGATTTCAGTAGATAACCATCGTTTAATGGCAATGATGCAAATTGGAAGAGAATCAACTTTTATTAATTTGAGAGACAAGTTGATTGAAAGTCATTTTTTTGAGTTTAAAAAAGGGAAAAAGGGACAGCCCAATAGATACAAGATTTGTACTGTCAATTTTGAAAGTATAAATCGTAGTACAAATAGTAGTATAAACCGAAATATAAACAGTAGTATAAAACGGAGTATATACCGAAGTAGAAACCGAAGACATAAATACATTACATTACAAAAGATTATATAAATTATTTAAATTTTTAATAAAAGAAGAAGCAGAAAATTCTGAAAAAATAAAAAGCGCCGATAGAGCAAGTATAATTTCTATTTTGAAGAGGTTAGAACTTTATATAGAAAACGAAAAAACTCTTGAACTTATGGCGAAAAATAGAGAAAAAAATTATGTAATTATTTATTGGTGCATTAAAGATTTATATTTTAGTAGTTTTAAGCCATATCTGAATAATGTCGATAAAAATTTCTTGAATAATAGATTTTTAAAAACGTTGGAATATTTGGGAATTAAAGAAATTGATACAGAAAGCAATGATTGTGAAAGAATTGTAAGATATTTCATTAAAACTCTAAAAAAAGAATATGAGGTCAAAAATTATGGTTAAAAATTGGAAAGATATTGAAGCAAGAAGAGAACCAAATAAAAAAGTAAAATATGATGTTAAATTTCAAGGAAATCAAACAACTAACACTAAAAAAGAAGTTTTATATGAATATTATGTTTGCGATAACTGTGATGCTGAAATAAAAATTATTGATAATAAGAAAAAGAATACTGAAGAAAGAACTGGTGGATTAGTAAATATAAGATTAAATTATTATAAAACTTTAAAGTTAGCATTATGCAATAAATGTTTGAATCCAGTAAAAGAACAATTAAATGAATATTATGAAATTAATGTTTAAATATGGAGGAAAAGTACAATGATTAAAATAATAAATGAATCAATTACAATGGCAAAACAAGATATAATTATTCATTTTGTAGATGCAAGGGGTGTACTTGATGAAAATATTGCAAGAAAATATCCAAGAGCAAATGAAGAATATATAAATATATGCCAAAAATACAATAATGAGTTTGAAAAATTAAGAGGAAAAGTTGATTTAACAGAAGAAAATAAAAGATTTATAGCCAAAATATTTGTAAAACAAGATGATAGAAAACTTGATTATGCAGCAATTGAAGAGGGAATTTTGCAAATAAGAAAATTTGCAGAGCAAGAGAGATTAAGTGTTGCAGTTCCATTCAAAATAGGATGTGAAGCTAATAATGGTGAATGGGAAATAGTTCAAAATGTAATAAATAAATGTTTTAAAGATAATGTAATTTATGTATATAAATCACATTTAGAATTCTTAAGAAAGAAAAAATTTATAAAACTTCCAAAAGATGAAAATGGAAAATTGATAGAAGAATTTAAAGATATGCTAGGACATGTTTATACAGTTTACTATAGTGAATTTGGTGAAGGATATGTAATTTGTAATGCAGAAACAGAAGAGGGAATAAAAGCATTTAAAGATTCTGAATACAAGTCATTACTTGCTATTGGAGAAAGCGAAGAATTTGCGAAAGCATGTGCTTATGAGGGTGAAGATCCTGGAATGGCATTATATTTTTCGAAAGATTGTTTTGAAGAGGTAAGCTATGGATAAAAAAGAAGAATTATTAAAAAAGTTAAGTTCATTAAAAGAATTATCTGAAAGAGGAAGTCCTGGTGAAAAAGAAAATGCAGAAAAATTATTAAAAAAACTTATAAAAAAATATGGAATATCAGAGGAAGAATTGCAAAATGAAGAAATGAAAGATGTAGTTATTACTTTAAAGAATGAAGCTGAAAAGAGGATATGTATTCAAATTTTATACGCATACTTTGATAGTATTCCACTTTATAAATGTACTTCAAGGTGTAGAACACAATATTTTGTAGAAATGACAGTTGCACAAGAAATTGAATTTAAATATATGTTATCTGTATATTTAAAAGCTTTTTATGAAGAACAAGATATTTTTATAGATGCTTTTATCCAAAAAAATAAAATTTTTCCTGTAAATGTTGAAGTTAGATATATTGAAGATATGACACCAGAAGAAAGAGAAAAATGTTTAAGATCTTCATTTATGGCAGAAGGAATTGAAATGACACGAATTAGAAAAGCGATTGGAGAATGATATAACATGCCTAAAAGTGAATTGACTTTAAAAATTGAAAGACAAGCTATAAAACAATTTTCAAAGTTTGGAGTTTTTATTTGTCCAGAGGTAACTTTTGAAAGAGCTTGGATTAAAGAAGAACCAGCAAATGTTTCAATTAATGAATTTAATTTCAATCCTAAATATACTCAAGTTGAAGGAAAATATATAAGAACAGAGATACTAGATTTGTTAGAAAGTAACTCACAAAAGGGTTGGATATGTTATGAAATAAAAATATCTAAATCAGATTTTAGAAGTAAAGCTATAAAAAGTTTTGTAGGAAATTATAACTATTATTTAATGCCAAATGATTTATATGAACAAGTAAAAAATGAGATTCCAAGAGAAATTGGAGCTTATAGTTATGATGGAAAAATACTTAAGTTGGTAAAAAAAGCTAAAAGACAAAAGCTTATTGATGATATGGATAAACAACTTTCAAATGGGATGATAAGAAGTTTGTCTAGAGAAAGAGATAAAGAATTTGAAAAAGCAAAGAATTTATGTTCCAAAAACATAAAAGAATATATATCAAAATTAGAACAAGAAATTGAAGAAAAAAGTGAAAAACTTTGGAATTTAAAACATTATAGTGGATTTCCTATTCCTGAAGAGGAAATAAAAGAATTAAATATAGAACTTGATGTATTAACAGATATAGAGAAAGAATTAAAAAATCGAATAATAAATTTTTAGGAGAAAAAATGGGAGAAATAAAAGTAGGAGAATATGTAAGATGCAAAAGAGGGATAGATAAGGTAATAGAAATTAAAACAGTATCTGTAAAAATGGATGGAAAACATATCTATTCTTATAAATTAGAAAAATCTCGTTTGTGGATTGAAGAAACTCAAATAGAAAACCACTCTTTTAATTTAATAGATTTAAGAAATGTTGGAGATTTAATAGAAGTTCAAGAACATAATGGTAAGCATAAATGGATTATGCTAATAAGAGAAGAAGATATTGAAGAAACAGAAAGATATATAGAAGATGATTTTTTAAAAGTAATATCAATACTAACAAAAGATCAATTTGATAGAGAAAAATATATAATGGGAGGATAAGAAAGTGTCAATAAAAGAAATAGAAGATGAAAGCCTTGAGGCTGTACACACAC
>JAFTJF010000001.1 GCA_017456555.1 Clostridia bacterium
TATTTTATATTTTATATTTTGTTTTAATATTTACTGTTTTAACATTTTGATTATATCATAATATTAATAAAAATAAATATTAAAATTAATTTTGCTTTTTATTTTTGTTTAATATTTTAATACAAATCAAAAACTCGTGGTGCAAATTCTTGCATACCACGAGTTTTCTTTCCTGGTTTTTAGACCAGCATCAATCATTATTCAATTGCTTCGAGTTTGAGCATTGCAGCACAGCAAGCTTTTTGACTGATGTCACAGAAAATGCCATTTCTTTTCAGTTTTTTAGCAACTACAGCTGTAGTGCCACCACCCATGAAGAAATCTGCAACAACGTCACCTTCATTACTGCAAGTTTTAATAATTCTCTCGAGAATAGCTTCAGGCTTAGGAGTATCATAAACCTCAGCCACATCTGTTCTGGTGTAATTATCCAGCATTTCCGGTTCGTTCCAAAGATTTCCAATAGGAATAACACAGCTAAATCTGTACGGCAGACCGTCAATGATTTTCACCTGTCCAGCTTTTGCCATGTTTTCGAATTGCTTTTGGCTCACAAGCCAATGTTTGTTCTTTTCTTCCAGATTAATCTGGATGTCTTTAAATGTTCTTGTTTCAGAACGGCCATCCATATATCCGTTTTCGAAAAGAGGAACAATTCTTGGAGTGCTGCCAATCTGTTCTTTGAAAACGAAATTGCCAGAATCCTTAACATAGTAGAAAATGCTATCCACTTGGGAATCAAAATTGGAATAGAAACCTCTTTCTTGGCTATGCTTTCTAAAGATTCTATTCCTGTAATTCTTTCCACCGAAGACTTCATCCATAAGGATTCTTATATAGGAATCCAATCTCCAGTTGCAGTGGATAAAAATACTACCGTTGTCAGTCAGAACTCGTTTCATTTCCTCAAAACGAGGGCGATACCACTCGATAGCCTGCATAGGAGAGCCGAGATTATCATTATAATCATCAAAGACTTTTCCTGTGTTATACAGGATATCGCAGTAAATCAGGTTTACGCTTTTGTCTTTCAGCCTCCGCAAAAGTTCCAAGTTGTCTTCATGGTAGATTTGTATTCCACCATTTTCATAATATAGGCTCATTACAAAACCCCTTTCTACACGATTGATTAAATTATGTTAACTGCTAACTATTTTAGTATACTACACTTCTGGCTTTTTTTCAAGTTTTTAAGCCCTATTCTATTCTTTTAATTAAATTCTTCTAAAATTTTATTAATTTTCATAACTGTATCTTCGGCAAATTTTACTATTTCATAATATGCATATAAAGCTTCTTTATCAATTGCTTCACCAAGAAGTTTTGGTTCAAACATAGGTCCTGTATGAAATTTTATGGTTAGCATATCTTTATATATATTTACTTCAAATTTCAACTGTATTTTTTTATAAAACTTAACAAACTCTTCCATAATGTCTGCAGTTAACATTCTAACTGCATAAATATTGTCTTCACTTTGAACTTCAAAGTATTGTTCAAACTCATCACTATCTAGTTTAATTATTGGCAAATCAATATATGATTCGATACTTTCTGTTCTTATTCTTATATGTTTTTTAAAATAATAATTTAAAGTTGTATTGCAGAATAATCCGTCAAAAATTACAGTATTTTTGCCATGTGCTGTAAATTTTGTATCTGCAAATTCTATGCTTAAATTATTTTTTTCTAAAAACATACTATCTTCTGCATATATTTTTCTTGCTGAACGTTGATAACACTTACATTCATTAAAAACATTTATCAATCTTTCTTTAGTTTTATCAGAAGAAACAGGTTTATATTCTATATTAGGATTAATTAATTTTAATATATCAGGAATACACATACTTTTATAATAGTTTCTAAATTTATCTAATCTTTTCCTTCTTACTACTACAATTGTATTAGCAACAAAAAATAATGCTATTGCTAAAATTACAAAGATTGCTTGCACAACATCTTGATAATGAAGATGTTGTGAAATAACCATAAAGCCAAAAAAACATATTATTGTTAGTGCATAACATGTCCAACTTGCAATCTCAACATTTCCCAGATTTCCTCTGGCAGATTTAATTTTTTCATTATATTTTTTATAAATATCTTGATATACCATGTTAAAATCATCAGGTATCTTTTCTAAATCAATAGTTGCAATAAATTGATAACCATTTTTATTTAAATATCCATAGCTAACAAATACTGCTAATATTAATATCGATTCAATTATCCAATAAATTAAATAGTTAAATTCCATATCTCTTTTTTCAAATTCTGCTGGAATATACAATATTATAAAAAATAGAATTAATGAACCTATACAGATATTTCTTAAAATTGGGCTTTTGCTTTTCATATGCTTTCTCCTTTTATACTTGGAATTCTTTCATTGTTTTATCTACTTCTTTTGATAAATCAGTTATAAGCTTAACTAACGCATAATAAGCACATAAATAATTCTTGTCTAATGCATTACCAAATACTTTTGGTTCAAACATTGGACCTGTAAAAAATCTCATTGTTATTTTGTCTTTATATATAATTATTTCAAAATCCAAATAATATTTTTTATGAAAGTCTACTAACATTTCCATTATATCTGCTGTTAATATTCTTGTTACTAAAATTTTATCTTCACAATAAGCATTAAAACATTTTTCAAACTCTGCACTATCCATTTGTACTTTATTAGAATCATTTTTGAATTCTCTATTTGAAGTATTAATTCTAATATGTGATTTTACATATTGATTATATTCAATCACCCCTAATAAACCTTCAAATAGTACTGCAGTTGTACTTTTTCCATTTGGATGTTTTGTACGATTTCTTGCTTCAACATCTGCTATTTTAAAAAATGTTCCATTTCCCAAGTCACCTTCTATATAATCATCTAAAGTAAGTGTAGTACATTCTAAATTATCACATTTAGAATCATTATATAATTCTCTAAATTCATTTATTTTGTCATATCCTCTACTATCATAAGTTAAGTTTGGATTTACCAATGCAATAAAATTCTTTATACAATTTTGTTTATAATAATTTTTATAATTACGTGTTAAAGTCCAATCACAATGTGACAAATATAAAAAGAATAATCCAGTAATAAAAACTGTTATCCACCAGTATGCAGGCACTAACGTTCCTTCTTCAAGCCCACCATAAATCACAGCAGCTGATACTATAGCTACTGCGCCATCAATCCATTTTCCTATTCTTATAAGCGGCATTCCTTGTTTTAAACGAGTTAATTCCCCCATATGTTCATCACACAATTTTTTGTATAGTATATTAAATTCTTCTGGCATAGTATTTATTTCAACATTAGCAGTATTTTTAAAACCATTTGTATAATATATACATAAGCTTATAAAAAACACTATTAAGCTAATTATTTCTACAACAATTACAAGCATAAAACTCACATCAGTCCATTCGTTTAATGGTGAATTAACTGTAATAATAAGAAAAAACATTGAGCATATCATAAACACTAAAGAAAGAATTGCTACTAATAAACTTGTTTTTATTTTCTTTTTCATAAAATCCCCTTTTATTTTTTATTTCAATATATTTTGATTAAGAATTAATGTACTATACAAAAATATCACATCTTGATTATCAAATTCAATAAATTCTTCTAATAATTCACTAGACATATATCTTAAATCTACTAGTGTTATCTTTTTATAATTTTCTATAAATAATGGAGCAATACTACTTCCAAAAGAATCTCTGAATATTATTAGTTCTTTATCATCTTTTCTGTATGGATTATTTATTTCAATTAAAGCTGTTGCACCAGATAAAAAAGTATCATATTTATCTAAAGTTTCTTTTGAATTATAAACTTCACCATTTTCCTTTTTCTCATAATTGTATGTAGTACAATTTTCAATAATTTCATTTGTTAAAACATACATTTCATCTGGATTAACATTATTTGAAGTTTGAGTATAATATGTTCCGTAATACTCACCAAGTGATTTCTTTTCATAATAACTATTTAGAGTTTGTGTTATTCCCATTTCTTTTTCAAACACATTTACAACTTTAACTAAATTTTCTTGTTTCCAATGTAAATCTGTTCTGTAATAATCTTCCAGTGTTAGTTCATCCCAAATATCGATATATGTAAAATCATTTAAATTTTCTTGCATTATATTTTTTAATTTACTGTAATCAATTTTTAAATGATCATCATTTTCTAAATAATAATTTTTGTCTGGAATTATTGCGTAATACACATCATTTTCTTGTAAATATTTGTCATAAATATTTTTTATTTTTTCTGCATTTATTTTTACATTTTCCTCTTTTAAAGGATATTCCATTTTATATAAAGCATTATCTTTTATGAAAAATTTATTATCATCTTTTTGGAAAAATATATTTGTGCTCCAAAAAGATTTTACATTTCTAAAAAAATCTCTAAAAGCAAATTGATCCACTGAATAGTCTTCAAATCCATCAATTGCTTTTCTATCTAGCAAACTTTGAATTGATATTTCAGGAAATTGAGCTAATTTTCTTCTTTCAGATTCTGAAATTTTATTGTCTTCTATTGCTATATTTAATAGAAAAATTAATATTAAAATAGCAGAAAACATTACAGTAATTATAATACTATTATTTTTTTTCATAGCTCCCTCCTTTAAAATCTAAAATATAAAAATGGATTAAAAGAACCATCTACAATATAACTTGTACATATAAATAATAAACTTATCAAAAATATTGGTTCAATAATTTGAACTATTTTTTCTATTTTTTTAGATGTAACAATATTTTTCATTAATGGTGTTGCACCTATGATTCCTATTACCAAAACAACTAAATAACTTTTTATATAGTAAATACTTTCAAGCGAAATTATTGGAATATTTTTATAACTAATTAATCCTAATAAATTTTCTTTTATTTGCACAAAATTTTCGCTATTAAAAATTATAAAACTAATCATAACAATTAATAAAGTATAAATTCTTGAAAATATTGGTGGTATTTTTTCTAAAATTTTTCCAAAAACTAATTTTTCAAGTAATAAAATTATTCCAAAATACAAGCCCCATATTAAGAAATTCCATTCAGCTCCATGCCACAAACCTGTTAGAATCCAAACGATTAATATGTTTCTTATCCATTTTATTTTACTTACTCTATTTCCACCAAGTGGTATATAAACATAGTCTTTAAACCAACTACTTAAAGAAATATGCCATCTTCTCCAAAATTCAGTAACACTTTTTGCAACATATGGATAATTGAAATTTTCCATAAAATCAAATCCAAACATTTTTCCAAGTCCAATAGCCATATCTGAATAGCCTGAAAAATCAAAATAAATTTGAAGCATTACTGATATTCCATACATCCAGAAAAATAAAACACTTTTTTCTGAACTTGCAAAAAAAGCATTATTAAATTCTCCACAAATATTTGCTATTAAAACCTTCTTTCCTAGTCCTATAACAAATCGTCTAACGCCAATAGCAAATTTTTCTACAGAATGTTCTCTTTTTTCTATTTGCGCTTCAACATCAGTATATCTTACAATAGGACCAGCAATAAGCTGAGGAAATAACGAAATATATAAAGCTAATTTAAAAATATTTTTTTGAACTTTACATTTTCCATTATAAACATCAATTAAATAACTTAAAAGTTGGAACGTATAGAAAGAAATTCCTATTGGCAAAGCAATATTTACAAATGACAATTTGTTTTTTAATAACAAATTAACATTTTCTATTATGAAATCAATATATTTAAAATAAACCAACGCACCTATACTTATACATATTGAAATTGCTAAAAATATTTTTGATTTATTTTTATATTTATCTATTAGAATACCAAATATGTAAGTTTGAAATATTGTAAATAACATAAGTAAAATATATTTTGGTTCACCATAAAAATAGAACAACAACGAAGCTATTAGAAGAACTACATTTCTGCATTTCTTTGGCAATACATAATATATAATTAATAAAATTGGTAAAAAGTAAAATAAAAAACTTATACTTGAAAAAATCATTTTTTCTCCTAACTTTAAAAAAATCGCCGTTTCAAAATATTTCTATTCCGGCGATTATTTTATTTAAATAATTATATTATTCTTCTGTTGCAGCAGGTGTTGTGTCTTCTGGCATCATATCTTCTGGCATTTCTGGTTGTTCAAATTCTCTTACATATTCTTCACCAATTCCGCCAGCCAAAGCTTTAAAAGAATCATATATTGTTTGAGCAATTTCAGCATTTGACATTATTGAAAATACAACATTTCCAGAACTTGTTGTTAATACTTTATCTGCACATACACAAACCCATCTATTTAATTGAGCTTTTTCATTTACCATTTTAGCAACTTCTTCTACATTAGCTCCATCTTTTACTTTTAATATTGTTAAAGAATAAGCTTGCGCATTCATCATTGGCATTGAAGCTACTGCATATTCTATATTACTAAAATCTTCTATATCAGTTGCATATTGAGCTGTTTCTGGAGTATTTACAAAATCTAAAACTTGTGTATCTAACATTGGAAGATTTTCTGTATTTCCTTCATAAACTTTATTTACTATAGCAATTAAATCTTCTGCTTGTGTTATTTCTGGTAAATTTGATTTTGGTTTTGAATTGTTTAAAAACAATACAACTCCTGCAACAATTGCAACAACTATTACTATTGCAAGTATAATTTTAACTACATTTTTCATACTAGTATTCTCCTTCTTTTGTTTTATATTTCAATTATAATATATAAAAAAATAAAGTCAATACAGATATTTTAAATATAAATCACTGTCATTTTTATTTTTCATCAATGCAATTATATATGTATAGACATAGCAAAAAGATATCGACGTTTAATCGATATCTTTAGTTTTAACAAGATAAATAATTCAAATTATTTTCAAATTTAAATTTAATATTATTTTTTTCTAAAAGTTCTTTAAATCTTTCTTCTATCATACTATCTTTTAAGAACGTTCCAAAAGATACTACTAAGTTATCACCATAAGAACAAATTCCGCATTTCATTTTTTCAGCCCAGTCTGGTGCTAACATAACAAAAGCATTATCTACAAATTCTGTATATTTTGAACTAACATCAAATTTTCCAATATTAGATATTGTCATTGTAAAATGTCTTTTTACTTTTAAAGATCCAAGTCTTACAGCAAATTTCTTTATTACTAAAGGAACTGCCTTTACTATTGGATTATTTGTCATACCAGCATCATTAGACATTGTTTCAATTATTCTTTCTAATTTAAATTTCTTTTCAAATTCTTTTTTTACCATATCTAAAAAATCTTCAAACGAATAATTCTTATATTTTTTTGGTTTCAAAGTTAATATCATATATGAAAAGAAATTAGAAATTGTTTCTGAACCAAAATATTTTTGCAAGCTAATTGGCAAACACAAATTAATTGGTCTTCTTCCTTTGTGTATTTTATATTCACCTTCATAAATCGAATATGCAATCATCGCAGTAAGATACATTGATAAACTACAATGTTCTAATTTAGTACATTGTTTTACTTGTGGTAAATTTATATTAAAGTGACTAATTCCAACTTTTCCGTGTTCTAATTCTTTTCCTTTTATCATATGTGCTATTTTAGTTCTGTATTTTTTTCTAACATTTTTTTGATAGTTTTTCACATATGCATTTTCTGTATCATAAACAATTTCATTCTCATCTAATTGAGTAAACTCTAATTTATTTGGATACATCAATTCTAAATATCTATAAAGAATTTCTTTGAAAAATTGAGAACCACCATTACCATCTGTTAATGCATGGAAAAATTCTATATTTATTTTATTTTCAAGGTATGTTACTCTAAATAAGTATTTATTGTTAGCTCTAGTATTTACTTTTTTAAATAAAGTATTTTCTTCTGGAATTACTATTGGCATCATTTCGTTTTCTACAAAATAATCCCAGAACATTCCTTTTTTCATTCGTACTTTAAAAGCTTTAAATTTTTCTAAAGCAAGCCCAACAGCTTGTTGTAATAGTTCTTCATTTACATTTTCTTTTAATTTTACTGATAATCTAAAAATTGAACTATATTTTTTATTGCTTGCTAAAGCAAAAACTTTTGCTTGATCATCTAATTTTCTAGAATACAATCTTTCCTTTATTTTGTTTTTCATTTTTCTATCCAAGACCTTATTTTTGAATAAAATCTTATGATTACCTTTCTTTTGATTTTATGGAATTTATAATTTATTAATAAATTCTTAATAATTTTATCATAAAGAAATTTAATTGAAAATACTTTTTTGTATTTTTGAACACTCGGTCATTTAGTCTTCGAAACTAGATTATTTTAGCAATAAAAATGTATAGCTATGCAAAAAACAGAGTACAAAAATATACTCTGTTTTTCTTAATTTTGATTATTCTACTATTAAATATATTATTTAATCATTTTCAATTATCTCTCTTTTTAGTAAATTAAGGTCAATATCTAGGACTGTTGCAAAAGCGATTAATTCAAAGTCTTTAACACTCATTCTGTAATTTTCAATTCTGTAAATTTCGTTTCTATCAAATTCTATTCCTAATAATTCTAGTTTTCTACAAAGTTCAGTTTTAGAAAGGCCTTTTTTCTTTCTTGCTTGAGATAATATTTTTCCGATAACATTCGGTTTGTTATTATACTTCTTCATATCAAGCATCTCCCACAAATTATTAAAATTTATATGAGTATTTTACACCGTCTTGAAATAAATTTCAAGTAGTTATGGATTATTTATTTCTGTCCCTTATATAAATTGTTAAGCCTTTTAAGAATTCTGCTTTTTCTCCATATTGTTCAATATCTTTTAAGGCTTCATCTATAATTTTATTTAATTCTTTTTTTGCACCTTCTAATCCATAATAAGAAACATAAGTACATTTTTCCATTTCTTTGTCATTTCCAACTGGTTTTCCCATTATTTCTTGGTCACCTTCTTCAGAAAGAATATCATCTTTTATTTGGAAAGCTAAACCAATTTTATCTGCAAATTTTGAAAGAATTTCAATATCTTTTTCAGGTGCTCCAGCTAAAATTGCTCCCATTCTTACACTAAGTTTTAATAATGCACCTGTTTTATTTTCATGAATATATTGTAATAATTCTTTTGATATTTGTTTTCCTTCAAGTTCTGTATCTAAGTATTCTCCAGCAATCATTCTATCTGTTGCAACAGAAAATTCATTAAATGCTCTGATTTTTCTTTTTAATAAATCATAATCATCTTTTTCAGAAGTCCTTTTTAATTCTTCACTTATTGTAATATACGCTTGATTGAAAAGTGCATCTCCTGCCAAAAGTGCCGTTGCATGATTGAATGCTTTATGATTTGTTGGTTTTCCATGTCTAAAATCATCATTATCAATTTCTGGCAAATCATCATGAATTAATGAAAAATTATGCACCATTTCTAATGCCATTGAAAATGGTAAACATTTTTCATAATCTTCTTTAAATAATTTATAAGTATCTATTACTAATATTGCTCTTAATCTTTTTCCACCAGCCATTAGACTATATTCTACAGAGTTATTTAAAATATTTTCATAGCATTCTTCTTTTCTTATATATTTTTCTAATTCTTTATTTACTAATTCTTGATATTTCTTTAGTTCTTCTTTAAATCCCATATATTACTCCTTGTATAAAGTTCATATTTTTTCTTATATAAATGTATATCACAAAATAATAAAAAAAAGAATAGTTTTAAACTATTCTTTTTTATTTTCGTTTATATATTTTGGTTTCCAATTTTATTCTTTTTGTTTTTAACCATATTTATATTTTTTCCTATTTGCTATTAAGAATCCAAGTGAGAAAAATAATGTTATTACTTCAGCAAGCACAACTGCAAGCCATATTCCATCTATTCCTAAAATTAAAGGTAATATTAGTATAAATGCTATTTGGAATAAAAGTGTTCTTAAAAAAGAAATTGCAGTTGAGATTGGTCCATTATGTAATGCAGTAAAGAATGATGAACTAAATATATTCAAACCACTTATTATATATGAAAGTGAGAATATTCTTATTGCTCTAGTGGTCATTGCTAAAAGTGCATCATCATAACTTACAAATATTGATGCTAAAAATTTCGAAGAAATTTCAGCTAACCCTGTCATTAAAATTGAAACAATAGTAATTAATCTTGCACATCTAACCAGTAAATTTCTCAGTTCTTTATGATCTTCAGCCCCATAATGATATCCAATAACTGGTGCTGTTCCTATTGCAAATCCTAAATATGTACCAGAAAATATAAAACTTATATACATTATAATTCCATAAGCAACTACTCCATCTGGACCAGCATATTTCATAAGTTGAACATTATAAAGCATATTAACAAGTGAAGTTGATAAATTACTTACCATTTCTGACAAACCATTAATACAAGATCCTCTAATAGCCTTCCAATCAAATCTAGCTTTTGTAAGTCGTAATTTAGTTTTATTTTTTCTCATAAAATATATAAGTGGAACTACACCACCAAAAATTTGGCTTATTCCTGTTGATAATGCTGCTCCAAATACACCAAGTCCAAAATTATACATAAATATAAAATCAAGTGTTACATTTACTAGTCCTGAAACTATTGAGACCAGAAGACCAAAAAGTGGTGTTTCTGCAACAACCACAAAACTTTGAAAACAGTTTTGTAGTAAAAATGGAGTTAAAAATAAAAATAGTGTTCCACCATAAGTTACACAATCTTCAATTAAAACATCATCTGCTCCAAGTAATTTTGCAATTTGCCTTATAAGTGGTGTACCAATAAGTGTTAAAACAATTCCAACTATTATTAATAAATAAACTAGCATTGAAAAATATTCATTTGCTTTTTTAGCATCGCCTTCACCTATCGTTTTTGAAACCAAAGCACTACCGCCCAGTTCCTATCATATATCCAATTGAGCCAAGTATCATTAGTACTGGCATAATTAAATTAACAGCAGCAAAAGCGTCTGATCCAACTCCATTAGATACAAATGCTCCATCTATAACACCATAAATCAATGAAAAAATCATCATTATTATTGTAGGCAAAGTAAATCTTATTAATTTTTTATAATCAAAATGTTCAGATAATTGTATTCGCATTTTTTCTCCTTAGTATCTTATAATTTAATTTTAAAGGAAGAAAAAATTATTGTCAACCAACCTTACCTATTTGTAATTTAATTGTTATATGATTTTACTCAACAATTTCTAGACCACAATTATAACTTGTGTCTTCAAAAATAATTTGACTATCTTTTTTTAATGTAATATCAATTTTTGAATTAATATTTTCAAAAATATATTTATCCATTTTCCCTTTGACAGGAGCTTTTAAATTTAATCCTTTATCATATTTAGATTTTATATTTATGTTATATTCTCCTTTTTTTAATGCTATATTTAGATATTTGTCATTAACATTGTATTTTATTATTTTAGAGTTATTATAAGTTGTAAATCTGTATTCATTATCCTCTATTATTAAATCACAAATAACACCTCTAAAATTAAAGGCTTTAAATGGAATGTCTGCTATTGATAGCATAAAACTAGCTTTTGAATTTTTAAAATTATTTGCCTGACACCAAATATAATTTTTTGGAAATGAACATCCCCAATCTTTTTCAATATAACCAATACCCTCATCAAAATTTATTTTATTACCATTAATATTGATTTTGCCATATGTTTTATTTTTCATACAAAGTATTGCATGGTTGCATTCCATAAATGGTATATAAGAAAATGGTCCCATTATATTGGGATTAAAAAGATTTGTTTTTATATTTTTACTATTTGTATATTTTATATCTCCATTTATTTTTAAATTCTGTTTTCTATCATCAATATCTATATGCAAGTTTGTTTTTGAGAATAAATTTTTTCCTATTTTCACACAAAACGGATTATCTGAAAATTTAAACTCTTCAATACTATAATTCACATAGTATGATTCTCTATTTGTTATAACCTGTATAAAGGCTTTTCTCTCATTTTCATTTATATTTATTCCTGGTATAAAAGAAATCCCATTTTCTTTATTAATATTTTTAAAATACCACCCTTCAAAATAATTTTTATTTGTATCTAAATATTTTTCTCCCTGAAAAATCTCAGGATTTTTTATCAAAAATAAATTATTCATATATGGTATTATTTTCAAAATAACTAAATATATTCTAATAATTGTCTTTTATTTCAATATCTTTTATGTATTTTTTTATTTGTAAATAACATATTTTTCTCTTCTCAAAATAAACTTCTATTAGGAGGTTTAATATGTCAAATTTAAAAATTTATGTAAAATCAATTCTTATTACAGTTATTTTAGGAGGACTTGTTGGTTTTATTATTTCTGGATACATAGATTACTCTTCTCTTCAAAAACCACCATTAGCTCCACCAAGCAGTTTATTTCCAATAGTATGGACTATACTTTATATTCTAATGGGAATTTCATATGGAATTTTAAAAAGTAATAATCTAGTAGATTCAAAAATAAATCTAATTTATTACTCTCAATTGATAGTCAATCTGCTTTGGCCAATCGCATTTTTTGTTCTAAAATGGAGATTCTTTGCATTTTTATGGATTATACTACTTGTTGTATTAGTAATAAATATGATTATTCAATTTTACAATAAAAATCAATTATCTGCTCTTCTTCAAATACCATATCTATTATGGCTTTTATTTGCTACATACCTTAATTTAGGAGTATATTTATTAAACAGATAATTGTAAAAAATCAATTATCTAAATTTCAATTTAGTGATGATATTTTGTATTATGTATCAACCAAAAAAGCGATTAGATTTCTAATCGCTTTTTGTTATATTTTACTCTTCTTTAATATCCTCAAGCCAAGAAGTTACTAGTTCTTTCAATTCTTCATCAGATTTATTTTTTACAAATCCAAATTCTTTTCCTTCTAGTACTGCTGCTCCTTTACAAAGTACTTCTATTTTCTCAAAACAGTTTCCCTTTCCACCTTCATCTGTACAAAATGGAAATACTGTTTTCTTTTCCCAATTATGTGTTTTTATAAATGTTCTTAAAGCTGGTGCTATTGTAAACATCCAAACCGGTGTTCCTAAATAAATTGTATCATATTTTGAAATATCAATATCATCTTGCATTTTAGGTTTATATCCAGTACTTGCATGAACTAAGCCTATTGTATAAGCTTTAGCAACAGAATAATCTTTTTTTAATTCAATTTCAAAAATATCGCTTCCAGTTTCTTTTTTTATTAATTCTGCAACTCTTTCTGTATTTCCTGTGCAAGAATAATAAACAACTAAACTTTTATTTTCCATAAATATTTTCTCCTAACTATCTTTTTTGGCAGTTATTATCATATATAGCCCTAAAACAATAATTATTAAACTTACTCCCATTCCAGTATAACCATTTAATGTTGAGTCATATCCTTCACAAAATGTATCAAGTAATACAACTTGTGTCAATACTATTGATGTTAATGCACTTGCAAACTTTGTTATTTTTATACCTTTAATAATTGGCTCTTGATTCCTTTTATATTTTATCATTCCATAAATGCTACTCCCAATCGAATAAAACGCCATTAATGCAACTAAATAAGTTATATATTCATGCATTGTTGTATTTGTTCCTTTATAATACATATACGAACTAACGAAGAAATATGCAATTCCTAATAAAATTAATAATATTCCATTATGCATATAAATTCTGTATTCTGCTTCAAGCTTTTTAGTTTCGTCTTTAATTTGTCTACTTTTTCCATATCTTTTAACAGTTAAAAAACGGCAAATTGCTAGAACAAAACTAAATATTGCATTTACGAAAAACCACATTGACGGTATTGTAAGCGATAACACAAATTTAACTACTGCTACAAACGCATTTCCAATTGTAGATCCTATTAAAAACAATACTATTCGGTCTTTTTTATCTAGTTCTATAATATTATTTATAACTTTTTTCATTACTTTTTTTATTTCCTTTTGCACTTTTTATAATTTTAAAATAATGGAAAAAATACTTTCATTACTTCAACAAGTATTTTTTTCATACTTCCAAGCTCGGTTTCAGGATTTACGATTTCTCTAGATACATTTAAGGTTTCTAAAAAATCCTTTTTCATATCAATTATACAATCTGCATTATACATCCAAACACCACATTCGAAATGATGTACTAAAGAACGATAGTCTAAGTTTACAGTTCCACAAGTTGCATACATGTCATCACATATAAATTCTTTTGCATGTATAAATCCTGGAATATACTCGTAAATCTTAACTCCAGACTTAACTAAAACTTCATAATTAGACTTAGTCATCCAAAACACCGTCTTTTTATCTGGCACAAAAGGTGTTATTATTCTAACATCAACACCTTTTTTAGCACAATTACAAATTGTATTTAATATTTCATAATCACAAATTAAATATGGAGTTGTTATATAAATATATTCTTTTGCTGAATTTAACATATTTAAATAAACATATTTTGCAACTGAATCTTCATAAAAATCATCTGGTCCATCTCCATAAGGTGCAACTACGCATTTCTCATTCAATTTATCATATTTTATATCCATAAATGTTTTAATATCAATTACGTTTTTAGTTTGTGAATTCCATGTTTCAAAAAATAATGCAGTTAAACTTTTTACAGCTTCCCCTTCTAATTTTACTGCAGTATCTTTCCAATGTCCAAATTTTACTTTTTCATTAATATATTCATCTGCAAGATTTATTCCACCTGTAAAACCAATTATTCCATCTATAACTGTAATTTTTCTATGATCTCTATTATTATGTATTTTCGATAAAACAGGAGTAAATTTATTCGATGGCATACAGTTAATTCCATCCATCTCAAGTTCTTTATAATATTTATCACTTAATGTTGTCATACATCCAAAATCATCATAAATGACAAAAACTTTTACTCCTCGTTTTGCTTTTTCTTTTAGAATTTCATAAATACTATTCCACATTTTTCCTTTTTCAATAATGAAATATTCCATTAAAATAAATTTTTCTGCTTTCCTTAAACTTTCTAACAGAGCTTTATGAAATTCTTCTCCAATTTTATAATAAGATACTTTTGTATTTTTATAGCAAGGTAATTCAGTAACATTTTTAATATAATTAGCTTGAAGATATGCATCACTATTATCTTTTTTCAATTCTTCTAATGCTTTGTTTTGTTTTAAATATGGTTTCATTTTATCTTTATTCTTCTTATAAGCTTCAATCGTTTTTTTACTTTGATTATCACTTGTTAAAAGCATAAAAACAAAAGCCCCCATAACAAAAAACAACATAATAATTATAATCCAAGGTAATTTTGTTTCTGGATTTTTATATTTATTAATTATATACAAAAATACACCTATATAAAACACATATCCTATTATTGAAATTGTAATAGAATATTTATTAAATAAATAAAATACAACTAGCAGTTGAACAAATTCTAATAAAATAGCAAGTCCACATATAAAAAATCTTGATCTTAAAATTTTTAATAATCTATTAATAGTTATTTCCTCCATTAAAAAATTAAATCGTCGTAGAAATCCTCTGTACATTTACGCTATAAGAAGTAACTTCTAACAGCCTAAAAGTTTAAATTTCGTGCCGACGATTATATTTGTTCCACTTTTATTGTTCTTTATTTCCTTTAATATACGCATATATTGGATAGTTTAAAACACAGATTAATAATCCTACAACACCTGTTACTAATCCAACTATCATATCAGCTTGGCTTGCGTTTCCAACCATTATTTTGCTCATTCCAAATCCCATTATTAATGATCCAACTACACCAACTGTCCATGTAGCTACTAATCCCCAATTGATTGGTCCATGTGGTTTTCTTGGATGATTTTTTCTGTATATTGGTATAATACATAATAAAATAATAAATCCAATTATCGCTGTTACAACACCAGCTTTAAATAAATTCCATTCTGGTATTAAACACATACACATTCCGATTGCAAATATTAGTCCTCCAACTGTTCCTAAAATAATTTGTAATAAAGTTTCTTTTTTCATAATTTTCCTCCAAAATTTATTATTTATTTTAATTTTATTAAGAACTATTTTTTTATATTCTTTTGAGAATCTTCTACTATTTTTCGTGTTCTTTCTAAGTGTTCTTCTCTTAATTTTATATTTCTTTCTTCCAATTCTTTTTGTTCTTTTTTTACTCTTTCTTTTGCTTCTTCAATTGTTTCATCGTCATTTCTTAAAAACATATCAACAAATTTGTCTTCAAGTTTTTTATATCCAGAAACAACTGTGTTTTCTACTTTTTTATAAGCTCCAACTACATTTTTCTCTATTTTTTTATTTGCATTTCTTATTTTTCCCACAACTTGTTTCCTCCTTTCTACAAAACAACATTTGTTGGCTTATTTCTAATTAAGTATATTTCTATATCTTTAATATAACAATCATCAATTTCTTATTTTTGTTGGTTTATTGGTTATATTTTTGGCTTTCTTCCACTAATTTTTTATTTTTTTCTTCTAATTCTTCTTGTTCTTTTTTAATTCTTTCTTTTGCTTCTTCAACTGTTTCTCCATCTTTTCTTAAAAATTTGTCAACAAATTTTTTCTCTACTTTTTTGTATCCAGAAACAACTGAATCTTCAATTTTTTTGTATCCTCCTACTACACCTTCTTCAATTTTTTTATTAGCGTCTTTTAATTTTCCCATTTTACTTTTCTCCTTTAAAATTTAATTTTTATTAACACAACACTTGTTGTCTTAATCTAAATATAGTATAATCTTTTTATAAAACAAAAACAACCAACAATTTCCAACATGTGTTGGAATAATGAAAATATTTATAAATATTTTCATTATAATATTATATAGAATTAAATTCTTTATAACTTTGATTTGAAAGGAGAATTTTATGAATACACCTAATAATAAAAGAAAAAAAGAATCTCAAGAAAAAATTGAAAGAACATTTTTACAATTAATTCAAAAAAAGAATGTTGAAGAAATTTCTGTATCTACTATTTGCGAAATTTCTGGTTTAAACCGTTCTACATTTTATGCTAACTATCTAGATATTTACGATTTAGTAGAGAAAGTTAAAGAAAGAATGGCTGATGAATTTGCTCAAATTCAAATATCAGAAAATTCAAAACAAGATCGTAATGGTTATTTAAATCTTTTTAAAACAATAAAAGAAAATCAAATTTTCTTTAAAACCTATTTTAAATTAGAGTCTATTTCAATAACTCCTGCAACAGGATTCCCTGTTGATTTAGCAGAAAAATATTATAATAATAAATATATAGATTACCACATAGAATTTTTTAGAGCTGGCTTAAATGCTATTATAAAAAAATGGCTTAATGGCGGATGTAAAGAATCTCCTGAAGAAATGTCTGAAATAATATATACTGAATATACAAAAAAGGATTTGTCTTAAAACAAATCCTTTTCTAATTATGTTTGATTGCAAAAAATCAATTTATATTCTAATTCTTTTTCAACTTATTAAGTTAGTTCATAATAATATAATTTGTCTTTTATTATTTCTCAAATCTTTTCTTAATTCTTTTTACTAATTCAAGTGTAGCTTTATTGCACATGTTTTTCTTTAATGTTGCAATAGAAGCAATGTCTTTTTCATTGTCAGAGGTTACTTCTTTTATTACTACCGCTTCTCCACTTTCTATTATATCTCTAACATTTTCTATATTTGTATATCCAACACCTATATCATTTAAAATCAATTGTTTTACCATATCAGCATTATAGATAGTATAGCTTGGTTTTAAATTAATATCATTTTCTTTACAAAATTTGTCTACACGATCATTTGACGTTGGTAAATTTGGTAATATAATTTTGTGATTTTCTAAGTCTTTAATATCTTTAATTGGATTCTTTTCTAGATATTTCTTACTTGCAAACCAGCAATAAGTTGGCACTGGTTTTAACTCTAGTATCTCTACATTAGAATATGTTTTTTTCATATGAGATAAATTTAATGCAACAATATCTAAATCTCCATTTGATAACATTTGTAATGAATTTTCTGTTGAATAACTTATAATAGAAATTTCAATATTTGGATATTCTTTCATAAATTCAATTAATGTTGGCATAATCAAAACATTCATCAATACATTTCCAGCACTAATTCTTATTTTGCCTTTTTCTAAATTATTATAGCTTGAAAACATATTTTCAGCATTATTCATTGTATCAATACTGTCTTTAACATATTCATATAAATTTTTTCCAACTTCAGTTAGTTCAACACCATTTTTATTTCTAAAAAATAAATTTCCATCTAAAATGTTTTCTAACTTTTGTATTGATTGAGTAACAGCAGATTGTGATATATACATACTTTCAGCCGCTTTTGATATATTTTTATATTTAACCACTTCACAAAATACTCTATATAATTCCAAATTTGCGTTCATTCATTTCCTCCTACGAATTATATTGCTTTTATTTTTTCTTTCTATTTACTAAAGCAATTGTTACAAAGCTTGTCACTGCAATAGTTACACCAAACATTGCACATATAATAACAATTTGTGTTGCAGAAACCATTGTTGAACTACCTTTATTCTCTTTTTGTTCTTCAGTAGCAACCTCGTTCATTACAGTTTCCTCATTTTCTCTCTCAGTAACTGTATTTTCTGTAACTTCTTCGTTTTCTTCAATAACATCTTCTTCTATTTCTTCTGATTCTTGAGCAAGAATTGCATCGTTTGCATATTGAAGATAATCTTTATACACAGAACCATCTTCAATATAATATACCCAACCATTTACATTATTATATGAAGTATAAATCCATCCAGTAAATCTTATATCTTCTCCATAAAAATATTCTAATTTTGTTCCTACTGGAATATTGTCAATTAAAACTTCACCGTTTGTATTGGCTTCCTTATATAATTTTACTTCTGGATAATTTACTTCATATTCAAATGATTTCTTTTCTGTTTCAAGCCATGGAAAATTAACTGCACAATATCCATTTGATAAGTAACCAGAAACACCTTCATATGTTACGTAGTATCCTTGACTCCAATCATCAATTTCTAAAAAATCTGTTATTATTGTATTTGCAGGAATTACAGCTACTGCTTTTCTATAATCAGCCTCTTTATAAATTTTTGTAGCTCTTGGTGTTAATAACTTTTGATTTTCATAGTCTTTTCCATATCCAATAACGCCATTTAGTTCGCAAACCCATCCAGAAGTTCCTTCATATGTTACGAAAAACCAAGGTACTGCACTACCCATTTTTTCAGTTCTATATCCAGTTAATTCTTCACCTTTTGGGATAACAACTCCTGTTTTTTCATAACCATATGCTGGGCCTTCAGAAATTTCAACACCATCTTCTGATAATATAATAAGTTCTTCTTTATCTTCTTTTGAATATTTTACTTTTTCAGCTTCATCTTCTAATGGTGTTATATCATTTATACTTATTGTATAAAATTCATATTGTTCTTCTGCAAAAGAAAATGTTGCTGTACGTTCTTTAGTTTCCCAATTCTCTATTTCATAAGAAATTGTTATTGTTGTTCCGTAATCTAATTTTCCTGCTTCATTACCTTCACTATTATAGTATTTTGCTCCATTTACATTTGAAATACTTGCTTTATATGGTTCGATTTCTGGAGCTCCCATATCAGCAAAAACTGCTAGTTGTAATGATATTATTGCTAATATACAAACAACTGTGATTAATAATGTTTTTTTCATTTTCCCCTCCTAAAAATTATATATTATTTATAAATTCGCCAATTATATAAGATGAAGAATTTAATATTAAAGACAAAATAAATGGATTTATCTTTTTAAAACTCAAATACTTTTTATAAATTATTCCTTCTACAAATAATGTCAAAATTTCTAATATTATTAAGCAAATTCTTCTTTCAAATATTCCATATTTTATATTGAAATATACTGGAAAAGAAACTACAATTGGATTTGTCAAACAATTTACCAACACTACATTTAACAAATCTTTTTTATCTTTTACCTTAAGAATAATTGCCACAATAAGTTCTATTATAATTGTTAATATTAGACATTTTAACATTATAAAAGGTAAATTATTTAGAATCATTTTGTTTTTTTATCTCCTTTGCTACCAGTAAAATTGCAATTATTATCATAAAAATTATAATTCCTAAATAACTATAAAATAGCACAAGATTATGGTTTATAAATACCTTATTAAATATCCACTTCATTTTTTACCTCTTCTTTCTTGGCTAAAATAAATAACAATACAAATGTACACAACAAAGACATTGTTGCTATTAATCCAAAATTAAAAATTTTATTTGTTATTTTTACAAAAAATATTGGTGCTGTTCCTAAAAATAAACCTATTGTTGTTAATCCAAAAGCAAGTCCCGGTGACTTTTTTAACACAGATACTAAAATAGCAAGAGTAATTGACATTGTCATACTAAAAAACATTACTCCTATTAATGAAATTATCATTATATTTTCACCAATAAGTAAAAATGGTATTGCAGCTAAAGTACTAATTACTGCTATTTTTCTTATTCCAAATGCATCTGATAAAATTCCGCCAAGAGCTTTTCCAAATCCCATTGTGAAATAAAGTATTACTGTTTGAATTACAGTTTTATTCCAAGAAGTTGGAAGTCCGTATCCAATATATCCTCTTATTATTACAACAAATACTGCTAGTAAAATTACTATCATTGGACTCAACGTTTTATTTGCATAATTAAAATTATCACAATTATCATTTTCATTTTCATATGTAGTCGCAAGCAATATAAATGGTATCATTGTTAAAACTAAAAACAATATTCCCCAATATGGAACTATAGAAGTTGCTAACAATTTTCCTAAAATAACCCCAAAAGAACCACCTGCAACAAATATTGCACTATGAGATAACATTCCTCCTGAAGTTTTTAATGTAACTTCAGCTCCATTTATATGAATGCAAGCATTTCCTAAACAAAGTATTATTAATGATACATATAAATTTATACCTATACCAAATTGCAAAATATATGAAATAAAAATTAGCACTGTACCTATTAAGCTAAAATTAATTTTAGGAAATTTATCACTTATGTATCCAATTAAAGCTTGTGGCACAAATGCCATTCCGTCATAAATAAATGGAATTAGCCAAACAAATCTCCAATTGTTTGTAACTTTTACTAAAAAATAAAAACAAGCAATTTCTGTAATTAAATGTATATATGAATATAAGTAACCTGTAACTATGTTTTTAGATTTTAAAACACTAATAACATTTTTCATATTTTCTCCTATCCAACAAACATACTTATCATATAAGCAACATATGCAACTAAATACATTGCTCCATTTCTTTTGCTCATCATATTTTTTGGTGGAATATATTGGAATAAAAATAACATTATTCCAGCAGCAAGCATTATTGCTATATCCAAATTATATTCAAAATTAAATGTTATTGGATGTATTAATGAAGATACCCCAATTATTAATGTCATATTAAATATGTTAGAACCTATGATATTTCCAACTGAAATATCACTATTTCCTTTTAATGCTGCAATAACACTTGTTACTAATTCTGGTAAACTAGTTCCAATCGCAATTATTGTTAAACTAATTATCTTTTCACTAATATTAAAATATTCAGCAATTATTGTTGCATTATCAACTATAAAATCTCCACCAAATTTTAAAGCAACAATTCCTATAAGTATTTGAAAAATATTTTTCCAAACAGCACCTGGTACTTTTTCTTTTGCAGCTTTTTCTGTAGCATCATCTTCATCTATTGGTGCTTCTTCATCATATTTTTCACCCTTGATTCCCATTGCTACAGTGTAACCTATAAATCCTGCAAACAATAATATTAATATTACAGCTTCTGGTCTTGTTATTTTACCCCCAGAATTACAAAACACACCAAATATAAGAGTATATGCTATACATAGTGGTACCTCGATATATCTAGTTTCCTTTTTTAATTTTAATCTTCTAATTGATGCTGATATTCCAAGTATTAACAAAAAATTACAAATATTACTTCCAATTACATTTCCAAGTGACATATCTGAATAACCTTTTGTTGCTGAATTTAAGCTTACTAATAATTCTGGTAATGAAGTTCCTATTGAAACAATTGTTAATCCGATAACTATTTCTGGTATGTGAAATCTTTTGGCGATATCACTTGAACCATCAACTAAAAAATCCGCCCCTTTAATTAATAATACAAAACCAACAATAATCAAAATTACTGGTAATAATATTTCCATAATTCCTCCGCTTATATATTTAAAAAATCATAATATTCTTATAAAACTTTCATTTCTTCTTCAATTTTGTCTTCTGATTCTCTCATTGCCAAAATTGTTTTTTCAAATAAATCATTTAATTCCCAACCAAGTTGTTCTGCACCTTTTGAAATAGTATCTCTAGAGCAACCTGCCGCAAATTTTTTATCTTTAAATTTTTTCTTTAAACTTGAAACTTCCATGTCTTTTGTACTTTGAGATGGTCTCATTTTTGCTGCTGCCCAAATAAGACCTGTTAGCTCATCAACAGCAAATAATATTTTTTCCATTTCATGTTCTGGTTTTACATCAGAACAAATTCCATACCCATGACTACATATTGCATGTACCATTTCTGGACTTGCACTTATTTCAGCTAATAATTCAGGTGCTTTTTTGCAATGTTCATCTGGATATTTTTCGTAATCAACATCATGCAATAATCCTACTAATCCCCAAAATTCCTCGTCTTCTCCATTTTCTTTTGCAAAATATTTCATAACTTGTTCAACTGTTACAGCATGTCTTATATGAAATTCTTCATTATTATATTTTTTTAACAATTTAACTGCTTCTTCTCTATTCATAAAATCACTCCTTATCTATAATGTTTGTATTTTATCAAAAATATTTTTTTTAGTAAATATAAAATTAATAAGAGCAAGGTTTTATTCCTTGCTATAATATTTATTTTGATATATTTAATTTAGCTGCATACCAAACGTCACCTTTGTCTGATTTCAAATCAATTTGAACTATATATTCTCCTTCCATATTTGGAACAATTATATAATTTTCTTCCGAGTTGCTTTCTATTGCAAATCCTGCAACAGTTCCTTCATGAATTAATAAAATTCGTGCACTTGATGAAGTCCAATCACAATCTGTAAAAATAATTTTTTCATTTTGTTTTACATTTAATGTTTTTAAATTTTCCATATCTTGAGCAGGAATAGAATCAGCCACAACATTCATACCTTTATCTTCCCAAGAATATGTTCCTGTATTCATTTTTATATTTTCTTCTGAATTTTCTTTACTTAAATATAAATCTTCTGGTTTTATTTCAACATTACTATAATAAATTTTTCTTCCTATAAGTAATAAAACAATAACCACTAAAATTATAAGTATAATTTTCACTGATTTTTTCATATATTCCTCCTACTATTTTATTCCTACATATCCTGTTTTTTCAATTATTTCTTGTCCTTCTTTTGATAAAATCCAGTCCAAAAGTTTTTGTACATTTTCATTATCGTTATTTTTATAAGTTACAGCATATAAATAACTTGTTATTGGATAATTTCCTTTTTTAATATTTTCAAGATTTGGTTCTATTCCATCTATTTTTAAAATTTTCACATTAGGATTTTTTATAATACCTTCCATATAATATCTGAATGAAAATCCTATTGAGTTTGTTTTATTTTTATAATCAGAAACTTGATCTATAATTCCTACCATAAAATCATTTACTTGTTCTGTTGGTGCTTCCATTATTGGTGTGCCGTCCATAAATCTTTTTAACATGCTTTGACTTCCGCTACCTTCATTTCTTTGAAAAGCAACAATTTCTTCATCATTTCCACCAACTTCTTTCCAATTTGTAATTTCGCCAGAATAAATTTTCTTAATTTGTTCTGTAGTCAAACTTTCAACTGGATTATCTTTGTGTACGAAAAAGACAAAAGCGTCTTTCCCAATTTCTGTATATACAAATTCAGTTCCTTGCTCTTTTGCAAATTCAACTTGATCGTCAGATGGAAATCCTCCCAAAAACATATCTGTCTCTTTTTGTGCAAGAAGAAAATAACCTCTTACAGTATTATTGTATTCGAAAACACCATCATTTAATTCAACTGTATTTGGATATACGGCGTTTACAAATGCTGAATATACAGGAAATACTGCAGCAGCACCATCTATTATTGGCAAATCATCTTTTAATTTCAAACTTGCTTCATTTTCTAATTTCACAATTTTAGTTTCGTCTACAAACGGTAAATATTCTTCACAATTAATGTTAACATTTGTTTTTATTGTTATGCTTTCTTCATATTTGTTTATTCCAATGTTAATTCCTAAAACTATAAGGAATAGTAAAAGAAATATTACCCATCTTTTTAAATCTCTTTTTTTATTTTTTGAATATATTAAAAATAGCAATAAACTTGGTAATAAAATAGCACTCCATATAGTTGATACTATATTAATATCGGAAGACGCTAGAATTAGTAACAAATATATCCCAACTATATAACTTGCAAATAAAGCTCCTGCCGTTAAAATTAATTTAAATATTATTTTTCCAATATTTTTAAGATTACTTTTATTTTCTTTTTCATTATCCATAACTTTTTCTCCATATATTTTATACACTAATTATACCTTTAAATTTATTTTCAAATCAATAATATTTAGGATTTATTTTTATATTTCTATAAGCATAATTTTATATATCTAATATAGATTATCCAATTACGCAATATAAGCAAACATCTTTTTTTACTTATAGCAAAAAACACCAATATTTAGATTTTTATTTTATCTAAATATTAGCGTTTTATATTTTATAGTTTCTCTATTTAATTAATAACATTATTTTTCAAGTCACTCTATACGCCCATCTCTTGAGCCACTTCGTTATTCATTGCTCCTAATAATTTTATTTTTTCCGTAGTAGTTCCATTATTTTCTTCTTTACTATTTGAAATATATCCTACTGTTGAACATACAAGAACAACACATTGTAAAATTACTCCAAATACTGATTTTATATAAATGCTATCCAATATAACTAGAAGAGTTACTGGAATTCCCATAAATCTATACAATTTATTATTTTTTTGCCAAATTGAATAAGTATAAAGCATAGAACCAGTTGCATATAATAAACTCCAAAAGCCATTAAATGTAAGTGCAATTGACACAAAAGAAATTCCATATATCATAGCTAAAATCGCATAATCTTTTTTGGTAATTCTATCACTTTTTCCATTTATTTTTTGATCAATTATAAAAACAATATCTCTAAAAATTGATATTGCGCACATAGCAGAACTTGTATATGCCTCCAATAAAATAAATGCTATTGAATTTAAAAAATTTGATATAAAGCTAAATGCTAAAATTAATTTTCTGTTTTTTACACAATATGTTAATGATAAGAAAATATAAACAAATATTGTAACAATTTGTGATGCTATATATTGATTGCTTAAGTTTTCCAAAATAAATCTCCTTTATAATGTATTTGCAAATTTATTTTTCAAAAATTTGCCGACGCATTTCGTACTATATCATTTAGATAAAAATAAAGCAAGTGATTTTTATTCACTTGCTTTTATTGCTCCTAAAACAACTGCAAATTCCGTATTTTCCGGAACTATAAATTTTATATTTTGAACTTTTTCTATTCTATCTAGAACATATCTTACTCCAGGAATTACTGTAATATTTCCGATAAGAATTGCTTCTTTTATATCTGATTTTGAAGTTATAAAAACAGCCATCATTCCTATTACTTCAAAAATCATATTTATTAATCCAATAACAATATCTTCTTTTTTACTATCCTCCTCAAATTTCCCAAAATTTGAAAGAGTTAAGTCTAAAGGTAAAGTTGGAATATCACTATCTGTAATATCTCCAATCCTTAAATCTATTTTTTCAATTTTTCCTTTTTCTGCCAAAGAAACTATCTCATCAAAGTTTTTAACTCCTAGCATTCTATTACAAATATTAAACAAAGTTCCAGCACCTACACCTGTTCCTCCAAGATGTTTTGCTCCATTTTCAGTTACCTCTATAAAAGCTGTACCAGTTCCAACGCTTACAACAAGAGCTTTTTCTTTCTCTGCTAAAAGTAACCCACCTTTTGCAATTGCCGAAAATTCATCTACAACTTTTACTGGAACATCATATTCTTCTAAATTCACTTTATCCGCACCAATTCCTGTAAAAACTATTTTTTCTACATTAATTTGATTTTCATTTATAAATTTTTCTAATTTATCTTTAGAAAATCCATCTCTTATAATAAGCTTATTTTCAATTTTTTCATTTTTATATTCTACAATTTTAGTTGTAGAAGTACCTATATCAATTCCAATAATACTCATATTAATCCTCTTTTAAAGTAAATTTATATGTATCACCTTCATCTAGTGTTGGTGTTGTGATTGTTACTGTTTCGCCTTTTTTTATTTCAAAATAATAGTCACCTTCACTTATTTCTGAATCTGATTTTGAAGTATCTATCATTTTTACATTTGTTTTTATTTCAACATGGTTTTCTCTAACTTCTACTATAGTAAAAGAGAATTTTTTAGTTTCGTCTTTAGCATCAGCTTCAATTTCATCAACTACGTATTCAGTCCCATAATCAACTTCAAATTCATAATTTGCACTTGCTGGTATTTCTTCACTATCCCATCCGCTCCAAGTACTTTTTTCAACATATAATTTCATAATTCTTTCCTCTTTTCGTATAATTATCTTATACATAAACTATACCAAAAAGACAGTAATATTTCAATTACTGTCTTTAATTTTTTTATTCTGTTTCTTCTGTATTTGTTTCAATTAATGTGTAACCTGTAAAATCTGGTTTAGCCACCTCTTCATCTGTAACATTTCCAACTTCTATATTATAAGTTACAAAAGAATTGCTGCCATCTTGATTGTAACGCCAAATTCCATATGGAAAGCCATTTTCTTTCCACTTATAATCTTGTACTTTTACTTCATAAGCAGGCATATTCATCTCATATTCTAAACAATAAAAATCTCCACTATTTTCTATATAAAAAAACGGATTAAAAGCATTAACAATTTTTCCTAATGTACTATAATCTATCATATTCTCAAGTGCTGCTCTTTTTATAACAGAAGTGTCATTTGTTCCTCTTGCTCTATTAACATCTTCTATTTTAGAATATGTTTTTGCTTCCATATTGTAATAATATCCTTCTTTTGTATTAATATTAATCCATGTATAATTTGTTTCAAAATTTTCATTTTTATTAAAAGCTGTTTCTTTTATTTTCATAACATTATCTTTATATTTTATTTCTTTTCTTTTGGAATTTATAACATTAACACTATTAACTCCGTTATCTTCTTTTCCACTATATTCATCATAAGAATAATTATTATAATATGAAACATTTTTTATCTTTAAATGTATATCTGTTAAAATAATAAACTTTCTTATAGATGTTATTAGATAAACTATGATTATAATTAATAATAATATCAAAATAATTCGCTTTATTGTTTTTTTATTTATTCTTTTATTAACATCTTTTAAATTTTCGTTCTCAGTACTACTATATTTTAATCCATTGGTTAAATCATTTGCTGTAATATCTAATACTTGACAAAGCTTTGACATATTTTCTATATCTGGCACACTTTTTCCTGATTCCCATGCATATATAGATTGCCTTGATACTCCAATTTTTTCAGCAATTTCTTCTTGTGATAAATTTTTATTCTTTCGATACTCCAATAACTTTTCATTATAAAATTCAAACTTTACTTTCTTTTCTTCCATATTTGTTCCTCCTTTGTTTATTATATAAAAATTGTAAAAAAAATAAAACAAACTCACAAGAAAGTTTGCTTTATTTTTGTGTAAAGTTTGCTTTACATATTCAAATTTAATCTATATTTAGCCATTTTATTTTATATGATTTTTATATTTCACAAAATTATTTTTATACTTATTTTTTAATTTCTTTTAAATGAAATATATAAACTCTCAATAAATACTAAGAAACATAATCCCAATATTGTTATAAAAGCAGCTTTATTTGAAATGAAAATTGCAGCTATTATTGCCACTCCGCCGATTACGAAAGTATATCCTAATAGTCTCATCATTTGCTTAAAATCACTTTCATTTGCTGGTAATGGATTTATATTTCCTTTTGCATCATCATAGCTCATTTTTGGCATATAGTTTCCTATCACAATAAACATTAATCCTAAAACAATAGATATTATTTTTCCTATATCTACTGTTTTTCCAAGCCCAACTAATATAGTTAAAGTATATACAACAATTGTTAAGAATGGAATAATCCATTTTACTATTTTTATAATTTTAGGTGGATTGCCTTTTTTATTTTCATTTATATCACTTATTATACAACAAAAAGCTTGTAATAAAGTCATAATTACAGGTATACCAAACAATGCAAAATTCTTTGATGCAAAATTATCAGCTTGATTTTCTATATTAAAATGAACTGCCATTGTATCTGGTAATTCTTCATAAAAATATAATCCCATACAAATAGGTAATAAACAAATCATACAAGTAAAAATTAAATTATTCCAATTAATTTTCTTCATCTTTTTTTCCTCCCAAACTATAAATCCATGTTAATACTTCTTCAAATACAGATGCATTTAATTCATAATAAATAAAATTTTTATATTTGCTTTCTGCAATTAAATCCGCTTTTTTCAATTGTGATAAATGATATGAAACTGTAGCACCTGTTAAATTAAACTTTTCTGCAATTTCACCTGCTGATTTTTTTCCTGTTTTTAACATTTCTAAAATATCTCTTCTTACTGGATCGGATATTGCTTTTAAAGTTTCAGACATTCCCATTTTTATCACTCCCTTGCTATTTAGAAATCTTTCTAAATAGATTATATTCTTATTCATGTAAAAAGTCAACAACTATTTAGATTTTTTTCTAAATAGTTGTTGACCATTCCTTTTATTTTGTATTATAGCAATTCTCTTGCTTTTATTACTAATCTATTATTTGTATAATTCACACAAGTTATTAGTGTAACTTCTCTTCTTCCTAAAGTTTCTTCATTTAGAGGTTCAATATTATCATATTCAACTTTATAAATATCATAAACTACATATTCCTTTATTTTATTGTTTTGATCTTGAAGAAAAATATTATCTCCAATTTCCAAATTAATTAATTTACTAAACATATTTTTCTTTTTGTAATTATGACCTATTATACAAAAGTTTCCTATTTCATTTGGATTAGGTCCCCAAAGTTTTGTAACGCATATATCCATCGCTTCTTTTGAATATTCTTTTAAAACATACGTATCTAGCTCTATTTTGGGAATTTCTAATTTTGCGATTACTTCAAACCCTAAATAATTTTCGTCAAGATTATAACTGCTTTCTTTAGTAGTATTTACATTTTTAGTTTCATCTACACCTACTATTTTTATCTCATTTTCAACATCTTCTGCTTCAATTTTATTTTCTTCATTCTTTTCACTTTTTGTTTCATTGCTGTTTTTAATTAATTTATTTGTATTTTCTTCTAACCTTATATTATCTTCTTTATAGATATCTTTAAGTAAATATACCATTCCAGAAATTGCTGTAATAATTAAAAATATTCTTATCTTTCTATATTTCTTCATCTTTCTTTTTTAAGCACACATAAATCACTGTTACAAAAAATGCAATAGGAATAATAATATAATAAATCATAATACCAGCTTTAGGCAATTCAGTTGGTTTACTTTCTTCTTCAGTTACTATATTTGAAATTGTACTATTTTTTACAATATTATTTTCATTGTTCTTCGACTCAACCTCAGCACTACCAATTTTACCAATGTTTTCTAATTTATCTCCTACTTCTATCTCAAAAGTATCAGTCGCTATAACATACTCTGAACTATTTAAATCCACTACTTTAAAAATAATTTCATAAGTTCCTTCTTTAGAAAATGTTCCTCTTAAATCCATTTCTTTTATAACATTTTTCCCCCCAATTGGTTCTCCAGTTTGTCCACCCCAACCTTCTTCTAGAAAATTGTATTCCATATTCTCTTCATCATTAGCAACAAGTTTTACTTCTGCGCCTTCTGGATTTAATACTGATGCATAAATTTTTGTATTACTATAATTTCGTCCCATTCCAGATTTTAAAACAAGTTTCATTTCTTTTTCTTCATTTGGAGATATCGTTCCTTCATATAAAAAATCAAATTTATAATCTTCATAAGTTGGTTCAACTATCAAATTCTTTTCTATAGGACTATTTGGATTCGCTATATCCACCAAATTTTCATCTTTTAAACTTTCAAGAGTCACTTTAAAATCAGTTGGATTTGTTGTTACTATGTCGTTTTTCGCTTTAAATGTTAGATTTATTTGATTTGAAGTTAAAACTTCACTCGACATTGTTTGAAAAATTATTGTTAAAACATCTCCATTATTATTAATAATTGCTTCGTTATCTACCGAAATATATTCAAATAGATTTTTATCATAGGCAATATCTATTTCAAATTCACTTAAATTTTGTCCAAAATCAATATTTAAAATAACTTCTTCGTTTGGATGAACTATTTCTTTATTTAAAGTTATATTTAAAGAATTTAAATTAGTAATTGTTGTTTGTAAAGATGCAAATGATGTAACTTCCAAAATAAAGAAAAGTAATATCGAAATACTTAATAATTTTTTCATTATATTCCTCCTTAAAAATACTCTCTTTATTATTCCATATGGACTATTTTTTATAAGTGATTTTTAAGAATTTAATTTTCTTTTTTATTAATATTGATTTATCATTCCATATTTAAAATTATTGTATTTTTAAAATTTTTGCATCGTCTATAAAACGCAAAGAAAGGAGCTTTATCAGCTCCTTTCTCTGTCTCCCAATTTACTATCAATAAATACAAATAAATATGATATAAAAACAATAAACAGTCCCATTAATATCAGCCATTTCGCAACTCCTAGATAACCAATTTTTTCATAGTCTAAAAAGAAATAAGCAAAATGTTTTGAGCCACCAATATTAAAAAACTCTCCTCCAGAAAAACTATACATATAAACATATAAAACATAATTGAGTGGAATTATAAGCCAAAAAATTGGATAATAGCATTTGAATTTTCCTTTTTCATCAAAAAGAAAATAATCTGCTATAACCATTGCCGGCGAAATTGAATGAACAAACAGATTTGCAACCCATTTATTTTCAACACTTTTTTGAAGTGAATCCATCTCAAAATTAGTTGGAGCTAGTGTGCAAGTATAAACAAAAGCTGTTATAAATATTGCAATTACTATAGCACCTTTTATTAAGTAGTATATGTCAGATTTCTCTTCCTGCCGTATTTCTAAATACAAAAAGCACGCAAAGCCCACAAGGCAAATGATATTACTTTGCAAAGTATAATACGACAAAAGAGCTGAAACAGATGTTGTTTTGATCAAATTTAAAAGTATTCCAATAGTAAGTGAGAGAAGTACTAGTATTTTATAACCAATAGAAACTTTTCTCCGAGTCATAAAACACTCTCCTTTCTCTAAATTTTGAAAGTTCCTCAATATTATATCATATTTTATGTCATTTTCCTAATAATTTAACACGAAAAAAGAAGTATATTTTCATATACTTCTTTTAAAATATTATTTTAATATTCTTTCCATATTTCCATATATTAGATTTATCCATGTACTTGATGCTGGACAAAATCTTGTTTTTACACCAGCCAAAGTTGGACCATGATAGAATCTTCCACCTTCTGTTAAGTAATTATTATGTAACGCCATTGCTGCTTTTTCTAATCCATCTTCTACGGATGAATATCTAATAAGTCCACCATGTGACATTAAACTAATATAGTTATAAGTTCTTCTATGATTATCTGCTATTCTCCATCCAGATTCTCCTGCAATTAAACCACAAAAGAAAATTTCATTTATTTGATATTTTTCACATAAATCAAATATTAATCCTGCATTTTCTTCGAAAAATCCTGATGTATCTTCCTCAACTCCAGCGATTAATGTTATAAAATCTTCTCTTGATAATCCTGTTCTTACAGTTAAGTTCATATCTCTAGAAATTGTAACTTCTTCAATTGGAGTAGTTGCAGGAACTTCCTCTATAGGCTCTGCACTTTCTTCAATTTCTTCTTGTAATGAATGTTCAATAGATTCTATATTAATCATTCCTACATTTCCTTGTAAGTTAACATCTTCTCTTGTTTCACCTTGAGATCTAGAAGTTATTTCTGCTTTTATTGTTCTTACTTCGTTTGTTTCTTCTTTATTTTCATTTATTTCTTCACTTTGTGAATTTTCTTGACTATTTGCATTAGCAATTGTTTTACTTTCTTCTATTTTGTTTGAAATTATATTTCCTACAACTACTATTGCAATTATTGATAATAAGATTAGTAATAATGTCGATACTTTTACTGATATTAATACTTTTCTATTTTCTCTTTCCATATATTTTTCCTTTCACAAACTGTATTATACCATTATTTTATAATTTGTCAAATTTTGTATAATTCAGTTGCATTTTATCGTATAGTTTCTTTAAATATTTCTATTTTTTTCCTTTGCATTTATAAAATGATTATATCATATAGACTTTCGAATTCAATTAAATTTATATTACCTTTTTGTTACTTATATTTCAAAACATAAAAAATAGCAGATATAAAATATCTGCTTTCTTGGTGCCCGAGGCGGGACTCGGCGAGCCGCGTCGGGAAAACGATTCACTGAATCGTTTTCTGTTCCTCCTTTTCTCGTCCCGTTTTAACTTATTTTCTTTAAATAAAAAAATAGCAGATATAAAATATCTGCTTTCTTGGTGCCCGAGGCGGGACTCGAACCCGCATGGTTTCCCGCACGATTTTGAGTCGTGTGCGTCTGCCAATTCCGCCACTTGGGCATGTGACAATCTTAACATATAAAATTAAGATTGTCTAGATTTTTTATTTTATTTTTTTACATTATTTCTTCTTTGAAACTTGTTCCTGTTAATTTTTCAAATCCGAATATATCTAAAATTGTTGCTGATATATCTGCATATGTTTCTCTTATTCCTAAGTCTACATTTGATTTTAGATTTTTTCCGTATGCTAATATTGGAATATATTCTCTTGAGTGATCTGTACTTGGTGTACTTGGATCATTTCCATGGTCTGCTGTTAATATTAGAATATCATCCTCTTTTAATGCATCCATTATTTCTGGTAATTTTTGATCAAATTCTTCTAATGCTCTTGCATACCCTTCAATATTATTTCTATGTCCATATAACATATCAAAATCAACTAAGTTAGTGAAAATTAAATCTTCTGTTGAATTTTTAATAGCTTCAATTGTTTTTTCAATTCCGTCTGCATTTCCATTTGTGTGAATTGCTCTATTAATTCCTCTTCCAGTAAATAAATCTTCAATTTTTCCAATTGCTAATACTTTTTTATTATTTTCTTGGAATACATCTAACATTGTTGTTCCAAAATCAGCTGCTTCATAATCTCTTCTGTTATATGTTCTAGTAAAGTTTTCGCTACAATCTCCAATAAATGGTCTTGCTATTACAGTTCCAATTCCATATCCTTGTTCATCAATTACTCTTCTTGCTATTTTGCATAATTTATATAATTCTGGAACTGGTAATATATCTTCATGCATTGCTATTTGGAAAACACTATCTGCTGAAGTATATACTATTGGCATGTTTTTCTCTATACTTTCTTCTCCATATTGTTTTAAGAAGTCTGTTCCAGAACCTTTTTCATTACATATAAATCCTTTAATTCCAGCTCTTCTTGATATTTCATCTAATAATTCTTTTGGGAATCCTTGATAATATGTTTTAAATGGTTCATCTTTTATAAATCCTGCAATTTCCCAATGACCAACTGGACTATTTTTTCCTTTTGTTTTTTCTGCTGCTTTTCCAAAAATTCCAATTGGACTTTCTTCTTTTTCATCAATATTTAAACCTTGAATATTATATAATCCTAAACGTTTCATATTAGGAATATTTAGTGATGTATTATTATAGATTCCTTCTAAAGTATTGCTTCCAACATCTCCATATTCATTTGCGTCTGGTGTTTCTCCAACACCAAAACTATCTAAAACAATTATAATAGCTCTGTTTGCCATTTTTTCTCCTCCTATGTAAAATTAATTTTTCAATTCAACATCATATTCATAAACAAATACATCTTTAGATTTTGGTAAAATTAAATTATTGCTTTCTGTAAAATAATTATTTGTTCTAAATTTATTTTTACCAACTAATGTGAAATTAAATTTTTTACAATCTAAAAATACACTTGATGACATATCCATACCAAGAGGTAGGGTTTGATTATTGTTGTCAAAAAAGATTATGTTTGAATAATAAAGCAGTGGTAAGCCTTCTTTATAATTTAATTTTATTAAATTTAAAGCTCCCTCTCCATCATCTTCATATTCTTCTAATGCTTTTTCCACATTAATATTATATATGTCAAATGATTTTTCTTTAACTTTTTCTGTTATTTGAGTTACTTTATATAATGAGAAATCATATTCTGCAACTCCTTTTGGGGTTGCTCCTTCTAGATAACTTATTATGCTTTGAAGTTTTTCGGTAAAATCAAATACATCAATTTTTTTGTTAATATTTAATATTTTAAATTTACTTTTTTCATTTTCTCTATGACTTCTACTTCCAATATATTTTAATTTTCTAGAATCATCTTCTATATTTCCAAAGATATCGAAAGTTTCGCTATCTATATAAAGTCTATTATTGTTAAATTCTTCTTTTAACTCTTCTAAAGTATTTTCTAAAGCTCTTTTATTTAAATCATTTTCTCTTAACATATTTAATAAATACAATACTTCTGTTTTAGCAATAAATAACGCATCCATTTCTTCTTTTGATAATTTTTTCCTTTGAATTGTATCTACTTTTGCCCCTAAATCTTCTAAATCTGTATTATAATCAAATGATTTCTTTAACACTTTTTTATTAGAATCGTCTTTTTCTGTTTCATTTCCCATTTCTAGACTCAATTTTTCATCTTTATTTGAGAATTTCCAGAAGTCAAAAATACTTTTTCTATGTTTATCTATTTCTTCAATATAGAGATTTGCATTTTTTACCTTTGAAACTACATTTTCAAGTTTTAATCTTAATGCTTTTAAATCTTGATTTAAATTTTTGTAATTTCTTTCACCTTTTTCAAGAAGAGAATATACAGTTACTAAATCTTCTATTGTATAGAATCTTTTATCCTTAAACACTGCATTCATCGGCTCTACATCTATTGTTTTAGTTTCTTCCTTAGCTTCTTCTTTTGGAGCATTTTTATTTTCTTCTTTTAATTTTTTGTTTATTTTTGGTGATTTAAAGAAATATTTTACTTTTCCTATAAACGTTTTCTTGTATTCTAAATATGTTGAAATTTCTTTTTGTTTTATTAAATATTCATCTTCTTTTGCTTTTACTGCAAATTTTAAATTTTCTAACTCTTCTTCAATTTCTTTTATATTTTCGTTTTGAACTCTAATTTCTTCTTCAGCAATTTTAAATTCTGTTCTTATAAATTCTGTTATCATATCATAAGTTAGTCTTTTTTCGCCCATATATAATTCCAAACTATTATTGCTATCTATTTTAGTTGTGAAATTAAAATGATTTTTGATTTCAGTTTGCATTATAAATAATGCTTTTAATAATTTATAAAATTTTATTGCTTCTTCTCTATTTGTTAATTTTACTTTATATGAACTTTTTACATCATCATATACAACTGTTTCACCAACTATTTGTAATGATAAGGCATTTGTTCTGCTATATACCTCAAATGTTAGAGCCCAGTTTTTAGTAAATAACCATAAATAATTTTCTAAATCTGCAATTTCATTTCTGTTCAAATATTCTTCTGAATAATTCATTGCATTTATTGGCACATATATTCTTGGGGCTATTCTTGCTCTTCCTTTCGCAAATTCTATTTTTGCTTTTAATAAATAGAAAAAATCAGCAAAAGTTTTTTCTTTGCTACATACAAGCATGAAATATCTTCCTACTGCTTCTGAATAATATATTTGCCACATATTATCTTTATTATACTTTACTTTAAATGGTTCTTTTTTCTCTAATTCTTTTTGAAGACTTGCAACATTTTCAATTTCGTTAACATTAACAGAATCTAACATTTTTAAAAATGTTGTATATCTTTCTATATCTTCATCATTTTCTGCAGGAAGAATATATTTGTGTAGTGGTAAAGCTTTAGAGTATTTTTCCTTTAATGGTTCTGTTCTTAGACATGGAGTTACTAATATATCGATTTGATCTATTGGAACAAAACGAAATATTCTATGATCTTTATCATTATTTAATCTAGAAACATTAAAATTAAGTGGTTTATAGTCAATTAATTCACCTGGAATATCTTCTAAATCTAAGTTTAAATATTCTAATTTCTTTTGTAATTCGCCTTTTGTTACATTTTCCACTTCGAAATTCTCCCTTTCTTATTAAAATCCATGCTCAGTATATCATATAAATTTTAATTTATCAATTGTTAGATGATTTTTTTATTTGCAAATTGGCAATTATTTTCGTTTGTAATATCATAATTTATTATCGATAATTATAAAAAATATAAACACAGAAAAAAGCACCCTTTCGGGTGCCTTTTTCCTTTTGGTTAATTAACTGTTAAGAGTTTCCAATGCTTCTTGAGCCATACTACGAACATCTGGGCAATCAGATTCTAATAATTCTTCCGCAATTGCAGCTGTAAACACACTGTTTTCAGTAATTTTTTCAGTGATTCTAACAACCCAATTATAATTATTCGGAAGATCTGTATTAAGCTTAGATACACGATTTGCAATTCTTCTCAAAGATGCTTCATCAATTTTATCAGAAGAAGCAATTATATCCCAAATCCGAATCAAATTGGAATTTAATAATTCTTCAAGAACATTTGCTGTCGTATTGGGATTTGCCTCAATGTTATAAGCAATTTTTAGAGCCCAATTATAGGAATCTTCGTAAGTTGTAGTAATTTCTGCAGTTTTAGATGCAACTTGAAGTAAAATTTCAGGAGTCGCATATTCACAGGACGCAACTTCATTCCAATCGGCATAATTATTCGAAGCCGCCTTCTTTTCCAAAAAAGTATGCATTTTTTCATTTGTATTTTCAACGTTCATCGATTCACTTGCCAAATTCTCTTCAAGCAAAGCTTGGGTATCTTCAAGTTCTGTTCTTAAATTTTCAAGCTCGGTAAGAATTTCTTTTTCACGAATGCTAAAGATCACAAGTTCTTCATTCAAAGACCGAATTGTTTGCTTGCAATCACAGCATGCAGCCAAAAGGAATGTCAAAACCACCATCATCAGAATAACTCTCTTTTTCATTCTATTTCCTCCTCACAATTTTAAGGTGATGTCTTAAATATATCGTAAACTGACAAAATATCAGATAGCCTTAGGAATTTTCTATAAAACCCAAAAGTTCTTTATATTATATCACATTTTAGAACATTTTTCAAATCTCAATTTTTTATTCACTACTTTTACTAACATTGTCAGTTTAATTCATTATTTCTGCAATTTTTCCTGTATAAAAAACATCTAATTTACTCATTGCTCTAGTAATTGCAACATATAAAAGTTTTATATCCAATACTGTATTTTGATAATTTTCATTATTAACATTAAATAATATAACACTATCAAATTCTAATCCTTTTGCCAAATATGATGGAACAATTGAAATTCCTGCATGATATTCAGAATCTTTACTTTGAATAAGTTTTATATCTTTATTGAATTTTTCAATTTTCTTTTTTATATTTTTACATTCTTTCATATCTTTTCCAATTATTGCAATTGATTTAAATCCTTTTGAAATATATTCATTAATTTTTTCTGAACATGCCTTTATTATTTCATCTTCATTTTGCATTTCTTTTATATGTATCGAATCGTTTCTATCTATTACCGGTTCACCTTTTACAATAAATTGTTTTTCAAACTCTGGAAGCTTTTCAATTACTTCATTTGCTTTATACATTATATCTTTTGTCGTTCTATAAGTTTTTTCTAAAGTTGTATAAATCGCATCTCCTTCTGGAAATTCTACATCTATAAATTTCTTCCAATTTTCAATTCCTCTATATGAATGAACTCCTTGTGCAATATCACCAAGTATTGTCATTGAATTACTTTTCAAAATTGTTTTTAAAACACTAAATTGGAACTCTCCATAATCTTGTGCTTCATCAACTATAACATGTCTTAATTTTGATTTTACTTTTGTTCCATATATTTTGTAGTGAATATAAATTATTGGTGCCAAATCTTCAAAAGTAACTTCTCCTTTGTTTAAATTTCGCATTGTATTTCTTACTAGATAACTTCCTAAAATTTCATTATCTACTTTATCAAATATATAGTTTTCTATAAAATCTTTATAATGTTCTATTGCATCTTTTCTTGTTATTTCATTAAAATATGAATCAACAATTTTAATATCATTCTTTTCTAATTTTTTAAGAACACTTTCTGTTTCTTCAAAAATTTCTATTCTTTTTTCTCTTTGCTCTTCTTCTGTTAAAGTTTCATCTTTAAGCATTGCTTTAATTCTAGCACTTCTTTTCGCTGTAATTGTATCTTCTATTATTTGTTTATTATTTTTTATTTTTGAAAATATATGTTTTTTAACTTCATTAATTCTTTTTTCAAAATCTAAATCTTTATAAGTTTCTGTAAATAATTTTTGAATATTTTCATATCTCATTATTCTTACATTTTCTAAAAGAAAATCTTTTTTAGGTAAATAATTTTCTTCAAGTTCTTTTAAAAATCCATCAACTATCGTTTTAAATTCTATAGAAGATTTTAATTTTGATTCTTGAATTATTGTATTAATATCGCCATTATTAATCTCGTCAAACTCTTTATTTACAATTGTTACAAGTTTTTCATTACTATCTGATATTTTAAGTTTTTTGCCTATTATTTCATAAGCTAAATCTTCAAATGTATATTGTTTTACATTTTCCACACCCAAGTCTGGAAGTACGTTTGAAATATAATTTAAAAAGAATTTATTTGGTGCTATTATCATAAAATCTTCAGGATTAAATTCTTTATCACAATTATAAATTAAATATGCAATTCTATGCAGAGCTATTGTTGTTTTCCCACTTCCTGCAACACCTTGTACAATCAAGGCTTTGTTCATATCTGCCCTTATAATATTATTTTGTTCACCTTGTATTGTAGCAACAATATTTTTTAATCTATCATCTGCTTTTTCTTCTAATGCAACTTGCAAAAGTTCATCATTTGCTTTTAAGTCAATATCTGAATATTTTAGAAGTTCTTTTTTTTCTATAAAATATTGTCTTTTTAAAGAAATTTCTCCTTCAACTTTTCCACCAGGTGATTCATAGCTTGATTTTCCAACTCTTCCATCATAATAAAGATTTGATATTGGTGCTCTCCAGTCAATTATTATTGGCTGTTGATTTTCACTATCTAATATTGATAACTTCCCAATATAAAGTTTTTCTAATTTTTCATCTTTTGCAGTAAAATCAATTCTAGCAAAATATGGCTTGTCTTTGATTTTCTTTAAGTCTTGCAACTTTTTGTGTCCTAAGTAAACTAAGTGTGCTCTAACATATGATTCTTTATCATAACTTTTACTTGTGTTTTGTAGGTTGTCTTCAATCACATGTTCTTCTTTTTCGAGTTTTCTAGATACCTCCTTTAACTTTTCTTTTTCTCTTAAAAATTCCTTTTCGTCCATTTTAAATCCTCCTCTTAAAAATAGATATCTAATTTCAAATCAATTAAATTTTTGAAATCAGAACTTTCAGTTAGAAAAATAAACTGTCAAAATTTGCAACGCAAAAGCAACGAGCTTTTTGATTTTAGCATATTGCAAATTTAAAAGCTCGTTTTATATTTTCATAAATAATATAAAAAAAGCATCTATTTACAAATTGCAATAGATGCCTTTTCCTTTGGCGTAGTTAAGATTATAACATAAATATTTTATAATGCAAGTATTTTTATGAAATTGTTTATTATTTTTATAATTAAAATAAATTTATAAAAGTGCATTCTAATATAAATAAAAATCAAGAAATTTATTTTTGTACAAATAAATTTATATCACTAATAGATGCTGCAAAATATGGTATTTTTTTATCAGCTTCTTTCAAGAATATTACAAAATCTTTATCAAACGAAAAATTTCTTGGCTCTGCTGTATCAAAAACAATAGCTGATTTAGTTGCAGCTATTGCTGCTTCACTTCTTATACTTCCACCTTTGTTATCAAGTTTCATTTGAATTGTTTGAACTGCTTTTTCGATTTCAACTAATGTTCCATCTTTTATAGCAAATGGTTTTCCTGCTAATTCTTGATATTCTCTTAATACATTCATATCTATATTTGGAACTTTTAAAATATCTAATTTTCCAAATTCAGTATTTCCATCAAATTTTTCTGATTTTTCTATAATATCACTATAAAGTTCTTCAAAATTACCCCCATCATCTTTTATTGCTAAAATAATTTCATCATTTGACTTGGTATGTAATTTTACTGCAAAATCTTTTTCAGTATTATAATATAATACTGAAACTTGATTTCTTAAGCTGTCATTTTCTGAAGATTCAATTCCAAAATATTCAACATTTTCTGTATCTTTAAAATTAGCTTTATCTAATATTTCAAATTCATTTAAAAATTCAAAATCTCTTTTAAGCATTGCATAGAAGAAATATCTTTCTCCTCTATCTTCCCAGTCAAACATATCTAGTATATCGCTTTTTTCTCCGAATTTTTTCTCAATTCCTCTTTCAATCTCTTCTTTTAAATCTAATGTCATTAATCCACATTTTTTATAGTAATATTCTTTTGAAATATCATTTTCTTTAAAAATCTGCGAATTTAAATTATCTACCAAAACATTCGGTTCAGAAAATTCAATATCACCTTCTACTAAATTATCTTGCATATCATTCCAAACAAGTTGAAAAGTTGCACACCAAGCACTATTTTCTTCAATTGTATCTTTCATAGTTGGTACAACTGAAACTTGATGTTTACTTTCTTCAATTTCTTCTTGACCTAATGGCTTTACATTAAAATTCCCATCGTCTTCAGAAAATAATACTTTTCCACCAACAGCTATAATAAATATAAGTAAAATCATTAATATAAAAATAAGTAAAAACTTTCTTTTGTTCATAAATTTCACCTAAGATTTTTATTCAAAAATCCCTTTCTCTAATATAAAAATATTCTATATTAAACTAATTATTAAATCAATGTTTTAAAGCACTTTTCTCTTAAACAAAAAATAAGAAGTAGAAAATCTCTACTTCTTATTCTTGTCTCTTTTTTATTGTGAACTTTTAAAGGTCACTTCAAAAATCTCCTCTTATTTTCTTGATTTCAAATCATATTTTTATTTAAAATTTTTAATTTCTTCTTGTATTTTAGCTATAAAGTCTGCGATTGGCATTGCACCAATATCTCCTTCTTTTCTAGCTCTTACTCCAACTGCTCCGCTTTCCACTTCTTTTTCTCCTAATATTAACATATAAGGAACTTTAGAAAGTTGAGCTTCACGAATTTTATATCCAATTTTTTCTTGTCTGTCATCAAGTTCAACTCTTAAACCATTAGCTGCTAATTCTGCAACAACTTTTTCTGCATATTCTTTTTGATTATCAGAAATTGGTAAAACTTTTACTTGTACTGGTGAAAGCCAAGCTGGGAATGCTCCTGCAAAATGTTCTGTAATAATTCCAATAAATCTTTCAAATGATCCAAATAATGCTCTATGGATAAGGATTGGAGTTTTCTTATCTCCATTTGAATCAATGTATGATAAGTTAAATCTTAATGGTAATTGGAAGTCAACTTGAACTGTACCCATTTGCCATTCTCTTCCTAAACAATCTTTCATTTTAATATCGATTTTTGGTCCGTAGAAAGCTCCATCACCTTCATTAATTCTGTATTGATCTTTTCCACATAATTCATCTAATACGCTTCTTAAATTTGCTTCTGCTTCGTTCCATAGTTCAATATCTCCCATGAAATCATCTGGTCTTGTAGATAATGTTAATTCGAAATCTAATCCAAATATTCCATATAAATATTTAGCAATTTCAATTATATCTTTAATTTCAGAACCAATTTGATCTTGTGAAATAAAGTTGTGAGCATCATCTTGACGGAACATTCTAACTCTAAATAATCCATTTAATTGTCCTGATTTTTCATTTCTATGAATTACATCTATATCACTAAATCTTAATGGTAAATCTTTATAGCTTCTTAATTTTGAACCATATATTTTAATAGCATTTGGACAGTTCATTGGTTTTAATGCTTGCTCTTTTCCATCTGAATCTTCTAAAACAAACATATCTTCTTTATAATGATCCCAGTGTCCTGATGTTTTCCAAAGTTCACTACTATTTAATTGTGGTCCAGAGAATTCTAAATATCCTCTTTTTTCATGTTCTTTTCTCCAAAGGTCAATTAAAATATTCATCATTTTAAATCCTTTTGGCATCCAATATGCCATACCTGGAGCTGTTTCATCAAAAAAGAATAAATCTAATTCTTTACCTAATTTTCTATGATCTCTTTTTTTAGCTTCTTCAAGCATATTTAAATATTCTTCAAGTTCGCTTGCTTTAGGGAATGAAATACCATAAATTCTTTGAAGCATTTTATTTTTTTCATCACCTCTCCAATAAGCTCCTGAAGATGATAATAATTTTACAGCTTTTATAACTCCTGTATTTGGTACGTGAGGTCCTCTACATAAATCTGTAAAATCACCTTGTTTGTAGAAAGAAATAACTTCACCTTCTGGTAAATCATTAATTAATTCTACTTTGTAAGGTTCTCCTTTTTCCTCCATTAATTTTAAAGCTTCTTCTCTTGGAAGTTCAAATCTTTCTAGCTCTAAATCTTCTTTAATGATTTTTTTCATTTCTTCTTCGATCTTTGCTAGATCTTCTTCTGAGAATGGTTTCTCAACATCAAAATCATAATAGAATCCATTTTCAATTGATGGTCCTATTGCTAATTTTGCTTCTGGAAATAATCTTTTAACAGCTTGTGCTAAAATGTGTGAAGTTGTATGCCAAAACATTGACTCCTCAACTTCAGCTGTTTTTCCTCCATGTAACTTAATTTTAAACATAATAAATTCCTCCTCTGCCTTCTCGGCTTATAAAAAATTTATTTAAGTAAATTTGTTTATAGCGGATTTTTGCATTTACAATATTATTGTTATCATAAAATACAAAAATCCCCTATAAGTACAAATTGTACCTATAGGGGTAAGTTTATTTCTTACGGTTCCACCCTACTGTTTAACTCATTTAAGATATTAACGCCATCTTTTCGCGCCACTTTTTCAAATGGGAACTCCAAGGTAGTTTTTCAAATATGTTTTTCTAAAAGTGCTTTCAGCCGCTGACACTTTCTCTCTGTAGATAACCTTTATTTTACTTTTCCTCTTCACAGTTCATATTTACTACATTGTTATTTTACTACAATTTCTTTATTATGTCAATTATTTTATTTTGATTTTTCGAAATCTGTACTTCCAATTATATCTCCTGTTGTAGCATCTACATAAATTGTCATAGAAACAACTGTATCATATTCATATCCTCTATAATCTATTTTCCAGCAAATAGGTTCTTGTCCTTTTACTGGTGTTTTAATATATTCTAAATTAGCAAATTGTTCATTTGTTAATTTAGAAAGAATATCACTTCTATAACCTTCAGAATTTTGTTCTTTTAATCCATAAAAATTTTGAAAATCAATTAAATTATCTTGAATTTTTTCAAAAGCTTTATATGAATCTATTTTTAATTTTGTATCGTTTTCTACAAAACTAGCCCACCTATTATTACTTTCTTTTGAAGTTATTAATACCATCAAATTATCTTTATTAGATTTTTCTGCTGATACTACACAATTCAAATTATATGATTGGCTACTTTCCCATTGTTCTAAATAATTTAATTTGTAACCTTCTTTATACGCAAGTGTTACATAATAACGTTCAAAATCTTTTTCTGTAAGTTCTCTTAACCCAGAATATTTTTCTCTAAACTTATTATATGTTTCATAAGAACATATATTTAGAGATATTATTCCAGATTCATTTGATGTTAATCCTAAAAAATTCAAAACTTCATTTTCTTCTATTTCAACATTCTCAATCAATTGTTCACCAGGTTTTAATGATGTACCTGATATTGCTTCTTCTGCTGGTTTTCCCCAACTTAATTCTGGTTGCTTTCCTGAATCATAATAAGATACTTCATCAAAATCATTTGTATTTGGTATTTCAAAAACGGAGTCATCTATTTGATTATATTCAAAAGTAACAGTGTTATATATTTCATAGTCATTATTCTTCCATTCAACTTTTAGCGGTAATAAACTTTCTTTATCAACCCAGATTCTCCTCCATCCTTTGTGATTAAATACATAACAATCAGAGCCATTGTATTCTTGTGAAAATACTGCTGGAAATAATATTTTATCATCTATCCAATTTGAAATTTCAGTTTTTACATCTGTTGAAATATCAATATTGCTCATAGCATATGCGTAAGCAAAAAAGTTTGTTGGACCATAATCCATTTTCTCAGTATTAGATTCTGTTAAAATTACTAAAGAATTATCTGTATAATCTACAGAATATTTATTGCAAAGTTTTTCTTCTAACATTAATAAACTTGATGAATTTGACAAAACTTCGTTTTCTACTTCAAATCTAGTTTTTGAAAATAGCAAGTTTCCTTTTCTAAATTCTTCTCTTTCTGTTTTTTGAGTATCTGAACATTCTTTGATTATTACATTATACGTTTCTGAGCTATTAAATTCATAAGCTTTGTCTGATATTCTTTTTAAAATAGAATAATGATTAAATCTAATTACAATAAATACTATTAAAGCAACTAGCAGTGATAAAAGTATTGTTTTTCCTACACTTAATTTTTTAACTTTCATAACAAATCCCCCTTCTTTTGTACAATATTTTTATTTATATATTTTTTTATCTTCTTTATTTTCTGATTTTTTAAAGAAGTTTTTTATTTTTCCTTTAATATCTACAGGATTTAATGCTATTAATAAAACAGTTGATGCTATTGATATTCCAAAAGCTTTCAATACTTCTATAACTAGTTCTTTTTTATCAGCAATTTCCATAAAAGCAGGTATCTGCCATAATGGCATTAATATAAAAATTAAGAAAAATATTAATTCTAAAACTTCACCAATTTTTATCGTTCTTTTTTTATTTTCAGCTCTTATATTAGGGTCATAATCTATTAAAGATTTTTTTATATAAAATATGTAATTAATAATTGTAGCACTAATGATTATAATTCCTAATACAATATGTAGAACAACTTCACTTCTTTCATATTTAACAGCATTTGCTCCAAACATACAAGCTCCACCTAAATAAATGAAAAATGTTGATAGCATTGTTAATGAATAAAATTTTGTTACTAAAGTTACTAATTCATCAAGTTCTACTTTATTTCTTTTATGATGTTTATGATAAATCACATAATATAAAACTCCAATAGCAATCAAATAAGCACCTAAAACAAATGTCATTATATTAAAATTTAAATTTTCTGGTAAGCTGAAATCCATAATATTCTCCTTAACTTAAATAATATTTCTTATCTAATGGTTCATCAAATTTTACAACTGGAACTTCTGCAATATCTATATTATAAAATTCTTTAAAGACACCTTGTACATCTAAGCTAGTTGCTTTCTCTTTATCTACATTTAAAAGTTCCATCATTTCTTTTACAGCGTTTTCACTTTTTCCTTCTATTTCTAAATAAGTTGGAATATATGGCCATGAATCTATATCTAATTCAACATCATTTAAAACATATCTTATTCTTTTATTTTCTTGGTAAGTATGAGCTTTGTATCCCATTTCTTCTAACATTTTATTTGTTTCTTCAAAATCAGATACTTCTATTTCCATTTCTTTAGTACCATCTATAGAGAAGCTCTCTATTTTTTTTATTGTTAATGTTGTTTTCTTTCCATCAGTTCTTAATCTAATCCATTTATGATCTGTTGGAGGATTAAAATTATATACTCTTCTTTTATAATCAAATTCAGCAATCTTTTGTGCATTTAATTCTTCTAGTTTTTTTATTATTTTTTCTTTATCTACATCTAAAATTCTTACTTCAAATTCTGTATGCATAACATCCTCCTAAAATAATTTCATAAATTTATTATATATATAATACTCTCTTTTTTCAATATTTTATTTTCGATTTAGCATATAGTTTTTAATCTAAACTTTCATCATATTTAATAAAATTTTTAATTCGTTTTATTAATAATATTTATTGATTTTTAATAAAACAAATATTATAATAATTTCATGCTTATATAGCTCAGTTGGTAGAGCAACAGATTCGTAACCTGTAGGTCGGCGGTTCGATTCCGCCTATAAGCTCCAAATTGGTGAGCCTTGTTTTCTTATAGGCTCCCATTTTTTATGTTTTTTAACTGTATTATGTAAATTTTGATTCAAAAAGTTGGTGTTTTTCTTATGTTATACATGTATAGTGATAAAAAAATCGTTATTTTAAAAATAACGATTTTTTGTTTATTATTTATTGAACTGTATTTGTAGTAGTATTTTCAACAGTTGTGTTTGTTGAATTTGTTACTTCATTTTGAGCCACTGTATTTGTTGAATCAGTTACTACGTTTTCTACTACAGTATTTGCTGCTTCTGTTACTACATTCTCTGTAGCTTCTGTATTTGTAGTTGTTTCTTCAGTAGTTGTTGTTTGTTCTCCTCCAGCATCTACTGAAGTATCAGAATAATCTGATTCTTCAACTTTTTCATAATATTCTGAATAATCTAAATAATATAGTTGAACAACTTCATCTTTTCCATCTACTGATACTAAATTAATAAATCCAGCTTCTGAATTGCTATCCATATAGATTACCCATTTTCCAACAACATCAATAAATGAAGAATATGTGTCTAATTTTTTGATTAATTCAGGTGCTTCTGTACTTCCATCTAATTTTACTCTATATATACAAACTGTATAATCTTCATTTTCTGGATCTAAATAATCTAAATAATATGCATAACCTTTACTTGTATTTAAGTTATAAGCTTCAAGATCTCCGTATAATAATTGTTCTTCATTTGAATCTATTTCTGTTTTATATATTTTTTTATCAATATCTGAGTAGTAAATTGTATTTTCTTCTATATTTACACTATATAATCTTTTTCCTTCTATTATCGGTCTTTGATTTGAACCATCTCTGTTCATAATATAAGTTACAAATTCTGTGCTTCCTTCTGATTCTGAGCTTTCTGCTGATTCTACTTTAGTTTTATTGTAAATAATGTAATCTTCATTTATACCTAAATATCCTGTACCATTATCTGCAACAACAGTTTTGTTTGAACCATTTAAATCCATTTTGCAAATTTCTGCATTTAAACCTATATAATAAATTGAATCATCAATTACATATATTTCATAACAATCATTATTTATTTCATTGTCATTTAATACTTCAAGTTCTGATCCATCTTTTTTAATTCTATAGATTTTGTTGTCAAGTTCATCTGTTTCTGTATATTTTTCAACACCAGATCCTATAAAGTATATATAGTTTTTATATACATTTAAAGAAACTATATCAATTTCACTCATGTATAATAATTCTTGACCTTTACCATTGCTTTTTACTTTAAAAATTCCGATTTGACTACTATCTTCATTTGGTGCTAAATAATATATCCAATTTCCATCTTCAACAGCATAACCATAATTTCTAATATTTCCTATTGTATTACCTTCTGAACTACCTTGTGTAAATAAATGAGAAATTATAAAAGCTCCACCAATTGCAAGAAGTAAGATAATTGCGATAAATAAAACTGATACTAAATCATTTTTCTTCTTATTTTTTTCTCCAGTTACTTTCCATTCATTAGCATCTTCTTTTTTATCACCTTTATTTACTTTTCCAGCTTTTTTACTTTCTTTTTTGGTTTTCTTTTCTGCTGCTTTTTCTTCTTTTGAAACTTTTTTAGCTTTTTCTTTTGTTTCTTTTTTAGAAGCTGTTTTTTCTTCTTTTACTTCTTTTTTTTCTTCTGCTGTAATTTCTTGTAATAATTTTTTCTCACAATCATCACAGATTTTCTTTTCTCCATCAGGTATTTCTTTACCACATTTTGTACAATACATTTAGTATCCTCCTTAATTTTATAAAATGTATAGTTTTTTGAGGGATTTCTCCCTCAAATTATTTTAAACTAAAGTTAACTGTTCCTTTAATGTAATTTAACATATAAATAGCATCTGTTATATCAAATTTTTCGTTGTTTTTTACACAAGCTGCTTCTTTAAATTCATCTTCTAGCACTTTCGTTCCTTTGATTGAATTTAAAACTAATATTGCATCAATTACATTTATTTGTGCATCTCCATTAGTATCACCTTTTTTAACTATTTTAAAGGTTTCTTCTCCTATTGTTACAGTGTATCCTGTTCCAAGTTTTCCTTCTTCTACTTTATTTCCATCATTATCTGTTATAGTAGCATTTTCATATTTTTGTATAATATGTTCATATGTTACTTCTGGAATTGTATCTATATAACCTGTTTCTTTTAAAACAATATCTTTTTCTATATCTACTTCAATTGTTTCATCTTCTTCTGGTTCTGTAGGCTCTGTTGGTTCCGCAGGTTTTTCAGGTTCTACAGGTGTTTCAGCAGTTCCTGCTGAGCTTCCTGTTGTTCCAAGAGATGCTATACAAAGTTCTCCTCCAACCTCTCTTGCAGCATATCCATAAGTTCCATCAACATTTGAAACAATTAAATCCCAATAATAATTTCCAACTTTTTCTTGTGCTCTTTGAAGAATTTTTATTGATTCTCCATTGTTTAGAGCACCAATTGCTGTTCCATTTGCAGAAGCTCTAACTTTTAATGAAGTACTTACATTTTGTACAACACCATTTTCATAAGTTATTGTATTTTGTTTTGTTGGGTCTGGTCTTGCAGAAACTGTTTTTGGCATATTTTCATATAGTGGAATTATAAAAGTATATGTTCCTGCTGTATTTGAATTTCCATAGTATTGTTTTAAGCTTGAACCTTGACTTTGAGCTGCCATAATATTTTGTTGATATTGGTGTGAAGCTATTGGTGATTTTCCAGATACATTAAATTTTTGATAATATAATGTGTTTTGACTATATCTTGTTATATAACTTTCTTTAACAACTTCAGCGCCACCAAATATTGAAGCTCTTATTGATGTCCAACCTTTAGATTGAGCATAAGATAATCCATTATTTATAATTGTTGCAGTTCCATTTCCATAAGAACCTATATTAAAGTAATTATATACTCCAGTAAATTTTCCATTGTAACCTTGACCGTTACTTAAAGTTGAACCATTTTTTCCATGTTCATTAACAATTTTAGCAACTAAGAAATATCCATTTACATTATATTGAATACTTGCATCTACTATTGCTTGTATTGCTTCTTGATTATTCAAATAAGGTCCATAACTAGAAACCACTCTTGCAATATCATCATAAGAAACATCTGAACCTTCCAAATCTTTAAATTGGAAAACATCTGAATCATTTATTGAATTTCTTGGATCCATCATATAAGCTAAAGCTTCTTTTGAAGCACAACACCAAGAACCATTATCATATTTTGTTGAACCACATAATGGACATTGCCACATTCCATTATAGTTTGAACTTACTTGAAATAAATTATGTGGACTCACTCCATGACCTTTATATTCAGTTGTTATTACTTCATTCCAATCCATTCCTGTATAATATACAAGGAAAATGTAATTTGGATGTTTAGCTTTCATCTCATTAATTAGAGTTTTATATCCCGGGTATTTATTTTCATCAACTCCATTTATATCTGACGTTAAAGTTCCCGGAGTTGTTGCAAATACTCTATTTCCCAACATACCTAATATTATATATATTATTGCTACTATAAAAATAGAAACAAATAATTTCTTTTTCATTTTTACCTACCACCTCTTATGTACAAAATTCCATTATTTTTCAAGTAAATTATATAAATAAAGACACCAAAAGTCAACATTTGCAATATTACAATTATGTTAAAAAAACCTTAAAATAAGCTTAAGAAAGCCGACTTATATTTCAAAGTCGGCTAATATTTTCTATACTAATTTTATAATTTTTTCCCAAGGTAAGTTTTCTTTTCCAAAATGTCCATAATTTGTAGTTTGTTTATAGATTGGTCTTCTTAAATCTAAGCTTTTTATAATTCCTCTTGGAGTTAAATTAAATGTATTTTTTATTTTTTTAACAATTTCATTTTCAGGAATTTTTCCTGTTCCAAATGTATCTACATAAATTGATACTGGTTGAGCAACACCAATTGCATAAGATAATTGAATTTCACATTTCTTAGCTAGTCCATTTGCAACAATATTTTTGGCAATATATCTTGCCATATAAGCTGCTGATCTATCAACTTTTGTTGGATCTTTTCCAGAAAAAGCTCCTCCACCATGACGGCTATATCCACCATAAGTATCAACAATAATTTTTCTTCCTGTTAAACCACTATCTCCTAAAGGTCCTCCAATTACAAATCTTCCTGTTGGATTTATAAAATATCTTGTATTTTCATCTAATAAATTTTCTGGAACTATTGGTTTTACAACATATTCTTTAATATCTTGTTTTAATTTTTCTAAATCAGCTGTTGCTTCGTGTTGTGTTGAAACAACTATTGTATCTATTCTTTTTGGTCTATCATTTTCATATTCAACTGTAACTTGTACTTTTCCATCTGGTCTAATATAATCTATTGTTTTATTTCTTCTAACTTCTGTTAATCTTTTAGCTAATTTATGTGCTAAATAAATTGGCATTGGCATATATTCATCTGTTTCATCTGTTGCAAAACCAAACATCATTCCTTGGTCTCCTGCACCTTCTGACTCTTCTTTTGAACCTTTTTTTGATTCTAAAGATTTATCAACACCTAATGCAATATCTGAAGATTGTTTTGAAATATTTAATAAAACTTTACAAGTTTTATAATCAATATCTGTTTCTGCGTTATCAAATCCAATTTCTCTTACAGTATTTCTAACAATTTGTTCAATATCAATATTTGCACTTGAAGTAATTTCTCCTGTTACTAATATTTGCCCTTTTCCAGCTACTGTTTCACATGCTACTCTAGCATTTGGGTCTTTTTCAAAATAAGCATCTAATATGCTATCTGATATGTAATCGCAAAGTTTATCTGGATGTCCCTCTGTTACACTTTCTGAAGTAAATAATCTTTTCATTTTTCATTTCCTCCTACATTTAAATTTCATATATTTCTTGATTTAGCTACTATTTTAATTGCTTATATAAGCAATTTTATAAAACAAAAAGTCTTATAGCATACGCTATAAGACTCCGTTTCGAACAACATTATTTTCATAATCATCATTCAAAGCAACTTTTGGCGTAGCTCTGTCGGTATTAGCACCTAAATTAAATAGGTTGCTGTGGAGTCATAAAGCCGATTCTCTCGTCCACTCTTGATAATATTTTTACTTGAGTTATTTTACACTATTTTTTCTCATTTGTCAACATAAAGTAAAAAGATATTCCAAATATAGAATATCTTTTTATACTTTATTCTTTACTTAATATTTTATACATTTCTAACATTTCATCAAGTTTATATTCGTCAAGCTCATACATTATATCAAAATTATATAATCTACTAGCTATTTCGGAATATTGTTGCTTTAAGCATATCTTTGCTTTATTGTGCAAATCCTTAGTTGTAGAGTATCTAAAATACTTATCTTTTTCTTGAATCTTTTTTGTTAATATTTCAATCAATTCTTTTCTTAAAATACTAACACATTCATCTATTTTTTTATTTTTTAATTTATTTTCAAAATCTTTTTTATCCATTTATACCTCTAAATCTCCAATATCATTTAATGAATTAAACTCAGCTTCTTCTACAAATTCTCCATCTTCTCTTTGAATGTATTTTTTTGCTGTATCCATATTATATTTCATAACAGGTTGAACTGCTTCTTGGACAAGTTTACCTTTTTTATTTTTCTTTATCGTAGTTATTTTATGAGCTGGCATAAATTTTGTTTTATTCATATTGTATTCAGCATGTTGTAAAAATCTTTCATTTATAGGAGTTACTCTTACTGACGGAAATTCTTTTGATATAGAACCATTTTTTACAACTTTTAAAAATTTCTCATGTTCTTTACATTGTGGTGCAACCAATTGCGAAGATATATATTCTCCACCAAAATAAAAATCTTCAAACCCTATAAACATTCTTATATCAGTAGAACCTGTTTGGGCCATAAGAAAATCTTTAAATTCTTCTTTATCCATATGTAATCTAACTGTTGAATCAAGTAATCCATCAAAAGCTAATAAAATATTATTTTTTCTGTTATCATTATAATTACCAAGTACAATTCCAAAATTTAAAGATCTGTTTGGTTCTTCTTTAGATAAAAAGTCTAAATAAGCATATACAGCTTTTATGCTATCATGTTTGAATCTATAGCTTAAAAATATAGGATTATATAATATATTCACAAAAGCTAAATCATCTTCTAAATTATTTTCAACATCTGGTAATCTTAAATTATAATAATCTTTATAATCATTTCTCCATGCCTTTGTTACTCTTTTTATAAACGAACTAGGGTCAATTTCAATTTGTTTCTTTACCCTTGAGTCTTCTTCTGAACTAACTTCAAATTCAGTCGCATCTTCAACGAAAACATATGGATTGTCTTGAATTTTACTTTGTTCTTCTGCATAATATTGTTTGATTGGTAAAATTAATGTTTGATATTTAGTTACTAGCATATTTAATTTGTTTTGAGTTAATCTAGATTTTGTTATTTCTTCTCCATCCACACATCTTTGGGTCATATCTAAATTTCCTATTACAAACAATGCTAAAGCATATTCGTTCATTATTTTAGCAAATCTATTATTATAAAAAGCGTTTAATGCTAGTAAATCATCTATATTTTGTTTCATCAAATTTTCTTCTGTCATTAATCGTTCAAATCTTGGTAGTTTTGGATATATTTCTTTTTCATCTGATTGATAACCAAGTCCTGGTAGCCCATATCTTCTCATTCTATCATTATGAGCTTCAATCTTTTCATATATTTCGCCAAATCTATCTAATTGATATACCATGGATAAAATAGAATTTACAATTTCTGTTTTATATACAGGTTCTAATCTTTCAACATAACCTTGAATATAATCTTTCATATGAAAAGAATTTTTTATTTTTAGGGAACTTTGTGAACCATTATTCGAATCTAATCCTTGAAGTCCAAACAATGAATAATATCCCATCATCATAACATTTCTTCTCACATTGTATGGTACCATTGTAGCATTTCCGTATTGGTTATATAATCTTTTAAATGCCTCTTCTTTTTCACTTTGTTCAGTTCCAACTCTAAGAACACTAGCTACTTCTTCTGGTATTTCCTCTAATAAATCCCCATAATTTTCTTCATAATCATGTTTTAAAGCTAACAATGCTGTTACAAGATTTTCATGGAAATCATCAATATAAGATTCTTCTTCACGAAATACTAGGCCTCTTTCTTCGATTTCTTTTTCAAGCTCTGGAATTAAATATCTATGACTATTTAAATATTTTGATGCAATATATTTCATCGAAATCGCATAAATATCCGTGTTTTGAAAGGTTTCATCTGATATGTAATCATAATCATCTAAAACCAAATCATCTATATCATAATCTTCAGATAACGCATCAGCATTATCTTCTGCAAGTCTTCTTATATATTCAATTGAGCTTCTCATTATATCATCAAAATTATCTTCGAAGTTTCTAACATCTTCATTATTTCTATCATTCAAAATCGAAATCGAAAAATTTAATGTAGAGAAGAAATCTCTTATTTTCATAAGTACCTCCAAAATCTTATCAACTAACTTATATTATACCATATTTCTAGCGTTCTTTCAAGCTTATGTAAACACACATTTAAAGTCATGGTTTTGCACAAACAAAAAAACAAATGAAGTGAACTAAAGCATAAGTTCACTTCATAAATTCAAAACTTATTTACAATTAAATTTATTATACTTTTTTAATTTTTCTCATTTTCGGTATAAAATTTTCTGCAAATTTATAAGCATCTCTATTTTTTATATATAAAAATCCTAAAACTGAAAATACAATTGCTCCTATAAAGTTTACTATTAAATCTTGCATTGTATCCGCAATTCCCAAATCTAAATATCCGCCTTCTATTACAGTTTCAACAATATTTCCATCTTTATCTTTGCTTTGAATAATAGTTTTTTCAATATCATTTACTATTACAGCTTTGTTTTTTCCTTCCGGATCTAATTTTACAGTTGAAATAGTATCTACTATAACATCTTTTTGCATGTCATATCTTAAAATTTGGTCTGCTCCAAATTCGAAAAATTCCCACATTACTCCAATTGTCATTGAAAAACAAAAAGCAACTAATGTAACAAACAATGGTGACATTGTAGCATGGAAAAATTCTTTTTGGTTTAAAATATCAATAGTAGAAAATCCTACTGCAGCGCACAAAAATCCATTTAATGTATGTAATATTGTGTCCCAATGAGGAATTAAAATATAGAACTCATTTATTTCTCCCAAAATTTCTGCTGAATATATAAATAGTAATATTATAACTTGCAAAGCATCTGGAAGAGCTAAATTAAACTTTTTCTCTATCATTGCAGGCAATACAAATAGAATTAAAGTTAATGCACATAAAAACGCATTATTAAAGTTTCCCATAAATATTTGTCTTATCAGAGTTAAAATTACCAAAGCTCTTAAAATCAAATATATCGTCATATTTCTTTTTGAATAATTGTCAAAATATTTTTCATGAAATTTTGCTGTCACACTTTTCTTCTTTTCTTTCCCCATATTAAACACCTCTTTATTTTGCTTGATACCAGCTATTTCCTTCTTCAACTTCAACAGTTAATGGAACAGATAATTCTGCTGCACTTTCCATACATTCTTTTAAAAGTTTAGCAACTTCTTCTTTTTCTTCTACTAAAGTTTCAATTATTAATTCGTCATGAATTTGAAGAACTATTTTTGATTTTAAATTTCTATTTTTTAATTCATTATAAACTTTTATCATTGCAATTTTCATGATGTCTGCTGCAGTTCCTTGTATTGGAGTATTCATTGCAGCTCTATCTCCAAATTTTCTAACCATATAATTGTTAGAAGAAAGTTCTGGAATATATCTTCTTCTTCCAAAAAGTGTTGTTACATATCCTTTTCTTTTTGCCTCTTCAACAATATCACTCATGTAATCTCTAATGCCATGATATGTTTCCAAATATTGTTCAATATATTGTTTAGCTTCATTTCTTTTTATATCAATTTGTTCTGCTAGTCCAAATTCACTTATTCCATAAACAATTCCAAAGTTTACTGCTTTTGCTCTACTTCTCAATTGTTTAGAAACCTCTTCAACTGGAACTTTAAAAACTTGAGATGCGCTTATTGTATGAATATCTGCGTTTGTGTTAAACGCTTCTACCATTATTTCATCATTTGCCATATGTGCTAAAACTCTAAGTTCTACTTGAGAATAGTCTGCATCTAAAAATACTTTTCCTTTTCCTGGTTTAAATACTTTTCTTAGTTTTTTACCAAGCTCCGTTCTTGTTGGAATGTTTTGTAAATTTGGTTCTGTACTGCTTAATCTTCCTGTAGCAGTTACTGTTTGGTGGAAGAAAGTATGAATTCTTCCTGTTTTAACATTTATAAATGGAATCATTCCTTCAACGTAAGTTGAGTTTAATTTTACAAGTTGTCTATATTCTAAGATTTTTTCAATTATTGGATGTTCACCTTTTAATTTTTCTAAAGCATCAACATCTGTTGAATATCCACTTTTTGTTTTTTTAGAAGGTTTTAAATTTAGTTTTTCGAATAATATAACTCCAAGTTGTTTTGTTGAGTTTATATTAAATTCTTCACCTGCTAATTTATATATATCAATTCTTAATTCTTCAATATGTTCTTTTAAATTATTTCCATATTTTATTAATTCTTTTTCATCAATATACATACCTTCCCATTGCATTTCTGCAAGAATTTGTGCAACTGGCATTTCTATATTATTAAATAAATCTAACTCTTCTTGTTTTTGTAATTCTTCTATTAATTTTTCTTTAGATTTTCCAATTACATAAGCTTTTATTGCAGATTTATAATTTGCTTTTTCCTCTGTTTCTTCTTGTTTTTCTCCCATATCAAAAAGACTTGTTTGAACTTCTTTTTTCTCTTCTTCACCTGAATATTCTGTAATATCTAAATCTAAATATTGTCTAGCAATTTCTTCAATTGAATATGCATTTGAAGTAGCATTTAAAACATAAGCTGCAATCTTACAATCAAACATCATATTCTCAGAATTAATGCCTTCTTGTTTTAATAAAATATAATCTTCTTTTACTTGGTTAGATATTTTCATAATCTCTTTACTTTCAAAAATATCTTTAAATATTTCTTTATTTAATTTTGTACTATATACTTTATTTTTTCCCGGATTATAAATATAGATATAATTTATTTTTTTCTTTATAATTAGACTTTCACTATTATCTTCAACATTTTCTAAATAATAGTAAATTTCTTTTCTCTCATTTATATCATCTAATAGTTCTTGCATATTTGTTTCATTTAATTCTTCAAAATCAAATAAATCTTTAGCATCTTTTTCTTCTACAGTATTTGAATTTTCTAAATCAAATCTTTCAATATATCTATTAAATCTAAGTTCTTTAAATATTTCTAAAACTTTCTTTTTATCCCATTCTTGAACTTTATATTCTGAAAGTTCTTTTGTGATTGGAGCTTCTACATCAATTCTTCCAAGTTCTCTAGAAAGAATTGCCAAATCTTTATTGCTTTCTAAATTTTCTTTTAATTTTCCTTTTGCAACTTGCTCTCCATTTTCTAGTTTTGCATAAATATTATCTATTGTTTCAAATTCTTTGATTAAATTTAAAGCTGTTTTTTCACCAACTCCAGGAACACCAGGAATATTATCTGATGTATCTCCCATTAGCCCTTTAACTTCAATTAATTGTTTTGGTTCTATTCCATATACTTCTAAAATTTTACTTCTATTAAAATCTTCTACTTCTGTTTTTCCTGCTTTTGTTCTAGGAATTCTAATAGTAATTTTATCTGAAGCAAGTTGGAAAGAATCTCTATCTCCTGTAAGTAAAACAACTTCTTTTCCTTGTTTTTCTGTAGCCTTCGCAAGTGTTCCTAAAATATCATCTGCTTCATATCCAGGCATTTCAATCACTTTTATATTCATTGCTTCTAAAACATTTTTTATAATAGGCATTTGGGCTGCAAGTTCATCTGGCATACCTTTTCTTGTACCTTTATAATCTTTATACATCTCATGTCTTTTAGTTGGGTGCTTAACATCAAATGCAACAGCTAAATATTCTGGATTTATGTCTTCAAATAATTTAAACATAATTGCCAAAAATCCATATACTGCATTTGTATATGTTCCATCTGCTGTTTGAAGCATTTTGCTACTCATTATTCCATAAAATGCTCTATTTAAAATACTATTTCCATCTATAACTACTAATTTATCCAAAACTTCCTCCTAAGTAATAATTTACTTTATTACATCATATAAAACTTAATATATTATTAAAAATTATTAAAAAACAAATAAGTTTCCACCTGTGTAGAAATATAAAAATCCGAAAATTGTTCCACATATTGCTCCAATAATATGACCTGTATGTGAAATATCATCTTTTTTCAAAACACCATCTATTATTTCGTTTACAATATAGAAAACAAAAATTAAAATTAATGTTATTGGAACTTTTCCAACTTGTATATTTACAAAAGAACTCATCATGATTAGCATAAATACAATTCCACTCGCACCTAATAATCTTTTTCTACCAACTATATGATTTATTATTCCAGTAACTCCTGCTGTAATTAATGTCATTATAAGCAAATTTATTGTTCCATATTTTTCTTCTATCATTGGTCCAATAAGTAAAATATATAAAAAGTTATTTGAAAAATGTTTCCAATCACTATGTCCTAAAATATGTGTAAATAATCTAACATATGTTAAAGGATTTAAAAGTGAACTTCTATATGTAGAAAACAATATTTTATTACTTTTTCCAAAAGTTATATATTTTAAAATTAATGCTCCAAATGAAAGAAAGAAAAAAGTTAAAATCAAAACTGAATTATATTGTAAATATTCAACTAATTCCATAACAAATCTCCTATATATTAATATTTTGTATTTTTTCTAATAATTCTGGTAGTTCTACAATATCATCAATCGAATATTCTGTTTTCAAATCTTCACCAAAACCATATTTTGCTTGAATAAAATCTATATTAGCTAATCTACTTGCTTCGTAATCTCTTGAAGTATCTCCAATATATATCGCGTCATTTATACTATTTCTAGTCATAACTCTTTTTATAGCCTCTGCTTTTGAAACTTTATATTTTGCAGCAGCCATATAATCAACAAAATAATTTTCAAGTTTTGCTGATGATAAAAATGATTCAATATAGCCATCTGCACAGTTACTTACTATAGCAAGTTTATAATCATTTTTTAAATTAGATAATGTTGTTTCTAAATTTTTATAAACATTTCCACCAAATTCTGATAAAATTTTAGCATTTAATGAAAGCATTTCGTCTAAAATCTTTTCTCTTTTTTCTTTTTCAAAATATGGCATATACATTTCGGCTGTTTCCTCAAAAGTACATCCCATTGTGGCTTTTATTGTTTCCATTGTTATTTCTTTATTTTCTATTTTTCTTTTTAAAACTGCATTTGCTGTTTTGTATGTAATTTTCTCTGTTTCCCATAATGTTCCATCTAAATCAAATATTATCATTTCAAATTTCATTTGTTTTTCCACCTTTATTTCTTTTGTTATTATAATTCTAAATCATCTTTTTCAGTTCTGCTTTTCGCAACATTTTCAGTATGCTCAACATTTTCTTCTTCACCAAAAATTTCATTTCTTACAAATCCAGAAAGATTTGGTATTTCTTCACCAGCATAATTTGGTAATCTCATATCAGCTTGAAATGCTACTGTTCTATATCTTCTCATTTTGTCTAACATGTCTTCTTTTATTAGGTTTTTATCATGAATAACTTCAGAATCCAATAAAATTTTTAATTCATCTAGAGTTGTTGCTAAATCTGGATCTGGTGAATGAATTGTGTTCATATCACTAATCCTATAACTACCAGCTTCGCTCATAATTCTTGGTTTTTTCTCGTTTCCGTTTCTTGTTAATAGTCTTATAAAATTACTTCTGCTTTGACCGTAATTTGTAACAATTCCTATTTTATTATTTACATATTTATTTCTTAATTCTTGTTTTGTATCAAATACAGATTGCATTAAATCTTGATATGGTCTTTGATTATCTGCAACTAATATTAAAATTGTTTCATTTCCGAATAATTCACCTAAACCATACAAGAATGCATCAAAAGATTCTGCAAATTTACTTCCTTTTCTTTCGTAATGTTTGTGATATAACTTTTTTATAGTTCCTTTAAAATCCTCTATTGCATAATATCTCACAGTTGGAAATTTATCTTCTACAGTCCTGCATATATCATCCAAATATCTAATTCCATCTGGTTTTACTATAAAATAGCTATAATGCCTCTTTGAGTCTTCCATAAATTTTTATAATTCCTCTTTTCCTAAAAATGTCTTAATCTCTTCTGGTACTAAATTGATATTAGGTATTTCCTCTAATTTTACTATTTCTGGATTGAAAGAACCTTTATATTCAGATTTGTTTGTCATTTCTGGACCATTTCCTGTTCCTACAACTCCATCTAAATATTTGCATAAATAAAATATTTGAATACTATCATCATAATCTGAATTATATTCTAATAATTTTCTCTCAAGCTCAACTGTTATTCCAAGTTCTTCATAAACTTCTCTTTTCACAGTTTCCTCTTCAGATTCACCTTGTTCCATTTTTCCACCCGGAACCACATAATAATCTCTTATTGTACCATCTTCTCTAGGTTTTAATCTGTGTATTAAAACAATACCATTATCTTTTTTTATTATACCTCTTACACTTTTGTGCATTGTTTTTTCTCCTATCATTTTTTACTTATGTATTCTATCATATTTTATATTTTTTAGCTACTAAATAGACATATAAATTTCAAAAAAATAAGAAAAAGCTAACGCCTTTTCTTATTTTAATTTTAACCATTACTTAATTATTCTATTTTCCTTCTTTCATCCAATCTTTTCCATCAACAAATCTTGCTACTAACATTGATGCTGCACTATCTCCAACTGAGTTAAGTACAGTTGCTGGAGCATCTATTATTGTTGCAATTATTGTTAATATTGGAAGAGATGCAACTGGGAAGCCCATCATTGAAATTATGAACATTTCTGAAATTGTTCCTCCTCCAATTGGAACTGCTGTTACTAAAAGATTTGCAACTAATGCTATACCAAGCATTCCAAGTACATCTGCAGCTGTTGTCATTTGAACTCCAAATAATGTTACTAAAAACATTATTTTAAACATAGAACCTATAATAGTTCCATCTTTATGGAATGATGTTCCAAGTGGTATTGTTGTTTCTGCAATATCTGAAGGAACCCCCATTTTTTTAGCAGCATCCATATTAACAGGAATATTAGCAGCACTAGAACATGTAGCTAAAGCTGTTAATGTTGGCGGAATTGCATGTTTCCAAAATGCAACAACTCCTTTTTTTCCACCTGCTATAAATGCATATATTGTATAAAATACTAAATAAAAAGCTATTGATACAACTAAATATATTACAAATGTTTTTGCATATCCAAGAGCGATTGTTGCTCCAAAAGTTCCAACCATAGAAGCCATGTAGCAACCTAATCCGATTGGTGCATAATACATAACAATTTTTAAAACATTTTCTACAACAACATTTGCTGATTCAAGTAATTTTTTAACTGGTTCACCATTTTCTCCTGACATTCTAATTGCTACACCAACTAAAATTGACATTACTAGTAATGCTGTTATATTGTCTTTTGATAATAATTTTGGAAAATCATTTACTGTAAGTAAACTTGCTGTTCTTTCTAAAAGATTTAGTTCTTCTTCCTCAGCCTCTACATCTTCTAAAGAACTTCTTATTGCTTCACCATCTTCTACACTAACTAAGTTCGCTTTAAGTGTAGCTCCAAATCCTACAAATACAGATATTAATGACATAATCAAAAATACTGCTACAATAACTCCAATAATTTTTCCCATTCTTTTTGGATTTTCCATTTTTGTTATTGCTGTTGTAATATTGAAAAAGATTAATGGAACAATAATAACTAATAATAAGTTTAAGAATATATCCCCTAAAGGACTAAGTACAGCTGCTTTTTCTTGAAATACTATTCCAACGATTGCACCAACAATTATAGCAGCTACAAGAATAATTGTTGATTTGTAATTTGATAAAAATTTTTTCATAATGTAAACCCCTTTATTAGGTGTTAAGATTAAGACATAATTATATCTCTTAATATCTAATTACTGACATTATATTTCAGATTTGTCAAAATATCAATTATTTTTTCATTTTCTTGTATTATTTTTTACAAACACATATCTCAAACTTATAAAATTATAATTGACTAGCTATACCTAAAATTAACTTTTCTGTTTCTCCCCATCCTAAACATGGGTCTGTTATTGATTTCCCATAGACTCCGTCTTCTGGTTTTTGAGAACCTTCTTCAATATAAGACTCTATCATAAAACCTTTTATCATTTTCTTGATATTATCACTATGCCTCATAGCATGAAGTACTTCATTTGCAATTCTTACTTGTTCTTTATATTTTTTACCACTATTAGAATGATTTGTATCAACAATAACTGCTGGATTTTTATAACCATTATCATAATATAATTCATATAAATGACTTAAGTCTTCATAATGATAATTTGGGTGATTATTTCCATGTTTATCTACATAACCTCTTAAAATAGCATGTGTCATATCATTTCCTGTTGTATCAACTTCCCATCCACTATATAAAAATGTGTGACCATTTTGAGCAGCTTTAATCGAATTTAACATTATTGAAAGATCTCCACTTGTTGGATTTTTCATTCCAACTGGAATATTGATTCCAGAAGAAACTAATCTATGTCCTTGATTTTCAACAGAACGAGCTCCTACAGCAACATATGATAATACATCTGAAAGATATTTATAATTTTCTGGATAAAGCATTTCATCAGCTGCACACAATCCAGTTTCTTCTATTGCTCTTATATGTAATCTACGAATTGCTTTTATCCCTTCAAGCATATCTGGTTCTTTATTCGGATCTGGTTGATGCAGCATTCCTTTGTAACCTGTACCAATTGTTCTAGGTTTTCCTGTATATATTCTTGGTATTATAATTATTTTGTCTTTTACTTTTTCTTGTACTTCGACTAAACGATGAATATAATCCAAAACTGAATCCATTCTGTCAGCTGAACATGGACCAATTATTAAAATAAATTTATTAGATTCTCCTCTAAAAACTTCTGCTATTTCTTTATCTCTTTGTTCTTTTACTTTTATTGCTTTTTTAGATAATGGCAATTCTGCTTTTAACTCTTTTGCACTTGGTAATTTTCTTTTATAAGTTATATTTGAATTTTTTTCCATTTTAATTTCTCCTTTTCATTTTAATTAATATTTATTTAATTTTGTTTGTTTTTTTTTAAATCGTTTCAAAATCAATTAGGTTTTATTATATTTTTTTCCAAAAACTTCTTCTGCTAAATTTTCAAAGGCTTTAAGTGATCTTTTTATCATATCATTTGAAACACAATAAGAAATTCTCACATACCTTGGATAAGAAAATGCGCTTCCTGGAACTACTAAAATATTATATTTCTTAGCTATATTACAAAATTCTTTATCATCACTTATTGGTGATTTTACAAACAAATAAAATGCTCCTTGTGGATATACACATTCAAAATTTAACTCTTTTAATCCATTGTATAATAAATCACGATTTTTCTTATATTCTGATACATCTACTTTCAAATCTACACATTCACCAATAACTTTTTGCATAAGTGCTGGAGCATTTACACAACCAATTACTCTGTTTGCAATTGTAACTGCTGCAAAAACATTTTCACTATCTTCCATCTCATCTGGAACTACAACATAACCAATTCTTTCTCCTGGAAGTGATAATGATTTACTATATGAATATACAACAAAAGTATTATTATAAAACTTTGTTACATATGGCACTACAGTATCATCATAAACTAATTCTCTATATGGTTCATCTGAAATAAGAAATATTGTATTATTAAACTCTTTTTCTTTTTTCACCATTATGTCTGATAAACTTTTTAATACCTCTTCTGAATAAATAGCACCAGTTGGATTATTTGGTGTATTTATAATAACTGCTCTTGTTTTTGGAGTTATTTTTCTTTCAAATTCATCTAAGTTTGGTTCGAAATTAGGTTCCTTACATTTTACTTCAACAACTTTACCATCATAATTATTTATATAATTCTTATATTCCATAAAATATGGCGTAAAAACTATAACCTCTTCATCTTGATTTAAAATTGATTTTAATACTATATTTAATCCACTTGCTGCTCCAACAGTCATAATAATATTATTACTTGTAAAATCTGTATTAAATCTTTTATTTAGAGAACCTGCGATTTTCCCTCTTACGTCTTCAAATCCACTATTGCTCATATAACCATGAACCTTACAAGAATCTTCTGAATCTACTATTTTCTTTATTGTTTCATTTATTTCTTTTGGTGCTGGTACACTTGGATTTCCTAAACTAAAATCATAAACATTTTCTTCTCCATAAGTTTTAGCAAGTTTTTTTCCTTCCTCAAACATTTCTCTTATAACTGAATTATTTTTTACTAACATTTTCATTTTTTCTGAAATCATAATTAATATCTCCCTAATACTTTAATATAGTTACACTCATTTTTTAAATTTTCTATTGCTTTATCTATTTTATCATTAACTTCTAAATCTACTAAAAATATATATTCTCCTAAAACTGTTTTCGCTGGTCTTGATTCTATTTTAGTTAAATTTATATCATTTTTATAAAATTCCCCTAAAACATTATATAATGCACCAGATTTATTTTTTGTAGAAAAAATAATAGATATTTTACTTCCTTGTTGATTTTCTTTTTTGGTTAAAATCCAAAACTTTGTCTGATTAAAATCATTATCTTGAATATCTTTTTCAAGCATACATAAACCATATTCTTCTACACATTTCTCATTCGCAATACATGCACAATAATTTTTAGTTTTTATTTCTTTTGCAGCAAGAGCAGTACTTGATACTTGATTTATTGTTACATGATGTAAATTTTCTTCAATATAATTTCTGCATTGTGCTAAAGCTTGAGGATGTGAATATATTTCTTTTATTTCATCAAATTTATAGTTACTATTTGCAATTAAATTTTGTTTTATCTTCAAAATCATTGACCTTTTTATAAATATTTCTTTGCTTTCAATAAGAGAATCTATTGTTTCTGTAACTCCTCCTTGCAAAGAATTTTCTATTGGGACAATTCCTTCATCAATCTCATTTTTCTCTATAGCAAAAATAATATCTTTAATAGTTTTGTATTCTATTAAGTCTTGGTCTTTAGCATATTCGCAAGCTGCTTCATAAGAAAACGTTCCTTTTGGTCCTAAAAATCCTAATTTCATAAAATACCTCCATGTTTTATTTTGTGGTAACTATTTAATTTTTAAAAACAAAAATCCCTAGCAGAAAAAAGCTTCTGCTAGGGACGATTATATCGCGGTACCACCCTAATTCATGTAATTGCTTACACCTCATTATTTAGAATCTAACAATTCTTAGCCTTGTAACGTAGGCAAACGTATAAATCTACTTAAAAAGATTTTTCTTTTTGTTTAACTTATCTGCTCAATAGTGAATATATAATATTTTTTCAATCATTGGCTCTCACCATTTACCAATTTCTCTGTAAATCTTCCAAATATTTTTTTCTATTTCAACGCATTTATATTTAATTCATGTACATTATTATAGTAATTTTTCTTTAAAATGTCAATCTTTATTTGTTACAATAATTTATCTATTATAGTTTTTTAAAAACTCTTCTAACTCGCTTTCATTTGTAAAAATTTCTTCAAAAATATTATATAAAGTGTCTGTTGCTTCATATTCACCAATTGCATAACATTTTTTTCCTAATCCATATGCAATACCAGCTTCAATGTGTGCAGCTTTTCCAGCTGGCAAAACAAGTAATAAATTATTTGATTTTTTTTCTCCTTCTAAATCTTCGTGAAATAATTTCAAAACAACTTCACTTTTCAAATTTAATGATTCAAATTCTTTTTGCTTTTCCTCTGGTGTTTGATTGCTGTTGCCATATCCCCAATCATCTTCACTTTTTAAAAAGCAATAATAAGATATATTATATTTATCAAATAAATCACATATTTTTAAAATATTTTCTTTATTTCTAGCTCTTCCTGCTATAAAAAACTCATATTTATTCATTATTTTTTCTCCTTTTTAATACTTTAGAATTTCTTATATTCAAAACTTATTGTTTCATTTTATCTTTTTCAATTTGCTTAGAATATCTATCTTCTTCTGAAAAAACACAGCCACAATACTTTTGCATATATAATCCTAGTTCTCTTGCTTTATTTTGTCCTTCTCTAAAACCTGGTCTAAAATCTCTATATAAAAATTCTATTCCATATTTTTGTGCCATTTCTTCACATATTTCTTTTAATTTTTCATGATCTTGATATGGACTCACAAAAAGAGTACTTGTAAAAGCATCATATCCATTTTCTTTTGCATATTTTGCAGTTTGTTCAATTCTTACTCTATAACAATAATTTGAACATCTATTTTCTAAATCATTAACAACATTTTTACAAAATTCTCTTAATCCATAATTTTCGTCTATGATTAATTCTAGATTAATCATTTTTGAATATTCTATTAAAGTATCTCTTCTTTCTTTATATTCCATATATGGATGAATATTTGGATTAAACCAGTATGAAACTGGTTCAATCCCTTCATTTCTTAAAGAATCTATACAATATACACTACATGGTGCACAGCAAGTATGCATTAATAATTTCATTTTATTCTCCTTTTATTCCCAAAAACAAATTGTATATCTTGTTTCATAATATTCTTTTGGTGATAGTTCTTTCATATTTTCACCTTCTGTTTTAATGCCAACAAATATTGAAATAATCATTGTATATACCGCAGTTATACACAATATTTTTTGCATTATTTTCTTTGATTCCTCATTTTTTAATAAATTATATATACTTATAAAAATTAAAATTCCAGCGAAAATTAACATCCATGCATAATCTATTAAATATCTTTGATTACTTCCCGCCATTGCAGTACTTATAATTGCTATTAATAATCCAACTCCAATTAGCATATTTACCAATATTTTCAATTCTTTATTTTCTGTTTTTTTATTAAATTTTATTATATTGAAACATGCAAAACATATTGGAGCAAGCATGAATACTCCACCTAACATATTTTCAATATAGTAGTAACCATAAAAAGAACCTAAATCATTAGAATGTGCTATAAATGGAAATTGTGGAATAATTTTTGGAACTGTAAATAAATTGCATAATAGTCCAATTGGAACAGAATACATTCTACTTCCTAATTCCATCATATTTGTTATTGTTAATTGATATTTATTTCCAAAATCAAATACATTTTCAAACCTTGCATAATTATACCACATTAATAAACTTCCAACTGATATATATGGTATTGCAACAGAAATAATTAATTTAAATAAATTAAATTTGTTTTCTTTTATATTTTTTACATAATCAATAAATAATTTTATTAGATATGGCAATATCAAAATTGATGCCAATAAGTCTGTTGGTCTACAAGCAACTGATAAAGCTAAACACATTGAGCCTAAAAATATATTTATATGTCTATTTTTTTCTTTTTCCATTGAACATAATATAAAATATAAACCTTGCAATACAAAGTAAATACCAGCTATTATAACAATCTCATAAAATCTAGACATTCCATTTGCATATAATACAAGTGAACCACCACATAAAGTTATTAATGCATATATAACATTTTTAAATGGAATCTCTTTAAAATATCTATTAATTATTTTTAATAAAATTTCTTTTAAAAGTATTAATATTAACACTGAAAATATATAATTACCAACAGACATTTTTAAGTAAGTTCCTGTTAATAAATTAAATGGCAAGAATAACAAAAGTACTGGTAAAATACCAAAGTAAATATAAAAATGTCCATTATAATATGCTGTATCCCATAAATAATCTTCTGTTCTTGATAATCCAACCCTAGCTTTTGCATCATATGGATTTTCTAATTCCAAAAATTCTTCTGAAGGTTCTTTTGACAAATAAAGTTTTCCTTCTTTTAAACTATCTACAAAATCCTTATTATAAATTCCTTCTGATGTTGTAAAAGGAGATTCACCTTCTTCTGTAATATCTTCAGAAGAATATGTATTTATAAAAGTTAACAAAATTAAAAATATTGTTATTATTCCTATTAAAATAAATTCTTGTTTTAAATTTTTATTTGAATATTCCTCATTAAATATTTTTAAAGTTTTCATGCAATATGCAAAAAACATTATTCCAAGTACAATTAAAAATCTTAGAATATTAAATTCAAATGGGATTTTTTCATTTAAAACAACTTGATGAAAATTTCCTTGATCATATAAATCTTTATCTATATAAACTCGCATATCACTTATTTCACCAGATAAAGATAGTGACATATATTTTGATTTTTCAAATTCTTCTATATATGTTTTTTCAGCTAAGTCATAAAATCCTTCTGTAGTTTCATCTGAAAAATATATTCTATATTTTGTTGGCTCTTCTACATCTTTAAATTCAATCTTAAAAGTTACAACCTCTGTATTAATATCTGAAATTTCAAGACATACTTGTTCATCCGAATCTGTACTTATTATATCTGAATCTGTATATTTTTTTACTTCATAATTTCCAAACATTGTACGATATGATGTTATATTAAACAAAATTATTTCTAAAAATAATGCAATAATTATGATTCTTAAAATTCTTGTTTTTTTCATTTGATTTTCTTTCCTCACATATTAAGTATAACTTGTTTTCAAAATTTTTTGAATTTATTCTAACAATTATATTTATATACTATAAAAGCAAAATTAAAATTCATTAATTTTGCTTTTATCTTATTAGTTATTATTTAATTATTTTCTGTTTCATTACTTTTTGTTTCATGATATTCTTTCTCTGTATTTACATTCCAGATGTTTTCCTTTGTAACAACTCCAGATTTAATATTCTTTACTGCTTCAAAAGCTGTTGCCATTGAATGATCCATATTATTATATCTATGTTGTCCATTTCTACCAACACAATATAAATTTTCAAATCCACTTAAATATTCTACTAATTTATCCATATGTTCATATGTATCAAAATAAGCTGGGTATGCTTTTTTAACTTTTTCTCTATGAGAATCTAAAACATCTTCTTTATCTATTATGTTCATACTTGCAAGTTCATCTATTGCAAATTCTGAAAATTCTTTGTCGCTCATATTCCAGTATTTGTCACCTTCTTGGCAAGTATACTCTAAACCAATCCATACTGTATTCTCTGCATCTTTAACTAAGTATGGAGACCAGTTATTAAATATTTGAAGTCTTAACATTTTTACTTCTGGTTCTTGAACATAAATCCAACAATCTGGAACTATATTTCCAAGTGTTTTCATTTTTGTTTTATTTTTTAATTTAATTTTATTTACTAATACACCAACTGTTTGGAAATCAACATATGGAAGTCCATTTGCTATTTCAAGCATTTCTTTTGGAACATCTTGTCCTTTAAATCCTGCTACTAAATCTCTTACAGGCATTGAAGAAATAAACATATCTCCTTCTAAAATAACCTCTGTTCCATTTACTATGCAAACAACACTTTTAATTTTATTATTTTCTATATTTAATTTTTTAACTGAATATCCTTTTAATAATTTTCCACCTTTTTCTTGGAATTTGTCAGCTAAAGTTTCCCATAATTGACCTGGTCCATATTTAGGATACCAAAATTCTTCTATCAAAGATGTTTCTACTTTTTTATTCTTTTTACTTCCGAATATTTTTCCGAAAGCATCTTTTAAAACTGCTGTTATTGATAAACCTTTAACTCTTTGAGCTCCCCAATCAGCAGAAATTTCTTTTGGATGTCTTCCCCATAATTTTTCTGTATATTTTTCGAAGAACATACTATATAAAACTTTTCCGAATCTATTTATATAGAAATTCTCTAAAGAATTTTCTTCTTTTTTTACAAATCTAGTTTTTAAATAACTAAAACCAGCTTTTATTGTTCTTATAAGTCCCATATTAGTAAATGTTTGTAATTTTAAACTAATAGGATAATCAAAGAATTTTTTCAAATAATAAATTCTAGATACTCTTGTTCTAACAAGCATTACTGTATCTTCTTTTTCTGGGTTTGGTCCACCTTCTTTCAAAGGTTTTACTCTTCCTAATTTTTCATCATCAAAAGAATTTACCCCTTGAATTGGCATTAATTCTTCCCAGAAATTCATTACTCTAGAATCTTTTGAGAAAAATCTATGTCCGCCTATATCCATTCTATTTCCATTGTATCTTACTGTTCTGGAAATACCACCTATTTCTTGTGTTTCTTCTAAAATTACAACTTCATAATCATCATTTCCATCTTTTACTAATTCATAACCTGCTGTTAAGCCTGCAGGTCCAGCACCTATAATAATTACTTTCTTCATTTTTATTTATACTAAAATTACTTTAGCATTCCTTTCTTAGTATTTTAAATTAATATTGCTTTTGTTAAATATTTTAAACTTATTTCACAATTATACATTATATTCTATTCCTAAATGTTCATAACCACTTGCTGTTACAACTCTTCCTCTCGGAGTTCTTGCCAAAAATCCAATTTGCATTAAGTAAGGTTCATAAACATCTTCTATTGTTTCTACTTCTTCATTTATTGTTGCAGCTAAAGTTTCCACTCCAACTGCTTTTCCTGAATATTTATAAATAATTGTTTCTAATATTTTTCTATCTGTATTATCTAATCCCAAATCATCAATTTCTAATTTATCAAGGGCTAATTTAGCAATTTCTAAAGTTACATTTCCATCTCCAAAAACCATTGCATAATCTCTAACTCTTTTTAATAATCTATTTGCTATTCTTGGTGTTCCTCTAGAACGTTTTGCAACTTCTATTGCTGCATCTTTTTCCATTTCCATTCCTAGAATTTCACTTGATCTTTCAATTATTGTTGTTAAATCTTCTACAGAATATAATTCCAATCTTGAAACAATTCCAAATCTATCTCTAAGTGGAGTTGATAAAGATCCTACTCTTGTAGTAGCACCAACTAAAGTGAATTTTGGCAAATCTAATCTTATAGATTTTGCTGTTGGTCCTTTTCCAATTATTATATCTAAACAAAAATCTTCTAAAGCCGGATATAAAATTTCTTCAATATTTTTATTCATTCTATGTATTTCATCAATAAATAAAATATCATTTTCACAAAGATTTGTTAATATTGCTGCTAAATCTCCTGGTCTTTCAATTGCAGGTCCTGAAGTTGTTTTTATATTTGATCCCATTTCGTTTGCAATAATATTTGATAACGTAGTTTTTCCAAGACCTGGAGGTCCATATAAAAGAACATGATCAAGAGCTTCGCCTCTTTTCTTTGCAGCTTCTATATAAACCTTCATATTTTCTTTTACTTTTGTTTGTCCTATATATTCACTTAATTTTTTTGGTCTTAAAGATAATTCTGACATTTCTTCTTCCATGTCAAAAGTATCTGGTGACAGAATATTTCTTTCCAACTTTTACATCCTCCATTTTATAGGCCTATGTCATATTCCATATTTTCCATAAATGGAAATATTTCTTTAACTCTTTTTAAAGTATACATAGCATTTTTTTGATGTGGGCACTTTTCAGGTGCTTGAACAAGTTCATTTTTATAGCAATTTTTATCTAATTTATAAATTAAATATCTACAATTCATATATGTATAAAAAATTTTGTATCCATTATCTAGGTCTTCCCAAAACATTTCAAAAGTATAATTTTTTTCCACGAGTTTTAAATTCCTTCCAATTACCTAAATTTCTGCTAAAACTGTTAATAACATTCCAAGCCCTGTAACAAAGAAACTTGCTCCAAAAATATAAATTAACATTCTTGATGCTTTTGATGCTTCAAAATAAACATCTTCTGGATTTTTTTCGTTTACTTTTAAATCAACTTTTGTTCCAATTGTTTCTGGCTTTGTTCTTGAAAATTGTTTTCTAGTTACTTTATAAACTTCATCACCAATTGTAAAAGAATATACTGGTGCATATGCAGTTTCACCATCACTTAAAATTGCTGTTTTAAAATCTACAACTTCTGCTTTTACTACTTTTTTGCATCTTCTTTCTGCCATATTTTCTAAAACTCCAGGAACAATGCACATTGCAATTCCTATTAATAATATAGCAACTGTTGCAAATATTGGGAAAATATTATCAGGAGCACTTACATTCCAAAATAAATGTCCCCACTCATTTAATGCTGGAATTATAATGCATCCAACACCTGTTACAGTTAAGATTCCTCCAGTTGCTTGTTTTCTATTCATTGCTATAATTCCCATTATTAAAAATAGTTGTCCAAAAGTCATTATAGCAAAAGTTACTTGGTTTAATCCTGAAAAATACATCATTAAACCAACTGAGGCTACTGCCCAGATAATACAAGCCCATGATATTACAGTATCATGAAATGTAAAGTTTTGATTTTTCTTTTCTTTTGTTTCTTCGTTCATTTTTTTCTCTCCTTATTTTTAAATTTATTTTATCATATTTATAAACTCTTCTTCACTTATTACAGTAACTCCGAGTTCTTGAGCCTTTGTTAATTTACTTCCACTATCTTCTCCTGCTAAAACATATGATGTTTTCTTAGATACAGAAGATGAGGTTTTTCCACCAAAGCTTTCTATAATATCTTCTGCTTGTTTTCTTGAGTAGTTTTCAAGTCCTCCTGTAAGAACAAATATCATACCTTCAAATCTATTATCTGTATTATCTGCACTTGAGGCTTCTTCCATATTTATTCCAGAGTCTTTAAATTTTTGTATCAAATCTTTAGTTTGTTCTTGAGAAAAAAATTCATAAACACTTTGTGCCATTATTTCTCCCATATCATCAATTTCAACTAAACTTTCATAACTAGCACCAGCTAAATTATCTATAGTTTTATATTTTTTTGCAAGTTGCTTTGCTGCTTTTACTCCAATATGTCTTATTCCTAATCCGTTTATTAATCTATAAAATTCATTATTTTTACTTTCGTTTAATGAATCTATTAAATTTTGAGCAAATTTCTTTCCGTTTTTCTTTAAAGAAGCTATATCTTCTAGTTTTAATTTATATAAGTCTGCAATATTTGAAATTAAATTTCTATTTAATAATTCTTCTACAATGCTATCTCCTAAACCTTTTATATTCATCGCTTCTCTAGAAACAAAGTGAAGAATATTTCTATATTGTTTTGCAGGACACTCAATTCCTATACAACGTACTGCGGCTTCACCTTCTTCTCTGATTGCATCAGCTCCACATACCGGGCATTTTGTAATCATTTTAAATTCTGGCTCATTTCCAGTTCTTTTTTCTTTCTTCACTCCAACAACTTCTGGTATAACATCACCAGCTTTTTGAATTACTACAGTATCTCCAACTCTTAAATCTTTTTCTTTTATAAAATCTTCATTGTGAAGTGTTGTTTTAGAAATTGTTGAACCTGCAACTTTAACTGGCTCTAAAATTGCCATTGGAGTTATTGCACCAGTTCTTCCAACTTGAAAAGCAATTTCTTTTAGAATTGTTTCTTTTTGTTCTGGTGGATATTTATAAGCAATTGCCCATTTTGGAGTTTTATAATTTGTTCCCAAAATTTCTCTTTGCTCTAAATTATCTACTTTTATTACTGCACCATCAATTCCGAAACTTAAATCTTCTCTATTTTCACCAATTTTTTCAATTTCTTTTATTACATCTTCAACTGTTTCACATTCTATTTTTACTGGATTTACATTAAATCCTATTTTTTCTAAATATTTTAAAGATTCAATATGAGATGTAAAATTAATTGATTCAGATTTTTGTACATTAAATATAAAAATATCTAATGGTCTAGAAGCAGTTATTGTACTATCTAACTGACGAAGTGAACCAGCTGCTGCATTTCTTGCATTCGCAAATAAAGGTTCTTCATTTGCTTCTCTTTCTTCATTCATTTCATCAAATTCTTTTTTTCCAATAAAAACTTCGCCTCTAACAGTTATATCAATAGGTTCTTTTAGTTTTTTAGGAATGTTTTTTATTGTTTTTAAATTTTCTGTAATATCTTCTCCTACAAGTCCATTACCTCTTGTAGCTCCTCTTACAAAAACACCTTTTTTATATTCTAAACTTACTGATAAACCATCAATTTTGGTTTCTACAATATATTTTAAATCTAGTTTCTTTTCTTTTTTGTTTTCATCTTCAAAAAATTCTATTTGACCATCTTCAAGTTCAGTTTCTCTTTCTAAAGCTTTTCTAACTCTTTCATCAAAACTATATAATTCTTCAAAATCAAATATATCTTGCAAACTTTGAAGTGGTACTTCATGTTCTACTTTTTCAAATCCTTCTTTAACAGTTCCACCAACATGTTGTGTTAAAGAATCTGAGGTTATAAATTCTGGAAATTCTTTTTCTAAATTTCTTAATTCCAGCATTAACATATCATACTCAAAATCACTTATTTCTGGACTATCTTCATCATAATATTTTTTGGCATGATAATTAGTTATTTTCTTAAGTTCTTCAATTCTTTTTCTAGCGTCTTTTTTATTCATACTTTTTCCTTTTATTTTTTTCTTTTACCTTCATATATACTTATGGCATCTTTTATTGAAGTTTTGCACACATTAAAAGCCACTCCATATATTAAATGTTCTCCCCATAAATATACATTTTCAATACTTCTTTCTGATAAGTAAGTATCATATTTTAATTTATTTTTATAATCTGTTACTTCAACAGATTTTTTAAAGAATAACTTTGAAGTTTTAAAATTAAAAAGATTTTTTCTTTTCGCTTTATGTATTCCTTTTTCTTTAAATTCTTCCTTTATAATTTTTTCAACATTTCTTAAATCAAAATCTAACTCTTTTAACTCATTGATTCCTCTTGTATTATTATATAATTTAGAATAATCATCATAACTATCATAAAATTCATATATTCTATCAGCATTTACATGATTATAATATTTAAATACAATTCTATCAATAATATAAATTTCACTAACACTTATTTTGTTATTTTTTAGCTTTTCTTTTTGCTCTGTTGATAAAACTCTATTGGAAAATGAATAATAATCACAAAATTCTTTTTCTTTTTTCTCAAACCTATAAGCAAAAGTTCCATCTTTTCTACATATTTTAGTTAACTCAATCAATCCAAGTTCTAGAAAATGTAAAACAGTAGCTATTATATGATAATTTTTTACTTTATCTTCTAACATCATTGCCGCTTGTATTGGTGTTAAATAAAATTCAGTAATATTATATTCCATTATTCTTTATCCTTAAATAAATCTTTTCCACCTTTTAAGTAATCATATCCTGAGAATATTGTTGCAACTACAGAAACTAACATAAGTATTGATGTTACGCTATTGAATACTAATTCTGGAGTTGTCATATAAACTTGAAAACTACTAGCCATTGCTTGAGCTTGATCTGTTGTTGCTCTTACAAAATCAAAGAAATTAAATTTGTCTGCAAAAACTAAAATTATTGCAATCATTTGTGTTACTGTTTTTAATTTTCCCCAAATTGAAGCTGCAATTACTTTTCCACCTTTTTCTACAGCAATTAATCTATATCCTGATACTAAAAATTCTCTAGCTAAAACAATTACTGGAATCCAACCAGGAATTTTTCCATATTCTACTAGCATCACTAGAGCAGACAAAACCAAAATCTTATCTGCTAAAGGATCTAAAAATTTTCCAAATGTTGTAACTTGATTTCTTGAACGAGCTATATATCCGTCTAATTTATCTGTTATTGATGCGATTATGAAAATTAAATTCATTATCCAATATGCTGTTGGTATTCCTAGCCATTCTCCTGTTATTACTCCTAGAGTTCCTAAATATCCAATTACAACAAATATTGGAACTAATATCATTCTAAAAACTGTTAATTTGTTTGCTAAATTCATTTTAATATCTCCTTTTTTCTTTTTATTTAAAAGTAAATCTTAGTGAGTATTTTTTACTTCATTTGTATTTTTTGATTTTGCAGTATTACTTGCTACTGAATTGTCTATTTCATTTTCTACTACATTTTCTTCTGATACAGCATTTTCGTTTTCCTCTGCAATCTTATCATTTTCTTCTGTTTGTTTTTCTAAAAGTAATCTTTCTTGTTCCGCTTCTCTTTCTAATTCATTTTTTCTAGCTGTTTCTAGTTGATTTATTCTAGCTTGTAATGTTGAGATATCTTTACCTATCATTTCAAAATCACTAGCATCTAGAGATTCTTTTAAATTGTTATTTGCTTTAATTACAGAATCTACTAAAGCACTAATATCTTCTATATCAACAAATTCTAAGTCAACTGCATAATCGTTAAATAAGTTTGATATTGCTTTATCTAAACTATCACCAATTGCAACAATATTTCCAGAAGCAACTATAACTTTTTTAAGCACTGGAATTTGGCTATCATCATTTAACATTACTTGATATATTGGTTCTACATATAATAATGTATTATCAATTGGAACTATAATCATATCTTTAATTAATCTTGTTCCACTTGTGTTAATATCTTCTAATTGCTTTGTTATTGCAACATCTTGTTCAATTTGATTGTTAAGTTGCATTATTCCTGCAACATTGCTTTCTGAATTAAATTTATATAATGATAAATTTAATTTTCCGTTTTTTACTGTTCCTACTAAATATGAAGTTATATTTTGTTTTCCATATTTATTATAAGTTAAGAATAATCCTAATTTAGAACCATTTGTATCTACTGTTTTTAACATTGTATAATATGGTTCCATCTCAACACCAACTACTGTTGATTTTGTTTGAGATGCTTTTTGTGTTATTTGCCAAATATCATCAGCTCTATATAAAGTATCTTCACTTATATCATGATATTTGTTTATCATATCTGCTTGAATATCATATAAGAATTTTGGATATACCAAATGTCCTTTAATATCTTCTGGTAATTCTTCTTCAATAAATAAATCTGGATAAATATTTCTATATGTCATTATTACAGGATCTGTATTGTCTGTAATATAGAATTTTGTTGTTCCATCATATGCATCAATTAAAACTTTTACAGAATTTCTTATATAATTTAATTTTTCTTTATATCCTTTTATATCAATTGTTGTTGTTTGTGAATATGGATATGCATTTGATCTTGTATAACCATCTAATACCCAAACAAGTCTACCTTCATCTGTTATTACAAGATATGGATTTTCATCATATAATACATCTGGTAAAATTTTCTTAGCTCTTTCTATTATATTTCTGTTATTTATTATTTTTGTTTCTTCTGTTATGTCTGATGATAATAACAATTTAAAGTTTCTTTCACTTATTGCTAAAACAAATCTATCTAAAAATCCTAATTTTAATCCTGCTTTTCCGCTATAAATATTTTCTTCATTTTTTGAAGCTGTTATTGGATAATCATATTCTTTTCCAAATTCTGTATTTGTCATTATTGTACTATTTGTTTCTAATCCAAAATAAATTCTAGGTTCTTTAATGTTTAATTTTTCTTGACTTGTGAAATCAGATAAAATATATTCTGCATAACCATCTGAATCACCATCTACTGCTGAACTTGCAACTACTGAATAGCCATGAGTATATTTTAAAGTTCTATTATTATAACTAATTGTAGAATCATTTAAAATTTCTCTTGGAGTTATGTACATTAATTTATCTTTTCCATCAACTTTATAATTTGCTAAGAATGTATTTTCATAGTTGTAATAAACACTATTTTCTTGATGTTCTGCAACAGCATTTAATGTTACATCTTCTGTAATTAATGGAATGTTGTTAATTACATCTTCATATTTTGAAACTTGTTCTGCTGTTATTGCAGAATATGAATTTATATTTTGTTGATCTATATCGATTCCATAAGCTGTTTTAGTATTTCTAATGTTATAACCAATATATTCTTTTTCGTTATCTAACTCGTTGTTTCCAACATGAATTGTTTGGAAATAAATCATTACAACAAACATACAGAATAAATATGCTGGTACTATTAATACAGAAATTACTGATTGTTTAAAACTTTGTTTTTTAATATATATTAATAATCTAATTACAGCTATTGCCACAACAAATGTTAATATTCTATATCCCCAAAGTTTTATAGTTACATCTGTTTTTCCCGCTCCTACAAGAGATGTTTCAGCTTCATCTAATATTGTAAGCATATTTCCTGTTAAAATATTTTGTGAGCCCACAAAAATGTATATACAGAAAACAATTGCAAGCAATACTAGAATAAACACTTCTTGTTTTATAAAAGTATTTTTCTTTAGAGTTTCTACATCTACTCCATCCAAAAATGTATTTAATGTTATTACATAATAAAGTGCTGTATAAATAATTGCTACTAAAAATACTTCCATTAAGAAAATTAATGAAGTTTGAATAAAAGGAAGTGAAAACATATAGTAACCAATATCTGCTCCAAAAATTGGATCACTTTGTCCAAACAATGCTGCATTTGTTATTATTGCTAATTTATCTGTTAACATTGTTGATGCAACAGCTCCACCTATTAAACCTATAATTAAACTTAAGCTCTTATTTGGAAGTTTTGCTGGCATTTCTTTTTTCTCGTCTTCAAAGAATTTTTTCAATCCTCTTTTTATAAATTTATTTAAAATGTATATAAAGAAATATATTAGAACAAATGATACTCCAAACACTGTATATTTATTTCTTATTTTTTGTTCAAATACATTTAAATATTCTTCACCAATTCCTAAGACATTTAAATATTCTGCTCTTAAAGAAATAGCAGTAACAAATCCAAAAACAATTAAAGCTGCTAAAACTACTACTATTTTTATTGAAATTTTTCTTTTTTCTTTAGTTTTTACTTCTGCTTTTTTTGCTTCTCCCATTTTTTCATACCCTTTCTCTTATATAATAGCATTTAAAAATTCTTCGCTATTGAATACTTGCATATCATCAATTTGTTCTCCAACACCAATAAATTTCACTGGTATTTTGTTTTCAGATACAATTCCAAGTACAACTCCGCCTTTTGCTGTTCCATCTAATTTTGTTAAAACTAATCCTGTTATATCTGTTGTTTCTTTAAAAGCTTTTACTTGTGATATTGCATTTTGTCCTGTTTCAGCATCTAATACAAGTAAAACTTCTCTACTTGAATCCGTCATTTCTTTTTCTATTACTTTGTTTATTTTAAAAAGCTCGTCCATTAAATATTTTTTATTGTGTAATCTTCCAGCAGTATCTACAATTAATACATCTGCCCCAATATCTTTAGTTTTTTGAATTGCATCATATACAACTGATGCAGGGTCTGAACCTTCTTCTTTTTTTACAATTGTACTTCCTGAACGTTGAGCCCATATTTCAAGTTGTTCTACCGCTGCTGCTCTAAAGGTATCTGCTGCTGCAACAACAACTTTTTTTCCTTGTTTTACTAAATTATTTGCTATTTTTCCAATAGAAGTTGTTTTTCCAACACCATTAACTCCTATTACTAAAATTACAGATGGTTTTGTTTCTAAATTTAATTTTGGTTCTGCAATTTCCAAAATTTCTTTCATTATTTCTTTTAACGCTTTTTTTACATCTTCTTCATCTTCTATTTTTTCTTTTTTTATTTTATTTCTTAATTCATCTATTATTTTTACAGAAGTTTCCATACCAATATCTGACATTACTAAAACTTCTTCTAATTCTTCTAATAATTCTTCATCAACTTTTCTAAAAACACTAAATACATTATTGATTTTTTCATCTATTGATGTTCTTGTTTTTCCTAAACCTTGTTTTAATTTGTCGAAAAATCCCATAATTCCTCCTTTTAATATACACCTTTATTTTATATCATTAAAACTATAAAAAATCAATAGTAAATCAAGCTTTTTAAAGGTTTTTAAAACAAAAGAAAACTGCCTTCTGGATGTTCCAGAAGGCAGCTGTCCTAATATTCAGTTTGTAGGTTTTTTAGTGTTCTTTCATCCACATATAGATATCAGATATAACAACTTCTTTGTTGTTGTCATGAAAAATATCATGTCTGGAATTAGGATAAATCTCAAAGTCGACATCAGGATTGCAATCCATGAATGTTTTTACAACTTTTTTGACTCCCTTAACGAACTCTCCCACAGGGTCATCCTCTCCTGTCAAAAACAGAATCGGAACTTTCTTGCTGTTTTCGATAGCAGACTTTCGATTCACTCGAGCCATTCCACCCAGTAAGTCCATAAACATGCCAGGGGTAATAAACTTATTGGTCATCGGATCATCAATATAGCTTTTAATGCCGTCTGCATTACTGCAAAGCCAGTCATATTCTGTCTGGCACGGCTTAAAATACTTATTGTAGTTTCCAAAGGCCAAATCATTAACCTTTTGAGAAACATTGTCTGCTCCGCATTTTTTTGCTTCACCAGCAACCACCTTTTTTACAAGGTTCGCCATAAAAGGCGCCAGGTTTCCTGTTCCCGCCAAAATTGCTCCTTCCACCTGAAGTTCATTTGCGCGCTCAGCCATAGCTGTACGAACGACAAAACTTCCCATGGAAAATCCAAGCACATAGCAAGGAATCTCCGGATATTTCTCCTTAACCATTCGGTTGAGAGAAATCAAGTCTTCCACAAGGTTGTCCCATCCGTTTTCTCCGAAGTACATCGGCTTCTGATCAGGTCCAACAGATTTTCCATGGCCAATAAAGTCGATTGCAAAAACAGAGATGCCTTTGGCATTTAACTTTTCTGCAAGTTCTTTATATCGTCTAGCATGTCCTCCAATACCATGAGCGATCATCAGTGTTTTACTGACTTCGCCTTCAGGCATGTATTCCATGTAGTGGATATCTGTTTTTTGGTTTGCTGACGGAAAAAAATTACTTACTATCATGTTATTCCTCCTCGTTACAGGTTTATATTGCTATAGGACAAAAATCATGCTTCATTTTTATGTTACGCATGATATATAAGGTATAAAATTACCTCTTAATATTAATTATATCATTTGCAATTATTTCAAGTCAATTTGCAACTAATTTTTATTTATCATATATCATTAAAGTAAAAAAGATAAATTCAAAATAAGTCATTATTTCAAATTTATCTTTTATAATTTTTATTTTAAAAATATGTCATCCCCATATTGTTCTTTATTTTCATTTGCCTTTCTTAATACGATATATGGTTTTGATTTTAATTTTTTTACTAATCCCTCTCTATCAACTTTTTCTAATGACGTACCTTCTTCATAAGCATAATATTGACAATCATTATCACCTCTTTTAAAGCAATAACAAACTAACTTTTCAACATTTCCAACTTTGTGATTTTCATAAGGTTCTGCACACAATAAGAAAAAACTTAATTTTTTTCTTTCTTCTTCAGAGAAAAATCTTTTATATAAAATACCTAATAGCTTTGAGCCTTCATGTCCTCCCATCGTTTCTAATCTCATAAAATGTTTAATTAAATCTAGTTTATATCCAATTAAATTCTCTTCTCTATATTCTTCTCCATTATATACACTTTTTACATATTCTTTCATTTTTTCTGGATTATTTAACTCATCTTTTATCATTTCTAAAAAAGCTTCTGTATAAGCTTTTTCATTTTCTGATAATCGAGTAGTATAACCAATTTTGTCATCAGCTTCTTTTATTTCTTCTTCAGAAATCACTGCTTTTATTCCATTTTCTGAATTAGTTCCAAAATTCCATGTTTGTAATCCCATTTGAATATATGGCAAATCGTAAATCATGTCAGCAATAAATTCTCTTCCGTCTGCAAGCTCTATAACTGTATATTTATGTGGCATATTATAATCTTTATCTGCTTTTATATCTGTTTTAGTTCCTGCAACTATTCCTACTCTTCTTAAAGCTTCTTCATAAATTTCAGACATTTGAACACAAATCCAATTGTTAGTTTCAATATTATCAAAATCAACCGGTTTGAAATATATGTCTTCCTGTTTTAAATCGAAAAAAGTTATATAATTCATATTAAATCTAAACAATTTTCCAAGTTCAATATATAAATATCTAGCTTTTTCGAATTCAGATAAACCATCTTCACCAAATTTTTGATGCATTTTATTAATTATTTTATCTAAATCTATTTTTTTCTCAACAGAATTTTCCATTTTTTTCCTTTTTATTTAATCATATCTTTTAATTTAACAAGAGTATTTAATGCTTCAATTGGAGTAAGTTCATTTATGTTTATTTTATCAAGTTCATGAGAGATATCTGCAAATTTAACATCAAACAAATCAAATTGTCCTTCTACTTGTTTTTTAGCTTCTTTTTCTTCTTTAACTTTTACTCCGCCTCTTTCCAAAGAACGAAGAATTTTGTTTGCTCTAGTTACAACTGTTCTTGGAACTCCTGCAAGTTTTGCAACATGAATACCATAACTTTCATCAGTTCCACCTTCAACAATTTTTCTTAAGAAAATTACATCTTCACCTTTTTCTTTTACAGCTACAGAATAATTTTTTACTCCTTCTACAGATTCTTCAAGCTGTAATAATTCATGATAATGTGTTGCAAATAATGTTTTACACCCAATTTTTTCTTTATCTGCAATATATTCAGCAACTGCCCAAGCAATTGAAAGTCCATCATAAGTAGATGTTCCTCTTCCGATTTCATCTAAAATTACTAAACTTTTTGGAGTAGCATCTTTTAAGATATTAGCAACTTCATTCATTTCAACCATAAAAGTACTTTGTCCACTACTTAAATCATCAGAAGCTCCAACTCTTGTAAAGATTTTATCTACAATTCCTATAGTTGCCTCTTCTGCTGGAACAAAACTTCCAATTTGAGCCATTAAAGCAATAATTGCAACTTGTCTCATATATGTAGATTTACCAGCCATATTAGGACCAGTAATAATTGATACTCTGGTATTTTCGCAATCCAAATATGTATCGTTTTCAACAAATATCCCGTCCTCTACCATTTTTTCAACAACTGGATGACGTCCACCTTTTATATCTAAAACATCTCCATCATTTACTGTTGGACATACATAATTATTATTTTCCGCTACAATAGCTAAACTTAACAAAACATCAACATTTGCTATTGAGCTTGCAGAATTTTGAAGTCTTTCAATATTTCTTGCAATTTCAGTTCTAATTTTTGTAAATTCTTCATACTCTAAAGCTACAACTTTTTCTTCAGAGCCTAAAATTTTATCCTCAATAGCTTTTAATTCTTCTGTTATAAATCTTTCTGCTCCTGTTAAAGTTTGTTTTCTAATATAATCTTCTGGAACCATATTTAAGAAAGATCTTGTAATTTCAATATAGTATCCAAAAACTTTTGTATAACCAACTTTTAGATTTTTGATTCCTGTTTTTTCTTTTTCTTTAGCCTCTAAAGCTATAATCCAATTTTTTCCTTCTGTAGAAGCTGAGCGGTATTCATCTATAAGTTCATTATATCCTTTTTTAATTATTCCACCTTCTTTAACGCTAATTGGTGGTTCATCAACAATTGCTTTTTCAATTAAGCCATGAATGTCTTTTAACTCATCTAATCTTTCATAAAGTTTTTTAAGAAGTGGTGATGTTGCCATTCCTAAAATTTGTTTTAATTCTGGAAGATTTGAAAGTGAATTTCTTAGAGAAATCATATCTCTAGCATTTGCATTTCCATAAGAAATTTTTCCTGCTAGTCTTTCAATATCATAAACTTTTTTAAGAAGTTCTTGAATGTCACCTCTAAGCATCATATTGTCTTTTAATTCTTTAACAGCTTCTAATCTTTCATTTATTTCTTCAACATTAAGAAGTGGATCATTAATCCATCTTCTTAAAAGTCTTCCACCCATTGATGTTGAAGTTTTATCTAATACCCAAATAAGGGTACCTTTTTTAGATTTATCTCTCATTCTTTCTGTTAATTCTAAACTTCTTCTAGCATTAATGTCTAATGCCATATATTTTCTCACTTCATAAACTTGAATTTTATTTAAATGTTCTAATTTTACTTTTTGTGTTTCTGTAAAATAATTTATTAATCCATTAATTGCACAAACAATTAATTCTTCATCATAAAATTCTTCTTTAGGTTTATCAAAACCATCAACAATTGTATAAAGATTTAAAAGCATTTGAGTATCATTTTCAAACATTTTATCATCTCTTACAGTAACAAAAGTATTGTTTCTATCTTTCATTATGTTTAATTCTTTTTCAGAATTTCCCATAGCTGTATTTACAACAAGTTCTGCAGGAGAATATCTTGCATATTCATCTAATAATTTTTCGAAATTATTTTCAGGAAGTTTTATTTGTGTTGCATAAAAATCTCCTGTACTAATATCGCAAATTCCAAGACCATAGTATAATCCTTTTTTTACAATACTCATAATGTAATTATTTTTCTTTTCTTCAAGCATATTATTTTCAATAACAGTACCTGGAGTTACAACTCTAATTACATCTCTTTTTACTATTCCTTTTGTTGTTTTAGGATCTTCTAATTGTTCACAAATAGCTACTTTATAGCCTTTTGCAATTAGTCTTGATAAATATATTTCAACTGCATGATGAGGAATTCCGCACATTGGTGCTTTTTCTTCCATTCCACAAGCTTTTCCTGTTAAAGTAATTTCTAGTTCTCTTGATGCAACAATAGCATCATCAAAAAACATTTCATAAAAATCTCCTAATCTATAAAATAGGATACAATCTTTATATTGTTCTTTAGTTGCTAAATAGCTTTGCATCATAGGTGAATATTCTGCCATTTTTTCTACTTCCTTTTCTTCTATATCTCTTAGTTTATTTATCTTTTGCTCATTTTATAATTTAATTATTTTTTATATTTAGCCTTTAAATCTTCTAAATCAATTTCATCTTCTTCGTCTTCAAAAGCTTCAATATCATTTAGTATAATATCTTTTATTTGATCTTTCAAATCATTTTTTATAAAAAATTCTAATCTTTTTTCAAAATAATCTGTGTTAAATGTTAAAATTTCACAATCAACTTTTAGCATATTCATTAAATCTTTTTCTGACATTAAAATTTTTAATAATTTATAATTTTCACTCATTGTTTTATCAGAAGTACTAAGTAATTCCGGATTTATTTCAAGAGTTCTAGCAATGTTTTCTAATTTTATATTTTTAAGAAAATTGATATTATTTTTAACAGTTTCTAAAGTAGTTGTTAAAAATAATGGATTTTCATTTATAATCATTTCTATACCTTCTTGAGGTACACCAGTCTTTGTTAAAAATTTAATTTTTTCATATAATGATTCAATATCTTTTTCGTTATCTACATATGCTAAGATTTCATTTTGAAGACTCTCATCATAATTTAATTCTTCAAAATATTTTTTTAATTCTTCTTTTTTCATTTTAAACTTTTCCTTTAATAATTTTATTATTAATATATTTTTATAATTTAATTAGTTTCTTTTAATAATTTAAAACAATCTAATCTTTAATTAATCATTAATAATTTCACCTTTTAAATACCATTTATGTGCTTCTAGTATTTTTACTGAAACAATATCTCCTGGTTTCTTTTCTGAATGAGGTTCAAAAATAACAACTTTGTTTGTTGAAGTTCTACCTTCTAACATATTTTCATTATTTTTGCTTTTACCTTCTATTAAAAGTTTTTGAACTGTATTTAAATATTTCTCATTATTTTCATCAACTCTAGATTCATATAATTCTTTTAATTTATCAAATCTAACATGTTTTACTTCTTCTGGAACTTGGTCTTCTCTTTCAGCTGCAACTGTTCCTTCTCTTTTTGAATATATAAACATAAATATTTGTTCAAAATTAATCTCTCTAACAACATCTAAAGTATCTTCAAATTCCTCGTCTGTTTCTCCTGGGAAACCTACAATAATATCTGTTGATAAAACTAATCCTGGAATTCTTTCAAGCATCTTTTTAGCTAATGTTAAATATTGTTCTTTAGTATACTTTCTATTCATTTCTTTTAAAACTTTAGTATTTCCAGCTTGAAGTGGAAGATGAACTATTCTTGTTATTTTTTCATTATTTGCAATTACATCGATTACGTCATCTGTAAAGTCTTTTGGATGAGGAGAAATAAAGTTTACTCTCTCAATCCCTTCAACTTTACAAACTTCATTTAAAAGTTCTGCAAAATTTTTAATTTTATCATTTCCTTTATAAGAATTAACGTTTTGACCTAAAAGAGTAATTTCTTTATAACCTTCTTCTGCTAATCCTCTTACTTCCTCTAAAATTAATTCTGGTTCTCTACTTCTTTCTCTTCCTCTTACATAAGGAACTATGCAATAAGAGCAAAAATTATTACAACCATACATTATAGTTACTGAAGCTTTATAATCGCTATTTCTTTTTATTGGTAATCCCTCATAAATTTCACCATCTATATCTATAACATCTTTTACTTTTTTATTTTCAATTATTGCTTTATATATATTTTCTGGAAGATTTTGCATTGTATGTGTTCCAAAAATTACATTAACAAATGGATAACTTTTCTTTATTTTTTCAAGCATTCCTGGTTCTTGCATCATACAACCACCAATTGCTAAAATTACATTTTTTGATTCTTTTAATTTTTTTACTTCACCAATTTTTCCGAATAATCTTTCTTCTGCATTTTCTCTAACACAACAAGTATTAAAAACAATTAAATCTGCTTCTTTATAATCTTCAATATATTGATATTGCATTTTTTCAAGCATTCCAGCAATTTTTTCAGAATCATTTTCATTTAATTGACATCCCATTGTTAAAATAGAATATTTTAAGTTTTTTCCAACATTTTCTTTGTTTACTAATTCTATAAATTTCTCTTGATTTTCTTGCATTTTTATTTCCTCCAAATACCTGTAATATTTTATAACATTTTAATGCATTTTTCAAGATTTTTATAAGCTTATAAATAGTTTTATTTTAAATATTTTATTTATTTTTTAAAAATATTAATATTTATTGTTTTTTTAATTTATTTTATTATATAATTAGAATAAGGATTTTATTTGAAATAATTAATATAATTTGAAACGAGGAAGATTATGAATCACTATGAAACTCTTGGCATTAAAAGAACTGCAAGCCAAGCAGAAATTAAAGATGCTTATAAAGCTTTAGTTAAAAAATATCATCCAGATGTTTATGCTGGTGATAAAACTTTTGCTGAGAAAAAAATAAAAGAAATCAATGCTGCATATGATGTTTTATCAGATCTTTTGCAAAAACAACAATATGATGATGAAACTTTCGGAAATACTGCAACTTATTCTTATACACCGCCAAGTCATTCATATACAGTTCAAGAACGACCATATAATAGTTCAAATTATTCTTATACTACTAAACGTCGTGCACCTAGCAATTCGAAATATTCTTATGAAAATTATAAGAAAAATTATAGAACTTCTAGTTATGAATATGAAAAAAGATATACTGATTACCATCGTTCAAAAACACCAAATTCTAACTACACTTATGGTAATTCAAAAATAAATGACATGCATGACAATATTACTAATAACATCTCAGGTAAATTTGATGGTTTAAATTTTAAAAATAAAGCATTAATTATATTAGCAATATTTATTTTATATTTAATTATGTTTGTATCAACTTATATGCAAATGAATTCTGTTTTAAATGGTCAACGTTCAGGAACAATCCTAAACACCAAAGAAACAACATCTTCTCAAGAACAAGAATACGAAGAAGAACCAGAAGAAGTTGAAACAACAAAAAATAATTCTACAACGAGCACCATTTCTAGAGAAGATTTCGATATAAATGATTTTTATACAGATGAGCAATTAAGAGAAGTTTACAATGAAGGTTATAATACCTCTTTTGAAACATTCTCCGAATTCAAAGAATTTTTTGAAGATTTTGTTTATGAATATTATTCTTCAATATATTAATTAAAACATTATTAAAATTTATTATAAAAGACTAATCATAAAGGAGGTCATAATGAAAGAATACAAAATAGCTGTTGTAGGTGCAACAGGACTTGTTGGAAGGAAAGTTATAGAAGTATTAGAAGAATACCAACTACCTATTTCTAGCTGCGAATTTTTTGCTAGCAGAAAATCTGCTGGAACTGATTTTTATTTTAATGGAAAAAGATGTCTTGTAAAAGAATTAAAAGAAACATCTTTTGATGAAGGTTTTGATTTTGCAATATTTACTGCAGGTGGAGAAGTTTCAAAGCAATATGCTCCAATTGCTGTTCAAAAAGGATGTATTGTAATTGATAACAGTAGCGCATTTAGAATGGATCCAAACGTTCCTCTTGTTGTTCCAGAAGTTAATCCAGAAGAAATTTTAAATAATAATGGAATAATCGCAAATCCAAACTGTTCTACAATTCAAGCAGTTCTTCCTCTAAAAGTTTTAGATGAAAAATACTCAATAAAAAGAATTGTTTATTCAACTTATCAAGCTGTATCTGGTGCTGGACATGAAGGTGTTAGTGATTTAGAAAGAGGTCTTCAAGGGGAAGAACCAAAAAAATTCCCTTACCAAATAGTCAATAATTGTATTCCTCATATTGATTCATTCCTTGAAAATGGATATACCAAAGAAGAAGAAAAAATGATAAATGAAACAAGAAAAATTCTAAAAAAACCAGATTTAAAAATTACTGCAACTACTGTTAGAGTTCCTGTTATTAATTCTCACAGTGAATCTATAAATGTTGAATTTGAAAATCAGTTTGATTTAGAGGAATTAAAAAATGTTTTAAAAAATGCTCCTGGAGTTATTGTTCAAGATGATATTAAAAATAATATCTACCCTCTTGCAACTTCTGCAACAGGTCATGACGAAACTTTTGTTGGAAGAATTAGAAGAGATTTTAGTGTTGAATCTGGAATCAATTTCTGGTGTGTTTCTGATAACATTAGAAAAGGAGCAGCATCAAATGCAGTCCAAATAGTAAAAAAATTAATTGAAAATGACAATAATTAATTATCAAACTTTAATAATAAATTATATGTATAGACAAAAAACTCTAGAAATTTGGTTTCTAGAGTTTTTACTTTTATATAGCCTTTAACTTTGAGTTTATTTTCACCAATAATTTATATTTCTCAACACTTTATATCTTTTCTATAAAACTAACATATTTTATTTTCGTAAGTTCTAATTCTTCTATTTCAATAGCATTTCTTACTTCTCCAAGTAAAATATATACTTTATTTAAATTATGTGCATATTCTTTCATATAATCAACATCATCCATCATTTCTTTATATTTATTTTCTGCTAATCCTATTGTGGTTTTTGCATTTTCCCAATCATATAAACTCGAATAAGTAAAACTTGAAACCACAAGAGATTTTAATTTTAATATATTTATTTCATTTTTATTTTCTGAATATTTTTCCATATAAGTTGGTAATAAAGAATATAAAAAACTGCTTTTTTCAAGTACTAAATTTATATCTCTATTAGTACATGCAATGCTTAAATCATTAATACCATTTCTAAATTCAATTATGTCTTCATTTGATATTTCAATTTCTGTAAAATCTAAAATAATTGTATCTAGTACATTATTTAAATCTATGACACTATTTTCAATTTCTTGCCAATCCAATTCTTCTAATGAATTTCCATATTCATTTTTGGCATACTTACTAAAAAATGTTAAAATTTTGTTTTCAATGTAACTAATTTCCTCATCAGTTTTTTCTTTAATTCCTTTATTCTCGTGTGCATCCCAGCTACATCCCGTAAAAATTATCAAAGAAATCGCAATTAAACAAATCCAAATAAACTTTAAATTTTTAACCATATTAATCCTCCACTTCTATCATTTGTAATTATTAAAAAAATATACGTTTTGCATATTTTTTTATTATTAGAGAATAATATTATTAAAATTTAATTTAGGAATAAATAAAAATGAAACCAACAATAAATTTTTACAGTGAAAAACATGGTGAAATCAAACGTTTTCTTGACTTATATTATTCTTCACCTGAAACAATTAGTGATGAACTTATTTATAAAAAAGAATTCGATAATCCAATTGATATGATTGATATTATAAGTTGTTTTGTTGATAATAATGATAAATTTCAAATTAACTTATGGATTAGCATTGACCCTAATGTTTATATTTGTGTTACAGACCATAATGTCGAGCATTTAATAAGATATTTATATGAGAGATTTCCTTCTTAAAATCGAATTTACTTCTACTATTTTTTGTATAGCATCTTTTCAAAGCATAAAAATAAGAACCAATATTTTTAAAATATTAGTTCTTATTTTTTTCTCATATAATTATCAATTTATTATTTTTCTTGATTTTCTTTTTCTAGAATTATTGTTACAGGTCCATCATTTACTAATGATACTTTCATATCTGCACCAAAAATTCCTTTTTCAATGTGAATTCCTTCTGATTCACATTTTTTCAAGAAATATTCATATAAAGGTTCTGCTTTTTCTGGTCTTGCAGCTTCTATAAAACTTGGTCTATTACCACTACTCATGCTATCTGCATATAAAGTAAATTGTGAAATTATTAAAATCTCTCCACCTACATCTTTTACAGATAAATTCATTTTCCCGTTTTCATCTTCGAAAACTCTTAAATTGCATAATTTTCTTGCTAAAATATCTGCTTCTTTTTCAGTATCATGATGTGTTATACCACACAAAACCATAAAACCTTTATCAATTTTTCCTACAGTTTTTCCATCAACTTCAACTTTTGAATTTAAAACTCTTTGTACTACTAATTTCATTTTTACTTTTCCTCTTAGTTGTTCTCTTGGTTGTTATTATTTTCTTCATGATGTTCTTCGTTGTTTTCATTTGAAGAATTTTCTGTATTTTCTACGTCATTAACTTCAATTACTTCAGCTTCTTTTGCTTCTGCTGGTTCTTCTTTTACTTCAACTTTTTCTTGTTTTGGTTGTTCTTTTCCACATTTACAACAAAAGCTATCTGATAAATCTAATTCTTCACCACAATTAACACATTTTTTTGCTTTTTTTAGTGCTAATATTTCAGTTTCAATTTTTGCTATTTCATCTTTTGCTTTAGATATTTCATCACATTTTGCTGTTACTTCTTCTTTTGAAACATCTTTACCATCTTTTACTTCATTGTAAACAATTTTTCCGATTTCAGTATATAAGTCGTCAATTTTGTTTTTTAAATCACTTATTTTTCCTTTTAATTTTAATTCTTCAGAAAGACTTGCTGCTTTTTCTTTTGTTACTTGATAAGTTTTACTTGCTTTTTTTCCTAGTTTGTCAAAAAAATTCATTTTATTTTTCCTCCTATATTATATTTTATTATTCCCAATAATTTATTGTTTCTATTCTTCTTTTAATGTTCTTGTCATTAAATTTTCAACAGCTGTTTTTGGATCTAATCCATTATATAAAACATCATAAACAGCATTTACTATAGGCATTTCAACATTATATTTTTTCGCTAGTTTATAAGCCACATCTATGTTATCAACACTTTCAATTGTCATTCCAATTTGTTTTTTAGCTTCTTCTATAGAATATCCTTTTCCGATTAATTCTCCTGCTCTTCTGTTTCTGCTATGTGTACTTCCACAAGTTACTATTAAATCTCCAAGTCCTGTTAATCCATAAAATGTTTTTTCTTGTCCTCCCATTGCTGTTCCAAGTCTTGCGATTTCAACTAAACCTCTTGTTGCTAATGCAGCAAATGTGTTATCTCCTAAATTTAATCCAACAGAAACACCTGCACAAAAAGCAATAATATTTTTTAAAGCTGCTCCAAGTTCAACACCTCTAACATCTTTTGATGTATATAATCTCATTTTTGGACTTTTAAATGCTTCAACAACTTTTTCTTTTACTTCATCATCTTCAGAAGCAATTACTAAAGCTGTTGGAATATCTAAAGATACTTCTTCAGCATGACTTGGTCCTGAAAGAATTCCATATTTTGTATTTGGTAATTCTTGTTTTATAACTTCATCTAATGTTAAATCTGTTCCTGCTTCAAATCCTTTTGAACACATTATTAACATTTGATTTTCTTTTACTAAATCTTTGTATTGTACTAAAGTACTTCTAACAAATTTTGATGGTGTTACATGTAATATAATTTCTGCTCCATCTAAAACTTCTGCAAAATCTGTTGAGCAAACTATTCCATCAGGAACAACAGCTTTTGGTAAAAATATACATTTTTTATCATTATTAATTGATTTTTTTTCATCTTCATTAAAAGACCATAATTTTACTTCATTACCATTATTTGCCAAATAAATTCCTAACGCTGCTCCCCAGCTTCCACTTCCTATTATTGCGATTTTTCTCATTAATCGTTCTCCTTTACTTTTTCTTCTACTTTCTCTTCTGAATTTTCTTCTTTTTTTGTTTCTACTTTAACTTCTTCTTTTACTTCTTTATTTGTTGTAGTTTCTTTTTTCTTTGAGCCTAATTTATTTTCAGTTCCATTTATAATTCTTTTTAAATTGCTTCTATGATTAAATATTACAAGTGCTGCAAGTAATATTCCAAATACTATAAAGCTAAAGTCAAAGTCTATTCCACCAATGTAAGAATCTCTTATAAATATTGTTAATACTGCAAATAATACAGATGCAGATATTGAACCAAGTGAAACCATTCTAGTTAAAGCCATTAATGCTAAAGCAAATACTAAACAAATTAAACCAATCTTCCAGTTTACAATTAATATTACTCCTAAACTTGTTGCTACACCTTTTCCACCTCTAAATCCAAAGAATACTGGAAAAGTATGACCTATTACAACAGCTAAAGCTGCTATTTCTACAATTATTGCTGAATTTGCAGATTCACCTGCAATTGTTCCTACAAGTAAAGCTATTAAAACAGATATAACACCTTTTAAAATATCACAAACTAATGTTAATGCTGCTGCTTTTTTTCCTACAGTTCTTAATACATTTGTAGAACCAGCATTTCCACTTCCTTTTTCTCTTACATCAAAACCAGCCATTTTTTTACTGATTATTACAGAAAAATTTATACTTCCTATTGCATAAGCAATTATTGCCATTAATATGTAAGCTACCATATTTTTTCCTCCTAAATTTCTTAAGTAATTTGTATATTAACTTTTTAAAACTCTAGCCTAATAATATTATAAAATCCCTTTATAGTCAATAATTTGTTAACAATTTACACAGTTCCTGAAACTAATTTTTTTGATTTAATAATTCTTATATTTTCTGCTATTTTGATTATTGAATACCCAATCATAATTGTTCCAAATAGTAACATCAATGGATATACAGCAGATAAATACATTGCGGTAATAACATAAGCATTAAATGCTGTTTCATAAGCAATTCCTAATACCAAAGTAAGCATTGCTCCTAGTATTCCAGAAATTGTTACCCACATTTCAAGATTTTCAAATTTTTTCTTAAATACTTGTTTTATAACTATAACAGAAAATATTAAATATAATATAACTCCAGAACAAAATACTACATTTGAAACTATTTTATAAATATTAATTAACTTATTAATAATTTCAGTTCTTGGTTTTATGCTTTCCACATAATTTTCCATATTATCAAAATAATATTTATCTTCATTCGTTTCAGTATCATATAACAAAAATTTATTATTAGTGTATTTTGCATACATTTGATATAAATTTTCATATTTAGCTTCATATTCAAGTTTCTCACCTTCAAATCCAATATCATCATATGCATAAATTGCTTTAAAAACTCGCAGTGTTTCATACCAAACTTTTTTTATTGCTGAAATAATATCTGTTTTTACATCTTCTCTTTCTAAAGTTCCATTAGCCAAATTTTCTTCAATTTGTACATGTAAGGTATAACAAAAGTTATTCAAATCTTGTGGAGAACCATAATATCCACATTCACTAAGTGTTGCTTTAAAAGCCCATGGAAACCATCCATTAACAACTTCACCATCTAAAGGCCCACTATCGAACAAAGAATATCCATAAACTAATTCAACTAATTTACCATAGATATTTCCTAAACAAGTTACTTCTGAGACTCTCTTCATTTTTTCCATAGTAAAATCTATATTGTCATAATAATCATATTTTTTTACTTTTTTTAAGCTCTTAATCGCCTTATTGTACTGTTCATTGTTATAAACCGTGTAAACACCAAAATGTTTATAATTTTGATAACACAAGATATTTTTATAAGCAAATACCATAAAAATTGGAATCGCTAAAATTAGTAAATTTCTCAATATCTCTTTATTTATTTTCTTATTTTTAACAATAACAGCAACAAGTTGAGATATAATTATAAAAATAATAAATGGTAACATCCAAATAGAATCTTCTCTTGTATACCAAAATAAAGCAAGAATAATACCAGTTCCTAATGAAGCTAATATCTTTTTCTTATAAGATTCTTCATTTCTTGTAAAAAATAAATATAAATATCCAGCTATTATCATTATTGAAAATGATGGAATAATTGCATTTCTATATACTCTTTGCATTACTTGATAAGAATACATTATTGGTACAAACAAAGTTATTGTATATATAATAAATAATAGTAATTTATTTTTTATCTTTTTGCTAAGCACATAAATAAATATTAAACATGCCATTGTATAAAGCAAAGTCATCATTGTTATATAGTCAATTTTTATAAAATAACAAAATGCCAATAATAACGGAAAAGTAAGTCCTTTAGAGATAATAATATCACTATAAGGACCTACCCAATTTCCATTTACTAAATTATTTGTAATATCAATCATTAACATATCGTCTACACCAAGTGCAACATTAGCAACAATTGGCAAATTATATACTAATAGTTGTTTCAACACTGAAACAACTATTAGTGCAATAACAAATACAATTAAACTCTTTTTATTTTTCATAGATATAATCTTTCTAAAAATTAATTTTCGTTCTCACCCTTTTCTCTAATTATTAATCTAATTGGAGTTCCTTCTAAGCCAAAATTATTTCTAAAACAATTTATTAAATATCTTTGATATGAGAAATGGAATAATTCTTTATTATTAACAAAAATAACAAATGTTGGTGGTTTTGTTGAAGCTTGTGTTCCATACATAATTTTTAATCTCTTACCTTTATCTGTTGGTGGTTGAACAACGGCAATTGCTTCATTTATTACTTCATTTATTACTGAAGTTGAAATTCTTTTTGCATTTTCTGCTGCTACATTATTTATCATTTCGAATAATTTATTTACTCTTTGTCCTGTTTTTGCAGAGATAAATATTATTGGTGCATAAGATGCATAAGAGATTTTTTCATAAACTTCTTTTTTGTATTTTTCTAAAGTTCCTGTTTCTTTTTCAAATTCATCCCATTTGTTTACAACAATAATAATACCTTTTCCAGCTTCATGTGCTTCTCCTAGGATTTTTGCATCTTGATCTGTTACACCTTCTAAAGCATCAATTAAAACTAAACAAACATCAGATCTTTCAATTGCAAAAAGTGTTCTCATTACACTGAATTTTTCAATTGATTCATTTACTTTTGCTTTTTTTCTAACACCTGCAGTATCTATGAAAGTATATTTTCCAAATTCATTTTCAAAATCAGAATCTATTGCATCTCTGGTTGTTCCAGCAATATTACTAACTATACTTCTGTCTTCACCTAAAATTTTATTTACTAAAGAAGATTTTCCAACATTAGGTTTTCCTATTATTGCAACTTTAATTCTTTCATCATCACTTTCATCATCTTCTTTTGGTGGTAAATTATCATATATTGCATCTAACAAATCACCAATTCCAATTGCATTTGCTGCTGATACTGGATGAGGTTCACCAAGTCCTAAATTATAAAATTCATATATTTCTGCTGGTGGTTCACCATAATTATCTGATTTATTGCATGCTAAAATAATTGGTTTATGTGATTTTTTAAGCATCATTGCTATTTCCATATCAGCTGCTGTAACACCTTGTTTAACATCTGTTAAAAATAAAATAACATCAGCAACGCTTATTGCAATATTAGCTTGTTCTCTCATTTGAGAAACAATAATATCATCAGACTCTGGTTCTATACCACCTGTATCTATTAAAGTAAATTCTCTATCTCTCCAAGATGTATCTGCATAAACTCTATCTCTTGTTACACCTGGAGTATCTTCTACTATTGAAATTCTTTGTCCTACTACATAATTGAAAAATCTTGATTTACCAACATTTGGTTTTCCTATTATGGCTACTATTGGTTTAGACATTTTATATTCCTCTCTTTATAATTATTCTTCTAAATTTCATTTGTATATTATATCGTATTTTCCTTTATTTTTCAAGCTTTCTGCTAAGTATTTTACATAACATTTCACTTTGTTTTTAATGTTCTTTTTATAAAATTTATAATTTTTTTGAAAAAACTTTCATTTTCTTCTAAAACAATACTTTTTTCTTCTATCTCTGCTTCTGTTTTTATTTCAGATTGATTTGACAAATCTTTAAATAACATTCCATTAAATGCTTCTTTTTCTTGCTCATTAGATAAATATGTTTTATAAACATATGCAAGCATATCATATGTTTCTGGTAAAAAGTTTTGTTCTTCTAATTGCTTTGTTTCATCAAATTTAAAATTATAATACATATCATGTTCTTGATATATTGTTTCTATAAAATCTGATTCTATTTTATTAAATTCCTCATCTGGAATATATTTAAAAACTTCTAACATTTCTGTACATACTTTAGAAAAATTATTTTCTTTAATGTTCATTTCTTATCTCCTATCTTGTTGTAAATGGATCTTCTAAATCTATTGAGCTTGTTGATTGTAAGTTTTGTTTTGAATCTCGACCTACGTTATTATTTGCTTTTTCTTGCTCAAATTCTCCTACTTCAATTTCTTCCACAGTTAAAGTTGTAGACTTAAATTCGTCTATAGTTTCTGTTACAAGTGCTTTATCGTCTGCTGATTTTCTTTCTCTTCTTTCTTGTATTTTAGAACGTACAAATTCAGCAATTCTATCAATAGCTTTTATATTTGTTTTTTGTGCAATTTGAATTGCTATTTCTTTTATACTATATGGACTTTTTATATCTGATGTATTTCTTCCATATCTATATCTTTGCTCTTGAGTATATCTTTGTTGTATTATTTGCCTTTCATTTTTTAACAATTCACTAAAACATTTACTTGCAGCTGTTAAATCACCTTTTTCTCTTTGATAATTCATCTCGTATTTTAATAATTTACTACTTTTTTTAATAAATGATTCAAAATAAATTTTATCATTTGTGTAATCTCCTTTTAACAATTCCCTTGGAACATAATTAACATTTGGAGCTTCACCGTTTAACATTTTTTGTTTCAATTCTGGTGTTAAAAATAGCATATCTTCATAGTCTATAACAAACAGATTTCCATTATATTCTGGAAAATCTATATTAGCAGATTCATTAACATCAGTTTGATTTGGATATATTGATTTAAAATCCATTTTTCCATCAACAAAACCCAAATTTTCTTCTTTTATATCCAACCATAATCCACCAGCATCTCTAACCAAATTGTACATTTCTTGAGTCAAGTTCTCTGGTACCTTTTCTGTTTTGGCTCTTTGAGATACATATAATCCTAAATCTGTTCCTTGATCAAATCGTTCATATTTTTTCAAATCTTGTTTATAAACTGGCGCTATTCTATAAGGATTTTCATATACTTTTTCAGTTGTATTTCCTATTTTTATAACAGCGTCTCCTACACCAATACAAGAAAATCTTTGCCCAAATCCTAAGTAGTCAACATCTTCTAAATTCAAATTTTGGGCAGAAGCTAATTTTTCTATTTGCTCTAATATAGCCTCATAATCTTGCTCATCAATTTTTCTAGCTCTTGAACCTACAAAAAATTCTTCTAAAAAATATCTTTTCATAGTATCAGCTGAAAATTCACCATATTTTTTAATTATTAATTTTGATATTTTATCGTTTGCTTGTATACCCATTAATATTATTCTTTCTTTTATTATCTTCTTTTAAAAATATATATTGCTAGTCCAATAAATGAAATTATTGAAATAAACATAGAAGCTTTCATTGCAGTAGTTCCTGTATAGTCAACTTCTAATTTTGCACTATCATCTTTTCCCATAGCAATTCCTAAGAAACCATTTTCTGTTTCAAAAGATTCTGTAATCATTCCATCTAATCTAACTTCATAACCAGGATAATAAATATATGGTAATTCAAAAACAGTATATTCTGCATCTCCTGTTTCTAAATCTGCAACATATTTATAACCATCTTTTGACTCATTTTCTATAATTGCTTTTCCACTTAACACATATATTCCTTTTTCTCTTGATGCTACATAAAATCTATTTTTATAAGCATTAACTGGCAGATATTCCGCTTTAGCAATTCCTGCAACTGTTTCATATTCTCTTCCTGTTACATTTCCCATATTTATATTTTCTATATTTTCTAATTTTTCTTCGGAATAAAAAGTTAAAATATTATAAAAAGCTAATATATATAAGGTTGAAATTATTGATAAAACTATTACATCTTTAATTGAGAATTTTTTTATTATTGTTCCCATATTCATTGCACATACTGTACTTAGGAAAAATGCTGACATCATTAACAGTCTCCAAGGAAATTGTATTATTGAAAGCTGTTCTGGTAAATATTTCCAAGGAAAATATTTTGTTGACATCCATAGTGTAACCAAACCACAAATTAATAAAAATATATATGTTTTCTTTAATTCTGGTTTTAACGAATTGAATGCCATTACTGAAAAAGCAAGCATTATTAAAATATGTGGTCCTAGTTCAAACACAAATGCAGAACCATCATTTGAAGTTACAAACAATTGAGTAAAATTCAAACCATGACCTGCTGTTTTTTCTGATGTAGACATCATTCCAGATTCATACACTTGATAATCTGCTGCTAATTTAGTTTCTATTAAAGGCACCCAATAAAAACTTGTTACTAATACAATAAAACAAATATTTATCAATAAACCTTTTCTAACTTTAGAATCTTTTAATCTATCTATGTTAATTAATAAATATATAAATCCAAAAATCGCAACAATCGCAGTTGAAAGGTTATGTGTTAAAATTAGCCCAATTGCGCCAACTGCTAGATAATAATTTTTATCTGAAGTATTAAACAAATTATATAATCCTAAAAACACTAATGGAATAAACATAAAAGATGTAAATTCACCTACTGCATTTCTAGTATATAAATCTGTTAAATGATATGGAAAAGACATATATAAAATACTTGATAAAAGCGCAACCTCACTATTTCTAGTTAAATTTTTCATAAATTTATACATAAAAAATCCAGATAAAAACATAGAAATAAGTACAAAAATTTTATATGCAACAATATAATTTCTAACAATAAATCTTATTGCTATTATTCCATAAGTTGTAAGTGGACCATAAAATAAATTCCAAGAATATCCATAACTATTTGTAAATGATGATATTACATTTGGAAACAAAAAATTTTCTTTAATTGCCTCCGCTGTCCCATACGCTCTAGCTATATGTTGGATTCCATCATCATAATAGACATCTAATTTTGAACTTAAAAGAGGAAGTCCAATTAATACAGCTACAAATATGATAACAACAAAATCTATTAAATTTCTATTTTTCAAAATTTTTTCCTTCATTTTATATTACCTCTTTTATGGTTAATAAGATAATTGACCTTTTAAAAACTCATCATCTTCTATCCATTTTTCAACTTCAAAAATTTTATATTCTACTGAATTTTCTCTTACAATAACTTTTTGAATTCCTGCATTTATTATTAATTTTCTACACATTAAACAAGGTGCTGCACCTTCTTCATATTCATGACCTTCTGTTCGATATCCAACTAAATACAAAGTTGAACCAAGCATTTCATTTCTTGAAGCACTTATTATGGCATTTTGTTCAGCATGAACAGATCTACATGCATCATATCCACCATGTCTTTGATCTGGAAGTAATTTTTTCTTTGTACAAACTCCTATATCTGAACAATTAACTCTTCCTCTAGGTGCTCCATTGTATCCTGTTGCTATTATTTGATCATTATTTACAATTACTGCTCCATACTTTTTTCTCAAACAAGTTGCTCTAGATGCCACTGTTTCTGCTATATCTAAGTAATAATTTTGCTTATCAATTCTTTTTTCCATAAAATATAAATAAAATACTAAAAAAGTATTTTCCTTTCCGTATTTTTATAATCTATTTTTAATCCAATTTTACTCAAATATTTTATAATAAAAACCATATAATGTCAAAGAAAAAACGTAACAAAAAAAGACATATTTAAATATGTCTTTTTAAAGTTTTAATTCTAATGTAATTTTTTATTATTCAGCTTTTTTTGCTATAACTTCTTTTCCATCATAGTAACCACAGTTTGAACATACTGTATGTGGTCTTACTGGTTGATGGCAGTGTGAGCATGTTGATACATTTTCTTCTTCTAATTTCCATGTTGATCTTTTTAAACCTGTTCTAGCTTTAGACCATCTTCTTTTTGGTTGTGCCATTTCAAAATCCCTCCTTTAGTGACTTTTTATATATGTCAAATTAAATTTTATTCCTTAAAGTTACTAAAATAGTATACAACCTATTTATGCGTTTGTCAAGCTTTTTTTATTATTTTTAATGCTTGTTGGAATTATTATTCCTGCATTTTTACCAACATATTCAAATGTACCAAATTGGCTCTTTCCTCTTTCTAATATTATTTGATTTTCTAATTTTTGATTTTCTATTTTATAAAAATTAACTTGGTTTTTAATATCGCCAAAAATTCCCTTTGATTTTTCTTGGTGAATTACTGGTAAAAAAGATTGTCCGCCATTAATTTTTTCACAAGCTAACAAATAAACTTGTTCATCTGTTACAGCTTCCTCTTTAGTACAAGTTCTTTTTATTTTATCATACATTTTTTGCATTTCATTTGTAAAATTTCCACCCAAATTAGAAATAGCACAAGCATATAAATCAGCCATCATATCTTTAGGCTCATATTTATCTTTATGTTCTATTTTTTCTGTTTGCAATAATTCAATTCTTAATTTAACATTTCTAGCTCTTTCAAGTTGTAAAGCATTTTTTCCTGTAAAATTTCCCCAAAATGTTATTCTATCTGCTGCAATTGAGTCACTTTCTTTTACGTATTTTTTTATTTTAGCATCTTTAATAACATTTTGCACTCTTATATACATTGCTCTATTTGCTGCTTCTTTTGTTTTTCTACGATATTCAGTTACCCATTCTTCATCCCAATTTGAAATTGCTAAGTCTTCATCAACTAAATTCATAATCTTGTGTACCTCTTCTTTGATATTTTATCAATACAATAAAAAGATTTCAATCTTTTTTCGCAAAAAGAATATCTCATTTGTGTGACAAAAAGTGACACATTTTTACAAATATAAAAAAGGTAGAATTTCTTCTACCTTCTCTATTAACTCAATATATATTAGTTATCTAAATCCTCAATTTTTATTTCTGGATAATCTGCAAAAATTGCTCCTGCTAAATCATCTTTTACTTTAAATTCTTTTACATATCCACCAAGTGAATTTGCTTTATCTTTTAAAGCTTCTACATCAGAATTTACATATATTTTAGCTTTTCCTTTTCCATTTTTAGCTTCTTGAACTAAGTTTGAAACTGGTGAGTTACCATCAAAAGCAACTACTATTGAATTTCTTCTTTCAAAAATTTCATAGTTAAAACTTTTATAAATTCCCATTTCTTCTCTTTCTGTTGAAATTCTAATTCCATTAATATTTTCTTTTAATAAATTATCAACTTCTTCAGCAGAAACTTCTTTTGGAACAATTGCACTAATTTCAAAGTTTTTATTTAACTCTCTTGCAGCATCTAAAACAGCTTTTTCATAACCATTTACTTTATGACCAACTACAAAATAAACTTTTTCATCATCTAGATTTTCAACTAATCTTCTTATTGCTTTTCTTCCATTTTCGTCAAGTACTGTTTCTCTATCTTTAGCATTAAAGCTTCCTCCAGCAATAACAATTGGAATTTTATTTTCAGGAAGAGTTTTAATTTTTCCTTTAAGTTTAGATTCAGAATCTAATTTGTTACTGATTCTCATTTCTACAGTATTTTCTTTGCTTGCTTCAATATTTTTTTGTTCTAATTCTAAAACTGCTTCTCTTATTGTTCTTCCTGCCAAGAATTCTTCAAATCTTTTTGATTTTTCTTCAAAATATTTTTTTCTATCTTCGATAATTTCATCTTCAACTTTTCTCATTTTAGCAAAATCATCATCATCTAATCCTAATAAGTTATGAAGAGCTAATTGTTCATCAATTGTATCACTTCCATAGAATCCACATCCATCTGTTCCTTGAACACATCTTACTCCTGCAGCTAAATATTGTTTTAAAGGATGCCTTTCAATATCTGTTAAATTGTTTAATCTAACATTTGATGTTAATTGGAATTCTAATATTGCATTTGTTTTAACCATTTCTTTCATTAAGTCTTTACCTTCTTTAGTATTTAGGTCTGCTGTATATAATCCATGACCTAATCTAAATCTTGGCATTTTTTGTCCTGGTTTTAATGCATCTTTTATACATTCAATTGATTTTGCAACATTATCTCTTAAGCAATCATTTTCACCAGCATGAATTCTAACTGTAAATCCTTCATCTTCTGTCACAGCATATTGAACTAATTCATCTATTGCTGGTTTTAAATCTGCTATATCATTTATTTCTTCACCAATAAAATCACTACCTACAACATATGGGCTTTTAGCAACAGCTTTTAATACATCTATATTTTCTCTTAAATAATTACTTGCTGTTTTTTGATCTCTTATTATTGTTAGAGGAACTCTTCTTAAACCAACTAATAATCTAATTGAAACTCCTGTTTCAGCTTCGATTTTAGGAAATAATTCATGAACTTCTTCTAATAATTTTATTGCTGGTTCTCCAGCTTTTGTTAAATCTGTATCTGTTATTTCTGTATATGAAATATGTTGTTTTTGATATTCTCTAGCAATCCATAAATATTTGTCTTGTCTTAAGCTATTGTTTTCATATGGACTTCCTGTTTTTTTATCTTCTAATATTTTTTTAACATAAGCTACAATATCTTTTTCTGGAATTGCTTCTATTTTTTTAGTTGTTAATTTAATTTTTTCTTCAGAAATTTTAGCTTTACAAAATACATATCTATAAATATAAACTTTTTCTAAGTTTGTAAATACTGATTGACCATCTTTTAATAATGCTAAACTACTTCTAATTTTTGAAATATTTTCTTCTGCATTTTCTGGGTTATTTAAAATTAAATCAGCAAAATTTATAAAAGTATTATCATCTATTTTTCTTGTTAAATATTTTCCTTCTAAACCTGAATTTTCATATTCTTTTTCAACAGGTTTTCTAGCTTCCATAACAACTTTTTCTTGTTTATCTGTTAATTTTAAATCTAATTTTTTTACATAATATAATGGATATTTTGCTTGGTGAACAATACCAAGAGCGATTAACACATCTGGTGTTAAATTTGCATTCATATGTGTATGTAAATCCGTTTTAAATTTTGATTTTTTGAAAATATAAGATTTAACAATTGTTTTCTTGATATCAAATTTATAATCTTTTGTTTGAGACATTAAAGTTTTTGAAATAGCTGGTATTTTAGCTTTTACTTCAATTCTATTTTCATAGATATTTGCTATTTTCATACCTGCTAATCTAAAAATATATACATCTTCATTATCTGCATTTATAGAAGCTGGTATTACGCCTTTAATTATTTTTAATCCATTTTCTGGATCTCTTTCATATTCTAATCCAGAAATTCTAGCTAAATTTGAAATTAAATTTCCACTTTTATGATTAGGAGTTCTTATAATATATGTAAGTTCATCTGGTACTTTCCCTCTATATAATTCAACTACAACATCTTTTTCTTTATCCATGTAGAACTTATTAACGTATGTTAATTTTTCCATTATTATAAACACTCTCCTTTTCTTTTTATTTTTTCAACTTGTTAATTCTATATTATAACAGAAAAAGCGCACCATTTCAAGAAAAACTTTCATTTTATGTAAATTTTTACATAATTTACACACTTTTTATCTTAATTTTCTCAGAAAGTACTCTCTTCCTTGTAATTTAAAAGCTTTTTACATTATATTTATATAATCAAAAAGAGTTACTAAAAAACAAGTAATTAACTTATTTTTAGTAACTCTTTTTATTACTTACATTTTTCTTCTATATAACTATTTGCTAAATTTCTCATATTTGCAATTTTCTCAATAGTATCTGGATTTTTATAATTTATTCTATTAAAACATTTGTTAACTAAATCATTTTCTTTTAAATATCTTAATGATTCATCAAAATTGTAATCAAAAATAAATGCAATGTACGCACTCCATCTATCTAAACAAGTTTGAGTATCACCATATTTTATAAGCGATTTTTTCATAAAGGTATTATAAATATCATCAGAAATTTTTTCATTATTAATAACTTCAACATCATCAGTTCCAAGTAAAACTTTAAAACTTTCTGTTAATTTTACTCTGAAATTATCTGTTTTATCATTATCTCTAATTAGTTTAGCATGTAATAACTCTTGTTCAGACAATCCTTCCTCAATGCTAATTCTGTTATGATTTAAAATTGCTTTATAAATTATATTGTCATATTTATCATCTTCAATAAATCTTCTAATCATATTATCTTCAAATAATACTTTACAACCATAAATTGCATGATCAAAAAGAGTAGTATCTGCATTATCATAAACATCGTTATTAGCTTTTGATTGTTCAAATCTTCCTATATCATGAAGAAGTGCAATTAATCTTGAAAGATTTGTATCCTCTTCATTTAAATTCAATTGTTTAGCTAAATACTCACTAGCTTTCACAACTCCATATGTATGAGTTACTTTTAAAGCAACTTTTTCACTTTCTACATCATATTCTTTTAAATACTCTTTAAACGCTTTTTCTGCTTTTATTATATCTATCATTTTATTTTTTGATATTAAAATATCTTTTCTCCTTTTATAATTTTCTACCATTCAAATTCTGGCTCTTCATAAGTTATGTTTCCATTTTCATCAATAACAAAATTTATAGTAATTGCTCTAAAAAAGTCATCATCACTAGATGTTTTTCTAACTAGAACAAACTTATATTCTCCTTCTTCATTTAGTTCACCATATAAACCAGTCCAACTGCATCTACCTTTTAGCTTTAAAGTTTCATCTTCTGTCTTTTCCCAAATTTGATTTTTATAGTCTGATAGTCCTATTATTTCAAGTTCTTCCCATTCACTTTTATATTTATCTTTATTTAGATTCTCACCAGAAGGAGATATTATTGTAGTACCATTTTCTGTTTCAACCACATTACGATTTATCGTATTTTCAAATTCTTCTGTTAATACTTGATTATGAGCTACATTTGATAAATTTTTCTTTTGAATATAATATGAAAAATCCTCTCCATAGTCTAACGGATATTTGTTTGAATCTGTAATAGAAATTTCCATACTAGTGTTTGTAAATTTTTCAATTTCGACAGAAATATTATCTTGTGAATAATTAAAATATCTTAATACTCGTATTGGTATTTCCATATCTGATTTTTCTTTCACAATTTCAACTTTATCAGCTGTAAATCTGCCTGGAAACATTGCATCTGATATGCCATCATAATGAGCTATAATTTCTTGTCCTTGTTTAAATTCAGCCATATCTCTTCCTTCAACTACTACTTCATATAGTGAAAAATCAGTATCTTTTTCTATTGTTTTTAAATAATTATCTTCAACTTCAACAACAACTAATCTCATCCTTACGCCATTATTATTCAAAATAATAAAAGCTCCCCCAGCCAGCAAAACCAATATTACAAACACTAATAAAACTTTAATTCCTTTTTTCATAAAACATCATTCCTCTTTTGAATTTTTATACAATTACGATATCATAAAAGAATCTAATTATCAACTTAATAAACAAAAAAGACATCTTTTATGATGCCTTCTTTATTTAATATTTAATTATAGTTTAAAGAAAATCTTTTTCTTGTTTGAGTCTTCTTTAGTATCTGCAGCCTCAATCATCAAGTTTTCTTTTTGTTCTTTTTCTAATCTGTTTGATATAGTCAACATATTTTCATCAATACTATTTATTATTTTTGCATATTTCACTAAATTGTTAGACTCATTTTTTGTTATTTTTGCATTTTTGTATTTTAACTTATGTTCTAAACTTGCCCAGAAATCCATTCCTAAAGTACGAAGTTGAATTTCAACTTTCACATACATAATTCCTGAAGAAAAATTAACAGGAACTTCAGCAATTAAGTGATAACTCATATAACCACTTTTCTTAGGCTTCTTTAAGTAATCTTTTCTATTTAATATTCTTATGTCTTGAAAATCTTCAATAATTTCCACTAATCTATAAACATCTTTTTTGAAATTACAAACAATTCTAATTCCAGCAATGTCATTTATCTCTTGAAACATGTTTCCATATGTTGGAGCTAAATTCTTTCTTCTTAATTTTTCTAGAATACTTTCAGGTTTCTTAATTCTTGTAGAAATATATTCTATCGGTTCATAATCTGAAAAAATTTTAAGTTCATCTTGCAAAATTTCCATTTTTGTTTTTATTTCTTTTAGTGCAGAATTATATAAAAACATCATTTTTTGAAAATTTTGATCATTTATATCTATTGTTTCACTATTAACTAAATTATTTTCCATTTTTATTAAATACTCGTTATTATCACTCGTACTTTCATTTTCAATCATCCGATCACCCTTTCTTTTGTTTTATTTTCAAATATATTTTATATATTGTTTATTAAATAAACATTAAAGATTTGTGAATTTTTGGTGAACGTCGCATCACACTCTAGACAACTTTTATACCAGCTTGTGACATTAATTTAAATGCAATTTCATTATATTCTTCTCTTCTATGATTATCTGAATTAAATGTTTCGACTGCATTTTTAGGAACAACAATTTCAATGTTTCTATTTTTTTGATTAAAATAATTATTAAGTGGAATTGCTAAATTTAAAACACATATGTCTGTGCAACAACCAACTATTGTTACTTGTTTTAAATTTTCCATTTCATCTAAGTCTTTCATAAAATTTTCTGCATACATTGCACTAGTTGAATTTTTTTCATAAACATTTTCAGAGTTTTCGAATTTTTTTAATTCTTCTACAAGTTCTGATTCACTTGTTCCTTTTAAACAATGTACTGGATATGATTTAAATTCAATTGCATCTTTTCCATGACAATCTTTTATAAAAATTGTATTTTCTTGATTTACTTCTACTAATTTAACAATTTCTGGAATTATATTTTCTATATATTTATCAGCCATTGCCCCTTCTCTTACAAATCCATTTACCATATCTACAACAACTAATAAATTCTCAACATTTTCTTTAATCATAATAAAGCCCTCCTAAAAATTAAATTACAAATATAAATAATCCTATACTCATTATACAAATTGCTATTGTTGAAACCACAACTTGTCCTTTTAAAATTTTATTCTTTTCTTCTTGCATTCCTTTTGCAATCATAATGCTAGCAATTGATATTGGTATTAACATATATCTTGAATGCATTGAACACATATATGGCATTTGGATATTTAAGAAGAAGTAAAATGCCCACCACATCAAAAATGTAAATGTAAGTATTTTTTCTTTTTTAAAGTTTTTTATCATAAAATATATTGCATCAAAAATTAAGGTAATAGCTATAATTACCATTATTTTTATGAAAATACTATGTTCTAAAACAGCTCCAAAATTCAAAGATGAATAAAGTAAATAATTCCATATATTAACTCCACTCATTTTAAAAATATTTGGAATTCCGAATCTTGCCCAAAAACTTTGATCAGCTATACTAAAATATTCATATGGTTCTATAATACCTAAAGCATTTGTGCCTCTCATAAAGTTAAATATTTGGAACCAGAAGCCAAGTACTAAAGCAATTATTGTAAAAACAATTAGTTCAATTAATAATTTTCCTACTTTCTCATCATTATTTACAAGTTCTATCAATTTCTTAAAGTAAACATATATAGCAGGAACAATCATTACATACATTGAAGATTTTGTCATTAATCCCAAACCTATGCTCAAAGCAATGATTATAGTATTTTTCATACTTGGATTTTTATTCCATTTTATTAAATATAACGAACAAATTATACCAAACATTGTAACTAATTGGTCATTATTTAATGAGCCTGAAAAATAAATATAAAGTGGATAAAAGCTAAATAATAACATTGGTATAATTTTATATTTATCTTCTATTTCTAATTCTTTTAATATTTTATATAGTGCAATTAAAATTACAACTGAATATATTAAAGAAACAATTTGCATACTTTCAAATTTAAATTCAAGAGAATCTGATACCAAATCAACAACTTTAAGCCAATTTGCCATAATAAAATGATGTAATGGTGGATGATAAAATTGACCTATGATTTGTGTTGGCAAAGAGCTATATTTATATAAATGTAAAATATAATTTATATGTCTTGCTTCATTATAACCTGTATCAAAATTTTCTAATAAATATTGATAATCTATTTCTGTATTTTCCATTGGGTTTGCTTCAACGCCAAAATCAAATTGAAATTGAGCTATATTAAATTTTGAAATATAAAAAATTCTCATTATAATTGCTAACAATACTATAGCAATTAATATAATTTTATACTTATCTTTTTTCATTTTTTCTCCTAACTAATTTTTTAATCATTAGTCTATTTTTTATAATTACATTTAATTTAAAATAAATCTTTACTCTTCCGAATCAAAAACACTGCTTGCAATAAAATCAACAACTTTACTATCTTTGTTTGCATCATTTCTTTTTGTACTATGTTTTTCTTCCTCAGTTAGTTCTACTAAATATTTATTAAATTCTGGTATTATTGCAATTGAATCTAGTGGATAACCTGGATTTCTCATATTTGAAGCTTTATCAACAAAATAAAAATGACTTTTACTCCAAGTGTGTTCTTTTGCTCCATTTGGTCCATACACAACCATTCCATAAACCCATTTAGCTGTTAGTTTTCCACCATTTTGTTTTACTAAATTTGTATAATATTCAATCATTTCTTCATCTGATAATTCTTTTCCGTTTACTCTTCTTACATGAGTTCCTGGTTGTTTTTCTTCTGGTAATTCTTCAATAAATAAAGAATTATCCATTCCAATAGAAACAATTCCAGTAGCATCATAATATGCTTTTGCTTTTATATATGCATTTTCTATACAGTTTTTTCCATTTTCTTCTGGATTTAAATTTAAATCTAAATCTTTCAAAGTTATTAATTCTATATTTTTCTTTTTTAATTCTTCAGCATATTTTCTAACTTTTGCTGGATTTGTTGTTGCAAATAAAACTTTCATTTTTTCTCCTTCTATTTAAAAATCACATATCTACTTACATCATATAATACTTTAGTGTTTTCATTAAACATTACAGAATAAATTAAATACTCATCCCACAATTTTAGCTGTTCTTTTTCTTTATCTTTTAATAAGCTATATCTTTTTATATAATTTTTTAAACCTTCTAAATTAACGTTAACCACTTCACCAAGTTCTGTCCTAAAAGAAGTTTTTTGTGTGTTAATATGATATGCTATATAATTAAGAAATAAAAATATCATCATTCCAGGCATAAGAATAATATAACCAATAAGTGAGAAAGTATCTTCAAAAGGTCCCATATCCATTTCTGCTATAGCAATTACAACAAAAACAATTACTACAATTGCAATAAAATAAAACAAAGCTTTTTTAATTCCTTTAATTATTAATTCTCCTGTGGTTCCTGTTGGTGTTCTTCCTTGCTTTGGTTTCTTTTCAACTAATCCACTTTGAATCCCTTCTTTTTTTGCCAAACTAGTAAATTCTTTCGGATTTCTTATTTCAAGCCAACCATTTCTAATGTTTAAAAGAACATATTGTTCACTTTCTCTTAAATCTTCAATCGAATTATCTATTATTTCTATTCCTGTATCTTTTATTTTTATTTTATTTTTTAATTCTAACGCTAAAAGCGTTATTACAGCATATTTATCTAAATCTTCTTTAAAATCATCTATATATGCTAATGACATTACTGAATATTCTTTTAATAATTCTCTAGAAAGTTCTTTTCCATTTATAAAATCCACTTTTGATAATGAGAATTTTCTAGTTTGATATGACATTGTATCTATTACTGCAGCAATTACTATAAATAAAATTCCTAATATCCAAAGATATACAATATCATAAACTTTTGCTACAAGTTCATCAAAAAACACATATTCACTATTTCCTTTGTTAATTAAATACTCTACTCCAACTTTTAAAAGCCCCATATAACTAAGTGTAACTAATATCATAACTACAATTAAAGTATAACATCTTTTTTTATTCAAAAATCTTTTTAATTTATTTTCTTTCATCTTAAGTTTCTCTCCTATATTTTTTCCGATTTTATTTTATCATACAGACATAAAAAAATAAAGTATGATAATTCATACTTTATTTTTTATATTTATACACTTATATTATTTTTTAATTATGTCTCTAACTATTTTACATTTTTATTTTTTATATAATTTTCTGTAAATTCTTCTGCTAAAATATCCATTAAAATTGTATCATAATATTTACCATTAATATATTTAGATTTTCTCCATCTTCCCGCTTCTTTAAAACCACATTTTGTATAACATTTTATTGCTCTTTCATTACAAGAAAATACATCTAATTTTATTGAATTTAAATTTAAATAATTAAAAGCAAAATCTAATATTAGTTTTATCGCTTCTGTTCCATATCCATTACTTCTGTATTCTTCTTTTCCAATAAAAATTCCTAGTATACCTGTTCTATTATTATAATTTATTCCTTCTATGCTAACAGTTCCAATCATTTCATCTGTTTCTAAATCAATAATAGCAAAACCTACCGAATCATGTTCTGGACTTTGTAAATATTTTCTTTCTGCATCTAACGTCATAACTGCAGCAGATCTACCAATATAATCTGTTATTTCAAAATCATTTAACCATTTTGTAAATATTTCAACATCTTCTGAATTTCTTGGTGATAGATATATTCTTTCACCAATTAACTTTTTAAAATATTTCATCTGTTTCTACCTCTTTTCTATGATTTCTAATACATGAGAACTATATCCCATAAGCTCCTTTCTCATACAATTTTTTAAATGATAATCAACATATAGTGCAAATTCTTCTTCGTCCAAATTATTTATATATTCTTGCATTTGTGGTGCAATTCCGTCTGCAGCAATTGTTTCCAATCGTTGCACATTAAAACCTGAAATTAATCTATCAAAATCTTCTATTCTATAAGTTGCAAAAATTTCTTCTGCTCTATTTTCTACTTTCCAATTTTCATCACAAAATTCTGGTAATCTTTTTAAGTTTCCTTTTCTAATTCCATAAGATAAAACTACTGCATCATCTGTTATATATGCAATTATTATTTTACCATTTTTCTTTGTTACTCTTAAAGATTCATCTATTGCTTTTTTAGCATCTTCTTCTGTATATAAATGGTAAAGTGGTCCAAGTACAAGAGTTACATCAAAGGTATTATCCTCATACATACTTAAATCCAAACAATTTCCTTGAATTGCATTAACATTTAAATCTTTAGTAATTTTTGATTTTAAAATATCTAAATTCTTTTTTACAAGTTCAACAGCATCAACTGTATAACCTTTATTTGCATAATGAATTGTATATCTTCCTGTTCCTGCTCCAATTTCTAATATTCTATCACCTGTTTTTAAATATTTATCAACAAACTTAGTTGTTGTTATAAATTCTATTGTGTGAGTTTTATCTCTAACAAGCCTTGATTCTTCGTCATAATTATTATAATAATTTTCTAAAATTGTTTCTACATTATCCATAATTTTTCCCCCTTATACAACAAAAAAGCCTCACAAAGAAATCCCTTAAGACTCCTTTGCAAGACTTTAAATTTTGTCTTTCAAGTGTAGGCTTATCGCCCTTTACCGCTCAGAGCATTTGGGTAGCTCCTAGATAAACTCTTAATTTATGTTAAATATTTTATCATATAAAAATTTTATTGTCAATTTACATAACAATTAAAATATCTTTATTTTTATAATTACTAAGTATTATTTTACAAAATTTTTCTAACATGTTTTTAAATATGTTTCCAAAATCTTTTTATCTCTTTTTACAATAAATTTTGTATGATATACAGACGCGCCATCTTCTTCACATGGTGAAGCAACAATTTTGTCAAAAGATTCTGTAATTAATTCCAAAGCTTTTTCAGGAGTTTCCCAAAATAATCTTGCACCTTCTTTGGCTTCTTGTTCAGTTACATGAAGTGCTTTTGTATCTTCTACAACTTTTGCAACATAAACATAAGACATTTGTTTAAAACTATCTTTAGTCTTTATTTCTTCAATTGTTCCTAAAAAATCTATTATCTCTACTTTGCATCCAGTTTCTTCAAACACTTCTCTTTTAAATGCTTCTGAACTTGCTTCCTTACCTTCAACTCCACCACCAGGAAGTTTATATTCATTTTTTGCTTGTTTATTAAAAACTGCAATTTTTCCATCTTCTTTTATAATAATTCCTCTAGCTCCATATCTTTGTCTGAAATCCTCAACTGCTACTGAATTTTCTCCAATATCCTCGTCTTTTATAATACCGATTAAATTTATTCTTTCAAAGTATTTATTTGCAAATTCAGTAAGTTCATTTACTTTTCCATCAATTCTTTTTATTAATTTTTTCACTTCATTATAAGCCAAATCAAATTGTTCTTTTGTTATATCATTTTGATTTAATGCTTCTTCTAATTCATCTTCATCTAATAATCTAATTTTATTATCTGGTGTCATTAAAACATCTAAATATAAATCTTCAAAATATGGATTATTATTTTCAATTCCAACTTTATTTATAACATCAAAATACCAATCTAATATATTGTTTTCCTTATCATAGCCTACAGTCATTGCTATATTTGAATTTTCAGGATAAAATTCTAGCCATTTACATCCACTTCCTGCAGTTTCGATATAATCTTCATCATCAGGTCTTTTGGGCTGATTTGCTTTTATTATATGTATTTGACTTAAATAACCTTTATAATCAGATTCATCAATATACATAGTTTTAAATTTCTTTTCTTCTACATGTTCCATAGGAAAATCTGCATGTTTTGTTATCATAAAGTTCTCCTTTCAATTTATAGAAACTTAAATATAATATAAGTTATTTTAATTCTTATTTATAATACATTTTATTATATAGCAATTTATATCATATTTAAATCCTTATATCAATTAATTTTAATATCTATTCTATTATTTTTATAATGTTATTAGAACAAAAGGGAAAACCCTTGGAGTAGCAATTGCTACCCCAAGGGTTAGATTTAAAAAACGTTATTTAATTTTTAGTCATCGCCAAAGTCCACCAGACTGCTGTTATTTGCAGCTTCGTCTGCTTCGAAGAGTTCCATTGTATCGAAGCCGAAAATGCCAGCCAGCAAAGAACCAGGAAAACGTCTTACAGTTCTGTTGTATTCGCTTACAGCCGCATTGTAGTCTTCTCTGGCCACATTAATGCGATTTGCTGCACCTTCGATCTGATCCATCAGTCTTGTATACTGGTCACTTGCAGTAATAGTAGGATACTGTTCCACAATTACGAGGAACTCGTTAATCTTACTTGTAATCTCTGCATTCGCAGCATCCAGTTCTTCAGGAGTAGAAGAATTGCCAAGTGCAGCTCTTGCACCGGAAACATCACCAATAATGTTTTCGATATGTTCTGCAGCTTCATCAGCAACCTTTACCAGATCAGGAATCTTTTCCAGACGGCTCTGCATTGCAGACTGAACATCAGCAAATTCAAGCTTGACATTCTCTTCCATTTCTACCAGATTGTTGTAGGTAGAAACGCAGGATCCGACAAGGCTGAACATGGAAATGAAAAACACTGCCACAATACCAATGGCAATCCATGCTCCGAGACCTAAGCCTCTCTTTCCGCCGTTTTCGTCATAGTTGTAGTGAACGTAATTATTGGAATCATGCATAAGATTTTCCTCCCATTAAATAGATTTATTTTTTATCTTGAGGAGCCGCCACCATTGAAGCGACCTCCACCAAAACTTCCGCCACTTCTACCGCTTCCTCCACCAGAACGGCTACTAGTTAATACATGTAGCAAAAGGATTACAATTCCGTCACCGAAACCATTTCCTAGCCAACAACCAGTTATCCATTCGAGGATAAGCAGTACAATTACTACGATTATTATAAGGATTATATCTCCCAGAGTAAGCTCTTCTTTTTCTTCAACAGTAATGGTTGTATCAACACCGTCAATTCCAGAAAAATCGTACTCTTCTGAATCTGCAATCTGATTTATCACCGCATTAACGGTATTAAAACATGCATCATCATAATTTCCTTTTTCTCTAGAAGGTACGAAGAACTTATCTAATATCTCACCAGATATTGAATCTGTGAGAAATCCTTGTAGTCCTGTTCCTATCTCTAATCTGACCTTTGTATCTGTTTTAGAAACAAGAAGTAGGATACCATTATCACTTTCTTCTTTTCCTATTCCAAGCTTATTTGCAAGCCTGACAGCATACTGTTCAATGGTCAATTCATTTAGAGATGGAATTGTTATTACAGCAAACTCTATTGTTGTCTTTTCCTCAAGTTGTACCAACAGGTTGTTAATAACCTCTTCCTGGTCATCACTCAAAAATTCTCCCTGATCATATACATACAAGTCCTCATAAATTTTAGGAACCAGTAAGTTTTCCTCAAGGGATTCTTTGTAAGAATCAGGATTAGAAGAACAACCAGAAAGTATACAGCTTAGAAGAATTAGGACAGACAAAAGATATACTTTTATTTTCTGTCCCATTTCGTCTTCACCACCTTCTTAGAATTTTCTTGATGCTCCACCTCCACCAGGTCTTCCGCCATGTCCTCTAAAACTTGAACTAGAAGATCTATGGATAGAAGAATTCATTCTCTGTTGCTGAGCTCGTCTTCTTCTTGCTTCTTCTTCATCTCTTCTACGTCTTTCCTGACGTCTGTGATCATCATCAGCTTCGCTAATTAAGCGATTAAGCTTACTTAACAGCTCATCAGAAAAATATCTTTGCTGAGAAGAAGTTAATCCATTGTAGTATCTCTTTGCTCTGGAAAGTCTGTCACGATCATCTTCATCAGCAGAATACATACTGCCAATAATAGATCTAACATTTCCTTCCGCATCATGTGCAGCATTGTAATCTCTATAGTCATCTTCTGCTACAGAGTGAGTTCTCTTCAACCTCTCAATCAGAGAGTTATCAGGGAAAAATGCTCTTTCAGCAGCAGACAAACCAAGAAAAATAGCAAGTGCAGAATGAAGTGCTTCATAGGTTCGATAGCTTCCGTTTGGGTTACTATCGAAAATTCCGCTAATTTCATTGTACGCAGCTTGAGCAGCAGCCTTGTCGCGTTTTTCTTGTTCAGCTCTTTCGAATTCTTCCTTTAGAGTAATTGCTTGACTGTACAGAAGCGTAATTTCATTTCTGTCAGAAGTCACATACTTACGTACTTCACTCTGAACAGAATCAATCAATCCAATAGCCTCTGCAAACACTTCGCAATTATCCTTCGTAGGAACAGTAGAAAGAATCTTAGCCAAGTTATTATCGACTTCTTGCGCCGCAGCTTTATACTCGCCTTCGATCATATTTTGAACTTCTTCGTCGAAGTTACTTTCAGGATGCAAACGCTGTGCGCGTTCGTATTTATCTGTCATAACTTCAAGTTCTTTTGTCAATGTGCTAATTTCGCCATTAGCTTGATTCAAACTTTGCTCGAGGCTAGAAATTTTTCTATCTTTTTCTCTTTCGAGTCTTTGATAGTCGCCTTTTAAACTTCGAACATTTCTTTCATGTAAGCTATCTTTTTCAGCAAGCTTGGCTTCATATTCATCTCTCAAAGCACTTACTTCAGCTTTTTTAGCTTCTTCAAGCTCTTGACGTTCGGTGTTGCCCTTTAACTTCTGTTTGATAAATGCCACAAGTGCGGCAATTGCAGCAGCGATACTTCCGAAAAATCCCCATAAGATTCCTTTTCCAGAATCCTTGGTTTCAGAATTATCTTTTCCTGCCACATCATCAGAACCAGAATTATCACCAGCTTCACCTGCAACAATACCTGTTGCTTCATTGGTAGTTTCAGAATCTACTTTGGTTTCATCAGTTGTAGCTACTTGAGAATGCCAATCTGTCGGAACCTGTTTTCTTATCTCATCAATTACAGCACTCTGAAGAGAAATTAATCCCTCAGCATATTGCTGTTCATAGAGATATTCCATCGCATAGTTATCCAGCAATTCACCAGACATACCATCAGTGATATAGAACTGCATCTGTCGACCAGTTTCAATTCTAATATCTCCGTCCCCCTTGCCCGTACCAGTAGAAAGCAAGATTAATATTCCCATATCATCTTTGCCAATGCCATATTCTTTATACATAGAATATGCCACTTCTTCTACAGTGAACTTAGGATTATTGGTAGAATCTGTTTGATTACCTTCAACGCGATTTCCGTTTTGGTCTTCCACAACAAGCTCATACCCTACGACTGCGTCGTTAAGAGATTTAACTGTTGTAATGACCACCTGAATTCCAGAAGTTTCCTCATCAAAGCTTACCGCTTTTTCCATAAGGCTATTTATCTGTTCTTCAGAAAAGATTCCGGCAAAATCGTTTACATAGAAGTTGGACGTTGCATCCACAACATCTAAGTCATAACGACTCGTTACCTTCTCACCAGCAGTACATGCGGTTAATACGCTCATGATGAGCACGGACACAGTAAGTACCAAAGTAAATTTGGTGATTTTTACCCGACTTGTTTTTTTCATCTCAATCCCTCCATATTTCAATTTGTTTACGAGTTACTAAGTTGCCTTTTAAGTGAAAATGGTCATCTCCTTTCATTTGATTTTTGAGATTTTCGCGTAAAAAAAGTTCGCCATTTATGATTATACCATAAAAAGCGAACTTTTTCAACTCATCCTATGTTATTAATAAACTATACTTATAATTATTTTTACTTTTTTAATTCTTCTGTTATTTTTTCTAGCATTTCATTAAAATCGTTAAATTGTACTTTTGATAATCTATTTATTTCTTCTCTATTTCCATCAGAAAATTTATCATACATTACAATAAAATCAATTCCACTATTGATTGCAGCTTCAATACCTATTAACGAATCCTCTACAATCAAACATTCTTCTCGTTTTACCTTTAATTCATTTAATATTTTATAATGAATCTCTGGATCTGGTTTTAAATTTTTTACTGCACCTTTTGAATATATTAAACTAAAAAACTCGTCTAATGGTGCTTTATTTATAATATTTTGATTTTCTTCAATATATGTTTTGATTGTGTGATCATTAGTGGTTGTTGCTAAAACTAAAATAAATCCATTGTCTTTTAATAATTTTAAAACTTTTTCAGCATCAGGTTTATAATCAATTATATTTTTCAAATATTTTGCTGCAATTTCATATCTTATTTTTTTAATCTCTTGTTTTGGTAAATTAGCTTTATACTTTTCTCCTAAAAATCTACAATATTCTAAATACATGTCTTCAGACTTATTGAATTCTTTTAATTTCTCATCCCTTTGTTTTCCAATATCAATATTATCAAACTCAATCGTCCCAATTGTTTCAATAAGTTCTCTGTCTATATCATTCCAAACTCCTATTGAATCTATTAAAGTACCATCTAAATCAAAAATTATAACTTTTTTATTTTCTAGCATTTTATAAAACCCTTCATTTTAACCTTACTTATTTATAGTATACTCCCAACCAGGTTGCCAAGCTTTTGTTTTTCTCCAATCTTCTGATATTGCTTGTTTCCAACTCTTTCCTTGAGTTAAAACTTGAATTGCAAGTTGTGGTGCTTTATGAGCCACTATAGCAATATGTTTTTCATCATAATTTTCTAATAAAAAATCACAAAAACTTTTTATTCTTTTTTCAACATCTAACATTGCTTCTCCTTCTGGAAAGGCTTCTTCAATATGTTCTTCATATACTACTAATCCAGAATCTTTTCCATCTAAAAGACCATAATTGCATTCTCTCAATCTTTCATCATGGATAATTTCTTTCTCTCCACCAAAAACAATTTCAGCAGAATCAATTGCTCTTTTTAAATCTGAGCAAAATACAAAATCTATTTCATTCATTTTTACTTTTTCTTTTAAAGCTTTAGCTTGCTCAATTCCTTTAGGAGATAATTCACCTGGAAGCCAACCTGTCGCTTTATGTTCTAAATTATCATAAGTTGTGCCATGTACAAAATAAGTTATTTTTATTGCCATTTTATTCTCCTCATTCTTTAGTTATATAACTCCAGATACATTGTTTTGACATATCCCAAAATTCTTTCAAATCATCATGAGTTAAAAATTCTTCAACATTTTCAAAATCAACCCATTCTAGTTCTTCTTTCAATTTTTCTGGGACGTCTTTTTCTAGTGCTCCTTCATCTATTGCTAAATATAAATATGTATCAACATTTTCACCTTTTTTAGTTATATAGCTTAATATTCCTAATTCTTTTTCTAAAACAATTTTTACTTTTCTTCCTGTTTCTTCTTCGGTTTCTCTTTTGGCACATTCTATTAAAGTTTCACCCTCTTCTAAATGTCCTTTTGCAAAAGAATAATCAGCTTGTTTTTTTCTAAAAACTAATCCAACTTTTTTATTTTCTTTATTTACTAAAATACAACCAGCTTTTAAAACTTTTTCAGCTCCACCTAGTCTATATTCAAAATTTAAAATATTCTCCTTCTCATCTACTTTTATTTTTATATGAAAATTATATTCTTCATCATATAAGGCTTTATTGAAATTTTTATCAAGCATCAATATATTAGATAATATTTTCTCTTTATTTAAAAGCTCATTAATTTCAATCCATTCAGAAGTATTTTCTTCAAAATTTTGTGGATTTCCTTCATATTTTTTTGCAATAAATACATCAAATATAAATTTTCTATTTGGGTATTCAACTTCGAGAATTCCTTTTTGCACTAAATTTGAAACATCCATTCCGGTTTCTTCTTTCATTTCTCTTATTGCTGCTTCTATAGGATTTTCGCCCTCTTCAATTTTTCCACCCGGAATATCATAATATCCAATTTTATTTCCTTTAAGATATTTTGTTATAACAATTTTACCGTTTTCAATTAAACAACATTTTACAGCTTTTCTTACTGGTTTATCCATAATATTCCTTCTTCCTAAAACAGATATTTAATTTTTGCTTATATAGATAATCTCTTTACAATTGATTTATCTAGTTAATACTATTGTTATTTTAATTTACTTTTAATTATTTCTAAAGCTTTTTTTCTAGCACTAATTTCGTTCTTTTCTTCTTCTGTTAATTCTGCAAGAGTTTTTCCATTTTCAAGTTCGAAAATTTCATCAAAACCAAAACCATTATCTCCTCTTACATTTTCAGCAACATAACCATCTATAGATGCAACACCTGTATATACATTATCTCCTTCAGCTAAAGCTATTGCTGTTGTGAAAATGATTTTTCTTTTTGACTTTTCTACACCATTTAATTTTTTTATTATTTCTAAATTTCTTTCTCTATCTGTTCCAGCATGCCATCTTTTTGTAAATACCCCTGGAAATCCATCTAAATATTCAATTTCTATTCCTGAATCATCAGAAATACACATTTTTCCATTTAATTCTTTTGATATTACTGATGCTTTTTTTACTGCATTTTCTTCAAAAGTTTCTTTATCTTCTTCAACATCAATATCTACTCCTAATTCTTTTATAGGAATTATTTTATATCCTTTTAAAATTTCTTGTGCTTCTTTTATTTTTCCTTTATTTCCAGAAGCAATTATAATTTCTTTTTCCATTTTGATTATCTCCTTTTTGTTTTTTTATAAATTATATGTTTTATAATCTCTATTCACTACTCATTCACAAGTCTTCTTTAGAATTTCCTTTAATTGCCACATAAATTATATATATAATCCACATTGCTATAGATACAATTAAACAAGGCAAGAAACTCACAAATATTCCAATTACTGGTAGTACTGAGAAAAATGCAATTATTGCAAAAATAACATATATAACAAATATTCCTAAATTTTGCTCTATTAGTTCTCCACATAACGCAATAATTTCATTAAAAGGCATCATTTGATTTGCTACAAACAAACCACCAATCATTGAACCAAAATAAAATATCGCAAATGTTAGAATATATAGTATTACACTTGTTTTTGAATTTACTACTCTATAAAAAAGACTTTGTTTTTTATTTTCTTCCATATTAATTACCTCTATCCTTTGTACCATTCTAATAAAAATTCTTTAGAAATATTTATATCTCCTCTTCCTACTCCAACCATTATATCTGGTTTGGGTTTTCCATGATAATCACTTCCACCAGATATAAATAAATTATTTTTTCTAGCATATTCATATAAAATATCTTTTTTATTATCGAACATTGCTGATGGGTGAAATACTTCTATTCCATCAAGTTCCTCTTCTTTTCTAATATTATCTATAAATCCTAAAGTATCTTCAAAATTATATTCAAAAGGATGTGCTAAAAAAGCTTTTCCGCCAGCTTTATGAATTATATCAACAACTTCTTTGTGTTCTGGCATATTCACTGGTTCCATGAAAAATGGACTTTTCGGATTTGTTAATTCTTTTCTAAAGAACAATCCAAACTTACTTTCATCATATTCTCTAAAAATTTCTTTATTCTTAGGATTTCTCATTGCAGGTATAATTATTTGTCTTTCAACATATTCTGTTGGTCTTTGTGGCCATTTTATATCTTCTAAATTGTAAACAACTCCCATTTTGTCAAATATTTCTAACAATCTTTTACCACATATTTTTTGATTCTCTATTAATTTTTCTTCTGAATAATATTTCTTGTGCCATTCATTTATTATATCTGTATCAATATCATAGGCTAATATTTCATATTTTCTATTTTTATATAAGGCATGCATTTCAACACCTTTTATTATTTTTCCAGAAAAAAATATATTATTCTTTATTGCTGGATCATCATATTGTCTGCAATTATCATGATCAGTTATAGAAATATATTCTAATTTTCTTTCTTCACACATCTTCAAAAGTTCTTCTACTGTTTTTTCTCCATCAGAATAATTTGTATGCATATGTAAATCTATCATTATACTCTCCTTGTTAATAAATCTATTTCTTCTTTTAAAAGTTCTCTTGACTCGCCTTCTTTTAAATCTTTTGGAAGTTTTAACTCTCCCATTGCTACTCTATGAAGTTTTGTAACTTTAGCTCCAAAACATCCAAACATTCTCTTAATTTGATGATATCTTCCTTCTGTTAAAATAACAATTGCAGTGTATTCTCCCATTATTTCTAAACTAGCTTTTTTACAAATACCATCATTTAATTCAATTCCATTTTCAAACCCTTTAACCATATCTTCTGTTACTGGAATATCTATTTCAACTTCATAGGTTTTACTTATATGTTTTTTAGGAGCTAAAATATTATGTGCAAAAACACCATCATCTGTTATAATCATCATTCCTGTAGTGTCTTTATCTAACCTTCCTGCCGGAAATAATTCACGATGAGAATATTTCTCGTCAATTAAATCTAATACTGTTTTTTGAGTTCTATCTTCTGTTGCAGAAATATAACCTGCTGGCTTGTTTAAAATCAAATATACATTTTTTACAACATTTATTTCATTTCCGTCGATTGCAATTATATCATTATTTTCATCAATTTTAATATCTGATTTTAAAACCAATTCTCCATTTAACTTAACTCTTTTTTGAAGAACTAATTTTTTTACATCTTTTCGTGAATATTCAGTTTGAGCCCCTATTATTTTATCAATTCTTTCCATTATTTCTCCATTTGACATTTAACCTTTTTACTTACAATTTTATAGATTAAATTTCCAATAGTATTTTAGCACTATATTAACTTTTTTTCAAGATTAAGACGTTTTTTGAAGAATAATATCTTTACAATTATTCTCATTTTCATATATACTAAATAGTGTAAAAATAATATATAAGAAAGAGGTAAAAAATGAAATCTAATCCTTCAAAAATATTTTTAATCATATATGTTACTCTCATGATATTTTGCTGTTTCTTTCCAATGGTTTCTTGGTTTTTAGAAGATTATTATGAAGAGTCAGGAATGAATCCAACGGATTATGCTAGAATAACTGATGTTGAATATACTGCAAGATTAGTAGATGAACCTGGAAGTAAAGGAAAAGTAATTATCACTGAACGATTAACTTTTGACATTCATGCTGCCTCACAAAATAATCTGTTTTGGGAATTATGGAGAGATTTACCAGAAGATTATATTGATGGTGTAAAAGTTGATTATAAAGTTAATTCTGTAAAACAAATTCTAGAGGATGGAACAGAAATTATTTTCCCTGAAAGTAGAAAACTTTATTGGGAAGATGAAGATTATACCGATGAAGGTCTAGCTTATGGTTGTGGCCCTAATAAATGGTATCATAGTCCCGGTCCTTATAATGAATATCTAGAGCAATACGAATGTGTATTTTTCTATGTAGACGGTTTATATAGAGAACAACCTGTATTTGAAATTGAATATGAAATGAATAATGCAGCACTACGCTACAATGACTGTTCCGAATTATATTTAAGTATGTATTCTGAAGATACTATTAAACATTTAAAATCATTCAAAGGTCAAATACTAATACCAACTTCAGATATGCCATCTAGAGGAAACTATTATGCACATACCTATGGAACAAATTCAAATGAATTTCCATTTACTGAATCTACTTCTATAAATCCTGGATATCATACTTTTTCTTTTGAATTAAATGAAGCAGATTTAAAATTTAAACCTTATAATAAATATATAGAATTTTCTTTAGTTTCTTTTGGTAAAGACAAAGATAAATTCACAAATTATGCCTCTATAAATGATTACTATTATGATGATGTTTTAGAAGAGATTGAATATGAACAAAAAGTATATGAAGAAACTCCAAATAAATATGCACAAATAAAATTCATTGTATTTTTTGGATGTTTAATATTTTCATTCTTAATATTAAAACGACTTCTAAATGCAGATAATCAAATAGAAAATCAATATAATTTCTATAAACCAACAATGCAAATGGATTATTTCCGTGATATTCCAAGCAACTTAGACCCTATGTTCGCTGCCACTTTAGCTTTTTGCAAGGATAAAAAGAAAAAAGATAATCCAGATGGATATGCAGCAATTGTACTAAGCTTAGCAAGAAAAGATTATATTGAACTAGCAAAAATTGATATAAATAGAGATTGGTCTGACACTAATGTAAAAATCGTTATTAAAGATAAACCAGTTAAATTACATCCGTCTTTAACTCTTGTTCAATCATCTATAAATGAAATTTTTGAAGATTCTATAGATGAACGTGAACCACTTACTGTAACAGAAGAATTATATTTCAATTTAATAAAGAAACACACAATCGGTTCTGAAATTTCAATGAAAGCGTTCCAAGCTAGAGTATCTATAGACTATGATAACACAGACACTTTTGTTACTGGAATCGAAAATTCTACTGTTAATATTGGAATTTCACAAGGATATTTCCAAAAAGCAAATTATAACGAACCTGAGAAAAGATTAAAATCTAAATCTAAATCATATGCTATTTTGGGAATTTTAATTTTAGTGTTTGCTAATTTAATTTCTTATCCAACTCAATTAGATTTAGCATTTGGTGGATATACAATTTTAGGTATTACCTTAATTTTCGGTTCATTTATATTTAAATATTTGTTAAGAAAATATAGTGTTCTACTTACTCAATTTGGTGAAGACGAATATGTAAAATGGAAAGGTTTATATGATTTCTTAAATAGTGAAACTCTTATGAGTGAACGTACAATAGTTGAACTACCTATATGGGAACAATACTTAGTTTATGCAACAGCTTTCGGTATTTCTGAAAAAGTAATTAAAGCTTTAAAAATCAGATGTCCAGAAATAGTTGAAACAAGTCAAATTTTAAGTAATCCATATTATCGTTCACACAATTTCTACCATAGTAGTCGTTCTTTCAGAAGTTCAGTTCGTTCTGCTTCTAGTATCTCTCGTGGAGGTTTCAGTGGCGGAGGTCATGGCGGTCATGGTGGCTACGGTGGCGGTGGCCGTGGTGGCGGTGGCGGCGGTGGCGGTCACTAATCCATTTAACATTAACAATTATATATGTATAAATATAGAAAAAAGGAATGAAATAAATCATTCCTTTTTTATTTTACAAATAAATCTTTTGTTTGCAGATTAGAAAAATCTATTTTTAAATTTTCTTCTATTGTTGATTTTTCAAAAGTTTTATAAATTGTTTTTGAAATATATTTTTCAGCTATTTTTATAATATCTTTATATTCAGCAATATCATCAGGAAAATATATTCCACCTTTTTCTTTATTTTTTATCATCCAACAAACAGCAGCTAAAGCAGACATTGCAACAGGAGTTATTGTTGGAGTTTGCCAATATGAATCATTTTTATTTTTATATAAAAATCCTACTTCTATTCTATTTCCTACCCATACTGGTTTAAAATTATCACCTATCAATAATACACCAACATACTCTGTTCCAGCTTTTATTTTTTCTTGATATATTATTTCTGCTTTTTCAGGATATATACGTCCTCTAACAATTGTTTGTCCATCTTGATTTTCACAATCTAAAGGTCCATTCGGATCTGGATTTGGATACTCATTTACTTTTGAATTTATAAGATAATCACTTGCAGCTTTACATGGAGAATATAAAAACATAACTGTTGGTCTATATATTGTTTTATCATTTTCCTTAACTTCTAAGCTTTTAGCTATTGTAATTGTTTCTTCATGAGGAACTAAAAATCCATCAAATTGACCATTTGGATAATATGTATGGCATTTCATATCTGCTGCTATTTTCTTTAATTCTAAAAAGCCATTGTCAAAATCTAATAAATTACATTCATCTTTAAAATCAATTTTTTCATGAGTTCCTATATTTATAGTTGCTTCACTAAGCATCTCAAAGAAAAAAGAATCTACACACCATGTACTATACAATTTAGCATCTTCAGGATTATCAACTTCTTGCAAATCAATATCATTTACATGAATCATTTTTAATCCAAGTTTTTGCGCAACTTCATTAAATTTATTTTCCTTAATAAGCTTTTTCAAAGTTTTATCTTTTTTAAATTGAGTATTCACAATATATTCAATTCCAGCTTTTACGAAATGTGAAACTAATCCTGGATTATTTCCGTGTTGCAAAACAATTGGATATTTATTAGTATTATTATTTTTATTATGTTTTTCTCTAAGCTTATTTTTCAATATATTTTCATTAAAAATACTATACCAATTTTCTGGCCAATCTGCTTCCCCTGTATTAATATACATTATATTTTTTTCTGCACACCAATCTAAAATATCTTTAGTTCCAACAGTATCTGCAAAATCTATTAATAAATCTCCCTCTTCTAGATATTGTCCAAATATTGTTTTAAAATTATCTTTTGTTACTTCATGAACAAGAAAATTTGCAACCATTCCACCTAAATTAACATATGCTTCAAATTCACTTTTATCCATAGTTATAACAAAATATTTATTTTCATTAAATTTAATTTCTTTAGAAATTTTTTCATAAAAACTTTTTCCAACTGCCCCAAAACCAAATTGAACAATCTTTCTGTCAAATTTTAACATTTATCTTGTTATCTCCTTATTACACATTAACTATAATTGGTTATTTAAAATTCTTTTTTATTAATCTTTATTTTCTTTAACCTTTTTTAACTTCACTTCTTTTGGTTCTTCAAATCCTTTTGTAAAAAATATTTTTATTCCTTTTTCTTGATAACTATATAAAATTTTATTTAAATCTTGTTGTATTTTTTCATTAGATCTTATAACAATTTTATTAATACCATTTTTAATAAAATATTCTGCTGATGGAATATCTTGAGGATATATATCCCAACTATTATCAAAAACAGAAATATCTACTTTATATCTATTCATTCTATTAGTATCTAGCAAAAAAGCTGGTGAAGCACTATTTGAAAGTTCAATTTTTTCAAGTTCTTTGGCTCCCCATATTAAAGCAATTTCAACAAAATGATTATTTACTGTTGCTCTCGAACCAGTTTGCTCATCTGTTCCATTAAAAATTGGTATTGGTCTATAACCAATTTTTGACAATCCTATTCCTTCATTTATACTATAATATTCTGGTAAATCAACAATAATTGCAGTATCTTTTTCTAGCTTATTTATATAATTAATTTTTGAAACACTAAAATTACCTTTTTCTGATAATTTAAAATCTTCACTATCAATTCCGAACAAATGGAACTGGACGAACCCAATCAACCCATCTAGCTCCTACTGGAGCCCATATTTTAAAAACATCTCTACCTAACATTATAAGCTCCTTTCTATTAAAACAGGAATATCTGCAGCATTTGAATCAATACGTGGAGTGTTACTTATTCTAGCATAATATCCACCATGTTTTCCATCTACTGTATAAGAACCTAAGCAAACATGAAAATTTTCTCCCACTTCACTTATCAAAGGTTTACTTATAAATTTCTTTTGAGCCAAGTATTTTTTTGGATGTTTTTTTACATCAACAAGAATTTTTTTATATTCATCATCACTACAAGCTTCTTTTATTGAAATTTTTTCTCCAACTCTTCCACATGCTGGTTTATATATGAATCCTTCTCTATTTTTTGCTGCTTTTACTTCTATAGTTTCTGGTAGTAATTCTTTCCAAGTTGATAAATCTATATTATTTTTTTCTAAAACATCCCATACAAGAGGAAAACGTTTAGTTTGTGCAAATATAGCAACTGGATGATTACAAGAAGGTGTTATTGTATCAAAATATCCATCCCAATTTTTAGGTTTTATGTCTTTTAACCACTCTAAAGGTGTAAATCTAACAATACCATCAATCTTTCCTTCATTGCCATCTAATATGCTATATGCTTCATTATTTTCAAATTTCAAATGGTCTGCAGCACCATATATAATATTAAATCCCATGTTTTTTAGCTTATCACCAAGATACTGCATAACTTGTCTATCATCACTATAACAAGTACAATGAACCATCATTATTCTTCCATTTTTCACAACTTTTTGAGCTATAGCATTTGCCAAAATATCACCAAAATTTTCATGATAATATTTATCTTCACCAAGTGCATTCATTGCAGCCTGTGGCAACAAAGAAGCTTCTGCAAATCCACCCGGAACATCGCTGTTTACTTCACTTACAGCCCATTCCCCCTCTATTGTTGGATGAAAATCATATCTCATTAAACGAATATGTTTATTAGAATCGTAATTCTTCATTCTTTTTAATTCGTTATATATTTTTTTAGGTAAAGCTAAAGGTTTGGCCAATTTTAGATTTTGGTTCAAAAACTCTTCTGCTTCAATTGTTTCTTTATCAATTTTTTCTGTTAAAGCTTTTAATTCTCTATGTTCTTCTTCTGAAATAACCAAAGCATGTTTTGCTATAGTATTATTATCTAAAAATTGAGGATCCCATTTATAACAATTAAAAATTGCATCAAGCTTATATTCATCATATTTTTCTTTAGGTATAGCTACTAATTTCATAAGCACTCCTTATCCAATCATAATTATTCCAAATGTCCCTATCAAAGCTGTAATAATTCCAACTAAATTTAATTTATTGATTTTTTCTTTTAAGAAAACTATCGAATATATTAAAACAAACGGAGTATAAATAGCTGTAAGTGGTGAAACTATTGATACCATTCCATAGTTAAAACTTACAAGCAAACATCCTGTTCCTAAAACATTTAAAAGAGAGCCTATAATTGAATATTTATATTCCTTCATACCACTTTTTAATTCTTTAAAAATATTCGAAAATTTTTGTTTTGCTATTTTTAAATATATTAGAGCAACTGGTATTTGTACAATCGCAATTGCCACAAGAAAATTAAAAGATGAAGTTTCATTTATTACTTTTTTTGTTAAAGTATCAGATAAGCCAATTGCAACAGCTGATAATATTGGTATTAACATACTTAATTTTTTAAAATTGCTAATTTTAAAATCTTTATCAAAACAAGTTAAAATTGTTCCAAGTATCGTTAATACAATAAAAATAAGTTGTGCTACCGATAATATTTCATTATTTATATAACGTGAAAATAAAAGTGTATAAATTGGATATGTTGCAATCATTACAGTTGAAACACTTAAATCCCCTTTTGATAAAGCATAAAATACTAATGCTTCTGAAAGTACTGCAGAAATTATCGCATACAATAAACAATTTATAACACCATTAATTGTAGCTCCAAATATAAATCCTACAGGTATCCAAATTAAAATTCCAAACATTGCATCAAAAAAGAATGCAACAGACGGATCTAATTCTTTATAACTTTTCTTTAATAAAATTTGCATTGCTGCCATAAATATAGCAGATATTATTGCAATTACAATTCCTAACATTTTCCTCACCTTTATCGTTTAAATTATTTATGTTTTGTTATATTATTTTATTTGAATTTCGTTTAAATCTATTATATCAGCCAGAACATCTGCTACTTTATTTTCTTTATCTGTTAAGATTCCTAAGCTAATTATGTTTTCTTCTGCTTCATAATCTTCAAAAACACATTTTCCTTCTATTTCATCTTCTGTGCCAAATTCAACATTTGTAATTACTTGATGTCCTTCACCAGTTTTTGTAAATATCATATTTTTATATTTTATTTGATTTTCTGTAAGTCTTTCGTAATTTAAATTTTCAAACGCTTCACCTATATAAATAAGATTGTCATCTGGAATTATTACTAAAACTTTATTGTTATTTAACTCACATTTTATATAAGATGCACTTTTATCTTCTTCTATTGTATACCAAGTTTTAGTTTTAACTACATATTCAAAATCTTTTATTATTAAAATTGTATTTTGTTTTATATTATTAATTAAATTTTCCATATTATTTTCTCCTTAATATTTTCAAAATAAATATATCATAATTATCTATTGTTTTCAATTAAAACCTAATTTACAAAATCAAACTCCAATAAAAAAGAGGTGGCTCAGAGAAATGAATTCTCTGAGCCTATTTGAGGATCAATACTTATTAGAAAATGAATTGCTTATACTTTTCCCCATTAGAATTCGAATTCGCCAAGCATCCACTCTACCAAATCAGGACGGTGATTTCCGTCAGAATCCAGGTTAAACACGATCCTAGGAAGATTTCCATGAGAAGATTGAAGCGAAATAACCTTATCAGCTCCAAAAGCATCTGCCATAGAACCTACCATATAATTAACACTCGTACCATCTTCGCCTGCTTCACGAGTTCCCACAAAACCAATCGTAGGAATCGATATTTCGCTAATGTCTACTCCTGAATTATAACCACTCAGAACCACACATTTAGAAAAATATTCAGGCAACTCATGAGCCATATACAGAGCACCTTGTCCACCCAAGCTATGTCCGACAACAATAACTTGTTCAGTATCAATATTGTGCTCCATCATGAACTTGTCCAGCAAAACTTGAAGATTATTTTTGGTAGTATCCTTGTTCCATCTTCCAGTATTCCAATTTCCTGCAAGGTGAGGACAAATAATATAAGCATTAAAGCCCTCTAACCCCCATTCGTTCATTGTTTTAGGAAGACCTCTATCCCAAAATACTCCTTCTGTAACTCCTACTTCACCAGAACCATGAAGCCACACAATCAAAGGTGTTTTCTTGGTTTCATCTAGTGTAGATGGTGTATACAATGCATATGGCATAACCTCACCATCAGAAATGTATTCACTACTAAATTCAATACTTTCATCAAAGTATTGGTCATAGTATTCGCTCACAATAGGCGGTTCTGTTGGAGCAACTGTTTCTTCGGTGGGTTCTGCTGTAGCTTCAAAAAGCATAAGCTGAGCTTCCGGTGTTTCTCTTTCTTCAAAGATATTTAATGTTTCTGCCTGATCTTTTATCACATCTCCTTCTAAATTTGATATTGCCGTTGATGCTTTCACGGGATTTTGGAAAAGCTCCATTACTCCGAACATACTGATAACCAGTACCAATGCCAGAGCAACACAAGCAATCCGTTCTTTCATATAACATTCCTCCTGCCTTTAGGCAATATTTGGTTTAAACACCATACTTATATTATACCACATTTACATAATATCTTCAATTTTACCATTATCTAACTATACAAATTAGAAATAACATTATCACATTCTTCATTTAAAATAACAATTAAATTTGATAATGACATTATTCATATCAACAAAAAAAGAAGCACCTCAAAAGTGCTTCTTTTAATTTATTAGTTATTTTCATTTTTTGTTATATATTCTTCATATCCATACTCAGCAGATGTTCCTTCTAGGTCTTTTATAGATAATCCAATTTTCATTTTTTCTGTATCTATATTAATTATTTTAGCATTAACTTTTTGTCCTAATGTTAATTCATCTTCTGGTTTTACAACTCTTTTTAATGTTGTTATTTCTGAATTATGAACTAATCCTTCTAGTCCTTTTTCTATTTCAACAAAAGCTCCAAATGGTGCAAATTTAACAACTTTACAAGTTACAATATCACTTACTTTGTATTTTCCAGCTAAAGCAAACCAAGGATTTTCACCTTTTCCTGGATATTCTAAAGCAATTTTTCTTTCATCTTTATCAAATGATTTTACTTTTACTTCAATTACATCATTTACTTTAAATTTATTTTCTAATTTTTCTGTTTTATCCCATACAAGTTCAGATTTGTGGGCTAATCCATTAACAACCCCTAAATCTACAAACACTCCATAGTCTGCAATTTTAGAAATTGTTCCTGTAAATGATTTTCCAACTTCTAATTTATCCCAAAAATCTGCAATTGATTTTGCTCTTTCTTGTTTTTCTTTTTTAATTGCTTCTGCTTTTCTTATTTTTTCTTCTTTTTCTTTTTGAGCATCTTGTCTTACTTTATAATTTTTATATGATAATAAAACATTTCCTAAACCATCATTCCATTTTAAAACATCAGCTGTAATTGTATCTCCTGGTTTAAATTCATCTGCAGGATTTGCATTTTCATCATCTGAATATTCTTTTCTTGGAATAATTCCATCTACATTATATTTAAAATCTACAAAGATTTCTCCTTTTCTAGATACTTGGATTACTGTTCCTGTAACTGTTTTATCAAATCTTTTATTATTTAAAGATTGATTATATAATTCTTCAAAATTTTCTGTCATAAATTGACCTTCCTTTCTTGTATATAAATCGTCATTTTAATTTTAATTCTTAAACTAACAATTCCCCTTGTATTAAAAAAGATATATTATCTTTTTTTCAATAAAGATAATATATCATATAAAAATTCTTTTCACAACAAATTTTTAATTTTTAAACATCAAAAAAATCCACTTCTCTTCTAGCTTCAATTCTCTTATTTATTCTATCTAATGCTTTAGAATAAAATCCATCTTTATCTCCACCTTGATTTATCCAATATTCAATATCTTCTTTCTCACTGTATGTATGTTGAATTTTAAAATCTAAATGACTCATAAATTCTTTTAAGTCAAAATCACTACTCGAATTAAATGAATATCCTAAAGTTCCATCTTTTTTATAAGTTAGTTTTCCTTTGCATTTATCATTAACTGTATATTCAAAACTTTCGCTTCCATCTTCTTCAAGAATTCTTTTAGCTTTTTCTCCATCTGTTGTGTATGCATGTTTTTTTCCGTCAGCTGTTGAAAATATAAACATAACTTTTTTCGAATGTCTTTCTTCCATCATATCAAATGAAACTTCTGAAAAATCCATTTCCGGATATTCTTTTAAAAACCATCCTATCATTGGATATCTATAACCATTATATAATCCGTCATTTCCAGGATTAGAATCACATTCAGAAAAATGATCATATAAAATTCCATAGCTTTGAGCAAATATGCCAAAATATGCTTGTGGATTTTTATTATAAAATTCATATAATTTAGCTGCCGAATCATTTTTTTCTTTAACTAAACATTTTGAGAAATTATACCAAGCAGCCACATTATTAATATTTAGATTTAAACCTTGCAAAGTTTCTTTAATATCATTAAAAGGAACCTTTTGTTTTAATAACATATCAATATCTTTTCCTATGTTTTGATAATATGTTAAAAACATAGATCCAATAGAATCATATTTTCCGTCAAAATAAGTTTGAAAAACTTTATATTTTCTTTTTAAATCATCTAAAGATTTTACTTCTCCAAGTGTTTTTGCATAATTAGAAAAAATAATTTCTGAAAATCTATGTAGTGTATAATTTTCATTATTTTCTAATTTAATTCCACTTGCCATAGCATTAATATCATGATCTTTTCCAGCTAATTTTCTATATGCCAATTCAAGTTCATCATAATTCATATTATTTTTGCTTAATATATTTTTTAATTCGTTAGGATTATAAAAATATGCTTGTTTTAATTCTTTATCTCCTATAATTAAAATCAATCTTCTTATTTGTTCAACAATAGTTCTATATCCTGAAATCAAATTTTCTCTATTAGGCTCAAACTTCTCATTTCTAATTTGAGTTAAGTATTCTGTCATTGCCTCATTTAATCCCATTCCATAGCTATTTTCTAAGTATGAGAATCCCATCATAACTTCATTTCCATTTTCATCTCTTACAGACGTTATTGCATGAAGCATTTCATGAAAAAGAAGATATTTTGTATAGCTTTCATTTTCTGTCATAGATTTCTTTAGTTGAATATAACCATCTCTTGAATATCTACCATCTAAATTCTTATTTTCAAATTCTTCTTTAATTACAATATTTCCTAAAATGTTTTTCTTTATTCTTTCAATTAATTCTTCTGTTCCCATTATCTCTGAAAAACATTCTTGGAATTCAAGCGCAAAGTTAGTAAACATTTTTATTGTATATTCATCATCATATTTTTCTCTAATACTTGCTTCAATTTCAGATTTATTCATCTACAACCTCTCTTAAATCTAATTTAACAACGCTCTCCACATGATGTGTAAATGAGAACATATCACAAATTGATACATCTTTTATTTCATATTGTTCTTCTAAAATTTTTAAGTCTCTTGCAAGTGTTGCTGGATTACAACTTACATAAACAATTCTTTTGGGTTTAATTTGAATAAGTGTATCTAAAGCAGTTTTATCACAACCTTTTCTAGGTGGATCAACAAATACAACATCTGGAGTTATATTTCTTTCTTTAATAAATTCTGGTAATGTTTTTTCAACATCACCAACAAAAAATTCTGCATTTTCTAAGTTGTTTGCTTTAGCATTTTGCCAAGCATCTTCAATAGCTTCTGGAACATTTTCAATTCCATATAATTTTTTAACATTTTTTGAAGCAAAAATTCCTATTGTTCCAATTCCACAATATAAATCAAATACAGTTTCATTTCCAGTTAGCCCAGCATATTCAACAGCTTTACTATAAAGTTTTTCTGTTTGAATAGGATTTACTTGATAAAATGACATTGGAGAAATTTTAAATTTAAAATCTCCTAAATAATCATAAATATAACCATCACCAAATAAAACTTTATTTTCGCTTCCTAAAATAACATTTGTATTCTTATTATTTATATTTTTTACGATTGTTTTTATTTCTTGGTATTTTGAAGTTATGTAATTTACTAATTCTTGTTCTTTTTCAAACTTTTCTGTGTTTGTAACTAAAGTTATCATTACTTCATTTGTTTTTTTACCAATTCTAATAACAATATGTCTTATACTTCCTGTTAAAGATTTTTCATCATAAACTTTAATATTATTTTTTACAATAAAATCAAAAATATCATTAGCAATTTTTTGACTTAAAATGTCTTGGATCTTACATTCTTTAGTAAGAATTATTGAATGAGTTCTTTCTGCAAAAACTCCCATGACTGGATTTCCATTATTATCAAGACCTACTGGATATTGAAGTTTATTTCTATAATTATAAGGTTCATTCATTTTTAAAACTTCAGAAATTTTAATTTCTCTTCCTAATGCTTTTTTTAGAGTTGTTTCAACTGATGTTTTTTTAATTTCTAAAGTTTTCTCATAATTAACATGACGAAGCATGCATCCACCACATCTTGAATATGTTTCACAATCTGCTTCGTTTCTATATTCAGATTTTTCTAGTATTTCAAGAATTTTTCCATAAGCAATCTTTGATGTAACTTTTAATATTTTTATTTTTACTTTTTCACCTTTTATTCCATTAGGAATAAAGATTGCCATTCCATCTATTTTGCTAATTCCTTCTCCTTGAAAACCATTATCAATTATTTCTACAATGTATTCTTCGTTTTTCTTTAACATAAATTACCTACCTTGAATCTCTACTTCTTCCACCACTACTTTTTGTTCTCTCGTCACGGCTTTTACTTTTGCTTTTTTCTTTATCTTTTTGTCCACCGTTTTTCTCTCGCTCTTCTCTAGATTGAATAAGTTCTTTATCTTGTCTTTGTCTTTCTTTACTTTTATATAGTTTTCCTACTGCAATTATTTTATTAATTGTTTCTAAATCACATCTAATTCTTTCTTCAAAAGTTTGTCGTTGTTGTCTTTCTAATCTTTTCTTTTTCTTAGCTTTTAATTTATCTATTGCTTCTTGATTTAAAACCAATCCGATTTCATCAAGTTCATCTTCCAAAGCTTCAAGTTCTTCAATAGTTTTTATTTCTTTTACTTTTTTCTTAATTTCTTTAAGTTTTTTAATTTCATCACTATCTTTTTTATTATTTATTATGTTTAATAATTTTTGAATAAATGAATCATCTTTTTTCTTATCATTCTTTTTTCCCATAATATTTCTCCAATATATCAATTATTTCTTATTTTATTCTTTTTTCATACTTTATTAGTATTATGGTTTTAATGTAATTTTTATATTATAAGCTTATTCTTGTTCTTCTTTAAAATCAGAAACATTTTCTATCTCGTTTTCGTCATCTACTAATTCAAACGCAATTTTTTTCATGACTTTACTAGCAGTTAAAACTCTAATTTTTACTTGATCACCTATTTTAAAACTACGATTTGTTCTTTCCCCAGTTAAAGTTTTTCTATTCTCATCAAAAATAAAATATTCATTTCCCATATTCTCAAATCTAATTAAACCTTCAACTGTAGATTCAAGCTCTACAAACATTCCAAATGCAGTAATTGAAGATACAATTCCCATATATTCTTGTCCAATTTTATCTTCCATAAATTCAGCTTTTTTAATATCTTCAGCATCACGTTCTGCTTTTGTTGCTATTTTTTCTGTTTCTGTAGAACTTTCAGCATATTTTATTGCTTTATTTTCTAGTTCTGATAATCTATTCTCATCTATATTGTATCCTTTTTGTATATATTCTGAAATAACTCTATGAATAAATAGATCTGGATATCTTCTAATAGGTGACGTAAAATGACAATAATATTTGCTTGCAATTCCAAAGTGTCCTTTATTTTCAGCTTCATATCTAGCTACTTTTAAAGTTCTTAATATTAAAGTTGAAATTACTTTTTCATATTCTGTTCCTTTTAATTTTCCTAAAACATCAGAAAAAGCTCTTGGTTTTATATTGTCTTTAGTACATTTTATTTTTTCACCAATATTAAATAAAAATTTATTTGTTTCTTGAATTTTATCATATTCTGGTTCTTCGTGCACTCTATAGATAAATGGCGCTTCAAGCCAATAAAATTTTTCAGCAACAGTTTCATTTGCAGTAAGCATAAATTGCTCTATTATTTCATTTGCAAAAGTTGTTTCATATTTTTTTACTTCTATTGCTTTTCCGTTTTCATCTAAAATAATTTTACTTTCTGGAATATCTAAATTTAAATATCCTGCAATTAATCTTCTATTTTTTAATATTAAAGCAAGTTCTTCCATTAATTTAAAATTATCTATATATTTTGAATATTTCTTTGTTACTTCTTCATCTAAATTATTTAAGATTTTATTTACATCAGTGTAACTCATTCTCTCAGTAACTCTTATTACAGATTTATAAACATCTCCTGAAATAACATTACCTTTAGAATCGATTTCCATGCTGCATGAAAGAGCAAATCTATCTTGTCCTGCATTTAAACTACAAATGCCATTTGAAAGTTCAACAGGAAGCATTGGAATTACTCTATCAAACATATATACACTTGTCCCTCTTTTTATTGCTTCTTTATCTAGTTTGCTTCCTTCTTTTACATAGTAACTAACATCTGCTATATGAACATCTAAGCAATAATTTCCATCTTCATTTTTATATACATTTACAGCATCATCTAAATCTTTTGCATCTTCACCATCAATTGTAAAAATTGTATCTTGTCTTAAATCTTTTCTATTTTTAATATCTTTTTCATCTATAACTTGAGAAATACTTTCAGCTTCTTCTTTTACAAATGCAGGAAATTCGTTTGGTAAATCGAATTCTTTTATAACAGAAAGCATGTCTATTCCGGCTTGATTAATATTTCCTAAAACCTCTTCAATTTCGCCTTCTGCATTTTTTCCTTTTTCAGGATATTTTGTTATTTTAGCAATTACTTTATCATTATTTTTGGCATTCTTACATTTACTTTTAGGTATATAAATATCAGTCCCAAATCTTTTATCATCTGGAACTACAAATCCAAAATTTTTGTTAGCTTGAAAAATACCAACTACTGTCTCTTTTTCTCTTCTTATAATTTTAATTATTTTAGCTTCAGCTCTTTTTGTTCCTTCTTTTGATTTAATTATTGAAATACGAACTGTATCTCCATTTAAAGCTCCATTAACATTTTTTGCTGGTATAAAAAGATCTTCTTCTTGATTTTCAATTTCAACAAAACCAAAGCCTTTTTCATTGGCTCTAAATATACCTTCAATTTTTGGTTTCTTTTTTAATTTCTTTCCCATTTTTCTCCTCTAAATATTTCCTATTTAATTTTATTCCCTTTAACATAAAAAAGGACAGTACTATATCATACTGCCCCATAATCTTATTTTAAATACTAAACAACATAAACAATTCCTAAAGCAATTGTTAAAAGCGCGAAAACTACCATTAATATTATTGTTGCTCTTTTCATTTTTCCTTCTGTTGTTTTTCCTTTATTTTTTTCATAAAAATTATTTGCAGAGGCACCAACAATAGTTCCAGAAGCTCCACCGTCTTCTTTACTTTGTTTTAAAACTAAAACTATTAACGCTACACATACTACCGCGTAAATTGCCATCATGATATATTTTACTATTTCCATATTTGTAATAACCTCCAATTTTCTTCCGTTTATTAACTATTTAAGTTTACCATAAGAAAATATAAAAATCAACTAATTTTTGGAAAAACTTTTATTACATTATCATTTCATAATTTGTCTTATATTTTTGAACAGTATCACTTAAATTTTCTTTTTCGTTTTCAGAATATCTTGATTCAATTTCTTCTTTAAAATATTTTACAACTTCATCCATCCAAGTTTTATCTTCACTTTGAGTTCTATGTGCTATTCTATCTTCCCTTGGAACAATTTCTCTTAAAACTGCACTTTCCATTATTGCATTTCCATTTATTCCAATTGTTACTAACTCACTTTCATTTCTTCTAAAGTCCTCTTCAGACAACACATAAGTTGCAACACCATATGCAGGCTTATCACCATCATAATATTTTTCAATAATTCTTACACCTAATTTACTTGAAGCAAATTCAACAAATCCATTTGCATATCTTGTTGCTCTTACATCTTTATCTAAAGCATTATAAAATTTCCATTTAACGAAATCCGGATAAACATATTTATTAGAATCTTTTCCACCTTCACCATTTCTTAGTTTTTTAGGACCTTTTCTTTTTGCTTTCTTTTCTGAATTATCAAAATTTAACATGCTTAAATAGAATTCTCTTGACTCTCTATCTTCTTTAGAATCCTCTCCAAACATATTCATTATTATTATAAATTTTCTTTCATCTGAAAATTCTTGATCATCAAAAATTTTATCAAGCATATCTTCTAAATCTTTTTTAGACATACTATTTCTTACTTTTTTAGTATCTTCAATTGATAACTTATCAAGCATTGGAATTATATAATTATTATCCATGTGAACAATATTTTCTAATCCGATTAGTCCGTCTTCATATAATACTTTTAAAGATTCTTTTAAAACACCTTCATCTGAAACATCCATTTCAATATAATATTCTTCTAACAGTTCATCTCCAAAATTTAATTTTTCTTCTTCTGGAATTTGATTATATTTATTAAATACTTCTCTATATCTTTCTTTTTCTCTTCTATAGAAATTTACTTCTTCTCTTAATTTTTCAATTCCTTGACTGTCTTCTGGATTTGATTCTTGATATTTTATAAATTCAACATATTTTTCTGCATATGATTTATATCTTGTAAGTAATGAGTTTTTATCAAATATATTTTTAAATTCTTTATGAATACTCTCTATTTGTTCTTCCGGCAAGCCATCTTCTAATCCGTCTAACATATCTTTAGTTATAATAGCTTGTCTAAAATAATTCCCAACATCTTTTTCTTTTAAATATCCATTTAAGTATAAATTTTTGAAAAGTAACTCTTTATTTTTATATACATTTTCTCTTTGTTCTTCATCATCTGAATAAGCTTCTTCTATAGCTTTGTCATATTCTCCAGTTAATACCTCAACAAAGAAATCTTGAATTTCATCTTTTTTTATTTTTCCTATGTCAAAAAATCTTTTAAAATTTTCAAAATTAATTAATGAAAGTGCAAACAAATCATTTCTAGTAAATTCAACTCTTTTAACTAATTCATCACTCCATGTGCTAATTTCATTTGGATTTTCATAAGCATTGTATAATAAGTTTAATTGAGTTGTGTAAGTTAAATAAATTCCATCACAGAATTTTTTCATTCCATCTTCTATTCTTCTAAAATTATGTGTTTCTGATTTGTTTCCAAATGTTATTGTTGCTGCACTTCTTTTGTTAACAATTCCTGCCTTTAAAACTCTTTTGCAAACCTCTTCAGTTCTTCTCATTCTTTCCATTGCATCATCTATTGTATTACCATCATATTTATACTTTTCAGTATCTACTGCTTCTCTTGCTTTTTCTGCCATTTCGTCTAAAGATTTTTGTCCATATGTTGAAACTTTCTCTTTTTCCGGAGCCATAGCATCTAAAAGATCAAAAGATCTAGACATATAAAATAACATTAATTTTTCAACATCAACATATTGTGCACTATCTAAAATACAACCTGCAATTAATTGTGGATTCATATCATTTTTTTCACTTTTCAATAAACTTTGTGCTTGTTCTCTTAATTCATCAACAGATAATTCTGCAATTTGATCTGCTGTATATCCTTTTGTTATAAGATAATTTTTAAAGCTACTTACATATTGCATTTCAGAAAATCTTTTATTTTGTAAAATTACTTGTAAATCAACTAAAGTTATTCTTTCTGAAATTTCTTTTATTACAGAAATGAATTCTTGATTAGGAACATCTTCTTTTCCTTGAATAACAGAAACAAGATTTATTAAAGCATCAACTCCAACATTTGGCTTTTTTGTATATCTTCTTTCTTGACCTAAAGTTAAGAATTGATAAGTTCTATATTTATTATTTTCATCATTATAGAACTCTCTAAGCATTGGCTCACTTGCATTCATAGATTCACCAAATATTCTTAAATTCTTTCTGGCTTCGGGATTCATAGCTTTAAATTCATTTGGATTGGCTTCATTTATTACTTCATATTCTCTACATAGTTGAACCCAGAATAATCCCATATCAATTCCAGAAGTTTCTTGATCATTCAAAGCTTCTTTTATTTCTTCTGCTAAAGCACGAATTTCAATTTCTAACTTTGATTTATCCATTTCTGTACGAACTGTATGTGTAAAACTTACCATTGGACTATTATTAACTTTTCCATTATTTCTATATGCCATAACAAGCTTTTCATACTCTTCTACTAATTTGTGAAATCTTCTTCTTTTTTTAGGGTCTGGAACTATATATTCTAAATCTCTAATATTTTTAGATTGTACAACACCTGTCCAAACAAATTTTGTATCATTTCCTGTAAGCACTGGTGATGCTACTACTTGTTTCATATCAATTCTTTTTTCGTTTGCCATATTATTCAACATCCTTTTTATAATTTCAATTTTTTATTTAGTATTATTTATTCTAGCTCTAGTTTAAACTTTATTTCTTTAAATGGATTTTTATTCACAATAACATATTCTGCATCCATTTTTTCTTTAAATTCTTTTATTTTGTTTTTATCATTTGTGAATAATATTGTACAAAATTTATATCCTTGCTTATTGATTATTCTTACTGCATCATCAAAATCTAAATCATCAAAAAATTCATTTTCAAATTGATTTTGGGTTAAATATTCGTAAACCATTTCTTGTAGTTCTTCAAAATCTTCTGAATCAGAATAAATTTCAAATATTCCATAAGGATTTAATGTTACTTTAATTTGATTTTTTAACCTATTATATAAATTGCTATTTCCAATTATTATTGTCTTATTAACATTTTTGGAAATCTCTATAATTTCTGCATCATTTATCAAATTTTTTAATTCAATTTTATTTTTTAATCTTAAATCTTGAATTATTTTATTTATTATTTCAATTAAAATTGTATTTTGAGCCAAGCAAAAATCTTCTATTCCTATAATAAAATTCGCATTATTTCTAATTGCTTCAATCCCCAATTTAAATACAATTTCCGGATTTCCAGGCAATAGAATTAAAAATTTTTGGTTTTCTTTTTCTAAATATTTTAAACTTCTATATTCTTGTATTATGTTTTTTAAATCTTCTACTGAAATATTTTTTTGATAATATTTAGAATCAATATTTTGCGATTTCTTCAGAAGATTAAAAAAATCTTTACTAGAAATTTCTTTTTCTAATTCATTTAAAAATCTATCAAAAAAATTATTTACCATAATAAAATTTTTCTCCATCTATTTTTTAAAATTAAATCTTTAATTTTCTTGAATTTTACGCGGTTTTAATTATATCACACTTTTTCTCACTTTTCAACATTTATGTAAACTTTTATTAAGTAATAAAAAAAGAACCAATTAAATTGATTCTTTTTTTATAAGGTTTATATTTTAATTTTTAGTAAGGGCTTATTTATTGCAAGAATCACAATATGGACAACTTGCACATTCAGATTCTTTTTTAGTAAATTTACGAATTATTATAGTAAGTACAACTATTAAAATAATTCCGCCAACTAATAAGTTTGCTACATTTATTACACCTGATTCAATTCTATTTCCAATTTGATATACAAGTACAGCTAATATCCATGCACATATTGTTTGGAAAGCAACTGCTTTAAGCATTTTTTTAGTTCCACCAAGTTCTCTTTTCATTGCACCAATTGCACCAAAACATGGAGCACTAAATAAGTTAAATACCATAAATGCATACGCTGAAGCTGCTGTAAATGTTCCAAAAGCAGTGCCTTTAGCAAATATTTCTGCACCTTCTTCAACATCTTCTGCTAATCCTGCAATTACAGCCATTGAAGATACAACTTGTTCTTTAGCAACTAATCCTTGAATTGCAGACACTGCTGCACCCCAATTGTTTTCGCCAAGCATTGGATAGAATATCCAAGATATTTTATTTCCAATTTGAGCAAGCATACTTTCTTCAATATCAACTCCATATTCCATTCCAAATGAGAATGAAAGTAAAAACCAAATCACAATTGAACAAAGTAGAATAACACTTCCTGCTCTTTTTATAAATGCAATAACTTTGTCAAATACATCTTTTAAAACATATTTTGGACTAGGTACTTTATAATCTGGTAATTCTGAAATATATGTACTTGAAGTTTTCTTAAATATAAATTTCTTCATTAACATAGCACTTAAAATTATAACAACTATTGCAAAGAAATATAATGATGCTGATACAAATCCAGAATTTTCACCAAAGAAATATCCTGCAAACAATGCAATTATTGGTAATTTTGCACTACATGGAATAAATGGTGTTAAAATTGTTGTCATTTTTCTTTCATCTTCATTTTCTATAATTCTTGCTCCCATAATTCCAGGAACTGAACATCCAGAACCAACTATAAATGGAATTAAACTCTTTCCGCTTAGTCCAATTCTTCTAAATAATTTATCTAAAAGTAAAGCTATTCTTGACATATATCCTGTTGTCTCTAAAAGAGAAATACATAAGAATAAAATTATAAGTTGAGGCACAAATCCAAGAACAGCTCCAACGCCAGCTATAATTCCATCTACAACTAAGCTTATTAATATTTCTGAAGTTCCTATTGATTCTAACGCTCCTAGAGTCCATTCAGAAACAGAATCTGTAAGACTTCCAATCATATCTACTGTACTACTTCCTATAACACCTACAGATAAGTAATAAACCAAAAACATTATTACCGCAAAAATTGGAAATGAAATCCATTTATTCAAAAATATTTTATCTAATTTATCTGTTACAGTTTCTTTTGTTTCTTTCTTAACAACAGAAGCTTTTTTTACACCTTCAATAAAATTATATCTTTCTGTAGCTATGACTTCTTCTAAATCTGTATCATATTTTTCTTGTAATTTTATAGCAATCTCTTTAAATTTCTCATTTTGAAGATTTTCAAATCTGTTATCATTTTCTAATAATTTTATTGCAACAAATTTTTTATGATCTCCACTTAAATCATTTATAATAACTTTTGCAGCATCTTCAATTTCTTTATCAAATACGCTACTTCTTTTTAAATCATCTTTTTTATCAATTTCTTGTACTAATTCATCAATTCCAGTTTCTTTTAAAGCAGATATTTTGAAAACTTTTACACCAAGCCTTTTTTCTAGTGTTTTTTCATCAATTGTTATACCTTTTTTCTCTAACAAATCTGCCATATTTAAAGCAACTATAACTTTTGTATCTAACTCCATCAGTTGTGTTGTTAAATATAAACTTCTTTCTATTGCTGTTGCGTCAACAATATTTATTATTACATCTGGTTTTTCTTCAAAAATATATTGTCTTGAAATTTCTTCTTCAGTACTATATGGACTTAAAGAATAAATTCCAGGAAGGTCTGTTATTTCATTTTCAGTACCTTTTATTTTTCCCGTTTTCTTTTCTATTGTAACCCCTGGCCAATTTCCTATTTTTGCATTCATTCCAGTTAAATAATTAAACAATGTTGTTTTTCCACTATTTTGATTTCCTACTAAAGCAACTTTCATTATTTTATTACCTCCACTTCTATTTGAGCTAAATCTGCCTTTCTAATGCAAAGTTCATAATCTCTAAGTTCAATATCTATCGGATCACCCATTGGAGCTATTTTCTTAATTTTTACTTCTACTCCTCTTGTGATTCCCATATCTAATAAATGTCTTTTTATTTGTTTATCTCCAACATTTAGTTTAAGTACTTTAGCTTTTTGTCCAACTTCTAGTTCTCCTAAATTCATTTTTTTACACCTCCAAATATGAAATTTATTTCACCTTTCGAAATCATTATACAAAATACTTTTTTTAAAGTCAATACAAAATATGAAACTTTTTTCACATTTTCTGTTTGACATTTTTATAAAAATCTTTTATACTTTAAATGTGATTTAGAGATGATTATTTTCTCCGTCCCCAAAATCATTAGTTATAAAATCGAAAGGAATTTTTATGGGAAATCAAGAAATTAGAGAACCAATTCAAAAACGTTCTATTGAAAAAAAACGAAATATTATAAAATATGGTTTTGAATTAATTTGTGAGAAAGGTTATCACAATACTAACACAGCAGAAATCGCAAAAGCAGCAGGAGTTTCAACAGGTATTGTATATCAATATTTTAATGATAAAAGAGATATCTTTCTTCAAGGAATTGAACAATATTCAAAAAGTTTATTATTCCCTATAACAGAAATTTCTATAAAAAACCCAAAAAACTTTGATTTAAAAACAGAATTGAATAATGTTATAAAAACTTCTGTAAAAAATCATAAAATTTCGGAATCAGCACATGAAGAAATTTACTCACTTCAACATTCAGATCCAGAAGTTGCTCAAATATTTTTAAACCAAGAAATTGAAGCTACAAATAGATTAATTGAAATTTTAGAAAAAAATAACATAACAACAACAAATATAAACGAAAAAGCTCATTTAATTGTTAGTATAATAGATAGTTTATGTCATGAAATTGTATATCATAAACACTCTAATATGGATTATAAAGCAATGCAAGAAATTGTAATTGAAACAATATTAAATTTATTAAAATAAAAGATGAGAGCGCCAGCAGTTTGCTAGCGCTCTTTTTTTGAGGCAAATAGTTTAATAAGGCTTAAGGAATATAAATATAATACGTCCCAGTATAATAATGCTTACATAAGAGATGGATTCCTTTTCTATAATAATGTCTTCTATAAAACTCAATTCCAACACTATTTAGCAAATCTTCTTCAATCGTATTTCGCTGTTCTTCTGAAACAATATCAGTCTCAATTCCATATGCAAGTCTTAGTTTTTTGAATCCTTTTGGAGTAATGTCAAATATAGGTCCATTTCCTCCAGTAATCATTTCTTCAAATGTTATTAAATTTTTTACAATCTTTGCGTTTCTTACACTCACAGAAGGTCCATCAAAATAGTCGAAGTTTTTAATCGGTAGATTTTCAAAACCTTCTTCTATTCTTTTTGCTTCTTCTGATAAATCCGGATTACTAATCGCGCAACTTAATGCACGTTTTACTTCTGGTGGTATACAAACTTCTTGGCAAACAATTTCTCTAGTATCACAATCTAATTTTAAAATGATGTTTTGCACAATACCTGCATACTCTACCAATTTTCCAAATTGCTTTGGAATACCAGATTTGAAAGACTCTTGAATCTTTCTTACATCATCCAGTCCTCTAAGGAAAAATTCTAAACCAAGAAGATGTTCAACAATCAGGTGTTCGTCAAGAAGTTCTTTTTCATCTTTCGAAAAATATCTCTTCTTCACTTCCTGTCTAAGAACTACTTCTAGCCTGTCAACCATTCCTTTTAACCGTTCGATTCTTTTCTCATCGACCATGTTAGCCTCGCTTTCATGAAAATTGTCAATAGTATCGTTTTTTATTATACTACAATTTACATAATATTTCAAGTTTTGGTTACCTATTACTCTTTTTTTCATATTATATACTATAAAACTTTTTAAGGAGGTTTTCATGAGAAGATGTAATTGTAGATGTAATTCTAGAAATATGAATTACAATTCAAACAATAATTCAAATAATAATTGTGGATGTAGAAATAGCAATACAAATAATTCAAACTCTTGTGGTTGCAACATGTATACATCTCAAAATAATAATAACGCATTTCCAGAAAATTATTTATATGGTCACGCATATACCCCAAATCAATGTATGGGAACAACCTTCACTCCAGAAATCGGGCTTCAAAATGGAACTATTTTTCCAGAACTTGTAAGTCCTTACTCTCCTGGTCAATCAATAGATTTTATTGAATTTTTAAGAAATGGAGGTATGTAATATGAGTTGTAATAATTGTCAAAATAATACACAATGCCCTTATAGAAATTCTGGCAATAATTCTTCTTGCAATTGTTCAAATAACCGTTCTCAAAGAGAAATGTTTAATGAAATAATGGCTCTAAATTTTGCAATAAATGATTTAGCTTTATATTTAGATACTCACCCAGACGATATGAACGCAATTCGTATGCATTGTGCATATAGTGAAAGACAAATTTCACTTACTGAAGAATATCAAAGACTTTATGGACCATTAACTATCAATTTCATGTCTGATACTTGGGATTGGATTGATGAACCATGGCCTTGGGAAAGGGGTGCTTATTAATATGTATTACTATGTAAAAAGTTTACAATATCCAATAAATATAAGAAATAGAAATCCAAGACTTGCAAAAGTTATTATTTCACAATATGGTGGTCCTGACGGAGAGCTTGGAGCATCTCTTAGATATTTATCACAAAGATTTGGTATGCCAGATAAAAAATCAAAAGCAATATTAAACGATGTTGGAACTGAGGAGTTAGCTCACTTAGAGATGGTTGGCACCTTAGTTCATCAATTAACAGATGGAGCATCACCTGAAGAAATGGAAGCAGCTGGAATGGGACCTTATTATACAGACCATGGTTGGGGTGTTTATCCTCAAGCTGCTGCAGGATTCCCAAATACAGCAGCTAGCATAGCTGTTAAAGGAGATCCAATTGCTGATTTAACAGAAGACTTAGCGGCAGAACAAAAAGCTCGTGCAACTTATGAAAAATTAATAGATCTTTGCAAAGATGATAGAGATGTTGTTGATGTTTTAAAATATTTAAGAGAACGTGAAATCGTTCACTTCCAAAGATTTGGAGAAGCATTAAATGGAGTTCAAGAAAAACTTTATCAAAGGAATTGCTATTTAAGTGGTGGAAATAATAATAACAATAATAATTGCGGATGCAGAAATAATTAATTTTATATGTATAACTATAGAAAGAGGGCCGAAAATCCGCCCTCTTTCTTTTATTGTAACAATTATAATCGTCGACGCAAAATCGAAGGTTTCGACGACGATTTAATTTTATATTTAAATATTTATTCAAATTTAATAGAATCCATAATCTCATAATACTCATCTTCTAGTTTTAAATCAAATGGAACTTTTATTTCATATATATATTCATCCACAATAACTATATAACTTCTTGTTATTGTATTACTATCATTAACAAATGTAATTGCATCTCTTCCATCAACAACAACATTTCCAAAGTTTTTATATTCAGTTGATAAATCATATGTTTCTTTAGCATGTTTTACAAATGTTTCTTTATCAAAATCTATATCATCTTTAGTAACTGTTGCACCATTATATATCTCCATCACTTCTGCATCTGTGAATTCATAGAATTTTCTGTCTGCAGGATTTCCCCATTCATCATAAGGTCCGACATCAACACCGATTATATATGTTTCTGCTCTCGGAACTCCCATTCCTAATTCTAATAATTTTTTTCTATTTTCAAAAATTTCTTCTAAACTTTCATTAAATATATTTTCTGTTTTATTTATAACAAAGTCTTCAGAATATTCATAATTTCCTTTAAAGCTTATATTTATTGGATATTGCAAATTATTCAAATCTATTACATCATAAATATTATTAGCTTGAATTTCCCAATTTGTAGAATCAAAAGAAACGCTTAAACCGTCTCCATAAACTTTTACTATATTCTCTTCTACATCTTGAACTTCTTTTCTATAGTCAGATATTTTTAAAGTTTCTTCTCCTTGACCTAACTTTTCCTCTTCTCCATAAACTGCTACATCAAATTTTATTTTTATTTCTGACTCCAAATCAAATTTCTTAAGTAATAAATCTTGACGAACTCCACCTATTAAAATTTCTTTACCATTTAACATTAAACTATTGTTATTTTCATCAAAAATTTCTACTGAATATAAAATTCCTGGCTCTGTAGTATAGTTTGTAAGTAATCCATTTATGATTACATTTTCTTCTAGTATTTTAGCATCTAATATTTCCCAAACTTCTCCACCGTAGTCTTTATCTTCATCAGATTTAATTAATAAATTTTCAAATTCATATTTTTCATTAAAATCTGTTTTCATTTCTTCATTAATTGCAAATTCAAGTTTCCAATCGCCAATAGATTTTGGCTCATCATCTACATCAATAAAGAAGTCATCAAATTCTTCAATTATAATATTAGCAGTAAATTTTATATTTTTATCATATTCTAATCCTGTAACATCATAAAGTGAATATATTTCATATAAATTATCTTCTACTTCAATTACTTTAAAAGGCTTATAATAATTATTATTTAAAGCATAAATGTCATTTCCAATTTCTAGTTTTGCTTTATTAAATATACTCAAATTATCAACATTTTTTATTGGATTATTTTTTGTATTTAATTCTAATTTTACGATTAAATTTTCATTATCTATTTTTACACTTTTAATCTCTAATTCATTCTTACAATTTCCAACTTTAGTTATTTTGCTTTCTTCTGGCACTTCATTTTCTTTGCTAAAGTATTCTTCATTTATAGCTTTTACAGCATAATTTGATGTTTTTCCATCCAAACTTGCTCCAGTAAGATTATTTTCATTTTTTATATTAGAAAATACAACTCCTGCAACAATACCAAGTATAAAAATACAACCAATTAAAATTATGTGTATTAATTTCAAAGATTTTTTATTTTTTTCCATTTTTTCACTCTCCTTTGTATAGTACAAATATTTTATCATATAATTTAAAAAATATATAGAAAAAATAATTTTAAATATAAATTTGTATAGCACAAAAAATCTTGAGAAAATTTTTATTTTCTCAAGATTTTTATTACTTCATTTTATTCACTTATTAAAGTATAATTAGTTAAATCTGGTATATCTGCTTCTTCTGGTCTTGATGGTTTATTATAAGTATATCTATATATTTTTTCACCCTTTATTGCTCTAGTTTCTTCATCATAAAATTTTCTATCTAAAATAATTCTATTCGAGGTTGTATCTATTGTTAGACTACAGAAATCTTCAAACCTTGCACTTCTGTCACTAATGTAATATCCATTCATTGCTGCATTTTTTACTTTCACTATTTTTATATTTAAATTCATTGCAATAGCTATTGCATTTTTCACATCTATATTATTATAATGTCTTTGAAATTCATTCCATAAATCTGGAGTATGCGCTTCAAACCAATATTTCCAATCATTATCAACATATTGATAAGTATTATTTTCTGGAATTATTTCTATCAAAGTCCAATCTAAATCATCACCTTTAGCATATCTAATTCTTTTTAAATTACCTGTCCCACCTGAACCATACTCTTCAACTTTTGTCATATCATAATTATCAATTTTATATTTGTAATAATCCATTCTTTCTGTACACGTTAAAGCTTCTTCTACAATTTCCCAATTTTCTATTTTCATATATGTAGTTTTAGAAAATGCATCAGTCAAAATTTCTTGTGACTTTACAATTATAAGAAATCTATGTACAACAATTATAATATATAAAAGAATCAATGATAATATTATTAAAAAGCATACTTTCTTTCCTGTTTTATTTTTTGGTTTTATTTGAACGTTCTCATTCACTATATCTTCTAGCCTATTATCTTTTTCTTCTTCATTTATTAGCTCATCTACAGAAGTATTAAAAAGCTTTGCTAAATTTCTTAATTTCTCAAGTTCTGGTGTTGTTTGTCCAGATTCCCATTTTGAAATAGTTTGTCTTGAAACACCTAATTTCTCACCTAGTTCTTCTTGTGACCAACCATTCTTTTTTCTTAAATCTAATAATCTCTCATTAAACTTCATCTTTTGCCCTCCTTCTACATCTATTCTTCAATCAATGTATATTCTGTTAAATCTGGAAAACTAACTTCTTCTTCACTTGTTCCTAGTCTTAATTTATATCTTGTTACATCGTAATTTGCTTTCATATTTGTATCATAATCAACTTTTTCAAAAATAATTCTGCTATCATTTATTATCATATAACAATGATTTTCTTGTTTGGGAGCATTTATTCTTTCATTACTAATATAATATCCTTCATCTATTTCAAAAATATCAATTCTTAAATCCAGAGCATATCTTAAATAATTTGGCCAATCTTCATAAAAATCAAGAGCATTAAATGTATTTTCATATTCAGCCATTATTATATATGCATATGACAAATATTCATAATTATTTATTCTTTTATATGTTTTATTTGTTTCATCAAACTCTGTTACTATTGACCTTTCATCTGAATTAATCCATATATTATCTACATATATTAATTTGTCAGAATTTAGTAATGAGTCTGTATATTTTTTTATTTTTACTCTTCCTATTTCATTCTCTTCTGCAACAGTAGTATCAAACCAATTATTATAGTAATAATGTTCTTCTCTTGTCATTGGATCTCCAACATTAAATTTTTCTCCAAAAGTCCTTTTCTCCATATAATATCCATTATTGTTAGATTCCATTATAATATTCCAAAAAGATTCACTAATTTTTATAATAATATTATATCTATATATTACTAAAACTATATAAAATATAAAAATAACTACAAACATATATATTAGTAATGTTTTTATTTTACTTCTTTTCTTTTTTGATATTTTCTCAGTATTTAAAAACTCATCTTTTTCTATATTATTTTCCTCAACAGGCTCATCTTCATTTATTAACTCATCTACAGAAATATTAAAAAGCTTTGCCAAATTTCTTAATTTTTCAAGTTCTGGTGTTGTTTGTCCAGATTCCCATTTTGAAATAGTTTGCCTTGAAACATCTAATTTCTCACCTAGTTCTTCTTGTGACCAACCATTCTTTTTTCTTAAATCTAATAATCTTTCATTAAATTTCATCTTTTGCTCCTTTCCAATTTTACTAAAATAATAGTAAAATTAAAAAACTCGTTAAGTTATTTTTTATTAATATAAAACGTTTTATTTCTATAATAAAATTATAGCATTTTATTATATTTTTTGACTATCAATTTTCATTATAAATCTGTCAACAAAAATTAACATTTTCTTGTAATCCTCTTGTATCAATATTTTCATAAACACAAAATACGTCATAAAATATTTTATTTAATATCTTATGACGTATTTTATTTTTTATATTTTTCTTTCTGTTATCAGTTTTATATATTTTTTCAACTTACTTTTACAACAATTAATTTCCTATTTGAGTATAACCTGTTAAATCTGGAAGTGCTGTTAAACTTTCAGCAACTACAACGTTTAAATCTAGATAATAAGCTGTGCTTTCCATATTTGATCTATTATTTTCATCCATTTTATTTACATCATAAAAAAGACCATTTTCTCCAACTCTCATACTTCTTCCTATATTGGTATCACTATAAACATTAATGTTGTAATTATTTTTATAAGAACTTATTTTGTTATCAAAATCTAAGGCAAATTTTACTTTATTCTTCCAACCTTCAATTTCTATATTTCCTAACATATCATTTACTATATAATCATTTTGATTAGAAAGTTCCCACTCTTTTTTCAAATTTACATCTGCTCTTGATTTTTTTACATATGTTTTATTAATCATGTCTATATCATAATATTCATCTGTATCATAATTTAAATATTCAATCCTTTTAGGAGCATATCGTCCGGCATCTTCTTTTATATACCATTTTACACGAATATTATTTTTCACATAGTACGTTGTCATGTTTTCAGCAGCAAAAGATATGCCTCTATCTGTTTTAAAATTGCTTATTTCTATTCTGTAATTTGTATTCAAATTTTGGACAGTATAATAAGATGATTTAAATTTTAAAATTTCGTCTTCAAATTTATTTAATAAAATTATTCTATATGCAACTTTTCCAATAAAACAAATCATAAACATTATAAGTATAACTATTATAATTTTTATTATTTTATTGTATTTTTTAAAATTTTCCACCACAAATTTCTTTACCTTGTTTTCATTAGCAACACTTACATTATCTTGCATGTTTTCTTCATCTCTTACAAGTTCATCTATCGTTGTTTCAAATTCTTTTGCTAGTAATATCATTTTTTCAAGTTCAGGAATCGTTTGACCTATTTCCCATTTTGAAACCGTTTGTCTTGAAACTCCAACTTTATCTCCAAGTTCTTCTTGCGACAAGCCTAACTTTTTTCTATAATTTAATATTTTTTCTCCAAGCTTCATCTTTTGCTCCTTTCTGCTTTTGAAACAAATTTATTTTATTCTTCTACTCGAGTATATTCTGTTAAATCTGGCAATCTAATTAAATTTTCATTTACAACTCCATAATCAATTAAATATCTTGAATTTGTTGCTTTTATCTTGTCATCAAAATTACATTTGTGAAAACCAACTCCCCATTTACCTACACTTGCAGAAACATAATCTTCATAATATTTATAATTGTCCATCCAATAACTTCCACCAATCAAATCTATATTATAATCAAAATTTGTTGCGATTTCTAATTTCCCTTTTTTAGTCCACAAATTAAAATTGGCTAATATTTCAGTTTTTATCATATTTTCTTTATCTGTTAACAACATTTGAATTTCTGTAGGTAAATCTACAGCAGTTGATTTTTTATATATTTTGTTTCTACAATCAATGTCATAGTATTCATTTGTACTATAATCTAAATATTCAATTCTATCAGGATCAATATAACTTCCATATAATTTTTTATATTTAGTCCCTAAATTATAATAAGTTTTCTCATCTGTATTTACATTAAAACCATATTCATCTTCCCATACCGTTTCTGTGATTCTATAATTATCCATAGAAAATATTATTCCATTTTCTTCAATCTTATCAACTCCTGCTTCTGAAAACTTATTTTTAAACTCATTAACCATTAAATATCGATATAGAATTATTCCTAAAAAAATTCCAATTATAGTTATAACAAGTATTAAGATACAATTTACTAATTTAGTATTAGATGTATTGTTTTTTGGTTTCTCTGATTGTACTTGTTTCTCTTTTTCTTCTGCTTCATTTTCATCTTTTACTAATTCATCTATTGTTGTTTCAAATTCTTTTGCTAGTAATATCATTTTCTCAAGTTCTGGAATTGTTTGACCTATTTCCCATTTTGAAACTGTTTGTCTTGAAACTCCAACTTTATCTCCAAGTTCTTCTTGTGACAAACCTAACTTTTTTCTATAATTTAATATTTTTTCTCCAAGCTTCATCTTTTGCTCCTTTCAAATTTATAAAGTTATTATTCTGATAAAATAATTATTTAAATTAATATAATATCAAAATCACTTTATAAATTTAAATAATTTAGGTACCTTTGATAAAAAAATTATACCATTTTTCTGTCAATTAAATCTACCAATTTAACTTATAAGTTTGTCGCATCAAGTTAACATTATTTTAAAAAGCAGATTTTTCAAGACTTTACAATTTCGCGCTTTAAATAATTTATCTATATTTGTTTTCTTATCTTTCATTTCACTCATGTTTTTAAAACAAAAAAATTATAAAGAAAATAACAATAATTTTATTAAATGATTTCATAATTTATTAATTTCAAATTATTAGAAATAAAACTTTCATTTTCATCAATTTCTTTTGACAAATCTGTTGTTAAATATTTTTTATTGTCATCAGCAAAAACTGTAACTATTGGTTTATTTATTTTTTCATTTAATAAAGCACTTCCAATTAAATTTGCACCAGATGAAATTCCAACTCCTAAGCCTAATTCTTTTGCTAAAATTCTAGACATATTTATTGCATCTTCATCATTTACTAAAATAATATCGTCAATCGCTTCTCTATCAACTAAATCAGGTACAAAGTCATCTCCAATTCCTTCAATTTTATGTTGGCCAATTATTTTTCCTTGAGATATTATTGGCATTTTATCAGGCTCTATTGCAACTATTTTGAAATCTTTAAAATCTTCTTTTAATCTTTTTCCTGTTCCCATTAAGGTTCCACCTGTACCAACACCTGATACAAAACCGCCAACCAATTCTGGTAATTGCTTTACAATCTCTTCTCCTGTAGTTTCATAATGAGCTAAATAATTATCATGATTTGCAAATTGATTAGCTAAAAAAGCTCCTTCATTTTCGGCCATCTTTTTTGCTTCTTCAACACATCTAATAAATCCACCATCTTCTTTAGAAAATAAAATTACTTTTGCGCCATAACCTTTCATTAGTTTTATTCTCTCAACACTAGCCCAGTCTGGCATAAATATAACAACTGGATGTCTATAAAATGCACCTAAAGCCGCAATTGCAATCCCTGTGTTTCCACTTGTTGCCTCAACGATTGTTTGACCTTCTTTTAAATCGCCTCTTTCTTTAGCATTTTTAATTATATAATAAGCAACTCTATCTTTGATGCTTCCACTTAAATTATAATACTCAAGCTTTGTATAAACATAAGATTTTCTTCCTTTATACTCATAATTAATTTTTATCATTGGCGTATTTCCAATTGTATTTAATTTTTCTAACATAAAACATTCCTCCTAAAATAAATTTAAATTCGCTATAAAATATCTTGCTAATATAATCCTTCCAACTTTTCCTTTTTTATTAGCAACAATAAATGCAAAAAACTAGTAGAAAATCCGCATTTCCTACTAGTTTTTAAGTTCATTTATTTTATTAATTTTTCCTATAGTTTTACATTAAAAGCTATAATCTATATTAATATATAAATATTTTAAAACATAATCACTATTGTAGGTATGCAGAATTAACACTCATATCTACAACAGATACGAATGCTTACTTGCAGCAACAACAATTCATGATTATATTTTTATTCATATTTATATATTCCTTTCTAATTTTTATTTTCTAATTCTAATCTCTAACACATATTATGTAGACAATTGAATTTTATATATTATATTCGCTTAAATCAAATTTGTCAAATATTTTTTTATAAACACATTTTTAAAATGTTTAATACATCTTCTTCTGTTAATGGTACATATGCACTTTGTAAATCTCTATGAACTACAACTGCATGGCTCATTTTTTCTAGAAGAGAATCATCTATTCCTAATTTTCCAAGATTCATTGGAATTCCACATTCAGCAAAAAATCTTTCTGTTTTATCTATTGCTTTATTTGCTAATGCAAATTTGTCTTCTTCCATTTCTAAATCCCATACATTAACAGCATAATCTACAAATTTATCAACTGTTTTTTCTGATAAAATGTATCTCATCCATCTTGGTGTAACTATTGCTAAACCAACACCATGAGTAATATCATAAAATGCACTTAATTCATGTTCTATTGGATGACAAGTCCAAGAACCAGCTTTTCCAGAACCACATAAACCATTTAATGCTAAACTTGAAGCCCACATTAAGTTAGCTCTTGCTTCATAATTTGATGGTTCTTTTAAAGCAATTGGACAATATTTTATACAAGTTTTTAAAATTCCTTCTGAAATTTTATCTTGTAAAAATGCTGTTTCAGTAACTTTAAAATAATTTTCTAAAACATGTGACATTATATCTGCAGTTCCAGCGGCAGTTTGGATTGTTGGTAATGTATAAGTGTATTCTGGATCTAATATTGAAGCACGAGGTGCCATTGCTTTAGCTGTTGTTCCTAGTTTTTCATTTGTTTCTGGATTAGAAATAACAGCACCTTTATTCATTTCAGAACCTGTTGCAGCTAATGTTAATACTGTAACAAGTGGAAGTGCTTTTGTTATTTTTGAGCTATCTTTTACTAAATCCCAAGCATCTCCTTCATAATAATATCCAGCAGCAACAACTTTAGAACAATCTATTGTACTTCCTCCACCCACTGCTAAAATTACATCAATATTATTTTCTCTGCAAAGTTCTATTCCTTTTCTTACAGTTCCAATTCTAGGATTTGGTTCAACTCCAGCAAGTTCAACTATATTAAAATCTTTTAATACTTCATAAACTTTATCATAAAGTCCGTTTTTCTTAATACTTCCACCACCATAAGTTAGAAGTACATTTTTACCATAATTTCCTAATATTTTTGATAAATTTTCAATTTGACCTTTTCCAAAATAAATTTCTGTTGGTGCATGAAATACAAAATTTTCCATAATAAACCTTCCTTTGTTTTTCAAATTTTTTATTCTTCATCATTATCTTCGTTTTCTTCTTCATCTTCGTCTGGTAAGATTTCCACTTTACAAGCTTTTATCTTTACTATTCTCATATCTTTAGTTTTTTCTACTTTATAAACAACTGATGGTGTTTCTATAATTGGTTTTTCTTTTTCTTTTGGTATTCTACCTAATTCTTCAATTAAGTATCCTGAAATTGTATCATAATCCCCTTCTGGTATTGAAATATCTAATACTTTTTCAACTTCTGAAACAGACATACTACCATTTAAAACATAAGTATTTTCATCTATTTTTTCATAAACCATTTTTACTTCATCATATTCGTCATAGATTTCGCCAACGATTTCTTCTAATATATCTTCCATTGTTACAACACCAGCAGTTCCACCATATTCGTCTACAACAATTGCTATTTGTTTTCTATTTTTTCTTAATTCTTCAAATAACTCATTAACTGGTTTTGTTTCTGAAACATAGTAAGCTTCTTTTACTAAGTTTTTGATTTTTACATTTTTATTTTTTGTTGATAATAAAATATCTTTTATATATACAACACCTTTTATTTCATCTATAGTTTCATCATAAACTGGAATTCTACTATATCTAAAATCTGTGTCATCTGTTATTTCTTCAATAACTTTAGAGATTGATAAATTCATATCTACTGCATAAATTTCTGTTCTTGGAACCATTATTTCCGATACTACTGTATCATTAAATTCAAAAACATTATTTATCATTTCTCTTTCTTCTTTTTCAATTATTCCTTTTTCTTCTCCAACATCAACCATCATTCTGATTTCTTCTTCTGTTACAGTTTCTTCTTCAGTTTCTGAAACTCCGAATAATTTAGATACTACATTTGTTGAGAATGTTAAGAATTTAACAAATGGTGCTGTAAAAGTTGCAATTGCTTTTATTACACCAACTGTTCCAAATGCAATTTTTTCATAATATTTCATTGCAATTCTTTTTGGAACAAGTTCTCCAAGTATTAATGTAAAATATGATAATACAATTGTTATTAATACTATTGAAATACTATTCCAAACTTCTAAACTTAAGTAAGGAATCCATCCATGTAGTACAGGTGCAAGTTCACTTGCAAAAGCTTCTGAAGCAAACGCACTTGATAAAAATCCAGCTAAAGTAATTCCAATTTGAATTGTAGCTAAAAACTTACTTGGATTCTCTAATATTTTTTTTATTGATTTTGCTTTTTTATTTCCTTCTTTTACTTGAACATCTAGTTTTGCATCATTTAAAGATATAAACGCAATTTCTGCTGCAGCAAAATATGCATTAGCTAAAATTAAAATAAATAGTAAAATTAGTTCTGACATTTTTTATAAATTTCCTCCGATTTTATCTATAAATTACAACTGTGATTATATTATAAAAAAATTTAAAAATCAATATAAGTATTAACTATTAAAGTATTTTTTTAAGTATTTTCAAGACTTTTATTTTTTTTGACTTTTTTACAAATTTCAAGCCATTTTAATTGACATAATTCTAAGACCGTATTATAATATAAAAGCTAAAAAGCTTAAAGGAGGCGATTATTTTGGCATTTGAACATTTACAATTATCTAAAACCGCAACAGACATGTTTAACGACATTCTGAAAGAAATGCGGGAACGCGAGTTTGAATCAGTCAATTTTCCGCTTCTTCTCTGGGGTATTCAGGGTTCCACTACGGAAAACTCTATCTATTGCGCTTTGGAAAACTATTTGTATAGTAATGAAGAAGTTCTCCCTAGCGAAGTAGAAGATAACATTTCCATAATGGTATCAAACTTCGGAAAAGATCCAGAAGATGGCTCTTCAAAGAAAAAGAAAACATCTGGCAAAACGGATAAATCTGAGAAGAAAAAATCCAAAGAGGAAAAGAGTAAGAAAAAAGAGCACAAAAAGCCTAGAAAAAACTCTGGCAAAAACAACGATGCTCCTACCTCCTCTATAACAATTTTCACTTTCACAGATGCAGAAGGTAAAAAAATCGAATTACCTGTTGACAGTGAAGTGGAAAAAGTTTTTACAAATCTTCTTGCTGTTGTTGAAATGCATAAGCTCACAGTGCTTGAACCTGTTCATGTCACTTCTGCTATGTTCATGGTAGACAACAAAGATTTTATCCAGTTTTTCAAAGACATTGATGCAAACTATGATCACGCAAAAAAACATTTTGCACCTGAAAAAATTCTTGTTTGTGGAATTATTCCATTTCAGCTTGCTGGTTTCCTTACCACGATGAATGACAAGGTTGATGGAAATTCACCTTGTGAAATCCTTTGTCGAGATGAGGAAGTTGAAGCAATCTGGAATATCTGTCTTAAGAAAAACAAAAGAAACACAATTATCGTTGGCGAACCTGGTGTTGGTAAGTCTGCTTTGATTGAAAAACTCACTCATGACATTAATAGTGGTAATTGTCCTGAAGAATTTAAAAAATTCAATGTTATTATTCTTGATGTCAATGCACTTATTGCAGGAACTTCTTATAGAGGTGATGCAGAAGAGCGTATCAAAGATCTTATCAGTTTCTTGGAAAAACATCATGATGTTATCCTCTTCATTGATGAGGTACACACAATTCTTGGTGCAGGTTCCTGTTTCGAAGGCGAAATGGACCTTGCAAACGCTTTAAAGCCTATTCTTGCTCGTGGTGAAACCATCGTTATTGGTGCCACTACTGAGGAAGAATACGAGAAGTATTTCAAAAAAGACGGTGCTCTTTCCCGTCGTTTTGAAAAAGTAGAAGTCAAAGAACCTATGGCAGATAAAGTTTATCCTATGATTAAAAACAAGCTTTTGAGCTTGACTAAATATCATGGTGTAACTATCTCCAAAGAACTTGTTGACTACAGCATTTTGATTGCTGGTTGCTTTGCTTTTGAGAAAAAGAATCCAGATAAAACTTTGGATCTTATTGATAGAGCAATGGTTGCAGCCAAACGTGCTGGTAAGCAATTTGTTGACAAGGAATCTGTCCTTAAAAACTTTGGCATACAATTCAAGATGTGGGATAAGATGAGTATCGAATCTCGTAAAGAGATTGCCTATCACGAAGCTGGTCACTATATTGTTGGTAAAGCTTCTGGTAGACTTACCCGTCATATTTGGCAAGCTGTTTCTATTATGCCTGCTGAAGACTATCTCGGTGTAACTGTCTATGAAATTGATGAACAAATCGTTCCTTACTGCAATACTGACTATTATGTAGATGAAATCGCACTACATCTTGGTGGTAGAGCTGCCGAAAACATGTTTAGACCAGATTTCACTTCCGGTGCAAGTGCGGACCTTCAGTCCGCAACTAAAGATGCCTTCTATTTGGTAACAAAATTAGGCATGGGCAATGACTCTATCAAGAACAGAGTTTATCTTAACACTTGTGACTTTCCTATGTTTTCTGAGAAAGCTCTTGATGTTATCAATGACGAAGTAAACAAAGTTATTGAAAAAGCATATACGAGAGCTCAAGATCTTCTTAATCAGAACAAAGACATTTTGGAAGCAATTGTTGAAGCTCTCCTTGAAAAGAGAATCATGAGTGAAACGGAGCTTGACAAGATTTGGCAAGATGTTGTAAACAACAGAGCCGCTTAAATTAAGCAAAATTTTGCAATCGCAAATCAATTGGTCTAAAAACTAATTGATACAATCGTGAAAACTTAACTCACACAAAAAAGCCAGTCAGAGTAAAATCTGATTGGCTCTTTCTTTTTTATAATCTTTATTGTTTAATTTTATTACTTTAGGTTTTAATAATTTTCTAGTTATTTTATCAAATCTTTTATGACTTCCCCTGCTATAATTAATCCTGCAACAGAAGGAACAAACGAAATACTACCCGGAGTTTGTTTTACTCTAGAAATAGTAGTTTCATCTATATTTTCTTTTGGTATACCATTAACTTTTATTGGCTCTTCTTTAGAATATAAAACTTTTAATTTTTTTATCCCTCTTGCCTTTAGTTCTTTTCTCATTACTTTTGCTAAAGGACACACAGAAGTTTTATAAATATCAGCAATTTCAAATCTTGTAGGGTCTAATTTATTTCCTGTCCCCATACTTGAGATTATAGGAATATTTAATTTATTTGCTCTTACAATTAATTCAATTTTTGCAGTTACTGTATCCACTGCGTCAACAATGTAATCAATTGTTTCATCTAATATTCCTTGTGTTTCAGGAATAAAGAATTCTTTATGTATTTCTACATTTGCATTTGGATTTATTTCTAATATTCTTTCCCTTGCCACTTCTACTTTTGATTTTCCAATCGTAGAATGAGTTGCAATTATTTGTCTATTTATATTAGAAATAGAAATTTCGTCATTATCTACTAATACAAAGTTTTCAATTCCTGCTCTTACTAAACCTTCAACAACATAAGAACCAACTCCACCGATTCCAAATATAGCAACTTTAGAATTTTTTATTTTTTCTACATTCTCTTTTCCAATTATTAATTCAGTTCTAGAAAATTGATTTTCCATCTTTACCTTCCTTATTATGAACGATTTTCTCTTAGCAACCTTTGTTTGTAATTTATATCACTTTTTTATTTCATCTGTTCTAAATAACTTCTACGAATTCAAATCCAGCCTCTTCAATAACAGCTTTAAATGTTTCATTTTCAACTTCTTTATTTAAAGTAACAACAGCTTCTTTATTCTCTAAAATTACTTCTACTTTTTCTACACCTTCAATTGCTCCTAAAACTTTTTCTACAGTCATTTTGCAATGATTACAAGCCATTCCATTAATTTTAATTGTTTTCATAATTTTATTCTCCTTTATTTTTGATTTTAATTCATTAGCTGTTTTATCCATTTCGTTTTCAATAATTTCATTTTCATTATTTGAATCTACTTTTTCTTTTACATTATCTAAGTTTTTGTTTTTGAATCTTCTTAATCTTAATGCATTTGTAACAACACATACTGAGCTTAAACTCATAGCTAGTGCTCCTATCATAGGATTTAATTTCAATTCAAATATTGGATAAAATATTCCGCTAGCCACTGGTATTCCTATTATATTATATATAAATGCCCAAAACAAACTTAATTTAACATTATTTATTGTTGCTTTGCTAAGTTCTATTGCAGTATCAACATCTCTTAAATCATTTTTCATTAAAACAATGTCTGCTGCTTCAATTGCAATATCTGTTCCAGAACCAATTGCCAAGCCAACATCAGCTCTTACTAAAGCTGGACTATCATTAATTCCATCACCAACAAAAGCAACTTTTTTTCCTGCTTTTTGAAGTTTCTCTACTTCTTTTTCTTTATCTTGTGGCATAACTTCTGAGATAATTTTATCAATATTAAGATTCTTTCCAATTGCTTCTGCTGCTAATCTATTATCTCCAGTTAACATTACAACTTCTAAATTCTTGTTTTTCAAAAATCTAATTGCATCTATGCTTGTTTCTTTTATTACATCTGCTACAACAATCACTCCAATTAGTTCATTATCTTTAGCAAAATATAAAAGTGTTTTTCCTTCTCTATATAATGCTTCTGATTTTTCTGTTACTAAAGAAGTATCTATATTATTTTCTTTCATAAAAGCTATATTTCCGCCATAATACATTTTGTCTTTTATTTTAGCTTTTATTCCTCTTCCAGAAACAGCTTCAAAATCAGAAACTTCAACAAGTTCTACTTTATTTTCAGATGCTTTTTCTAAAATTGCATCAGCTAAAGGATGTTCCGAATTTTTCTCTAAACTACCTGCAATTTTCAATAATTCGTTTTCAACTTTTAAATTATAATTTGCATTTCCAATTATTTTAATTCTTGCATTATTTAAAGCCGATGTATTTCCAAGCAAGGTTTGACTTGTTATTATATCTGTTACTTTTGGTTTTCCAATTGTTATTGTTCCTGTTTTATCTAAAACAACAGTATCAACTTTATGAAGCAATTCTAAACTTTCAGCATCTTTAATTAAAATTCCATTTTCAGCACCTTTTCCAGTTCCAACCATTATTGCAACAGGAGTTGCGAGTCCAAGTGCGCATGGACAAGATATTACTAAAACAGCTATTGCAGATGTTAATGCGAATTCAAAACTTTGTCCAATTAATAACCAAACTATTGCTGTAATTATTGAAATCAAAATTACAGTTGGAACAAAAATTGAGCTTACTTTATCTGCAATTTTTGAAATTGGAGCTTTTGAATTACTTGCTTCTTCAACTAATTTTATAATTTGAGAAAGTGTTGTATCTTCACCAACTTTTGTTGCTTTAATTTTTAAAACACCATTTTTATTTATTGTTCCAGAAACAACGTTATCTCCTATTTCTTTTTGAACAGGGATAGGTTCTCCTGTTATACTTGATTGATCAACAGATGAATTTCCTTCAACAACAATTCCATCAATAGGAATTGCTCCTCCTGGTTTTACAATTATTATATCTTCTAAAATAATCTCTTCTGTTTTTATTTCAAATTCTTTTCCATTTCTTATAACTGTTGCTGTTTTTGGAGCCAGATTAATTAATTTGCTAATTGCGCTACTTGTTTTTCCTTTTGATTTAGTTTCTAAATATTTTCCAAATGTAATTAAAGTTAAAATTGTTCCAGCAGATTCAAAATAAATATCTTTTGAATATCTAGAAACTAGTTCTAAATCATTATGACCTAATCCATATCCAATCATATAAATTGCAATAATTCCATATACAATTGACGCAGTGCTTCCAAGAGCAATTAATGAATCCATATTAGGCGTTCTTTTTAGTAATCTCTTAAATCCAACAACAAAATAATTTCTATTTAAAATTACAATTGGTATTAAAAGTAAAACTTGTGTAAATGCAAATATTAAAGCATTTTCTGGACCAGCAAAAAGATTTTTTATAAAGTTTGGTATTGGCAATCCAAACATATGATGTAGCATTTCATGCATTGCAACATACATTAAAGGAATTAAAAAACAAAAAGATGCAATTAATCTTTTTTTCATTGATTTTAAATTTTGATGTAATTTGTCTTCAATATTTGTTTTTTTATCTTCGCTTTTTTCTGATATTTTACAAGAACTTGAGCATCCAACATTATCATTTTCTGTTGTTGCACCATAACCAGCATCAACTACTGCAGCAATAATTTTCGCGTTATCTAAAACAGTTTCATCATATTCAACAACCATATTATTAGATAATAAATTAACATTTACTTTTTTTATTCCATCAAGTTTGTTTACTGCTTTTTCAACATGAGCTTGACAACTACTACAAGTCATACCTTGAATATCAAACTTTTCCTTTTTCATTTTTTACTCCTCTTTTTTATTTCCATAATCATCTAAGAAATGATGAAATTCATTTCCTTTTCTGTAAGAAATAATCGTATCTAAATTAACATTTTGTACACTATTAAAAATATTAATATCTATTTTGTCATACTTTTTCTTCATATCTTTTATAAGTTGCTTCATTTCTTCTCTTTTAGAAATGTCACCTGGATTTTGACTCATATTATACTCTTCTGTAAATTTACAAGCACATTGAATAAAATCTAATCCATTTCTATCACGCCAAGCAATAATATCTTCTTCTCTTACAAAATAAAGTGGTCTTATAAGTTCCATTCCTGGATGAGATGTACTACAAACCTTAGGCATCATAGTTTGCATTTGAGAACCATAAAACATTCCCATTAAAATTGTTTCAATAACATCATCAAAATGATGACCTAAAGCAATTTTATTACATCCAAGTTCTTTAGCTTTTTCATATAAATGACCTCTTCTCATTCTTGCACAAAGATAACAAGGATTATTTTCAATATGTACTACTCTGTTAAAAATGTCTGTTTCAAACATTGTAATTGGTACATTTAATATTTTTGCATTTTCAATTATTTTTTGCTTATTTTCTTCATTATATCCTGGGTTCATTACTATGAATTCTAATTCAAAATTCATTTTTCTGTGTTTTTTTATTTCTTGAAAACATTTTGCCATAAGCATTGAATCTTTTCCACCAGAAATACAAACAGCAATTTTATCACCATCTTGAATCATTTCATATTCTGAAATTCCTTTAACAAACATTTTCCAAATTTCTTTACGAAATCTTTTGGTAATTGATTGTTCTATTTCTTCGTATCTTTCCATCAATTCTCCTTAAACAATTTTTCCGCCACCAATTACAATATCATCAACATAAAATACTGCTGATTGTCCTGGGGTTACAGCTCTTTGAGGCTCATCAAAAACAATTTTCAAATATTCTCCATCTTGGCTAATTTTAGCTTTAGCTTGTTTTGCAGAATATCTTGTTTTAACCTCAACGTCCATTTCTCCTTTTATTTCATCAACTGCTAAAAGATTAACATTTTTAACTAAAACTTCTTTTGAATAAAGTTCATGTTCTTCACCAACAATAACTTCATTCTTTTCGCTATTAAATCCTAATACAAATAGTGGAACAGGATTTGAAATTCCAAGTCCTTTTCTTTGACCTATTGTGTAATTATAAAGACCGGCATGTTTTCCTAAAACTTTGCCATCTCTATTTACAATATTTCCTTGTTCAGGTTTAATATCAGAATTTTCTTCTAAGAATTTTTTATAATTTCCATCAGGAATAAAACAAATATCTTCACTATCTGGTTTATTCGCAACTTTCAAATTCTTTTCTTTTGCAATTTCTCTTATTTGATCTTTATTTTCAAAATCTGATAAAGGAAAAAGTATAAATTCTAAAATTTCTTTTGGAATATTCCAAAGTACATAACTTTGGTCTTTTTTTCCAGCATTCGATTTTTTTAAAACCCATCTATTATATTTTTCACTATATTCAGTTTTTGCATAATGCCCTGTTGCTATATAGTTACAGTCAAGTTCTTGAGCTTTTCTTAGCATAGCTCCAAATTTCATATATCTATTACATTCAATACAAGGATTTGGTGTCTTACAATTTGCATAGCAATTAATAAAATCTGTTATAACATGCTTTTTAAATTCTTCTTTGAAATCATATCCATAATGTTCTATTTCTAAAGCATCACAAATAACTTTAGCATCTTTGAATGTATCTGTGTTTGCACAATTACTCCCTTCAAATAATTCTAAAGTAGTTCCAACAACTTCATATCCTTTTTCTTTCAATAGAATGGCAGAAACTGAGCTATCAACTCCTCCACTCATTCCTAATAATACTCTTCTTTTTTCCATCATTTTTCCTTTATTTAAATATATTTATAAATTAGAGATTTTCTCATAAACTTCGTCCCAAGATGTTACTCTTTCTATTGTTTCATCATTAATATTTCTATTCATTTTTGTTGTCATTAAATATGCTTTTATTCCGTTTTCTTGTAGATTTTTACAAGTTTCATAACTATCTTCAATAAATACTTCTACACCATTTTGTTTGCAAAATTCTAATTTATCATCAACATTCATTATAAGTTTATCATAAGGAATATTGTATTTTTCAAAAGTTTCTTTTGTAATATTTTCTGTATCACAATCTTTAATATTAGTTAATCTCGCTGTTATGAAAATAATTTGATGACCTTCTGATTTTAATTTATTTATGATTTCTGAAGCATTTGGAAGTGGATAACATTCTTCTAAAACATTTTTATAATACATACCAAAAAATGCAAATTTTTCTTCTTCAGTCCACCCATATAATGCTTTCATATAATATCTATCTTTAATTTGACCTAAATTATCTTTTTTAGCTTCTCTTCCTAGTACTTCAGTATCGTATTTGTCACCGTATTTTACCATTGATTTCACAGTAACAACAGTTGTATCATCAATATCAATTCCTATTATCATACATTATTTCCTTTATCTATATTTTAATTTATTTAATTCATTTTAATAATAAATATTTATATATTATTTTTAATAAATCAATTGTTATTTTGTACTTTTCCTTATGTTAACTTCGATAAAAATTATATTACTATTCTTATAAAAAGTCAATAAATTTAGCTACTTATATGCGTTTACTAATAAACATTTTTTTATCAAATTGTATAATTTTTTTAATTTTGCTTCAAAGATTATATATGTATAAACAACGAAAACGAGCGAGGTATCCCTCGCTCATTCTTGCTTGATTAATTAGTTACGTTTTTTGTTTTTTCTGGCTTTTTTCTTAGCCCCTTTCTGCTTGTTTCGCTTGCCGTTTTTCTTGCCTTTTCGTGCATCTTTTTCGCGACGTTTCTGCTTTCTCTCCTTTTCCATTTGAATTCTCTCTCGCAATTCTTCTGAAGTAGCTTCTCTTCCAAACACCAATCTGCTATCATTCAAAAGTCCTGCAGAGCGAGCTTTAACAGTAAGCCTTGTATTAGCATCGCCCTTAAATCCAAGACGATAAAAACTATACATATGCTCTCTGTCCATAATACCAACTTGTTCTACATTCGGACATTCCATCACAACATCTTCGCCGAAATCATTCTTCACATCAGTGTTGCCATGATTAATTCCAAGGAATTTGATGTTGTTGAACATACCTATAAGCTCAAGGAGCTCTTCTTCAGTTGCGTGGGACGTTTTTTCACGGGTAGTTTTAATAACTGCTTTTTTCTGGAAAACAACTCCGCCAATTTTGACAGTTTCATCTCTTTTGGCATCTAAAAGTTTTCTTGCCATAGTTTCTTCAGCAGCATATCCAACCAAGTGAATCAACGCATTTTCACGAACCAAAAACTTTGGAACGTAAACCTTTGCAGGTCCATTGTTCAACATACCAGAGGTAGTTATAACAATTTTAGGAATGCCTTTTTCAAATATCTGGTCTCTAGATTTGGTATCCATAAATCTTACGCCCTTAGGCATAAAATCTTTTCTGGTAGGATTGTACCATTCAAGAATCGAACGATATCCATAGCAGGTAGAAATTCCAAGAGGACCATCTACACAGATTTGATATTCAGGCGGAATTAAGCCCTCATCTTGCATAAGCTTAAAATCATACAGAATTCCCTGCATTCTATCTTGAGCAAATGCACCGATTAAGATATCTTGCCTACGTTCAAATCCTTCCAAAATATTGGCTCTGAAACATTGCTTAATGTCTTCTCGTTTGGTCGTACCATAGGTAGACTCGCAGAACATAATCAATTCCATGTTTCTGAACCACTTCGGGAACATCGGCACTCTGGTAAACGAGTTCGCAAACTTGAAGTCTCCTGTAAACAAGAAATTCAACGGTTTCATGTTGGCATAGTAGCATTGTAACAAGACCATGCTCGCACCAAGTATATGCGCATTTTCCCAGAAAGTAAGTTTTATTCCAGGAAGAATCTCGATCGTTTTTCGATACGCGATTCCTTCACACAGTTTCAATGTTTTGGTTACATCTTCTGCGTAATACAGAGCATTGAATTTGTGTGCTTCATTTGGATATCTCCAACGCATATCCCAGGCGTTTTCCTCTTGCTGTTCCGCAGAGTCATACAGAAAATCACCAATCAATTCCTGAGTAATTTCAGTCATATAGATTTTGTTTCTGTAGCCTTGTCTTACAAGCTTTGGTATTAATCCAGTATGATCAATGTGATTGTGAGTTACCACGATCGCATCAATATTTTCTGGATCTAAGTCATCCACATAGTTGAGATATCGGTACTTGGGTTCTTGGAAGTATCCTTTGTCAACTAAAACCCGATTGGTTATTCCATCTGGCCTTTCAATTACAACCAAGAAACTTGAACCAGTTACCTCATTGTGATATGCTGTAACATACCCTTTTAATGCTTTCATTCGGTCGCCTCCTTCTTATAAGGAACATATATCCGAAATATATATATTCCTATAACACTTTTTTGAAACAAGTTTTCTATAACCAAGCCTCCTTTCATGAAAACCCTATTAAAAGTTTAAATTGGACATAAAAGTGTCTATAATATTATAGCATGATATTGCCTCTATTTCAAACACTTTTAGCCTTTATTTAAAACTTTCTTTATCTTTTGGCTGTCAAAAATATTTTTTTAAATCGTTGTCAAATTTACCAATTCTTCACCAACAATTATATAGTTATAAATAAAACAAAAAACTCCTTAATTTCTTAAGGAGTTTCTTATTTTATATAAAATTTAAATCTATGTTTCTTATTAAATTCGATTAGATTTCTACGTATCCACCAATCATTTTGCTTAATTTAGCATTTTTAACATAGTTACGTCCTCCAGAGATAACTACTTTATCTCCTGATTCTAATATTCCCATAGCTTTTAATTTTTCAAGTCCAGCTTCTACTGTATTATCAATAGAATCTGTTGGATCTACATATACTGGGTGAACGTTCCAAGCTAATCCTAATTGACGGAATGTTCTCTTATTATCTGTAATTGCTATAATTGGGCATCCAGCTCCCATTCCTGATAATCTTCTAGCAGAATCTCCTGTATGAGTATATGCTACGATAGCATCAGCGTTTGTATTTTTAGCAATTATACATGTTGAATATGTGATATTGTCTTCTAAGTTTCTTAAAACTATTTTATCTTTATCATCAAATCTTTTCCAGTAATTGATTTCTGGTTCAACTCTTTTTGCAATTTTATCCATTGTTTTGATACATTCTAATGGGAATTTACCCATAGCACATTCTCCAGAAAGCATGATAGCACTTGTTCTATCATAGATTGCGTTAGCAACGTCTGAAGCTTCAGCTCTTGTTGGTAATGGATTGTGCATCATTGATTCTAACATTTGTGTAGCTGTTATAGCTGGTTTGTAAGCTCTGTTAGCTAATTTGATGAATCTTTTTTGCATTACAGGTGGTTCTGTAAAGTCTGTTTCTGTAGCCATATCTCCACGAGCGATCATTTGAGCATCTGCTACTCTAACGATATCTTCCATGTTTGATAATCCTTCTACGTTTTCAACTTTTGTTATTATTTTAATATCTTTTCCACCATTTTCATCTAATACTTTTCTTACTTGTGCAATATCATCTAAGTTTCTTGCAAATGAAATAGCAACATAATCATATTCATGTTCACAAGCAGCTTTTAAGTCATTGATATCTTTTTCAGCTAATGCAGGTAATCTAATGATTGTTCCTGGTAAGTTCATTGTTTTTCTACTTCCTAAAGGATTTCCATGAACTACTGTACAAACGATATCTTTTTCAACGATTTCATCAACTCTTAATTCGATTGCACCGTCATCTATTAATATTTTTGTTCCTGGTTCAACATCTTTATATAATTCTTTGTATGTTACAGAAACTCTTTGTTCGTCTCCTATAATATCTTCATTTACTAGAGTAAATTTTTGTCCATCTTCTATTTTTATTTTATCATTTTTTCCTGTATATAACATTCCAGTTCTTATTTCTGGACCTTTCATATCAAGAATCATTGGAATTGGTAATTCTTTTTCATTTCTGATTCTGATGATTTCATTTGTTTTCCATTCTTGTTCATCATAGCTTCCATGTGAGTAGTTAATTCTACAAACATTTAATCCAGCTTCAAATAATTCTTCTAATCTTTGTTCACTAGCAGGTCCTATTGTTCCAACTATTTTTGTTTTTCTTAAATTTGATTTCATTTTAATTCTCCTCTATTAAGATATTTTAACCAGCCTTAAGTATACCAAAAAACATTTATTAATTCAAGAGTTTTTTGATATTTTCTCATATAATTTTATGTATTTTCCAGCAAAAAAGCCAATAAATGAAATTTATGGACCATCTGCTTAGTTTTTAATTAATTACTAATATCAACCATCAACAAGTGTGGTAACTTGAAACAATTTTTCGGCTCATAGTAGCGCTTTACTTTTTCCATTGTGATTTTTCTATGAAGAGTTTCAATGTTTTCAACCCAAATTTCTTCTCTTACATAGGCTTATGTATTATATCATACTATTTTATGTTAATTTTTTTCAATAGAAACAACCTTTATCGCTTATTAATAATTCCTATACTCTTCATAAGTTATGTTAATCTCTGCACCTATTAAAATTATATAAACGCACACATATAGCCATATCATTACTAATATAATAGAAGCTAAACTACCATAATTATTTGAGAAATTTTCAAATATATTTATATAGAGAGTAAAAAATAAAGTTATTCCATACCAAGCAATACTCGAAAAAATCGCACCAGGTATTTGTTTAGTGATATACTTATATTTTTTTGGAATTATAATATATGTTGATAATAATACAAAAAAACTCAATAATATCATTAGAATTCCTTTAAATTTTGAAAAAGCCTCAAAAATACAACATAAAATTATATTGTTATTTTCAATTTGTATTTTTTTCAAAAAAGCAATTATAAATACAATTAATAATATAGAAAATATCAATATTATTGTATATAAACATGCTTCAATTTTCATAATAATTATCGATGTATTAGAATTTTCTTTATAAATATTTCTAATTCCTTTTACTAAAGAATATACGCCTTTAGCAGCAGACCATAAAGCAATAATTCCAGATATAGAAATTAAATTAACATATTTTGAATAATTTTCATTTATTAGATTATAAAAAAACTCTTCAGTTCCATTTGGTATAAATTCATTTACTATAAAAAATATAAATTCATTATCCAAATTTGTATACTTAAAAATTGAAAAGAAAAAAATTATAAAAGGGACTAAAGATAAAATTGTAAAGAAGGAAATTTCAGCAGCAAATTCACTAATATTATCTTTATCAATTTTTTTTAATAATATTTTTATTCTATATAAAATCTTTTCCAGAAAATCTCCCAAATTTTATATGCTAATAAAAGCATTACATCTTTGCAAAGTAATTTATTAATAAGAAATAAACCTTCTTATTGAATATAAAAAGTTATCTATATTTACTATTCATATCTAAGATATCTATGCATTAATATGTAAAAAAAGAGCATATTCATATTATGCTCTTCTTTTATTTTTTATATTTACTTTATCTTAATAAATTTCGCTTATATTGAATTTATCTTTTATATTATATTGATTTATCTTTATAATATTTTTACATTAATTTTGTTTTTGGATTAATTTTACTTTTAGATTAAATTTATTTTAATTTTTGTTTTTAGCCAATAAACTATTATAATATAGTAATTAAATCCTTTAATTTTTTAATCTCGTGCGTTGCAGAGTATTTATTATTTATTTCATTATTATAATTACACCAACACGTATCTAAACCATGTTCGATTCCACCTTTTATATCAGTTTCTAAATTATCTCCTATAAATAAAACTTCCTTTGAAGGATTTATATTCGCTTTTTCAAAAAGCTTTTCATAAAATTTTGGATGTGGTTTCATTTGCCCAGCTTCTTCTGCTGAAAATATATACCAAACAAAATCTATTATTTCAATTTTCTTTAATTTCTCTTTTAAAGGAACTAACGGTCCATTTGTTGCAATTACAATTCTATATCCCTTTTCATAAAGATATTTCATAACTTCTTTTGCATCTGGTCTGGCAACAACTTTCTCTTTCATACCTTCTATATAAATTTCATTTAATTTTACAGCTTCTTCGTATGTTATAGCGTCTTGTCCATAATATTTTAAGATTCTACTAGCCCTTATCCATTCTTTCTTTTTCTCATCATTATCTTCATAAGGAGTAATTAATTTACCTGCTGCTCTATCTGCCCAAACTTTATTATCAATTTCTTTAAATCTTAAATAATCTTCCTCTGAATATTCTTCGTTTCTAGAAGCAATCATTATTTTAAAAGCTTCTCTACAATTTTCAAAATCATCAGTTAAAGTATCATCTAAGTCAAAAATTAAACACTTATACATTATTTATTACCCCTTTTTATTATCTCTTGAAAATTATACTATCTATTATATAAAATTTCAAATATTTAATTGTTTAATTATTTAAATTTTGCTCATAAAAATATAATAAAGCCCCAAGTGTCACCTTGAGGCTCTTGCTTCCATTTTAGAAGCTCATTTGGAGAATCATTTTTTCATAGCCTGGCTGTGAGTAATCTTAACGACGTTCATAGATGTCATATCGATACGATACTCAACATTGACTGGAAAGCTAGAGGTGATATCGCGTTCTAACAGATATTGATAAAACCCAGTTGCCGGAGTAATTCGAATGGTACTCCAATCAACAAAAATCTTATACTTCTTTAGGTAGAACTTACGATTATACTGCGGTTTTCCCATAATTGATTTAATTTTAGCCAAAGCTCTTTCCTTGACCTTATCGGGTTCTAACCGGATTCGCTCGGCCCACATTGCATACTCTTCTCTGTCATCCATAGCAGTTGCCTGCCAAAATTCCAGATGGCTTTTGAATTTCTTAGCAATTTCATCAGCCAATGCTTCTGCTAAGCCATCCCATGTTTTTACTGTGCAAAGAATTTTCTCGCTCATATTGTTTCCTCCATATATCTCGCTGTAGTTTTAACTGCACCGCTATAGTATATCACAGTTACATGTGTTATGTCAATTAACCAGCAACTCCATCTATGCTTCTTAAAACATATAAAAAAAGAGATACTTGAATCAAGTATCTCTTTGATTTGGGCCTTCTTTCAGATTTGCACTGAACCTTTAATATTAAAGTACTCTTCTAAACTAGAGTTAAAAAGGCATAAAAAAACTGGCGACTTCCTATTTTCCCAACAAGGTAACTCGTAAGTATCTTCGGCACTAAGGAGCTTGACTTCCGTGTTCGGCATGGGAACGGGTATTTCCTCCTCGTTATTATCACCAGAAATTTTTGTATACTATTTTTCAATAGCACACTCAAAAATACATAGATAAATGTTACTCATTTCGATGAGCAAAACTTTTGTGGTTAAGCCCTCGATCTATTAGTAATGGTCA
>JAFTJF010000002.1 GCA_017456555.1 Clostridia bacterium
GAATTTATAAAAGATATAATCAAAGATAATAATGAATATAGACCAAGTTATGCTTTAAATTATAAAACCCCAATTGAATATAAAATTCAATTAGGGTTTAAATAAGTGTTTTTTGTGTCTACTTTTTGTTGACTAGTTCATTATACCGGTGGATAATTATTATATTTATAAATAATAATTTGTAGATTAGATATAAAATTGTGGCAATTTTAATAAGAGTTCTATAAATTATTATTTAATTTACTTAGTTCACTAAAATTTCACAAAATGGTAAAATTAAATTCCTTGATTAAAGAATTTTAATAATATATAATGAACTTGCTTATATTAAATAAGATTAAGAATTAAAACGTAAAGGAGAATGAATTATGATTGATTCTGTTGAACTACAAAATTTACAAGAAAAAGCAAAGAATATTAGAAAAAATATTATTGAAGTTGTTTATAATGCTGCATCTGGGCACCCAGGTGGATCATTATCAATAGCTGATATTTTATCAGTATTATATTTTAAAGAATTAAATATAGATGTAAATAATCCAAAAGACGAAAATAGAGATAGAGTTGTTTTATCAAAAGGACATTGCGCTCCTGCTTTATACTCAGCATTAGCTGAAAAAGGATTTTTGCCAAAAGAAGATTTAAAAACAGTTAGAAAATTAAATAGTTATCTTCAAGGTCATCCAGATATGAAACATACAAATGGTGTTGATATGACATCTGGTTCTTTAGGACAAGGTCTATCAATTGCAAATGGTATGGCATTAGCTGGAAAATTAGATAATAAAGATTATAGAGTTTATTGTATTTGTGGAGATGGAGAAATTCAAGAAGGCCAAATCTGGGAAGCTGCAATGAGCTCAAGCCATTATAAATTAGATAATATTTGTGTGATTGTTGACAACAATAATTTACAAATAGATGGAAGTGTTGATAATGTAATGAATCCATATCCAATAGATAAAAAATTTGAAAGCTTTGGATTTAATGTAGTAGTTATAGATGGACATAACATAAATGAAATTATAGATGCATTTGAAAAGGCAAGACAAACAAAAGGAAAACCAACTGCAATTATAGCAAGAACAACAAAAGGAAAAGGAGTTTCATATATGGAAAACCAAGCCGGATGGCACGGAAAAGCTCCAAAAGAAGAAGAGTACAAAATTGCGATGGAAGAATTAGGAATGTAGGAGGTTTATTATGGATTTTGAAAATAAAAAAGCAACAAGACAAAGCTATGGAGAAGCTTTAGTAGAACTTGGAAAAGAAAATAAAGATGTTGTAGTTTTAGATGCAGATTTAGCAGGTGCTACAAAAACAAATATGTTTGCAAAAGAATTTCCAAAGAGATTTTTTGATATGGGAATTGCAGAACAAGACATGGTAGCAACAGCAGCAGGATTTTCAACATGCGGAAAAATACCATTTGCAAGTACATTTGCAGTATTTGCAACAGGAAGAGCATATGATCAAATAAGAAATAGTATATGTTATCCAAATTTAAATGTAAAAATATGTGCAACTCACTGTGGAATCACTGTTGGAGAAGATGGTGCAACACACCAAATGCTTGAAGACATTAACTTAATGAGAGGATTACCAAATATGACAGTAATTTCACCAGCAGATGATGTTGAAGCTAGATGGGCTGTAAAAGAAGCTGCAAAAGTAAATGGACCAGTTTATATAAGATTTGGAAGAGCTGCAACACCAGTAATCCATGAAACAGATGGAAAACTAGAATTAGGAAAAGCAATTCAATTTGGAGAAGGAACCGACGCTACAGTATTTGCAACTGGAATAATGGTAGCAGAAGCTTTAAAGGCAAAAGAAGAATTGGAAAAAGAAGGAATCAATATAAGAGTTGTAGATATCCACACAATAAAACCAATTGATTCAGAAATGATTATAAAATGTGCTAAAGAAACTAAAAAATTAATATCAATAGAAGAACATAGCATAATTGGTGGATTAGGCTCTGCCGTAGCAGAAGTTCTTGTTGAAAATTGTCCAGCAAAACTTACTCGAATGGGAATTAAAGACACATTTGGAAAATCAGGAAATGCATCAGAACTTTTAAAATATTTTGGATTAACAAGTAAAGAAATTATTGAAGAAGTGAAAAAATAAGGAAAAGTAAGATTAAGATAAATATTTAATGCGAGTTGTTATATAAAATACAAAATAGATTGATTATATGAAACATTTAAATATAAAATTGACGAGAAAAATAAAATAAAAATTCTAGCGAATTTCAGAAAATTTAGTCAAATTTTAAGGAAAAAATAGCAAAAAAAGGTAACAATGTAAAATATTGTTATCTTTTTTGTTACAAATCGATTTTTTGTTGAAAAATAAGGCAATAAATGTTATAATATAATTATATAAAAATGTTTAAAAGTAAGGAATTAATGCGTATGAGTGAGAATCAAAATCCAAATGGAAGCCAATTAAACGATACAACTGCACCAAGTACAAATGTCGGTGGAGGTATAAAAAATGCTGCTGGAAATGCGTTTAATGCAGTAAAAAATAAATTTGGTAAAAAAGTTGGCGGAAAAGTAATGAAAAAACTTGGAATGAAAGCTGCTGGAAGCGCTGCTAAATTATCTTTAGCGGCTCCTTTAGCTACGGTTTTATTCTGGGTTTTTGTTGTTATTGTCGCCTTAATATTATTGATTGGTATAATAATGTTTATAGTAACTATGCCAGGTATGATGATGGATAAATTAAAAGATTTGGCAGAAGGTATAGCTGATGCTTGGCTTGCTTGGTGGGGGGCTGATGCTTCAGAACAAGTAAGTGACGAGAAAATTTATGAAACATTAGATTATATAGAAGATATGGGATTTGACTTAAAAGGTTATGGATTTTTAACTGGTTATAAAGGCGATGACGATGTTGACGATTTAACATCTGCACAAACTGAGGCTGGATATTCAGTGGATGATGCTGTGGGAGTTATAAGAGATTCGGAAAATAACATAATATTAGCTGATAGTGATTTTGTTCTTGCTTATCTATCATCTGAAAACTATATATATACAATTAAAAACTTCAACTTAAAAGGTGTAAATGCTTGGCACGGATTTTGGTCTCGTGTTGGTGCGTTATTCTCTGATAGTATGAAGCAAAGAACTGGTATGTTGGTTCTTAAACATGAAGGTGGAGATGGAATTGGTGATGTATCAGATGATTTGTATGATTCTTTTGAAAGAGGTCATATAAAAGCGGATCCTAGTTCAAAAAGTTTGGAAATCAAAAAAGGTTGGACTAATGGTAAAATGAAATTTAGTTTAGATGGTTGGACTGGAAGATATGGTATGCCTTTAGACTTTTTGGTTTCTATTCAAACAGCAACATTTATGCCGGATTTGGCTTATGATATGACTCAAAATTTCAATACAGAAGTTAATATTTTACTACATGAATCTACAGGTGATCTTGTTGGATGTTATAAAACTGATGCTGGAACTTACATAAAATATGAAGATATAAGTTATGCTATAAATGGTGTTTCTGGAAGAGGTTTATCAAATATAATTTCAGAAATAGATGAATGGGGATTAAGTAAAGCAGAAGCTACAAAATTATTGGAATTTGGAATTATTCCGTCAGGACATAATCCACCAACTTGTGGTTGTGAAGTAACTATCTCTCCAACAATTGGTAATGGAATGGTATTGGAAACTGAAGTTGATGATAAAGGTACTGAAACAGCAGATGATGATGAGACAAAATATTATTATGAATACTATAATACAGAAACTGCTACATGGGAAAAAATTTATGTGGAAGACGAAACGGCTATTGTACAAAAAGAAGCGTTATCAAAGATTGGTGGTGGTTGTAAAGAATATTTAAAAGCTGTTGTAAAATATACAGATGCAAACAACAAATGGTCTTATGAAACATATACTCCATATATAGAAAAAGTAACAGATCACTGGTATAGAGATGTGTATTTTATTAGTAATAGTTCAGTAAAATCATTTGTTGATTATGATTACGATTATGAATCAGTTATGAAAGAAAGATGGACTTTATATGAGAAATATACTGCTGAAGAATCAGCAAAAGGAACATATAAATATAATCCGGAAAAAGCTGGTCAAGAGATATTACTAGTTATTGATGAAAATGGAAAATATAAAGAAGAAAATGGAACTTATGTAGTTTTTGATGGAACAATAGAAGATGCAAATCCTTCAATTTTATATCAAAAAGTTGGAGATAAATATGAAAAATTAGAAGAATCTTTTGAAGACGCAAAAGAAGCGGGGATAACAGTATATAGAAAATCATCTGATGGAACTTATGTAATTCATGAAGGAGATATAGCAGTTTCTAAAAAAGCAGTAACTATAAATATTGCAGATAAATTTGAAGATTTAAATTGGAATGATTTAGGTGGTGGTGTTTATTCAGCATATTCACCTGATGAAACTCAACTTTCAGATTGGCAACAACCACTGAAAGCAGGGGTTGCAGATTATGATGATGCAAATAATAATGTAAGGTCTGCAATGAGTAGAATATATGTAGAAGTAAAAATAGGAGTTGTTAATCAAACTGGTGAGGGCCAAAGAACTGAAACAAATTCGAAAATAAAGAAAATGTTTTTACAAAATAATTACTTTAGATATGATGGAAGTACTGAGACTGCAGAAATTATTACTGCGTTGAGAGATAAGATATATGAAGATAGAAAAGCAGATGATTCTGAGGCAGCAAAATATGGACCGTTAACGGATGAAGAATTAGAAAAAGAATATACAATAACATATGGCACAGATGAGGATCAAAAGACGGAAATACATAAAGTTAGAGATTATGCTGGAAAATTAGAAGTTTTAACACAAGATGCGTTAAATGCGTTTAGTATGTTAGAAAACACTCATACATTAGATGCTGATTATATATACAGAGATTTTAAAGAATTAATAGTAGAACTTGGATATTTTGAGAAAGAAGAGTTGACTGATGAAACCCCTAGATTACTACAATTCCCAGTACCATCAATTGGTTCTGCTGAATACCCAGCAAGAAGTATTGATAAGAGAACTAATGAACTTGGAACAATGATTCACTCAAAATATGATATAGATACTAATGAAGAATATATAACATTAGATATTGAAGCAAGTGAAATTGGAGATTTAGATGAAGAAGGAACAACTTCAACAGAAGAACCTATTGCAAATGCAGGGGCTTCTGCAACATCTATAAGTGAAAGTCAAATTACAAGAGTTGCTGAAGGAAGAGTGTCTTTATCTTCAAATTCAATTAATATGTCTGAAGTTGGAGCAATTGATGGAGCAACTAAAAAAGCACAACAAGTTACAGTTGATGAATTTTTAAAATCAACTAGAGAAATGTGCGAATATATTAATGAAGTTGGATATGATTATTGTGTTATGTGTATTCCTGGTGAAAGCAAAAATGGAGATACTTGTACATGTTCTCAAACTTGTATAGATCAATTTGAGTCAACTGGTAAATGTTTAAAACTTATTGGTTCGGGATGTTCATGCAAAGCTAACCATTGTAAACACTCTATACATGATAATGACTGTCATTTAGCTCTTGATTTTGAATCTTCAAAAGGAGATGGAAAGAATAATTTCTGTTGCGATAGATTAGTAAAATGGGCATTACAAAATGTTGGATTAATTTCAAAATCCGGAGGAGCTGGAGGAGCAGATAACTTAGGTAACTATATTAGAGATGAATTAGGGGCAAAAGAAATAGCAAAAGGTGAGCCATTAAAAGAAGGAGATATTTTATGTTCTTCAGGACATATTGAGATTGTAGGTGAAAAGAAAGATGGTGCTTTTGTACAATATAATGGTGGACATGAAGTTCCTGTTGGAGCAGTAGAGGGACAATCTGGATCAAGTATAGGATTACAAACAGAAGCTGATTCTTGGAGTTGGGCTGAACGTGTACTTAGATTACCATGGTCACAAGCGGAAGATGCAATATATGAAGGTTTTGAAGGTAATGAAGCTGTAGTGTCTCCTGTAACAGGTATTTTAATAGATTATGGAACATATAATAGAGAAGATGATGAAAAAAGAGAAAATGTCGATTTAAAATATGGACCATCTGTAAAAATTCACTTAGATGAAGAAGGAAATGTAGAAAGTGTAGAATCAAATACAACAGAAAATACTTCAAATAATACTGAAACAGAAAATACAGATTCAACAACTCAAACCACAACTGAGGAATTTTATGAACCAACATATGATGAAGTTGGATATGCTGTAATAAGAGTTATGTCAAAAGAAGATTTTGAATATTTAGAATCAAATATCGAATCATATTGGTCTTCATTTAATGATGAACAAGGATTACTAGATAATAGTGGTGTTTTCCATGATGAATTAACAACAGAAGAAAAGTTAAAAGAATTATTGGACTCAACAACAACAAATGGATTTTTAGCAGAAACAATATATGGATATAAGGAATTTGCTGAATTATATTCTACATATGGTGTGTATATAAACTCAACACCAGATGATGATGAAGATGAGGATAATAATGTAGAAACAGTTAAGAAATTAATTTCAGGATATACAATATTTATAGATGGATTTAAATGTGAACTTCCAGATGAAAACTTTGTTGATACAAATGAAGATGGAAGCATAGCTGATGAAGAAGGAAAACCAAGTGGTAAAGCACTAACAATTGATACATTTAGAATTTCTCCTGATAATATTAAAGATACTGATCAATTGACACAAGCTCAAAAAGATGAGAATGAAATGATACAAACACAATATGAAACACCTGATGAATACAAACTTGCAAGTAAGAGTGCAACTGAAAGATTAAATGTAGAAGAAGTTATTAAATCTGATGCATATTATGCTATGGAAGTTGGAGATCTTATTTATATTAAAGAAGGTACAGTAATAGGTAGAACCTATACAGATAGAGAAGTTGTTGAAGATTTAAGAGATGGTGAAAAACTTGAAGATTACAAAATTTCAATGACCAAAACAGAAGAAGAACTTGAGTCTGAAGATTACGTATTTGAAGATAAATTGATAGGTAACTATTTAAGAGTAATAATGCAAGAAACTGGAAATACTACGGTAGTAGAAGATGTTGAAAATTATATGAAATTAGATGAGGTTACACAATCTGGAGATCAAGAATATCAATTTAGAGAAGGCGATTTAGAAATATTAGCAGATGCTATACATCATGAAGGTTGTGGAGCATATTGTGCTAGTTTACTTGGAACTTCAGGTAAAGAGGATGAGTTATACTTGGCAAAAAGTGTAGGATTTACGATAATTAATAAATTAAATACAGATAGTGGATTTACACCAGATTATAATGACCCAAGTGAATTATGGGATAGCGCACAATCACCGTTATATAATCTATTATGTAGAATTCCTAGTGCGGATAGATATCAAGTTCAAGCTGATGAATATGGATTTACAACAGGACGTACCGGTGGATGGTATGCAATTGCTCCTGGATTGAGGCATCGTATAGAAATTGATGAACTTGAGTATTGCGATACATGTTTTGAAGCAGCTGAATATATAAAAGAAAATGATTCGATGAATCATAAAAATAACGGAGAATTTGGAACAGATTTCGCTCTTGGAGAAGGTATGCCACATACTTGTTGGGAACAAGGAGCTGGTTATAATGGAACTTCTAGAATATGGGTTTATTGTGATTCAAATAAAAATGGTGTAAAAGATACAGAATGTACAGATGATGGCGATTTCTACTTATTTGATACAGCAGAGTAAAAAAAGGAAGGGTATTTATGAATAAAAAAAAGATTGTTACAGGAATTATAATTTGCTTTATTTTATTAATTACATTAATTATATTAAATTTTCTAATGAAAGACGAAGAACCAACTCAAATAGGATTGTCTATTGAAGGAAGGTCTGTTGAAGGACAATTATTATTAAGTGGAATAGGTGTATTCTCAGAAAAATATATTGGATTCTTAGAAACAAGTGAAATAACACAACGAATGCAAGAATTCGTAAAAAAAGACATACCAGAGTTGTATGAAAATATAAAAGCTTATGATGAGCAAGGATTAAAAAAATATTATAATGAGAATAATCTAGAAATCGGAAATAAATTTGGACTTCTGAATGAAGATGAATTTATATCTTTTGCGAATATGATTAAAGAAACTGAGATTGATTTAAGTATATGGTATAAATTAAAAGTTGATAGAGAATCTTTTATTGTTCAAAGTGAAAATGCGAATTATGCATATGTTGAATTTGATGTGATATTTGAAGATGAACAAAAGATGAGATATTTCGTATATATAGCGAATGGAACAGCAGTGACACCAAAATATATTTTTGGAATTATAAAATAATACTCAAAAAAACACAAATACCTAAAATGGTATTTGTGTTTTTTTGTTTAAAAGTAGGAAGAAAAATAACAAATAATAAGTAACTTCTATTGATTTTTTTTACCTTTATTGATATGATGTGTTAGTATAAAAATATATTATGGGGAAAATTGCGAAAAGAAAGGTGCAAAAAATCTAATGATAGAATTTAAAAATGTAAGTAAAATATATGATACAGGTACAGAAGCGGTTCATAATGCTACATTCACAATCGATAAAGGTGAATTTGCATTTTTAGTTGGTTCTTCTGGATCTGGAAAATCAACTTTAATAAAATTAATTTTAAAAGAAGAAGAAGCAACAAAAGGAAATATAATTATAAATGGAAAAGATATAACATTCTTAAAGCCAAAAAGAGTTCCATTTTTACGTAGAAGTATGGGAGTTGTTTTTCAAGACTTCAGATTACTTCCAGATAAAACAGTTTATGAAAATGTTGCTTTTGCAATGTATATTGTTAAAGCAACACCAAAACATATAAGAAGACAAGTTCCAATGGTACTTTCATTAGTTGGATTAAGTAATAAAGCAAAATGCTATCCAAATGAGTTATCAGGTGGAGAGCAACAAAGGGTTGCTTTAGCTAGAGCTTTAGTAAATAATCCATCAATGATTATTGCAGACGAGCCTACTGGAAACTTAGATCCAGAAACAGCTTGGGATATCATGAATTTATTAAATGATATTAATGCAAGAGGAACGACAGTTGTTATGGCAACACATGCTAAAGATATAGTTGATGCTATGAAAAAAAGGGTTATACAAATTGATAAAGGTATAATCATAAGAGATGATAAAAAAGGTGGTTATAATAGTGAGATATAATGGTTTTTCATATTTAATGGGAGAAGGATTTAGTAATATTTTTAAAAACAAAAAATCAACAGTTATATCAGTTATGACTATGATTTGTACTATGTTTTTATTTGGATTGTTTTTTGCAATTGGTGTTAATGTTAACTCAATTTTAGAACAAGTTCAAATGAAGCAAGGTATGCAAGTTTTTATTTGGGATGAAACAACTGAAGAGCAAAAAACAAAACTTGAAAGCGAAATAAAAGCTTTGGATGGAGTTAATACTGTTGTTTTTAAAAACAAACAAGAAGCTTTAGAAGATATGAAATCTAGATTTAAAGATAATCAAGAATTGATGGCTGGTTATGAAGGCGAAAATAATATTTTTCCAGCTTCATTTGTTGTTACATTAACTAATCTAGAAAGAACTGAAGAAATTCAAAAAGAAATTGAAAGAATAGGTGCAAAAATTGCAACTGAAGGAAGAAGTGAACAAGTGGATTTAGAGGTTGAAGGTTCAACCGTTCATGATTCTATAATAAAAAATATAACAAGCAAAGATAGTACAATAGATACTTTAATAACAATTGCAAAAGGTGTTAGAATAACAATTGGTGTTATTTTTGTTGTGTTATTAATTATATCAATAACAATAATTTCAAATACAATAAAACTTACAGTTCATGCAAGAAGAAAAGAAATTTCAATAATGAAATATGTTGGTGCAACAAATAGCTTTATAAGATGGCCTTTTATTATAGAAGGTATTGTAATTGGAGTTATTGCTGCAATTATTACATTATTAATTGTTGGATTACTATATGATTTTGTAATACAAAATATTGAAGCATCAAAAGTACTACAAAAGATGAGTATAACTTTACTAAGCTTTTCTGAAATTGCTAAACCAGTAACAATAGTTTATGCTGTTTTAGGAATTGGAATTGGTATATTAGGAAGTTCTATGTCTATGAAAAAGTACTTGGAGGTATAATATAAATAATGAAAAAATTTATTAAAATTAATTTAATAATTTTAGTAATATTTTGTATATTATGCAATTTAGGTTTAGAAATATATGCTACTACACATGATTTTGAAATAAGTAGTAAAAGTGTTGAGGAAAATGAAGTTGAAGAAAATCAAGTTCCAGAAGAAATTGATGGTGTTGAAAATATTGACGAAATATTAGAGCAAGAAGAACAAGAAAGAGAAAAGAATTTAGATGAACTTCAACTTGAGAAAAATAGTCTAGAAAGTGAAATTGAAAATTCTAATACACAAATACAATTTATTGAAAGTGAATTAACAACAACAGTTGCAGAAATTGCCGAAATAAATCAAAAGATTGTGGACAAGCAAATGGAAATTGAAACTTTAGAAGCTCAAGAAAAAGATTTGCTAGTATATATAGAAGAAGCAGAAAAAGAATTAGAAAAATCAAATGAAAGATATAATAATCAAAAAGATTTATTAGAAAAAAGACTTGTTGCAATGTATGAAATGGGAGATACTTCTTATTTAGATTTGTTGTTAAATTCTGAAACAATAATGGATTTTTTATCTAATTACTATTTAATAGAAGAAATTGCAAAAGCTGATACAGAATTGTTAGAAACTGTGGAAGCCGAAAGGTTGTATAATAAAAAGTTAAAACAAGCATTAGATACAAAAAAATTAGTTTTAACTGCTTCAAGAGAAACAAGAGAAAAACATGCAATTTCTCTTGAGAATATGGGAAAAATTAAAAATAGCAGATTAAAACAATTATCTCAAGAAGAATTTGAATTACATCAAACAATAGAAGAATATCAAAAACAAATTGCGGATATAGAAACTGAAATTAGATTACTAGCAATTGCAAACATTGGTGAGGATTATGTTGGTGGTTCAATGGCTTGGCCAGTTCCTGGATATACTAGAATTACTTCTAGTTTTGGAATGAGAACTCATCCAATAACTGGTATATATAAACTTCACACAGGAGTTGATATTGGAGCGCCGTTGGGAGCAAGTTTTATTGCTGCAAATGATGGAGTTGTTACATATGCTGGTTGGAACAGAGCATATGGAAATATGGTTATAATAGATCATGGTGGTGGAATAACAACTTTATATGCACATGGCTCTGAAATATTAGTAAATGTGGGAGATACAGTTTATCAAGGAAATCCAGTTTTAAAAGTTGGAAGTACAGGATATTCAACTGGACCTCATGCGCATTTTGAAGTCAGAGTAAATGGAGAATATGTTGAACCATTAGATTTTATAACATCATATTCTAGTAGTGTAAAAGAAAACAAAACGAAAAATGAAAATACAATAAATGAAAATTCTGTAGACGAAAATGCAGAAGATATAATGATAGAATTAACAAATGAAACAACAGAAGAACAAACGGTAAATGAAGAATAAAATACAAAAAAGGAGATATGTTATTTTATAACATGAGAAAAAATATGAATATTAAAGATTGTGTAAGAATAATATGTATTAGTATTTTAACTCTTATAATTTTATTGAGTAGTGTAGGAATTGTTTATGCAACATCAAGTCAAGAATTGAGAAATCAACAAAGTGATATTGATGCTAAAATTGAACAAACAAATACTGAAATTGCTGGTGTAAAATCACAAATGACAGCAGCATTAAGCCAAATTAATACATTAAATTCAGAAATTTCTGGTTATGAAAATGATATTACAAAGCTTCAAACTCAGCTTGAAGGAGTAAATGCTCAAATAACAGAAAAAGAAACAAATATTGCAGAACAAGAAACAAAATATGCCGAGCAAAAGAAATTGTTAGAAGAAAGATTAGTTGCTTTATATGAATCAGGAACAACAAGCTATTTGGATATGTTATTAACATCAGAAGATTTAAGTGATTTTATTTCTAATTATTATTTGATAGAACAAATGGCTGAAGCAGATGAAGCTTTATTAGAAAAAATAGAAAATACTAAAAAACAAATAGAAGCAGAAAAAGAATATTTAGTATCTGCTAAAACAGAACTTGAAACTACAAAACAAGCAATTGAACAAAAGAAAACAAGTTTGGCAAGTTCTGTAAGTAAGAAAAAAGCTGTTGTAAGTAATTTAACAGCAGAAGAAGCTGAATTACAAGCACAACTTGAAGAATTTGAAGAAGATAAAAGAAGAATCCAAGCAGAACTTGCTAAAATCGCTTCTAATTATACTGGAGAAGTTGTAGCACCAAGTGCTGCTGGTTACATATCACCAATTCCAGGAAAGACAAAAAGAAACATAACAACAGGATATTATGGTTATAAAGGTCATACAGGAGCTGACTTTGCATGTAGTTCTGGAACAACAATTGTTGCTGTAAAATCAGGAACAGTTGTAACATCTACTGCACTAAGAAATTCAAGAGGAAATTATAAAAGTTATGGAGAATATGTTGTTATAGATCATCATGATGGAACTATGACATTATATGCTCATATGTTATCTGGTTCTAGAACAGTATCTCCAGGACAATCAGTTTCACAAGGACAAATGATAGGTCAAGTTGGTTCAACAGGAAATTCTACTGGACCTCACTTACATTTTGAAGTTCGTATAGGTGGTAATCATGTAAATCCTACACCATACTTACCATAATCGAAAGGAATACAAATGGAAGAAGACAAATTTGAAGAATTTGAAAAAGAGAAAAAGTCATTAAAAATTAAATATATATTTTTAATTATAATAATTGCTATAATTTCAGCTGTTGCAGCCTCAGAATTTACTTTGTATTATTATACTAAAGATGGTTTGATAAATAAGGAAGAATTGTCTAGCGATAAAACTAAGAATATTGAAGCAATATCTGAAACTTTAAAAAGTTTTAGAACAGTAATTGATGAATATTATATTGGTGAAATAGATGAACAAAAGATGCTTGATGAAACAATTAAAGGATATGTTAACGGTTTAGATGATGAGTATTCTGAATATATGACTGCAGAAGAATGGCAAGAATTTCAAGCTGATGCTTTAGGTAATTATGTTGGTATTGGAATTTACATGAGTGTGGATAAAAATGGTAATGTTGTTGTTGTATCACCAATAAAAGATACACCTGCAGAAAAAGCAGGACTAAAAACGGGTGACATTATTGTATATGTAAATGATGAAAGTATGATTGGAATTGATTCTGAAGTAGTTTCTTCAAAAATAAAAGGTGAAGAAGGCACAAAAGTAAAAATAACAGTTTTAAGAGGAGAAGAATATATTGATTTTGATATAGAAAGAAAAGCTATAAAAGTATATCATGTCGAATCTGAAATGTTAGAAAATAATATTGGATATATTTCTCTTTTAACTTTTGATGAAGGATGTGCAGAAGAATTTAAAAATGCATATTTAGATTTAGAATCAAAAGGTGCTAAAAAGATAATAATAGATTTAAGAAATAATACAGGTGGACTTGTAAATGAATGTTTAGAAATAGCTGATATGATTCTTCCAAAAGGAGATATTGAATTAATAACTCTTGATGCTAAAGGAAATAAAGATATTAGTAAATCAAGCAAAGATCCAATTGTTGAAGGAGAAATTGTAGTATTAGTTAATGAATATTCTGCAAGTGCTTCTGAAATATTAGTTGCTGCTTTAAAAGAAAATAATAAAGCAGAAGTTGTAGGAAAAACAACTTATGGAAAAGGTGTAATTCAAAGTGTATTAAGTTTAAATGACGGTAGTGTATTAAAATTAACTGTTAGCGAATATTTTACACCAACAGAACAAAAAATAAATAAAGTTGGAATAACACCTGACTATGAAGTGGATTTACCAGAAGACTTAAAAGAAGATACTCAATTAAATAAAGCTATTGAGCTATTAAAATAATAATTAATATAAAAATAAAAACGAAAAATAAATATAGGTTAATAATAAAAAGAACTTTAGAATTATCTAAGGTTCTTTTTCTATGTATATACATATATAATAGTTAATGTAAAATTGGAAAATTCGATGATGATTTATAGTATAATTTTGAAATTATAGATATGAATAATACTTAAAATTTTTATATAAAAAATATCTAAAAAATGTTAAATTTATATAAAATTTGTATTATAAATTTGTTATAAAATTATTGCTAAAAAAATATATAAATGATAGAATTATACTGTGAAAAAATATGAGGTGGTACAAATGATAGATTTTAATATAACAGATGAAGAATTAAATGCACTAAAAATTTATAAAGAAAAAGATTATGAAGCTATGAATCAGATGCTTGTAAGCAATTCTGAAAACGACATAGCTCTATTAAGTGCGGAAGTAGAAAATAAAGTAGTTTCTATTATATATAATAGAGAATCTGTTATCGAATATTTAAAAAATATAAAATTAATATATAGATTAATTTTAAAATATTACTATAGTAAGAAAAATAAATTAACTAAAAAAATATATAGAGGAACAAATTTATCTGAAATTGAAAGAGTTAAATCTGAGCTTTATATAGATAGATTTTTAAGTGCCACAGAAAATGAAAACGAAGCTATAAATGTGTATTCTGCAAATTGGAATAGACCAGCTTGTATGAATTTAATTTTAGATGAAAAAATACCTTATATTTATGTAAAAGATATATTAAAAGATAAAAAATATAAAAATGAAATTATAATAGCTCCATTTACAAAAATAAAATATATAACAGAATTAGATGAAAAGAAATTAGAAAGAAATTCTAAATTATTAAAAGTATATGATATAGAACTTGAGAAACAAGAATTAGATGAATTAACAGATAGAGAAAGAAATGGCTTATATACTTATGTGTTAGAAAATGCATATTCAATAAAAAGAAAATTAGAAGAATGCATAGATTTAGAAAAAGAAAATGTAACTAATTTTGAAAATATTCGTAAATTAGAACAATTATTAAGTAAATATGAAGCTGAAATAGAAGAAAAAGAATTATCTCAAAATTATTCAGACACTGATAGAGAAGAAGATTATGATGATATTGAGAGAATAACAAGAGAATTAAATGAATTAAAAGATACATCAACTAAACTTTTTGAAATAAGAAAAGAACATATTAATTTTGTAAATATGTGGAAAAGAAATATTGCTGTATATATGATTGCAGAATGCAGAGAAATCGAAAAAGCTTTTGAAGTTGTATATGCAAACGGTGGTATAGAAGATATTGTTGAAAATAAAGTTGAAGAAATAATTGAAGAAGTAAAAACAGAAACAAAAGTTGAAGAAACAAATGATACTGTTAAAGAAGAAACTGGAAAATTTGATACAAAAGACTTGAGAAAAGAAATAGAAACTAACAAAGAAGAAAGTAAATTTGAAACTAAAGTTTTAGATAGAGAAGAATTTAATAGAGAGAAAGAATTAACATTAAGAGAAGAAACAGAAAAAATATTAAAAGAAGTTTCTAAAGGAATATCAAAAGAACAAGCATTTGATTCAAGAAGAACTAAAGTTACACAAGATACAATAGAAATAAATACAAATTTAAAATCAGAAGAAAACAAAATTGAAAAAGAAGTAGAAAAAGAAATAACAGAAAAAGCAGAAGAGAAAAACGATACTACAAATTCTTTAGAAGAAGAGAATAAGGTTTTAAATACAGATAAAGAAAATGAAGCTAAAATAGAAAATGTTGAAAAAGAAGTTGAAGAGTCAAAAGTAGACCCAGAAGAAACTAGAATCTTAAAACTAGTTGAAGAAAAGATGGGACTTAAAGAAAAAGAAGATGTTATTGTATCTAATGTAAAAAAAGAATGTGATGAAAATATTGAATCGGTTGAAAAATTATTAGGAAATATAAAAACATTAATTACAAAACAACAAAACCATGCAAAAATTGCTGGAAATATTGGCTCAACTTATAGTGCTTTAAATAATGCTTTTGAAATGAGAAAAGTTTCAGAAACTTTATTAGATTTAGTTGAAAATATTAAAGAAAAAACAAATGTAATTTCAGAATTAGAAGATGTTGAAGAAAGAGATACAAAACTTGAAAAAATATCTAAAACTAATTTAGAAATAAGTACTTTAATGAATTATTTAAATAATCCTAAAATTGCAGCAAGAAATAGTAGAGCAACTCGTTTTGATGAAATGGCAATAATTGAAGAAAATGAATTAAAAAGAGGAATTGCTGAAAAGATAAGAGAAGTTAGAGGAGAAGCCGAACTTAAAAAATTAAAAGATGATTTTGAAATAATTGAAGATAAAGGAACATTTAGTAGATTTTTAGGAATATTTACTGGACAAAATAAATTAGATGAATTTATGTTAGAACAAATTGAAGTAAGACAAACAGCTATAAGAAGAACTCTATCAAAGAAATTAAGTTTAGCTTATAACTATAGTATTCATGAATTAATGGCAGAAATCTCAATGTTTGTTTCTGAGAATGAAGACGATGAACTAGTTGAAGATGATGTTATGGATTTAAAAGCTATGGGAGAAGAATTAAAAAGAAACTTCGTGATTTTAGAAACTAAGGTTCAAAGCATAGTTTTTGAAAAAGAAGGAAGAAACTTACCATTAGATTCTAGAAGAATGTCAAAAATGGAAATTATAGAAGTAGAAACTTATAGATTTTTGAAAAAGTATGGATATGATGGTTCTCAAATTGCGAAAGATGAACCAAAATATCAAGATACAATGGCTAGTGAAATTTCTAGAATAGTGGAATATATCAATAGTGCTGGTGTTCTTTAATTACAATTAATGCAAAGACTAATATTTTTAGTCTTTGCTATTAAATAAATTTTACTAATTCTAAAGATATAAAAGGAGATACTTATGGAAGAACTTAATAAAAAAGATATCGAAGAAAAAGAAAAAGTAAGTGAAAATGTAGTTACAGAAAAAAATGAAGACTCATCAGATACATTAAAAGTGAAGATAGGAACAGTTGGTAATTTTGTATTGGCGGCGTTTATCATTTTAATTATTGGAACAGGTGGTTTAACATATTATTTAATACATTCTGCTAAAGATGATTATGATAAACAATATAATGAAATTGTTTCTAATTTAACAAATGAGGAAAATATTGTTGAAGTTGAAGAAGAACAAGAAAAAGGTACAGTAGCTAATATAATAGACTCAGCAATATCAGAGGCTGCTTCTTCATCAAATCCAACAACTACTACAGATGAGAATACAAAGAAACTTATGAATGAATCTTTAGTTGTTTTGTATAATGGACTAATCTTAGATACAACAAAAATGGATGAAGTTGCTCTTCAATATATAGATAGTAAAAATGAAGAAAGCGACAAATACATAATTACATATTATAGTTATGAAAATTATAGTTTTAAAGAATCTAAATTAGGAATATTCTCAAGCCAATTATATGATGGCTTAGTAAAAATAGATAGTGTTGGAAAAGTTGCAATATCTGAAGATTATGATGCAATACCAAGAGATGTTAAAGTTGTAAATACAGTTCCAACAATCGTATCTGATAATAATCCAAAACTTGTTGATTATGATTCTATAAAAACTTTAATTGTTGATTTAGATGGAAATGGTGCTGATGAATATATTTTAATATTAGCAAATAAATCAATAGGATTTTCTAAGATTACTTTAATAGATAGCAAAGGTTCAAAAGTTGCTGATTTGGCTTCAATTGAAAAAAGCAAATGGAAAAAAGATACAGGAGCTGAATATTATTTAAGTATTAATAATGTAGAAGTTATTGATGTTGACAATGATGGAATAATGGAAATTGTAGTTGAGATACCACATGCAACAGGTGATCCAACTGTAAGTTTATTAAAATATAGTAATGGAGTTTTATCTGGTAAAACTGGAATTGAATGTTCATTATTATCAGAATAAGATATAGGTAATAAAGGGGCTAGAAATGGCCCCTGATTTTTTTTGTAATTTTAATGTAAAAATATTAAAAAAAGTGTTGACAATGCTAAGCGTCCGTAGTATAATTGTTTAGCATGAGATAAAGCGAAGAAGCAGAATGTGGCTACACTATAAAGTGGAGGGAACTTCTGTGGAGCATGTCTAGGCTTAGACCGGGCGATAAGTTTGATAAATGTATTACTTATCCAAGACAGTTTATGTTTCAATTTAATTTTTGAATACTAAAGAAGGCTTGGATTAAAAAATGGGGTTTAAAGAAACACCAGGGTACGTTGATAACTTGCCGTTAGCCATAATATTATTTAAGGAGGGAAAATTTAAATGGCAACATCAAACACAAAAGTAGGAAGTGACAAAATCAGAATAAGATTAAAAGCTTATGATTATGTTGTTTTGGATCAGTCAGCTGAAAAAATAGTTGATACTGCTAAGAGAACAGGAGCAAAAGTTTCAGGTCCTATTCCACTTCCAACAGAAAAAGAAATCGTAACAATATTACGTTCTCCACACAAACACAAAGATTCAAGAGAACAATTTGAAATGAGAACACACAAAAGAGTTATTGATATTCTTTATCCAACACAAAAAACAGTTGATAGCTTAATGAAATTAGAGTTACCAGCAGGTGTTGATATAGAAATAAAATTATAATAAGAAGAAATCAAATTTTAAAAATCAAACCAAGCTGATTTAATGTCAGCCAATAGTAGGAGGAAAAAATGAAAACATTAATAGGAAGAAAAGTTGGAATGACACAAGTTTTCGATGAAAAAGGTGTAGTTGTTCCAGTAACAGTTATAGAAGCTGGACCATGTTCAGTAGTTCAAATCAAAACAGTTGAAACAGACGGATACAATGCTGTTCAATTAGGTTTTGGAGAAGTTAAAGAAAACAAAGTTAACAAACCAGACAATGGACACTTTAAAAAAGCAAATGTAAAAGCTGTAAAACATTTAAGAGAATTTAGAGCTTGCGAAGAATGCTTAGCAAACGTTAAAGTAGGAGACGAATTAAAAGTTGATACTTTCGTAGCTGGAGAAAAAGTTGACATTCAAGGTATAACAAAAGGAAAAGGTTTCCAAGGTGTTATTAAACGTCATGGACAACACAGAGGACCAATGGGACATGGTTCTATGTATCATAGAAGACCAGGTTCAATGGGATCTACATCAACACCAGGTAGAGTATTTAAAGGTAAAAAATTACCAGGACATATGGGTGTTGAAAAAGTTACTGTACAAAATCTAGAAGTTGTAAAAGTAGACTTAGATAAAAATGCATTATTAATCAAAGGATCAGTTCCTGGAAATAAAGGAAGCATTTTAAAAATAAAATTATCAGTAAAAGCATCTAAATAGAAGGAAGGAGGAAGATTAAATGCCAAGTATAGATGTATATAATATAGAAGGAAAAAAGGTTAAATCTTTAGATTTAAAAGAAGAAATCTTTGGAATTGAGCCAAACGAAGCAGTTGTACACAGTGTTTTAGTTAACTACTTAGCTAATCAAAGACAAGGTACACAAAGTACAAAAACAAGAGCAGAAGTTAGAGGCGGTGGAAGAAAACCTTGGAGACAAAAAGGAACAGGTAGAGCAAGACAAGGATCTATCAGAGCTCCACAATGGATCAAAGGTGGTATCGCTTTAGGACCAAAACCAAGATCATATAAATATAGAGTTAATAAAAAAGAAAGACAATTAGCAATCAAATCTTTATTAAGCTCAAAAGTATTAGAAAACAACTTAGTTGTTGTTGACAAATTTGATTTCAAAGAAATCAAAACAAAACAAATGGCTACAGCTATGAAAAACTTAAAAGTTGAAGAAAAAGCTTTCGTAGTATTACCAGCTAGCAATGAAATAGTTCAAAAATCAGCTAGAAACTTAGAAAATGTTAAAACAGGATCAGTTAATACAATTAACGTATATGATTTATTAAGATATAAAAAATTAGTTTTAACAGTTGATACAATCAAAAAATTAGAGGAGGTGTACGCATAATTATGGTAGCAGAAGAAATTATATTAGCTCCAGTTGTTACTGAAAAAAGTAGCGCTGATATGCAAGAAGGAAAATACACTTTCAGAGTTGCAAAAAAAGCAACAAAAGTAGATATTAAAAATGCTGTTGAAAAATTATTTGAAGTAAAAGTATTAAAAGTTAATACAATGACAGTAAAAGGAAAAGAAAAAAGAGTAGGAGTACACCAAGGTAGAACTTCAGATTGGAAAAAAGCTATAGTAACTATAGATACAAACGTTTCTGATATGAAATATTTAGGAAAAGGTGGAAAAGAAGTTAAAGTTGCTAAAAAATATAAAGGAGAAATCGAAAACTTTATAGGAGCTTAGTACTTAACTAAGAAATTATCGGGAAATAACCCGGACAATAAATAATAAAAAGGAGAGAAAATAAAATGGGAATTAAACAATATAGACCATATACACCATCAAGAAGAAATATGACATCTTCAACATTTGAAGAAATTACTAAAAAAACTCCAGAAAAATCACTATTAGCTACAAAAAAGAAAAATGCTGGTAGAAATTCATATGGTAGAATAACAGTAAGACATCAAGGTGGTGGAAACAGACAAAAATATAGAATGATAGATTTCAAAAGATTAAAAGATGATATGGTAGCTACAGTTGTTGGTATCGAATATGATCCAAACAGAAGCGCAAACATCGCTTTAATCGAATATACAGATGGAACAAAAAGTTACATCTTAGCACCAAAAGGATTAACAGATGGTGATAAAGTAGTTTCTGGAGAAAACGCAGATATCAAACCAGGAAATGCAATGCCAATCGCAAACATCCCTGTTGGTACATTAATTCACAATATTGAATTAAATCCAGGTCAAGGTGGAAAATTAGTAAGATCTGCTGGACAAGAAGCTCAATTAATGGCTAAAGAAGGAGCATATGCTCACGTTAGATTACCATCTGGAGAAATGAGATTAGTTTCTGTAAGATGTAGAGCTACAGTAGGAACAATCGGAAATAGCGACCACGAAAATATTAAATTAGGTAAAGCTGGTAGAACAAGACATTTAGGTATCAGACCTTCAGTAAGAGGATCTGTTATGAACCCTAACGATCACCCTCATGGTGGTGGTGAAGGTAGAGCTCCAGTTGGACATAGTGGACCTATGACACCTTGGGGTAAACCAGCACTTGGATATAAAACAAGAAATAAAAAGAAATTATCAAATAAATTTATCGTTAAGAGAAGAAAATAGTATTGCTGCTTAAAACAAGCAATATCAGGAAGGAGATAATCAATGTCAAGATCAAGTAAAAAAGTACCTTATGTTGCACCAGAGCTTTTAAAAAGAGTTGAAGCTATGAATGAAACAGGTAAAAAAGAAGTATTAAAAACATGGTCAAGAACATCTACAATATATCCACAAATGGTTGGACATACAATAGCTGTTCATGATGGAAGAAAACATGTTCCTGTATATATTTCAGAAGAAATGATCGGTCATAAATTAGGAGAATTTGCTCCTACAAGAACATTTAAAGGACACGCAGGAGACAAAACAACTAAAAAATAAATAAAAGTATAACTCTTAAAAATAAGAGTTTAAAATAAAAGGAGGAAATAACAGTGGGAGAAAAAACTCAAGTAGTAGAAGCAAGAGCTACTCTAAGTTATGCAAGAATTTCAGCTAGAAAAGTTAAAATAGTTGCTGACTTATTAAGAGGAAAAAAAGTAGAAGAAGCTCAAAGAATAGTTAAATTCGCACCAAAAGCTTCAGCTGAATTATTAGAAAAATTATTAAACTCAGCTATCGCAAACGCTGAAAATAATCATTTCATGAATAGAGCTAACCTATATGTTGCAGAAATTTATGCAAATCAAGGTCCAACTTTAAAAAGAATCAGACCAGCTGCAAAAGGTTCAGCTGTTAGAATTAGAAAAAGAACAAGTCATATAACAATAGTTTTAAGAGAAAGTAAATAAGAGAAAGGAGGATATTTACGATGGGACAAAAAGTTCATCCAAATGGAATAAGAGTAGGAGTTATTAAAGATTGGAATTCTAAATGGTATGCAGATTCTAAAAACTTTAGTGATTACTTAGTTGAAGACCATAAAATTCGTGAATATGTGAAAAAGAAACTATTTATTAGTGGAATTTCAAAAATAGAAATCGAAAGAACTGCTAAATTCGTAAAAGTTAATGTTTACACAGCTAAACCAGGTTTAGTTATCGGTAAAGGTGGAAACCTTTCAGAAGCATTAAAAGCAGAACTTGAGAAAATGATAAACAAAGAAGTAAACTTAAATATAGTAGAGGTTAAAAATGTTGATACAGACGCACAATTAGTTGCAGAAAGTATCGCTAACCAATTAGAAAGAAGAATTTCATTCAGAAGAGCAATGAAACAATCAATGCAAAAAGCTATGAAAGCTGGAGCATTAGGTATTAAAACAGCTGTATCTGGAAGATTAGGTGGAGCTGATATGGCAAGAACAGAATTCTATAAAGAAGGTACTATACCACTTCAAACATTAAGAGCTGATATAGACTATGGATTCTATGAAGCTGACACAACATACGGAAAAATCGGTGTTAAAGTTTGGATTTATAAAGGAGAAGTTCTTCCAGCTAAAAAAGAAGCAAAAGGAGGTAACGACTAATGCCATTATTACCAAAAAGAACAAAATTTAGAAAACAACAAAAAGGTAGAAATAGAGGATATGCTACAAGAGGAAATGTAGTAAATGAAGGTGAATACGGATTACAAGCTACAACAGCTGGATGGATCAAATCAAACCAAATCGAAGCTGCCAGAGTTGCGATGACACGTTTCATCAAAAGAGGTGGAAAAGTTTGGATTAAAATATTCCCTGACAAACCTGTAACTAAAAAACCTGCTGAAACTCGTATGGGTAAAGGTAAAGGAGCTCCAGAATACTGGGTAGCTGTAGTTAAACCAGGAAGAGTTATGTTTGAAATCGAAGGTGTAACAGAAGATGTTGCAAGAGAAGCTTTAAGATTAGCTGCTCAAAAATTACCAGTTCAAACAAAATTCATTAAAAGAGAATCTGAAGTAGGAGGCGACAAATAATGAAAAATAATAAATTAAAAGAAATGTCTTCACAAGATCTTGAAAAAGAATTAGGTGAATTAAAATCAGAATTATTTAAATTAAGATTTAGCCTAGCTACTAACGGATTAGATAATCCATTAAAAGTAAAAGAAGTTAGAAAAGAAATAGCTAGAATAAAAACAGTTTTAAGAGAAAGAGAACTTAAAAATAACTAATAATATTATTTAAGAAAGGAGAAATTCCGAATGGAAAGAAATCTTCGTAAAACTATGATTGGTACTGTTGTATCTGACAAAATGGATAAAACAGTTGTAGTAGCAGTTGAAGACTCAGTTGCTCACCCAATGTATAGCAAAACAGTAAAAAGAACATATAAATTAAAAGCTCATGATGAAAACAACGAATGCAAAGCTGGAGATAAAGTAGAAGTTATGGAAACAAGACCTTTATCAAAAGATAAAAGATATAGAGTTGTTAAAATCGTTGAGAAAGCAGTTATTAAATAGAAATAAAATATCTTTAAGATATATCGAAATTTAAAAGGAGGAACTAATAATGGTACAGCAACAAACTAAATTAAAAGTAGCTGACAACACTGGTGCAAAAGAGATTATGTGCATTAGATGTTTAGGTGGTTCACATAGAAAATATGCTGAAGTTGGAGATATAATAATGGCTTCTGTTAAAACAGCTACACCAGGTGGCGTTGTTAAAAAAGGTGAAGTTGTAAAAGCTGTAGTTGTAAGAACTAAAAAAGGTGTTAGAAGAGCTGACGGTTCTTATTTAAAATTTGATGAAAATGCAGCAGTTATAATCCGTGAAGACGGAACACCAAAAGGAACACGTATATTTGGGCCAGTAGCTAGAGAATTAAGAGATAAAGAATATATGAAAATTTTATCTTTAGCTCCAGAGGTATTATAATAAGAAATTAATTGATGTAGAGAAATCTACAACCTTAGTTATAAAATACGCGAAAAAGAGGTGAATAAATTGAGAATTAAAAAAGGTGATACTGTTAAAGTTTTATCAGGAAATGATAAAGGAAAAACAGGTGAAGTTTTAGAAATTATACCAAAAACAAACAAAATCGTTGTTAAAGGTGTAAATATTAGAAAAAAACACGTTAAAGCCAGAAAACAAGGTGACGAAAGTGGAATTATCTCAGTTGAATGTGCAATACATAGCGCAAAAGTTAATGTAGTATGTTCAAAATGTGGTAAAGCTACAAAAGTTGGATATGTTGAAGAAAAAGGTGAAAAAGTACGTGTTTGCAAAAAATGCGGTGCAAAATTAAAATAAGAAATAAAATCGTATAAATAAAAAATTAATGGAAGGAGGACAAAAAGCAGATGGAAGCACTTAAAGAACAATATGTAAAAGAAGTAGTTCCAGCAATGATGAAAAAATTTAATTATTCATCAGTAATGCAAGTTCCTAAATTAGAGAAAATAGTTATAAATATAGGATTAGGAGAAACAAAAGATAATCCTAAAGCTTTAGATAACGCTATGAATGATTTAAGCATTATTACAGGTCAAAGACCAATCGTAACAAAAGCTAAAAAATCAATCGCAGCATTCAAATTAAGAGAGGGAGCAAAAATAGGATGCAAAGTTACATTAAGAGCAGGAAAAATGTATGATTTCGCATACAAACTATTCAATGTAGCTCTTCCTAGAGTAAGAGACTTTAGAGGAGTATCAGCTAACTCTTTTGATGGTAGAGGAAACTACTCAATGGGTATTAAAGAACAATTAATATTCCCAGAAATCGAATATGATAAAGTTGATAAATTAAGAGGAATGGATATTATATTCGTAACAACAGCTAAATCTGATGAAGAAGCTAAAGAATTATTAAGCTTATTAGGAATGCCATTTAAAGCATAATTAAAACTTAATAATTATCACGGAACTCAAAAATAGAATTGAGTTATTACAATAAATGATGTTTTAGGAAAGGAGAAAAAAATGGCTAAAAAATCATTAAAAGTAAAATGTGCTAAACCACAAAAATATGCAACAAGAGAATATAATAGATGCAAAATTTGTGGAAGACCACACTCATATATTAGAAAATTTGGAATTTGCCGTGTTTGCTTTAGAGAATTAGCTCATAAAGGAGAGATACCAGGAGTTAAAAAAGCAAGCTGGTAATATTAAAGAAAAAATAATTGAAGAAAGATAAAAAATATTGAAAAAGGAGGGTAAACAAAGTGAATACAACTGACCCAATAGCAGATATGCTAACAAGAATTAGAAATGCAAATAGCCAAAAATTCAAAACAGTTGATGTTCCATCATCAAAAATGAAAAAAGCTATTGCTGAAACATTACTTGAAGAAGGTTATATAAAATCTTTTGAAGAAATCGAAAGCGATGTTCAAGGAATAATCAGAATCACATTAAAATATGATGAGAAAGGTAATAGAGTTATAGATGGATTAAGAAGAATCAGTAAACCTGGTTTAAGAATATATGCATCTAAAGATGAATTACCAAAAGTATTAAATGGATTAGGAATCGCTTTAATTTCTACATCAAAAGGAATTATGACAGATAAAAAAGCAAGAGAATTAGGTATAGGTGGAGAAGTTTTAGCTTATATCTGGTAAAAAATATTAATAAAAAATTAATTAGATGTCTTTAAAATAATTTAAGCTAAGGCAGAAAATTTAAAGAAGGAGGAAATAAAAAATGTCTAGAATAGGAAATAAACCTATTACAGTACCAGAAGGTGTTGAAGTAAAAGTAAACGGACAAAACGTTACTGTAAAAGGACCTAAAGGAACTTTAGAGAAAGAATTTCATAAAGATATGAAAATCAATCTTGAAGGTAATGTTATAACTATAGTTAGACCAGATAACGAACCAGCTAATAGAAGCTTACATGGTTTAACAAGAACATTATTAAATAACATGATTGAAGGAACAGTAAAAGGATTTGAAAGAAAATTAGAAGTAAATGGTGTTGGATACAGAGCAAGCAAAAAAGGAAATAACTTATTATTAAACTTAGGTTATTCTCATCCAGTAGAAGTTGAAGCTCCAGTAGGAATTACTTTTGATGTACCAAATGCAAATGAAATTATCGTTAAAGGTATGGATAAAGAATTAGTAGGTCAAACAGCAGCTGTTATCAGAACAAAAAGACCACCTGAAGTATATAGAGGTAAAGGTATTAAATATGCTGAAGAAGTTATTAGACGTAAAGAAGGTAAAGCTGGTAAAAAATAGAATTTAATTTACTAATTAAAATAATGTTCATAATTAGGTTATAGTTTACTTTAGGGGGTATATTTAATCCCTTAAAGGAAATATACCAAGTATCAAATAAGGGATTAGATATACCCCTAGAAGGAAAGAAACCTAGAAAGGAGAAATATAATGATTAGCAAAATAAATAGAAAAGCTGAAAGAGATAGAAGACATGCTAGAGTTCGTACTAAATTAAGTGGTACAGCTGAATGTCCTAGACTTGCAGTAAGTAAATCTAATAAAAATATAACAGCTCAAATTATTGATGATACAAAAGCTGAAACATTAGTATATGTATCAACATTAAATGATGAGATTAAAACAAAAAAAGCAAACAAAGAAGCTGCAAAAGAAGTTGGAGCAGCTGTTGCTAAAAAAGCTTTAGAAAAAAATATCAAATCAGTAGTATTTGATAGAGGTGGATTTATATATCATGGTGTTGTTAAAGAATTAGCTGAAGCAGCACGTGAGGCTGGATTAGATTTCTAGTCTAAAGATTTAAGGAAATGGAGGAAAAAATTTCTCATGGAAGAAAGATCAGTAGAATTAAAAGAAACTGTAGTTGCTATCAATAGAGTTGCAAAAGTTGTAAAAGGTGGTAGAACATTTAGATTCAGCGCTGTTGTTGTTGTTGGAGATGAAAACGGACACATCGGTGTTGGAAATGGTAAAGCTGCTGAAGTTCCAGATGCAATCAAAAAAGCTATTGAAGAAGCTAAAAAGAACTTAATAACAGTTCCAATAGTTGGAACAACTATACCACATGAATATGTTGGTAAATTCGGAAGTGCTAGTGTAATGTTAAAACCAGGTGCACAAGGTACTGGAATTATAGCTGGTGGTAGTGTTAGACCAGTTCTTGAACTTGCAGGATATAGAGATATAAACTCAAAAGTTATCGGAACAAACAACCCAAGAAACGTTGTTTTTGCTACTATCGATGCTCTTAAAAATATGCAAACAGCAGAAGCTGTAGCTAAAAAAAGAGGAAAAAAAGTTAGCGAAATATTATAATTATTAATTAATCCAGATAAATTATAACTTAGGTTGCCTAAGGCAACTAAAGCAACCTAAGATTAGTTTGGATGTAAATTTTAAAAATAAATTTTAATTTTATTATAAATTTATTTGAAATTAAATCTATTAATGATATAATAAAAATCGAAAATATATTAAATCAAAAAAGAGGAGGTGCAAACGATGGAATTAGGAAACATTGGACCAGCTGTTAAAAAACAATCTAGAAAAAGAGTAGGACGTGGAATCGGTTCAGGCCTTGGAAAAACTTCAGGAAGAGGACATAAAGGACAAAAAGCTAGAAGTGGTGGTGGAGTTAGAAGAGGATTCGAAGGTGGTCAAACTCCATTATATAGAAGATTACCAAAAAGAGGATTTACAAATATTCATGCTAAAAACTACACAGAAGTAACTTTAACAATGCTTAACAAATCAGAAGCAACAGAAGTTACAGCTGAAAGCTTATTAGCAGAAGGAATAATCGGAAAAATAAACGATGGAATAGTTGTTTTAGCTACAGGAAACTTAGATAAAAAGTTAACAGTTAAAGCAAACAGATTTACTAAAGCTGCTGCAGAAAAAATCGAAGCTGCAGGTGGAAAGATTGAGGTGATTTAGTTGTTTAAAACTATTAAAAATGCATTTAAAACCCCAGAAGTAAGAAAGAAAATGTTATATACACTAATCTTAATTGTTATATTTAGATTTGGATGCTTTATAACAGTTCCTGGTGTAGATACAATAGCTTTAGCAGAAGCTATGCAAGCATCAACAGGAAGTATTGCTGGATTAATCAATACAATATCAGGTGGTGCTTTCGCTAATTTATCAATTTTCTCAATGACAATAACACCATATATCACTGCTTCAATTGTTATACAATTGTTAGGAATGATAATACCTTCACTTGAAAAATTAATGAAGGAAGGTGGAGAAGTTGGTAAACAAAAAATTAATAAATATACAAAATTAATGGCTTTAGTATTAGCTTTAGTTCAAAGTTTAGCTATATACTTAGGTTACAAAGATACAGGAATATTTATTGAACAAGGCTTCTTAACAGGAGCAATGGTTGTATTGTCTTTAATAACAGGTACTGCAATCTTAATGTGGCTTGGAGAACAAATCACAAATAAAGGAATCGGAAATGGTATATCAATGATTATCTTTGTTGGTATAGTTTCAGGATTACCTTCAGGATTAGTTTCATTATGGAACATAATAGTAACTGATGCTGGAATAAGCACTGTTGGAATTCTTACAACATTAGCAATAATTGTTGGAGCAATTCTTTTAGTAGCTGGTGTTGTATTTGTACAAGAAGCTGAAAGAAAAATACCTGTACAATATGCTAAAAAAGTTGTTGGAAGAAAAATGTATGGTGGACAAAATTCACACCTTCCAATTAAATTAGCTATGGCAGGAGTTATGCCAGTAATCTTTGCTTCATCATTCATGACATTCCCTGCAATGATGATTCAAATATTTGCTGCAGATAAAATCGGAGGAACAGGATTCCTTGCTGGTTTATATAACTTCTCAATTGCAACATCTACATCTAGTGTTCCTTGGGGATACTCATTAGCAAATGCAATTGTGTACTTATTATTAATAGTAGGATTTACATTCTTCTATACTTATGCAACATTTAATCCTGCAGAAGTTTCTACTAACATTAAACAAAATGGTGGATTCATTCCAGGTATTAGAGCAGGAAAACCAACAACAGATTATATCTCTGCTGTTTTAGGAAAATTAACTTGGTTTGGTGCGTTATTCTTAAGTTTAATTGCAATCTTACCAATGCTTGCAAGATTTTCAAGCGTAGATATATCATTTGGTGGTACATCAATTCTTATCGTAGTTGGTGTTGCATTAGAAACAGTACAACAATTAGAATCTCAATTAATAATGAGACATTATAAAGGATTCTTAGAAAAATAGTAAATCAATAAATAAATCGAATTCTAATTTGGTTTTAAATAAATGATTAAAGTAGTAACTTTAAAAGTTACTACTTTTTTTGTGTTTTTTTGTAAATGTAAAGTTTTTATGAATTAGCCTGAAAGAATTGACAAATCTAGTAAAATGAACTAAAATAGATGTGTAAAATTAGGAAAAAACTTTAAAAAAGTAAAAAAGATTTCGTATAGAAAGGATGACAAAGTATGATTATTATTATGTTAGGAGCACCAGCTTCAGGAAAAGGTAGTGTTGCAGAAATTTTATCAAAAGAATTTAATATACCTGCAATATCAAGTGGAGATATTTTTAGAAAAAATATCAGTGAAGGAACTGAACTAGGAAAAAAAGCAAATGAATATATAACAAAAGGATGTTTAGTACCAGACGATATAACAGTAAACATGATTGCTGGAAGATTAACAGAAAAAGATGTTGAATCAGGATTAATTTTAGATGGATTCCCAAGAACGGTAAAACAAGCAGAAGAATTGGATAAAATGCTTGCAAAAGACAATAAAAAAATAGATATAGTTGTTAACTTAGAAACACCAGAAGAAGAAATTCTAGAAAGAATAACAACTAGAAGAATTTGTAAAAATTCTGATTGTAAAGCAGTTTTCAATACTTTGCTACATCCATCAAAAGTAGAAGGAATATGCGATAAATGTGGCTCAGAACTTTATCAAAGAGATGATGATAAATTAGAAAGTGCAAAAAATAGATTGGCAGTATATCATAAAGAAACAGCACCAGTTGCTGATTACTATAAAAACACAGGAGCTTTATATTCAACTGTTTTAAGTAAAACTGTAAACAGAATGAAAGATGAAGTTGCAAAAGACGTTATAGAATATTTAAGAAATAAATAAACAAAGGATTTTGAGGTTACAGTTTTAAAAGTTACATACATTAAAGCGGTAACTTCAATTTTATTTAAAAATAAAAATTAATTTGATAATATAAAAATTTAGATTTATTAAATACTGAGTATTAAATTGTAAATGCAATATGTTTTATAAAAGGAAGGATTTTTAATGATTACAATAAAATCAAAAAGAGAAATAGAATTAATGAAAGAAGCTTGCAAAATAACAGCTTTAACATATGAATATATTGAAAAAATAATTAAACCAGGAATGTCAACATTAGAACTTGATCATTTAGCTGAAAAGTTTATAAAAGAACATGGGGGAATTCCTGCTCAAAAAGGATATCCAAGTGGAGTAAGAGGAGTACCAAACTTTCCAGGAACTCTATGTATTTCAATAAATGATGTTGTTATACATGGTATACCATCAAAAGATATTATAATTAAAGATGGTGATGTTGTAAGTGTAGATTTAGTTGTATTAAAAAATGGATACAATGGAGATGCTGCAAGAACTTTCTTAGTTGGAAAATGCTCAAAAGAAGCTGAAGAACTTGTAGCAGTTACAAAACAAGCATTTTTTGAAGGCTTAAAAATGGCTAAACCAGGAAATAGAATTGGTGATATTTCTCATGCTGTTGAATCTTATGTAAGAAGCTTTGGTTTTAATCTTGTTAGAGAATTCCAAGGACATGGAATTGGTAAAGAAATGCATGAAGAACCAGGTGTTCCAAATATAGGAAAACCAGGCAGAGGACCAAGATTAGAGCCTGGCATGACAATTTGTATAGAGCCAATGGTAATGACAGGAAGACAAGATATTTGGGAATTAGATGATGGATGGACAATAGCTACTCAAGATGGTAGTTTAGCAGCTCATTATGAAAATACAATTTTAATCACAGATGGTGAACCTGAAATTTTAACATTATTATAAAATATATTAAATTTATAATTAAGAGAAAGTTAATACAAAAAGGTTTATAAAATAATAAAAAATACTATAAAAAATGTAAAAATATTATGAAAGAAAGATAATAAAAAAATTAGTAAATATTGTTAAAAAAATAAAGTAAAAGTATTGACTTTACTATTAAAATCGGTTATAATGTTTAAGATTACTGCTCTAAAAGCAGTGAAATATTCGGAAATGGCCTTGTATAGGCTTATTTGCGTTCAAGTAAGGGGGATTAAAATTTGTCTAAGGAAGATGTAATTGAAGTAGAAGGAACAGTTGTTGAAACTTTACCAAATACTAATTTTAAAGTAGAACTAGAAAATGGGCACCAAGTATTAGCACATATTTCAGGAAAACTAAGAATGAATTATATTAAAATTTTACCAGGTGACAAAGTAAAACTAGAATTATCACCATATGATTTAACAAAAGGAAGAATTACTTGGAGAGCAAAATAGTTTAGAAAAAAATAAGGGACATTCCTTAAAAGTCGAAGTTTGGGTGTGTACAAAAACTTAGTATGGGAATTAACTTATCTCGATAAATAATAATTTAGGAGGGAAGAAAATGAAAGTAAGACCATCAGTTAAGAAAATTTGCGAAAAATGCAAAATAATCAAAAGAAAAGGCGTTGTTAGAGTAATTTGCGAAAACCCAAAACATAAACAAAGACAAGGCTAATTTAAAAACATTTTAGATATTAACACAAGTATGGAGCGGCTGTCAGAAATGATATTCATAATTGTGTTTATATATATGTCAAAAATAATTAGATTACTACCATATTTATAATTGTATATAAGTATGGTACATTTCAGGTTTGATTATGTATGACAACCAACAAAAACAGCAAAATAAAAACTAAATAAAGTTAAAAATTTATGGAGGTGCAAAAATTTATGGCTCGTTTAGCAGGAGTTGATTTACCTAGAGAAAAAAGAGTTGAGATAGGATTAACATATATATATGGTATAGGATTACCTACATCTCAAAAAATTCTTAAAGAAGCTGGAGTTAACCCAGATACTAGAGTAAAAGATTTAACAGATGATGAAGTAGCAAGTTTAAGAAAAGCTATGGAAGGTTTAAAAGTTGAAGGTGACTTAAGAAGAGAAGTAGCTTTAAATATTAAAAGACTTACAGAAATAGGATGTTATAGAGGAATCAGACATAGAAGAGGACTACCTGTAAGAGGACAAAGAACAAAAACTAATGCTCGTACAAGAAAAGGTCCAAGAAAATTAGTAAGTAAAAGTAAAAAATAAATTTTGAATTAATTTAGAGGAGGGAATACCAAATGGCAAAAGCTAGTGCAAAAAAAGCAACAGGTATCAGAAGAAGAGAAAGAAAAAACATAGATAAAGGTGCTGCACATATTCATTCAAGCTTTAACAATACTATAGTTTCTATAACAGATACTCAAGGTAATGTTATTTCTTGGGCAAGTGCTGGTGAATTAGGATTTAAAGGTTCTAGAAAAAGCACACCATTCGCAGCTGGTCAAGCAGCTGAAACAGCAGCTAAAGCAGCAATGGAACATGGTTTAAAAACTGTTGAAGTATATGTTAAAGGACCTGGAGCAGGACGTGAAGCTGCAATCAGATCTTTACAAACAGCTGGATTAGACATCACAATGATTAAAGATGTTACTCCAATACCACACAACGGATGCAGACCACCAAAAAGAAGAAGAGTTTAATTAAAAGAATTAATATATTGTATAAAGAAATTTTTAGAAAGAGGTGTATGATATAACATGGCAAGATATAAAGACGAACAATGTCGTATATGCCGTAGAGAAGGACAAAAATTGTTCTTAAAAGGATCAAGATGTTATTCTGATAAATGTAGCGTAACAAGAAGAAACTACGCTCCAGGACAACACGGACAAAAAAGAACAAAATTATCTGAATACGGTACTCAATTAAGAGAAAAACAAAAAACAAGATCATTCTACGGAGTAGGAGAAAAACAATTTAGAAAATATTTCGAAATGGCTTCTAATAAAAAAGGAATCACAGGTACAAACCTTTTACAAATATTAGAAAGCAGATTAGATAACGTAGTTTATAGATTAGGTTTAGGAGCTTCTAGACCACAAGCTAGACAAATAGTAACACATGGAAATATTGAAGTTAACGGAGTTAAAACTGATATAGCTTCATATTTAGTAAAACCAGGTGACGTTATAGCTGTTAGAGAAGGTAAAAAAGATAACACAGTTATCAAAGCTAACGTAGAAGCTGGAGCAGCAAGACCAGTTCCAGAATGGTTAGAATTAGATGTTAAAAACTTAAGCGCTAAAGTTCTAAGAGTAGTAAATAGAGAAGAAATCGATTTACCAGTTGAAGAACACTTAATCGTTGAGTTATACTCTAAATAATAATTTAAATACTTAGGATACGTACGTAATAAAAGAGATATTAAATTTTTAAAAAGGTTTTATAACCTTATTAGGAGGTAAGAATGATTGAATTTGAAAAACCAAACATCGAATGTGTAGAGGCAGACGATAAGAGGAATTATGCAAAATTCATATGTGAACCATTAGAGCGTGGTTATGGTATGACAATAGGAAACTCTTTAAGAAGAATCTTATTATCATCATTACCAGGAGCTGCTATAACAAGTGTTAAAATAAACGGCGTAGTACATGAATTTTCTACAGTACCAGGTGTTGTAGAAGATGTTCCTGAGTTAATTGTTAATTTAAAAAATGTAAGACTTAAAGCTTTTGATAATGAAGAAAAAATTATTAGAATAGATTTCAAAGGTGCTGGAGAAGTAACAGCAGCTGATATCGTAACAGATGGAACAGTTGAAATATTAAATCCAGAACTACATATAGCAACAACATCAGCAAACTGTGATTTACACATGGAAATGACAGTAAACAGAGGAAGAGGATACAATGTTGCTGAGAAAAATAAAAAAGATAATAATCCAATAGACGTATTAGCAATTGATTCTATATTTACACCAGTAAAAAAAGTAAATTATAGTGTTGAAAATACAAGAGTTGGACAAATGGTAGATTACGATAAATTAACAATTGAAGTATGGACAGATGGAAGTCTAAAACCATTTGAAGCTTTAAGTTTAGCTGCAAAAGTTATGACAGGTCACTTAGAATTATTTATTGACTTATCAGAAACAGCTAAAAATACTCAAGTTATGGTTGAAAAAGAAGAATCAAAGAAAGAGAAAGTTTTAGAAATGCCTATCGAGGAATTAGAACTTTCTGTAAGATCTTACAACTGTTTAAAAAGAGCTGGTATTGCTACAGTTGAAGATTTAGCAAATAAATCACAAGAAGATATGATGAAAGTTAGAAACTTAGGTAAAAAATCATTAGACGAAGTTACTAATAAATTAATTGCTTTAGGTTTAAACTTTACATCTGAAGAAGAATAATTAAGGAAGGTGGAGAAGTAAAGTGGCAGGAACAAGAAAACTTGGAAAACCAACTGATCAAAGATTAGCTATGTTAAAAGTGCAAACAACAGATTTACTAGTAAATGGTAAAATCGTTACAACAGAAGCTAGAGCTAAAGAAGTTAAAGCTATAGTTGATAGTGTTATTGCACTTGCTGTTAAAGAATATAAAAACTTTGAAGAAGTAGAAGTAAAAGTTGTAAAAGCAAAATTAGATAACAACGGAAGAAAAGTTACAGAAAAAGTAACAAGCAAAAATGGAAAAGAATATTTAAGAGTTGTTAAAGAAGAAAAAACAGAAAAAAGACAAAAAGACATGCCATCAAGATTAAGTGCTAGAAGAAAATTAATGACAAAAGTTAATAAAGTTGAAGGTGTTGACGTAATGGACAAATTATTCAACGAATTAGCACCAAAATATGAAGGTAGAGTTGGTGGATATACAAGAATATTAAAAATGGAACCAAGACGTGGTGACAACGCTGAACAAGCAATTTTAATGTTAGTGTAATCTAAATCGTGCTAGAAATAGCACATTCAAAAATGCATAGATAAAAAGAAAGAAGGTTATTACAATCTTCTTCTTTTTTTGCTTTTTTACTTCTTAAAAAATTCCACATCATTTAACATAACCACTTCAATAAACATAATATATAGCATAATAAAATGATAATACAGAAGGGAGAATTTTATGTTAGAAACTGTTATTTATGGGCTTATATGGTGTTTTGCTGTATACGGTATTTTGGTTATGCTTCAAGAAATTGTAAGAAATAGTACATATCAAAAAATTGAAGAAAATGTAAAATTAATAATGACTGTAAAAAATGTAGAAAATGGAATTGAAAATTATATTAGAGAATTAAATATGGGGAGAAATTTCTATAACAATTTGGTGGTTATAGACTTAGATTCTGATGATGATACTTTATGTATTTTAAAAGAACTTGAAAAAGAGAATATTAATTTAAAAATATTAAGTAGTTCAGAAGGTAAAGAATATTTGGCTAAACAAATATAAATATTCTCTTAAAAATCCATTTTATATTCTAGATATATCTTTATATAAAAAAGAATAAAAAAGGGTTTAAAATCGATTTTAAAGTTAAATATAAATAAGCAAAAAGGAAGTATGATTAATTTTCATACTTCCTCTTTTTATATATTCAAATATATATAATCGAAAATTTCGACGACGATTTATATTAATTTGTTCTATCATCATCAAAATCTTTACCTACAGTTTGTGCTGAAACTCTTTCTGAATTAGAAGTATTTTTCAAAGTTAATACTTTTGGTGCATTTTCTCTTTCAGTAGGTGTTTCAAGTTGGTATAATTGGAAAGGTGTAGGTATTGGTGTTGTTGCCTCAAGATTGCTTGATGTAGATGATTTTACGCCATCCATTAAATGAGTTGTTTCAAAGAATTTAACTAGTTCTGGTGAACTTGATCCAGAAATAAGTTTTCTTAATAATTCAACTTCTTCTTGTGATAATGTAAGAACAACTTTATTTTGATTTTCTTCAATTGATTGAGCGTAGTATCTTTTTTGTTCAGCATCATACACAACTTGTTTTTTTCGTGCTAAAACGGCATCTCTATCGTAAGATTCAAAAGTATCTCTAAATTTCTTAAATGGAATTCCAAAGAATTCTTCAAAAGTAAATCCATAGAACTTTTTAAAAGATTCGCCAAAATTTCTAAGTCTTAATTTATTTTTTGCATTTATTGGTCCTTTAGGAAGATGTGTTAGATCGTAAGCTGCTTCTGTTAAATCTTCTAAAGAATCAAATGTTATATAAAACGGAACTGCTAATCTATGATATACTCCATTTGGTTTATATTCTAAATTGTGAGAAGCAGGACCATGTTCAGCATAATCATTTTGTTTTGCTGTTCTAAATTGATATTCAAATACACTATCTTTACATTTTGATGGTATTATACAACTTGGTACTTCTAAATGTTCAACATTAGCTGAGTAAAAAGGTATAATACAAACATGTAAACTTTGGTAGCCTTTATATTTTGGATATTTAATATAATCTTTTACAACAGAATCTACACAAGGTTGTTCCATTTCAGGAATTCTTGCATTTGGTATATAAAAGTTTTCTTCACTATCTATAATATAATTTGCAAACCCATCTTTTTCTGGTCGAGATTTTAACTTTTCTGACTTATGTGGGTCATGTCTTGTATTAACTGGGATAAAACTAAATTTACCAAATTTTGTAGCTGCAGGTGCTTGATTTTTTTCAGTTATACCACGTCTTTTCATTAAATCATAAAATACTTTATATAAAAATTCACATTCTGCTTGTAAACCTTGTTCTTGGATTTCTTTTGGTGGGTCAACAACAACTCTGACACCAATTAAATCTCTTAAACTTTCATTAAAATAACCGAAGTCTCTGTTTTGATCTATATATTCTGTGACTTTTTCTCTAATTTTATCTACTAAACTAAGTGGTGATTTTATTCTTGCACTAAAATCGATTACAGGTGGTACTGTAGGATCAGGAGAATTATATTTAGAAGCAAGATAATCGTAATCTTCATTAAAAGTTCTAATAGAATTTGATAAGAAAGTGTCACCAGTACCATACTCAGCAGATGGTAAATAAGAAATATCTTTGTAGTAATTTAATGCATTGTAAATTGCTGAATAGATTTTTCTTATATTATAAGAAGTCATGTAATGAGAACCATCTTCTCTGTATCGTACGGCAAGACGATTTTCTTGAAGATTTGGATTACTTAAATATCTTTCGATGTCTGTTTTCAATTTTTTGATAACATCTGAGTGACTACCAGCATAGTGTCTTACATTTAAGTCTATTTCTGGGACTTCCCAAAATAGTGTTTCGTCAATATGTTTTTCTTCTTCCATAATTACTCCTTTCTTAAAAACTCGCATAATTCGTCTAATTATATCATAAATCCGTAAATAATTCAATCTTTTATGACATCAAATAGGCAATATATCAAGCTTTTTACGTGGATAACATAATTGTATTAAATAATATTTGAAATAACATATAGTAAAAATATATGCTTAAGATATTTTATTTATGTCTAAAATATTAAACTTTAGTTTTTATGCACATTCGATGCTAATATATTTCACTAATATGTACAAAATGTGACCTTTTAGTGTTTTATTCTTAAATAGTAAAATTAATTAAAATAAAGATATAGTTAAATTAGATTAATTTAAAAGAAAAAAGGTACATATAAAAAGCAATTGTCTTGAATAAAAAACACTATTTTGATATAATATAAAGGAATTTCTAGGTAAAATAAATTACTTTATGAAGTTCAATATAAATATAAGATAGAATAAAAAAATAAATATAAGGGGAAGAAAATGGAAAAAAAGAAAATTGAATTATTAGCACCAGCAGGTTCTTTTGAAAAAGCAAAAATTGCTTTTAAATATGGAGCAGATGCTATCTATTGTGGAACACCTAAATTATCTTTAAGATCAAGATCAGAACTACAAGATGATGATTTAGAAAAAACAATAAAATATGCACATAGCATAGGAAAAAGAGTTCATGTGGCTATAAATATTTTTGCATGGGATGAAACTTATGAGGAAATAAAAAAACAAGCAGCAGAACTTGATAGATTAGGTGTAGATGCAATTATAGTTGCTGATGGTGGAGTTGTTGATATAGTACGTGAATATGCTCCAAATACTGAAATTCATATCAGTACACAAGCAAATACTGTAAGTTATCATACTTGTAAATTCTGGCATAGAAATGGTGCAAAAAGAATTATACTTGGTAGAGAATTAAATAAAGAACAAATAAAAGAAATCATGGAAAATAAACCAGAAGATTTAGATATTGAAATGTTTGCACATGGTGCATTATGTTTTGGATATTCTGGAAGATGTTTCTTAAGTGAATTTTTATCTGGAAGAAGCGGAAACCTTGGTTCATGTTCACAACCATGCAGATGGGCATATAACATATATGTTGAAGAAACAAATAATCCAGGTAACTTAATGCCAGTTGAAACTGATGAAAAAGGAACATATATATTCTCTTCTAAAGATTTATGCTTAATTAGAGAAATTCCTGAAATTATTGATATGGGAATTGATAGTATAAAAATAGAAGGAAGATTAAAAACAGAATATTATGTTGCAACAGTTATAAATGCATATAGAAATGCTATTGATGATTATATGAGAGAACCAGAAAATTATAATCCAGAAAAATATATAAGAGAACTTGAAAAAACTAAAACAAGAGGTCTTACAACTTTCTATTTTAATGACAGAGAAAATAAAGATTTCCAAGATTACTCAGGAAGACAATATAATGCAGATTATGAATTTGGTGGAAAAGTAATTAAAGAATTAGAAGATGGAAAAACTTTAATAGAAATTAGAAATAAATTATCAGTTGGAGATACTTTAGAATTATTAATTCCTGGAAAAATCGATTCTTTAGAATTCAAAATTGAAGAATTATGGAATGATGAAACACTAGAATTAATACCAACTGTAAATCCAGGAAAATCTGAACAAAAGGTAATTTTAAGAATTCCTGAAAAAGTAGAAGAGGGCTGGATTTTAAGAAGAAAAAAATAAAATTTAATTATACTTTTGGGGAGGTATAAAAATGGCATTTTTTATTATAGTATTAATTGCGTTTTTAATATATGCATATAATATGGATAAAATGGTTAAAGATTTGCAAAAAGAGAATAAAGAATTGAAAAAGAAACTTGCAAATTTAGCTGATTTAGATAAAGTTACTGTGGCTGAAAGAGCAGTTGAACAAAATAATGTAGAAGTTAAAAGCGCTGAAACTCTTCAAAAATTAAGACAAACAATTCCTGATAGGAATGAGGTTACAGAAGATAAGAAAGAATTATCTGAAGAGGAAAAATTAGAAAGAAAAATAAAAAAAGAAAAAAGTGAAAGAGAAACCAAAAATACTACAATACTAATAACAGGAGCAGTTTTAATTGTTCTAGCGGCAATTGTATTTTTGATGTCTACATGGTATACAGTTTCTAATATTATAAAAACAGTTGTACTTGTATTATTAATTGGAGTATTTTTAGGTGCAAGTAAAATTGCAAAAGAAAGATTTAAGTTAGAAAAAGCAAGTAATACATTTTTCTATCTTGCAATGGCATATATTCCAATATGTTTAATATCATGCTCAATATTTGGATTATTTGGTGAATATTTTTCAATATATGGAGACGGAAGATATACATATTTAGCAATGTCAATGCTTGCTACTTCTGGAATATATTTTATAAATTATAAAATAAGAAAATCAAAAGCATTACTTGTAGGAAGTGTGCTTTCACAAATTTGTACAATAATATTATTTGGTTTAATATTCTCAAAGGAAATATCATTAATTGTTATATTATTATTAGTTTATAATATTGCATTAATAAGATTAACAAATAAAAATTCTAATATAGAATTATTAAAAATATTTTATAATGCAATTCCTGAACTTTGTGGTTTATATGCAATTTGCATATTTGCTGCAGGAGAAGCAGAGTTATTTTTAATACTACTTCTTTTAACAATAAACTATTTTCTTTTATATACAAGAAAAGAAAATTCTATACAAAATGCATATTTATTTAATATTTCATTATATGCTTTTGGAATATTTGCAAGTTTAATTTTTGAATATCCATTTGAAGTATTAAATAGTATAAAAGTTGTTTTAGGAACTATATATGCAATTTCAATATCTATTATAGTTGGAGTTGTATCTAATAAAGATAAAAATCTTATTAAAAGTTCTATGGTTACAAGTTTAACAACAGTTGGAATTATGTGGTTAAAAACTTTAGAAGGAAATTGTGGTTTTGTAAAACCATATATGCTTTCAATTATTGAATTTGGATTAATGTTTTTAGTTTATTTAAAATCAGGAGAAAAAGGAAAAGTAGTTTTAAGTTATCTAATTCCTTGTACATTAATAGCAACTTTTATAAATATATCAGTAATAGCAGATTTAAATTATATATTTTATATAATCTCTTCATTACTTGTTTTCTGTGTAGGAGAGCTATTTGTTGGAAAAGAATATAAAGCATTAAATAAAGGCTTTTTAGTAATTTCTCATATTAATATTATATTAACTTATTTAGTATGCAGCATAGGTAATTCAACGGATATGTCTAATGATGTAATTCTATTTGTATTACTTGAATTAGTTTATATATATAGCTTTATAAAAAATAAAGAATACAGAATTTTTAAATACTTTAGTTATATAAATATATTATTTATATTGCTTACAAGTTTTGAATTTTTAGAAGTATCAGATGAAATTGTTCATTTAGTACCATTAATTATAACAATAATTGCAATGATATTAGAAAAAACAAATAAATCATTAAAAGATGAATTTAGCAAAATATTTATCTCGATTTCTAGTGTAGTAACATTTATTGCATTAGCAGATTTAGAAAACCTTGTAAGCATAATAATAGGTTTTGCATTTGCTGCATATTTAATATATGAGAACTTTAAAAATAAAGATAATAAATATTTAAGAATAATACCAATGCTTGGATTTATGGCTATTATGCAAGATGCTCAAGTTGAAGAGGAGATTCAACCAATAATTGTAATTTTGGCCGCAGTTGCTGCAACTTTTGTTTCTGTATATCAAAAGAAATTTTCAATAGATACAATTTTCTCAATGATATATTTAAGTTTAGCATTAGACTTTTTTGATAATGACTTAATAAAAGAAATATTCTTTATAATTTGGTCATTTACAAATATGTACTTTATGCAATCAGAAAAAAGTAAAGATGCTTTTAAAGCAATTACATATATTGCTGTTTACTGTTTATATAAAGAACTATTGGTAGAATTGGAAATGAACGAATTTGCTTGCTGTGAAGCAATTGGAATGACAATTTTGGCCTTAGTATTAGTTAAAGATATTATAATAAAATATGTTAAACAAATTGATAGTTTGGAATACATTGTTTTTTCAATAATTTATTTATTGGCTCTTGGTTCATACACAAGTGAAGCAGATGGAATAATATTTGTATTATTTATAGTTGCACTTGTAATGTATAGTTATATGAAAAAATATGGAGCTATATTTATTGTAAGCATCATGGCAATTTTGATTAATGCAATATTATTAACTAGAGAGTTTTGGCTATCAATACCATGGTGGATTTATCTTTTGTTAGTTGGTGGAATTTTAATTGGATTTGCTATAAAAAATGAATCTGATGATAAAAAAGATAAAATAAATGTAGGAAATGTAATTAAAAATTTAAAAGATAAAATTGAAAAATAATAAGAATATTAGATAGAAATGTTTTAAATTAGCTTGATTTTTGAGGAAAAAGTATTATAATAGACTACATTCTAATCAAAATCAAAAGTGTTTTATTCTTTTAAATAAATCAAATTTAAAAATAAGAAAATAGGGGCATAAGTAATAATATAGAATTGAATCTATATTATTGCTTGTGCCTTTTTTATATAAAATTATTAAAAATAGAGTTTTATATAATTAAATTTTTTTCAAAATTTCTTACAACTATATTTTTTTCTGTTGTTTTCAAGAAATAATCTTATAGGACTTTTGAAGAGGATTAGAAAATGTTAATGTGTTTAATATTAACAATAAAGCGTTAAAAAAAGAAGTCCAAAAGGGCTTCTTTTTTATTAAAATACTTATTAAAACATATCATTCATATTATAAAGGTGGCCAGGTTCTTTATTTACAATAAAGAAGGCAGCTTTAACAGCGCCATTTGCAAATACACCTCTAGAATTTACAGTATGAGTTATTTCAAAACTTTCATTATTTCCAAAGAAAAGAACAGTATGTTTTCCAACTTCGTTACCACCTCTAATAGAATGGATTCCGATTTCTTTTGGATTTCTTTTTTCACGTTTGCTATGTCTATTATATTCATAATACATTTCATTATTTAAGCTGTTATTTATACTATCAGCAAGAATAAGAGCTGTTCCGCTTGGGCTATCTATTTTTCTATTGTGATGAGTTTCTACAATTTCGATATCTGAATCAGGTAATTTTTGAGCAAGTTCGGCAACTAATTTTGCCATTAGATTTGTTTCATAAGACATATTAGCTGATCTAAAAATTGGAAATTCATTTGAATATTCTTCAATTTTTTCTAATTGTTCTTCTGAAAATCCAGTAGTAGCAACTACAGTTGGGATTTTATTTTTCTTTGCAAATTCTAATATATTAAATGTGGCTTCAGGTATTGAAAAATCAATTATAACATCAGGAATTAAATTAATTTTTGAGATATCTGTAAAAACAGGGAATGAGTTATTTTCATTATCTATTTTATCAACACCACATAAGATTTCGATTTCTGGAGTATCAAGTATTGCCTTTACAACTTCTTGACCCATTCTACCATTACAACCATTTATTAAAGTTTTTATCATATTTTATGTCCTCATAATAATTTATAATTTAATTATAAATTTATTCTTTCATTTATATTTGTAATAAATCAAAAGATTATTAGTCTTTTGATATTTATTTAATTAATCCAAAATTTATTAATTCTGTTTTTAATTTTTCTTTTCCACCATCAGACATTTCTATAAGAGGAAGTCTAGGGGTACCAACTTTATACCCAATCATGTTTAATGCAGCTTTAACAGGAATTGGATTTACTTCACAAAATAGAGCGTTTACTAAAGGAACTGCTTTGATTTGTGCATTTATAGCATCTTTAATTTTTCCATTAAAGAAATTTTCTATTATATTATGAGTATATTCAGGAACTAAATTAGAAAGAACTGAAATAACACCTATACCACCAACAGCTAAAATAGGAGTTATTTGGTCATCATTTCCTGAATATATATTTAAATTATCACCACATAAATTTGCAATTTCTGCAATTTGAGATAAATTACCACTAGCTTCTTTTATAGCAACTATGTTTTCAATTTTTGATAATTTTAAGCAAGTAGCAGGAGTGATATTAACACCAGTTCTACCAGGCACGCTATAAAGAATAATAGGTAAATTTGTTTCTTTTGCGATTGCAGTATAATGAGCAACTAAACCGTCTTGAGTTGTTTTATTGTAATAAGGAGTAACAATCAAAGCTCCATCAACTCCAATATTTTCAGCCCATTTTGTAAATTCGATTACTTGAGCTGTACAGTTTCCGCCAGTACCAGCAATTACAGGGATACGACCATTTACAGTTTTTACTGCGAATTCGATTGTTTCTTTTCTTTCATCTAAAGTCATAGTAGATGATTCACCAGTAGTACCACATACAATGATACTATCAGCTTTATTATTAATTTGGAATTCAATTAGTTTTTTGAATTCTACAAAATCAACACCATTTTTATTAAAAGGTGTTATAATAGCTGTTCCACAGCCTTTAAAAATTATTTTTTTCATAAAGTTTTCCTTCCAAAAGGTAATTAAAAGAGTAAAATATATTTATATTTTTACAGGGAGTATTATATGTGAAAATAATCTAAAAATCAATAAAACCTCAAATTTAAATTGATTAATATCATATTTTATAAAAGCTTGAAATGTGAGTAAAATAAGAGTATAATATATATTGTTAGTCAAATATGGGGGTGTATTTGGTTTCGACAGTATTCTAGAAGGATAAATAGCGAGTAGTGGAGATGCCTGGCCACTTAAAAAGGCATAAATTAAAAATAAACGCTGATAATAAAGAATTAGCATTCGCTGCCTAGTTTGCGGCGACGTTCTACTTTTACAACCCACGGTTTAAGATAGGGCGACGATTAGTGGGAAACGAAGTTAATATTTATCTTTTAGTATTAATGGGATTTTATAAAAGATACCTAATATAAATTTTGTTTGTTAAAGATATAGAGGGGAAATTTTAATAACAAACTGCACTCGGAGAAGTTTATGTGGAAGGGGTATTGGACAGCGGTTCGACCCCGCTCACCTCCACCAACAGAAGTAGCTAAGAACAGAATGTTTTTAGCTATTTTTTATAAATATAGGAGATAAAATATGGAAAAAAAGCAAAAAATAGGAATAGCATTACTAATATTATTAATGATAGCGACAATTGGGGGATGTATGTTGAAAATATATTCAGAAATGTCTGAAAGTCAAGATATGGCAACAGGAAATTATTATACAAAAGTTTCATATTATGAAGCTGAATTTTTAGGAAAATTTACTAGAACACCAAGAAGAATGAGTAGTAGAGGACAAACATATGACAAATTTAAATTAATAGAAAGTGGTGAGATAGTAGAAATAGCATGTGGTTTTAACAGTGGACATACCGGAGAAAAATATGTCACAATAGCTGCTATTGATTATTATAGTAAAGATTCAAATAAACACCTATATCAACAATTAGTTGTAGAAAATATTTTAGAAAAATAAATGAATTTCTTAATTTTATAAAATTTTGACGATTATGAAAAGTGTGATATAATTATATAGATATAATATGGAAATAAAGGTGAAAAAATAAATGTGGAGAATGTGTTATACAATAATTAGAAATATTTTTAAACTTCCTGGAGCACTTCATGAAATGAATAAATTGATAAAAAATTCAGAAGAGCATCCAGAAAATTATAGTGAAGAAGAAAATTATAAATATGTTCAATATGTTGTAGATGTAATGAAAAAAACAGGGCATATAAAAACTGAAGTATTTGGTCATGAAAATTTACCTAAGGAAGGTGGATATATGATGTATCCAAATCATCAAGGAAAATATGATGCTTATGGGATTATATCAGTTCATGAAAAACCATGTTCTTTTGTAATGGATATAAATAAATCAAATGGAATTTTCATAAAACAAATAGTAGATACTTTAAAAGGTAAACGTTTGAATAAACAAAGCAATAAACAAGCAATGACAATTATTAATGAAATGGCCAAAGATGTTGAAGCTGGTAGAAAATATATTTTGTTTCCAGAAGGGATTTTTGATAACAAAAAGAAAAATAGCTTAATTGAATTTAAAGCTGGATGTTTTAAAATTAGTTTGAAAACTAAAACTCCAATAGTACCAGTTGTTTTAATAGATTCATATAAAGTATATAACAGTTGGGAAACTGGAGAAATAAAAACACAAGTTCATTTTTTAAATCCAATTTATTGGGATGAATATAAAGATATGAATACTCGTCAAATTGCAGAATTAGTAAAATCGAGAATTGCAAATAAAATTGAAGAAGTATGTTAGGTATTTTAATATAGAAAAAAGTGATATAATTAGTTTAATTGTAATAATTAATTGGGGTGTAAAGGAAAAATGAAAATCGGTTTAATAGATGTTGGTGGAGGAATGAGAGGAACCTTTGCCGTAGGTATATTAGATTTTTGTATGGAAAATAATATTAATTTTGATTGTTGTATAGGAGTTTCGGCTGGAAGTACAAATTTAATAAGTTTTTTATCAAAACAAAAAGGAAGAAATTATAGATATTATTTTGATTATGCTTTCAGAAAAGAATATAGTGGAATTAATTGTTGGTTAAAAAATAGAAATTTTCTAAATTTGGATTACATATATGGAACATTAGCAAATTCAGATGGAGAAGATCCAATAGACTATAAAACTTTAATAGAAAATCCGGCTGAATTTATTGTAGTTGCAGAAGAGAGTGTGTCTGGTAAAACAAAATATTTTACCAAAAAAGATATAAAACAAGATAATTATAAAGTTCTATCTGCTTCATGCAATATTCCAGTTATAAATCGACCAGTAGAAATTGATGGAGTTACATATTTTGATGGTGGTTTTGCAGATCCACTTCCAATTCAAAAAGCTTTAGATGAGGGATGTGATAAAGTAGTTATAATATTAACAAGATTAATAGATGTTCCTCGTAAACCAACAAGAGATAATTTCTTTGCTAAATTTTTAGGAATAAAATATCCAAATGCAGCAGCTAGATTATCAGATCGTGCAAGACAATATAATGAATCATTAGAATACGCAAAAAAACTTCAAGAAGAAGGAAAAGTTTTAATATTAGCACCTAAAGATGTTTATGGATTAGACACTTTAACAAGAGATAAAGATTCAATGATGAAATTATATGAAGATGGAAAAAAAGCAGCAGAAGTAATTCCTGACTGGATAAATAAAGTAAAAAATGAAAAAATAGACATAAAATAAA